>OW818661.1:4800000-6168283 GCA_942493005.1 uncultured Verrucomicrobiaceae bacterium
TGGCGTGCCACTTCGGAGTGAAGTCACAGGCAGCCACGATGATGTCTCCCGGCAGGGCGCGGCGGCCTAACGTTTGATCGTGTTGGGTGATCGGGCTCCAGGTTTTTCCCAGGTCATCTGTGCGTAAGTCATTGAGGGCAAAGAAGACATCGCTGCCCGTGAGCAGCAGCTTTTGCATGGTCATCACCACGGTAGGAGTGGGGCCGGGGATAGCGCCCGCACGTGGATGCACCCAGCATGTTTTGCCATCGTAACCGCTGGTGACCGTTTCCAGTTTCACTTCATAGGGCAGTCCCTTCGGGGGGGGTGGCAGGAGTTGCAGGTGAGGGCGCAGTTCAGGAACTTCACGCGCTAGACCTTCCGCCACGAGGCGGGCGATCATGCGCGCGCCTTCCTTATTAAAGTGGGTGCGGTCCGTGTCTGACGGGGCATAACGCAGGCAAAACTTTTCACCCATTTGATTGCCAAACCACAGGCTGCGCTGATGCAGATCAATGACGGGTACTTTCATCTCTTGGCCGACTTCCTTCACGGCCTCCACATAAGGCCAGAGGGTGGAAACGAGTTTGCCATTTTCATACACACGCCGCACGACGGAGGTGATGAGTATAGGCTGGCCGCCAGCCGTGCGGACTTCTTCGATGAAGCGACGCAGGTTGTCCCGGTAGTCCCCTTTGGGATCCGTGGTGCGTTCACCTTTGCCGGGCTGGTCATTGTGGCCGAACTGGATCAAAACGTAGTCCGGCTTTTCCGCGATGACCTTGTCCCACAGGCCCAGACTGCGAAAGCTTTTAGAGCTCGCTCCACCCCGCGCATGATTGACCACAGTGGCCTGCGGCAAGAATTCGGGCAGCATCTGCCCCCAGCCTGCCAGATCCGGCCGGTCCTTCTTGGTCTGCGTGACCGTGGCGACGGTGGAGTCACCTGCTAGGACGATGCGGGGTCCGTTTTGAGCCAATGCCAAAACGCTAGATGCTAGGGTGAGAGCGAGAATCAGAAAACGCATGGACATACCAACGTTCGTTAAAGGATGTTGCTCTCAGCGACGTAGATGGCTTGGTCGCCAGAGTTGATACTTTTCTTTTGATGAATGCTTTCAGTTGCTTCGCCTTCGGGCTCCTTACGGTCGTGGGTGGACAGATTGCCACCTTGGCTGCTGATACGCGGCTCGTGCGTGAGACGGAGGCGCTGACACCTGAGCAAGAACGTACGGCGCTGCATGTGCCGGAGGGGTTTGAGATTCAGCTCTTTGCCAGTG
Source organism: uncultured Verrucomicrobiaceae bacterium (assembly GCA_942493005.1). GTDB lineage: Bacteria > Verrucomicrobiota > Verrucomicrobiia > Verrucomicrobiales > Verrucomicrobiaceae > Prosthecobacter. The sequence continues at coordinate 4,801,259 of OW818661.1, forward strand.
AGCCGATGATCAACAAGCCCATCAATATGGCCTTTGATTCCCGCGGGCGTCTCTGGGTGAGCTCGACGGTGGAGTATCCCTACTGTGCTGACCAAAGCCGCTGGTCCGATGCTCAAGGCACTCGAGTGAAGGACAGTCGCGATGCCATCAAGATCTTGGAAGATACTGATGGCGATGGGAAGGCGGACAAGGTCACCGACTTTGCCGATGGTCTGAACATTCCTACGGGCGTGGTCCCCTGGCACAAGCCCGGGCACCAAGCGGGCTGCATTGCCTGGAGCATCCCCAACATCTGGTACTTTGCGGACACAGATGGCGATGGGAAGGCGGACCTGCGGGAGGTGGTGTTCGGCCCTCTGGGTTATGAAAAGGACACGCACGGCATGTGCAGCAGCTTTCGGTTAGGCCTAGATGGCTGGATCTATGCCACTCATGGCTTTAGCAACACCAGTCATTTCAAAGCCAAGGACGGCAGCACGCTGGATCTCCACAGTGGCAATGTCTTTCGCTTTCGGCCGGATGGATCAAGGGTCGAGCCTTGGACGCATGGCCAAGTGAATCCCTTTGGCCTATGCTGGGATCGTTACGGCAATCTCTACAGTGCCGACTGCCACAGCGCGCCGATTTATCAGCTCATTCGCGGGGCGCATTATCCCAGCTTTGGCAAGCCTCACGATGGGCTCGGGCACGCCCCGGTGATGTGCCAGCACACCCATGGTTCCACGGGCATTTGTGGCATCGCCTACATTGACGGTGGTGTCTGGGGCCCTGAGTGGGATGACCACCTGTTTGTCGGCAACGTGGTGACTTCGAAGGTCAATCACGATCACGTCACCTTCACGGGCAGCACGCCGAAGGCGAATGAGAAGCCTGACTTCATCACCAGTGATGATTCCTGGTTTCGCCCGGTGGACATCCAGTTAGGCCCGGACAATGCGCTCTACATCGCGGATTTCTACAATCGCATCATCGGCCACTATGAGGTGCCACTGGAACATCCTGGGCGCGACAAGGAGCGTGGCAGGATCTGGCGGGTGGTGAAGAAGGGGGGAACCTCTGCGCGGAAAGTCGCGGAACCTTCCGACGTCAAAGACTGGCGCGGGGCATTGGCTTCGAGTTCGCCCTTTGTCCAAAGGAAGGCGGTAGCTGAGCTGCAAGAAAGACCTCGTTTAGAGGCATTGCCAATCCTTATCAAAACCTTTCAGCAGGTGCCTGTAGCGGACCTTCAGCTGCGTCATGCTCTGCGTGTGACGATACGGGATCACCTCAAAATGGAAGGTGCTTTTGAGAACGTAAAAGCCTCATCTGTCGTTGCCGAGATCGCGAATGCAGTTCCCACCAAGGATTCGGCTCATTATAGGCTGTCTGAGATCGAGAATGGAGCTCCTTTTTTAGAAGCGAGTTTGGCACACATCGCACGCTATGGGGATGAAAGCGCTGTGTTGCGTCTCGTGGGCTTCGCCAAAGGGAAGGCACCTCATCCCATCCGAGCCCTTCAAGCCATCCATGAGGGCCTCAGTGAGCTCGGTGCTCCGGCGAATCCTGCTTTGTTGGCATGGGCTCAGGAGCTGGCGAAGAAGCTGCTCGAAGAGGTGAACCCGCAGGCGGTGGCGAGCTGGACGGCGGAGGCCCAACCTGGACCGCTACCCGCTTGGTCGCTGGTCACCCGCAAGGGGGCGGACGGGAACGATGTGCGGGTGCTGCAAAGTATGAACCAAGGCGGCGAAGAAGAAAGTCGCACGGGCATCCTTATCTCCAAGCCGTTTGCCGTGCCTCAAAAGCTGTCGTTCTGGCTGAATGGTCATGCTGGGCCACCCCAAGCGGCGGCTCATCACAAAAATGTAGTTAGGCTTGTCGAAGATGGCACTGCAGTCATCCTCGCCAGTGCTTATCCACCGCGTCAGGACGGTTGCAAACTCGTGGAGTGGGATCTCTCCCGCCATGCAGGTAAGCAGGCTCGGCTAGAGATCGTGGATGGCGATGATGGCAAGGCGTATGCCTGGCTGGGCATCACACGCATCACGCCCGCAGTGGTGAATGTGGAGGACTTTGAGAAAGAAAATCAAACCCGTGGTGCCTTGCGTCACTTGGCTGAGATGCTGCAACACACCGCACCCGCAGCTTTGCGTGAAAAGCTGGCGACGTATCTGCCTGCGCGACCTGCCCCGCCGCCGCTTCCGGTTTCACCACAACAAAAGGAGCAACTCAATGCGTTGATCGCCTCGCGCTCAGCGGCCTTTGCCAAAGCCAAGCCGGATTTGGTGGCTGGTGAGAAAATCTTCGCGGCCAACTGTGCGGCTTGCCATCAGATCGGCGGTAAAGGGGGGCTCATCGGTCCGCAACTGGACGGCATTGGCAACCGGGGCGTGGAGCGTCTGTGCGAAGACATCCTGGATCCCAATCGCAATGTGGATGCCCACTTTCATCTGCACACGCTCACGATGAAGGATGGCAGCGTGATGAGTGGCTTCTTGAAAGGAGAAGCTGGACAAGTGCTCATTCTCGCCGATGCCGCAGGCCAGGAACACCGTGTCTCAAAGGCTGGCCTAACCAAGGATGAGGTCATGCCTCTGTCTCTTATGCCGCCCGCGTTTGGCCAGATGATCCCCGAGGTGGATTTTGTGAATCTCGTCGGGTGGCTGCTGGGAAAGTGAATTTCCCTCATATTGCTGGTTAGTCCCAGATCAAAGGGATGTCGTAAGCCGAAAAATGTTGGTCTCGGGTGATCAAAGTCATTTCTTCGACCTGAGCCTGAGCAATGAGGAGGCGATCAAATGGATCCCGGTGATGCCATGGCAACTGCATCTGCCGATGCAAATGAGTGTATCGAATAGGCAGTCGGTGAAATCCCAAAGCTTCGAGTTGATGAGGAAACAAACTTTCATAAGGCACTGGCAAGTCCAGCTTTCCCAAAGAGTGTTTGATGCCTATCTCCCAGGCGGTGGCATCGCTAACGAAAGCTTTATTCTCTGGATCACTGATGGCTGTCCGCGAATGCCTCGCCAACTTTACATCATCCTCTAGAAACCAAATCAGCGCATGGGTATCGAGTAACAGATTCATTCCATGTAATCTTTAAAGTCATCCAGAGGCTCATCGAAATCATGTGCCATCCGAAATCCCTTAAGGCTTCCAGGTTGAGGAGTCTTGGCAGAGGTACATCCAGGCTGAACATCAATCGTCAAAAAAACATGCGCGTGGCCGGGCTTGAGCCAAGCAGGGAGAGGCGAGAGCAGTTTAAAACTCCCGTCACTGTGGATTTCCACATCTGTCTCTAGGGTGTTCATGCGGAATTAGGATAGATCAAATGAAGGTAAGCTGCAATCAATAGCCTCACGCTGTCTCCTCCTGCAAATAAGTTCTTCCCCTGTAAAACCTCACCACCAAGAGAAACAGAACGGCCGTGACTGCCATGCACTGGACAAAGAACCAGTAGTAAGCCGCGCCGTTCAGGCTGCTGGCGAGGCCGGCTTTTTCGATGGAGGCATTGACCAGAGAGGTGAAGACATTTCCCAGGAAGACACTGGAATAATAGACGCCCATGATGATGGACTTTAGCCGCGCCGGTGCCTGGCTGTAGCTGAATTCCAAGGAGGTAATGGAGATCATGATTTCTGCCCCGGTGATGAGCACATAAGCCAGTACCTGCCACCAGATGCTGGGGCGTTCGCCAGCGCCGATCCAGCTTTCTACCAGGGCAGGAATGATGAAGGAGATGGCGGCGAGGATAAAACCTGCACAGATTTTCCTCAGCGGTGTGAGTGTGAAGAAACGGCCTAACCAAGGATAAATCACCCAGGAGAAAAGTGGGATCATCATCATGACCAAGATGGGGTTGGCGCTCTGGATTTGATCCGGCAGCACGGGGTAGCCGAACAGATGCAAATCCATGCGAGTGGCCTGGGCCACCCAGCGGGAGGCGGTCTGATCAAAGAGGGACCAAAACATGGCGATGAAGAGGTAGATCATGACCAGGCCCGAGAGTGAGCGCAGTACCTCTGGACGAACCAGCTCCCGGACGAACTCTCGTGGCTGCGGGGGGATGTGGGCGAACCGCTGACGGCCTAACCAAAAGAGAATGGTGGCGAGAAACATGAGGATGCCCGGAACGCCAAAGGCCACATGCGGGCCATAGTGTTTCATGAGCCAAGGCGTCAGCAAGGTCGCAAAGAAGGAGCCGAAATTGATGGAAAAGTAGAACCAATTGTAAATGCGAGGCAGCAGATGGGCATTGGTTTTACCGAACTGATCTCCCACGTGCGAAGCCACGCAGGGCTTGATGCCGCCTGCTCCGATAGCTACCAGAGTCAGTCCCCAGAAAAGCCCATCGCGCGTGCTGTCCAGCGCCAGCACCAGATGTCCCAGGCAATAGACCAGCGAGAGCGAGATGATGGTCTTGTATTTACCCAGCCACAGGTCAGCGATGAGGCCACCTGCCAGGGGGGTGAGGTAAACGGCAGCCATGTAAGCATGGATCCATTTGGAGGCCTCGGCCTCGCTCATCAGATCCTTGGCCCCTTCATGCGTCACCAGGGCGGTGGTCATGAAGATCATGAGGATGGTGCGCATGCCGTAGAAGCTGAAGCGTTCTGCGAGCTCGTTGCCAATGATGAAGGGGATGCCTGGAGGCATCGTGGGTGTGGCGACGGGTGCGGTGCGGTAGGCCATGAGAGGGGTTTTGGTGTTAGCAGGCTTCTTTCCTTTGTGCCCATTTCTTTCCTGCGGCGAGCGCGCGCAAGGTTTCATCCAGGCGTTTGGCGATAGTGTCTGGCTGTTTCGCCATGCCGACCCACACTTTGTATTCGCGCTGGTAGGTGGGTTTCAATTGGTCATAAAACGCGGCGGCAGCAGGGCTTTTTTTCAGCGCAGCGGCCAGGGCCTCTGGCATGGGCCACTCCTCGCGAGGGGGAGCAGGGGGCTTGGGCTGGGTGGGTTCAGCGTCCAGCAGGACCGCCGCATGGAGTAATGACCTTAGGGCGCGCAGATTCAGCCCCTCCAATCCGTGCGGCAGGTCTAGGCTGTGGATGGAGGCGTTTTCCAGGCCGTGGTTAAAGAGGTGCGTGGGGTCGGGTAGATCGCTGCCTCGATAAAAGGTGAGCTGGGCGTGATCTTTAAATCCGCTGATGCCACACACCCGTTTTTTCAGGCTGTAGCAAAGCATGTTAGAATTGACAGATTCCTTCAGGTCCGGCTCCCAGCGGAAGATGAGGTCACGCAGTTCCTCGCACACCGCTTTCGAGCCTACTGGGCAAGTGGCGATCCATTTTTCAGGGTCAGTGGTGCGTGAGCGACGGCAGTCCATGCAGATTCGGAATACAGGTCAAGGAGATCTAAGTGACAAGACTTTCGTCAAAGAAGACGCTTTTTAAGTTGGGTGAAGAGAGGGTTTTGGAAAAGGATGGTTCTGTCTCACGTAGCAAAGAGACCGCTGATTTCCCCACCCATGAAAAAACTCGCTTTGTTAATGCTCGCTGCCACCCCTGCTCTCTGGAGCGCGGAAGTTTTTGAGGCCAATCTAGGGCGTGAAAAGGAGCTGCCGGGAGGGAAAGAGGCGGATGGGATTCGGGGAGACTTTGTGCTGCGCAACGATTTGGTCGAAGCGGTGATCTCTCACAATGCCCCGAACCGCCGGGCCAACATGAGCACCTTTTATGGAGCCGAGGGCATGTCTCCAGGTTGCCTCTATGACCTGACTTTACGTGGCGCGGCCAATGACCAACTCACCGCCTATTGCCCGGCGGGATACGGTCCGGTGTCCTATGTGCGCATCGTCGAAGGCACACCGAAAGGTGAATCTGCGGTGGAAGCGGTGACCACAGCCGCGAGCCATGGCGGCATCTACAAGCGGAACGAATATCGGGTGAAGGATGGCCAGCAGGGCGTCTTCATCACCACCACGCTGCGCAATGAAACGGACAAGCCACAGAAGGTCGGCACCAAGTCCGAGATGACCCGTTTTAACAACAAGGGTGACACGGTAGATGGCATTTTTTGGGTGGATGCAGTGAACCCCGCGCATCGCTGTGGATACGCCATCGCCAGCCTGAAAACGGAGGGGGTAAAAAATTGGGGAGGCGATATCGAAATCGCCCCAGGTCAGGAAGTTGTGGCCACGCGCTTTTTCGCCGTGGGCAATTCCCCAGCGCAGGCGGTGGGTGAGGCCTTGGCCGCTCAAGGTAAAAAGGTCGGTTGGGTGAAAGGCACGCTGAAGTCTGAAGAAGGACCGGTGACCACCGCCACGGTGGCCGTTCCTTTTACGAAGGTCCCGGTGCCTGCGTATCCGAATGACCAGGGAGAGTATGCTTTCCGTGCCTTGCCCGGGCCTTTGGAACTGACCGTGGCCGACCTGGGTCGTGCCGAAGTGAAGCTGCCTGTGAAGGTCAAGGCGGGTGAGGAGAATCGAACGGAAACGATGCTCTCTGCCGCTGCACGCATTCGTTTTGAGATCGCCGATGAAGCGGGTGTCTCGATCCCCTGCAAGGCCTACTTTGAGCCACTGGACCAGGAGGCTCCGAAGTTGGATCTGGGCCCGAAGGAACGTGCCCACGGCTGTGTGGACCAGTATCACAGCGAGAAAGGTCAGTTCACCGTGCAACTGCCTCCGGGCAAGTATCGTGTGGTGGTGGTGCGCGGGCCGGAGTACAGTCACCTGGCCCAAGAGATCATGGTGGAGCCTAACAAGGAATCTGTTTTTAAAGGCACACTCAAACGGTTGGTGGATACCACTGGCTGGATCAGCGCAGACTTTCACAATCACAGCACCCCGAGCGGTGACAATGTCTGCGATACGGATGGTCGCCTCATCAACATTGCGGCAGAGCATCTGGAGTTCACACCTACGACAGAACATAACCGCTTTTTCGACTGGGAGCCCACGATCCAGGCTCTGGGACTGAGCCCATTTATCAAGACGGTGAAGGGTGTGGAAATCACAGGTTCAGGCCAGCACATCAATGCCTTCCCCTTTGAGCCGGAGTCTTTTGTGCAAGATGGCGGGGCACCCTTGTGGAATAAAGACCCACGCGTGACGGCCCTGACGCTGCGCCGCTGGCAGGGGGAGCGGGCAGACCGCTGGATCCAGTTCAATCACCCGAACCTCACGGACATGTTTGTGGACCGGGATGGGGACAATGCTGTGGATGGCGGGTTTGTCGGTGTGGGGGCTTTGATTGATGGCATGGAAGCACAGAATGGTGGCAGCACAGACATCCTCCACGAGGCGCCATTCAAACTCGCACGGTCTGGCAAATCCCTAGCCACCAAGGTGACGCAATGCCGCGAATTCATGTGGCGCCAACTTTTGAACCAGGGGCACCGACTGGTGGCCGTAGGCGTGGCTGATGCCCATGCGGTGTATGGCAATGGTGTGGGCTGCTGGCGCGTGTACCTGCCTAGCAGTACAGATGATCCGGCGAAGATTGACTGGGCGGAGTTGTCTCCGAAAGCCAAGGGAGGCAATATGGTGCTGACTACCGGGCCTTTCCTGCAAGTGAGCACGGCCGATGGCAAAATCGCCGGCAGCGATGTCAGCTCCCCTGGCGGTGTCGAGCTGAAGGTGAAGGTGCAGTGTACCGACTGGCAGGACATCAACCGCGTGCAGGTACTGGTAAATAGCCGCCCGGATCCGAAACTGAATTTCACCCGCGAGACCCATCCTCAGATGTTCCAGGATGGCGTGGTGAAGTTTGACCAAACTCTGCAAGTGCCACTCAAAGAGGACGCCCACCTCATCGTCGTTGCTATGCATGAGAGCATGGATCTAAAGACCGGTTACGGCACCAGCAGCTATGCCAGCATGCGCCCCTGTGCGTATAACAATCCCATCTATGTGGACGTGGATGGCGGGGGTTTTAAAGCCAATGGAGACAACCTCGGGTTTGACCTGCCGATGTCGAATCTGACCGTGGACCAAGCCAAGGTGCTGCTGGAAAAGAAACCTTAAAGGTCTTTGGGCGTGCTGCATCCGACGCGGCAGGGAATAATATCCCCGTCGTAGCGAGGCAGCGCCAAAGTAGCCAGAGCTTTAGCTCGCCAAGATGACGCCTTTGATTCGGCTCCTTGGGTCTTCAGCTTGGCATGAGAGCTTTCGACCTTCCCAGACAGCCGGATAGTTTGCCGGTGATGTTTTAAGAGGGATCGAAGTGTCTGGGCGCTAAACACATCCGGCCTATGGCAGACAGGCTCGGCGACAATGGACCCTGCACAGTTCTTTGGCGATTCTAATGCTGAATAAGCCTTCTCTGGTCCAGCATCCTCGCGCCACATTCAGGATGCTGGCGCAAGGTGCCTGCGAGGCGTTTTTTACCAGCCGTTCTTCTTGATGACGGCTTTCTTGCGGAGGCCTTCCATCCACTTATCAATGACGGTCTTGGATTTCTCGTTGGAAATGGCGCGCTCGATTTCCTGACGCACTTCGCTCATCGGCTTGGAGTTGCCGTACTTGATGGCATCGCAGGCGATGATGATGTAGGCCGCTTCGTCATCAATGACACTGCTGAGGCCACCGGTTTTGAGGTTGAAGGCTACGTTGGCGATGGAGGGCTTCATCTGCTCACGGGACATCCAGTCCCAGGCACCACCGTCTTCGGCATGGCTGTCTTGAGAGTATGTTTTAGCGGTGGTCGCGAAGTCAGCGCCTTTGACCAATTTGGAATGGATTTCCTGAGCCATCTTTTTCTGGCTGGCAGGGGTGGCGGTGGCTTCACCGCTGAATTTAGCCACGGTGATGGTGCTGATTTTGATCATGTCGCCACTGCGCCATTTGGCGACGTTCTTTTTGTAGTAGGCCTCCACTTCGGCTGGTGTGGCGGGTGGCTGTTCGGCAGCTTGCTTGCCACGCATCGCCTGCACGATCATCATCTTCTCGCGCATGTCGCGGAACTTCTTCAGGGTCATGCCAGACTCGGCCAGTTCCTTGACGAAGGCTTCACGGTTGCCTTTGAAGCTTTCGCGGATGATGCCGTTGATGTCATCATCCACCCACTGGCTTTTGATGGCAGCGCCCATGCGCTTGAATTCCGCCAGGACGAGTTCGCGATCAATGAGGCCATCCAGTGCCGTGGCCTTCAGGGTGGCCATTTCACGCTGCAGAGCGGCTGGGTCGTTTTGATACTGCATGCGCAGCATCTGTTCTTGTGCATTCACCGCATCGCGCACTTCGGATTTGGTGATGACATTTCCATTCACAATGGCAGCGATGCCATTGCTGGAGGATTGCGAAAAAGCGGGCACTGCCGAGCAAAGCAGCGCCGCGAGGCAGGTAAGATGGCGCAGGGAAACAGACATGACGAGGAATTCAGCTCACGCTTAACCGCACGCGCCCCCGTGGCAAGGGCAAAACCAGCGGGTTCAGGCGGCGTTTAGTTTAGCCAGCATGGGCTGAATGAGCGGTAAAATATGGGAATAATGGGTGCTGCCGCCTGCACGACTGAGCTGGGAAGCAATGAGGTCTGCATCACTCACCACATCCGCCGGCAGGATCTCCTCGTGGCGGTGTCCCTCGCAGGAAGCATGGGTGTGGACAAAGGCGGAGGCTCCATCCCGGGTGATGGAGACTTCCAAGCAGGGGGCGATGAGGCGCAGGGACTGGAGCGCGCAGCCCTCGGCTTTTTCAATGAGCTTTACCTGGATCGTCTTCCCATCGGCCTTGCTAAAAGCGAGGCCAGGGGCCGACTCATCCAGGCTGGCACCCAGGCGCTGGGCGATCCACCCGCCGAGCAGGAGGGCGGCGCAGGTCTGCCCCTTCGCGTGGGTGATCTCGAGCGTCTCCACCATGGGCAGATGCTCGCGGGCTTTGGCGTCTTGAAAGCTATTCGCCAGCGCGGTGCGCAGGAAGTGGCTGCGTGTCCAGCTCAGGTCCCTGACATCGAAGGAGGAGGCTGCGCGGGCTTCCAGCAGCATGGCAAATTCTGAAATCGGGGCTGACCAGCGGCTGCTATCAATGATGAGGGTGCCGATGCGGCTGTAGAAACGTTCCTCGAAATTTTTCGTGAGATCCCCCTGCCACCAGATGATCAGCGGAAGATCCGAATCCAGGTGTGCGAAGACGATGTTTTGGACTTGGGCCGCATCGCCCCCTTCCAGGACAAAGGAAATCTGCTCGCTGCAGACGATTTGTTTACCCTGGTAAGGGCGGCACAGGGCATTGATCCAGGCGCGGGCACGCGGGGGTTTAGCCTCTGGCAGGCAGGTGATGAGGAGGGCGCGGCAGGCATTGTCCGCCGTGATGCGGGCCATCTGCTCATTGTTCTTCACCACGCTGTCAGGGTCTTCGCTGTAAATGGCAAAGTTGATCAGCGAAGCCCGTGTTTTAGCCTCATCGCTGGACCACAGGTCCTTGAGTGCACGGTCAATCTTCGGCAGCGGAACTTCGGTGCCGAGGCAGGAAAGGGTGTCTTCAGTGAGGGGCATTAGAGTTAAAGGGAGCGTTTGAGTTCGCGACGAATCCATTGAGGATCTCGGCGCAGGTCAATGACCCGGTGGATCAAAAGGCGATCGGATTCGACGGTGTAGTAGATGCCTCCATCTCGGCAGAACTGAGGATGATCAGCTTCATCGAGACTGGAGCTTGGTCTTGAGACGAGCCTCCACGGCATCAATTTCATCACCCGTTTCGAGGCCCGCGTGGTAACGATCATTTTGTTCCTCCAGATCTTTCACGAGCCATTCCGGAAAGGCCTCTTGATCCTTCGGCTCAGGGAAGAGCCGATCTACCAAAGCATGGAGCAGCTCTTTCTGTTCCTCAGGGGTGAAACTGTGGATCATCAACGAGGCGTTCATGGGCACAGTTTCGTCTGAGAACGGGTGAAAAACAACTCTGAGTTCCTTAGAGCGTGCGCCACTCGCGGCCGTCCTGGCGCAGGAGGTCATCGGCCTCTTTCGGGCCCCAGGATCCGGCAGGGTACTCGCACATGGTCGGGGGGGTATCCGTCTTGTGCCAGGCGTGCTCGAGTTCATCAATGAACTTCCACGCGCTTTCCACTTCGTCGCGACGGGCAAAGAGGGTGGCATCGCCGGCCATGGCGTCCAGGAGGAGGCGCTCGTAGGCCTCGGGGCTGGCTTTGCCAAAGCTGCTGCTGTAGCGGAAGTCCATCTTCACCTGCTGCATGGACAGGGCCTGACCGGGCTGCTTGGCCAGGATGCGCAGGGCGATGCCCTCATCCGGCTGGATGCGGATGACCAGGGTGTTTTCGCTGCTGCCGGGGAGACGCGCGGTGGCGAAGGGGACCTGCGGCGGTTTTTTGAAATGCACGCTGATCTCCGTGGCCTTTTTGGGCAGTTGCTTGCCCACGCGAATGTAAAAGGGCACTCCCTGCCAGCGCCAGGTATCAATGTAGAGACGGAGGGCGACGTAGGCCTCCGTTTTGGATTCCGGATTCACTCGGTCCTCCTGGCGGTAGCCCACACGGGCGGCACCGTCCACACTGCCAGCCGTGTATTGAGCGCGGATGACATTGGCCCCCACCGCTTCAGGCCCCACCAGCGGGCGCAGCGCGCGGATGACCTTCACCTTCTCATCGCGCACACTGTCCGCGCTGAGGTCGGTCGGCGGCTCCATGGCCACCAGAGAGAGGAGCTGGAAGAGGTGGTTTTGCACCATGTCACGCAGAGCCCCAGCGGTGTCATAGTAGCCACCGCGGCCACCTTCCATGCCCAGGTTTTCGGCGCAGGTGATCTGCACGTGGTCGATGTAGCGGCTGTTCCAGTTCGGCTCAAACAGGGCATTGGCAAAGCGCAGCACCATGATGTTCTGGGCGGTTTCTTTGCCCAGGTAATGGTCAATGCGGTAGGTGTCCTTTTCTGCAAAGGTGCCCGCCACGGTTTCATTCAGCGCCCGGGCGGTGACCAGGTCTTTGCCGAAGGGTTTTTCACACACCACACGCGCCCACTTGCCATTCACCCCTTCATGCAGGCCTGCTTCACGCAGCATTTCCAAGATGGGTTTGAAGGCTTCTGGGGCGGAGGCAAGGTAAAACAGGCGGTTGGCTGGGGCACCGCGCTCTTCATCGAATTTGTTCAGCAGATCGGCCAGGGCCTTGTAGCCTTCCAGGTCTTCAAATTCGCTGCGGTGATAATGGATGGTTTGGGCAAAGCTGGCCCACAATTCCTCATTGTGACCCTGGCGGCTGTTCTTGCGATTGCCCTCTTCCAGCTCTTTGCGGAAGACGTCGTCGGATTTGTCCCGGCGTGCAAAGCCGACCACCTTAAACTGGGGCGGTAGGTCTCCCTCAGCCGCCACATTGTAAAGCGCGGGGATGAGTTTGCGGTTCGTCAGATCGCCCGTGGCGCCAAAGATGACCACGGTGCAAGGCTCTGCGCGATGGCGCTGGAGCAGCGTTTCTTGAAAGGGATTTTCCAGTTCAGGCATGATGGGAAAGGGCGTAGAGAGTAGCGCACCCCCCACGGCTGGCAACTGGCGATGCAGTCTCTGGGCCAGGACATGGATGAAAAGCGTTCATGGATGGGATGAAACGACTGGAAGGAAGGGGCGAGACAGGATTTGAACTTTAGGATTTCCCCGCGTAAGCCCTGGGGGTTCTTACGACGCTGCCATGATTCTCGAAACAATGCTTCAGAGGCTCTTCGCCAGCCTTGTCCACGGTCCGTCCATGAATGCACGCCCGCACCGTTCCCGGCAGCGGTGCGACTGGATGGATCTGACCTCGCTCCAGGGACTGGACCCGGCCTCGGCGCTGAAGACCTTGCTGGAAAAGCGAAAAATTGAGTTTCCGGCCAAGGTGCCTGCCTTTAGCGCCCCGGCTTTTCCTGAGGCCGAGTGGTCCGACGAGCAAAAGCAGGCCCGGGATGCCTTTCAGAAACAGACCCGCCTGCTGAAAAAGCTGCGCGACATGGCTGATGACGCCCTGGAATACATGAATGACCACGGCGAATCCTGCCTAGCCCTGGGTTTCCCCCTCATTTCCATGCCGCCGACGGCGGATGAAAAATCCCTGCGCGGCTCCAGTCGCGTGCTGGCCCCGCTGCTGCTCATGCCGGTGAATATCCAGGTGCGCACCGCCTCGCGCGCCGGGGTTACCGTGGAATGTGTGGGGGAAGGGGCCGACCTTCTGGTGGCCAATCCCGCCCTCGTTGCCTGGCTGGAGCGGCAGACGGGCAAGACCCTGGGAGACCTTTATTTGGATGATGAGGCCGCCGATCCTTGGCGTGAGGTCGAGGAATTGCTGAAACAGATTCAAACGCTGCTGGATCTGCCCGAGGCACCTGCTTTTCATGCGGAGACCTTCCTAGAGGCTGTGCCGCTGCTGGAAAAACTGCCGAAGACCGTGGCGGTCCTGCCCTCCGCCGTCTTGGGTCTGTTCCCGCTGTCCAATCAGTCCCTGCTGCGGGACACGCGCTGGATGCTGGAAAACCAGACCACCTTGAAGGAACCGGTGTCCGCCTTTCTGAATCCGCAGGCGCTGCACGAGGTGCCGGTGGAATTGGCGGCAGAAGAAACCATCGCGGTCCAGGGGCGTCACTTTGCCCAGGAATGGTTGGTTTCAGCCGCCGATCCTTGTCAGGCCAATGCCGTGCTGGCCTCCCGTGAGGCCAAGGCGCTCGTCGTTCATGGACCACCCGGAACAGGGAAGAGCCAGACCATCACCAACATGATTGCAGACCACATAGCCCGTGGGGAGCGGGTATTGTTCGTCTGTGATAAACGCACAGCTCTGGACGTGGTGAAGTATCGCTTGGATGCCGTGGGCCTCGGCGATCTCTGCGGTGTGGTGCATGACCCGAGTGGCGACCGCAAAGACTTCTACATGGGGCTGCGAGGCAAGCTGGAAACGCTGGCCGATATGCCTGCGCCGAAGGATCCCCGCAGCCAACTCGATTCGGTCAACAAACAGCTCACCGCTCTCCATGCGGAGCTGGAGGGCTGCCGGAAGAAGCTGCACCTCAGTCCGGATGCGGCGGCACAGAGTTTTCATGATTTGTTAGGCACCTGGCTGGAGTATGCGGCCAAGGGTCACCCCCCTTTGGCGGAATCCATTCCTTCACTGCTGCCTGCGATGGTGGAAGAGGCCTCGACCTCGCTGGATGAAATTTGCCGCCGCGCGGAAAAGGCAGGTTACCCGGCCAATCCGTTTCGCGATCTTTTGGGCATCGGTCTGGCGGATTTTCTGGGTCGCTCATCTTCAGATGTGCGTGCCACGCTGGATGCCCTCCAAGCCGCCGCCGAAAAGGCCGATGGACTGAAGCCGACTTCAAGGGTCGCTAACTTGGATGCCGCCAAGCCGCTCTCCGGCCAAGCTGCCATGCGGGACTCCGTGGTGAAGTTGCTGCGGGAGTTAGCCGTAGATGAGGACCTCTCATTCGTTCGGGCGTGTGTGGTTTTGCCTGAAGCACGTCGTCAAGAACTGCGCAAAGAGCTGCCGGATGTCACTACCTGGCTGGAGCAGGCAGGCCCAGCGCTGGATCGCAGCCTCGTTAGCAGCGCACGCAGCGCGGGATTGCTCAACTTGGCGGTGGTAAATCAGCATCTGGCCGCGCTTCAGGCCTGGGAGAGCGTGGCGGGGAGTTTCTTCAAGCGCCTGTTTGCAGGTTCTGAGAAGACGGCGGCGAATGCAGCCTTGATGCCCCTCGGGTTGACCTTGGCCACAGGCTGGCAGCAGGGACTGGCTTTTTATCGGGGTGTGAAATATCGCCTGCTCGTGGCGGATTGGCTGGCCCGTATCACCGGAGCTGCCAGCATCACCTTACCCGAGGAGGCCGAAATGCACACGCTGGTGAAGGCGGCCCAGACGGCCTGGGAAACCCACGCTCTCTTGCTCAACTTGGGCTGTGCAGATGAATTGGCTGCCAGCTTGCAGGATCAAGCTTCGGTGGAAACACTTGCTGTTAGGTTGGAGCAGGTGGCGCGCTGGGCTCATGCGTTGAACCACGTCACCATGCTCGTCGCTCAGAGTGGGCTTTTCACGGAAGCTGCTCCTAGGGAGTTGTTATCCCGATGGCTCAGCGCTGGCAGCGTGCAGGAGACCACCCGTGCGTGGCAGGTCCACATGGCTTCTTTGGAGGACATGGTGCGTCTGCAGCATGCGCTGGGGCAGTTGCCTCCTTCCTTGCAGGATTCGACGCGGAAGCTTCTCGTCCAGGGTATCGCTTTTGAAGATCTGCGGGCCACCTTCATGCATCAGGCCGTGGAAAACGTGCTGCGCGAGCGCCTGCGTCTGGACCCCGAGCTTGCCGCCATGGATGGCGAGCGTATCGAAGCCGCGTTTGACGCCTTTCTAAAACTGTCTCAAGAGAAGCCGCAGCATGTGGGTGACTACATCCGGTTTTTGTGGGTGAATCATCAGCGTGAGCGCCTGCTGGCCAGCACGGGATCTCAGCTCAATAAACAAGGGGCTGGGCTGCGCCAGCGGCTGTATGTGAAAGGCAAGAAGGCGCTGAAACTGCGCCAGATGCTGGCCACTGGCGCGGATGTGGAAGGCGGAGACCCGATCTATGATCTCTGCCCTGTGTGGATGGCCAGTCCCTCCACGGTCGCGCAGATCTTCCCGCGCCAGCCCATCTTTGATGTCGTCATCTTTGACGAGGCCTCGCAATGTCGCCTTGAAGAAGCCCTGCCCGTGCTGCTGCGCGGTCACCGCGTGGTCATCGCCGGAGATCAAAAACAACTGCCACCCACGCGCTTCTTTGAATCGGCGCTGGCCGACTCTGGGGACAGCGATGCCGAGACGGCTGAAGAGCTGTTTTATCAGCAACAGCAGGAGGCGGAGGACCTCCTCACTGCCGCACTAAACCTCGATGTCAAAGAGGCCTACCTGGATGTTCATTATCGCAGCCGCAATGAGGCGCTCATTGGTTTTTCGAACGAGCACTACTACGGCTCCCGCCTCCAGCCCATTCCGGGGCATCCGCGCAATAAAGCCCTCAGCACCCCCATCCGCCTGCATCGGGTGAACGGGATGTATCAGGACCGCACGAACGTGCAGGAAGCGGAGGCCGCTGTGAACCTCATCGCGGAATTGCTCGCCAACGCCGAACCCCCCTCCATCGGCGTAGCCTGCTTTAACCTCACGCAAAAGGAGGCCATTCATGAAGCTCTGGCCAACCGCGTCACGCAGGACCCGGACTTTGCCCGACTGTATGAAGTGGCAAAGGTGCGCAAGGGCCGCGATTCCTTTGAAGGACTGTTTGTTAAGAATCTCGAAAACGTGCAGGGAGATGAGAGGGATGTGATGATCATTTGCACCACCTTCGGCCCCGATCCTCAGGGAAAATTCCGCCGCAACTTCGGTGCACTCTCTCAGCGGGAAGGTGGACGTCGGCTGAATGTCCTGGTCACCCGTGCTCGCGATGCCGTGCATGTGCTCACCTCCATCCCGGCGGCTGAATACAGCGTGGCAGAGGCAACACCTCCAGGCCAGATTCCCAATGGTCGCCTCCAGCTTTACGCTTACCTGCGCTATGCTGAAAAGCTCGCCGCCGTCTTCACCCACTATCAGGAAGAACTGGAAAAAATGCGCCGGGACACCCAGCCCGAACTGAAAAAATGGGACAGCGCCACGCCTTCCCCTCTCGCGGAGGCTTTTGGCCAGGCGCTGCTGGATCGTCACCAGACCGGCTCGCACATTCATTGGGGCAACGAAGGTTTCTGTGTGGATGTGGCCTGTGTCCACCCCCTGATGCCGGCGGATGTGACCGTGGGCGTGCTCACGGACTTTAGCCGATTCCACAAAACGCCGGACCCCATTGAGTGGGACCTCTTCCGCACGCGTGTGCTGCGCGCTCAGGGCTGGGAACTCCAGCGCTTGTGGTCGCCCGTCTTGTTCCGGCGCGCAGTGGAGTCACTGCAATACGTGAAGGACGAGCACGACCACCTGTCCCTGCCACCCACGGATAAACAGGTGGCAGCGATGGTGGAGTGAGGTCCGTTGATTCACTGCTCAAGGCAGCAAATCCTGTAGCTGCACGGTGCCGACATGCACCGGGTCTCTGGCCGTGCCGAGAGGAAGAATGAACTGACCGAAACCCCGTTTTTCCGAAGTTCCCAAATGGCGCACCAAAACCCCGCTGAAGCTGCCACTGCGCCCGCTGGTGAGGTCTTTATATTTGCCTGAATAAAGACCCGTGGTGGGAGCTAGGGTGAGTGTGACGGCATAAGGATTTAAAGAACCCGCTTTCGGTAAAACGATTTTTGCGGGTGCCTTCACGGCAAAGCTTTGCGAGAAAGCAGCGATGTTGAGGTCGAGCTCACCCACAAAGGAAAGCTCCGCCGAAGGCTGCGCCAAGCCTGGAGATTCTAAGAGAGGATCGAAGTTTTCAGCCTTTGAGTACTTGTCCCCTACCAAGGTAAGGGTCCGCAAAGGAACGCCTCCCGGGAAAGTGGTATCCCGGCTACCGGCGAGGCGCGGCAGTAGCAGGCAATCCAGCGGGATCGTGGATCCATCAAGGGCCGCAAGATCCTGCGTCGTGGGGTGAAGGCTCACCGGTCCCTGGAGGCTGCCTTGGTCCTTGTCCAGCAGTGCGTGGAGTAGCACGGTTTGCGCCGAAGCCGTCAGCTTGGAAGCACAGGTGAAAGTAGATCCATCCCCGGCACGGCCCGTCCACTGAGCCGTTCCAGTTTTACTCACCTTCAGTCTGGCAAAGCCCTCCGCCAGGGGCGCTGTGCGCGGGAAACCCACGGTGTAGTCGCCAGGGATAGCCGCTGCTATTTCCGCCGCTGGCGTCACCCGGTGGATGAGCAAAGCGGCTGGATCCGCTGGCGTTACTTCATCGGAAGAAATCTCTTGGAGAGTGCCTGTCACAACCGATGAGGTCGCACTTAAAGTTAGGCGGAGGGCAGTGAGGAAAGGCTTCTTGCGGGGAATGATCACCGTCGCCTGGAAGCTGCCGGGATCTGCCACCTGCGTGTCCACCGCCATTTTAAAGGCGTATCGTTGGTTAGCCACCTGGAGGCTGCCGCTGGCCATGCCGGTAGCCGCCACGGTGAAGTCTAACCGCCCCCCCAAGTCGCCATTGCTACGGCTTTCCCGTCCTACTAGGCCGATGTAGCTGCCCTCAAATGGGGTTTTCTGAACCGTCAGGTACATTTCCTTGGCCGTGCTAAGGCCCACATCATTGCGGGCGAAAAAGGTGATCTTGAACGGCTGGTAAGTCTCCGTGGCAGCATCGTAACGGCTCGTCTGAAGAGGGCGGCCTGTGATGCGACCTGTGCTTGGGTTTAGGCTGAGCCCTTTTGGCAGGCCTATGGCAGAGTAGGTCTTCGGCGCTTCGGTGGCGCGCACTTCGGCCTCCACCGGTTCACTGACGAGAAGGGTATTTGGCAGGGTGACTTCCTCGATCAGGGGGACTGCGTCCACGATGCTCACCCGAGTGGGGGATTGAAATAGAAACGGTGAGTGGCTAGGGGTGTTCAGCGTCACCCGGCAGTCATAGTCACCGCTGTCATCCAGGCCCGCTTGGGTGATGGAAAGAGTGGCCGTTGCAGCACCGCTGATGAGCGCGCCATTTTCTTGAAGCCCATTGGTGAGAGGGGTGCCGTTTTTGCGCCAGAGGTAGCTGAGGGTCACCCCGGCCACTTTCGGGGCAGACACCTTGCTCGCCAGTTTCACCGGGTTGCCTTTCTTGACGCTGAGGTTTGGCAATCCCGGGGCCACCACCGCCACGTGGGCCTGGGCCGATTCTCTGGAGCCGTTGTTGCTGCTGACCACGACGGAGTAGCTGCCCGCATGAGCGGCGGTGGCTACCTCGGTGACTTGGTAGTGATCGCTCCTCGAATTGGGCAGATTCGTTTTGCCCTTTTTCCATTGGTAAAAAAGAGGCGCACGACCCAGTGCAGAGACGCTTAGCTCCAGAGCACTGCCTTGGGCGATGATCTGGGAAAGCGGCTGCTGCTGGATGGAGGCAGCGCGATGCACCGTCACCAGCGCAGGCAGGCTGGGCACGGAGCCTGCCGAATTCGTGACGATGACATCGTAAGTGCCTTGATCCCGAATCTCAGAGGATGCGATGACCCATTCGGACGCGGTCGCCAGCGGGATAGGTTCCTCATTTTTGCGCCATTGATACGTCAAGGGCCCCGTGCCCGTAGCGATCACCCTCAGCCTCAGTTCTGCCTTCTCACTCACCTGAGTTGCGGCCGGGTGCTGGGTGATGGTGGGTAGATTTGCCACCGTCAGGGTGAAGCTGGCACTCTTTTGGCCGCTGCCATCGCTAGCTGTCAGGGTGATGACGGTGGTGCCACTTTGGCCAGGGGCGGGAGTGATGTTAAACGTGCGGATATTGCTCGTGCCGCCTAACAAGATGTTCTCGTTCGGCACCAGGGTCGTGTTGCTAGAGGCCGCTGTGACCGTCAGGATCGAGGGGACTGATTCCGCATCCTGGACATAAAAATTCACCGTCCCGGTGGCGGTGTTTTCGAGCACATGCCGATTTGTTAATCCGGTGATGTTGGGTGCATCGTTGATGGCATTCACCGTGAGTGAAAAGGCGCGCTCGGTCGTCAGAGTGCCGTTAGAGACTGAGACAGTTATGGTGGCGGTGCCATTGCGGTTGGCCGCAGGGGTGATGACGAGCGTGCGGTTAGCCTCCGTCCCCCCGAGGGTGAAGGCTCCACTGGGCGTGAGTGTGCTGTTGCTGGAGCGAACGGTCACCACCAGGGCGCTGAGGGCTGTTTCTAGATCTCCGATGGTGAAGGGAATCGCGGCGGTGGCCGTGTCTTCGTCCGTGGTCTGGTTCGGGATGCTGCTGATCGTGGGCGCGTCATCGACGGCAGTCACCGTGAGGTTAAAGGTAGTGTTGCGGGTAGCGGTGCCATCGTTGACGCGGACGGTGATCACCGCGCTGCCATTTTTATTTGGCAGGGGAGTCACGGACATGGTGCGGTTAGCCCCGGTGCCACCCAAGACGATGTTGGCCGTGGGGACGAGAGCGGCATTGCTGGATGTGGCCGTGACGATCAGGTCCTCCACAGGGGTTTCCACATCCGCGAGGGTGAAGGGGAGCGCCGTTATGGCACCGTCTTCAGGGATCGTCTGCGCGGTGAGACCCGTCACGGTAGGAAGGTCATTGACGGAGCGCACGGTGAGAGTGATTGGCACTTCCGTGGTGGCGACGCCATCCTCTACATACACTGTCAGGGTGCTGGTCCCGTGTTGGTTCGCCCGCGGATAGATGCTGAAGGTGCGTACTGCCCCCGATCCACTCCCGACTGGAAGAGTCTCAGAAGTGAGGTTCGTATTGCTGGAGGTGACGGAGACTGAGAGGTGATTCACCGGGGTATCCAGATCCCCGATCGTGAAAGGGATATTGAGGGCCACTTCATCTTCATCAATCGTGATATCCGTCAGGCCTGTGACCGTCGGGGCATTGTTCAGCCCGATGCCTTTGAGGAAAATGTCAAACGGGCTATGAGTCGGGTCGCGAGACAGAATGTGCAGGGTGGCAAAACGTTCTCCCATTTCTTTGGGTGTGAAGGTCACCGTCAGTGTGGTACTGGCCCCTGGAGCCAGCGTGGAAGGCATCATGTAAGCTTCGGGGGAGATCGCGAAGTCGCTGGACTGCGGCCCTGTCATCTCACTCTCAAATGTGATCGAGTGTGAGCCGGTGTTTCGCAGCGTGTAAGTGATGGCGCTACTGCTGGCATTCACCAAAACACCGCCGAAGTCGGCCATCTGCGCACGGCCTTCTAGTGCCGTGCCCGAGGGCCGCTCGACCACAAGACTGGCCTGAGCGCTGCCGTAACTTACGATCTTTTCCACGAGGTAAGAGCTGCCATTTTTCAGGCCGCCATAGGCCCGGCCCCGGGCACGTACCCAGGAGTTAGACGGGAGGTTGAGCTCGGTCATTTGCCAGCCTCCAGGGATGCGGGAGGCTCTCCCCAGGGGAGACCACGAGTTGCCATTCCATCTCTCGAAAGTCACATGGCTGATCTCCGCCGCGCTGCCACCCCGCAGCCACTGGATCTCAGTGTGGCCAGTGACAGTGAGGGACTCACTTGCGGGAATGTTGTTAGGCAGCCGGGCCAGGAATTGACGTGAAACATTCCCGATTTGGCTGAAAACGCCACCCACTAGAATGCTGCCATCTTTTTGCAGGCTCAGCCCATGCACCCACCCATTGCTATCGGGGTCGAATTGGGAGTCCAGGCTGCCATCGGGGAAAAGGCGAGCGATGTGGCGGCGGCGGATGCCGTTCACTTTCGTGAACTGTCCAGCGATGAGGATTTTCCCATCGGCTTGGAGGATCATGCTTTCGATGAGGCCATTGACCTTCGGCGCAAAGGCCAGATCCAGGCTGCCATCGGCATGCACACGGGCGATCCCTTCACGCGTGATGCCGCCGACGGGCTCAATCGAACCTCCGATGAGGATCTTGCCATCTGGCTGAATGGCCAGGGCATTCACGGTGAGATCTGAAAACCAGGGACTGCTGCCCACACTCATGAAGGTGGGATCACTGGTTTGATCCGCCAGATAGCGGATCAAACTTTTTTTATTATCGGGTGTGGTGAAGTAGCCGCCTACCAAATAACGCCCATCTTCTTGAAGAGCCAGGGCATTCACATGACTGCCACCTCCCATGTTCCGGGTGTTCACCTGACTGCCATTGGCAGAGTAGTGGTCAACGTTCCCAGAGTATTCATTGGTGGAGCTGTTTCTTAGCCTCATGGAGGCAATGATTTCACCGGTGGGGTAGATGATCATGCCATTGCCTTCATTGAATTCGCTTCGGCCCACGAAGGTGCTATCGCGATCGCCGTCGGCAGTCCAGCGTTGGACCGTCTTGGCGTTGCGAAAGGTGGACTGGGTAGTCAGCAGCTTGCCATCGGGCATCATCGCCGTGTGGTTGATGCGGAAAGAGTCGCTAAAGGGCACGCTCGCCAGTCCCGTCTCATTCACCCATGCCAGGTCTATGGCGGAGGTGCTGTTGTTGATGGAATCCAGGTAGCCCACCAGCAAGATGCGCCCGTCGGGGTGCTGGGTCGCCGCATTTACATAAGATCCTTCGATAGCCAAATTCAGCGTGGGATCCTCATGCACACCTGTTCCGGTGAGCGCCACGCGAAAGGGGCGTTCATCGGCATCGTTGCTGGAAATGAGCAGCGTGCCTTCCCGGGTAGAGGCCCCCTGCGGCGTGAAGGTGACGGTGAAGGTGGTGCTGGCCCCAGCTGCGAGGGTGGTGACGGCGGGGCCGCTGATGCCAAAGTCGCCCCCTTGCTCGCCTGTGACCGTGATGGCAATGTTGGTTAGATCGGCTGTGCCGGTATTGCGTAGAGTCAGTTCTTTAACCGCACCTGGGACCAGCCAGTTCTGCGTGCCAAAGCTGAGGGTGTCCTGGTGATCCGTGAGGAGACCCGCGCCGGCAGCCTCCACTTCCAGCTCGGCCACCGCCGTGCCGTAGCTGTGGATGTGCTCCGCAGACCAGGAGCTGCCACTTTGGGCTCCACCCTGCACGCGGCCCTGGGCGCGGATCCAGGAACTGCTGGGAAGCGTCTGCCCGGTGAGCTGCCATCCGCCCGAAATCGCGCTGGCTTTCCCGCAGGGTTGCCAGGTGAGGGTGCTGGTGTCCCAGACATCGAAGGTCACTTTTTCTACTTCCGGGGCACTGCCACTGCGCAGCCACTGGATCACCCCGGTGCTGGAGTTGGCCGTCAGACTTTCAGCCGGTGGCTCGGCAGGAATGAGGCGGGCGATCCCGCTGCGGGGAACGCCCCCCACGGTGGTAAAGTCACCGCAGAGCAGGATGTGGCCGCTTTTTTGAAGGCTGATCCCGTAGCAGATTCCGCCTGCCTGAGTGGGCAGGGTGCTGGTGATGCTACCATCGGCAGCTCGCTGGCTGGTGGAGCCGACGATGCCACCACCGGCCTGCAGCGCCACGCAAGAGCCCACGGAGCCCGTGGGTGCGAAGCCAGTATTCAGGCTACCATCCGCATTCAGGCAGGCCAGGCCACTGCGTGTGATGCCATTGATTTGAGTAAAACCGCTGCCCAGCAGAGTCTTTCCATCGGCAAGCGTGTGCAGGCAAAGGACTCTCCCCGTGACATTGGCGATGGCAAAGGAAGTATCTCGCGTGCCATCCGCATTCAGCTTCATGACCTTGGATTCACTGGAGAATTGGCCAGAGACCACCATTTGCCCATTAGGTAGCCATTCCAGATCTTGCACGCTCTTGATGTCTGTGCTGGCCGCGCTGAAGGACGTATCCAGCCTGCCATTGGTTTTCAGGCGGGCCAGCCGCGCATGAGTGGTCTGGCGTTCCACGTTGAGGAAATCCCCGCCGATGATCACCTTGCCATCCTCCTGTTGGGCTAGGGTCACCACCACGGAACGATCCGTCATGCCATTGCCCATGTCACTGCTGACGTCTGTTGCAAAGCTCGTGTCCAGGGTTCCATCGGGGTGGAGTCGTGCGACACGATTGCGGGGCTTGCCGCCGATGTGGGTGAAGTCGCCACCGAGAATGATTTTGCCATCGGCCTGCACCATCAGGCATTTCACCCCGCTGTAGTCGGTGGGGAAAATGGGGGGATCTGACAAACCGGTGACGTTGGGGTCAAAGGTCGTGTCCACTGAGCCATCGCGATTCAGGCGCGCGAGGCGATTTCTCGCTAGGCCTCCCACCTGAGTGAAGTCACCCCCGATAAGAATCTTCCCATCCGCCAAGGGCACTGCCACATGCACCGTGTCATTCGCGTTGGGATCAAAGGTTGCATCCAGCACCTGGGCCTCCGCTGAGGCCACCATGGCTAAAAAGGCTAGAAAGCCGAGCAGCAAAAACGGGCAGCGACTGGGGGACGAAAACATCATGAGCTGCCCCTATATCGGCAAATTCAGGAGGGGTGGCAATCATAATATGGCAGAGCGGTATCCACGGCATTACCATTAGAGGCAGGGCGTAAATTTCTCATTTTCACCCGACCTGCCCCTGCCCTCCCGCGTCAATTTGCGCAGGGAGCAGACCGCTGCACCCTCCCGCTCTGGTGAGGCTTAACCCGGGTACAAGCCCGTGATGAGGACAAGTTTTTTAGAATTCATGAAGCTTTCTGGGGATTCCTTCCATTGGATGCCTTAAAAATTGAAAAAGAAAAGCGCGCCCAGCCATTCGCAAAAAGCCGTATTCGCCTTTACCCAAACACCACATCCTCTCTATGATGAACGCTCCCATGCCCACCGTTCAAACGACGGCCAACGGCCGCAAATTCCCGAAGTTCGATCTCTATCGGCTTCTTCATACCGTTTTTCAGCCCACTTTTGGCTGTAAAATTTGTATCCTCATTGATCTCCCTGACCTGGCTGAGGCCAAGGACATGGCCTTTTTGAATAACCCCGCCCGTGCCGTCCAGCGCAATGCCCACAAACACTTCTACCTGGGGCTGCAAAACGGCGTCATGGAAGAACTGGCCATGAAAGGCGGCGAAATCTACGCCTACACCCAGACGACGGGGAGCAATCTGGACCTGCCTGATGAATGCGTGGACATGGCTGGCAATCCGCTGAGCCTGGAGAAGGACATCTACACGAACTACGACATCATCCTCTGCATCTCCACCTTCTCGGCGACGGCACCTTTAACCGCCCTTGCGAAGCAGTACGGTTTCCGCGGTGCGACGCTGCACGGTCTGAATGACATCATTCTAAATACCGGTCTGTCCGTGGATTACGATGAAGTCAGCCGTGACGCGGAAAAACTGCGTCTCGCCATGACCCAGGCTGACTCCGTGGAAATCGATTTTGCTCTGGAAACAGGTGAGGTCCTGACGGCCAAGCTGGAACTCAGCGCTCAGGAAGCCCAAAAGAGCCATGGCCTCTGCCGCGGCACTGCGCCTGATGTGGCTAACCTGCCTGCTGGCGAAGTCTATTTCGTGCCGACCGGTGCGGAAGGTTTCTTCCCCATGAAGTATGAAGACGGCACCCTGGGTAAGCTCACCGTCACCGGCGGCTGCATCATCAAGAGCGAGCTCATCGCCGGCGACCAGGCCACCATTGACGCTCACAATGCCAAGCTGCTGGACGATCCGATGACGGGTGTTCTCGGTGAACTCGGTTTCGGCACCCAGGTGCTGCCCGTCTCTGGAGCTGACATTCAGGACGAAAAAGTCCTCGGCACCTGCCACTTGGCTACAGGTCGTGACGACCATCTCGGCGGTCACATCACCCCCGCCCAATTCAAGC
The DNA here is from genome assembly GCA_942493005.1 of uncultured Verrucomicrobiaceae bacterium. Lineage (GTDB taxonomy): Bacteria > Verrucomicrobiota > Verrucomicrobiia > Verrucomicrobiales > Verrucomicrobiaceae > Prosthecobacter. The sequence goes on from OW818661.1 coordinate 4,826,380, forward strand.
GCCACCAGAACGCCACGCATGATGACATCTTGTTTGCGCCTCACAAGACGCCCAACTTTGACATCAAGCAGGTGCGCATGAATCGCGGTGGCCAGCAGGAAATCCTCATCGAGCATTTCCAGCCCGCCAAGTATCTGCTGGATGCCCTCGCCGCTGAGTAATCCGGTCTAACCAAATGTAAAGCCCTGCCTCCGATCTGGAAGCAGGGCTTTTTTGTGAGGGTGAATGGGAGTCAACCACCAATCGATTCGCTGGGACAGTTTTCCATGACTTCGATGCACAGGTTCATTTCTTCATCCGTGATGGGCTGCCGATGGACGTAGCTGTTGGCCGATTCGTCGTCTCTTTTAAAGAATTCCGGCGCATTGCTGCGGCACTGGTCACAGTCAATGCAGGTGGAGTCCACGAAGAACCTGCCTTCGATGTTTTGGGGGATGCGGTCGGTGATGTCAGCCATAAAGATGAGGGTGGGTTGCGGACAGAGAATCCCACATTGAATCTTTTGCGTGAAATGCATTAAATGCAGGTATTGTTGCGATTCATGCAAGAGTACCTCGCTCATAAACCCTTCGACTTGTATGCCCTGCATCTCTTCCATCTGGTGGTGAAGCATCGCAGCTTTACACGGGCTGCACGCGAGGCGGGTCTTTCGCAGAGTGCGCTGACTCGGCAGATGCAGGCACTCGAGCAACGCCTGGGAGTGAGTCTGATCAACCGCACGACGCGTTCGGTCGAGGTGACCGATGCGGGCCGTTATCTTGCGACGGAGGCCACCCGTTTGATCGGCAGTGTGACTTTGGCACTCGATGGTCTTCATTCCACCTTTGCTCCTGCGCGGCCCATCGTCCGCGTCAGTGTCTCCCGCTCCATGGCCATGGCGCACATGCCCGGACTGTTTCATGCCAACCACCAGCGGCATCCTGAGGTGGTGTGCAAAATCAGCTACAATCCCAGTGAAGCGATCCTGACCGCTTTGGACGCGAATGAGATAGACATTGGAGTGTTGTGCCCGCCTTCACCTTTGGCAGATAGCGTGAAAGTGACGCATCGGTTCAAAGATACTTTTGAGCTCATCGGCCCCACCGCGTTGGCGGAAAAAGCGATAGCCATTAAACGGGCAGATCGCCTCCACAAATGGCTTCACGAGCAGCCCTGGCTCATGATCACCCCCACCACAAATACAGGCAAGGCGCTGCGAAAGTGGATGAAGCGTCAGCAACTCGTCATCGAGCCGACCCTCGAGTTGGACAGCTTTGACCTCATCATCAATCTCGTCGCTTCAGGCTTTGGTCTCGCTTGGGTGCCGCGCCGTGCGCTGGCGCTTTATCGCCGCAAAGGCACTTTGCTTTCCATCCCGTTTCCTGAGCGTTTTGAACGTGACGTCGTGGCCGTCACACGCAAACACCGCAAGCTACCTCAGCATGTGGAGTCCTTTGTGGAGAACATCCTATTCTAGTTCCCGGCGTGTTCACACCTCGTTATCTCTCTCATCAAGAGCTTCCAAAAGCGTGTTCCCTCTCCCCCAAGAATTGGGGGATGAGGCCAAGGTGAGGGGGTGGTCGCAGCACGCAGGAAGTTCGTTCGCAAAAGGTGCACTCATCCAAAAAACGACGCTTTCTTTCTTCGATTCCCGAGACCACTCGACCGCCCCTCACCCCGGGCCCTGCTCCCCGCAAGCGGGGCGAGGGAGGACGTCTTTTCGTCTGCGTTTGCTAAAGACTTAAAGAGATTTGAAAGTGAACGAGGCCCTGCAATTCTTCCTCATTCGGGGATTCAGTTTTTAGCGTGGATTGCACAATGATTGAGACTGCTTTGATGGCCCGGGAACTCACATCCCCGGAAACGAGAGCTTCAGATCCAGGGGGTCATCCATCTTCTTCTGAAGGGCGAGGAGCTGCTGGAACAGATCTTTGAGACGGGGCTGCTGAGAGGGTTGGGCGGCGAGGTCGCGGAGTTCTTCGGGGTCTTCGGCCACGTGGTAGAGGCGAAGTTTTTTGGCTTCTGGATAGGCGATGAGTTTCCAACCATCGGCCAGGATGGCGCGCTGGAGTTCCAGGTAGGCTCCATATACTGGGCTGGCGGTGGCCTGGGTGGACTGGCCGCGGATCAGCGGCAGGAGGCTTTGAAACTCGACCTCGTCAGGCTTGCCGCCGGCCAGGTCCAGGCTGGTCGCCATGACGTCCTGAAGGTAGATGGGCGCGCTGATCTTGCCGGGCTTAACCCCGGGCCCTTTTACCAGAAAGGGGACACGCAGGCTGTGCTCATACATGTTTTGTTTGCCTAACAAACCATGCTTACCCACGGCGAGGCCATGGTCGGCCGTGAAGAAGATCCAGGTGTTGTCGGCCTGGCCGCTGGCCTCCAGGGCGGTGAGCACGCGGCCAATCTGGGCATCAAGGTGGGTGATGAGGGCGTAGTATTCGGCTCGATGAGTCTTGATGGCGAACTCCGTGCGGGGGAAGGGGGCCAGTTTTTCATCCCGCAGGCTGGGGCCGCAGCCCATCTGCTTTTGATAAGGGTACTCGGGCTGGTAGCTGGTAGGAATCTGGATGCGGTCCAAAGGATACTTGGCCACATACTCGGCCGGGGACTGGCGGGGATCGTGCGGAGCGTTGAAGGCCACATACATGAAGAAGGGCTTGGCCTTGCCGAGGCCGCTTTGGAAAAAACCGATGGCGTCATCCGCCGTGACCTCGCTCCAGTGTTTGCCGCCTTGCCAGTAACCGCCGAGGTCCGTGTCGGACGGGCTCCAGGCATCGGGCTTGCCGGCGATGGGGCGATTGTAGCTGGCAGGTGTGTCTTTGGGCATGCCGGAGCGGACGGTGCCTGTGCGGGTGAAGCATTTTTCCGCCTGCACCGCGACGTGCCATTTGCCGGTCATGAGGGTCTCGTAACCACGTGCGGCCATGAGTTGCGGCCACAGTTTTCCTTCAGTCTGCGCCTGGGGCAGGGCCACCTTTTGCGCGCGCCACACATGCTTGCCCGTGTTGAGCATGGTGCGGCTGGCTACGCAGACGGCACCGCTCCAGGAGCCCATGTTGTAGGCGTGGGTGAAGACCTTGCCGCTTTGGGCCAGACGATCCAAGTTCGGCGTCTCAATGTCGGTTTTTTCAAAGGCGCGGATGGCATCGTAGGTGAAGTCGTCGGCAAATAGAAAGAGGATGTTCGGTTTCTCCGCCGCGCTGAGGCAGGTATGCAGGAGGCAGGCGCAAATAAGCAGCAGCTTCGATTTCATGGGAAGAGAGCAAACGAACAAGAATCCTGGTCATTTCAGCGCATCGTTCTGGCGTGCTGTGTGCTTGTTTAAAGCCTGAACATCGTCTATCGGAAAACATGACTCCCCCGCCTACGACTGATACCAAGCGTCCCGAAGAAGTGGTGATCCTCGGCGGTGGTTTTGCCGGACTGACCTGCGCCAAGGAATTGAATGATCCGCGCTACCACGTCACCTTGGTGGACCGGTGGAATCACCACCTTTTCCAGCCCCTCCTTTATCAGGTGGCCACGGCGGGACTTTCCACCACAGAGATCGCCCAGCCGCTGCGCTCCATTTTGGCCGAGCATAAAAATGTGACGACGCTGATGGATGAGGTCACGGAGATTGACCTGCCGAATAAAAAGGTGGTTATGAAGGGCCACACGCTGGCCTACGATCACCTCGTCATCGCTCTGGGAGCCAAAACGGGCTTTTTTGGTCGCAATGAGTGGGAGCCTTTCACCCTGGGCCTGAAGAGCCTGGAGGATGCCATGGAGATCCGCCGCAAGGTGCTGCTGGCCTTTGAAAAAGCGGAAGCCACCAATGACCCGGCGGAAACGAAGCGGCTGCTGACCATGATCGTTGTGGGTGGGGGGCCGACTGGAGTGGAGATGTCGGGGTCCCTGGCCGAGCTAGCCAAAGTGGTGCTGCGTGAGGACTTCCGCCGCATTGATCCGACCCAGGCGCACGTTCACCTCATTGAGGCGGGACCGAAGCTGCTGCCGATGTTTTCGGAAAGCCTGATCACCTACACCCGCGAGCACTTGGAGGAGATTGGCGTCACCGTGCATCTCAATTGCCCGGTCAAAGAGGTGGGGAAAGGTTACGTCATCGCCGGTGAGCAGCGGATCGAGGCTGACATCATCATCTGGGCCGCTGGGGTGGAGGCCAGCCCGGTTACCAAAACCCTGGCGGGGGTGCCGCTGGATCGTGGCGGGCGCATCCAGGTGCAGCCAGATCTCAGTCTGCCGGGTTATCCGCAGGTCTATGCGGCAGGGGATCTGGTGGCCCTCACTGATGTCAAAGGTGTGCGTGTCCCCGGGGTGTGCCCTGCGGCCATTCAAATGGGCCAGCACATCGCCAAGGTCATCAAAGTAGGCGACCGCATTCCTTATGCCTACTGGGACAAAGGCAGCATGGCCACCATTGGTCGCAAGGCCGCGGTGGCGATGTTTAAAGGCATGAATTTCAGGGGGTTCTTCGCCTGGCTGATGTGGCTCTTTGTCCACCTGCTGTTCCTGGTGGGCATGCGGAATCGCGCCGCTGTTTTCCTGCACTGGGTGTGGAGTTACTTCACCTGGCAGCGCGGCGCGCGCATCATCTTGAATCGCGACGAATAACCTTACTTTTGACGCATGGCCCGCACATGGGCCAGCGCCGCTTCCGTCATGAAGGCGCTGGCTTCCGGGCTGCTCTTGTGGCCTGTCAGCGGCATGGTGTGCAGGGTCTTGGGCATCGTCAGCACATTGTAGGCTGCATAGACGCTGCTGGGAGGGCACACGGTGTCAATGAAACCGACGGTCACGGCGGCTCCCTGGCACTTCGCTCGCGTGGCGAAGTTGACGTTGTCAAAGTAGCGCGCCGTTTGCAGTTCCGCCTCCACGGCTTTGCCCTCGGTGAGGGTGACCAGCTTGGGCCAACCATTGATGCGACCTGCGGCGCTGCCGGTGTGATCACACCCTGCCGGCACGCTTGCGCAGAAAAACGTGACGCGTGCGTCCAGCCCTGCTGCCGCAAAGGCCTGGAAACCACCCTGGCTGCTGCCATAGACGATGAGCGTCTTGCCATCCCACTCCGGCTGCGCGGTGAGGAAATCCAGCGCGCGGATAACGCGGAGGAACATGCCTTTGAAGTAGCATTTTTCGCGATCATCCCGGCCCTGAAAGCGGTAGTCCTTCAGAGCACCTGCGGCTTGCTCATCGTAAAAGGCTTTCGGTTTGCCATTCGGTAGCCCATGGGCATTGATGTCCATGGAAAGCATGCCGCCTTCACGTTCCGACCACGCCACTGCTCCCAGGCTGGAACCGCCGACCCCGGCACCATGGACGAAGAGAATGGCCGGGTAGCTTTTAGCCTTCGCGTTTTTGGGCCGTCCGTAGTAGCCGGAGACTGGGGCACCCAGGCAGGTGATCTGGGCATCAAACGCATCTACCTTCGGCACAGGGCTATTCACGGGGGTGAGGGTGGACTTCATCTCTACCTGTGCCAGGGCAGCCTTTTGAGCCGACCAAAAGGCATCGAAGTCATCTGGCACAGGCAGGCTCGGCTTGATCTCCTGCGGGCTGAATCCGGCACTGGCCTGGGCGAAATCCTTTTGGCCTGCGATGCTGGCGCGCAGCAGCAGAAAGCCGGGCTCGTTCAGGGTCCCGGTCAGTGTGGCTTTGCCATCCTGGATCTGGAGGGTCTCCTCACGTTTGGGGTCCACCCCGTCTTTGGAGAGAAAGCACTGGATCTGCCCCTGGGCCAGCGGCTTGCCAGCCTGAGTCACGGTGAGGTCAAACCGGGCCGTCTCCCCCGTTTGATACAGGGCCTGCGGACGATCGGTCACGGCTCGAATGACAAGAGCGGGGGTCTGAGCGGTGGCCGAGCAGGCAAGAGCGAGGTAAAGAAAAGCGCGCAACATGAGCGCAAAACAACGCGGCTGAAGCAGGCGATCTGTCGCTGGACAGCACCTGACGAACACCGCGACCCGATTCTAGCTGAACATTTAACAAAGTTTTACAGTCAAAGCGCTGGCTTGACCCTGCCTCCCGCGCGTTGCAGGATTCAAATTAAGCGCGGAATGCTGCGTTTTTCCCCATCATCATCATGATAACCCCCGCCGCACGCCTTGCATGAGTTTGCCGGATATCGCTGGACATGAATTGCAGGACTTGATCGGCAGCGGGCGCTGCGGAGCTGTTTACCGGGCGAGTTCCGGCGGCAAAGCCTGTGCGGTGAAGGTTTTTTCCTCCATGGCCATCAACCGCAAGGCCCTGGCCACGGCCCTCGGGGCACTGCAGCAGATGCCCCATCACCGCGGGGTGCTGCCGGTGGAAAATTTCAATTTTGATCGCAGTCCATACTACGCTGCCATGCCCCTGGTGGGCATGATGGTGAAGGACGCGCAGGGCCGCCGCCTGTGGCAGACGCCGACGCTGGAGTCCCTGTGCAATCAGCCGAACCCCGACCAAGCCTGGAACTGCATTTACCAACTCTCCGATGCCCTAGCTTGGCTGCATAAGCATGGCATCCCGCATGGGAACCTCCGCCCCTGCAACGTACTGCTGGAAGACGATGCTGAAGCGAGCATCCGCCTTACCGACATGGCGCAGGGCTGGGTGGGCGGCATTCATCACCTGGAGCTGACGGACCACTTTGTCCATCTGTGCCCAGAGCAGGCGGAAAATCCCGAAGGTGTCTTCAATGGCTACGGCGCAAGCTGGGACGTATACAGCTTTGGCGTCTTGGCCTTCCGGCTTTTGACCGGGCAACTGCCCCGAGGGGCCCGCGCCTGGGCAGAGCAGGTGAGCTCGGTGCAAAAAAAAGCCGCCACGGGGCTCGCTTACGGGATTGATAGCGCGGCATTGATCACGGCAGTGCGTGCGCAGCCGAAGATCGTCTGGCCAGATGCTCCTCAATCCAAGTGGGATGAGCGCCGCCGCAACATCATCGAGCGGGCTCTGGACCTGAATCCTGCGGCTCGCTGGACGGACATGCGCGAAGTCGTGCGTGAGTTTGAAGTGCTGGAGTCTGACTACCTGCTGGAGGAATCTCGCGAGCAGACAGTGCATGAACGCAAGAGACAGGCGCTGAAAGTGCGCATGCTCCAGGTGACGGTGCTCAGCCTCGTCACTGCGGCGGTGATGATCAGCACCTATGCTTTCATGACCCTGCGCCGCGCGCAGAATGCGGAGGTCACCGTCGGTGAAAACAAGGTGGTTTTGCAGCGTGAGATTGATGTGCGGGAGGGCAAAATTTCCACCCTCACCGGCCAGCGGGACAAAGCCATCGCGCAAAAGAAAACGGCGGATGCGAACCTGCAACATTCCCAGACAGCGGTGGATCAATTCCTCACCCAGTTGCTGCAATCCCCCACCAGCAATGAACTGGATACTGAGTTTTCCAAAGGCCAGTTAAGAGATGCTTTGGCCTTCTGCATGGCCGGGCTGCCACCTCTGGAAAAAGACCCCGCTTTAGGCGTGGAGCGCCTGCGTGCGTATGGCAACATCGGCCAGATCCACCTGCGCATGCGGGACCATGACCAGGCCCGGGTTTATCTGGAAAAAGCGCGTGACCAAGCTGCCCTCTTGCTCAAGGACGGGAAGGGGGACCCGCAACTGCCTTTGTTTCATCAATGGTTCGGCAAATACAGCCTGCTCCTCTCAGATCTAGCCAATCGTAAAGGCGAGCGCGCCGCCTCGCTGGCCTACCTGCGAGATGCCACCACGAGCCTCACGGAAGGACTCGCCGCAGATTCAAAAAATCGCCTCGCGCGCAACGAATGTGCCCGCGCTTGGATGGAGTATGGGCTGCGCATGCAGGAAAGTGGAGACCTGAATGAAGCTGAAAAGGCCCTGGCTCATGTGCCGGAGGTTTTGGACCCGAAGCTCATCGGAGCGGAACCGATTCCCGATGAACGTTTCCTCCTCTCACGCTCCAAGTTTGCCAAGGGCCTGGCCCAGCGGGATGCAGGCCGCGTGCAGGATGCGCTGACCACCCTCATTGATGCGGTGACGGAAATGGGAGAGCTGGTCATGGGCTCCTCCCCACGCAATCAAGAGCAGGCGCTGATGCTGGCCGATGCCTACACCGAGCTTGCGGAATTGATCGGCAAAAGCATCGGCGCCAAAGAAGCTCGCGAAGCCCACCAGCAGGCCATCCCCATCCTGTTGGAGTTGAATCGTCTCTTGCCTGAATGGGCGGAGGTGAAGTATCTCCTCGCCAAAAACTACGGTGGCCTCTCTCTGCTGGAGCGGGACGATGGCAACAACAACGACGCCATCAAAAAGAAGCAGGATGCCATGGAACTGCTGAATGAGATCCTGGTGGATGAGCCGGACAATCTAAACTTCGGCTTTCTCCAGGCCAAGCTGCGCGGTGAGTACGCGGAGCTGATGTCTGACCTTGGCAAGCCCAGCGCGGCACTGCCCATCGTGCAGCAGGCGGTTACCTCTCTGGAGGCGATTCTTTCCAAGGAGCCCGATGCTCGCCTGACGCCGCAACGCAAGGCCCAGGAAGTACAACTGGCTCAACTCTATGGCGTGCTGGGGCACACCAGCCAATCCCTCAGCAAGAAAGAGGAGGCGAAAAACGCCTTCGGTTTCGCGGTGAAGAGATGGGAAAAACTCGCCGCGCTCATCCCCGGGGATGACATCATCCAGCAGGGCCTCATCTGGGCCAAAGACCGCCTCACCAAGCTGAAATAACTTCTCATGCCTTCCACCGCCTACGATCAGCTCCAATCCCTCGTCCAAGAGGTCAGTCTCCTCAACTCCACGGAGGCAACGCTGTCCTGGGATCAGGAGACGTTCATGCCTGCGAAGGCTCTGGGCCACCGCGCCCGGCAGATGGCGTACCTGAATGGCAAGGCGCATGCCCTCGCCACGGGCACGGTTTTTCGCAAGCTCTTGGAAAAAGCCGAGTCTGAAAAACGCCGACAGCCGAAGGCGCTCGCGAACCTGCGCGAACTCCGCCGTGACTATGATCGGGCGGTGAAGCTGCCACAAAAGCTCGTCATCGAGGAAAGCGAAATCTGCGCTCACGGCAAAGCTGCTTGGGCGGAAGCGCGGAAAAAGTCGGACTTCAAACTCTTTGCCCCGCATCTGCAAAAACTCGTCACCCTGGCCCGCAAGAAGGCGGACCTCTGGGGCTACGCGGATGAACCTTATGATGCTCTTTTGGAAACCTATGAGCGCGGAGCTCGCACGGCTGAAGTGGCGGCCTTGTTCGCGAAGCTGAAGCCGGAGCTCACCCAAATCGCCCGACAGGCCGTGGACCTGAGTGCGGCGGTGAAGCCGAACCTATTGCGGGGTCATTACCCGATTGAAAAGCAGCAGATCCTCAATGCTGAAGTTGCCGCAAGCTTGGGTTTTGACTTCGAGGCCGGTCGCATTGACACCACGGCCCACCCTTTCTGCACCACCCTCGGCCCGGCGGATATTCGCCTCACCACGCGTTATGATGAGGCAGACTTCACCTCGTCATTCTTTGGCGTCATGCATGAGGTAGGCCATGGTTTGTATGAGCAGGGACTGCCGCAGGATGACTTTGGCCAGCCTGCGGGCCGGGCTTGTTCTCTCGGCATTCATGAATCTCAAAGTCGTCTCTGGGAAAATCATGTGGGCCGCTCCCGCAGCTTTTGGGAAAGGTGGTTGCCTCGCACTCAGGAGATCTTCCCGCACCTGAAGAAGATCAAGCTGGAGACCTTTCTCCGTGCCATCAACCGCGCGGAATATTCCTTCATTCGTGTGGAGGCCGACCAAGCCACGTATGATCTCCACATCCTCCTGCGCTTCAGCATCGAGCGCCGGATCATCAGCGGTGAACTCGCCGTGAAAGATGTGCCGGCTGCGTGGAATGCCGAGTTTGAAAGTTTGTTCGGCATGGTTCCACCTGACGATGCTCACGGCTGCTTGCAAGACATCCACTGGAGCATGGGTGGCCTCGGTTACTTCGCGACTTACACCTTGGGAAATCTGAACGCGGCCCAGCTTTTTGGCACGGCTCGCAAGCAAAAGAAGATCGCCACCGCCCTCGACAAGGCCGACTACGCTCCGCTTCTGGCCTGGTTGCGTGAAAAGGTCCACTCCCAGGGCGGCACCCCGCTGCCCGGCGAGATCATGGTTCACGCCACTGGTAAGCCGACGGATGCCAAGTGGCACCTGAAGCATCTGCGAGATCGGTTTGCGGACTGACACGGCGGGTCGAGGGCAGCTCAGTCTCTAGGGGATGACATCGAAAAGACATCCCTCCACTCCTTTCTTGCCAGAGCCTCCCATCTGGTGGCATGGGTGGTCATGCCTCACGATCTCACTGCCACCCTTCGCCAGCACTTTGGCCATGCGGCTTTCCGCCCAGGGCAGGAGGCGGTGATGCAGGCGTTGTTGGAGGGGCGGAGCGCGTTGGCCCTGTTTCCGACCAGTGCCGGGAAGTCCCTCTGCTATCAGCTTCCAGCCTTGTTGATGGAGGGCGTGACACTGGTCATCTCACCTCTCATCGCACTGATGAAGGATCAGGTGGAGGCGCTGCGGGCGCGGGGGATTGGGGCAGCGCGGTTGGATTCGTCTCTGAAACTGGAGGAGGCGCAGCAGGTCTTTGAAGATCTGCGCACCGGCAAGACGAAGTTGCTCTACATCGCGCCTGAGCGACTGATGAATGAGAACTTCATCGAGCGGCTGAAGAAGCTCAAGATCGCCATGATGGCGGTGGATGAGGCGCACTGCATTTCGGAATGGGGGCACAACTTCCGGCCGGAATACCTGAGGCTGGCGCATGTGGCCAAGGAGCTGGGAATTTCCCCTGTGCTGGCTCTCACGGCCACGGCGACTCCAAGTGTGGCGGCGGATATTCGGCGAGCTTTTGATATTGCCCAGGAGGATCACATTCAGACTTCCTTTCATCGGCCTAACTTACATTACCGAATCACGCCTTGTGCGGCTGCGAAACGGAAGGAAATGCTGACTAAGCTGCTGCTGAAACGTCAGGTGCCCTCCATCGTTTACGTCACGCTGCAACAGACGGCGGAGGAGGTGGCGACGCATCTGCAAAAAGCCGGGGTCAATGCGCTGGCGTACCATGCAGGGCTGCCGGACGAATACCGGCATGCGGCACAGGATGGATTCATGACCGGGCAGACGGAGGTGATCGTGGCGACCATCGCTTTCGGGATGGGGATTGATAAGGCGGATATCCGGGCGGTGTATCATTACAACCTGCCTAAAACGCTGGAAAATTACATGCAGGAAACGGGCCGTGCGGGGCGTGATGGCAAAGTATCCGTCTGTGAAATGCTGGCCTGCCAAGATGACTGCACCGTGCTGGCGAATTTTACTTTTGGAGATACCCCCACGCCGCAGGCCCTGCGGCAGTTGGTGGATCATCTACTGCGGCAGGGGGAGGAGTTTGACATTTCTATTTACGATCTTTCGGGCAGCACGGACATCCGACCTCTGGTGATTGAGACGGTTTTGACGAACTTAGAGTTAGGTGGACTGGTGCGTCCGCTGGGCATGTTTTATTCCAGTTATCAGTACAGCTTTCTCCAGCCTGAGGCGCGGATCCTGGCGGGGCATAAGCCGGAACGGCAGGCGTTCTTACGTCGGCTCTTTGCCTGTGGAAAGCGTGGGCATAAATGGACAACGCTGGTGCTGGATGACGCAGCGGCTGAGCTGGGAGAACCTCGGGAGCGCCTGCTAAAGGCGCTGACTTGGCTGGAGGAGGCGGGGGAGATCCAGATGAAACCCAGTGGCTCACGCCAGCGATACAGGCTGTGTGGGGATGCCGAGGCTCGCGACCCTGAGGCGGTGAGTCAAAAGATGCAGAAGCTCTTCGCTGGGCGGGAGCTGCGTGATGTGGAGAGGCTGGATCAGATCCTCGAACTGGCCAGTCAGCGGGAGTGCATCCCGCGCTGGTTGCTGCGTTATTTTGGCGAGGAGATGGCGGAGGACTGTGGCACCTGCACGAGCTGCCTCGAGCGGGCTAAAAAGGTGGACATGAGTGAGCCACGCAGCATTCCACAGGCGGCACGGCCTGGCATCACGCAGGAAGACGTGGCGGTCATCCGCACGCTTTTGGATGAGAGGCACCCGGCCCTGCGCACGCCGAGGCAGTTGGCGCGGTTCCTCTGTGGTATCACCAGCCCGGCTACCACGCGGGCGCGTCTCACGCGATTGGATACCTTTGGCCTGCTGGATCAGGTGCCTTTTGCCGATGTGCTGGCGCAGGCGGAGACGATGCGCTGAGATTGGATTTCACTGTGCCTTCGCCCTTGCATCTGCGTGGTGACCCCGCACACTGGCGCGCCATGTCTCCCGATTCTCTCGAACGTCTCCGCTCCACGATCCGCGATGTGCCGGATTTTCCTCAACCCGGCATTCTTTTCAAAGACATCACGCCGGTGCTGGCGGATGCGCATCTGCTCCAAGAAGCCATCGAAGGCATGGCAGAAATCTTCGCCGGCGAGAAGGTGGATAAGGTGGTGGGCATTGATGCCCGTGGATTCATTTTTGGCGCCATGATCGCACAGCGGCTGGGGGCAGGTTTTGTGCCTGTGCGTAAAAAGGGCAAGCTGCCCTGGCAGACGCGGGGTGTGGACTACAGCCTGGAATACGGCACGAACAGTGTGGAGATGCACCTGGATGCCCTGGCCCCTGGGGAGCGGGTGGTGCTGGCGGATGATCTGCTGGCTACAGGCGGCACGGCTGGGGCGGCGCTGGAGCTGATCCGCCAGTCGGGGGCTGACTTGCTGGGCTCGGTCTTTTTCATCGAGCTGGCTTTTCTCTGCGGTCGTGAGCGACTGGAGGGCATGGGGCCGATTCATTCGCTGCTGAAGTTTTGATTTTTTGACCCCTCGCACGCATGACTGAACAGGAGTATCAGCGCCGTCTGGAGGCCGCCGCGCAAAAGGTGTTTGGCAAAGACGTCACGCTACCCCGTGGCCGCACGGAGACGCTGAAACTCTGCAAGCGCTTCCTGCGTCTCAAAGAGCAGCGTATCAAGCAGCGCCATCGTGCAGGTGGCAGCGGGGTGGAGATCTGCCGCATGCGGTCAGATGTCATGGACTACATTGTGCGGCTGCTGTGGCAGGAATGCCTTTCAGCACTGGAACCGGCGGTTCGCAGTAAGCTGAATCTCAGCGTGGTGGCGCATGGCGGCTATGGGCGGCAGGTGATGAGCCCGGGCAGTGATGTGGACCTGACTTTCATGCTGCCGGGGAATAGCTCGAACGTTTCTCCAGAGCTGGCCAAGCTGATCGGGGACTACCTGCTGTTCTTTTATGACATGAAGCTGAAGGTGGGCCACGGCACGCGTAGCGTGGGGGACTGCCTGAAGCTGGCGAATGAGAGCATGGAGACCAAAACGGCGCTGATGGAGGCACGTTTTCTGTGTGGGAATGAAGAGGCCATCCAGGATTTCCGCGCTCGTTTTGATAAGGAATGCATGACCGGGCGGGAGGCGGAGTTTCTCAAGCTGCGCCAGCAAGACCTCGCCAGTCGCCACAATAAGTATGGCGGTACGAACTGTGTGCAGGAGCCGAATGTCAAAAATGGCTGCGGTGGCCTGCGTGATTACCAGAACCTGATCTGGATGACCTATGCGAAGCTAGGGACGCTGAATCCGCAAGACCTGGTGACGAAGGGGCTGCTCACCCCTGCGGGGTGGAAAGAGATCCAGCAGGCCTATGACTTCATCCTGCGCACGCGCAATGAGATGCACTACACGGAGAAGCGTGCCAGTGACATCCTGACGCTGCGGTTGCAAGGATTTGTGGCCACGAATCTGGGCTATCGGCACAAGCGCATCCTGCGCCGTATCGAGGCCTTCATGCGTGAGTACTACATGGCTACGCGGGATATCCTCCAGCGTAGCAGTGAGGTGATGGACAGGTTTCACCTCCAGGCTTTGGAAGATGAAAGCACGCGTAAAGGCTTGCTGAACTTCATGGTTAGGCGCAAGACAGCGCTGAAGAGGGCGGAGAAGTTTGATGGCTTCATTGCAAAAAACGAGCGCCTGTTTGTCGAAGATGTAGGCCTCTTTAAAGAAGACCCCAGCAAGCTCATGCAGGTGTTTCTTCACACCCAGCAGCGGCATCTGCGGTTAAGCCCAGAGCTATTCCAGCTCATGCAGGAAAGCTTCCGTCTGGTGAATGTGAGCTATCGGTATAACAAAGGGGTGCGAGAGACCTTTGAGGCCATCCTCTCCTGCAAAGGGGATGTTGCACGGGTGATGCGGCAGATGCATCGCGTGGGCTTTCTGGGGCGCTACATGCCGGAATTTGGGGCGCTGACCTGTCTGGTGCAGCATGAGTTTTTTCATCGTTACACGGCAGATGAGCATACGCTGCGCACGCTGGATAAGCTGGACGAACTCAGCGGCCCCCCCAAGCCGGGGCTGAGCCTCTACCAAAATCTTCTGCATGAACTGGCCCAGCCGGCGATCCTTTACCTAGCCCTGCTACTGCATGATGCTGGCCGTGCGGCCAATGCGAAGGCCCATGATGCTGAGAGCACGGTGATGGCGGATGCCGTGTGCCGCCGCCTCCAGATCAAAGGGGAGAAGCGTAAACTGCTGCTGTTTCTCGTGGACAACCACCTGCTGATGTATCGCACCGCGACGACGATGAATCTGGATGATCCGAAGGTGATCGGTGAATTTGCCGGCATCGTGCGGACCAAGGAGTATTTGGACACGCTTTTGGTGATGACCTATGCGGACTCTAAGGGCACTAGCGAAGCGAGTTGGTCAGGTTACAAAGAGGCCTCCATCCGCCAACTGTACCACAACACGTTGCAATTCATGGATGCGCCGGCGGACTTCATGCGCCGTGCAGCGGTGCCGATGGATGAAGTGAGAGCGGGAGTGACGAAAGAACTGGGGGCTGAATTTGACCTGGAAATCAGCGCGCATTTCCAGCACATGCCGCGCAGTTACTTCAACTTCCGCGAGCCCGTGCAGATCGCGGATCACATCCGCCAATTCCGCCAGTTTTTCACCCAGCTCATGGTGGAGGAGGCGGAGGCTGGCCTGCTGCCTGTGATGACCTGGACGGACCATGTGGAGCAGGGCTACAGCGAACTGACGGTGACGTGCTGGGACCGCCATCAGCTGCTGGCACGTATTTCAGGAGCGCTCTCTGCAGAAAGCATTAACATTCTAAGTGCCGATCTCTATCAACGTGGGGATAACCTGGTTCTAGATATGTTCCGCGTCTGCAATACGAACTTTGCAGCGGTGACAAGCAAGACGGCGAGGCAGCGGGTGGAAGCCTCCGTCCGCCAAGCTTTCCTGGCGCAGAAGTTTGATTTCGGTCCTGCCATCGCGAAAACGCGCAAAGCCATTCCTGGATATGATGAGGTGATGTCCGAGATCCCACAGCGGGTTTACATCAACAATGAACTCTCGTATGACCAGACCATCGTGGAACTGCAGGTGGTGGACCGCCTGGGGCTGTTGTACGATGTTTTCATGGCCATCGGCAAGCTGGGGCTGAACATCACGCATGCGCGCATCGGCACGGAAAAAGGCGTGGCGATTGACTCCATTTATGTGCAGGACGAAAATGGTCGGAAGCTTTCGACGCGACTCGTTTTGGACACCTTGCAGGGCAAGATTGAGGAGGCCGTGTTTGGTTAAGGCGGTGGGATGGGGGCGATTGAGGGCAGGCCTAAAAAGAATCGTCTCTTAACTACACAAAATCCTCGTATCCTGCGAGGGGCTTGCTAGTTTCCTGACCCGTGATCAAAAAAAGCACCAGGGGTATTTGGGGCGCGCTTATCGTGAGCGTGGCAGGCAGCAGCGTCCATGCGGCAGAGCCCGTGAAGGTAACGCTGAAAAATGGTGCTCAGGTGCAGGGGGAGGTTCTTCGTGAACGGGATGATGTGCTCATGCTGGACCTGGGCTTTACCGTGCTGAATGTGCCACGACTGGAGATCGCCAGTCAGGAAAAGGCCGGGACACAGAAAGTCTCTGGCCCGAGTGAGGCTGAGAGCGAGGACATGTACTTTGTGGAGCCCGGGCGGGAGCCTCTGGCGGTGGATAAGAACGTTCTGCGTGTGGGAGAGGCTGTGGTGCAGATCCAGACTTCCTCCGGGCTGGGTTCAGGCTTCATCATCAATAAGTTAGGCCACGTGGTGACCAATCAACACGTGATCGCGGGTGAGCGAGAAATCTCCGTGGTGGTCTATCGCAAGAAGAATGGCGGGCTGGAAAAGGAGGTCTTCCCGAAGATCAAGATCATCGCGATGAATGGCTTTCTGGATTTGGCCATTTTGCAGATTGATGATCCCTCCGTGAGCAAGCTGCCTTTTGCGCCTCTCGGTGATTCAGATATCCTCATTCAGGGCCAGCCTGTGTTTGCCATTGGCAGTCCTTTGGGCCTGGAGCGTTCCGTCTCCCAGGGCATCGTCAGCGTGCGTGCCCGCGAGACCCGTGGGGCCTGGTCCATCCAGAGCACCACGCAGATCAATCCAGGAAACTCCGGTGGGCCGCTCTTTAATGCGCGGGGGGAAGTGGTGGGAGTGAACAATATGAAGCTGGCAGGTGTCGGTGTGGAAGGTCTTGGCTTTTCCATCCCAGCTAACTTGCTGAAACTGTTCCTCAAAAACCGGGATGCTTTCGCCTTTGACCCTCGCAATCCCAACAGTGGCTTTCGCTACCTTTCCCCTCCTGCTCCGGCCAGTGCCCCAGCTCCTGAAACGACTCCTAAAACCCCTGAGACTCAGCCATGAAACCCCCTCGTTTTCTCTCCCTTTTTACCTTGCTCAGCTTGCTGGGCAGCGTGTCTGCACGTGCGGATAAACTCGACGATTGGTACAAGCTTCTGCCGAAAAATACGGTGGGCGTGATTGCCATCAAAAATACCCCGGAGCTCCTGGCTGACTGGGATAAAAGCAGCTTCACAAAGCTGCTGCAGGATGAAGAGTTCAAGAAATGGACCGCGCCCATGATGAAGGATGGTGAAGCGCCCTGGGACAAAGCCGTCAAGGAAGACTCGGGCGAAGGTCTGTATGACAGTCTGAAGCGCTATCCTGGGGCTAGCATGGCCATTTTCCTGGGAGATAGTCCCGAGGATTTCTCCGGTGATGAGCCGCCCCTGTGTGGTCTCAGTGATGCCACGGGCCAGGAAAAAGGCCTGGAAGAGATGAAGGTCAAGGAGGCTGAAATCTCCATGAAAAAAGACGAGTCTCTGAAGCAGCGCACGCAGGACATCGCGGGTGTCACCGTGCACATCCTCGCCGCTAGTGAAGACGCAGAAGAAGACTGGGAAGATGGTTATGCCTTTGTGGATGGCACGCTGGTGGAGGCCAATTCCCTCAAGGACATGCAGTACTTCATCACCGCGCTGAAAAGCGGTGCGGGTGAGGGATCGGACGTGGTCGCGGGTCACCTCACTCGTTTGGCTCAGTTGACGGATGGGCACACGGATGTGCTTATTTATCTGAATGGTGAGACCTTGGTCCAGTGGGGCCTGCAGGCTGCCACAGCGGCTGCAGCGGGTAGTGCCAGCCAAATGCCGATCTCCCCTGAGACCATCATCGAAGTTTTAGGGCCACAGGAGATTCAGTCCATCGCACTGACACTGGACATCGCGGACGATCAGTCCCGCATCGAAATGGCGCTGTTGCATCCTGAGAAGCCCACGGGTTTTGTCAGCCTGCTGCGGAGTGCTGGTGGTGAAGTGGTGCTGCCTGCCTTTGTTCCCACGGATGTCATCAGCAGTACGGTGACACGCTACAGCCTTGTCGGACTTTGGGATAAGCTGATGGTCATGGTGAATAAGCTGGGGCCCATGGCGGCCATGGCGACGATGCAGCTCGGCGGTGTGGAAGCGCAAGCCGGAGTCAAACTGCGGGATGACCTCTTCGCCAGCTTGGATGATGAATACATCGAGATCACGGATGGCAGCCTGGAAACCCAGAGCCAGGTCCTCGCGATCAAGGTGAAGGATCATCAGCGTTTCGGCGGTGCTCTGGATGGCGTGAAGCGCTTTGCCGGTGCTGGCTTCGCGGCCTTTGAAGAGACCGAATATCTGGGCCACCAGATCAATGTCATCAAAGCTGCCCAACCCACGGGCACGGAGATGGCCTTCTGCCTAACGAATGATTATTTCCTCTTCAGCACAGGCCCGCAGGCGCTGCTGAAAAAGGTGCTCGCCCGCATGAAGGAAGCCAGCGGACCGAGCATCTGGGATGATGCCCGTGTGCAGGATCTCATTGCTCGCCTGCCAAAAGGCTATGCAGGTGTGGGTGTGGCAGATGGTGGCAAGATGATGAAGGTGGTGGTGGATGCCATGTCCATGGTGCAGGGCCAGGTGGGCAAGACCGCCAAGAAAAAAGGCAAGAAGGGCAAAGGTAAAAAAGCACCGGCTTCTGAGGAAGAAGAGGCTCTGGAAGCCATCTCTGGAGGCGATACCTGGTTTGACCCGACGGCGGTGCCTTCGGATGCCATGTGGAAGCGCTACTTTGGCACCAGTGTCAGTGGCTACTACTCGCCTGCCAATGCCATCTATTACCGCTCGGTGACCACTCCGGTGGAGGCCCAGTAAACGCTGACTCCTCTATATGCGCGCGCTCCTTTTTCTCGCTGCCCTCAGCGCCCAGGCTGCAGATACCCCCGGCCTCTACTTTGATGGGCCGGAGGTGGTCAAGCTGGACTGGAACACCTCCAGCCCCTGCTCGGGTGACTTCAATGGCGATGGGTTGCAGGATCTGGTGGTGCTGAATCAGGACCGCGCGCGCATTGAGTTTCTCCTTCAGCGCAAGGAAGGAGCCCAGCCGGGGGAGCCAGAGCGTACCTCGCGTGCTGACCGCTGGAATCCCATCTTGGAGATTTCACGGCTGGAAAAGCAACCTCTCGTCATTGGCCAGAGCGCCTGGTCATTGGCCGTGGGAGATTGGAATGGCGATGGGCGACCTGACATCGCCTACACGAATGATGACGATAAACTGGTCCTCCGCACTCAGGGCAAGCCGGGAGATTGGAGCCAGAAAAAAGAATTCACGCTCGATTCTGTGGCGGAAGATTCGGCGGTCCTTTTGGCCGTGGATCTCAATGCAGACAAAAAGCAGGACCTAGCTCTTTTGACCACCACTCGTCTTATGGTGTGGCTGCAAAGTGGCGCTGGAACCTGGGCGGAGGCTAAGACCTATGTGCTCGGCCAAACAGGCTGTGGAGGATTGCGCAGTGGCGACCTCAATGGCGACGGTAAGATGGATCTGTTTTATACCGCGCCTGATGCGGATGCACTTTTAGTTAGACTGCAAAAAGAAGGCGCCAGTTTTGGCGAAGAATGGCGACTGGAGATGCCAGAGAGCCGCTGCTGGGTCCACCCGGTAAAGCTTGGGAAAGAAACGGGCCTCACCTGGATCCGCAGTGACACGGGCATGGTGGAGATCGCCCGGCTCACCACGGCAACGGCCAAGCCTGACTCTGAGCGTGCGGTGACCATCCGTCATGCCATGCCCACCACGGAAAGCAAAGGCGGCGGCACAGCTTACGGAGATCTCAATGGCGATAAGGTGGCTGACATCGTCCTCGCCGAACCGAAGAACGCCCGGCTCTGGTTTTTTGCAGGGTTGGCGGCCGGTGGTTTTGCCGAAGGTCGTGAGTTTCCAGCCCTCAGCGGCATTGAGTCTCTCTCCATCGCCGATGTGGATGGCGATAACCAAGCCGAACTGCTGCTGCTAAGCCCCGCAGAAAAAAGCATCGGCCTGTCCCGCTGGGCAAAGGATCGTCTCACTTACCCTGAGGTGATTTACCAGACGGCGGATACGCTGCTGACGCTTCAAACAGGTCGTTTAGGAGACTCGAAAGAAACCTCCGTGCTGGCCCTCACCGAAGCTAAAAGCAAAGTTTCGCTGCTGGCGCTCAACTGGTCCGCTGGGGAAAAGAAATTCCAATCCGCCAGTCAGGAACTGCCGAGCAGCCCGACCAAACCGAATGCGCTGCGCCTGGTGGATGCCAACCAGGATGGGCGTGGGGACCTGGCGATTTTTTCGAGCATCGCCTCCATGCAGATCCTGCTCAGTCAAAAGGATGCTAAAGTCCCGTTCAAGAGGGCGGAAGGTCTGCCGGATAACTTGTTGAACAAGCTCTCAGCCATTGCCATGACCACGGCCGATCTGGACGGAGATGGCAAGGAGGAGATCATCGTCGCGAAGGATCAAATCGCCCGTGCACTACGTGTGGGGGCGGATGGCAAAGCGGTGACGGTGGAGCAGTTCAATGCGCCTGAATCCACCGCGCAGATCAGTGCGGTCGTTGTCGTGCCGGGCAAAGCCAAACCGGATGTGCTTTTGGCCGATACGGCGAATGGCCAGCTCTATGAAATGGTCACGGGTAAAGACGGCGTTTATCGTTCCTCCCACACACACGCGCTGGCCAGCGTGACCCCAGACGAGTGCCATCTCATCCCCACGGGGAAAGGGCAGGGGCTGCTGCTGATTGGGAAAACCAGTTTTGAAATCAGTCCATTAACCGGCGAACTCTTGGCCCTAGAGACGGTAACAACTTTCGATAGCGAATTGAAAGACACTTCTGCGACGGATCTGATCGTGGCTCCATTTACGCAGGGGGTGAATGATGATCTACTCACGGTGGATTCGGGTAAAAGCCGTGTGCTGGAACTCTTCCAGGCGCAGGCGGAAACGCCTCCAGTGTGGACGAGTGCCCTCCACTTTAGGGTCTTCGAAATTGATCCTCAATACCGGGGTAAAACAGGCCTCACGAGTGAGCCTCACGACTACACGACGGTGGATCTGAATGGCGATGGCAAACTGGACCTGGCCCTCCTCGTCCATGATCGTCTGCTGCTGTACGTCCGGAAGTGAAGTGGACTCGGATGGAGGTTAGTAAGTTTCGAGAATCTCAACTCCAAGTGCCGTTCTTTAAAAAACCGATGGGCAGGGAGCTGGAATTCACGTTGTAAAAATTCGCGATGTTGGGCAGGACGTAATCCATATCGGCAGCAGGCACACCGAACCAGCGCAGCATCTCTGCAAAGAGGGAATCCACGGAGGTGGTGGGAATGGTGCGGCCGCCATAGCCAGTGTCGTCATTGCTTTCAAGAGTCAGGTCGGGGAACGTTCCGTAGATGCGTCCACCCCGCACAGGGCCACCCATAACCAAGGCATTGGCCCCCCAGGCGTGGTCCGTGCCACGACCATTGCTGCGCAAGGTACGCCCAAAGTCCGAAGCGGTGTAGGTGATGACGCTATCTTGCAGGTTCAGTTGATCCAGCGCGCGTTGAAAGGCGGTGAGGGCTGCATCCATCAAAGTGAGCATCTCGGCCTGGGTTTCCAGCAACTCTCCGTGGTGATCCCACCCTCCGAAGCTGAGATACAAGGTCTGCCGATGCAGGCCCAGGCTGTCGCGCAGGGCGATCATCTTGGCCGCAGCGCGAAACTGTTGAGCCACCCAGTTGCCGGAGGGGAATAAACCGCTGATGGCACTGTCGTCGTAACTGTTGAACTGCTGAAGGAAGAACTCTTGAAGCTCGATGCTGTTTTTGGTTAGGCGGGCATAGGACTGCTGCATCAGGTTGGCATAATTCTGCTCGATCATGCTGCGATGCGCTGCATTCTTCAGTCGCATGGGGTGCAGCTCATCGCCGATATCGCTGCCCGTGAAAGTCAGTGCCCCGCTATCGGTGACCACGAATTGCGTGGTGCTGTTTCCCACCTGCCAAAGGCTATTCCCAGCCAGGGAAATGTTCATGGAGATGCTGTCCGCATTGACAACGTTATTCAGCACATCGGCAGCGCGCCCGGCCCAACCGGCGAGCTGGGTCATGCCTTGCGGGACGGATGTTTGCCACTGGTCAATCTGGTCACTGTGTGAATAAAGCGCGCGCGGCAGGGGCATGCTCTCCGCCAAGTACTGTGCCTTGGTCACGGGCTGGATCAGCGTGCCCACATTGGAGATGAAGGCCGCACGCCGTTTGGCCGTGTTACCTCCCAGACCATTGAAGAGTTCTTGCAGGCCGGGGCAGCTTGGGTGGATGCCATAAAGCTGCCCATCCCCGCCGTCTTGGTTTAGCGGGCGCAATACCCCAGTGTCCAAGGCCAAATGATCCCGCGTTTCTGCATACACCGCGTGCCTGGCGCTGTCCCGTGGGACTAACCAATTGTAGGAATCATTTCCACCATGCAGAAATAAGCATACCAGAGTCCGATGATCCGTCGGGGCAGCCTGGGCTGCAGCATTTCCTGCCAGCTTAAGATTCAGCAAGGTATTGAGCACCGAAACGCTACCCAGCGCGGAACAGGCAGACTGACCGATGAAACGGCGGCGGGTGGAGTTCATGGCGGAAAAGTGAGTGATTACCAAAGGCCTTCTGCCATCAACTGTAGCCGCAGCAATACCATGGTGTTTTGATTCATATTCAGAACCTGCACCGTGACTAGGCCTTCAGGCGTTCGACCACGAATGTAAGCCTTCTCGTATTTAAAATGCTGGTCCCATGAATCTCGGCGTGGATGATACAACGCTACGAGCGCCTTGGTTGTGGGATGTAAGCCAGAGATGTTAACGCCTTTGTGACGGTTACAGAAAGCACATGACCAAGCCAGATTTTCAAAAGACGAGTTTCCTTGGTGCTTTCGAGGAATGATGTGTTCTACCTCAAACGGTGCCTGAGTGCCATGAGCAGGAAGGCGACAATATTCGCAGCGGTCTCCAGCACGCATCTTCACGCGTAACGATAAGCTGGAGGGCAGGTTGGGCATGGTTAGCGCGCCTTGGTGCTTTTCTTGATCGCGCTGCTAGCTTGCGCTCGCAGAATGTCGAGATTCAGACAAGCATCGAGGATAGCGTCAAGTTCTGCCGATTCCTCTTCGCTGATGGTTTCACTTTTGACCTTCGCATTGAGAGTTTTGATGCGGCGGTGATCACGCGCGGATAACTGAGTGTTTTCCAAAAGCCAACGCGCAACAGGGAGTGGCATGATCGCTTTGCCTACAGCTTTGCGCGCAGGCGATTTTTTCGCGGGCAGCAGGGTATGAATCATGGTGAAAGTATGGTGGATGAAAGAGGGAAATTCAAGACTCGATCCAGGAAAGAGACGGGGTCATTTCATCACCGCGCCTTCGGGGCAGACGAGGGCGAGATAGGCGGCCACCTGCACGCGAGCGGCCGTTTGTTGAGCGGGAATTTGGTTGATCGCCCCAAGGATGAGCATGCGGGTGGAGGCGCGCATCTGCCCCGCGCAGAAGAGAAGATTGAGGTGGTCCACTAAATCTGCGGGTGTTGCCGCGAGGGCTTTTTCGCGGGCGAGGTCCAGAGGGAAATGGTAGGTCTCCCACATGGAAAAGCCCTGGATGAGGGTTTGCCAGAGGCGATTCGGGTAGGAGATAGAACTGAAGCTATCCGTGATCTGGAAGACAGGGCCGGCGAGATTGTTTTGAGTCAGCAAACCTGGGGCACGATAGTCGGGCCGGTAGAAGTTAAACACACTAGGGGAGAACGTGGGTTCCTGGCGGCTAGCATTGAAAAAATCCCCCCAGTCCCACCACAGCAGGTTCGGCACCTCCTTCAATCCAAAGGCGCGGGCCAGAGCCATGGTGCGGATCACAGGCTCTTTCAGGCGACCATAGGAGGGGCGGCCCGTGATGCGAGGATCGCGCGCTTCTTCATCCAGCAGAATGGCGGAAACCACAGACTTCAAATCACCTCGCACGCCTTCGCCATTGTCAGCGAATACAGTGGCGATTCGTTGGATGTAGGCTGGGCTTGGGTTGTCTGTGACGAGGAACTGAATGAGCTGCCGTCCGACGAAAATGGGCGTGTTTGGGTGCTCAAACAGATGTCTCACGGCATCGCGCACATCGCGCTCCGCATTTTCATCTGTGGCAGCACGGGCCGGGATGATGTAACCGCCTAACAAGGTTTTCTTGCCAAAGTCATGGTATTGACCTCGCAAGGTCATGGGTGTGGCGAGGTCCTGCTCTGTCCAGCCGCCGCCGCCCCAGGTATGGCCGCCGAACCAAAAGCCTGTCATGACCCGCGCGAGCTGGGTGATCTCTGCATTCGTGTAGGTGGGGATGGGCTGGCCCTGCCCATTGAGTTTTTGAGTGCCATCAGGATTCAGCTCCCACAGCCCGATGGTGAAGAGCTGCATGATTTCACGGGCGTAGTTTTCATCGGGATAACGATTGATGGAAGGGTCCGCTTTTTGGTTACCCACGTGGCTGAGGTAGCGGCCCATGACGGGGTGCAGAGTCACCTTCATGAGTAGGTCGTGGTAATTGCCAAAAGCCTGGCGGACGAGGACATCGTAGTAGTCGGCCATGCCGATGCAGCGGCTTTCCAGGTTGGCATCTCGGCGGGAGGTGACGAGGATTTGGCTGAGCGCAAAGGCCACGCGTTGGCGGAGCTGATCCTCCCCTTGAATGCTGGCCCGGGCAAAGGCGGTCATCATGTTGTTGCCAAAAAGGAAGGGGGCTTCGATCTCGCCGCCGCGATTGAAGTTGCTCTGGGACCGCTGCCCCAGCATGTCTTCATAGATGCCCTGGATGTAGGTGGAGTGCAGGGTGGGAGGCTTGGCCATCTGCTCGGTGATCCAGTCGGCATAACCGAGAGTTTGTACGCGATGGATGTCCTCCAGGGTGGGGCCAAACGCGGCCTGCATGAGGAAGCGGGAGGCCTGGGAGCGCATGATGGCTGGCTGGCCTGTGCTGGCACCGCTGCGGCCTTGGCCGAATTGCTCCAGCAGGCTCACCAAATCTCCACCCACTTCAGCATCGGGCACACCGTCGCCATCAAGGTCGGTAAAGACGGGAGCGCGGATGCTGCTATCTACTTGAGGGTCGGAGCCCAGCACGTTGACCTCGGTCCAGTCGCTGACGCCATCCCCATCACTGTCCACATCTTCCAGGGCGAGCCGATAGAAAGTGCTGACGGGGTTTTGCAGCGCATTGGCAAAGGTCTGCGTCAAGTCGCTTCCGTCTGGGACCGGCGTGCCAGGAGCTGCGGCCCAATCGGACAGATTGTGCGATTCCCACACATGGCCGGTTTTGAAATTCAGCGTCGGCCAGCGCACGGTGACATCGGCCCCTTGATGTTCGACGGTGGACCAAAAACGCGAATGGGCATCGAAGGGGTCTGTGCCCGCTGCGGCTTCATCACCATTGGTTAGGCCGTCTTTGTCTGCATCCAGATGGCGAGGCAAGATGCCGCCACCCGCCCAGTATTCCCAAGGGTCTGACATGCCGTTGTCATTGAAGTCTTCCATGACAGGGAGGCTGGGGGTGCCGTGGTAGAAGGGTGGTAGGCTGCTGGCCTGGAGAGGGTGGCTGCCATTCTGCACCTCCAGCCCATCGGGTGCGCCATCGTCATCACTGTCGCGATCTCGTGGGCTCGTGCCTGCGAGGTATTCCTGAAGGTTGGTTAGGCCATCCAGGTCGCTGTCCACGCTGGCGTTGGCGGCGCTGTTTTTGTCCAGCGTGTGAGTGTCCTCCCACACATCAGGCATGCCGTCTTCATCGGTATCTTTGTAGGCGGCAAAGGCAGGCGTGTCCTCCAGAGGGGTGCTTTGGAAAAACAGCTGCACACCATCATGGCGGGTGATTTCCAGCCGATTGGCGTTGGGTGGGTCACGAAAGTCTTGCCAGTTGACCGTGTTGTTATGCACGTTCGTAGCGAGGTGGCAGCCGGTGAAGGTGCGTTCGATCACGGTGCTGCCGGTGTCCTGATTGATCAGGCTAAAGGTGAAGGTCCAGTTTGTTTGTGCTCCCGGACTGTTGGCGATGATTTGGAAACGCAGCCGGTCGGAGATATCGGCACGGCCATAGCCGCTAAAACCGAGCGCAGCTTTGTGGTCCGTGGGGGTTTCACTCCAGTCCGCATCCCAGATATCCCAGCCATCATTGTCCGGGTGGCTAAAGCCATTTTCGTAGCTGGAATAAAGGAAGTAGGAGACGCGCCCGCCTTTCACCCGCAGGGCTACTTGGAAGGCATCGCGGCCCGGATTGGCGGCGTTGGCCAGGCGGAAATTCATGAGCTGGTTATCCCCCCAAGGCATGTCCACCACGTGGCCACGCGTGTGATCCCAGACGAGCTGCACATTGTCCACCACCCAGATGAAGTTGCGCGGTGAGGTGGTGACGATGGGCATCTGCGCATGGGCGGCATCGGCTTCCACAGGATTGGTGCTCTGGCGGATCTCTTCCGGGTCGCTGCGCCCATCGCCATCGCTATCAGCTAGATTTGGATTCGTCGGTTGAGGGAGGCGGTTCACTTCCTCGCCATCGGCCAGTCCGTCGCTGTCGGTATCGGCCAGCAGAGGGTTGGATCCCGTGTCCGTCGCGCTCACCCACAAGCCAGTGGCCGTTTCCACCTTGTCGGTTAGGCCATCACCATCCGTGTCGGCCACATGTGGATCGGTCTGCCGAGTCCATTCGCCGAAGTTGTCTAGGAGATCGCCATCCAGATCAGTCGCGGCATCGTTGGCGGCAGGATTGAGCTTGTGGGCCAGCTCCCACCAGGTGGGCATGCCATCGTTATCGGCATTCGCGGTGGCATCGATGATCTGAACGCCGTGGATGCCCACCTCGTACCAACTGGTGCGGAAAAGTTTCAGGTTAAAACTGCTGCCGGTGATGTTGCGGAACCGGAGGGTATTGCCACGCCAGGGGATGGCCTCGCTGGAGACCAGGGGCTGGATGAAGCGCGTTTCTGGAGCGGTGCTGGAGGTGACAAACCAGCGATCACTCGCGGGCTGGTCGTTGAGGCGCAGCCGCCCTTTGGCCCCATCATAAACGGAGCCCACATAGACGATGACATCATAGGTGGCATAGGGCACCTGGCCAAAGGTGAGCGTGCCGCCGGTGTCATTGTTCACGCTGAAAAAACCATCGAACAACTTGCCGGTGGAGCTGCCCCCGTGGCCGCTGGCCCAAAAGCCGGAGGGGGAGCTCCAGCTCATCGTCATCGCCGTGGGTGTTCCTGCGCTATTGACCAAAACCCCTGCCACAGGACTGGCCACGGCCTCTTGGGTTCCGGTGGCTGAGTTCCAACTGGTGAGGGGGATCGTGCTGTTCCAGTTCATCTGCGGGGCAAAGCCCGTAACGGCCCATGCCGTGAGGGCATTTTCCGGGTTCAGTTCGGAGACAAAATTCAGCCCGATGCTGCCACTCCAGTCCGGTGGAGTGTGGGAGGCGGAAGTCGCATGGAATCCCGTGCGCAGCTCCCAGGCATCGGGGGCACCATCGTTGTCTGTGTCGGCCAGCAGAGGATTCGTCGGCGGCGTGGCGGCGATTTCTTCGCCATCGCTCAGGGTATCTCCATCGGTATCGGCCAGCAGCGGCTGGGTGCCCAGTTCCACCTCGCGTCCATCTTTCAGGCCGTCTCCGTCAGTGTCGGCCACTTGGGGATCAGTTTTTAGCGCGTACTCTTGCAGGTTGGTTAGGCCGTCTTGGTCAGGATTGGCCGCCGCATCGGCCGTGACAGCATCGCTCAGGCTGTGGTCTTCCTCCCACCAGCGGGGCAGGCCATCCCCATCGGCATCCGCCAGCGCGGTGGGGTGGATCTCCAGAGTGAGGGAGTCAAACTGCACCCAGCCGTCCGCCGCCCCGCCGATGCGCGCCACTTGCAGGATGTTTTCACCGACGAGTGGGGTCATGCTGCCTGCATTGGCCTCCACCACCACGGTGCCACGGGTGGTCACCGTTTCCGTTTTGAGCACTTCACCATTCAGGCGCACTTCCAGTTCATGGGCTCCGTAGCCGGGCTCTGTCCAGCCACCCCAGACATGGTGGAAAACGAAACGCAGCCGCAGGGTCGGCGTCACTTGGGCGGCATTCAGGTTGAAATGCAGTCGGGTCAGCGGATTGCCCGTGCCGAGGGATCGCTCCAAATTCGTCCACGGTTCTGCCGCGGCCACCACGCCGATCGGCGCTGGATACGTGCCTGCAAAGTAGAAGTCATTGTCCAGCGCCGTAGCACTGCCCGGGGCCGCATTCGTCCCCCAGGTACCCTCACCAAATTCCTGCGGGTTGCCATTTTGATTCCCCAAGGAGCCCAGCATGGTGAATTCCCCCCGCAGCGCAGGCGCGCCCAGGAGAAGGCCCAGAACGATGGCAGGGAGCGTCAAACGGCCTTTCATGAGAAGAGAATGCGCAAAAACATAAAGAGCCTGAGGCCAGAAAAGTAACCGCAGGGATTGATTCCCGCAATCCCAGGCCAAAGTTTCACTAGAGGGGACTGAAAATATCTTCGGCCCAGGCTCTCAAAAATGACGATTTGCCCGATTTTGAGGGAAAAGAGAAGCTTTTGGCCCCCGGATTGCTGCTTGACGGAAGTAAACCGGCAGTGATTGGTTGTCCCCCGACATCCGGGCTCCCTATGATCGAGTGGGAAAAGCTTCTCTGGTTAACCAGTTACATCATCGTTTCCGCCGGACTGTCCGCCTTTGGGGCGCACAAGGTCAAGGTTCTGTACACCTATTGGAAGCACCGTAAAAACCCGCCCAAGGCCCTGCGAGAGTTTGCTGAACTGCCGGTGGTGACCATCCAACTTCCGATTTTTAATGAGGCGGATGTCTTGGGCCAGCTCGTCACCTCCATCAGTGCCCTGGAGTACCCGAAAGACCGCCTGCAGATCCAGTTTCTGGATGATTCCACGGATGAAACCTCCCAGGCCTGCGAGCAATACGCCCAAGCCATGAGGGAGCAGGGATTTGATGTGGAGTATCGCCACCGCACGAATCGGCAAGGTTTTAAAGCCGGGGCACTGGATGCCGCCATGGCGACGGTCAAAGGCGAGTTCATCTGCATCTTCGATGCCGACTTTGAGCCGGAGCCGGACTACCTGATGCAGACCATCCACCACTTTACGGATCCCCAAGTGGGCATCGTACAGGCGCGCTGGGGGCATAAGAATCTGGATTTCTCCCTGCTCACCCGCCTCCAGGGCATCCTGCTGGATGGGCACCTGATGATGGAGCAGACCTCCCGCAGCCGGCAGGGCGAGTTTTGTAACTTCAATGGCACTGCCGGCCTATGGCGTCGCTGCGTGATTGATGAAGCAGGCGGCTGGAAACATGACACGCTGACGGAAGATCTGGACCTCAGCTACCGCGCCCAGATGCTGGGCTGGCGCTTTATTTACCTCAATGACATCATCGTCCCTGCGGAGCTGCCGCCGGACATGGATGGCTTCAAATCCCAGCAGCACCGCTGGACCAAGGGCTCCGTTCAGGTCTGCAAAAAAGTGCTGGGTAAAGTCTGGCGCAGCGATGAGCCCTTCATGAAGAAGGTGGAGGCCACCGCTCACCTGACCTCAAACTTTGCGAACTTACTGACTCTTTGCACTTTGGTGCTGCTGTATCCGGTGGATTTCTTGCCAGTCAATTCGTGGCAAAAAGCGGTCTTTGTGGACCTGCCCGTCTTCCTCTTTGCCACGGTGGCGGTGATCGCCTTTTACCTCACGGCCCAGGGGGCCCAGCGGCGTTTGGGCTGGCTGCAGACCATCCCCTACATCCCGCTTTTCATGGCGCTGGGCATCGGGATGTCCATCAACAATGGCAAGGCGGTCATTGAGGCTCTTTTGGGGCAGGAGTCTGAATTCGTGCGCACGCCGAAGTATGGGGTAAATAGCCGGGCCCAGGCGCAGGCGTCGAAAAAATCCTTCCGTTACAAAGCGGGCAAGTCCCTGTGTTTGTGGATCGAACTGGCCCTCGTCGGTTACTTTGGCCACCTGTTCTGGATGGCGGTGGAGAAAGAGCAGTGGGGCTCGTTGCCTTTCCTGGCGTTGTTCCTCGGTGGTTTCCTCTACGTCTCTCTAAGCTCGCTGATGAAGCGCTTTTCCATGGCCACCTTCACCCCGCCCGAGCCGCCTTCCAAAGGCCCGAGCGAGACCGAAGAGGCTGAGGTGATGGTGGCTTGAAGGGGGGTGGCGTGGCCTTGTGTGCTGAAACAAGCTATTGAGCTGTGAGCCAGGGGTGGGCGCAGCAAGCGGGATCTCGTTCGCAAACGGGTACTCTTTTCCAGATAACGGCGCTTCTAGACTTCGATCTCCGAGAACTCTCGATCGCCCCTCACCCCTGGCCCTCTCCCCAGTTCCTGGGGCGAGGGGGGGACATCTTTCTGCCTTCGTTCGCGGGAGACATAATGGTATTCATTTGCTCTAAATCAGACCCCGTTCGCTCTGGAGCTCAGAGCTTCCAAAGCGCGTTCCCTCTCCCCGCTTGCGGGGAGAGGCTAGGTGAGGGGGTGGTCGCAACACGAAAAAACTCGTTCGCAAAGGGGTGCCCTTTTCCAGAAAATGACGCCTCTAGCTTTCGATCTCCGAGGACTCTCAACCGCCCCTCACCCCTGGCCCTTTCGCTTCGCGGCTTCGCAACCCCGCAAGCGGGGCGAGGAGGGACGTCTTTCGGCCTTCGTTCGCGGGAGACATAATGGTATTCATTCGCTCTAAATCAGACCCCGTTCGCTCTGGGGCTCAGAGCTTGCAAAGCGCGTTCCCTCTCCCCGCTTGCGGGGAGAGGCCAAGGTGAGGGGGTGGTCGCAACACGAAAAAACTCTTTCGCAAAGGGGTGCCCTTTTCCAGAAAATGACGCCTCTATCTTTCGATCTCCGAGACCACTCCACCGCCCCTCACCCCTGGCCCTTTCGCTTCGCGGCTTCGAAACCCCGCAAGCGGGGCGAGGGGGGACGTCTTTCGGCCTTCGTTCGCCAAGATCATCCGAGCATAACCCCGGCTATTTTAGAAACTCGTTTCTAGCTCACGCAAGCATCACTCCTTGGTGATCGTCTCGTCGAGATTCAGCAGCACGCGGGCGACCACGACCATCGGAGGCGCTTCGTCGGTGGCTTTGATCTGTCGCTGGCGTTTCAGCAGATCCGTCAGCAGCGCGGCTTCTTTGGCCGTGGGTGGGCGTGAGGTGCAGAGGGTAAAGCCGTGGGAGATGGCTTTGGCATCATCGCCTGCGCCAGCTTTCTCCATGCGCTGGGCCAGATGCTGCGCCGCCTCCATGCTGAGGGTTTCATTCAGCGTCATCAGGGCCTGAAGCGGGGTGTTGCTGCGGGCGCGTTTCACACAGGCGGTTTCTCCATTCGGCACATCGAAGGTGCCGAGGAAAGGGAAGGGGGTGCTGCGGCGACGGAAGACATAGACGCTGCGGCGATACTTTTGGTTATCCCCTTCGATCTTCCACGGGAAGGGGGCGTAGCTCACGGGTTTTTCAAACAGGTATTCAGGAGCCGGAGGCATGACGCTTCGCCCGCCTAACTGAGGATTCAACAATCCGCTCACCGCGAGCTGGATGTCACGCACCACCTCGCCCTCCACGCGAAAGCGGGGCCCACGGGCTAGCAGTCGGTTGTAGGGATCTTTTTCCAAAAGCGCGGGTGTCATCTTGCTCTCCTGACGGTAGGTGGCGCTGGTGAGGATGAGGCGGTGCAGGTCTTTGTTAGACCAGCCCTTCTCCATGAACTCAGCGGCCAGCCAGTCTAGCAACTCGGGATGGCTGGGCAGGCTGCCTTGAAGGCCGAAATCCTCCGGTGTATCCACCAACCCGGTGCCAAAGTAAGCCTGCCAGACCCGGTTTACCCAGGCCCGTGCGGTGGTGGGAGACTGGCGGGAAACCATCCAGCGGGCGAAGGTGAGGCGGGAGCCATCCGCAGTTTTTGTGAGTGGATTGTTCAGCATCGCAGGCACACCGGCGGCCACTTGTTCTCCTGGCTTGAGGAAATCCCCACGCTTCAGCAGGTTGGTCATGCGGGGTTCATCGCGTCCATCCAGCACCAGGGTGGTGGTGCCTTCGGGATGCTGCTTCCAGAGAGTTTCGATCTCGTCGTTGAGGTGCTTCCATTCGGGGACGGTGCTGCGAAAATACGCAAAGACGGGAGCGGGAATACTCGCGTCTTTCATGGTGGCTTCCTCTTTTTTCTCCACCCAGGCGCGGACAGCCTGTGGCAGCGGATCAGCCGTTGCGTCAGGGGCATCGGTAGCGCTGATGCGGTAGCGGCCTAGATTCATCGTTTGCAGGTCATCGCTGTTCCAGCCGCCGTGCTTCATGCTGAGGCCCACGGTGAGTTCCATGTCTGGGGTGACGACCAGGGGCTTTTCCAAAACGAAGACGGCCTTGCGGGGCACGTTTCGGCGGCCTGCTCCAGCATCAATGCCCCAGGCTGTTTTGGCATCGTTATCAATGGCGTAAGTCACCGGGCCGGTGACACGTTTGTCCTTGTCCGCCTCTTTGTCGCGGGCATAGGGCACGAGGGGCGTGTTTTCAAGCTCGCCATAGTCAGCGGTGGCCTTGATGAATTTCAATGGGGTGAGCTTGTCGCCGATTTTGATTTCAGCCGTGAACTCGGTGAGGGCGGCCATGCCTTTGATGGAGCGGCCAGGGCCATAAGCTGGCAGGTTGGGATCGTTGAGAAGTTCCAGGCGGAAGGCGGTGATGGTGTGTGGGGGGGCTTCCGAGGGGAGCGCGGACACTCCTGTCCGCAACGTTCGCCCCAAGACATCCTCGTTCGCCACGGCAGGACGGGACGCGGCCTGGGTGGTAGAGTTAGGGTCGCTACGCTCCCGTTGATTTGGTTTGCGGACAGGAGTGTCCGCGCTCCTCTCGGGGATGCTTGTGCTCCGCTCGGAGTCCTTGAGGTTCACGACAAATTTGACGTGGGATTTCGTGGGGGCATAGCCTTGGGCCAGGATGCTGCCGTCTTTTTGGCGGATGGCTTTTTCACCGCCGGAGGGATCGTCTTCAAATTTCAGCGTGGTCCAGGCAGGCTGGTTGCCCTTCACCTGAGCGGCCCACTGTTCCAGGCGTTGAGGCCAGTCGGCGTTCTCGTGCTTCAGTTTGTTTTCCAGGTCCTGGATGCTTTGCAAAACCTGCGCACGCTGCATCTGCTCACTGCTGGTATAAACGACGCGCCAGGGCTCGTTGTCGTTGTTCAGGAAGGCGAACATCTGATAATATTCCACCTGGCTGATGGGGTCATACTTGTGGTTATGGCACTGGGTACAGCCGATGGTGAGCCCGAGGATACTTTTGCCGATGGTGTCCATGCGATCAAACATGGCCTCCATGCGGAATTGCTCAGGGTCCACGCCGCCTTCCTCATTGATCATGGAATTCCGCAAAAATCCGGTGGCAACGATTTGGTCCTGCGTGGCTTTTGGCAACTGGTCACCCGCGAGTTGCTCAATGATGAACTGGTCATAGGGCAGATCGCGATTGAAGGCGCTGATGACCCAGTCGCGGTAAAACCAGATGTGGCGCATGGGGTCCTTTTCATAACCGTTGCTGTCCGCGTAACGGGCGGCATCCAGCCAGTGGCGGCCCCATCGTTCGCCATAATGCGGGCTAGCCAGCAGCTTTTCGATCATGCGCTGGTAGGCCTTGGGAGAAGACTTAAAGTCCTGCACAAAAGCGGTCACTTCTTCCGGCGTGGGCGGTAGGCCGGTGAGGTCCAGAGAGGCCCTGCGAATGAGCGTTTCGGGAGCTGCTTCTGGAGAAGGTTTTAAGCCTTCGCGGGTGAGCCGCTGCTGGATGAAGGCATCCACCGGATGAATAGCCGCAGGCAGCGCTGGCTTCACGGGTGCTTTGAAGGCCCAGTGGTCCACCTTCGTCTCCAGACTGACGCTGGCGCTGTCTGGCCACTCGGCCCCGGCATCAATCCAGGCTTTGATCTTGCTGATCTCTTCGGGTGAAAGAGGATCTCCCTTGCGGGGCATTTTCATCTTCGGGTTCCGGCCTTCGATGGCGTGGACCAGGATGGAATCTGCACTGTGCCCCGGCTTGATGGCCAGGCCAAAGTCACCGCCCTTCAACGCGCTGGGTTTGTGATCCAGACGGAAGGCGGCCTCCTGCTTGTTGCCTCCATGACAGCCGTAGCAGCGCTGCTCAAAGATAGGCTGGATGTCCGCCACAAAATCCACCGCTTGAGCAGAGGAAAGGGCGAGGAGGAAAAGGGAATACCGCAGCATGTTAGGCAAGTTATACGCAAACGCGGGTCAAAAGCCAATAGCGCCCGGCATGGAGGATTCAGGCATGCTGTTCCGGGAGTTTTGAGCCAGCAGTTATGTGGGTTTACCATCCATTGCTATTGATTCTCTATATCCGTCAGGAGGCTCAATCCCGAGAAGGTCGCATGCCCTAACAAGCTCAGTTTGATAGCATTGCCAACCATACCCCAAGTGCTGTGCTCCGATCCCCCGCAAGAAGGTCTTTATTCTGCGTAGGTCGGAATCGAATAATTCGCCAAATCTTCTGTTGTTATACAGCAGCAGGAAAAGAAGAAGTCTTTTTGATTGAGGAACGGATGGGCCAAGTAAATAAGGTCCGACCCATTGGAAACATATTTTCCTTTGCCCGATCGTGAACACAAAAGTTGAACTCGTTGCTTCGTCTTGGGTCGGGCACAGCGGTCCACAGCCCTGAATTAGAATATCAGGACGGCCTGGGATTTCTCCCGGGAAATTCCGACAGATCGATTCTGGAATGCTGTAAAGTGCAATGGCCATCTGGGTCGCTTTTGCCTGCGTTCAACATACCACTTCTGCCAATCAATTGTTAATACTTTGATTGGCATGCCTACATGAGCACCTTCTTCACGACGTGGCCGTGGACATCGGTGAGGCGGTAGTCACGGCCTTGGGTGTGGAAGGTGAGGCGTTCGTGATCGAAGCCCATGAGGTGCAGCATGGTGGCCTGCACATCGTGAACGTGGACGGGATCTTCCACGACATTGAAGCCGAGCTCATCCGTCGCCCCGATGGTCTGGCCGCCTTTGACACCGCCGCCTGCCATCCAGATGGTGAAGGCCTGTGGGTGGTGATCGCGCCCGAGTGCGCGGCCTAACGCGGGATTGGTTTCCACCATCGGGGTGCGGCCAAATTCACCGCCCCAGACCACCAGCGTATCGTCCAGCAGACCGCGTTGTTTGAGGTCCTTCACCAGGGCCGCGCTGGCTTGGTCGGTCTCCTTGCAGTTGTTGCGCACGTTGCCTTCGACGTTGGAGTGGGCATCCCAACCTTCATGGTAGATGTTTACGAAACGTACCCCGCGCTCGATCATGCGCCGAGCTAGGAGACAAGCGCGGGCGTAGCTGGGTTTGTCAGGGTCGCAGCCATACATCTCCAGGGTCTCCTTGCTCTCGCTGCGCAGGTCGGTGAGTTCCGGCGCGCTGGTCTGCATGCGGAAGGCCATTTCATAGGAAGCTATGCGCGTGGCGATCTCGGGATCTCCCACCGCACCCAGGCGCTTCTGATTGAGTTGGCTGACGAGGTCCAGCGTGTCCCGCTGTGCCCGCGAATCAATGCCCGCAGGGCTGGAGACATTCAGGATGGGGTCACCGCTGTTGCGGAAGCGCACGCCATTGTAGATCGTGGGCAGGAAGCCGCTGGACATGAGGGCCGTGCCGCCGCTGAGGCCTGAGCCGGTGGACATGACCACAAAAGCAGGCAGGTTTTGCGTCTCTGCGCCGAGTCCGTAAAGCGCCCAGGAGCCCATGCAGGGGCGGCCTGGCTGGCCAAAGCCTGTCTGGAAAAAGATCTGCGCGGGGGCGTGATTGAACTGGTCCGTTTTCACGGAACGGATGATGCACAGCTCATCGGCGATCTTCGCCACATGCGGCATCACCTCGGAGATCCAAGCACCGCTCTGCCCATGCTGCGCGAATTTAAACCGGGGGCCCAGGGCGGCGGCATCCGACCGAATGAAGGCGTAACGCTGCCCGCCGATGACCTCGGGTGGGATGGGTTTGCCCTCATACTTGGTGAGCATGGGTTTGGGGTCGAAGGTCTCGAGCTGACTCGGAGCCCCGGCCATGAAGAGGTGGATCACCCTTTTGGCCTTCGGGGCGAAATGGGGGCCGCGCGCGCTCAGCGGATTTGCTGCAGCGGCGCCGCTGAGGGAATCCGTCAGCAAACCGGCGGCGGCCACTTTGCCCAAACCATAAGTGCAATCACGCAGGAAGTGACGGCGGGAGTAGAAGGTGGGGGTGTGAAACATGACCGTCGTTTAGTTTTTGGTGATGAACTCGTCGAGGTTAAAGAGGGCGCGGGAGGCGAGGGTCCAGGCGGCGGCTTCTGAGGAGGCGACGTTGGCTTGGCCGCAGATCTCAGTGGCTTTGAGGTCGCCTGATTTTAAGCGTGAGCGCTGCTGCTGGAGGAAGGTCTGCATGAGCTGCATTTCATCGGCCTCGGGCTGGCGAGAAAGCACCCGCAGGTAGAGCTGACGAAGGGTGGCTTCATCCCCACCAGCTGCTTTTGCGAGCAGGTTGCCGAGGGCCTGGGCACCTTCCGTGAAGATGACATCGTTCATGATCGTGAGGGCCTGGAGCGCGGAGTTGGAAGCTTCGCGTTTGACCAGGCAGGCGTCCCCCGTAGGCGCATCAAAGGTGGTGTAAAGTGCAAAGGGGGCAGTGCGTTTGCTAAAGGTGTAGAGGCTGCGGCGGTAGCGGTCTGCCCCCGTGCTGGGGGTCCACTTGAATTTGCCATAAGCCACCTCGGTGACGCTGTCCGGCTGAGGTGGATAGACGCTGGGGCCGCCTAACTTAGGATTCAACAAACCTGCGGCCTTGAGCATGGAGTCGCGGATCATCTCAGCCTCCAGGCGCACGCGTGGGAAGCGGGAGTAGAGAGTGTTTTCCGGATCTTTGACCTGGCTAAGATCGGAGACTTGGACGGATTGCCGATACGTGGCGCTCGTCACCAGCAGGCGGTGCAGTTTCTTCATGGACCAGCCCTGCCTAACAAACTCCACGGCAAGAGTGTCGAGCAATTCGGGGTGGCTGGGCAGGGAACCCTGGTAACCAAAGTCATCCACCGTCTTCACCAGCCCACGGCCAAACAGCGTGGCCCACTGGCGGTTCACCACCACCCGGGGCGTGAGAGGATTCTCTGGCGACATCAGCCAGCGAGCGAACTCCAGCCGTGTCTTCGGTGCTTGTTGAGGAAAAGCATGCAGCACCGCCAGGGTCACAGGCTGCACAGGCTCTTTCGGCTGGGTGAATTCCCCGCGATGGTGGCGGAAGGTGGGGCGCTGGTGATTGGCCGGGCGCTCGCGCATGACGAGGCTGATGGGGAGGGCGGGGGCCGTGCGCAGATTCCGAATGGCTTTGGCCTCCGCAGCGAGTTGGGGAGCGGTGAGGAGAAAGTGCTCCCAAAGCGTTTGCCGATCCTTCACCGCCAGTTCAGGCTTTGAAAGGAGACTCGTGAGCTCATTGTCCATATCGCGTGCGACGGCCTTCGCATCGGCAGTGGCGGATAGACGGAAGTGGCCCAGCGGGCAGGCGTAGTGACGGCCAAACTGCATGATCACACGGATCTCCGTCCCGGCAGGAACCGGTTGTGCCAGGATAAAAACGGCCTCGTGACGTTCGCCATATCGGGCCGCGCAGCTCCAGCCTGTTTGAGGATCGCCATCAATGGCCTGTTGGGCGGTGGCGGGGTTTTTGCCAAAGTTGTTTTTGAAATAGCTCTCCGTCGCAGAGGCAAATTTCACGGGCTCTCCATTCACGATGACCTTGAACTCGCCCATGAAAAAGTCGCCCTTGGGGCCTTCGTAATTGCACATGCCAGGGCCATGGGCAGGCAGGCTTTCATGAGGTAGCGCCTCCAGGCGAATGGCCGAGACGGGCTGTTTTGAGGCAGCGAGGGTGAGGTCGTAGGTGTCAGACTTGGTGATGTCGCCCGAGGCGAGGACGCTGCCGTCTGCGTGGATGGCCAGTAGAGGCAGATTGGTGGAGGCCTTCGTGGGCTTCAGCGTCTGCCACGGGATGGTACGGGCGCGTTCCGTCGTCAGCCATTGATCAAAGGCCATTTCGACAGTGTTGCCGTCTTTTTGGTTAGGCCATTTGGAAGGCAGCTCTTTCAGCAAGGTGGCGGCCTTTTGGAGATTCGCCCGATGCTGGACGGCCAGGGCTTCATCGGGAAGGTCCAGGTCAGGCTCGTCCGCATTGTTGAGGAAGGCCATCATGCCGTAGTATTCCGTGTGGGTGATGGGATCAAACTTATGTGTGTGACACTGGGTGCACTGCATAGTGAGGCCCAGCCAGGTGGCACCTGTGGTGGCCACGCGGTCCGTCATGGCATGGAAACGAAACTCCAGGGGATCAATGCCGCCCTCTTCATTGAGCATGGTGTTGCGGTGAAATCCGGTGGCGACGCGCTGCGCCAGTGTGGCCCCCGGCAGCATGTCGCCGGCGAGTTGTTCGATGCTGAACTGGTCAAAGGGCATGTCGGCATTCAGCGCCTGGATGACCCAGTCGCGGTAGGGCCAGATGCTGCGCTCGCGGTCTTTTTCATAACCGTTGGTATCGGCATACCGGGCCAGGTCCAGCCAGCGGCGGGCCCAGCGTTCACCGTAGGCTGGGGAGGCCAGCAGTTTGTCCACATAGGCTTCATAGGCAGCCTGGGGCTCGGTTTTGAAGGCGGTGACAAAGGCCTCCAGTTCATCCGTCGTCGGCTGCAGCCCGGTTAGGTCCAGCGAGACACGCCGGGCCAGGGTGTAGGGATCTGCCTCGGGCGCTAGTTTTAGCCCGGCTTCGTGCAGCTTTCCCTGGATCAAGTGATCCACCGGGTGGACTCCGGCGGGCACGGTGGCGGCGATAGGTTTGGCAAAGGCCCAGTGGGGGGAGTATTCAGCCCCTTCGGCCACCCATTGTTTCAGCGTGGCCTTTTGGGCGGCGGTGATGGGTTTCTTCGCATGCGGTGGCGGCATCAGTTCGTCCTCATCTTCGGAAAGAATGCGGCGGATGATCTCGCTGGCCTCGGCCTTGCCGGGCACGATGGCCACTTCGCCAGATTTGCCCGCCTTCAGGGCGTCCTCGCGGATGTCCAGTCGCAGCTTGCCTTTGCGCCCCTGTTCATCCGGGCCGTGGCAGTGGTAGCAGTGGTTCGACAGGATGGGGCGCACATCGCGCTGAAAGTCGAGCGCAGCGGCGGTGAGCGACGCAGGCAGGGCGAGGGCAAAGATGACAAACAGACGCGGCATGGTTTCAGCTTAGAATAACGTCCGCCAGGGCCGCATCCTACGCCGAACGCAGAATCATCCATGCCTTGTCAGGCCGGCGGGGTCTATTCCTCCCCACTGAGGATGACGCTGCCCGTGGCGAGGCGGGTGCCATCGGCCGTGGTGATTTCTCCACTGATCTGGACGAGTCCGGGCATCACCGCATCCCGCCGGGCGATGATGGTGAGGGTCTCCCCTGGGGGAATGCTACCCAGGATCTTGAACTGACGCACGGCGGTGAGGCGGACGTTTTTCAGCGGCTGGTCCCCGCGATCACTCTGGGCCAGAATTCCCCCGAGTTGGGCGAGGGATTCGATCATGATCACTCCTGGGAGGAGAGGTTGGCCCGGAAAATGCCCTTCCAGGAAGGCCTCATCGCCTTTCAAGGTCCAGCGGGCCGTGGCGGTGACCCCAGCCTCCATGGAAACCAGTTCATCAACAAAGCGAAAGGAAGGACCGTGAGGAAGCGCGGAAAGGGCTTGGACAAGCGAGGTAGGCTGCAACATAATCGGCGCCCTCATTACCCCATGCTTACGGATTGTGCCAATTTTGAATGCTCAACATCCCTGACACGCTGACTTCAAAAGAGCGTATCCAGTTTTACCCTTTTTGCATGTTGGACCGCCTCCGCTTGATCACCGCCTGGTTCACCAGCCTCCTTTACTGGGTGATCGGGGGCACGGGTTTCGGACTGTTGTGTTTGCTCCTGCCGGTATTATTTTGCCGGGACCGGGCGCGGGCGATCGGGCAGTGGGCTGTGCAAATGGCTTTCCGAGGGTTTTTAGGCGTCCTGCGGTTTTTTGACATTGTGGAATGCGAATACGTCGGTTTTGAGAAACTGCGGGTTCAGACCGGGGGAATCATCGTCGCGCCGAATCATCCCGCGCTGTGGGATGCCGTGTTTGTGTTGGCAGAGGTTGACCACATGGCTTGCGTGTTGAAAGCATCCTTGATGTGCAATCCGATTTTGTTCGGGGGAGCGACAGCCGCAGGCTTCATCCCAAACGAACCCACTCACAAAATGCTGCGTCAGTGCATCGAGACGTTAAAGAAAGGGGAACGCCTGCTGCTTTTCCCGGAAGGTACGCGTACACGGCCCGAGCACGGAAGGCTGAATCCCTTCCAGGGAGGGCTGGCGGTGGTGGCCAAAAATTCCGGGGCCCCCGTCTGGCCCGTGTATGTGGAAACGAACAGTCGGTATCTCAACAAAGGCTGGTCTCTCTGGCACCTGCCCACGGAAAAAGTACGCCTGCGCATGACGGTGGGGGAGCCGCTGCGATTTCCTGAACAAGGCGAAGCCCAACCATTCATTGATGAACTGCGTCAGCGCTACCTGCTGGCCCTGGAATCCCCTGCCGCATGAAGATCCTGGTCCTGATCCCCAGCTACAACACCGGGCGCATCCTGCCCCAGACCGTCACCGACGTGCTGAAACATTGGCCTGAAGTGTGGGTGGTGATGGATGGCAGCACCGATGGCAGCGCGGCCCTGCTGGAGCCCCTGAAGGCCACGGCCCCTGGGCTGAGGGTGATCTCCATCGAGAAAAACGGGGGTAAAGGTGCCGCCGTCTTGTATGGCACCCGCCTGGCCCATGAAGCGGGCTACACCCATGTCCTGACCATGGATGCCGATGGCCAGCACCCCACGGATGACATTCCCCGCTTTGTAACCCTGGCTCAAAAATACCCGCAGGCGGTGATGATGGGCACGCCCGTTTTCGGCCCGGAGGCCCCGCAACTGCGCGTGCAGGGCCGCAAGATCTCCAACATGTGGGCCAATCTGGAGACGCTGAACTGGGGCATTCCAGACACCCTTTTTGGCATGCGTCTGTATCCTATCCCCCTGCTGCTGCGGGCCTTTCGCGGCACCATCTGGGCGCGCCGCTTTGACTACGATACGGAGATCGCTGTGCGCTTGGCCTGGCAGGGTGCGCCGATGCTGGCCGTACCGACGACCGTCCGCTACCTGACCCAGGAGGAGGGCGGTGTGTCCCAGTTTCGCTATTTTCGGGATAACAGTGTGCTGACCTGGATGCACGCCCGCCTGCTGTTTGGTTTTGGCTGGCGGTTTCCATTGTTGCTCTTACGCATTGGACGAGGCGGCAATCCCCTGCGTAAAGTCACGGCATGACGCCCACCCTGGCCCAACTCGAAAACATCGCCGCCCTCTGCAACCGGCGATGGGATTTCTTTTACACGCGCTCCAAGCTCGCCAGCGATCCAGTTTACCAAGCGGTGGTCAAGGAAATCGGCTCCAGTCCGCTGCCCGTGCTGGACATCGGTTGTGGCATCGGCCTTCTGGCGCACTACCTCCGCGCCTGCGGCCATACGGCCCCAGTGATCGGTTTTGACTACGACCAGCGTAAAATTGACAGTGCCGCGGCCATGGTGAGCAAGTCAGGTCAGCAGGGGCTCAGTTTTTCTGCCGGGGATGCGCGCACGGGTCTGCCGGAATTCAGTGGGCATGTGGTCATCCTAGACATCCTGCAGTTTTTCACGCCGGAGGAGCAAAATACCCTGATCACCGCTGCGGCTGCCCGCGTGGCCCCTGGCGGGAAGCTGGTGATCCGCACCGGGCTGCGGGATGATTCCTGGCGCTTTCGCATCACCGTCCTGGGGGACTATCTGGCCAAAATCACCTTTTGGATGAAGGCTGCCCCGACTTGTTACCCCGACGCGGAACAGTTCCGTGAAGTGCTCTCCAAAGCGGGCT
Organism: uncultured Verrucomicrobiaceae bacterium; assembly: GCA_942493005.1. Taxonomy (GTDB): domain Bacteria; phylum Verrucomicrobiota; class Verrucomicrobiia; order Verrucomicrobiales; family Verrucomicrobiaceae; genus Prosthecobacter. The sequence goes on from OW818661.1 coordinate 4,868,007, forward strand.
TGCAGGTGCAAATCAGCCCTCTGTGGGGAGGCACGCCTTTCAATAATCATCTGATTGTTGCACAAAGGTAACCTGCGTGATTCAACGCCCGTCTCGACAACGCTGTCCATCTCGGCTAGAAAACCGCCCGCATGTCGTCCACCACCCGTTTTATTCCCTTCCTTTGCGCTGCCTTGCTCTGGCTGGCTGGCGCAGCGGCGGCTCCAGCCCAGTGGCTGGTGTATGAGCTGCGCTTCACACCCGAGGCAGAGTCGGTGAACTTTAGCTTTTACACGGGTGGTTATGTCGTTGTGCCCGCTGGCGGGGGTGAGGCCACCATCGTGCTGACCACGGAGGAAGGCGGCCGCTTTTATGCCGTGGCAGAAAGCAGTGGTAAATACTTCGTGGCGGCGAATGCCAGCGTGCGGAAGGCCGTCTTTGCCGCCGCCGCTTTCACGGGCACTTCCCAGGCCTTTTACACCGCCTCGGGCGTGATGAATCGCTCGCTCCTACTCGGTGGCAGTGCGGGTTCGCAGTCCTGGCGGGTGGCGGAAAGCCTCACGGGGCGTCTCATGGCGGCCGATGATGAATCGGTGACCGGGCCCGCCGCCGATGGCTCCTTTGGCGTGGTGGGCAGTGCGCTCATCACTGGCACTCTGCGGGAAGACCTGACGGCGAATGTGAGCAGCACCTTTGGTTCTCAAAATGTGGCCACGGCCTACATCATCGAGCTGCTGGAAAAATACGGTTACACGCCTGATGACGGCAGCCTCCCCGCGCCTACCATCTCCTCCTCCGAGGCGGCGGTGATTGACGCTAGCCTCTTCCCTGTTGAAACCCACGGCCAGGCCCCTGCCAACGACTGATGAAAAATATCCGCCAAGCCTTGGTCCAATGTCTGGAGGCCTCAGGCGGCTCCGGCATTCCTCTCCCGACCGCCACGCCGAGTTCCTCGGTGGTGAATCAGCTCCTCGATACTGGGGCGCTGGATGAAGAATCCTTCCTCTCCCAGCTCGCGGTGCGTTTGGGGCTGGGTTACGTCTCGGTCCCGTTGCCCGACAGTGCCGACGCGCCTGAGATGAAGCGCCTGCTGCCGCCGCGTGTCGCCTTGAAGCACCGCCTGCTGCCTTTAAAGATCGAGGAAGAAGAAGGTGGGGCCCGGAAGCTCATCATCGCTGCTTACGATCCCTTTGACCTCATCGGCCGCCAGGCCGTCTCACGTGAAGTGGATGCGCCCGTGCGTTGGCAGATCGCTCCGCGCAAGCGGCTGCTGAATGCCATGCGTGACTTCTACGGCGTGGGTGCAGATACCTTCGAAGAGATCCTCAAAGGTCGCGACGTGGACGGCTCTGACCTGGAGCAGCGGGATGAAGCGAACATCATTGATGCCGATGACGAAGAAGCCTCGGTGGTGAAGTTCGTGAACACCGTGATTCGTGAAGCCTTGGAACAGCAGGCCACAGACATCCACGTGGAACCCATGGAAGACAAACTGCGCATGCGCTACCGCATTGACGGTCGCCTGCGTGAGGTGCCCGTGCCGGAAAACATCAAGCAGCTCCAGCAGTCCGTGATCGCGCGTTTGAAGGTGATGGCCAAGCTGGACATCGCCGAGCGCCGCCTGCCGCAGGATGGTCGTATCAGCCTGCAGATCGCGGGTCAGCTCATTGACGTGCGTGTCGCTACCATCCCGAGTGTGGAAGGGGAGAGCATTTCGCTTCGTTTGTTAGGCCAGGAGAAGTTCAACCTGGACAAGTTGCGCATGGAAACGGACTTGCGGGGGGAGATCGAAGTCCTGCTGAAAAAGCCCAACGGCATCATCCTGGTGACGGGGCCGACGGGTTCCGGGAAATCCACCACGCTCTATACTTTCCTCAGCCAGCTCAATACGGAGCATCGCCGCATCGTGACCATCGAGGACCCGGTGGAAAACAAATTGCCGGGCGTGGTGCAGATCGCCGTGCGGCCTGAGATTGAGCTCACCTTTGCCACCGGTCTGCGCAGCATTCTGCGTGGTGACCCCAACGTGGTCATGGTGGGGGAAATGCGTGACCTGGAAACGGCGGAAATCGCCATCCGCGCCGCTTTGACAGGTCACTTGGTGTTCAGCACCCTGCACACGAACAACGCCATCGGCGGCATCATGCGTCTGGTGGACATGGGGGTGGAACCCTTCCTGGTCGCCACCTCCGTGCGCGCCTTCATCGCCCAGCGCCTCGTGCGTTTGCTGTGCAATGTCTGCCGCGAGCCAGAGCCAGATGCGGAAATGAAGATCCGCGAACTGAAATACACCGGACCCATTCGCACGCAGGTTTACCGGGCCAAAGAAGGCGGCTGCGAAGCCTGCCGCCACACCGGCTACAAAGGCCGAATGTCCATCTACGAACTCGTGCGCCTCACCCCGGCCATGGGCGAGCTCATCACCCACAAGGCCAGCAGCGCCCAGCTCATGCAGCAGGCCTACAAAGACGGCTACCGCCCGATGCGTGAGTACGGTGTGCGCAAGGTCTTGGATGGCAACACCACCATCGAAGAAGTCATCAGCGTGACCGTGGCAGAGTCTGAGCAGTGATGTCTGGCTGAGATGGTGGCCAAAGAGGCAAGCCGCCGACAAGGACCGAACGTGGATCAAGGCAGCCGAGGCGCAGGCCGAGGAGGATCAACTATCATGAACAATCCAAAGAAAATCCTGCTAAGATCGGCCGTGTTGCTGGCTCTGCTTTGGATATTTCCTTGGGTATGGCAAATTCCGATGCTGACCATTGGAACTCTGATCGGCTATTACAATTCACCCCGTGCAAACACACCCTTTCTAGAGGCTCATCAACGGGCCGTAACAACATTTGTTGAAAACGAGAATTTTGGCCTGAGCCGATTTCGCCGCAGCAATCTGTGGAACGAACTTTCCGTCAATTTGGAAGGAGTCCAATACAACGCCGATGTCATTCAGCTTATCGGCCTAACCCCTGAAAAAGGTAATCGATATCTTTTCGCAAAAGGCAAACATACCAACGGGCCTCAACCCGCTAACATGACCCGAGCACTCACGGAGGAAGAAGAAGCCGCCATCGCAAACCTTCGGACCAAAACGGCAGAGTGGGTCAAGCTCAAGCCATCATTGGGCCCAGATGAACGCGAGACAATGCATGTCATTGCCCCTGTGTGGGCTGATAGAAAGTGCTTGGAATGCCACGACGTGTCTCCAGGCAGCCTCTTAGGCGCGTTTGATTACACCCTCTCTGCGGGTAGTCGTTCCGCAGCATCCTCATTCAAAGAAAAAGCAGCCACCCCGTAGACTGGTGGCTGCTCAAAGGGGGCGTTCTCCTGCTACTTACGGTAGCAGCGCGTTCGGGGAATCCACGAAGAATTCCTTCAGGTCTTCATCCGGCACGGCACCGTTGCGGATGCCTTCCAGGCGCTTGCGGCTGCCGCGCTCCGAAGTCGGGCGGTTGGCGGTGCGGGACACGATGTCACCGATCAGTGGAGCGGCGACCACGGCACTGGCGGCCAGGAGTGTCAGGGAAACGATGTTCGAAGTGCTGCGACCCATGCCACGGCCAAAGAGGATGCCCAGAGCGCAACCTGCAGCGGCAGGAGCGATCATGCTGGCGTAGGTTTCGTAGCGGCTTTCGACAGTGGATTCAGGTGGCATAACGCGGATAAGATAGCATCACCCCAGATTCTCCAAAGTGGAATTTGCTCCCGGTCACGATTGGTCCATCGTTAGCACACATGAGTCAGCCTGCATCCCCCTCACGATACGCCCTCATTTTAGCCGGAGGTAGTGGCCAACGCTTCTGGCCAGTCAGCCGGGACGCCTTGCCAAAGCAGCTTTTGAAGCTGTTTGGAGACAAAACTTTGCTGGAAATGACGGTGGATCGCCTGGAAGGCGTGGTGCCCAAGGAAAACATCGTCATTCTGACGAACAAGCAGCAGGAAGCGACGGTGCGTGCTTTGCTGCCTTTTTTACCCCCGGAAAACATCCTGGCCGAGCCGGAGAAGCGGGACACCGCGCCGGCCATTGCTCTAGGCGTGGGCTGGGTGGTGGCGCGGGATCCTTCCGCCACGATGATGGTGCTGCCAGCGGATCATTTGATCCAAAATGTGCCGGAGTTTCAGAAGGTGCTGATCAATGCGGCCAAATGTGCCGAGGCGGCGAGCAGCCTAGTGACGGTGGGCATCAAACCGACCTGGGCCTGCCCAAGTTACGGGTATGTGGAGCGCGGCAAGCGCGCCTCCGTCCTGGGCGTGAGTGAGGTGGCCGTGTATGAAGTGGCGCGCTTCCGGGAGAAACCAAATCCAGACCTGGCCGAGCACTTCATCGCGCAGGGGAATTTCACCTGGAATGCGGGCATGTTCATCTGGACGATCCCGGCCATCTTCAGTGAGCTGTCACGTCATTGTCCTGCCTTGGCGGACTTTGTTTCGGAGTTGCGCGGTTCCAAGGATTTCTGTGCCACGGTGGAACGCCAGTTTAGCAAGCTGCCGAAGCTTTCGATTGATTACGCGCTGATGGAGCGCGCCTCCCGGGTGCTGAACATCGAGGCCACCTTTGACTGGGATGACGTGGGTAACTGGACCTCTGTGGGCCGCTACCTGAAGTGCGATAGCGATGGCAACCAGCACAACTGTGCGATGACTCAGATGAATGCCTCGGACAATTTGGTCTTTTCCCAAACGGGGCAGCACATCGCTCTTTTAGGCGTGCAGGATTTGATCGTCGTGGCCTCCAAAGACGCGATCTTGATCACGAGTCGGGCTCAGGCGGAAAGCATCAAAAAGATGTCCGACCTGCTGCCCAAAGAATTGCGCTAAATCGCCAGTGTTGAAGATCAAATCCACGGTGGCTCTCCGTTGAGCCTATCTCCCGATGCGTTACGCCTTTTTCGATCTCGACCACACGCTGTTGCCGTTTGATACGCAGACGCTGTTTTGCAATTTTGTGCTGCATCGGCATCCCTGGCGCATCGTTTTGCATGCCTGGTTCGTCCCCTATGCCCTAGGGCGTGCGGTGGGGGTGGTGAGCACCGCCACGGCGAAGCGGGCCTTCCTCTCCTACTTGTGGGGGATGAAACGTGCGCACCTGCGCCGTCTGGCGCGTGACTTTGCCCATGACTGTGTGGATACCTGGATCTACCCGGAAATGCGGGCCGAGATCCTGCGGCATAAACACCAAGGGCGGAAGCTGGTGCTGAATACGGCGAGCCCAGATTTTTACGCCGAAGAAATCGCTGCGGTGCTAGATTTTGACCACTGTGTGGCCACGCGTTTCCACATCGGCAACATCGTGCCCCTGCGTCCGCCCTTGATCGGGTCTAACAACAAGCGTGAAGCCAAGATCGCGGCGATGAAAGCCTCTGTGCCGGGAGTCGCCGCGCTGACGGATGAGCAGCGCTTCCACTGCTGGGCCTATAGCGATAGCGCGGCAGACATTCCCCTGCTGGAATTCTGCGGCAACCGCATCCTCGTGCATCCGAGTGGTGGGCTGAAGAAGCATTTCCCTCAGCATGATGTCACCGTGGTCACCCCACGCCGACCTTATTGGGGAAAGGTGGGGGACATGCTCTCGGCCCTGAGGCAAATGCTGGGGCTGCATGGCGAGCGTGGTCCTGCACGCTGAAACAAAAAATCCAGGTGCCCCGAAGAGCACCTGGATGAATCGAGATCTTCCGAGAGTCCTTAGACCACCGTCGCCATCGCGATGGGCAGTGGGTTTGCACTGGACTCAGGCGTCTGGAAAAAGGAGACCTTGCCTGTGGAGATGTCATACATCCCCCCGACGATGGCGACTTTTCCCTCGCGCACGAGGTTATCAATGGTGGAGCTGCGCTCGCGGATCTTGCGCATGGTGCGCAGGACGTTGCGGCGTGCGACTTCGTTGGCATAGGCGGCCTTTTCACCTGCCAACCATTGATCCGGGGTTTTGCAGGTGCTGAGGTCCACCGACTTTTGAATCTCGGTAATCAGCGAGTCCAGGTTCACACAGCCGGTGGCCTCGGCCGCCGTTTTGTGGCTGCAAATGAGATCCACCGCCGCATTCACCGCCCCGCAGGAGGTGTGACCCATGACCAGGATGATTTTGGCCCCTGCGACGGCGCAACTGTACTCCATGCTGCCCAGCACTTTGTCGCGGGCGATGTTGCCGGCGATGCGGATGGTGAAGACATCTCCCAGACCGAGGTCAAAGATCAACTCCACCGGAGCGCGTGAGTCAATACAGCCTAGCACGACGGCCATGGGGAACTGGCCCAAGGAGGTGGCATCCACCTGGCGGCCCAGATCACGGCTAAGGCGGGTGCCATTCAGGAAGCGATCATTGCCCTCCTGGAAGATTTCCAGCACGCGCTTAGGCGTGAGGGCATCCTGCACTTCGCGGCTGCTGAAATCCACGAACTGGATGCGGTCTTCGAGCTGGGGGTAGCGCTCTTTGAAACCGGTGAGGCTGAGCTGCACGCCGTGAGCTTGGGCCGTGGTGTCCTTGAAGTCGGTGATGAGATCAAGGATATCCGGATCAATGTAGTCCGTATTGCGGGCATCCAGCAGGACGTGACCTCCGCGAGGCACGCTGCGCAGGGTTTCATCCAGCGTGGCACGGTTGAAGAAACTGACCTGATTGGCGAGCTCGATGCGCAGCACTTCGTCCCCCGTGGCGTGCTTTTCCATGACCTTGCGGATGGGGCGGCGCACGTTGCTGTGGAGGATGAAGCCGATAGCGACGCCCAGGCCAATGAGGATACCGACCAGGAGGTCCGTGAGGACGATGGCGACCACCGTGATGATGAAGGGCAGGAACTGGCTGCGGCCTTCACCCCACATCTGCTTCAGCAGTTTCGGGCTGGCGAGTTTCAGACCCGTCATCAAAAGGATGGCGGCCAGGGCAGACAGGGGAATTTCATTGAGCAGAGTGGGGACAAACATCACGCAGCTCAGCAGCAGGGCTCCGTGGAAGATGGCGCTGAGTTTAGTCTTCACGCCCGCATTGATGTTCACGGAACTGCGGACGATGACGCTGGTCATGGGCAAGCCGCCGATGAGGCCGACGGCCACGTTGCCGATGCCCTGGGCCAAAAGCTCACGGTTCGGTGGGCTGCTGCGCTGTTCAGGGTCCAGTTTGTCCACGGCTTCCAGGTTCAGCAAGGTCTCCAAAGAGGCGACGATGGCGATGGTGACTGCGGCGATATAGACGGTGGGATTTCCCAGGACGCTGAAGTCTGGGAAGATCATAAAACCGAGAAATTCCTTCGGCGAGTTCGACACCGGCACCTGCACGAGGTGACTGGTCTCAATGACCCAATCTCCTCCCATCTTGCGGAGGATCATGCTCATCACCACACCGAAGATGACGACCACCAGCGGTGCTGGCACGGGGGATTTTTTCAGGAACTTGATCTTATCCCAGAAAACCAGGAGGAGGATGGAAAGCAGACCCACCAGGGCTGCACCGGGCTGAATGTCAAACCAGGCCTCGGCCAGTTCGGAGAAGGTGTTTTCATTGTCTGGCTGAAGGAAGGACTTATCTCCCATGGGATCTGCATCATGCCCGAGCACGTGCGGGATCTGCTTCAGAATGAGGATGACACCGATGGCGGCGAGCAGGCCTTTGATCACACTGGATGGGAAAAAGGCGGCGATGAAACCCGCCCGGCAAATGCCCAGCACGATTTGGATCACCCCAGCCATGACCACTGCGACCAAGAAAGCCTCAAAGCTACCCAGGGCGGCGATCTGTGCGGCGACCACCGCCGTCAGACCGGCAGCAGGTCCACTCACACTGGTGTGAGAGCCGCTGAGCATCCCCACCAGGAGCCCACCGACGATACCGGCCAGAATGCCTGAGAAAAGCGGTGCGTTGGAGGCAAGAGCCACCCCTAAGCACAAGGGAAGGGCAACGAGGAAGACGACCAATCCCGCCGTGAGGTCACGTGGGATCGTTTTTGGGGAGAGGGGATTGATGCTTGTCATTGTTCAGTGAATCGGGGCGTTCTTGGAAACCAAAAAGGTCCAATTAGGACGCCAAATAACGCACATCGTTCAACCTTTATCCGCTAAAATTATGCCCGGTCATATCTTATAAAGATATAAAGGAATCCTTTATTGATGGCAAAAAGCGAGCCGTTTGAAAGGCCTGATGGGATTTTGTCGCATGAATCAAGCCCATGCGGGCAAGTAAAAGCCTTTTTCGTGAAAAGATATTCACGACGGCTGTCCGCAGGGGCCTTGGGCTCAAGTTGAAGCTTTACTGAAGCACCAGCACAAAGATGAGCTGACCCTCTCGCCATTTCGGGCCGCCAATAAAGAGAGGGCTGTCGGAGCGTAAAACGGCGTCCGTTTTGACCAGGACTTGCTGGTCGCGCCAAAATTGCAGATGCAGATTCACCCCACCCCCTGCGGCGGGCCCTTTGGAGTCTACTTTCAAAAATAGGTCCTTAGAGGGTACCACCCAGGATTCGTATTCGCGGAACACATCCTGCAGGTGCTGGCCGAGGATCTCGTAGTGCTTGTACGGGAAGACTTTGCCTAAACGCTGAGGGAGATCGGCCAGCTTGGCCGGAGGTTGCTCGTTCGTGCCACCTTTAGGGGCTTCGTTGGAGGCGAAGATGAGCGCCCCCCAGACTTTCCCATCCGTCGCAGGCTTGACCGTCGGCAACTGCTGGGTGGCAGGTGGGGCGGCACTTTGGGCGAGAGCGCCAGTGAAGGCAGTCACAGCCAGGGCAGCGATGGAAAGGAGAGATCTCATCCGCGTGGATTGGCCGCCGCTAGGAGGCGAGGCTGGTTGCGGGCATCTTTAGAGACGACGAGCACGACTTCACCGCGCTCCCCGTAAAGGGTGGTGGTGGCGATTTCCTGCTCCGTCTCACTGCGCTCAATGTGGTAACCGACGATCTTGCGATCCGCAGGCACATCCTCCAGGCCATTCAGCATCAGCACCGTAGCGTGAGCATCTGGGGAGTGGAAGGTGCTGACCTGCACGCTCTGGTTCGGTGCGTAGCTGCTGAGGACCACGCTGCCATCAGCGGCGTCCTGGCGGACAATCATGACCCCGGCGATCACCACGGCAGCGGTGACGGCGGCGAGGGTGGCAAAACCGGGCAGGCGGAACCAGTCTAGCCAACTGGCCCGGGCCACGGGCTCCGGGCGGGCTGGCTCCTCCTGGGCGATGCGCATCTGGATCTGGGAATTGAAGAAGTCGCCAAACGGCACCGGCATCTCGGCCGGGAGGGCGGTGCGGACGTCTGCGCACATGCGCTGCATCATGTTGGCCTCGGCTTTCAGGGCGGGGTCAGCCTCCAGCCGGAGAGTGAAGCGCGCGCTTTCAGCGGCGTCCATTTCTCCATCCAGCCAGCGGATCAGATCGTGGTCTTCAGGTGGCGTTTTCATAGGTGTCCTTCAGCAGTTCCTGGAGTTTCTTTCGGGCGTAAAAAAGGCGGCTCATCACCGTGCCCAGGGAGCAGGGGATGGTGGCGGCGATTTCTTCGTATTGCAGGCCTTCCACCTCACGCAGCACGATCACCTGCCGATGATCCGGGCTGAGTTGAGCGATGGCGGCGCGAATGCGGTCCCCGAGTTCCGCATTCTTCAAAATGGTGTCCGGGGCAGCATCGCCATGCGGCACCGTCTCCGCTCCAGCGGCGATCTTGTGCTCCGTGCGGGAGTCGTCAAACTCGCCGTCGCCCTGGATGCGCTTCTTGCGAAGGTAGTCGTAGGTGACGTTATGGGCGATGCGGTAGAGCCAAGTGTAGAAACTGGAGTCCAGCTTGAAACGCGGCAGGGCGCGCCAGGCCTTGATAAAGGCCTCCTGCGCGAGGTCCCAGGCCTCGGTTTCATTCTGGATCATGTGATAAGTCATGGCGTAAATCCGCCCCCGGTAACGGTTCACGAGCACGTCAAATGCACGTGTGTCGCCCGCCTGGCAGCGCTTGACCAGGTCGGAGTCCGGGACTTCGCCAGGATCAGGCGCAGTGGAGGCGGGCATGTTTTAGGAGTGGCAGAGGCTATGACGGGCGCAGGAAACGCCTTATTCAAAAGAATCCTCGCCTTTATAACGGCGGGAGTCAAAGAGATGCGTCAAGAACGACACGAGAAGCCCCCTTTCCAGCCTGCTTACTGGATGGGGAACGGGCTGATGTGGAATTTCTCGCTGTTCTTGGACTCGAAGTAACCGAGGCTGATCTTGTCGCCAAACAGGGCCACCCAGTTGCCATAGGCATCCTGAGCCAGGGTGGTGTCATAGGAGGCGACGAGGCTCGGCCGGGGCGGGCCGATCTGGCCTCGCACAGGTTTTGGCGCTTCAGCGGCGTCCTTGTCCTTCAGCCAGCGGACGAGCGTCCAGGGGGCAAATTCCAGGCGCACTTCCGCATTGTACTCGCTTTCCAGGCGGTATTTCAGCACGTCGAACTGGAGAGGGCCCACGGCTCCCAGCAAAGGCACGCGGACGGCAGCATCGGGAAGCTCAAAGGGCTGGGCCACGCCTTCTTTGAGGAGCTGGTCCAGGCCATCGCGGAAGCGTTTGAACTTGGAGGTGTTCTCATTGTGCAGGTAGGCAAAACACTCCGGCGGGAAGGTGGGCATCTCGTCGAATTTGACGCCGTTTTCTTCGGACAAGGTATCGCCGATTTGCAGGTCGTAGTTACCTACAAGTCCTACCACGTCGCCTGCCCAGGCTTCATTGACGGTTTCGCGCTCCTGGGCGAAAAGGCGTTGGGAGTTGCCTAACCGCATGCGTGTTCCGGTGCGGTTATTCACGGCGGTCATGTCCCGCTGGAAGCAGCCGGAGACAATGCGGATGAAGGCCACGCGGTCGCGATGCTTCGGGTTCATGTTCGCCTGGATTTTGAAGACGAAACCACTGAAGGCGGGGCTGGTTGGCTCGATGAAATCCTCGCCCGACATGCGCGGGGCTGGCGGTGGGGCGATCTCCAGGAACCGGTCCAGCATCATCTGCACGCCGAAGTTGTTCATGGCACTGCCGTAGAAAACCGGGGAGAGCTGGCCTTTGCGAACCTGCTCAAAATCAAAGGGGGAGCCGCCGCCTTCCAGGAGGTCCAGCTCATCCACCACGCGCTGGTAAACCAGAGGTGGCAGCGCATTGCGCACGCTTTCATCCTCGATGCCTTTCACATTCACAGGAGCGCGGAACTTGCCGCCGACGGTACGCTCAAAGAGATGCACTTGGTTAGACTCGCGATCAAAGACGCCTTTGAAGTCCACACCATCGCCAAGAGGCCAGTTCATGGGGCAGGCGGCGATGCCGAGCACGCGCTCCAGTTCATCCAGCAGTTCCAAAGGTGGGCGCGCGGGGCGGTCCAGCTTGTTCATGAAGGTGAAGATGGGCACCCCACGGCGGCGGCAGACTTCGAAGAGTTTCAGCGTCTGGCTTTCGATGCCTTTACCGGCATCAATGACCATGACGGCGGCATCCACAGCGGTGAGCACGCGGTAGGTGTCTTCCGAGAAATCTTTGTGACCGGGGGTGTCCAGGAGGTTCACCACGCAGTCTTTGTACTCAAACTGGAGCACGGTGGAGGAGACGGAAATGCCGCGCTGCTTTTCCAGCTCCATCCAGTCGGAGGTGGTAGCGCGCTGGTTCTTGCGTGCGGTGACGCTGCCCGCCAGCTGCACGGCCCCGCCGTAAAGGAGCAGTTTTTCCGTCAGGGTGGTCTTCCCGGCATCCGGGTGGGAGATGATGGCGAAGGTGCGGCGGCGGCTGACTTCGTGGGGGGCTTTGGCGGCGACTTCGGACATGGCGGTGGAAAACGGGGGCGGGTTTCATCGCCTCCCTCGCAGCTTTTCTCAAGGACGATTCCTGGGAGATGCGGCGCGTGTGGGGAAGGCGGGTTTCCAAAGAGATGGGGAAATGCTGCATAGATTCCGGAATCGTCTGCGTTTGCATGCGGGACCTGGACATGAAACTCACCTCCTTCCTCTTCGCCTTCGCTGCTGCCGCACTGCCCGCCCTCGGTGCAGATCTGGAACCCAGTTTGGGGAAAAGGGGCAAGCTTTTGCTGGAGGAGACTTTTTCAGGCCCCGAGGTGCCAAAGGGGTGGCATGCCAATACGGGAACCTTGCGCATCGTCGAAGGCCAACTTCATGCCGGTGAGAAATCCAGTGACAAGCACATCGGCGCATTCCGCCACCGCCTGCCTTTGCAGGACTGCGCGGTGCAGATGGAGTTCAAACTGGGTGCCATGCGGGTCATCAATCTCGGTTATGATCCTGCCCCGGGGGAACTGAAGAAAAAAGGCCACTTGTTTTCCGTCGTGGTCACGCCAAAAAGCTGGTCGCTGATCGAGCATAACGACAAGTCGAATCCGGCTTCCAAAACGAAGACCCACGCCACCGCCAAGACGGAGTTCGCGCCCGACATGACTTACACCCTCTTGCTGGAGTGCAAAGGCCAGGACGTCGTCGCACACGTCACGGGCAAGGAACCTCTGAAGGCCAGTGCACCAGACTTCGGAGTCAAAAAGCCAGGCCTCGTTTTCCGAATGGGTGGCAAAGATGGCGAAGAAGCCGCGCTGGACAATGTGAAGGTGTGGGCGCTGGAGTGATGCGGCGCTGGCTTTCTCCCGCGCCTCTTGGAAATCCACGGTCAACAATGACTGGACACTGAAAACGGCCGACTGGACACTGGCTCCATGGATGACCTAGCCGCCCAGATGAAACGCGATCTTGAGGAGATCGGGCGGACGCATATGCCCTTTGGGAAATATGGGCCGCAGAATCATCCGCCCTATGGGGTGCCCATTTACGACATCCCGGCGGAGTATCTGGGCTGGTTTGCGAACAAGGCCGGGTTTCCCAAAGGGCGGCTGGGCACCCTGCTGCAAATGGTCCACCAGATGAAGGTGGACGGCTCCGACATCGTCTTCGACATCTTCCGCAAGCAACGGGGCGGGCCCACGCGCTTGCGGCCTAAAAAGCGGCGGGTGTGGGAGGGGCTCAACCCACCCGGCGGCGACGACGCAGCAGAAGGCTGAACCCGCCGATGGCGAGTAGGAGCGCACGGCCTGGCTCAGGCGTGATGGTGATGAAACCGGTGGTGAAAAGGGCGCTGGTATCCCAGGCGAGACCGGCATTGAGGGCGGGGAGAATGAGGTTGCTGAAATTGCCGCTGAACTGAGTTTCTGCGCTGACGGCGCTCCAGTCGAACAGTCTCCAGGAATCTCCCGCTGCCCAGGCCGTGGTGTCAGACCCGGTGCTGTTGAGGACCTCCAGCGTGCCGGAAAGGCTGACGGCAGTGGCGGAGGTGAGGCGTAGCAGGTCGTTGTTTTCGATGCTGTTGATCCCGGCGGAGCGAGAGAAGAGATCAAACTGCACGGTGCCGCTGAGGGTGAGGGTGCCGAGGCCACTGGTGGCGAGCTCCAGATCTGCTGCACTGCCGCCGGTGCCACCGTGGCTGGTGCCGATGAACAACGTACCGCCGTTATTGATGGTGATGCTGGCGGTGGAACTCGCGGAGCCGATGCTGCCAGTGCCGCCGAGGGTGGCTCCTGTGAGGACGCTGACGGTGCCTAGACCTGTGCCAGAGCCACTGGTATTGTTCACGAGCAGTGCGCCATTATTCACGGTGATGCCACCTGTGTGGGTGCTGGCGGCGGTCAGCTCCAGGCTGCCGGTGCCGGTTTTGATCAAGGAGCCGCTGCCGCTGATGGCACCGCTGTATAGGGTGGACTGATTGTTGCTGCCGACGGTAAGGGCCACGGGATTGTTCCCCGCGTTGGTCAGGTTCAGATTTTGCGTGCCTTTGATGCCGCCCAGGGTGGTGGCTGCCGTGGTGACGCCAAAGCTCAAAGCACCGCCGCGATAGTCCAGGGTGCTATTGGTCAGGGCACCGGTCACAGCCCCAAAGGTGGCGCTGGTGCTGCCTGGGGTGGCCGCGACGGTGGAGCGGATGGTGACTTGGGAATTGTTATCAATGGAAGCGATGAAGGATCCCGCAGGGATGCCCGCGCCGGTCACCGGTTGCCCCACCAGCAGCGTGGTGGTGGCATTGGTCAGCCCGGTGATGACGGTGGTGAAGTTGCCCGTGCTGCCAGCGCTGGTGCCGACGGTGCCTGACTGGGCGCTGCCAGCGGAATTGCGGATTTCGATGCCACCCGCATTCAGCACGGTGTCTCCGGTGGTGGTGTTGTTGCCTTGCAGGCTGAGGATGCCATTGCCGTTTTTGACCAAGGAAACGGCCCCCTGGAGGCTGCCATCGAAGACGCTGTTGGTGGTTTGATTGAGGGTCAGTGAAGAGCCCGCTGTGCCGGTGAGGATGCGGGTGGGGGTGGCATAGCCCCCGGAGCCGAGGGAGATGGCCCCGGTGCGCAGCTCGGAGGCGGTCTGCTGAGTGGCGTTGATGTTGAAAGTGGTGTTCGGCGAGCTGCCATTAAACGTGGCGTGGTGGCCGAGTTCCAGTGCGCCTGTGGGGCTGAGTGCATTGCTGACGGTGACTTGGGAAAGAGCACCCCAGCCGGAATTCAAGACGCCGTAGGTATTGCCTGCGACGGCGATGATGGGCTGGTTGGTGCCGGAGACGAGTTCCAAGCGGCCCGTGTACAGGTTGACTGGGTTGTCGGAGAAGGTGACGCCGCCGACGACGATGAGGGAATCTGAAGTGCTGGAGGCGGCACTGCGGTAGCCTCCTGTGACGAGGAGCCGCCCCGTATTCGTGGCGGTGATGCGAGTGCTGCCTGTGGCGGGCATGGTGATCAGGCCCGAGACGGTGCTGTTGCCGCTGGTGTTGCTTTGCAAAGCGCCGGCGCTGTTCGCGCCCTGGCCAGCGAGGAAAATCGGCTCGGCCAAGGTCATTCCTGTGCCTTCCAGTCTCAGGGCTGCGCCACTGGCCACCGTCGTGCCGCTGGCGGTGGTGCCCAGGGCTGAGCCGTGGCTGATGCGCAGGCGGCCTGCATTCACGTAGGTGTGGCCGGTGTAGCTATTGGCGACGCTGAGCTGGGCATCTCCCGTGCCAGTTTTGTTCAGAGGGCCATTGCACGTGATTGGCACGGCGACGGTGAGGGCCAGGGCGTTCGCTGCGGAGGTGGTTTCGAGCGTGCCGCCTGAGGCTCCCAGGGTGATGCCGCGATTGGTGTCATCGAGGGTGAAGGCCGTGGCGGTGGAAAGGGTGCCGCCATTGAGAGTGAGATGATCGGCACCAAAGGCTGCGGGATTGGCCCCCAGCGCCGTTTCTGCATCGATAATGACACGGCCCGCCAGGAGGGTGGTGCGGCCTGTGTAGGTGTTGGTGCCTGTGAGGCGGGTGGCTCCAGTCGTGCCATTGCTGCCACCGAGGGTCACGGAGACCACGCCGGTGCCGTTGTTGGCGATGGTGGAGTTGAGGGTGAGATCGTTGGTGGACCAGCGCTGGATGAGGAGTTCCCCAGCGGTGTCCGGTGCGCCACCAGCGGTGAGGGTGCCGTCATTGGCTGCGGTGCCGATGAGGAGGGCGCTGGCCCCGGTGGCGTGGAGGATGCCACCTTGGGCACCCAGGCGCAGGATTTCGCCCGTGCCAGGGTCAATCGTAGTGGTGCCGCCATTGGCAGTCATGTTCAGGCTTTGAACGTCCGTGACGGCGGCTGCGAGGGTGATGTTGCCTGCGGTGCCGCCATTGATGATGCGGACATTGGCCGCAGAGGTGTTAGGCACCGCGCTGGTGCCCAGTCGGGTGATGTCGCTGTAACCGGTGAAGGCGATGATGGCTCCATCCGCTGCATTTGTGGAGTTCACAGCCCAGTCGGTGCCGCCCAAGGTGGCCCAGGTGCCGAGCATACCCGCGCCATTGTTTAGGGTATCCGTAGTGGCGATGCCCGCCGCCGCGATGTTCAGGGTGCCGCCTTCGCGGGTGATCTCATTGAGCTGGAGGCTGGAGCTGCCGCCGGGCCGAGTGATGTTAGCCGCGCCGCGCACAGTGGTGGAGCCGACGATTTCCACATGGGTGCCAGCGGGGGTGGCGGTGCGGTCCAGCTGGAGGGTGGCCGTGCCCAGGATCAGGGCTGCTCCATCGGCCAACTTGGTGGTGTTGTTCGCGGTGGTGTAGTCCAAAATAAGCGTGCCGTTGTTGACTGACGTGCTGCCCGTGGTGGTGTGCGTGCCCTGCAAGGTCAGAGCACCCGTGCCGCCTTTGATCAGAGAAACCGCGCCGCCCAGAGCTGCGTCGTAGCTGGTGGTCGAATATTGATTCACCGTCAGCGTGGCGGGGGTGGCGCTGGTGATGACACGTGTCCCCGCAAGGGAAGTGCCCGTGAGGAGTGAGCCGACGGTCTGGTTGAACCCATTGAGGTCCACGCCGCCGCTCGTGGCATAACTGAAGCCAAGCTGGAGCTGGCTGAATTCGGGTAGGACGTTCTCTGCGCCCAAGCGCAAATTGGTCAGAACTGCACCGGAGCCGATGCGGGTGCTGCCCCAGTAGTTGCCCGTGCTGGAAAGAGTGGTGAGACCGGAGGAGTCGGCGTAGAAGCTGCCGCTGGCTCCCAGGATGACGGACTGACCGGAGAAGTTGATGGTCGTGCTGGAGTTGATGACCAGTTGGGAAGTGGTCAGCGCGTTGATACCGCCCGTGATGTTCATGGTGCCTGCGGTGGCGGAGATGCGGGTGCTGCCGGTGACGGTGATGAGGCCGCTGAGAGTATTGGTGCCCGCTAAGTTGCGTATCACCGAAGCAAAGTTCACCCCTTCACCGATCAGGGTGATGGGCTCTGCCGTGGTGATATCGCCACGCAGACCCAGGCTGCCGCCTTCGATGCCATTCACCACGGTGCGACCGCTGGTGCTGCCCAGGGCATTGTTGTGAGAAGCGGTGAGGATGCCCTGGTGGATGTGGGTCTCCCCGGTGTAAATATTGGCACCGGAAAGGATGACTTCACCCGCGCCGGCTTTGGTGATGCCGCCCCCGCCCGTGACATCAATCGGAGCGCTGATGGTGAGGGTGCCGGTCTGGGATGTGAGGATGCCCTCATTCCAGGTGCCATTACCCAGCGTGAGGCCACTGAAACCGCTGATGGTGGTGGCACCAGTGGTGAGGTTGGCAATGGCTCCGGTTGCTACCGTTAAGGTGCCCGTGCCACTGAGGGTGGCCCCTGCGACAAAACGCAGGGAATTGACGGTGGGGCTGGCATTGGTGAGGGTGCCGCTAAAGCCGGTGACGTTTTCCGGATTCACGGCGCTGGTGTAGCCCGCAGTGAGCACGGTGTACTCGCTATTTGCCAGGGGGCGCAGGCCACCCACGGTGTCGTAAGTGACGAAGCTGGTTCCGTTTCCGGCGGCGCTGGTATCTCCAAGAAGGTAGGGGACGATGCGCAGATCTTTGGCCGTGCCAGGCGTGATGCCGCTGGCGGTGGAGGTGCCGACGAAGGCCAGTCCTGCCGTGGAGTCGAGGGTGATGCGGGTGGCGTTGGTATCTGCTTGGCCCAAGTTTGTGCCACGAATGAGGCCCGTGCTGGTATTGCTACGAGCCATGCCGGAGGCGGCGAGTGTGTGCAGAAGACCTGCGCCCGTGCCATCCAGAGTGATGATGCCGCGTGAGCCTGCGATGCCGCCACCTAGGGTGATCTGGCCCACAGTCTCCGTGGTGTTGACCGTAGCGTTGCCGGTGAGTTGCAGCTGGCCAAAGCCACGCAGGACGATGCTGGCGCTGTCCCCCAGACGGTTGAGATTCCCTGCAGTATTGTCTAGCCACAGGCGAGCCCCCGTGGAAACGGCGGAGCCAATGCTGGAGCCATTGTCCACCGTGATGAGGCCGCTATTGGCGATGGAGCCGGTGAGGCCGTTGATGAGCATCGTGCCGGAGCTCACCGTGGTGGCACCGGTGTAGGTATTGGTCGCCTGGAGGGTGAGGGTGTTATAATTGGCTGCGGTGGAGGTATTTTGACCTGTTTTGATGAGGCCCCCTGTTCCACTGAGGATGCCACCCACCGTGATGTTACCTGCCGTGGCCACGCCCGCAGTCCCCTGGGTAAAAGTGCGGACAGCGCTGAGGATCATGTCCAGATTGATGGTCTGCAGGCTGTCATCATTCTGAGTGATGTTGCCCGTCAGGGTGATGCGGTTACCCGATAGAACAAAGGCCCCCGACGTTCCTGCAAAGCTGATGCCCGCGATGCTAATGTCAGGCGTCAGGTTATTGATCGTAGTCAGTCGGGTGGTGCCCGCAAAGCCGATGCTGTTGCCTGCCACGGGGGCGGTGCCGCCCCAGTTAACAGCGGTACCCCAGTTGTCATCCGCACCGGTACCAGTCCAGGTTCGGGTTTGGGCAGAAAGGGAAGAGACGACGAAAAAACCAATCAGGCTGCAGAGCAGTTGACGCATAGCGGGGGGGAGGTTGGCGGGTTGGGGGAGCGTAAAACTACGAGTTACGGGGGTACAATCCAGCATTTTTATAGGGAGGCGCTGCTGGCAGTCGTTCTGTGGCAGGAAATCCACCCCCGATTCAGCCGAGCCTGACAGGTTTCACGAGGGGTGAAGGGGCGGCTTTGGAAACGACCGGGCTGCTGCTTGAGGTCTCTGCTAAAAAGATCTACGGGGGTCTAGTCTAACCAAATATTTGGAGGAGAGTGATCATGAGTCTGCCTCAATGGATGATGCACTCATGTGGCAGGTAACATCCTCTGTTGTGTGAAGATTTTGTGTAACTTGTTCAGTGGATCCCGGTACAGGGGGGAGAGTCTGTGATACCCCCCACCACCTTATGAACGAGAGCATTGATCTCCTCGCCCACCACCGCATCATTCCCACTGTCGTCATTGACGATCTGAAGACGGCAAAGCCGCTTTCAGACGCCCTCGTGGCAGGTGGACTGCCGATTGTGGAAGTGACCTTGCGCACGCCAGATTCACTTGCGGCCCTGGAACGCATCATTGATCGGCGGGACATGATCGTGGGGGCAGGTACGGTGACGACCTTGGCGCAATTTGATGCGGCTTGGCGTCTCGGGGTGCGTTTCATCGTCACGCCTGGGTTGGATGAAAACATTCTGCGTCATGGCCGCCGTCGGGATGTCTTGGTGATCCCAGGAGCTGTCACGCCCACCGAGATCATGCAGGCGCAGAACCTGGGCGTTTCGCTGGTGAAGTTTTTCCCCAGCCATGCCTTCGGCGGCCTCAGTGCCATCGAAGCTCTGGCGGGACCCTTCCCGAAGATGCAGTTTTTGCCCACGGGTGGGGTGAACTTCGACAATCTACCGAGCTACCTGAAAAACCCCAGCATTGTCGCCTGTGGCGGCACCTGGATGGCGAAACGCGAGTGGATCCAGGAAGGGCAGTGGGAAAAAGTCCGCGAAGCGTGCGGCAAAACCGTGGGAGTGGTGCGCAATCGTTAAACTGGGGCTGGGCGCTGGCTTTCAGTCACAGGAATACGCGAGCCGCACACGCAGATACTGCCGTGGGTCAAGGTTCGGGGTTGAGTGCTGATGAAACATCGCCAGAATCCGCGTATGGATTGGCTGGTTGTTTGAATGAACAACCGACTTTCCTCCCCCAACCACCGCCTCAGACCATGTCCCGCCGCACCCTTGCCGAGTCCTACGAGCACATCCCCACGCACATTTTCCCCAACTCAGGAGCGGCGGCAAAGGCCCTCGCAGCTGAGGTGAAAGCGCTGATCGAAGAGCGCGCGAAAGAGGGAAAAAATGTCGTGCTCGGCATGGCCACAGGTTCCACGCCCGTGCCGTTTTATCGCGAGTTGATCCGCCTGCACAAGGAGGAAGGCCTGAGCTTCAAGAACGTCATCACCTTCAACCTCGACGAATACTACGGCCTCAGTGGTGACCACCCGGAAAGCTACGCCTGTTTCATGCGCGAGCAGATTTTTGATCACATTGACATCCCGAAGGCGAACATCAACATCCCCAGCGGCCTCGTTCCTGGGGACCAGGTCTTTGCCCACTGCCGCGAGTATGAAGAGAAGATGGATGCGGCGGGCGGCATTGATTTCCAGATCCTCGGCATCGGGCGTACGGGCCACATCGGTTTCAACGAACCGGGCTCCAGCCGGGACTCCCTGACACGCCGCATCACCCTGGACCGCGTGACGCGCCAGGACGCCGCCGCTGACTTCCGAGGTGAGGAAAACGTGCCGCACTTTGCCATCACCATGGGGGTGGGCACCATCCTGCGCGGCAAGAAGCTGGTGCTGATGGCCTGGGGTGAAAACAAGGCCGAGATGGTGGCCAAAGCTGTGGAAGGCGAAGTCACGGAGGCCATCTCCGCCTCCTTCCTTCAGGATCATCCCGATGCGCGTTTCTTCATTGATGCCGGCGCCTCGCGTGAGCTGACGCGGGTGAAGTTGCCATGGCTCGTCGGCCCGGTTTCCTGGACACCGCGTGAGACCCGCCGCGCGGTCACTTGGCAGGCCTTCAAAACGAAGCGCCCGGTGCTGAAGCTGACCGATGAGCACTACAATGAACATGGCCTCAGCGATCTTCTCTCAGAACAAGGCCCGGCTTATCAGCTCAATATCCGCATCTTCAACCAACTTCAGCACACCATCACGGGCTGGCCCGGTGGCAAGCCGAACGAGGACGACACCTACCGCCCAGAACGGGCCACGCCGTATCCGAAACGCGTGCTCGTTTTCAGCCCTGAGCCGCAGGATGCCATCGTGGCCATGGGCAGCACGATCGAGCGCCTCGTCGAGCAAGGGCATGATGTGCGCATCGTCGCGCTGACCAGTGGTAGCCTGCGCATTGCCGACAGCGAGGCGGACAAATTTGCCGGCACTTTGTTGGAGCTCGCAGGCATCGTGGAAGACAGCCCCGCGTGGCAAAACCAGACCGCCTATGCCCGCGAGGTACTGCGTCTGCTGGAGGAGAAAGGTGAATTTGGCGAAGACACTCCCGTGCTGCGTCAGTTGAAAGGCCTGATCCTGCGTGGGGAGCTGCGCGATGCAGCGCACGCCTGCAATGTGGCGAATGACCATGTGACCTTCCTGGACCTGCCCTTCTATGAGCAGGGCCGTTACCGCCGCTTCAAAAGCACGGAGGCCGATGTGGAGTCCCTGGCAGCTCTGCTGCGGGAAAACAAACCGCACCAGATCTATGCGACGGGTGATGCAGCAGACCCCAGCAGTGTGGCGGGCATTTGCTTTAAAGTTTTGGAGGCGGCCCTCAAAGCCTGCAAGACGGAAGACTGGTCTGGAAACACCAGTCTGTGGCTTTATCGCGGCAAGGAGAAACCGCTGGCGGCGCATGAGATTGACATGGCGGTTCCACTCAGCCCCATGCAGCTCGGGCGCAAAGGCCGCGCGCTGTCCCGTTACGGTTCTCTTTCCAGCCTGGAACTGGCCTCGCCAGAATCA
Source organism: uncultured Verrucomicrobiaceae bacterium (assembly GCA_942493005.1). Lineage (GTDB taxonomy): Bacteria > Verrucomicrobiota > Verrucomicrobiia > Verrucomicrobiales > Verrucomicrobiaceae > Prosthecobacter. The sequence continues at coordinate 4,889,256 of OW818661.1, forward strand.
AACCGGCAAAACGCCCGGAACTACGATGCCCTGGGGCTGGCCGAGTATGAAGCCATCGAAACCTTCCAGCGCTGGAGCCGGGTGTAATTCGGGTGGCGCGTAAAGACATTCCTTTGCGTCCATCAGTGGGGGCCTGGCGTTGATCCAAATGCCATGCCCCTCAAATTCACGCTTTCCCTTTGTGCCGCCTGTTCCCTGGCGGCTTCTTTGCCTGCGGCTGAACTGATCGACCCGGCTGCTTTTGGCTTTGGACGCCCAGGTTACATGGTGGACACCACCTTCATTGGGCAGCAGGATTTCGATGGCAGCCTGCGGGGCAGTTTGGAAATGTTTGAAGTCCGCACCATCATCCCGGTGTGGAGCACGAAGGTGGGGGAAGGTGGGCGCCTGAGCACCTCCCTGGGCTACAACCTCACGCAGATCAACTTTGATCCGGGTGACAGGCTGGACCTGCACACGCTGGAGGCGCAGGTGGCGTATTTTTGGAATTCGCCCACCAGTAACTGGTGGGGGCTGGGATTCGTCACACCGGGCCTAGGTACAGACTTCAATGGCATCTCGCTGGATGATTTCCAGATCTCGGCCCTGGGCCTGATCGGGTATGAATTTACAGAGACCTTCACCATCGCTGGCGGAGTCTTCGCCAGTTATGCGAATGAGGATGGCACGCTGCTGCCAGCGCTGGGTTTCATCTGGCGGCCAGGGGATTGGATCGTGCAGGTGACGCCGCCTTTCATGGTGCTGGGTTACAAAGTGAGTGAGCCGCTGACGCTGAGCCTCAGCCTTTACCCCAGCGGTGGTTCTTGGGACCTGGATCGCAACGATGGGACGAATACGCTTGCTGTCTCGGGCTGGCAGAGTGCGGCCTCCATCATCTGGAAAGCGACGGATAAACTCACGGTATCTCTGCGTGGGGGGATCAATTTTGGCGGTGAATTTGAAATCCGTGATGAGGAGGAGCGCGTGCGGGTGGACGAAAATCTGGACCCGGCTCCCTTCGGGGCGCTGAATGTGCGGTGGTCGTTTTGACCTTCGCAGTTGGCAGGGAGTGAAAACGCGGCTTTCATAGCCCGCGATGAAGGCCCTGCTTCTCATACCTCTGATCGTTCTTTCTTGGAGCCTGTCTGCCATGGCCGCAGGAGGGGTGCAGGGCACGGTGGTGCTCGATAGCCAGCGACCACCGGCCGTGGATGCGGGCTACAAGCCGAAGACGGTGAAACCCATCGAAGGGGAAGAGCCTGGCTTGGCCATTGTGTGGCTGGAGACCAGCACGGGGGTGTATCCGCAAACACGCACGGGGGAAGTGGTGAAGATCCAGCAGCGCGGCTACCAGTTTCGTCCTTCCCTTGTCGCTCTGCAAAAGGGTGCGAGTGCGGAGTTTCCCAATAACGATGACGAGTTTCACAACGTTTTTAGTTATTCCAAGATCCGCCGTTTTGACCTGGGGCGTTTCCGCAAGAATGAGCCCAGCCCACGCATCCAATTTGACAAGACGGGCCTGGTCAAAATCTACTGCGAGATCCACCAGCACATGCGCTGCCGGGTGCTGGTGCTGGACACGCCCTGGTTTGCCGTGACGGATGCGCAGGGGCGGTTCAAGATCACGGGCGTGCCTGCGGGCAGCTACCAGATCAAGGCGCTGCTGCCTTCTGAAAAAACGGCGCAGGGCCAGGTGACTGTGACGGAGGGCAAGACCGCCTCTGTTCAGCTCTCGCGGTAATTTCCCCTCTGTGCCATGACCTTTCGTGCCAAGCTTCAGCAGGCCATTCTGGGGGTGGTCGCCGGCACGACAGCGGCAGTGCTGATGGTGGCGCAATCGCAAAACAGTGCGTCTTACCGGAGCATGGTGGACACGCTTTTCAGCCAGCAGATGGCCGCTTTCCGCGTGGAGCAGGAGGCGCAGCTGCAACTGGCCCGGAAGCAGGCGGCCAGGCTGGCGGAGTCCGTGCGCCTGTTTGCCGCCCTGGAGGAGGGAGACCCAGAAACTTACCAAGTGGCGGCGGATGAACTGCGGCTGGCAGAGTTTGATTTTTTTCGCCTGGCCAGTGCCCAGACCGGCCTGATGCCACCGCCGGAGGGCAGTCGTTCAGGGCACTTCCAAGAGGCAGCTGAAAGGGCCCTGACGGTGCAGTTGGAAGCCGTCGCTAAAACCCTGCCCGAAGAGCAAACTCAGGCGGAGGTGGGTTTTGTCCTGCTGCCGGGTTTTGAGGGGGGGCAGGATCTGCATCGGGTGCTGGCCCTGCACATTCGGAACTTTGACCAGACCGTGGGCACTCTGTTTCTGGGGCAGAGTGTGCGGAGGCTGATGCCGGTGCTGGGCGGGCAGGGGAATCAGCCTTTGCAGGCGGCTTTTTGGACGCAGGGTCAGCTTCTCGGGGCTAGCCTGCCACAGGCAGCGGCCGAATCTCTGAAGGGGCTGGAACCGACGGTTGAGCAAGTGGAGTTTTCATTTCAGCAGGAGGGGACGGACTACCTAGCGCATGCGCATCTGCTCAATGCGGCGTCTCGCTTTCCTGCCGCCTGGCTGGTGAGTGTGTTCTCTTTGGAGGAGCTTCAGGCCCAACAAAAAGGATTGCAATGGAGGGTGGTCGGCATCGGGTCCGTGGCGCTGCTGCTTGCTTCCGGGGCGGGGTGGTTGTTTGCGGCTCAGTTGTCGAAGCCTATCGGCGAGCTGGTGACGGCGACCAATGCGGTGCGAGCAGGAAATTTAAAGGTGCGGCTGGAGCGGGGGAGGACGGATGAGCTGGCCGCGCTGACGGAGTCCTTCAATGACATGACGGCGGGGCTGGAGCTGAAGGAGCGCTACCACTCCGTGCTGAGCATGGTGGCGGATGCACGCGTGGCCGAGCAGCTCATGGCAGGCAGCATCCAGCTCGGCGGGGAGCTGCGGCAGGTGACGGTGGTTTTTTGTGACATCCGTGGTTATACTGCTCTGAGTGCTGGGCGGGACCCGCGCGAGGTCATCGCCCTGCTGAATGACCACATGGGGGCGCTGACACGGGTGGTTTATCGCTGGCATGGGGTGATCAACCAATTCGCTGGAGATGCCATCATGATCTTGTTTGGCGCCCCGGCGAGCCATGGTGACGATGCTCTGAATGCGGTGAGCTGTGCCCTGGAGATGATCGCGGAACGCCAGCGGCTGAATGCGGAAAGCCAGGAGCCGATGGGCATCGGCATTGGCATCGCCACGGGCACAGTGGTGGCGGGCTGCATCGGGGCAGAAAACCGTGCGGATTACACGGTGGTGGGTGAGCATGTGAATTTAGCGGCCCGCCTGTGCAGCAGTGCGGCGGCGGGAGAGATCGTGGTGGATGCGGCTACCCAGCAACGGCTGCCTTCCGAAATCCCTGCGCTACCTCTGGAACCTTTGAAGTTGAAAGGCTTTGCAGATGCTGTCACCGCTTTCCGCATCGTCATTGCACCCTCCCCCGACTGATGAAAAAATTTCTCGCTCTTTTGCTTTTTAGCACGGTTTCCGCCACTGCCCAGTCTGTGCTGGAGACGGTGGATGAGGCGCTGACGGTGGCCACGCCTAACCAGATGTTTCGTGCTGATCTCTCGGGTCTGATTGATCTGGAGCTGTATGCGCCCGATGCGCCGGCCATGGGCCTGCTGAATACGGATGACGACGTGTTTTTTAACCCGCGCCTGACTCTGTTTCTGGACCTGCAAGCGACAGAACATCTGCGTGGCCATGTGCAGATGCGGGTGGACCGGGGGTTTGATCCCGGCTTCGCCGCAGACGGGCAGACGCGGCTGGACGAGTATTTTCTGGAATGGAAACCCCTGGAGAAAAGCTGGATCAACTTCCGGTTAGGCAAGTTTGCCACTGCCTTTGGTTCCTGGACAGGCCGCCGCCTGTCGTGGGACAATCCCTTCATCACCGCGCCCATGGCGTACAATGACATGCTGCCGGTGACGGATGAGACCTTCGTGCCGCTGGGGGGGATCGCAGGTCGTCGGTTTAACGCGGACAATCGTGATACTTGGCTGCCCATCATCTGGGGGCCTTCGTATGCCACGGGGGCGTCGGTTTTTGGCCAGGTGGGTCCGGTGGACTACGCCTTTGAAGTGAAGAATGCGGCCCTGTCTTCGGCTCCGCGAAACTGGGATGCCATCCAGGGCGGCTGGGAAGGCACCACCTTCACTGGCAGGGTGGGGCTGCGACCTGCCCCGGAGTGGAATCTGGGCGCGTCCTACAGCCATGGGCCTTACCTCAATAATGCTTTATCAGACTTTTTTGTGTTCATCACGCCTACTCCAAATGGCGCTCCTTCTGAACCTAGGGATTACAATCAAACCACCTTTGGACTGGATGCCTCCTGGGCGCATGGTCCCTGGCAGGTCTGGGGCGAGGTGATGACCAGCCGTTTTGAAACCCCTAATGCGGGTGGTACTCGTGCGATTGGCAATCATATCCACAATGTTTCTGGTGCCGTCCGGGTCTGGAGTGGCTTTGTGGAGGTGAAGCGCAAGTTAGGCCCCCAGTGGTGGGTGGCGACGAGATGGAATCAAAGTTGGTTCGGCGATCTGCCAGGCACTGACACCGTCTGGGACAATGATGGCTGGCGGGCGGATCTCTCCGTGGGCTATCGCTTTAGCCGCCACCTCCAGGCGAAGCTGCAATACAGCATGGCTGGACGGCAGGGCGCTGGCCGTGAGGGCCACCATTTGGTGGCTGGGCAGATCACCCTCAAGTTCTAACGTTGGTTAGGATTCGGAGGTTTGTTGCTGCTCCTTCACGCGTTCGCGGCGGCGCAGTTCCTTTTCATCCTCCAGCAGTCGGAATCGCCACAGGGAGAAGCCGCCCCAACCCTGGCGGATGGGGGGCAGTTCAGTGAGGCGCACGCTCAGCATGGGGCGCTCGGTACCGTGCTCGTTCGCCCAAAAAACTTCGTGGATGGTGTAAACGCCGTCTTGCTCGGGTAGGCGGTCGAAGGCCTCCAGGGCGGCCTCTGGAAAGTGGGCGTGGATGCAGACGACCTTTTGGCCGACAGGGTAGGGGAGCGCGCTCATGCAGGCATGGTTTACCAAGCTTCAAAGCGGGTGCCGTTCCATTAACGCCATTTTTTTCTAGAGGTGCGCGGTGTTCATGAAAAGACGGTTTTTCCAGGGAAAAAGGGCCTGAGAAAAAACTTTGCCCTTTTTGCGCAAGTCTTGGCGGTGACCTGCATCTGGGCAGTGAAGGGCGGCGCTGAGCTGCCCGCCCACTGTCGAAATCCTTCACCGTCATCCATCCCATGAAAACATTCAGCCGCCGCCTCTTCCTCACCCTTGTCACGCTGCTCGCCGCCACCGTGGGCCAGCAGGCCTCCGCCCAGATGGGCCTGCCACCGCCACCGCCGCAGATCACCTCCGCCAGCCCTGCCACGGGTGCCCCTGGTGCGGTGATCACGATCAATGGGCGCAATCTCAACCGTGACCGCCTGGGCAATGTGTGGGCCACCACCCCCACGGTTACACCTCCCTACGTCATCCAGTTTCGCACCAGCACGGGCCAGTTTGTGAATGCCACCTTCACTTACGTCTCCCCAGCCCAGCTTCGGGTCACAGTGCCTGCGGCAGCCATCACGGGTCGCATTCGCCTGTCGCAGTCCCCTTATGTTTCCTCCACTCTTTCGGACTTTGTGGTGACTGCGCCACCGCCACCTGCTGGCCAGGGCCGCCTGAACATCGTCAATGGCAGCCAGTATAACCTGGTGAGCATCAAGGTGAACAATGTGGAGCAACTGCAGGCCGGATTCATCCTGCCTGTGCGCCAGACGGGAACGCTGAATCTGAATCCCGGCAGCTACAATGTCCAAGTCAGTCTGGGTATCACTCCCAATGAAGGGGCCATGTTTTTCTTCACCCAGCGTTTCACCATCACCCGTGGCCGCACCTCCACCTACAATGTGCCCCGCGTGACGCTGCGTCAGTTGATGACGAACTTCCGCACCAGTGGTGACTGGGCCTCTGACATCCTCTTTGATGCCAATCTGACCCCTTACCTCCGCACCGTCCGCATGCTGAACAATGGCAGCTACCAGATCCGCGAGACCCGCAGCGGCCGCACCACGGTGGTGGAGTCCAGCACCTATGCGGAAACTTCCTGGCCAGACAACAGCCGCAGCCTGTCCTTCCGCCTGGGGCAGCGTCAGGTGAATCTTTTCCTCCCCTTTGCCAGCTTCATCTCCACGGTCGGTCGCAATGGTCAGTCCATCGTGGTGACCCGCCAGTAAGCACTGCCGACTCTCACGCAACGAAGACTCCGCCAGGAAACTGGCGGGGTCTTTTTGTGTCCGGCCTAACGGATGACGCGATGAAAAAGGGTGCTGAAAAAATATTTTCAGATTCTGCGCAAGTCCTGACGGCGACCTGCATCTGCAAAGTGAGGGCAGCAATCAAGCCGCCCACCGAATCTACAAAATCTAACTCACCGATCCCCATGAAACGCCGCACCACCCTCCTTGCCATCGCTGCCAGCTTCCTGGCCTCCGTGGCTTCCTCCGTCCAGGCTGCACCTCTCCTGCTCAGCCGCATCACCACCATCAGCCCGGTCCAGGCCAGCGTAGGCCAGGTGATCGAGGTCACCGTCTCCCGCCCGGAGCTGGACCCCGCCATTGCCAAGCTGATCCAGATCAACAAGAACAAGATGATCAATATCTCCTCCCGCTTTCCCAGCAACCTGGCCAATCGGTTCGGGCCTAACTACAAGGTGTTTTTTACTGGCCCAGGCACCAGCTTTGTGGAGGGGCAGAACCTGAGAGCTCTGGGGAACAACCGCTACTCCGTCGTCGTGCCGCAGGGGGCGCGCACGGGTCGTCTGAAGCTGGTGAATGGCACCGGCAGTTTGGCCCCCTCCAGCCTCTCTTCGGGTAACTTTACCGTGAGCAATCTGGGCATCGGCTTCTTTAACAACAGCCAGTATAACTTGGTGAGCATCCAGGTGAATGGCGTGGAGCAACTGACTGGCAACCAGGTGGTGGTGCCGGGCGGGTTTGGCGACCTGGGCCTGCCTGCTGGCAGCAACTACCGTGTGATCTACAGCATCGGCCTTGACCGGACCCGCCCCATTCTGACCCGCGATGGCGGCACGGTGACTGCACGTCCTTTCAATGCTGCCGAAGGTGGTTATCCCATCGCTGTCACCGCCGCTCGCCTGACGGCCCGTGAGATGCTCCGCTCGACTCCCAGCTTCACCTTGAATGGCAACCTCATGACCTCCCGCTGGATGGGTCTCAATGTCCTCACTGGGTTCTTCGAAGGGTATGACTTCATCTCCGACATCACCACCGGTGCGATGAGCTTTCGCAAATGGCAGGGTGATCCCGCGACCGTCATCGCCACTGGCACGGTGATCGAGCCCACCAACTGGCCTAACTTGGCGAGAGAGATTGCCGTCACCCTGCGCAACCCCAACAACACGGTTCACGCCAACATCGTGATTACGCTGAGCAACCCCGGCTTTCTCCCCAGCTTCATCACCGGAGACGGACTGACCTACGAGCCGCCGCTTAACTAAACAAGGGATGTGCCTCATACTCCGCCGGGAAACCGGCGGGGTTTTTTTGCGTGATAGGGGTGCGCTGGTGGGCAGCCGTCCGCATGCACGCCATCATGCCGCCTCAGCTGTGGCACGTTAGTTTACCGAGCTGTGTCTCAAGGCGCGCTCTGAGATTGCCCAGCGCGCACTTCTCGATACCGCTGACGAAGCATCTTTAAGGAGGCGGGGAGATTTGGCTCATCCACCGCCGGGATCTCGCCGCCGCTTTGTAAAAGCTGCAACTCCCGCTGGAGATGCGGCAGGTCATCCAGGCGCACTTTCTCCAGGGCCTGATTTGCCGCCTCCTGCACGGCGGCTACGTACTGGGTCCTCAACTCCACCAACGGATCTACCGGCGGTTTCGCAGGTGGCAGTGTGATGGGCTTGATGACCACTGTTTGGTTAGGCGTGGGTAGATCCTGCATCGGAGGCAGCGCCCCCAGCACCTCCGCCGGGATTGGTTTTTCTGGGGCCTCTATTTCCTCCACCGTCGCCATGGGCAGGGTGTTATCTTGTTCGATCACGATCTTGTCCTTAAACAGGATCAGCAAAATCAGACTGCCGACACTGATCAAAGAAATCATCACATGCAGCCCCGTGCTGAAAGCCTTCCACACAAAGGCATCCAGTCGCTGAAAAAACGACGGCTCGTAGTGCCTAACCACAGGTTGCAAACTCCCTGGCACCACCTTCGGTGGAGGAGCCACTGGCGGCGCGGCAGGGACGGGGGGCTTGGCACCTGGGGCCACTACCATTCGGGAACGAGTGGTCGCACTTTCGCCCTTCTCCTGTTCACCTAACAGGGCCGCTTTCAGCGCCGCTGCCACCTCGGAAGGTTGCGCAAAAGGGCGAGCCGTTTCAGACTCCAAAGTCCGCCGGATCACTGCCGCAAACGCCGGCGGCAAATCCCGCGCCAGCCGCCCATCGGCCCCGGGCGCACAGCGGGCAAACATCCAGTGCAATGCCGTACCCAGTGCCTGGAGGTCTCCCTTTAAGCTGCCGTGGAAAGGACGCAGCCATGCGAGGTCCCCCACCTCATCCTGCGCCATGCCGATGCAGGTCAACTTCACATGCCCCTCAGGCGTCACCCAGGTTGAGTGCACATCCAGCGCGCCATGCGGCATCTGCTGGTCATGCAGGATTTGCAAAGCCTCACACAACTCCAGAGCCAGAGGAAAAGCGGTCTTTGGTTTGAGCTGACCTTCCTCAATGAGCGTGGCAATTGGCCGACCTTCCACGTGCTCCATGACCAAATAAAACTGCCCGGTAGGCGTGCGACCAAAATCATAAACTGCCGTGATCAAGGGATGCACAAGACGCGCCCGGCGGCGCAGGCGCTGCTGCAAAGCCTGCGCCAGGTCCTCCGGCGGTGGGGGGATCACCTCAATGACGACCGGCCGATCCAGCGCCACCTGGCGGCCTAAAAAGATGGCATGATCATGCCCCGTGTGCGTTTGCCGCTGCACTTCATACTGAGGCAGCCACGCGCCTAACTCGTTCACCGAGGGGAAATGAGGGGCCAGAAGGTCAGACATGAGGGGGGAGGATCAACAGCAAGTTAGACCGCCTATTTTAGGCGCATCTGCCTGGGAATGCCATGGCACAATCTGGAAAATCAGATCCTGGTAAAAGACAACCTTGCCGCATCTTCGGCCTCGGTCTGACGAAGCCCCTTTTGCACCACCGCCCCCAGGGAGACAAAGCCGCCTAACAAAAAAGGCGGGAACTGCCTGCGCAGTTCCCGCCTTCGAAGTTGAAACCCAGATCTGAACTAGCTGTTCAGAGCGACGGCTTCAGGCTTGATATTTTTATGGAAGTCTGGCCCCTGCACCGTGGCGGCCACATAACCAGCGCGGATGACAAAGTCACCGAAGTGCTCCCCATCCAGGCGCTCCTTGGAGTAGTGCTCAAGGATCGGATCCAAAAGGGGCTTGATGTCTTTGGAAGGCACGTCCTTGCGGAAGAGCTTGCTGAGGCGCTCACCCGCGTGACCGCCACCCAGATAGACATTGTAGCGGTCTGGACCGAAACCGACGAAGCCGATTTCCGAGATGAAGGGACGACCGCAACCATTTGGGCAGCCCGTCATGCGCATGGTGATGGAGTCATGACGCAGGCCCACTTCCTCCAGCTTCTCTTCGAGCTGGGTGACGATGGTGGGCAGGAAGCGCTCAGCCTCAGCCAGGGCCAGGGCACAGGTGGGCAGGGCCACGCAGGCGATGGTGGAGAGACGCAGCGCGCTCTGCTCGTGACTCTTGGCCATGCCGTATTTTTCCAGTAGGGCTTCGATCTGGGAACGCTTGGCCGGAGAGACCTTGGCGATCATGAGGTTCTGATTCGCGGTGAGGCGGAAGTCACCATCATGGATCTTGGCGATCTCACGCAGGCCGGTGCGCATGGGGTAACCTTCGGTGTCCAGCACACGGCCCCCTTCGACAAAGAGAGTGTAGTGGGAATCGCCCGTTTCATCTTCCACCCAGCCGAAGCGGTCGCCATTGTCCGCAAAGACGTAGGGGCGCACCGGGCCGAGTTTGTAGCCGAGGTATTCGTTCAGCTTGGCCAGGATCCACTCTGGGCCGTGGTCATCCACCGTGTACTTGAAGCGGGAGTGCTTGCGGTCCGTGCGGTCCCCAAAGTCACGCTGCACGAGGACGACTTTTTCTGCCACGTCCACGACCTGCTCCTTGGTGCAGAAGCCGATGACGTCCGCGATGCGGGGGTAGGTGGCTTCGTTACCATGGGTGGAGCCCATGCCGCCGCCAACGGCAACGTTGTAGCCGACGAGTTTGCCGTCTTCGACGATGGCGATGAAAGAGAGGCAGTTGGCGAAGATGTCCACGTCATTGCTCGGTGGCACGGCGATGGTGATCTTGAACTTACGAGGCAGGTAGGTTTTGCCGTAGATCGGCTCCACTTCTTCCTCGGTGCTCTGTACCTTTTCTCCATCCAGCCAGATCTCGTGATAAGCACGGGTGGCGGGGGTGAGATGGGCGGAGATGTCCTTGGCTGCCTGGAGCACGTCGGCGTGCACGCTGGACAGGTAAGGGTTCGGATTGCACATCACATTCCGGTTCACGTCACCGCAAGCAGCGATGGTGTCCATGGCCGCGTCGTTGATCTCCTTGATCGTGCGCTTCAAGTTGGACTTGATGATGCCGTGGAGCTGGAAGGCCTGGCGGGTGGTCAGCTTGATGGTGCCATTGGCATAGGTATCTGCCAGGCGGTCCGTCTGCAGCCACTGCTCGGAGGTGGAAACACCGCCGGGGACGCGGATGCGCAGCATGAAGGAGAAGGCTTTCTCCAGGCGATGCTTGCGGCGGTCTGGACGCAGGTCACGGTCATCCTGCTGGTAGCTGCCGTGGAATTTGATCAACTGCTGATCGTCTTCGCAAAGGGAGCCCGTGGACAGATCGGCCAGACCTTCGGCGATGGTGCCGCGCAGGTAATTCGACCGAGTCTTGATGCCTTCATTGGCAGAGAGTTGCTTTTCGCTCATGGTATTTGGAGGGGGTGGGGTGTGAGCTCCAGGGGATTAATAGACATCGCGCTGATAGCGCTTCGCTTTCTTGAGGTCTTCGATGTAGGCCTCAGCGGCTTCGCGGGATTTGCCGCCTTGTTTTTCGACCACGGTGAGGAGGGCTTCGTTCACATCGTGGGCCATGCGGGTGGCATCGCCACACACATAGAAATGGGCACCTTCTTCCAGCCAGGCATAAAGCTCCTTCGCACGCTCCAGCATGCGCTGCTGCACGTAGATCTTCTCGGGTTGGTCACGGGAGAAGGCGACGTCCAGTTTGGTCAGTGCCTTGCTGGCCAGATGGTCCTGCCACTCGGTCTGGTAAAGGAAGTCGTAGGTGTAGCGTTGGTCGCCAAAGAACAACCAGGATTTGCCCTGCTGCTCCAGCGCGGCGCGGTGCTCCACAAAGGCGCGGAACGGGGCCACGCCCGTGCCTGGGCCGACCATGATGATGGGAGTATCACCCGAGGCAGGCAGGCGGAAGTTTTTGTTCTGATTGGTGTAAACCGGGACGACGTCTCCACGCTTCACCAGATCCGCCAGATACGTGGAGGCCACGCCTTTGCGCTGTTTGCCAAAGGATTCGTAGCGCACGGAGGCGATGGTGAGATGGACCTCATCTGGATGCGCCAGCGGGCTGGAGGCGATGGAATAAAGGCGCGGCGGCAGCGGACGCAGGAGGGAGACCAGCGCCTCTGGGGACAGGCCCTTGGAGGCAAAGTCCTCGATGGCATCCATGATCCAGCGGCCGTGCAGGTAATCCTTCAGCTTGTCCTTCGCGCCTTCGCCCAGGAGTGTGGCCAGTTTCTTGGACTTGGTGAGTTCCAGCAGCTTCGTCAGCACCGGGCGGGAAAGCGCGGTGATGTCCAGGTCTTCACGCAGGGCATCGGCCAGCGTTTTGCTGCCAATGTCAGGCACGTTGGCCTTCTCAGTGCCGACCAGCTTGGCCGCTTTGAGGATGCCTTCGACCATGTCGGGGGCATTGACCGGGATGATCCCCAGGGAATCGCCCGGCTCATAGGTCAGGCCGGAACCTTCCAGGGAAAGCTCGTAGTGCCAGGTTTCCTTGGCCGTGCCCTTGCCATTCAGCAGCACGCGCTCCTTCAGCTCGGCGCCGAAGGGGTTGCTCTTATCATGCTCAGTGGCTGCCGGAGCGGCGAAACCGACGACAGCAGCCGGGGCTGCGGCAACGGCAGGGCCGAAAGCGGCTAAAGCACCGTCCAACCAGGCACGATGCGGCTTTTCATACTGGAGATCGCAGTCCACACGTGGGTGGATGCGCTGGGCCCCGAAGCTTTCCAGGCGGGCATCGAAGTCCTTGCCCATCTGGCAAAATTTCTCATAGGAGGTGTCGCCGAGGGCGCAGACGGAGAAACGCAGCTTTGGCAGGCTGAGGGTCTCACTCATGAAGGCCTTGTAAAATGCGGTGGCCGTCTCAGGCGGCTCGCCATCGCCCCAGGTGCTGATGATGACCAGGAGGTTTTCCACCTTGGCCAGATCGGCAGGCTGGATATCGGCCATGTTTTTGACCGTGGGGGAAAAGCCGCGCTTTTTCGCGTCCTTCGCGGACAGGTCTGCCAATTTTTCTGAATTTCCCGACTCCGAACCATACAGGATGGTCAACTTCGTCGCCGCAGCAGCAGGTGCTGGCACGGCAGCGGCAGCGCCGGAGTCCCCTGCGGAAAGATACCCGGCCAGCCAAAAGCGCTGGGCAGGGGTGAAACTCGCCATCAGGCCGTCCAGGGCCCGACGCAGGTCAGGGGAAAAAGGGGAGTGCTCGGGAAGCATTTCTTGGGTGTTTCGCAGAAGGGTGGGACAAAAATACGCCAAGCCGGGGCCTAGCGGGCTACCAAACTAGCCAAAATCAGCGTCTCGTCGAGTAAACGTGTGATTTCGCAGCCCTCCGGAATGCAATTTGGCGATAAAAAGGCGGAATTCAGCATGACCAAACCTAGCCGCTCCATTCCCAAGGCCGAAAGATGCAGAACGGCGAAAAAGCACAGGATACAGACACCTGCCTTTTTCGCCGTTGCTTAGTTAGACCTGCCTCTGGGGACCGGTTTTACTCAGACTTGCATTCGCAGAGCCACTCCATCTTGCTGCACTTTTCGCAGGTGGAGGTGTCATATTCCAGACGAGCGACGACCGCTTTAGCATCCGGAGAATTTTTGTACTGGAGGATCAGCATGTCGCCGGACTTGATGACGGGCAGGATGAAACCTTTGGCGTCTTTTTCGACCGCCAGCTTGGTGGGTTTATCGCGGTCCCCGGTGAGGGCGACGAGGCTCTGAGCTTCCACGGCCACTGGCTTCATGTCCTTGTCCAGGAGGGCGATGTGGAACTTGTCGCCCTTCACGGTGACTTCACCATGCATGGTTTCGTTTTTGCTGAATTCGACGATGCGGCCTTTGTTAGGCCCGAGTTCGACACCGCCATGGGCGAGCAGCAGGCTGGTGGTGGCGGCGAGGATGAGGGAGGTGATGAATGATCTTTTCATGGACGGTTGGTTCTATTTTGGGTTGGTTCTGAGGTTCACTGCGCTGCGGGAGCATGGCTGCCCACAGCAGATTCGGCGGCCTTGCGGCCAAAGAGGTAAAACACGGCGGGGGTGATCATGAGATCGAGAAAAGTGCTGCTGACGAGACCGCCAACAATCACAACGGCCACCGGATGGAGGATCTCCTTGCCCGGTTCATTCGCCGCGAGCAGCAGCGGGATGAGGGCAATGCCGGCACTGAGCGCCGTCATCAACACAGGCACGAGACGCTCCAACGTCCCGCGCACGATCATCTGGCGGGTGAAGTTTTCCCCCTCATGCGACATGAGGTGCAGGTAATGGCTGATCATCATGATGCCATTACGCGCTGCCACCCCGCCCACGGCGATGAAACCGACGATGGTGGCGATGCTAATGTTATCAATGAGCAGCCAGGTCAGCACCAGCCCCCCCATGAGCGCCAGGGGGATATTTAACATGACCTGCAAAGCCAGCGACAGGCTGCGAAAGTAACTGAACAGCAGCAGCGTGACGACACCGAGAACGAGGACAAAGTAAAAACCGATGCGCTTAGCAGCCGCCTGCTGGGCCTGAAACTCACCCTCAAAGCGCAGGAAGTATCCTTCCGGCAGCTTCACCTTTTCCCGTACGGCCGCTTCCCACTGGTCCACGAGGGACTCCAGGTCACGGACTCCGGTATTGGCCCCGATGACGATGCGGCGCTGGGTGTTTTCGCGGTTGATGACATTGGGCCCTTTGGCTTCCCGGATGTCAGCGATGAGGCGCAGGGGGATGCGGGGGCCCTTTTCCGTCTCGATGAGAAGCTCCCCGAGTTTTTCAGCGGAATCCCGCCAGCTTTCCGGCAAGCGCAGCACCAGGTCCACGGTGCGCTGCCCTTCACGCAACTCCGCTAAGTTCTTGCCCCCGAGTAGGGTGGAGACTTGTTCATTGAGGGTACCGGGCTGCACTCCATATGCGACGGCCCGCTCCCGATTTACTTCAATTTTAATTTGGGGAATGGGGACTTGGGCTTCGAGATTTACATCGGTGAGGCCGGGAATCGTTTTGGCGAGATCGCGCACTTGCGCCCCCTTTTCGCGCAGCACTTCCAGGTCGGGCCCGAAGATCTTCACCACGATCTTGGCGGATACTCCACTGAGCATGTGAGAAAGCCGATGGCCGATGGGCTGGCCGACATTCAGGAAGGTGCCTGGGATGGTCTTTAGCTTGGTGCGGATCTCGGCAAAGACGATCTCACGGGAGCGGCCGTCTTCGTGGAATTCGACATCGAATTCATTCACGCTCACGGGCATGACATGGTCATCCTTTTCCGCACGGCCTGCGCGGCGGCCCACACTTTTCACCTCAGGGATGCTTTGCAGAAGACGCACCCCCACCTCGCCGATCTCGTTCGACTGGGCGAGCGAGGTCCCCGGTGCGCTGGCCAGGGAAATGGTGGCACTGCCTTCATTGAAGGAAGGCAGGAACTCCTTTCCCATCATGGGATAGAGCATTAGGGAGGCAATGAGCAGCATGCCCGCGATGGCGATGACCAGCATGGGCGCGCCCAGTGCCACGCGCAGAAAGCTGTGCTGCACGGCCCACTTCATGCCGCGCACGAGAAACCCATCGTGATGCTGGGCCTCGGGCTTCTTTTTGATTTTCAGCAACAAGGAGCACAGCACAGGAATCACCGTCAGGCTCACCACAAACGATGCGGCCATGCTGGTGATGGTGGCGATGGCGATGGGCGTGAACAGCCTTCCTTCAATGCCCTCCAGGCCTAACAAAGGAAGAAACACCAAGATGATGAGCACAGTGGCGTAGAGGATAGAGTTTCGCACCTCGCCCGAAGCGGTGGCGATGACATCCAGCACCGGCTTCGGCGCTGCCAGCGAGGCATTTTCCTGAAGCCTGCGGTAAACGTTCTCCACATCCACAATCGCATCATCCACCACCATGCCGATGGCGACAGCAAGGCCGCCGAGAGTCATCGAATTCACACTGATGCCTGAGGCTTTAAAGATGAGGATGGTGACCGCAAAGGACAGCGGCATGGCCATGAGTGTGATGGCCGTGGTGCGTAGATTCAGCAGGAACAAAAACAGGATGATGGTGACCATGATGGCCCCGTCCTGGATGGCTTCCTTGAGATTGCCGATGGCGTGTTCGATGAAGTCCCCCTGGCGGAACATGATCTCGGCGGTGACTCCCGCAGGCAGGCTCGGCTTTAGCTCTTCCAGAGCAGCTTCGATCTGGGCGGAGAGCTTCAGCGTGTCAAAGCCCGGGGCCTTATCAATACTGAGGACCACGCCCATGGTGCCATTCACACTGGCATCTCCACGCATGGTCTGCACAGCGTGTTTCACCTCCGCCACATCACTGATGAGAACGGGGCGGTCTTCCACCGTTTTGATGACGGTGTGGGCGATGTCTTCCAGTCGTGTGGTCATGCCGAGATTGCGCACCATGATCTCCCGCGGCCCCGCCTGGAGGTAACCACTCGTAGCATTGCCTGCCGCACGGCCCACGGCCGTTTCCACCTCTTCAAAGGTGACTCCAAAGGCGGACAGCCGATTCGGGTTGGGCTGCACCTGGATCTGCTGCACCCCTCCCCCAATGGTCAGCACCTCTGCCACACCACTGATGCTCTGCAAACGTCGGCGAATGGTCCAGTCGGCCAAGATTCGCAGGTCCGCCGGCAGCACCTTGCCATCCGTGCTGCGCAGCCCCACCAGCAGGATCTCCCCCATCAGCGATGAGACGGGAGTCATGCCTGGTTTTGCCCCCGCAGGCAGCGTATTCAGCACCGTCTGCAATCGCTCCTGCACCAGCTGGCGAGCCCGATAAATATCCGTCCCCCAGCCAAATTCGGCAAAGACCAGCGAGAGGCCCACGTCGGAATTTGACCGCAGACGATCCAGGCCGCCGACGCCTTGCACGGCACTTTCGATGGGCTGAGTGACGAGCACCTCCACTTCCTCTGGTGCGAGGCCAGGGGATTCCGTGAGGATGGTCACCGTGGGTTTGGTCATGTCCGGCAGCACCTCCACGGGAAGCTGGGTGAGCGTTTGAAAACCAAACAACAGCACCAGCAGGGCCACCATCAAGATGATGGGCCGATGGTGCAGGGAAAAACGGATGAGTTGGTTTAACATAATGTTAGGCCACCGTCCGTTTCCGATTTGCCAGCAAGGTCACCACCAGCAGCACAAACAAGAATCCCGTGCTGGCCGCGAAAAAGGTGGTCAGCATGTTCCATCCTGCCCCGCCTTCGTGATCGTGATCCCCATGCCCACCTTGGGCGGCGGCGATCTGTTCCTTCGACATCTCCGTCCCATCCTCATTGTGCGGATGCCCATGGGCGGCATCCATGGCCACTTTGAGCGAGACGCTGCCTTTGCCAGCAAAGGCAAGCGCATAGGCCCCACGGATCACCACTTCATCCCCCGGAAAAAGCCCGCTTACGATCTCCACAAACTGGTCGTTTTGAGCACCTAGAACGACGTTCGTTTTCACAAAAGCATTCTTCAGGTCGTAGTCCTTGATGTACACAAATCGCTCAGATGCATCTCCCTGCACAGCTACTCGCGGAATGGAAAGCACCCCTTCACGGGTGCTAACGACGATGCTAAACTCCGCCTTCAAGCCTGGACGCAGAAGACCGTCTGGATTCGGGACATGAAATGCAGCCTCCACCGTGCCCGTGGTCTCATCCGCTTCGGTGCCGATGTGTGCCAGCTTGGCCTCAAAGACCTTGTCAGGAAGTGCACTGAGACGGATGTGGGCGGACTGGCCGACTTGTAACCGCCCGGCCAGATGCTGAGGCACTTGTGCCGAAGCTTCCACCGTTTCCAGATTCACAATCTCCATCAAGGCCTGGTCCGGCGAGATGGGCTGCCCCACGGCGATGTCCACTTTGGAAACCGTGCCCGTGATGGGGGAGGTGAGCATGACGGTAGGGGGCGGATCTCCTGGCTGGCGGCTTTCCACCCAGGCGACTTCGTCTCCTTCATCCACCGCCTGGTGCGGGATGGCCAGCACCGAGAAAGCACGGCCTGGAATGCGACTGCTGACGATGGCTTTTTTACCCGGCAGGACCTCAATGTGCCCCAGGGCGAAGATGGTCTCCTCAAACGTGGTTTCTTCCGCCTCAGCGTATTGGAGTTGCAAATTTGCCACGGCAGATTCTTCGAGAATCACGGTATTGCCCAGACGCTCGGGATCGGCAGCCACAGCCCCTAGCAGCGGCAGGAGGAATAACCAAAAGTAATGTTTAAAATTCATGAAAAAGAGATGACTAAAGATTCACACCAGCAGCCTTCAGCAGGCGCATGGTTAAAAAGTAGAGAAGGATGGTGAGCACGATCCCTGTGCCGAAGGCAGGCCAAAAACCACCGAGCTTTTTGATCAGCCAAGGCATCAGCAGGAACATGGGCAAAGTGGGCAAAACGAACCAAAAAGTGCCGAAAGCATGACGCCCGATGAGGGCCGAATCTTTGGTCTCCAGGTAGATCCAAATGAACGCGAGCAGGGATGTCAGAGGCAGGGAGTGAATGATGCTGGCGGCGGAGTTGTTTCGCTTCGCGATCTCCGTCACCATTACGATGACACCGGCACTGAGGAAAAGTTTGATGAGATAGTAAGTCATAATGATCCTATCAATGGTTAGGCTTCAATGCAGGCGATCAACGCACCGCTCCGACGGCTGCATCGTAACGGATGCGGGCGAGGTGAAAGTCCCGGCTGGCATCCAGGACGGCGGTTTCGAGTTGCAACCGCTGCTCCCGCGCACGCAGCACGGTAAGGAGATCTGTTTGACCCGTTTCGTAGGCCTTCTCCAGCTTGTCCGTTTGCTGCTTCACCAGGGGCAGGAGTTTGTCGCGCGTTTCACTCACCAGAGCGGCATTGGCCTCCATTTCCTGGCGGGCGGTTTCTGCTTCGCTGGTGATTTCGGAAGCCAGCGCCTCCGTCTCTAGTCGGGCCCGTTCGATGCTGGCTTTCTTCTCTGCGATCTCTCCCTGGTTTCGATTCCACAAGGGCAAAGGAATGGAAAAGCGGAAGCCCACAAAACCTGTGCGCTCTGTGTTGCGCGAGCTCACGTCCTGCTGCTCTCGTGCCGCAAAGAACCCGGCACTGACATCCTGATAACGGCGGGCATGCGCCAGCGCGGCCTCCGTGTGGGCCGCCTCGGTTTTGGCCTGGGCCAACTGATAGTCGGCACGCTGCTGCCAGGGCACACGACCCGGCATGACCAGAGCGGGGAGATCCCCCGTGAGCTTCAGCGCCTCCGCCGGGCGGAGGCCCAGCATGGGTTTTAGGCTCCCTTGAAGACTCACCGATTCGATCTGCAGGCGCCGCGCCTCCAGTTGCAGTCGCTGCGCATCCACCTGCGCTTGCGCTGCGTCTAAAGGAGACAGTTCCCCTGCTGCCGCGCGCTCTTTGGCAAAGCGGGAGAGTTTGTCAGCCAGTTGCGTCTGCTGCTGGCGCAAAGTCCGCTGTTTTTCTAAAGCCAGCAACTTCACGGCAAGACTGCGCGCCTCAGCGATGAGGCGTCTTTCCACATCCTTCACCTCCAGTTCCGCAGCAGCGACGAGCTGGGCGCTGTGCTGCTTTTCCAAGGTCAAACGACGGGTGATGGGAAAGGCCTGATCCACTGAAAACTCGGTGGAACGGGGGGAGACGCGACTCTCATTTTGAAACTGCACCCCCAGTGTGGGATTGGCCAGTCGTCCTGCGCCGAGCTGGCGACCGCGCGCCTGCTCCACAGCGAGACGTGCGGCCCTCAGTTGGGGATGATGATCCCGCACGCGCGGGGCGATTTCAGATATAGATAAGGCCGAGGCGGACGAACAGGCCCCTAGGCAGAAAAGGAGTAAAAAGGAACGTGACATAACAAAGAATTGGAGGTGGTAGGCGGGCCAAAAGCCAGCCCGGTAGGGACAGCAGAGGGCCAGTCATCATCGTGGATGAAGGCCTCAGGTCCGGACCTCAAATTCTCAGTGCGATCGTGCGTGTCAGCACCTCAGGCCATCGTCGGCCCGTGCTTTGCTCTCGGGGTGGGATCAGGGCGCGGCTGGCCGTGTCGTCACCGACTTGCAGCAGCGTCAAGGATTCCAAGATCGCGACCACCGCGAGGACGGGCAGAGGGGCGGATGAACTTTGGGTGACCAACTGCTTGGCATCCCCCGGCTCTTTCAGCGGCGCATGCTCGTGAGTCTCCTCACTGGTTTCATCATGATGATGAGAAGGATCTTCATCGTCATGGTGGCAGGACACACCATGGGGACCATGGCAATGATCGAAGGCAGTGATCTCCACCTCGCCTCCACAATCGCAGATGTAACCACGCATCAGCCCGAATACCTGCGCCCAGCCCAGCGCGAGAAGCGCGAGGCAGGTGAGGATTTGGTAACGAGCTTTTGAGCGCATGGCGGAATAACTACGTCTATGACAGGGCCGGTTGTCAAATGTTCATCACACTCCTAGGCAGGATGAAAAACTTGCCTTAGGCACCCCATTTCACCTAAAACAGAATCATGTGTAGGCGCTGCGTTTTCCTTTTCCTCCTTTTGACTCCTTTCGCTTCTGCCCAGGAGTTGCCCACGGAGGCCCGCCGTTATCATGAGATGCTGCTGAGACGCCCCCAGGCGGGAACGTTGTTTGATCGCTTTCATGATGCCTGGCTGGAATCGGCCCCTGCGGATGCTCTGCTGAGCTTCCTGCAACAGCGGAGCAACCAACCCGAAGCCAAGGCTGCGGACCATCGCCTCCTTGCCCTCCTGCATGCCAGGCGTGGCCAAGATGCCGAGGCGCTGAAAGCCCTGGAGGCCGCCTTGAAGCTGTCTCCCAAGGACCCGGATGCTTGGCTGGAAAAAGCTCGCATGCAGGGCCGTGTCTCCGACTTTGAAGGAGCGCTGCAAAGCCTGAAAGCCGCCGCTGAGGCGAACCCTGGTGAACAGCTGCGCATTGACATCGCCCGGCAGCAGGGCCGCGCGTTGCTGAGGCTGAATCGCACCCCTGAGGCATTGCAAACTTGGTTAGACCTGGCCAAACAGCATCCCGGAGATCTGGACTTAACGGAAGACATCGTGGAACTGATGGCGGAGGAAGGTCTCTACATGGAAGCCGCGACGGAGGCCAAAAAGCTGGTGGAGAAAACCCGCGACCCCTCCGAAAAACTGGCGCGTCAGTTGCGCCTGGGAGACCTGCTACTGCGCGCAGAAAAGCGCGATGAAGCCCTGAGCGTGCTGGAGGCGGCCCTCGGCCAAAGTGGCCAGGATTCCTGGGTGGAGGCGGATGTGCTCTCCCGGCTGGACGAAGTTTTTCGCCGGGAAGATGACCTGGAAGGACTGAAAAGACGGCTGGAATCCTTATCCACCACTCAAGCTCAGCGGGTGAATTTGGGCATCGCCTATGCCCGCGTGTTGGGGGAGCTGGGTGAGGCCGATGCAGCAGCCACCCTCTTTCGCGAATGGCTGGCCCGTAACCCTGGACGCCGAGATTTGCAGGAAGCGTACATCGCTTTGCTTGAGAATTTAGATCGTATTCCCGAGGCAGCCACGCAGGCCCAGATTTTAGCCAAACAACATCCCGAAGATCAAGAGCTGCTCATCCGCCTAGCCAGCCTGCAAGAACGGCAGAAGGACCTCCCCGCCGCAAAGGCCACCCTGGCGAGTTACTTGGAAAAAAGCGCGGTCAATGGTTTGGCCCCTGAGAATGATCACCTGCGCGTCGCGCGCCTTTATGAAAACTGGGGCCTCAAGGAGGCCGCGAAAAGCGCCTATGAAAAACTCGTCTCCGCGCATCCCCAGAGCGTGTCCGCTCAGGAGGGGCTGGCCCACTACCTGCACCGCAGTGGCGATGATGCCGCCGCACTGCTGATCTGGAAGAGCCTCGTTCAAAAAGGCGAGCTGGAGGACATCCTGCGGGCAGGCCAGGCCCTGCTCGCCCATGGCTTGACCAAAGAAGCGCAGGCCCTCCTGGTCACGCGGGAAAAAGATCACGCCACGCAGCCCCGCTACCTGGGCCTGCTGACTCAGCTAGCCCTGACTAACAAAGAGTCTGCCAAAGCCGTCCTCTGGGCGCGGGCACGCCTGGCCCTCACGGGTGAAGCTTCCGGCCTGCAAGAAGCTGTCAAACTGGCCCATCAGGCCATCCGCGATGCAGAGGCGGCCACCACCATCATCGCAGAGCTGCAAAAGCAACCAAGTCTGACCATTCCTGACCGCTGTCTTTTGGCGGAGCTGCTGGAGGAAGCCGGGCAGGCCGCAGCCGCTGAGGCAGCCCTGCAGGCACCCCAGGCCACCCCCGCTCAGCAACTCATGTTAGGCACGCAGCATGTGCGCCTGCTGGAGCAACGCCAAGAATGGAAACGCGCCGCAGAGGTGCTGGCGCAGGTGATGCAACTTCCCGGCGGCATGACCAGTGACCGCGCGCAACAACTGGCGCGTCTGCATCGGCGCACGGGCGCTTTTGACCAAGCGCTCGCAGCTCTGGCGGAATGGAAAAAACTCTCTCCTGGGGCCGTGCAGCCGTGGCTGGAGGAGTCCGGCATTCTCATGGAGCGGGGCAAACAAACGGCCGCGCTGGATGTGCTGCGTGCTGCATCCCGTAAATTCAGCGAGGATCATGACGTGCTTAGCACCCTCGCCGATGCTTTGGCCTCCGCAGGTAAGATGGAGGAAGCTCGCCTCCTTTACATGGCGCTCTATGAACAGACGGAGGATCCCGTGGCGCGTCTGCGCTTTTTAACACCGCTGGCGCAGATGACCCAGTATGCGGGCACGCTGCCGCGCTTGATCGAAGACTTCCAGCAGCGGCAGCGGCAAAATCGTGCCAGCCCTCTGCCCTGGCTGGCCCTAGCCACCCTCCATGCAGCCACGAACGATGACGAGGAACGCCGCCTCTGCCTGTATGAGGCCTCACGCCTCCGTCCGAAGGACCTCGCCCTGCTGACGGAGATCGCCCGCATCGAGGAAGAAAACGGCCTGTATGCTGAAGCTTTAAAGACCCTGAATGCGGCGGCCAGTCTGGATAGCACGCCAGCGACCCGGCAAAAGATCGCCTCCCTCATGATCAGCAATGGCGATGAGGAAGCGGGCTATCGCCTCATGTTTGAACTGGCAGGCGTGGCCACAGCAAATGCGCGGGCCATCGAAACCATGGCTGACACCCTTTGCGAGAATGGGCAGTGGGATCGTGCGATCGAGCTGCTGACGCCACTGTTGCCTCGCTTTCCCAAAGACTACCGCCTGCACTACCTCCACGCAGTGGCTCTGGAAGAAGAAGGCCGCCAGGGTGAGGCCATCGGTGCCTTTGTGCATCTGCTCAGTCTGCATGAGGAACTGCCTGAGGTGCTAGCCGCCCCTCGGGGTGCCAACCAACAGCCTCCCAGCTACAGTGCTCAACTGCCTAACTTACCCGAAGGTACCGCAGAGTGGATCCAGTTGCCCCATGTTTCCCACACGGCCTATCAGCACCGGCAGAAACAACGCGGCGGCGGCGGGGGCTGGGGCTACGGTTTCATGCAGGGGAACCGACCTACCACCCCGGGCCTCCCCTCCGGCTGGGTGCAGCAGCCTGAAAATGTGACCAACCTCTCCGCCATGGTTCTGTATCACCTCATCCAGATCGGCCAGGGCATGAAGGAAGATGAGCGCAGCGGGCTAGTCAAACACCTGGAAGTCGCAGGCATCCGCGAGCCCGCCCTGCTGCTAGAAGTGCCGATGTATGAAGGCCAGTTAAGCATCCCGCCAGACCTGCTGGAGGCCCACCCTGACCACCAGGCCCTGCATGCCCTTTGGCTCCTGCATCTGAATCAATTTCCCGGGGACTTTCTCCCTGAGCTGAAACGCTGTGTGACCCTGTTTAAAGATAGCTACCCCTTGCTCGCCTTCCAAGCCGGCGTGGGCGCATTGGCCCTGAATGAGCCGGAAGCCGATGCCCTCGCTTCTCAGGTTCTTAGCCAGTCGCAAAATATCCCTGAAGGCAATGGCAGCACTTTCAATGCCCTGCTCACAGCCGTGCAGCGCCGCATCCTGGCCTCCAGCGGCGGCCCGCCCCTCCCGCCCGAGCTTTCTCAGCAGGTGCTCACGCTGGCTAAGACTTGGTCCAAGACTCTCTATCAAAAGCAAGATGCCAATCAACAGCCTTGGGGTGCCTATGCGCTCATCATGGTCTTCAAAGTTTTAGGTAACCTGGAAGATGTGGCCGACCTGCTGGAGAAGGAAAATGCCCAACAGCTTAGCCGACTCTCCTCCACGCCCAGGAACCAAAGGTATCCCACTGGCTATTATGAGCCGCAGCCTTTACCCGCTCTGTGGACCACCCTGGATCTTGCCCCCGGCATGATCGAGCTCGTCCAGCAGTTGGTGCAGAATAACCAATTTTCCTACAACGGCTGGATGAGGAATGGCCCCGTGGATAATGAGACCCAAGTGGCCCTGACCAAGATCGCCTCCCATCTCAAAACCCCAGAACTGCAGATCTTGATGAGCTGCATCTCAGGCCCCGCCACCACCGCCAAAGAAAAGCTGACGCAGTGGCTGAAGCAGCCGGGCCGGACTCCAGATCATTGGCTGTTCGCGGCCAGCATGGCACAGATTCTTCAGGACCACGCTCTCCAGATAACCTTTCTGCGAGAGCTGCGCACACTCGCGCTGGACCCTGCCCTCCAGTCTCCGGTGGACAGTGCCGTCCTTTTCACAGCACTCCAGCAGGTGAATGCAGGCCAGCCTTTAACGGCCGAGAACAAACCCTTTATTTTAGAGAGCCTGGAGCGCACCCGCCAGACGATGCCCGCCAGCCAGCAGAACAGTTCTTTGATGGATGTGGCGGCCACCCTCGGGTTCGCGGAGCAGGCAGAACTCATCCAAAAGGCCACCGCGCCGCGTCCTCAAACAGCCCGCAACAACCCGACTGGCAATCCCTTTTCGCGTTCTCACAGTCGTGGTCAACCCAGCTCCCTGACCAAACTCGAGAAGTTCCTAACTCACAAAAACTCGGACGCCACTTGGACTGAGTTTCAGCAGCGGGTGCGGCGGATTGGTGAGATCTGGCTGAGCACAGACTGGAGCAATGCCGACAATGAATTGCAGTCCCTACGCAAGATGCTGGATGCGCAGCAAGCCACGGGTCCTCTCCTGGAAAAGCTCAAGGTGAATCCCGCCAAAGGCTGGCAGCAACTGCAACGCGAAGCCGCTTTCTTAGAGCTCTTCGGGCTAGAAAATGAAGCCGTCGCTGCCTATGAAGCCACCCTGGCTCTGAAGGCCCGCAACAGCGAAGTCCGCACCCGACTGGCCGTTCTCCTGAGCCGAAAAGATGTGGACAAAGCCCTGCTGTACCTGAGCGCCATCCCTCGCCAAGATCTTAATCTCGCGCTCCAGCGGCTGTCGCAGGAAATGAATCCGCGCTCCCAAAATGGCCGCGTCATCGAACACCGCTTAGCCGTCATCCGACTGATGGCCGCCTATGTCGAAAAAAATCTGGATCCTAAACGACGTCTGGAACCCTCACTCCTGGGCGTCTTTGCCCAGATGCCCAATTATGCCCAACAAGGCGAGTATGGGAACATCTCCTTTCGTGGTCTCCATGAAGTCAGCCGTGCCTCCCAGAATCTGAGCGAAGCTGCGCAAAAGGCCAAAGACCAGCTACGCGCTGCCCATGACGAGCTCTGCCTAGCGCTGATGAAAATCCCCATGCTCGCGCAGTGTGGTTTTGGTCCTTTTGCAGGCCTGGCGCAGAACGACGGCGAGTCGCCTGAAAAACTCGAAACTCTCGCTCGGGACATCCTCAACCGCCAAATTCTTGCCCGTCGTTATGCCCCTAACATCGGTTATTGGTTTGGCCGCTCCCCCTCTCGCTTCGGTGAAAATGGCAACCAAATCGCCATGCCTCAGCCTGAGGACATTCTGTTGAGGGGAATGGTCGCCCGAGGAGAAAAAGAGAAGATCGAAAGCGACTTTTTCCCCTTGGTCAAAAGAGCCCTCGGTTCCACCACGGAAAAGCAGATGCGCGCTTATGCCCGGCTCCTCACCTGCCCAGAAGCTGAGTTCCTGGCAGTCGCTCGGGACTGGCAGCGCAGTCAGCTCGACCGCAACTATTCCGGCACCAGCCAGGAGATCACCCGCATCTGGGGGCAGCGTGGTTTCAGCACTCCCATCCATGAGATCTATCTGGAACGCGTGAAGAACCCTAACTACGGCATCCAGACTCAGGAACTTACCACCTACATCCGCATGATCGCGCAGACCGGCAAAGCCGACGAAGCTAGCCAGTTCATGACTCAAATACGCGATCTTTGGTTAGGCACAGATCGTGAAAAAAGACGCCAAGAGCTGAATCAATTCGTCCAGCAACAGTTCACCAATCGCCGCCATTTCTCACCCTACAATCCTAGCTCCGCCTCCACTCGCTGGCAGAACTATTTCTCGCTGCTGAGTGAGGTCATCCGGCGCGGGCCCCAGAGCATCGGCATCCGCGCAGCACAGGAAGACGGCCTCATGGATGAACCTGGACTGTTTTCCCAAGTCTGCGGCAATCTCTTTGATGAAGAACAGATATTCGGCCCCACGGCGGAGCTTCTGGTGACCCTGGACGCCCTCCATTTCACGGCCTCCGCCCGCGACTTCCGCCTTTGGTTTAACCAAAAGGGCAATCAATACACCGCTTTCCAAACCCTGATCAATCGGCTGGATGGTTCCGACCTAAGAACCAACAAAGCTCGGGATCAACTGCTGGAGGCGCTCAAAACAAGGCAGCCGCAAACCTTCGGCACAGATTTATTGACGTCCCTCATCTCTTCGACCTCTCAAAACCAAGGCCAGGTTTTCAAGGCGTTTCTCATGCGCCAGGGGAAGGAACTGCCAGATCTCTCTGCCATTGCCAAGCTTGAGCTTTCCGCTTTCATCGCTCATCAAGGATCCAACATCACCCGCTTCTTCGATGACGAGTCCCGGGCTCTCTTGGAACCGCTGAGAGCCGCAGAGCGTGAGTGGGCTCACAAAAAGGCCGACCTGATTTTGGCAGCCAGCACCTGGGAACAGACCCGCATGGATGACTACAACAACGACGAGCTTCTTTCCAAGATCATGCAAGACGTTGCCTTCGTAGATCTCGAAAAAGCACGCCAGTTGCTCAAGCATTGTCTTGTTCTTCTCAAACAAACTCCGGCTCAAATCCAAGCAAACGCGAATCAAAATGGGCCGGTTTCTGAACTACTAGCCAGGATGGGCCGTGTCCCTCAACTCATGAAGGAAGTCTTGGCCATCGCTGAGGCTGAAAAATTCAATAGCGAGTGGACCCGACAGTATCTGTATGCCCTGGAGGGTTACGATATCCTCAACCAGCCCGAGCACATCCTCGCTCTTTTCACTGGTACGCCGTTTGTTGAAAAGGCCGAAAACTTTCGCGGCCTCGTGATACCTGGGGGTTCCGAAGGACTGGCCATGATCCGACTCCTCAACCAATTGCGTAGCCGGAATAACACTAAAATTCTCACGCTTTTAACCACCACTCTGCAAGAGCGCCCCACGCCCACGTTTGGTGAAAAGCTGGCCCGCGCTGCCCTGGATCGCTCCCCCACGGCGCTGGAAAACTTCATCCGAACGAATCAGGCAGACCTGTCCCTCATGCCAACCGCCGAAGCGGTGGGCCTGCTCAATTCACTCGCTTCGACCAACTCCAAGTATGCGGAACTGCATCTCATGCCGGAAGAATTGCAGGCCACCCTGCTGCCCCTTTTTCAAGCACGCGCGAAGGAAGATAAAAAGGTGCTGGAAAGCTTCCTGGATGCCCCCAGTCTGGCATCCTCAGGGCAATACCTGGGGAACAATCATGAGTTGGCTCCGAAACTGCGCCGCTACATCCGTGTCTCTCCCCAAGAAGCTCGGCAGGTCTATGAAAAACTGACCCTCCTCATAGCCGCAGAATCCCGCAGCCAAACTGGCAACTCCCCGGCCCATACGCCCCTCGGCAATTGGTTAAGCCAATGCGCAGCCATTCCAGAACTATTTAAGGTGGCGATGCAACGCGCTGAAAGTGAAGGGCTGCTGAATGAGATGGATTGGATGCATAACGCCCGTGGAAATCTTTACTCAGAAAGACAGATGGAACATTCGGATAGCATCGCCAAATTTTTCATCCATTCACCCTTCCTGGACGATGCTCAAAACTTCCGCACTTACCCATTAAAAGGAGATTCCAAACTCTCTTTCTTCTCACAGTTCGTTTCCATCGTGAGGGGCAAAAAAAACTTCCCTGAACTGGTGCTTAGCCGTTTAGCGGATAGGCCCGAAACCTTTGGGCTCAAGCTCCTGCGCTGCCTCCTGAAAGAACAACCGCGAAAGGAACTGGCGGCTTTTGTTAAAAACCACAGGGATGAAATCACCCAAATGCCCACCACCTCCCGGGCCGATTTCGACCTGCTGCTAGAGTCAGAGCTCAGCCCCCTCATCGTCTATGCCGGTGACTCTCCCATCCTTCGCACGGTGCTCCAAAAACAGCGGGAAAGAGCGGAAGACACGCGCATGACCTTGCTGACTCTCTCAGATAACGAGGGCATCCAAAATCGGAGCCAGAATAATCTGCTGGCTCAGGATCTGGCTTTGATCGCGCAGCACAATCCCAGCGGTGCAAAGGAAGTGATCAAACATCTGGTTAGTCTGCTCTTGAAGTCAGAAGCAAAAGCTTCGAGTAAAAACAACCGTGTACAATCGGAATTGGGCAGATTCCTGCAAAACCTCAAGCTGGACCCTGGCCTGTGGCCATGGATGGCTCAAGAGGCGCAAAAACAGGGGATTGATCAGCAATCGGATTGGTTGGGTGTCGCCTACTGTGGCAACTACTTTCAGGGGCGCGAGACGGACAGCGCTTTCATTCTCGATGCCTTCACTCGCTCTGGTCTCTTCCATGAAGCCGCCGATTTTAACCCTCTTCCTGGGTTGGGCGGCACCGCCTATTCGAGCCTGCTGCATTGTTGCATCGCCCGACTGAAGCTAGAGGAAATCAACGCAGATCTTCAGAACTATTTAGCGCAGCAAAAGGCCCGCACCTTTGGCATGGATCTTATCTTGGCGTTAACGGAGTCGGATCGGAACCAAGCGCTCAATGATTTCGCCAACCGTCGTGCGAAGGATTTCGCCCTGCTTCCAGCGGAATCCAAGACTCTTTTGATGACCGCCCTGGAAACATCTTGGACTTCTCTCCGCACGTCTCAAGAGTTTCCCCCGGAGGTGCGCGAGGCGATGCGAAGCGTTCTAGAAGCTAGGCAGAAAAAGGAGAATTCATTCTTAGATTCGTTGCTGGAAGCAAAGGATTTGGAAAGTCTAAAAATGCCGGAGCAGCTCCTCTACAGCAACAGCGAAAACTTGATCCGCAAACTGGTCGCAGAGAAGAACCAAGCGCAAGCCCTGCAGGTCTTCAATAAGGTATCGGAGTTAATGGAGGCCGCGCCCATGTCTAGAAACATGATACCCGCGCCATCGGATAACACGGGTAGGACTCTCCGATCATCCTTCTTGTTAAACTGCATCACTCCCGCCGACTATGAGATGTTGGCTTTTGGGATCCAGGCTTTCAATGCGGATAAATCGGGTCAACTCGCCCACAGTGGCTGGGCGGTGGACTATAACTGGGCGTATTATCTGCACCAGCGCTGGCAGGCCTATGGTGGCAGAGCAGATCCAGCAGTGGCTCTGGAGAAACTGGTGGAGGAATTGCAGAGTCGTCTCAAAGACGAACCCATTCCCTTGATGGCACTGGCGTTTCACGGCTTGTTGTCATACTTGAGCCAGCCTGACCGACAGGCCTTCCTCCAGTGGGCGGAAAAATTGCCTGCCACTCATCCCTGCAAGGCTTTGGCCCGTGAACTGGAAATCGCCGCCAAACTTTACTTGGAGGCTTATCCGGAAATGATTCGTCCCGGAGACGCCTGCGCCATCCGTGGCCATGCCGCCCATGAACCGCTATGGAGCCACTACCGTAAAGTCATCACGAATGAGAAGTTGAATCCGCAGGTACGTTTAGCCCTGGGTCACCATCTCTGTGTGACTTATCCCTGGGCGATCCCTGCGGATGTGGTGATACCCCTCACCCGCCTCCTGGCCACCGAATATCTAGCAGAGCACGCGGTGAAGACCAATACGCTGGCTGCGGTGATGCGTTGTTTTGGCCGCCTGCCTGTGACGGCGGAATGGCGGGCGACTGGGCAGATGCTGTGGGATGGCTGGGTGAAAAGGCAGAATATCAAAAGAGATCCCTCGGGCCGCCCGGTGATTTATACGGTGAGCTTCGAGGCCCGCTTTGCCATGCTGCATCTCGCAGGCAAGATGAAGAACGATGCCTGGATTGATGTCATGCTGAACGCGCAGGCATCCTACATGCTCAAAAATCGCTCCATCATCGCCATCCTGGTGGATGCCGGTTATCCTGAAAAGGCTGCGGCTTTGCTCAAAGAACACCACGGCTCCATGCACGCCTGGCAGTCCGGCATTTACACCTGGCACCCAGACATGCGTAAGCACCTACCCGCTTTCCT
Organism: uncultured Verrucomicrobiaceae bacterium; assembly: GCA_942493005.1. Taxonomy (GTDB): domain Bacteria; phylum Verrucomicrobiota; class Verrucomicrobiia; order Verrucomicrobiales; family Verrucomicrobiaceae; genus Prosthecobacter. The sequence continues at coordinate 4,919,335 of OW818661.1, forward strand.
GGCGGCGTGTAAGGACCCGCAGCTCGCCCTTCTGGGGGAACTCATCGTGCTGCAAGCCAGCGATCCCCACCCCGCTCTATTACGGGCCTTTAAAGAACCCGAAACGCTGGCCAAACGCATCGGCAAACTGGCCCCCAAAATCCTGAAGACCCGCTTTACCCATGATGACATCAAGATGCATGCCGTAAGCATGGTGGCCAACTACGCCCCGCTCGCTGCCCTGGATCATCTGGGTGAATACTGCGCCGAGGCGTCTAACAAAATATCCGTCCAAGACCTGATCACCATGGAGGACTCCGGCATTCGCGCGATGCAGGAATACATCCTTTCCACTCATTTTGTTAGACAAGCCCTTCAAGGCAACTCGAAGCCCTGGATCGAGGCCATCACCACGCTGACGCAGGGTGAATCTGCAAACTCTTACACCAGCCGCAGCACCCTCACCGATCTGGTTAACTACCCTGCCGATGCCATCACGGCCCTGTGGGAACGAGGCGAAGCCAGGGAGGCGAAACTGTGGCTGCCGTATTTTGAAAAGTACCTCCTTCTCGGTGGGTCGCTAAAAAGCTATCAGACGGAGATCGCCATCAGCTTCGCCTACTTACTTGCCACGCAGACAGAAGGTGGACTGGTAGCCTGGAAGAAGACTCTGACTCCCCAGCAGATCAAGCAGTACGAGGACATTCTATCCAAGAATGACCGGATCTTAATCCTCGCGGCCTCTTATGTGGGAGAGAAAGGCAGCCCCGCACGTCTCAAAGATGAGCAGCGGCTGAAACTCATGGTCAGCCTATTCCCCTCTCTCCGTCGAACTCAGAACTACCCGCTTCTGGAGAAGATTCAGAATAAGTATCAACTGCTCAGCCATACCGAAATGATGGCACAAGCGCAGGCCCTTCATGAGTCTGGTAATCCGAAATGGATGAGGACGTATCAGCTCATTGAGAATTCATTGGCAGAGGGGGAAGCCGCAAAAGCGGAGCCTCTATTCGATCTCATGCTGGCGGATAAAGATCTCAAACCCGTGGATAAGAACCTCATCTTGATGCGCAAAGCCGCCTTCCAGATTCGCCTTGGGAAGAAGACCGCCGCCGCGACAACCCTGGCTGAAATAGACAAGGCTAAAGCCGCCCCTTTCATGCCTGAAGAGATGCAGAATCTACAGCGCATGCTCAGCGCGCCCAAGTAGCGCCATCACTTCCTTATTCGTCCTGGCTCACTCGGCTCTGCACATCCACGGGCGAGTCGTGTTCCTCCTGTTTCTCCACAGGCTGGACTTTGATCTCCACCGTGACGGGCACGGCCCGCAGGCCTTCGATGATCTTTTGCAGACGCTCGATGGAGATGTCTGAAAGGGTCGGGTTGGCCACAGCTTGCTCGATCTTTTCTAGCCCGGCGGTGAAGGCACTCATCTGCCCCGTGATGCGGCTGACAGGATCATTCTCACCCCCGCCCCCGGCGAGGAGATTGCGGCCAAAGGTACGCTTGATCTCGCTCCAGCGCACTTGATCGGCCTCGCTGGCCAGGGCATTGATCTCACGCCATTTTAGCAGGTTCGCCTCAGCGGATTGGCTCAGTGTTTGGGACTCGCCGCGATAATGATCTTCGATGAGAGACTGCACCTCCGCCGCCGTCATGAGCGGCTGGATCTTCTCGGAGATTTTGTTCATGTTGCGGTAGCTGCCCTGGAGCTTGAAAGGCGGCTCTGTGCGGTAGGCATCCTCCATGGCGGCACTGCGGATGTATTCCTGGTTCACACGCAGGATGACCTCACGGACCTTTAGCAGCTTTTCCATGACCGCTACGCAGTCATTGATGTCTTCGGCGCTTTGATTGCCCTCAAACTCAATGCCTTCGCGATTGCCCGTCATGGCGATTTTCAGCACCGCCAGCGCATCTTTGTGACTGCGGGTTGCCACGCGTGCCAGGGCCGGATTGCTGGTGAGTGAGTTCTCAATGTAGCTGTCTTTAAAGGCCGCTTCATGACCGCCCAGGATGTCGCCCAGGTTGTAGGTATCGGCACGGTTGGCCAACATGTCCGGCACTTGGAATTTACCGCCGACTTCGGTGTAGGGATTGCCTGCCATGACAACGGCCACCTTGCGACCACGCAGATCGTAGGTCTTGGCTTGGCCCTGGAAGACACCTTCGATCTTGCGCGTGCCATCGCAGAGCGAGATGAACTTTTGCAGGAACTCGGGGTTCGTGTGCTGGATGTCATCCAGGTAGATCATCACATTGTCCCCCATCTCGAGTGAGAGGTTCAGCTTCTCCACCTCCTCGCGGGCGCTCGCATTCGGGGCCTCTGCAGGGTCCAGTGATGTGACCTTGTGACCGATGGCCGGTCCATTGATTTTAACCAAGGTGATGCCCAGCCGGCTGGCCACATACTCCATGAGCGTGGTCTTGCCATAACCGGGAGGTGAGATGAGCAGCAGCAGGCCCATACGATCCGTGCGCGTGTCATTGCCCACAGCACCGATCTGCTTGGCCAAATTCGCCCCGATGATGGGCAAGTACACCTGATCAATGAGGCGATTGCGCACAAAGGAACTGAGCACCCCGGCCTTGAACTGATCCAGCCGCAACTCGTTGCGACGCTGCTGGGCGAGGTCGTGTTTCAGCTTTTGAAAGCGCTCGTAATCCGGAACGATGCTTTGGTCATATCGCTGAAGGCGCGCGGTGAATTCGTGGTAATCCAGCTCCAGCTTCGCCTCCTGAATGCGCGGATGAGTGCCGGTGAAACCCGTGAGCGTGGCGCGTGAAGATGGTGAAGCAGGCAGGGCTACCGGAGGCTGATCCTTCAACACCAGCAGCGCTGCGGCCTCCACCAACAAACCAAAATCCGTGGTCGAATGCAGCGCGCGCAGCCAGTCGAGAGCGATCTCAAAAGCCAGCCAAGGCTGAGCGGTCAGGGCTTCTAAACTGGCATCAAAGTCTTGAGCGGCTCGTTTCACCGTGAGTTCTTTGCGGAAGGAACGCATCAGCTCCACTGCCGCACTGGAGCGCGTGACCGGCAGCGTGGGATGTTTGCTGGAAAGATGCTGAAGCTCATCCGTCAGGCAGGCTGCGACAGCCGTGTGGAGAGACGGTGAGGAAGTATCGCCTAGCTCATGGATGCCTGTGAGGCGACTGCACTCCGTGGCGACTCGGGCCGCCAGGGCCGCATTCACCTCCACCGTTGCATGGCCTAACAAATCACGCATTCTCCCCTTCGCCATCATGCGAGCGGCCAGGGCCTGTTTTTCAGCCGAGTCTTCCCAGCCATGCCAGACCAGCAGGGCCAGCCCTCGCACCTGAGGGGAATGCTTTAGCAAGCCCAGAGCAGCCTGCATTTCCAGCAGAGGCTGTAGGATCAGCGCCGCGTCATGGTCATGCACGCCTTTGGTGTAACCTTCATGGTAACGCGGGGCCATGAAGTCCGGGACGGCCTGAGGTGAAAAAGGCGTGCCGGATTGCAGGAACTTCCACGCGAGATATTCCGCCCGGTAAACGGAATCGTTTTCAGAAACCACCGCCTGGTTCCACACATGCCGCAGTGATTCTAATTCGGGATGCGTGACAGATTCAAAATACCGAGTGCCCGTGAGATGAAAGGCCAGACCGTCCTCACGCGGCAAAATCGTAAGCTCCAGGGGCTGGCGATTGACGCTGAACTTGTGCTTGCCGAGCTGGATCAAATCCCCGCCATCCACAAACAAATCCGCCTTGTCGCGGATCTGCTTCAGTGAGTCTTGCTGAAGGGTTTTCAGCTTCGTCTGAAGTTCGTCTGCGCGGACGCTGTCGCCCATTTTGCGCAGGTCTTCGATGAGGTCGCGAAGCTTGGCCACCATGGCGTCCCCAGCGATCCAGGCATGAACTTCCTCCGGCTTGGCAAAGGCCGCCAGGCGATTGCGCACGCTGGTGAGGATGCGATCTGCCGACTGGCCTAACGACTGCGCACGGCGGTTGCGCGCCTCCACCAGAGACAAACGACGGGATTCAAAAGCGCTGTTGATCTCATCCCGCTTGGTGGTGAGCTCGGCCGCGTATTCATCGAAGTCGGAGAAGCGGCTTTCCAGTTCCTCGATCTGCACCATCACGCGCGTCAGAGATTCATCGCACTTCTCCGGTGTGGTGGCCACTTCGAGGAAGTTCAGCACGCTCTGATTCAGCAGGCTGAGCTGGGCCTGGAACTGCGCGGCTCCTTCCACCTTGGCCAGATCGTTCCGGCGATTTCGCAGCACGGAGCGCACCTGATTCAGTTGCGCAAACAGCGTGGAGATGGCCTCGATGATGCGTGTGGTCTCCGTTGCATCTTTGATCTTTAAACTGCTGACGATGCCCGTGAGCATTTCCAGCTCGCTGCTGGACTTTGCCAAAGCTTCTTCCACCTCTTGAGCCTCGGTGACTTTGTGCAGCGTGGGCACGCGTGTCTGCTGCTCCGTGATCTGCTGGCGATAGGGGTCCAGTGCCTCGGGCTTCAGCAGGAAGGCTACGCATTTTTCAGAGAGCTTATCCGTCGCCTCCGCCACACCTGTGTCCATGCGGGCGATGGTCTCCAGGTCCACATAGCGCACATCCCGCAGAGCGATGATTTGGCCTCGCAGTTCACGCAGCGTGGCCAGCAGGTGGACATAGGCCAGGATGTTATCGGGATCACTCCCGCTGGCCGCGCTGAGGCTTTTATTGACCTGCGTTTGCAGCGCCTCGGTCTGGTCTGCTGCCGCTTTGCGCATGCGGCGTACTTTTTCAAACTCACCCAGAGCTGCCTCGGCAGTGGTCTTGATTTCAACAAGGGATTCCTTGAGCTTTTGCGCCTCCTCACGGTCCACCCAGAAGTAACTGTCGGCGATGTCACCCGCGCTGCGGGCCAGCTCGACGTAAAGTCCTGAAAAGGAATCGTCCTTCGCCAGCAAAGTCAGCACGCCATTGCACTCGGCCATGCAGCGGACGATTTCGGCATTGCCGATCTTGCTGAGAAAGGTCTGCGACTTCGCATGCGGGCTGTCCTGCTGCGTCACAAAGGGCGTGCGCCAAGACTGCACCACGTGGTGCTTGCGCGGTTCTTCATCTCCTTGGAAAAGGATGAGCTCACCCGATGGGAAAAGGCTATACCCATGGCAAATGATGGGCGTGGCAACGCTCTGCGTGATGAGGTTATAACTCAGCAGCAGGTAGGAACCGCTCTCCAAATGGCTGAAGACAAAGAGCGTGTCCTCGCCATTGGCAGCAGCGATGCGGCGCTCAAAACGCATGGGCGGCAGGCCCGTTTCAAAGCGTTTCACCTCACCGGTTTGCAGCACATACCCATGCGGGAAAACGAGGCCGTGACCATCCGGCAGCAGCACGCAGGATTCAGCGATGCTGTCAATGCGATGCGCCTCACGCGTGCGCTCATTGAAGACCAGGTAACGCCAGTTTTTTTCCTGATAAGGCAGCACCTTCATCAGGATGAGATTGCCCACGATGGCGTAGTGGATTTCGGCATCGTCCAGGGTCTGGTCTGCATTGTCCACGGGCTCGTTGTAAATGCCCCGTCCAGTCTCCGTGTTGTTTTCCACCTTCACGGTGAGGTCACCGCCGACGGCTTCCACAAACACCCGGTCCTCAATGCTGATGTGTGGATGCAGGCCGTGGCGATACATCTCACGCCGCGCCCGCTTCCACTCGAACTCCTGATGCGTGGGGAAAGCAAACTCGTGGTCAAAGCGATTGCCCAGGTACTTGATCGTACCCGCCTCGTCATCAATGAGCCACTTGAAGGTCTTCACCTCCGTGGCCCCACGGCCCACCTGCATGCCCATGTAGAGATGCGGGCCGATGCGGTGAAACTTCAGGAAGGAAGCACTCTTGTAATAACGATAAAGGTAATCAAAGTCCTCCGCGAAACCCTTGTCTGCGAGTAGATCGTCCTTGTTCGGGTGAAAGCTGTGGTCATCCGCCTGGAAGTCATAGACGGCAAACACATCCGCCACGTGCATCTGCGTGCGCAGCCCCAGGTGGACATTGTAGCCGAACAAAAAGCGTTTCGGCCCGATGGCGACCATGTCCCGAGGCACACAGTTGTTTTCCGTGGTCAGACGCGTCGTCGCCAATAGGGTCGTATCAATGCCACCGAATTCCGCTTTGCGATCCGCATTCAGCAGATCCAGACGGCGTTGTAGTTCTGCACCATGCTTGTCCAGACGCTGACGAATGACTTCGTAAGCGCCCGCTTCCAGCTTGGCCGCAGGAGCCTGGGGTGTAGGGGCAGAGGTTGGCGTATCAGCCATGACGGATCTTTAAAGGGGTTGTCAAAATGGGGGCCGTTAGGAAGGATGCGGCGTGCGCCGGTACAGAACCCCGTTGGGGTTCCTCCAGAGGAGAGGTGGCGGCGATCGTGTGAACCAGGGTAGCCGCTGCGCGGCAACCCTTCGCTAAGGTACGGTGTGCCGTTGGCACACAGCAGACGAGTCTGCGGCACGATGAGATAACCATGATGCCCGCAGCCACCGGCCCTGTCCTCCAAAGCCCAAGGGGCTTTTGGATTCCAGCGAAGGGTTGCCGCGCAGCGGCTAACAAGGTGCTCGTAGCCATCGGCCCTGTTCCCCAAAGCCCAAAGGGCTTTTGGACTCTAGCGAAGGGTTGCCGCGCAGCGGCTACCCTGGAGCCCGCAGCCACCGGAGCTGTCCCCCAAAGCCCAAGGGGCTTTTGGATTCCAGCGAAGGGTTGCCGCGCAGCGGCTACCCTGGAGCCCGCAGCCATCGGCCCTGTTCTCCAAAGCCCAAAGGGCTTTTGGATTCCAGCGAAGGGTTGCCGCGCAGCGGCTGACCAGGTGCCCGCAGCCACCGGAGCTGTCCCCCAAAGCCCAAGGGGCTTTTGGATTCCAGCGAAGGGTTGCCGCGCAGCGGCTACCCTGGAGCCCGCAGCCATCGGCCCTGTTCTCCAAAGCCCAAAGGGCTTTTGGATTCCAGCGAAGGGTTGCCGCGCAGCGGTTAACCAGGTGCTCGTAGCCATCGGCCCTGTCCCCCAAAGCCCAAGGGGCTTTTGGATTCCAGCGAAGGGTTGCCGCGCAGCGGCTACCCTGGTGCTAGAAGCCCAGGCACACCCGCGAAAGAGGAACCCTGAAGGGGTTCCGTCCTGGTCGGGCCGCGCCATGCCCTGACGCGGCCGACGGATCTGCCCACGGCCACTCCAGGACCATGGCCGGAGCCGGATCCTATCGAAGCCCCCAGCCATGGCAGGAAAAGCATTCATGTTCCTCAAACGGACCTGTGATTGAAGGGAATCCCGCTGACGCAGGGTTGATGAAATGTCACTTCTTGAGGGCCTTCCCGGCCAGTAGGCCGCTCACGGTCTGCTCGGCCAGGCCAAAACGGGAGGCCGCGCCAAACATGCCCGTGAGCTTGTTCAGGGTGGTTTCATCCGGATTCAGGCTGATGAGTTTGGCGAAGAGGGCGCTCAGGGTGAGGTTTTTGGTATCTTCACTGGTTAGGCCAAACTGGTCCACCAGGGTCTTGAGCTGGGCCTTGAAATACTCAGGGTCTCCATTGAAGAAGGTCTCCTTCACATCGGTGAGCGTGCGGCTGCCTTCGACGAAACGATCCACCGCCCGGGCATTGCCGATGGCGTTGGTGATCTTGTCGAAGAACTGGGTTTCGCCACCGACGATCTCGATCTTCGCGGACTTCATCGCCTCGCCCAGCACGATGGCCTGCTGCTGCGCGATGTCCTTCTGGATGTTGATCTGAGCCAGTTCGACCGCCTTGTCTTTTTCCAGGGTGAGCTTGAACTCTTCGTGCTCGCGTCCGGCATCTTCCAGCAGCTTCATGGCCTGAGCTTTTTTGGTGATGCCATCGGCCTCGGCAGCGAGTTTGAGCTGAGTGACCTCGGCATCCACGGTGCCCTGCTTCTGCGAGGCTTCGGCCTTGGCCATGAGCACCTGGGCTTCGCCCAATCCCTGGGCAGCAGCCTGCGCGGCCTTGCCTTCCGCCAGGGCTTTTTCAGCCGTGGCTTCACGCGTGGCAGATTCCTGCCGGGCCTCGGCCAGGGTGAGCATTTCTTGGGCGCGGAGCTGGGCAGATTCCTTGGAGGCATCCGCCGCTTTGATGGAAGTGTACGCTTCCTGATCGGCGACCAAACGAGCGGCTTCCTTCGCGGCTTCGGCTTCCTTGATCTTCTGGATCAACTGTTCCTGGGCGTTCTTTTCCGCGTTGGTGAGAGCCACCTGCTTCTCGCGGTCCGCCGTGGCAAAGGCCTCGGTGTCCTTGATCTTTTGCTGCTCGACGACGACGGTTTTTTCCAGCACCACGCGGTCTTTGATGACCTCCTGGATGTTCTTCTTCTCCACTTCCACGGCCTTCTCTTTCTCGATGGTCTTCAGCGTGGTGATGCGCTCGCGCTCGATGACTTCCAGGTCGCGGTCACGGGTGACGCGTTCGATCTCGACAGCATCCGTGCGCTCCTTGTTGCGCTGGGCCACCAGCACCTGGCGATCTTTGTTCTCGGTGGCGATGGCGATCTCTTCATCCGTGGCGATCTTCGCACGCTCGGACTTCAGGCGTTCTTCAGACTGCACCTTCAGCGTCTCGGCCTCTTCGCGGGCCTTCACGCTTTCGACATCGCGCTTCTGCTTGGCCTCCGTTTCGGCCAGCTGACGCTCCAGTTCCAGGATGGCCTCACGGGCCTTCACGTCCTGCTGCTTGATGATCTGCTCCTTGTCGCGCTGGATGTGGTTGGCCAGCTTCGCCTGGGTGGCGGTGAGCTCGGTGATCTTCTTGATACCCTCGGCATCGAGGATGTTTTGAGGATCCAGGTTTTCGAGCTGGGTCTGCTCCAAGAAATCAATTGCGCAGTCGTCCAGGGTGAAGCCGTTCAAATCGGTGCCGATGACCTTGAGAATCTCGGTTTTGAAATGGTCGCGCTCATTGTAAAGCTGCACAAAGTCAAAGCGCTTGCCGACGGTCTTCAGCGCCTCAGAAAACTTCGCATCAAAGAGGGTGCGCAGAGTGTCAATGGCGGAGGCACGCACGCAGCCGATGGACTGGGCCACCCGCTTCACGTCCTCATCAATCTTGTTGATCCTAACAAAGAATGCGACCTTGATATCTGCCCGGATATTGTCCTTGCAGATGAGGCCTTCCGTGGCCTTGCGCTCGATCTCGATGCGCTTCACGGAGATGTCCATGTATTCGGCCTGATGGGCGATGGGGATGATCAGCATGCCATTGAAGTTCACCTTCGTTCCCCCAATGCCATTGCGCACGATGGCCTGGCCCTGCTGCACCTTTCGAAAGAATCGCGAGATGAGGATCAGGATCCCAAAGACGATGAAAAGACCGATCAATGCCGCAAAGGCAAAGGCGGTGATCTCTAGACCAAAGACGGCGAGAGGCGGGTGGGTAGCATTCATGGGAGTGTGTGAGGTTGAATGGATTCGACGTAATAATAGGAGCCTTCGGGAGACGCCTCGAGGACACGGATGCGGTCCCCTTTCTGCAAAGGAGATTGGCCAGCATGAAGCCGTGCATTGATGAGCGCAGGTGCGCCCTCTTGCCGCACTTCTACCTGACCATGCTGATCATCTATCACGGTGGTGGTGACCACCCCGGCCTGCCCCACGATGGCGACACTTTCCGTATCCACATCGCTCATGGCCGCGAAGAGTTTAGCCACCGGGTAGGTGATCAGCTTCGTCGCAGCCAGGCTCAAGATTCCGCCAGGAATCAGCAGCAGAGCAGCCGTGGCGAGACTGCGTTCACCCGCCTCCCCATTGAAGCGATAGTTCAGGATTAGCCCTGCTAACCAGAGGAAGAGAATGAAGAAGCTGCCCCAGATGGCGATGGGCACCTGTGAGAAGCCCAGGAACTTCCCCGCCGTGAGCATGGCCCCACCGAGTGAACCGCCGCCGTGGTCCGCTGAAAGGTCAGGCAGGTCAGAGCCACCATCGAGAAGATCGAGATCAAAATCCAGCGCACCCACCATGACCATCAGCCAATAGAACACGACCATGCCTAACAACGCCGTGAGCGGTAGGTGATGGGTAGCAAAGGCTTCTTGAATGAGTTCGATCACAGCTTGAATGGCCGTGATTTAAGCAGGGCGACTCAAAAGGTGCATTATAAATTCACCGGATCTTTCTCGGAGCTTCTCAGAAGGAAAAGATTCAGTCTGCTTAAGGGAGTTCCGAGGACTTGATCAAGTTCACCGCACCCGACTGAATCGGGCTGGTGGTGGGGGTGTCTTGGAGCGAGACCGATGGCAGATCTGGCAGAAGGAAATAGCCATAGCCGAAGAGCGTGCTGCCACCCTTTGTGATGATGCCCTGATACGTCACCACACGCGGCACCTGGAGAGGGGCGATCTCGCGCGGGTTCGCATCCAGCAGGGAAAATTTGCCCGTGAAGGTGCCTAGTTTTGGATTGAAAGTCAGCGTGGTTTTTGCCGCCAGAGGCTCAGAAGGCTGGGCCTTACTTCCTGCCAAAATGTCCAACTCCGTGTCTGGTGGATTTGAAACACCGCTGAGGCTGGCCCCGGAGAATCTCAGCACCGCATTGGAGCTGCCTGCCTCCATTTCCAAAACCACCTGGGGTGATACAGGGGCATTGTAACGGCCACCTCCGATGATCAGATCCACAGGGCCCACGCCGCTCTTATAGACTCGGGCTTTGAGATCAGTACTTTCGGGCTTCCACCAACTCAGCTGCCCTGGATTCCCAATGATGACGTTGTTTGCATCGTCTTGATCAACCTGCGAATGGATGCGGATCTGTCCCACCACTGAGCCTTTGGGTTTCCCCTTTTGCAGGGAGTAGAGCATCAACTGGCCGTCATAGCTCAGGTGGCCCGCACTGGTGAAGGTCTCGCCATCCGCCGTCTTTCCAGAGATCAGGGCCTTACCATCGGTAGCCACCGTGAAGGAGCCAAAACCTTTGCCCACAGGTGCGCCGACGGGGGGATTGTGTAGGTCTAGGCGGAAGGTGTGATAGCCATCGTAAGCGTCGGCAGTATTCGCCTTGCTCCAAGGGTTTAGCCAACCGCTGAAGCTGAATGCATCTTCACCAACGCCTAGGCTTCCATTCAGCAACTGCGCCGGGCCGATGAGGGTAAACGAAAGTTCCAGGGGGGCAGAGGCGGGCTTACCCGCACGCGGGAGAATGACGGAACCTGTCGCCGTCGGGACGCCGACTGCGGAGGTCAGCAGGCCTTTGAAACTGTACGTTAGGCTGCCCATCACCACCTTGCCGCTGTAAGTGCCTGCGGCCGTGGTCACCAGATCTATCCGGCCACCCAGGCCGCCATTCAAGCCATGGCGGGGCAATGCGACGACAAAGGTGCCCACGGTGTTTTGGGGCAGGGGAGAGATCAGCAGATTCACTGTGACCTTCGTCGTCCCTTTGCCATTGCCCGCGCTGAGGGTGACGGTGTAGGAGATGACATTGCCTGCTTTGTCTGCTTTGAAAGCTGTGGGTCGGCCTGTGATACGTCCCGTTTTGGTATCCACCTTCAGCCCCGGGGGCAGGCCCGTGGCCCCATACGTGGAGGCAGCCCTGCCGGGGATAGGCACCACATCAATCTGCGCGCCATTACCGCCATCGCCATACGCGGCACCCACCTGCCCGGCAGGCAGCGAAGCCCCCGCACTGAGGGCGAGCTGTGGCGGTTGGTCGAAGATGTCCAACAGATGCGTGATGTAGGTCTCTACACGTGCAGCGGTGGTGAGCTTTACGCTGTAGGACCCGCGATGAGGATTAACAGCAAGGGGGGAGATGGTCAGCTTGGCCGTGCCCAGACCACTAAAACCGGCTGTGCCATTTCCGATGATCACCTCATTTTTTAACCATTCATAGCCCTGCACTGGACCGCTCACCAGAGGTGTCAGCGTGGCTGCCTTGCCCGCTGCGAGGACCAGCGTCTGCACGCGTGGATCCACCACGACGAGATCCGCCGAAGTCTCGGAGAAAGCTCCATCCCCCATCACCCGCACGGTGTACATGGCCCCATCTGACAGCAGCGCACTGGGCACAGAAAACGAAGCCGTTTTGGCATTGGCGATGGACTTGCCATTTTTATACCATTGATAAGTCAGCGCACCAGGCCCAGCGGCGGTGGCGTCCACATTGAAGTTGGCGGTATCGCCCACCTCCACCAGCAGCGAGGCTGGGGCGTCATTGATGACAGGGGGCTCGCCCTGATTGCTCAGCGTCACCGTCCAGGTGCGAGTTTCTTCCACCAGGCCCGTGGGGTCCCGGCGCACCCACTCAGTAGGGTCCGTGATCACCGCCGTCACTGTGTGTGTGCCCTCGCCCAGGTTCTGGCTGGGAACATTGAAAGTGGGGTTGGAGAGACCGGGCAGCACCACGCCGTCAACCTTCCAGCTCACGGTCAACCCCGGCCCGGTGGTGGGTACTTTTGGCACAACGGAAAAGGAGAGCAGCGTGCGCTGCGTGACGGTCTGTTTCAAAGCCACGGGCGAATGAGAATCCACCGGGGATACACGGCTGTAATAGTTCAGCACAAAAGCCTCGCGCGTGACAGCTCCAGGAGGAGCCCCGAGGAAACGCATGAGGGCGGCATCATGCGGCCTAAAATAGCCGACCGAGCGGTAGTGGGCCCCTTCAAAATGTCCCACCTTGTCTTTATAAAGCGGATTATTTTCAGGGGTGAAGAGGGGCGTGCCCGGCTCGATCCACATGTTCCAGCGGATCTGCGAGAGCACGGTCTTCCTGGTGGCATTGGGAAACTCGCCGTCGGGATAACCAGCAGTATCATCATCGTACTCATCCGTCAGCTTGGCAAAGGAATGACCCACCTCATGCTCCACCAGCTCAGCAGCAAGGGAATCCAGTGAAGCCACCGCGATGGGTCCGCCGGAGCCACCGTATCGGTCGGTATTCACCATGACAATGGGCAGATCATATTCTGGCACATGCTTGTTGAGCATGGCATATGCTTTGGTCGAGCCGGAAGAGGACAAGACGAGTAGCCGTCTGATGTTCGCGAAAATGAATCCCGTATTGAAATACGTGTTCTTTGATTCCGCTGCGATGGCAGGATCCCCATACTCCGGAGCGAAAGCTAGAGTGTCCGTGCCAGACTCAACAGACGGCACCTCGATGCGATAGACATTGAAGTAAGAACGATAACGACTCCACGGCTCTTTGGTGAATAGATAGTCCAATACGGACTGCACGCTGTCGGCAAACTTGCCGTCATCCAGTTCTGCCTGCGTAAAGCCCTCCGACATGAAGACCATGTTCAGCCGCTGGCTGCGCGGGCCCACGGCCCCGACCTCATGCAGGGTAGAGGTCTGTGCCTGCGCCATCCCCAGGGTGAGTAAGAGCAGTGTGAGGCCTAACAATGAATGCAATGTTTTCATGGAGGAAGAAGGGAAAGAGAACCGAGGGGCAGATCCCGTGCCAAGGCACCAGGACCGGTGATGCGGGCGATGTCCAGCCGGGTGGCATCGGCACGGCGAGGAAGCCGCAACTGAAACAGGACCGGACCGGGCGGGGTGTAAGTCACCGGCTTGGGCTTGCCATCGCGCGCATCCAGCACCGTGCAGAGGTGGTCTGGCGCGGGCAGCAGTTCCTCAGCCAGGACCTTGCCCTCAGCGGAGACCAGGCGGCAGCGCAGCATCCCAGTCCACTCCTCCTGGCGGCGGCGAGGTGAGGCAAAGTCCCCCTCGATGTCCTCAGCATTCTCCAGGCCCAATTTGCCCCCATCCAGAGAAATCAGGTAGGCGCGGCGGAAGCGGGCGGGATCTGGCGGGGGTGAGGATGGCGGAGCTGACACAGCAGAGACGGGCCCTGACTGAACCGGGGCCGCCTTTTCCGCTACAGGCACCTCGGGCCTAACGGGCTTTGTGGAAATTTCTACCCCTGCCGGGCCAGGCCTTTGCCACACCATGCAGGCCACGCCTGCCAGCAGAAGCAGGAGCACCAGAAGGGGCAGAGTGTGACGACGCATGAGAAAAGGAGCCTAACCGATGGAAGCCCCCATGTCACCTCCTGCCTTTCGAGGCGGAGGTGGGACAAAGAACCACTCTCTGCGTGAAACGCTGTTTCCGGGCCACTGTTACTCCATTTGTTGGCGCAGCTTCTTCACCGTGGTGATGATGTGGTCCTCCACCGCCGCGATCCAGCGGGTGGGGTGGGTGCCCCATTTCATGGCGTCGCCGCCTTCGTAGCCGCCCTCCTTCCACACGCGTAGGCTGGGGATGTAGGTGGGCACATCGTTGGTGTACGCACTGACCCAGACGATGGGGTCTTTGAGCTCCTTTTTCAGCCGCAGGGAGTAGTCCACCACCACCTCACCGCCCAGCGTCACCCAGGTGAGGTCCGGCCCCAGGCGCAGCACCTGCACGGGGTACGGGTAGGTCTGCGGCAGGCTGCCCTCGGCCTCCAGGCGGGCCAGCACGCGCTTGGCGTGGTCGGCATCCAGGCGAGTTTTCGACTGCATCTTCTCCTGCAACTGCGCCCGGTCTGGCAGGGTGTCATAGGCCAGCGGGATCTCCTGGTATGCCGCACGGATTTCCCCGGATAGGGGCTTCATGCGCGTGGTCAGCGCCGTCTCCACCGCCGTGGCAAGGGTGCGGCCATGCGTCTGCGCCAGCTCCATCGTCCGGCGCGGGTAGGGATTTTGGTCCCCACTGCAGCCATTCATAAACAGGGCCGTCACCCCAGGGTGGGCCTGCTCCAGCGCCTGCTGGGCATAGCCCGCGTAGTCACCGCTGAATTTCTGGTGACCCAGGGTGGTGCAGTGGCAGGCATAACCAAAAACGTAGGCGAGATCTTTCCCCTGCGCATCCGCCGCCTTCAGCACGGGCACCGCGTGGTCCACAGGGCCGTCGGGGTTCGGAAAGTTATCGTAGCCGCCCTGGGCATTGGGCATGCGGCGGTTCATGGCAAAGCCGCATTTGGCCTGGCTAAAGTGCAAGGTGGCCGGCACTGCCTTTTTCAGCGCCTCCCCCACCAGGGCCACCAGCCGGGTCTGCAACTGCGCCGTGTAGGCCGCCGCCTCCTTTTCCCGCTGCGCCGGGTCATCCGTCCCGTGGGTGCTCGCCGTCCGCAGTTCCGGGCCGCTGTGGGTGTGGCTGGCATTGATGGCCATGCGAGCCGGGGAGATTCCGTATTGCTTTTCCACCTCCGCCGCCACAAACAGGCGCACATTTCGCGGCACGCCGATGAGATCCATCGTGATGAGGGCAAACTTGCCGCCCTGGCCGTCTTCAAGCACCAGCGCCTTGGCAAAAAGGTCCAGCTCCACCCCCTCCGCCGGCTTGGTCCGCCCCGCATAGCCCGCCATCCACATGAGGGTGTCTGGGGTGATTTTGACCGAGGCCACCCCCACCTTCCAGGCTGGGGCAGGCACCGGGGCCTGGGCTAAAACCCAAGCCGTAACGACGAGCAGCAGGAACGGGAGGAGCCATTTCATGAGTGCAGGAAAGATCGCCCCCACCCGCCTTTTCCTTGCAGCCGGAGGCTGAATCCCGCCACCCCAGGTCCGCCCGCCCCGCCTTTCGGCCTGGGAATTCCCCCTCTTTCGCCCAGCGCGGGGGCAGTCTCTTGTTGAACTCACCCACCCCCTGCGCTTTTCTGCGCGTATCACCACTCCCCCTCTCTCACACACATGAACTACGACCTCATCGTCATCGGCGGCGGGCCTGCGGGCTACGTCGGAGCCATCCGCGCAGCGCAACTCGGCAAAAAAGTGGCCTGTGTGGAAAATGACCGCGCTGGGGGCACTTGCCTGAACTGGGGCTGTATCCCCACCAAAGCTCTGCTGAAAAACGCCGAGCTCTACCACACCCTCACCCATCGCGCCGAAGAGTTCGGCCTGAAGATCGGCAGCGTGGAGTATGACTGGTCCAAGGTCATCGGCCGCAGCCGTGGCGTGTCTGACAAGCTGAACAAAGGCATCGAGTTCCTCTTCAAAAAGAACAAGGTGGACTACCTCAAAGGCACCGCCAGCATCCCTGCGGAAGGCAAGGTGGAAGTCACCGCCGCCGATGGCAGCAAGACCACCCACGAGGCGGCGAATATCCTCATCGCCACCGGGGCCAAGACCCGTGACATGCCCGGCTTCCCCTTCAACGGCACCACCGTCATCGGCAGCAAGGAAGCCATGACCATGGCCACCCAGCCGAAGAGCATCGTCATCATCGGCGCAGGCGCCATCGGCATCGAGTTTGCCTACTTCTTCAACGCCTACGGCACCAAGGTGACCGTGGTGGAAATGCTGCCTGACGTCCTTCCCGTGGAAGACACTGAAGTCTCCAAAGTGGTGGAAAAGAGCCTGGCCAAATCCGGCATCCGCATCCTCACCAACACGAAAGTCACCGGCACCTCCGAAGACGGCAAGGGCGTGAAGATCACCGTCGAAGGCGCTGCCAATGAGACCCTGGAGGCCGATGTCTGCCTCGTCGCCATCGGCGTGAAGCCCGTGCTGCCAGGCGGCATCGAGCTGAAGCTGACCGACCGCGGCTGGCTGCAGACGGACGACCGCTACCAGACCAGCGTGAAGAACATTTACGCCGCAGGCGACATCATCGGGCCACCGTGGCTCGCCCACGTGGCCAGCTACGAGGCTGTGCAGTGCGTGGAAGGCCTCTTCGCCAAGCACAAGCCGAAGAAAGTCACCGTCTTCCCAGGCTGCACCTACTGCAACCCGCAGGTGGCCAGCATCGGCCTCACCGAGCGCGCGGCCAAAGAAAAAGGCCTCAAGTTCAAGGTGGGCAAGTTCCCTTACGTCGCCAGTGGCAAGGCCCTCGCCGCCGCCGAGTCCGAAGGCTTTGTCAAAATCCTCTACGGTGAGCCTCACGGCGAAATCATCGGCGCGCACATCGTCGGCAGCGAAAGCACCGAGATGATCGCCGAGATCGGCCTGGCCATGAACCTGGAAGCCACCTGGGACGAAATCGAAGCCACCATCCACGCCCACCCGACCCTGAGCGAAATGGTGAAGGAAGCGACCGAAGTGGCCAAGGGCCACCCGATCCACGTCTAGTATTATTTAAGGATTCCCAGCAGTTTAGTGCAGCTGCAAACTGTCATGGTTTGCAGCTGTTTTTTTTTGGCTTATGCTTCCACCGTATGTCGAGTGACGATTTTCAGGCCTTTAGCCGCTGTGTGCTGAATCTTCATGTTCTGTGGCACCAGTATTGCGCTTTGTACGATGGTTCAGAAGTTCAAGCCAAGGTAGCCTTGATGAATCAAGTTGCCCCTACGTTTTTTACCCTGGATCGAGAGGCTTGGCTCGATAGAGTTTTTCTTGGTATCAGTCGTTTGATGGACAAGGACCTCGTTTGTGGAAAAAAGACACTGAGCGTTAAGCACATCGTAAAACAGCTCGACAGCAAAACAGCTGCGCAGACCGAGCCTCTTCAACAGCGCCTTGAAACTCTTTTCATTGGTATAAAATCGTGGAGAAATCAAAAAATCAGTCACAACGATCTTGAAGTTCATCTTGGTCTAATACCTCTGCCTGACGTTCCTCTCACAGACATTCAAAAGCTTGTTGATGCTCTGGGAGAAATTGCCAATGTAATATCGTTGTCGGTTTATGATGAAACTGCATCCTATACCCCGGATACAGTAAAAGGAGGAGCTGATAGGCTTCTTAAATGCCTCCAAGAGTGGCAGCAGGTAAAGCTCACGATCACTACTTAAAAGAAGTCGACCCATGGATTTGGCTGATATCGAAGGGCTGAATCAGGAGACTGATGGCTGATCGTAAGAGGCGTTAAGTGCGGGGCAGTCTTGTGTTGTAAGGCCAACGGTTTTGCACTGGCGCACGCAATATCCAGGGCCCGCAAGAACTCGCCGAATCCCAACGAGATTTCGAAATTGGTCTCGGAACAGGAGCAATACTTCGAACGCTGGCAGAACCAGTTGGGCTTCAACTATGCTCCGGAGTATGGCAGAGCTTGCTTTTTGAATGATATTTCTATAAAAGTTACTTGATTGAAAATGGGCTACTTTAGATAAACAGCCCATGTCTCACTCACCACCTGCTAAAATTTCAGGATTCACGCTGCGGACGGCTCATAGTGAAGCCCTCAAGACAACCAGCGCAGCTTTTGATGCTCAAAGTTCCTCGATTCGGTTTGCGTATGAACCCGCCCACATCCAGTCCTATTCTTTTGTAGCCTCGCTTGTTTTAGCCTTGGCCCTGGCGTTTTTTATCGGAGCTGGGGTCGGTGGGGTAGGCATGGTCCTCCTTTACTTTTTGGTTTATGCGGTAGCGGCCGGAGTATCGGTACGAAAAGTAGAGTTTTCTCTGTCTCAGCAAAGTGTGATTGTGGATCCGTCTTTAGGAGCCTTTGGGTTTCCTGTGCGCAAGGACGGCAAGGATTATATCCTGGGATTTAAGGCCGACAGAAACCTGATCAGCTCCATTATAGCTCAATGCCGCAGTTACCGCGAAGAGAGGCTTGTCCGCAGGCACTTCGGCCTTTATCCGGTGCTAGCATTGATCTGTGGCCCGTTCATTATGCTCATTGGAAAACTGATGGCGTGAGCAACTTTACCTCTGTGCCCCCGAGTTTGTTCACCCACAACTCCCCCCTCACCCGAAATTCTTCCGGATGCGCGGCTCGCGCATGAGGGCTTTGCTGAGGGTCTCGCCTAGAGGGGCGGGCAAAAACTGCTCCAGGCCCAGGCGTAGGACGAGGGCATTCGGCAGAGCCTGGGGGCGGAGGGTGAGCAGGATATCCACCGCTTCCCGGACCAGTTCCGCACCGTCCAGTCCCTGTTCCCATAGGTCTTTGACGATGATCACCAGAGCCACCGCCGTGCTGCGGGAGCGGCCCGCCCAGCATTGCAGCACCAGTGGTTCACGTTTTGTCAGGGCCGTGTAGCGTAAAATGGCCTCCAAATGCGCCGCCGTGGGCCCCTGACCGTGGATTCCCTGCACAGTCAGCACATCCTCAAACACCATGGGATGGCTGCTGCATGCCTGCGTCAGGTCGGCCTCGGCCTGGATGGGCTCGCGGATGCTGACCACATGCCAGCGTCCCGGCTCCTTCGCCAAAAACGCAGTGATCTGGGTAGCCGAGCAGATGGCGAGGTCGCGCTCTAGGCGCTGGATGAACATGCGCCATTATAATCTCGGATAGGGGAAGGAGCAGCCTATTTATGGCAATAACGAAACAGATAACCGAAACACGACACATCTGTGCTCATCCGCGCGTGTGGTTGGGCTCAAAGTGCCCCTTACACTTTCTATGCGGTGAGCTATGCAGACCATCTTGGACTTTCTTCCATTTCACCTGCCTCTGGGGGTGTAGTTTGGAAGAAACTCTGCCACCGCATTGGGGACATTGCTTCACCTCTCCGGCTCAGGCTTTTGCCACATTCTACGCCATTTCTTCATCACCCGTCCACGCCCCGCTTTCTCCCGGCAGCCTGCGCCAGCTCACTGATGGCACGGAGCTTGTGGAGGTGGCGGACCTGCAACGCGCGGGAGCCCCCGTGAAAGGGCCCGCCAAGGACGGAGCCTACACTGTGGGCAAGGGCTGGCGGAGGCTCATCATCCTACCCGCCTCCCACGGCTGCGTGCGCATGCCGCTGACGGGGCGCAATCCGGCCAAGTTTTTCTACGAATGGGTGCAGTCCGGCACGCCTGTGACCATCATGAAGTAGCCCTTCGGGCGCACTTGGGGCTGCCATTCCCCTCCTGGAATGCGGCTGGCAGCGAGGTTTCTTAGGGCGCAGGTTGAACATTCCCCCGCAGCTTCGTTCTCACCTCCAACGCATGATTCGCCACGTCCTCGTCTGCCTAGCCGTCCTGGGCCCACTCCCCACTGTACAGGCAGCAGAATCCGTCCAGGTCATCCATGCCTTTGTCGCCCTTTGCGACAATGCCACTCAGGGCATCGTCCCGGTGCCGCCGAAGATCGGCAATGGAGATGACCCAGATCAAAACCTCTACTGGGGCTGCGATGATGGCCTGCGCTCCGTCTTCCGACGGTCGAAATCCTGGCGGCTGGTACACAGCCAAAAGGAGACCCCACCCGCACGGGTGCTGGAGCGGCTGGTTTTCAAGCACCGCCAAAAGAACGTGTGGCTGGTGGCCCATGCCTACCGGGGGGCCGAGATGCGGGGGATGATGGAGGACTTTTTGGCCGGGGTGGCCGGTGCTGCCAGCACAGGACTGGTAGTGAAAGATGGGGAGGCGGAGGTGCCCCTCGCCGGGCCAGGGCAGGCCCATTTCCTCGCCTTCATCGGCCACAATGGCCTCATGGACTTCACCCTGCCCTTCCCCGCCAGCCAGCGCGGGGCCATGCCCGTGCCGGTGACCGTCCTCTGCTGCAAAAGCGACTCTTACTTCACCCAGCGCCTGCGTGAGAGCGGCGGGCAGCCGATGCTGATGACCTCGCAATTCATGTACCCCGGCTCTTTTCTCCTCCACGCCCTGCTGGAGGGGTGGCTGGCTGGGGAAAAACCGCCCGCCCTGCGAGAACGAGCCGCCGCAGCCTACGCACGGAATCAAAAGATCAGCCTCAGGGCCGCACGGGGGGTGTTTGTGCTGCCCTGAGGGTGGGGGAAAACGGTTTTTCTGTGTGATTCTGCGCGCCAGGGCGGGCACAGCTACGGGTCTCCTGCCCGTTTGCTTGACGCTGGCCCCAGGGTCGGCTAGTACTCCGCGCCCCTTTCCCTTTTGTCATGATCGAGAACTATCTCCCCGTCCTTCTGCAAGTCGTCCTCGCTGGCGGTTTTGCCGGCGTCACGCTGCTGATTTCTGTGCTGCTGGGCAAGTCTGCCAAGCGCAACACGATGAAGGACAGCGCCTATGAGTGCGGCATGCTGCCCCTCACGGAGGGTCAGCCACGTTTCAGCGTGAAGTTCTACATCGTGGCGATGCTCTTCGTCCTGTTCGATATCGAGGTGGTCTTCCTCTACCCCGGGGCCATCATTTATCGCGACTATCTTTCCGTCTTCGGCCTCGGCATCGCCTGGGCCGCCCTCGGATTCATCAGCATCCTCGGCGTGGCTTTCCTTTATGCCTGGCGCAAAGGGGCGCTGGATTGGAAAAACTGATTTCAGCCCCGGATGATCGCCTACCTCAGCCTCTACAAGCTGCGCCCTGAGGTGACCGAAGAAAAGCTGGAGGACATGATGTCCCGCGCCCGCATGGCCCTGCTGCGCGTGCCGGAGGTGCTGACCGTGAAAACCGGCAAGCGCGTGAACCCCAACGACCCCTACCCCTGGTTCGTTTACCTGGAAGTGGAGAGCATGGACAAACTGGCCATCTGCCAGGATGATCCCCACTACATCAAATTCCGTGAAGACGTGCTGAAGCCGAATGTGGCCGAGCAAGAGGCCACCGCCTTTGAGATGGAGCCCCGCAAGGACGTGAAGTACTCCTAGGACTCTGAGTGGAGGGTGCGCCTGCTCACCGCACAGGGACTGTTCGCGATCCCTTTCCACTGCGACCTGCCTTTAAAACACGAAGCCCCGCGCACAGCAGGCTGCACGCGGGGCGGGTAATTTTCTCTTTCTACCAGGACTCAGTTCGCGCGGCGGATCAGCATGGGGCTGGGCTGAAGGTCATCGGCACTCGGAGGCACCGCCCCGATGCTGGGACTCACGGACGAAGGCAGCTCATCTTCCATCTTCCAGGGGCCCAGTTTCGTCGCTGCAAAGGTATCGAAAGGCGCATACATCGTGATCATTTCTCCGGAGCGGCGATTGCCCTGTTTCAGCGAAAAGCGAATCTGGGTCTGGGAAAACTCCGCGTTGGCTTCATCAATGGTGAGGTTGATCGGGGCCACCGTGTTATTGATCGGGAAGGCAAACTGGGTCAGCACCACACCCCCATCCGGCGTCACCTCCATGGTGCGGTCAAAACGACGCTGAAGCACCTTCCAGCGGGCATTGCCAGTGGTGGCACCCATGCGCAGGATCTCCGCCACGGTGAAGGGCTCCAGCGTCAGTTCTGTGTGTGTCACCAGGGTCAATCCAGAGGTCGAGCCACGGACGACCACGCTCTCCGCCACCGAGAACAGCGGGGCGGCTGGAATCGCCGTCGTGGGTTGGTTTTTAAAGGTCACGCTCAGCGGCAGCGGGCGATTCGCCGTGAGGATGCGGGGGAAGAAATGGGCCGCACCTGTGCGCAGCGTGGTGTTCGCAGGCAGCAGTTCCGTGGTGCCTGTCTTCACACTGCTCACACCCCATTGGGCCGAGTTGATGATCGTGAATCCACGTGGCCGCTGGGCAAAGGCCACCACTGAGAAACTGGGCTGCGTGCGGCTGTTAAAAAGGCTGCCATTCACCAGCGTCGTCGGACCTGTGATGGCCGTCGAAGGAATGGTGAATCGGATCAGCTTGGGCGATACATAGGTCACCGGTGCCGAAACCGCCATGCCCAGGGATGTGCGAAATTGGATGTGTGTCACCGTCCGCACTTCCCCGTTCACCGCCCCGCCAAAGGTGGTGCTATCGACTTCGAGGTTCGCCAACACCGAGTGACCTGCTGGGGCTCCGGAAGGCACATAGGAGGTGATGACCGGGATGCCTTTGGGCGATACCACATTTTGAGCCGATAGTTGGTTAGCCAGGCCGAAGGACAAAGCCAGGAGAGTCCCGAGATGGAGAAGGAAGGAACGTTTCGTTTTCATGAGCGTGTGTGTTTGTGAAGCTGGATTTTGCAGACTGTTTCGGCCCACCGTCGGGCCTTCGTTCACAGCGCAGATGCAGGCCGCTCGGCGAACTTGCGCAGATTCATGAAAAAAAGATTCGCGAGGCCTTTTGCCTCTCCATCAAACCCCCACCAGCAGCGATTCCCTCGAGGTCCAACCCCAGGGCGAAATCTTTGAGGCGATGCCATGAAGCCTCCAGCGCTCCACCTCCCGCAGGATTCAGCCCGGGGCTCGCTCCATGGGTCGGCCCTTGCGGTCCGGCATCGAATCCCAGGGGCTAGCAACCGCGACTGATTGCGGGTTTCCAGCACTCCTTTCAGGGGCCCGTCTGGGCAGGTGGAATCGTTTACTTCGCCGGCGGGGTTATGAGGCCTTGTTGTTTTTTGGCCTCGGCTTCCAGCTTGGCCTCGCTGGCGTAGGGATTTGGCGGCATGAGCGTGGCGGGGATGGGGGCACGCCGGTAGTTAGCCGTATCACCCGGGCCATAGTGGGTGGCCAGGTATTGGACGATCTTTTTTTCCACGTCGGGTTCCAGTTTCCACAGGCCGCCATTGGTCTGCATCCAGGTGAGGACGGAGGTCCAGTTGGCCTCGGTGGCTTTTTGGCGGAGGAAGGTCTGGGAGGAATGGCAGATGATGCAGTGGTTTCGCACGATCTCCCAGTCAGGGCCCATCTTCATGCCGGTGGCGGGATCAAGCGGCACATCTTCCGCCTGCAAAGCTGGGAGGCAGAGCAGGGCGAGGGCGAGACTGCGGAAGAGAGCGTTCATGGCTAGACGGCCTGGATGGCGACGCGGTGGCAGGTGTTGTTGAGGTAGCCTTCAGGGTTCCAGCCGGGCAGTACCATGGGCTGGCTGCGGCCCTGGCTATCGGTGGCGCGTGCCCAGATCTCGTAGTAGCCTTTTTGGGGCAGTTTCAGCTCTGCCTTCCAGTGCTGCCAGGCGTAGCGATTGCTCGCGGGGCGTAGATCCGCCTCATGCCAGGTGATGCCGAAATCCAGCGAGACGTGCACCTCGCTGATGTCGCCTTCACCTGTCCAGGCGTGACCTCGGATGCTGAGGAAATCTGCCGTGGGGTGGGTGCTGCCAGACTTGGGGAAGGTGACCAGAGACTTCACGGGCATGGCGGCGATGATGTCCATGTCCTCGGCAGGGACCTTGGTGCCGGGGGCCACGGGATAACGCGGCATGCGGTAGGAGTGGCCCTTCATTTTTTCCCCATCATGCTCGCGGTCGCGGATGACGATGCGCTTCACCCACTTGCCACAGGTGGAGGCGGCCCAGCCACCGAACATCAGCCGCAGCGGGTGACCATTTTCCAGAGGTAGATCTTCGCCGTTCATGGCAAAGACCAGGAGGGACTCATCCTCCAGCGCTTTTTTGATGGGGACACCGCGAGAGATGGCGGACTTTTTGATGTCGCCCGAGAGGTGCAAATCGGCCCCGTAGTAGCCGATGTAAACGGCGTCGGGCTTGATGCCAGCGTGCTCCAGGACATCGCGCAGGCGAACGCCCGTCCAGGTCGGGCAGCCGACTCCGCCAGTGGTCCATTGATTGCCCGTGGCGGGGGGATTGAATTCACTGCGGCCATTGCCGGCGCATTCCAGCACCATCTGCAGGGTGTGGTGGGTGAATTTTTCCTTCAGCTCCTTGAGGGTGAGCGTGACGGGTTTCACGCAGCTTTCGCCGGCGATTTCCAGGGTCCAGTTTTCGGGGTTCAACTGCTCGGGCGCAGGGGCCAGGCCGTTGTTGCGGACGAAGAGGTATTTGGCCGGGGTGATCTCGTCATCCAGCAGGTGGGCGGGCGTTTCGGCGACGAGGGGGCGATTGTTAAAGACCGAGAGAGCTTCTTTACCAAGGATGGGCTGAGGGGCTGCGCTTTGGGCCAGAGCAGCGGGGACGAGCCCAGCGGGCATTTGGTCGCCAAACACAATCTCGGCCCCGAGCGCGGCGCTCATGGAGGCGAGGCTGAGACGGCTCATGAATCCACGGCGGTTCAGCGAGGGGGCAGGCTGCTCTGGGGTAGCCCCACGGGGAATCGGGCGCGGGCCCGTGTGGGGGAGGAGCGGCTGAGGGGCGGAGAAATCCATGGGGATAAAACGTCGCCAGAGCCCTGTTTTTCAATGGGAAGATGGAGGAAGTTTGTGGGGACCCGAAGTCTGGGGCAGGGGGGTATTTTTCCTCTGTCGCTTTGGCTGCGGATGATGCACTGTTTTCCCATGCGCATTGTTTTGGCTCCTTGCATCTACTTGGCCGCAGGCCTCAGCCTCCAGGCAGCCAGCCCGGTGGCCGCACCCGCCCCTGCCGCTCCAACGCCCCCCAAGCCTGCCGCCACCACCCCTGCCGCTCCTAAAAAGGAGGACGCGCCCGCGAAAGCCGCTGCGGTGAAGCCGCCGACCCCAGCGCCCAAACCGCCGCCGCAGGATGCCTACCGGCAGATGGAGCTGCTGACCCGGGCCATGGAAACCATCCGCCAGAGTTATGTGGATGAGTCCAAGATCACCTATGAGGAACTGGTGGAGGGCGCACTGGAAGGCATGCTGCGCCGCCTGGATCCACACTGCGAATACATGGGCCGCAGCCTCTTTGAGGACATGCAGCGGGAGCAGAGCGATACCTCCGAAGGCGTGGGCATCACCGTTTCCTTACGGGACGGCACGCTGACAATCATCACCGTGCGCGATGACGGCCCCGCTGCCCGTGCTGGGGTGCTGGCCGGAGACCAGATGGTGCGCATCGGCGATGTGCTGACGGACAGCGTGGGCGTGGCCGAGGCGGTGCAACTCCTGCAAGGCAAGGCTGGCGACAGCATGAAACTCACCGTGCGCCGCCCTGGCACGCGGCAGTTTCTGGAGTTCAATCTGGTGCGTGAAACACTCACCGAGACCTCTGTGCACGAGTCCATGCTGCTGGTGCCGAAGCTGGCAGGTGATTACAAAGTAGGTTATGCCCGCATCTCACAGTATGCGCAGTCCACGGCGCGGGATCTCAGTGAAGCGCTGGATGAACTGGAGAAAGCAGGCATGCAGGCCTTTGTGCTGGACCTGCGTAACAACCCCGGCGGCCTGCTGGACAGTGCCGTGGCAGTGTGTGGCGAGTTTTTGCCTGAAGGCACAGTGGTGGTGACGACGGAGGGGCGCATCGCCTCGCAAAATCCGCCGCCTTACCGCACGCCCTCACGCGATGGCAAAAAGCCACGCCGTTACCCCATCGCGGTGCTGATCAATCACGGCAGCGCCAGCGCGGCAGAGATCACCGCAGGGGCTTTGCAGGATCTGAAACGCGCCATCGTCGTGGGCACCACCAGTTTTGGCAAAGGCTCCGTCCAGAGCATCTTGCCGATGAAAAACGGGGCCGCGATGCGTCTCACGACGGCCAAGTATTACACGCCGAGCCATCGCACCATCCATGAACATGGGGTGGAGCCTAACATTGTGTCTGTTCTCACCACCGATGAAGAAATGAAGGTGGCCAAGTGGCGCAACAACCATGGCACGGGCGAGGCGGCGGCCATCGAGATCGCCAATCTGGGCGACCGCCAACTAGAGCGCGCGGTGGATGCGCTGAAGGGGGTGCTTGTGTTTGATTCCTTTCAGGCCAAGGCCAAACCCGTGGCCCCGCCGGATGTGCCGCGTGCCCTGCCAGCCAAGGAAGACGCGCCTTAAAGTTTCGCTCACGTGCCTTCCCAAGATCCGGCTCCCCTCGCTTCCCCCATCGCCCTCATCACCGGTGGCGAGGGCGATTTGGCCCAGGCCCTTCGTGCTGAATTGGAAGGCCAGGGATGGCAAGTGCATGCGCCGAGCCGCTCGCAAATGGACGTGACGGACAAGGCCCAGGTGCAGGCCGTCATGGGGGCGCTGCCACGCTTGGACCTACTCATTCACAATGCCGGTTTCTTGCGCGATGCCAGCCTGTTGAAAATGACGGCGAGTGACTTTCACGATGTCCTGCAGGTGCATCTGAAAGGGGCGTTTCTCACCGCTCAGGCTGCGCTCAAAATCATGGTCAAGCAGCGCCAGGGGCACATCGTAACGATCGGTTCCTTCAGCGCCTTGTCGGGCCCCGCAGGCCAGGCGAATTACGCGGCGGCGAAGGCGGGTTTGATCGCGCTGACCCAAAGTTTAGCGGCAGAATACGGCCCGAGAAACATCCGCGCTAACTGTGTGCTGCCCGGTTTTCTGGAGACGAAAATGAGCCAGCCACTGCTGGAGAAACAACGTCCGAAAATTGAGGCCGCTCATGCCCTGGGACGACTCAACACCCCGCATGACGCCGCGCGTTTCATCGCCTTTCTGCACACCATGGAAAACGTCAGCGGGCAAGTGTTCCAGCTGGATAGCCGGGTGCATCGTTGGATTTAAAAAGACAGTCGGTGAAGTTCCTGCAAGCCCTGCGGTTTTGCATCGTTGATGTGCGTTCCATGAGTTTGCGCCGTCTGTTTTTCTCCGCTCTTGTTCTGCTTCCCTGTGCCTTGCTTAGCGCTGCGAAGCCTAACCTCATCCTCATCAACATTGACGATCTGGGTTATGCCGATATTGGGCCGTTTGGCTCCAGCAATGCCACGCCGCATCTGGATCGCATGGCGAAGGAGGGGATGAAGCTGACCAGTCACTATGCGGCCCCGGTGTGCAGTCCTTCGCGGGCTTCTTTGCTGACGGGCTGCTACCCCAAACGGGTGCTGCCGATCCCGCATGTGCTGTTCCCGGGCGCGGCGGTGGGCCTGAGTTCCGATGAAACGACGATCGCTGAAGTTTTGAAGGAAGCGGGCTATCAAACCGCCTGCGTGGGCAAATGGCATGTGGGGGACCAGCCTGAGTTTCTGCCCACGGCGCAGGGTTTCGATAGCTACTATGGCATCCCCTATTCCAATGACATGGGACCTGGGGACGATGGTTCCAAGAGCAATCCAGGCAAGCCGCTGCCGCAGCCAAAAGGACAGGCAAAAAAGAAAGCGCCGGCCGTGAATGATGAGACGGGGATCAAGGGCCCCACGCAGCCACCACTGCCCTTGCTGGAGAATCACAACGTGATCGAGCGGGTGAAGGCGGCGGAGCAGTTCACGGTGACGCAGCGCTACACGGACAAGGTGTGTGACATCATCCGCCAGAACAAGGACGGCCCCTTCTTCATCTACATGCCGCACACCGCGGTGCATTTCCCGCTTTATCCCTCGAAAGAGTTCATGGGCAAGTCGCCGAATGGTTTGTTAGGCGACTGGGCGCAGGAGGTGGATGCGAGTGTGGGCCAGGTACTGAACGTGCTGCGGGAGCTGAAGCTGGACACGAACACGCTGGTCGTCTTCACCAGTGACAATGGGGGCTCGATTCCCCATGGTTCAAACAACCAACCCCTGCGTGGCAGCAAAGGCCAGACCTACGAGGGCGGCATCCGCGTCTGCACGCTGGCGTGGTGGCCGGGGAAGGTGCCGTCAGGCTCACGGACGGAAGAGGTCACCAGCCACATGGACTGGCTGCCCACCTTTGCGGCCCTGGCTGAAGCCAAACTGCCCACGCGCATGCTGGATGGCAAAGATCTCTCGCCCCTGCTTCACGGCCAAAAAGGTGCGAGCGGGCATGACGTGTTTCATTACTACCGAGGCTTTCAGTTGCAGGCTGTTCGCGGCGGCCCTTGGAAGCTTCACCTGGAGAAGGGGGAGCTGTATCACCTGGGCCAGGACATCGCTGAGGAGAAAAATGTCGCGGCTCAATACCCGGATGAAGTCAAACGTCTGCGTGCCCTGGCGGACGCGATGAAAGGTGACCTGGGCCTGGATGGGCCCGATGCCCCAGGCGTGCGCCCGCTGGGCCGTGTGGCGAATCCTCAACCCCTCATCAGCGCCGATGGCACCGTGCGGGCGGGCTTCGATGGCGTGGTGAAGAAGCTGCCTTGATTTATTTTAGCCTAACCGATTATGACGAAACGACTTATTTTTTCAGCTCTTCTACTGTCCTCAAGCCTTTTTGCCGGCGAGGCGCTGTTGAAGGATGATTTTGCGAATGCCAAGTTGGAAAGCCGCAAGGCCTCACGAGGTGAGTGGAAGTTCGCAGACCGCACAGCCACCTGCACCCAGGATGATGAGCTCTATAAAAAGTTCAAAAACCACGGCCCCATCATCTTCTATGATCTTGGGTATGAGGATGCCACAATCCGATTCAGCTACCAGGCGGATGCGGCGGTGAAGAGTTTGGTCTTCACCTCGAATGGAGCGGAGGGGCACATCTTTCGGTTTGTCACGGGTCCGAAGAGCACGGGTATTCGCGCCTTCCCAGCAGATTCGAAGGATCACAAATCCATCTCGTTGGGGACGGAAGGCCCGGCTCTGAAGCCCGGTGCTTGGGTCCCCGTGGTGGTGACCTTAAAGGGAACGAAGGCCACGGTGAAGATTGGCGAATTCGAGCAGACCTATGAGCATGCCAGCCTCGCACGCCCCAAGACCAATTTGAGCATCGGCTTCAGCTTTGGGACCGTCAGTGTGAAGGATGTGAGTGTGGAGAAGTAAGGCTCCAATCCACCTCACAGCCCTCCCAGCTCGCAGATCTTTTCCCAGTGCTTCGGCTCCACGGTGGTGATGGAGAGGCGGTTGCCTTTGCGGAGGATGAGCATGTCGGCCAGGGCGGGCTCGGCACGCAGCATTTCCAGGGAGACGAAGGTCTTGAAGGCAGCTTCCCATTTCACATCCACCATCAGCCAGCGGGGTTCTTCCTGCTTGCTTCCCTGATCGAAGTATTCCGAGGAGGGATCAAACTGGGTGTGGTCGGGGTAGGCTTCTTTGACGATCTTGACGATGCCGGCGATGCCCGGGACGGGGCAACTGCTGTGGTAGAAGAAACCGAGGTCGCCCAGGGCCATTTCGTCGCGCATCATGTTGCGCACCTGGTAGTTGCGTACGCCGTTCCAGGGTTCGGTTTTCTTCGGGCGCTTTTTCAGGTCGTCGAAGGAGAAAACGTCGGGTTCGGATTTGAGCAGCCAGTAGCGCATGGGCGCACGAAATACACGCAAGTGGCGGAAAGGGAATGCTGAAAATGCGGCGCGCGGCTTCTTCGGCCCCAGATTCAGGCGAAAGGGCTGCATGAGAGGGCGGTGAGGGGCGTAATTTTTAGCCTTCGATTCGTTGGAGAAGCCTTGACCCTCCTCCCGGCTCCGAGTTTACTCGCCATCCCACCGTCATGTCCCGTCGCCTCACCCTTTCTCTTTTGCTCTGCACCGGCGCTGCCTGGGCCTCCCAGCCCAAGTCCGCTTCTGATCTGCCTGATCCGAACCCTGAAGTGCAGAAGGCAGGTTTCGTCGTGCCCGAGGGGCTGGAAGTGACACTTTGGGCGCAGGAGCCCATGATCGCTAAACCGGTGCAGATGAACTGGGATGCCCAGGGCCGCCTGTGGGTGGTGAGCAGCTCCACCTACCCGCAGATCAAACCGGGCGATGCGACCAAGGATCAAGTGGTCGTGCTGGAAGATACCGATGGCGATGGCAAGGCGGACAAGTCCACCGTCTTTGCGGAAGATCTGCACATCCCCACAGGGGTGATCCCGGGCGATGGCGGGGCCTACGTGGCGAACTCGACGGAAGTGCTGTTTCTCAAGGACACGAATGGGGATCTGAAGGCGGATGAACGCACCGTGGTGCTCAGCGGCTTTGGCACCGAGGATACGCACCACCTGCTGCACACCATGCGGCACACGCCAGAGGGGCTGCTGTCCTTCCTCCAGTCCATCTACATTCACAGCCACATCGAGACCCCGCACGGCGTGCGCCGTCTCATGGGCGGTGGGGTGTGGGAATTCCGCCCGGAAACGCGCCGCCTGGAAGTCATCAGCAAAGGCCTCATCAATCCATGGGGTTATGAATTTGACCAGTGGGGCCAGTCCTTCGCCACAGATGGTGCGGGCGGTGAGGGCCTGAACTACATCTTCCCAGGCAGTGTTTTCAAAACTTCCCCTGGGGCCAAACGGACCCTCAGCGGCATGAGCCCCGGCCAGCCGAAGCAGTGCGGTCTGGATGTGCTGGATGATCCACATTGGCCCGAAGAATGGCAGGGCACCTGGGTGACGAATGACTTCCGTGGCAATCGCGTGAATCGTTTTAAGGTCACACCGAGTGGCAGTGGCTACGTGGCCAAGCAGGAAGCCGATGTGCTGGCCTCCAATCACCGCGCTTTCCGCCCCATTGACATTCGTGTCGGGCCCGATGGCGCGCTGTACATTGCCGATTGGTACAACCCGATCATTCAGCACGGCGAAGTGGACTTCCGCGACCCGCGTCGCGATCTCGTCCATGGCCGCATCTGGCGGGTCACGGCGAAAGGTCGCCCGCTGAGCGTGATGCCGAAGATCGTCGGTGCGCCCGTGCCGGAGCTTTTGGAAATGCTGAAGAGCAACCGCAAATGGACGCGCCATTTTGCCAAGCAAGAGCTGCGCGCTCGCGGTGTGGCAGAGGTCATCCCTGTGCTAAAGACCTGGCCGGATACGCTGGACAAAGCGGCTCCTGATTACTGGCACACCTTGCTGGAAGTGGCCTGGGCACGTGAGGGCCTGAACCGTTTTTCTCCGAAGCTGTGGCGTGATCTGTATGCCAGCCCGGATGCCCGTGTGCGTGCCGCTGCCTTGCGCATCCTCTCCCACCGCTGGCGCGAGCTGCCGGATGCGATGGAACTGCTGAAAAAAGGCGTGGCCGATGAGAACGCGCAGGTGCGCCTGTGGGCCCTGTCAGTGCTTTCAGACATGCGCCAGCCCAAGGCCTTTGAGCTGGCCCTGAAGGTGCTGGATCAAAACATGGATGAAAGCCTGGACTTCCTTTTGGAACTCACCGCCCGTGAGCAGGCGGATGTGTGGATGCCGCTGGCCCTGAAGGGTGACCTAAAGCTGAACGATAACCCCAAGCACCTCGTCTATGCGATGAAGGCCACAGGCCGCAGCGATGCGCTGAAGCCGCTGCTAGTGTCTCTCAAAGCGGGCAAACTGGCGGCTGACGACGCTGCCGCTGTGATGGCGATGGCGGGCGATGCAGCCGATGCCGCTCAGGCACGTGAAATCGCCGAACTGGTGAATGACCCTGCCATGGCGGACAAAGTGGTGGGCCTCATGGATGCCCTGGTGAAAGCTGGCAGCACCCGCGCGGTGAAACCTGAGGGAGCCGAGGCCATCGTCACTGCTTGGTTGCAGAGCCCACGCGCTGAGATCGTCCACCGCGCCACCATTTTGGCGGGTGCGTGGAAGATCGAATCTGCCCGTGAAACATTGCAGAGCATCCTGGTGAAACCGGACACGATCCCGGCGATCCGCGATGGCGCAGTGCAGGGTCTGGCGAAACTGGGCGGAGCCAAGTCGCGTGACTTCTTCAATCAAGTGTTCCAGGAACAGGCGGGCCTACGCAGCCTGGCTGTCCAGGGCCTGACCGATACGGGGCCGCAGATCGCTGCCCAGCGCGCCATCGAGTTTTTCGCCACGGCGAAGACCGCTGAAGAAGCCGCTCCGATCCTGACTGCGTTCCTGAAAAACAAACAGCTCCCCGGTGTGCTGGCGAAGGAACTGGAAGGCAAGACCATCCCCGACTACGTGGCTGTGGAGGCCATCCGCATGGTGTCCACTCGCGGCATCAAAGGCCCGCTGGAAGATGCGCTACGCACGGCCGGTGGGGTGAAGCAGATGAACCAATCCCTGACGCCTGAACAGATGGCCACACTGGTGGCGAAGGTGAAGGACCAGGGCAATGCGGCCCGTGGGGAGCAGATCTATCGCCGTCAGCAGTTGCTCTGCCAGAGCTGCCACGCCATCGGCGATGCGGGTGGCGTTTTGGGGCCTAACCTCGTGAGTATCGGCGGCAGTGCCCCGGTGGATTACTTGATCGAGAGCCTGCTGGAACCCAGCAAGAAGATCAAAGAAGGCTACCACATGATCATCATTGGCACGCACGATGGCAAGGTCATCAGTGGTGGGTTGGTACAGGACGGCGGGGATGAAGTCATCATTCGTGATCCTTCCAACCAGATGCAGAAAGTGCCGAAGGCCCAGATCGCCAGTCGGCAGATGAGCCCCGCCAGCATGATGCCTCCGGGCCTCACGGCCAGCCTGCGTGAAGATGAGTTTGTGGACCTCGTGCGGTTCCTTTCCGAACTGGGCCGCGAGGGTGATTACAAGATCAAACCGAACCGCTACGTGCGTACCTGGCGCGTCATGGGCACGATGACCCAGGAGGCAGTGGATCACGTGCGCCACGTGGGCCTGCCTGCGCTGCATGAGAAAGACGGCAGCTACCCGTGGCAGCTCCTCTTCTCTCAGGTGAGTGGGGAAGTACCGCTGAGCGAGGTCCAGCAGATCAAAATGTACCCCTGGTTCCCCAAGATCATCCAATTCAGCCTGAAACTGGACAGCCCCGGCAAGGTCAAGCTGGGCCTCAGCAGCACCAAGGCGGTAGAAGTGGTGGTGGGCGATGTGACGGTGAAAGAGATCGCCCCTGAGATCACGCTCGACCTGCCTGCGGGCACGCATCCGGTAAGTGTGGTGATCGGCAAAGACGCCGGTGACCTCGCCGCCTTCCGCGTGGAAGTTTTGGATGGAGCCGTGACGCTCCAGTAAATCGCTTTCACAAGCCTTTCAATGAAGCCCGGATGCCGCAAGGTGTCCGGGCTTTTAGTTAGACCGGTCTAGGGCGGTGGAGCGGTGCGTTGTTTGCCGCAGATGGAGATGTCTATTTCCAAAGCTGAAGGCAGGATGCCGTCACGTCTTGAATCCTCGCGCCGTGCTCGATCAGGCTTCCATTCTCACGCCCCTCCGACGCGGACGAGGATCTCCCGCTGTCTGACCCTGCCATGACTCAAAAGGCAAAACCGACGGTGACGTGCAGCATGCCGCCGCTTTCGCCTTCTCGTTTGCCGACGTTGTGGCCGTAGTCCAGGCGGATGGGGCCGAAGGGCAGCTTGTAGCGTAACCCGGCGCCGATGGCGGGGCGGAAGTCGGAGGAGTAATCGAAGGCGCTGCTGTTGCTGCCACGGCCCAGGCTGCCGATGTCGCCAAAGAGGGCGAGTTCGAGGTTGGGGTAGATTTCGTAACTGAACTCAGCGCTGGCAAACAGGGCCGAGGTGCCGCCGAGCGGGGTGCCACCATTGGTCACGGGGCCCAGTTCACGCTCGGCAAAGGCACGCACGCTGTTAGGCCCCCCATTGAAGACACGGGAATCAATGGGCAGTTCCTCGGCGGCAGCGCCCTGGATGCTGAGCAAGGCCGCCCCAGCGGCGAAGCGAAATTTCTTGGTGATGGGCCGATACCATGCCCCGCGCAGGTCCGTGCGCATGTAGCTGACGTTGGAGCCCATGACATCCATGGTGGACTCCAGGCGGGCGCTGACAAACCAGCCTTTGCGCGGTAGGACGGGGCTGTCGCGGTAGTCCAGCATCATGCTGCCACCCAGGCTGCCGAGGGTGTAGGTATCCGGGCCGATTTCGGCATCGGTGAGGACATCGGTGGAGACGGTGTTCGCGGAGACGCCGGCAAAGACGGTGTAGGTGAAGTGTTTGCTGGCCCGCCGGGAGAGCTCCAGATTCAGGCTGGTGCCGTAGCGGGAGTATTCGAAGAGATTGAAATTTTCCACCGCGAGCTGGATGGAGCTGGCATAACCCGAATTAAAAATGGCGGGGTTGGTGAGCTTGAGAGAGCCCAGGGGACCGGCAGTGCTCCAGTTCAGTTCAGCGGCCAGGGTATTTCCCTGATCACGGAAATTCGTGTTCCGGTAGTTCACCCCGGCCTGTGGGCCGAGGAAGGTATCAAAGCCGAGTTCAAACCCCAGCGTCTTGGGTTTCGTCTCCTCACCGGTGATGCGTAGATCCGCCTGGGCGGGGCTGATGCCGGGCTGCAACTGCGGCTCCACATCCAGCCGGGCAAACATGCCGGTATCCAGCGCGCGCTTGAACATGACGTCCAGGTCTTCGGCGATGTAATATTTGCCCTCGGCCTCGCGAAAGCCCGCCGTCAGCACACGCTTGGAGCCGCGGCTAAAGTCGGGGTGCGGGACGATCTGCGCCACGCGCACGCGCTCGCCAGGAGTCATGCGGATGACGACATCCACCGTGCCGCCTTGCAGGCCCAGTTTGTAATCTGAAACGGTGGCTGAATTGAGCCAGCCTGCCTCTTTGGCGATGCTGTTGAGCTGACCTTCGATCTGCTGCACGCGAGCTTCATTGAAGGGCAGGCCGGGCGTCTGGGCGATGAGGCCGCGCGTCTTCTTTTCCAGCTCCACCGGGGCCCCGGAAAAGTCCACACTGCCGAAGGTGAAACGCGGGCCCGCTTTCACCTCCATGACGATGTCGCGCAGGCCATCGCTACCCGTGATGGGGTCTGGGAGAAAGGTGACCTGGGCCTGGAGGTACCCCTCGGCCCGCAGGCGGCGCTGCACCAGGCCGGTGCCGCTTTGCAGCTCGCTATCCACCCACACAGGGTGGGTTTTATCCGCGCCTTCTTTTTCAATGCTGGGACGCAGGAGAAAGGTGCGCAGCTCTTCCTCTGGCACGATGAGTTCCCCGCGCCAGGTGATCTCGCCCACGCGTTTTTGCACGCCCGTATTGATGGCCAGGGTGATGGCGCCGCCCTTCAGTTCCCAGCGCACTTCGGCCTCGGGCCAGCCTTCGCGGATGTAGTGCTGACGGGTGAAAAAGGCGAGGTCATCGGCCAGGGGTTCACTGGGCGCAGTGCTGCCGGAGAGGGTGAGCTGATCCTTCAGCATGCTGTCCAGGTCATTCCACATGGCGGCATCAGCCCCTGTCACCATGACGGTGACGCCGCCCTCCCGGAGGCTGTAGCCTGCGGTGGCATCTTGCGCTGGGGCGAGGGTGGCGAAGCTCAGGCAGCATAACCACAGCACCGAGAGGCCAAGGAGCCGCTCTGGGAGTGAATGCGGGTGCCGGGCCCGCTCTGCTGCATGCTCACTGCACATGCTATGGCGTGTCGCCTTTGAAGGTGCCTTTGTCAATCTGCCCCAGCATGTCAATGAAGGCATCTTCGAGCTTGCGCTCTTCGCGGTGGAAGTCGGTAACCTGGAGACCATCGGTTATCATTCGGCGCAGGACCCCGGCTAGCGTCCCTTCTTCGACAGATAGTACGCGCAGGCGGGCGCCGCGTTTGGTTTCCTCCACCACCTCGATCATGGGCGCGGTGAGGGCCCACTGCACGAGTTTGGCGGGATCTCCCACCACCTGCACGGTCACCAGCGTCTCCGCTGTGGCGGCGCTGCCACGGGTCATGGACTCGGCATCGCCATGGTGAACGATGCGGCCTTTGTCAATGAACAGGAGGCTATCGCACATCTCCCCCAGCTCGCTGAGGATGTGGGAGCTGATGAGGATGGTCTTGCCCTCTTCCGCCAGGATGCGGATGAGCTGCTTCAGCTCCACACGCGCCTTGGGGTCCAGCCCGGCGGCGGGCTCGTCCATGATGAGGATCTGCGGATCGTGCAAAAGAGAGCGCCCCAGGCACAGGCGCTGGGTCTGGCCTTTGGACATCTTGTTGCTCATGCGATCCGCCAGCGGCGTGAGGTCGGTGAAGTCCATCACCTCCTGGATGCGCTTCAGCCGCTCCTGCCCCTTGTAGCCCAGAGCGCGGGCGTAAAAGTCCAGGTACTCCAGCACGGTCATGTGCTCATAGGTGCCGAAGCTATCCGGCATCCAGCCTAACAAACGACGCACTTTATCCGGGTAGTGGACGACATTGTGCCCGCCGATTTTCACCGTGCCCTCATTGGGGTAATCCAGCGTGGCCAAGATGCGCATGGTGGTGGTCTTGCCTGCACCATTGGCCCCGACAAAGCCCACCACCTGGCCATGACCGATGCTGAAGGAGACGCCCTGCACGGCCTGCAAAGCGCCGAAAGAGCGCTGCAAATTTTCCACCACGATGGCGGGCTGACTGCGGTCCATTTCCGCGGGGGGATGGGAGGTCTGGTGCATGATCAGGGGGGCGTGACGCTGCCGTAAACGAGGACTTGATCCTCCTGCCAGCGGATGGAGGAAAGGGTCTCTTGGGTGAAGCCGGGGGCAGCTTTAGCCGTAGCGAAGAAATGGTTAGGCAGCACGGAGGTCAGCTTGTGCAATTCCCAGATTTTGATCAGGGGGTAGTGTTTCTTCCACCAGTCCAAAAGCTGGTTAGGCTGCACCTTCGCCAGTTCCGCTTTTTGGCCGGTGGCGAGAGGTGATTTCAGCGACCAAATCGTGCCGTCTGGACCTGCGTAAAACATTTCCTCCAGGGTGAATCCGAGGGCCGAAACGATGGTGGGCGCGGCATCCGGCGTCGCTCCCGGCTGCACTTCCAGGCGGGCGCGCGTGGAGACGGCGGCGCGGATCATCTGCGCCTGCTCGGCCCGGCTTTGGAAAAAGTTTCCACCCCGCGCAGCACCCTCCTGGTTGAGATTCACCGGCTGGGAGTTGGAGGTGTTTTGCAGCTTCACCCATTCGGAGGCAGGCAGCGCCAGGGGCTCCACCAGGGCGGGCTGCTTGAGCTCAAATCCTGCGCCCAGCAGCACGCCCGTGCGGCTGATCTGCTTCTGGGTGACGTAGGCGGTGGTCTCGGAGGGCTCCACATTGATGAAGACCACACGTGCTCCCACACCTCCCATCCCGTCCTGGATGAGAATGAGGCCCACCATCACCGCACTGGCCCCCAGAGATAACAAGGGCGTGGTGAAAAACAGGCGATGCCTGCGGCCGGACGGTGCCAGCACGTAAAGATTCACCGGGCCCACCAGCACGCCGAAGATGACCAAAAAAAGCAGCACCTGCCAGGAGTTGAACTGGCGTGCCACAAGGGCCTCCAGCAGCGCCCACGCTTCATTGCCGCGAGCATGATCATTGCGCAGGTGCTCACAACGCTCCGGTTCATTCCAGTAACGCCCCACGGTGTCATACGCGGGCAGGAGGCTGCCATTCCAAGTAAAGGACTTGATCTGCCCCAGCGAGTGCGTTTCATCCTCCTTCGGCAGTCCTGGAGCAGGAAGACTGATGGCGTAAAAATGCAGCTTCCCGCCTAACCGAACCCATTGCAAAAGCGCATTGCGGGTTCCGGACTTCAGGCTCTGCCATTCCGTATCCGTGAGCAGCACGTAATCAAAACCGCTGAAGGCCAGCCAATCCTCCGGCAAGTCCGCAGGGGTGAACCGACTGCCAAAGATGTGATCACTGCGCCCATAAGAACTGGCTGCTTTTTGCCGACGCTCCAGGTCGTCATTCAGGCGCGGCAGGCTGCTATCGGCCAGGGTTTTGCTGATGGCGATGGCAGGGAAACCGGCGGTGCGATTGTTGTGACCGGAAAAGGTGTAAGGGTATGGGCCTGTGAGCGCGCCCGTAAAGCTGTGGCTATTACTGCCGTAGCCGCTGTCCCCATAGTCCACGGCCAGCGGGGCCAGGAAAACAGCGGTCTGGGTGGACCCTGCTGGGATGGGCAGAGACAGCGTGCTGGCATGCACATTGTTCCTCCGGTAGTCCGTCGTGCTTGAGCTGAAATCCAACCGCCACACCGCATCCCGGGCCGTGCCATTCGTGGCCACGATGCGCAGCGGCACATAGCCCGAGGGCGGCATGGGATCAAAAAGGCTGCGCACCTCCAGCCGCGTGCCATTCCGGGGATCCAGCAGTGCATCGGCCAGGTTTTCCTGAGCCTGCGCCATGGGCGCGAGCAGCAGGCAGGCGAGCAGGAAAGAGTAACGAGAAAAGCAGAATTTCATGCGGCCTCCTTCAGGGTGCGCGGGGTGGCGAGATTTTGCACAGGCACCTCGGCAAGGATGGCCCGCACCACACTGGCACTGCTGCGGCCATCCATGCGGGCCGTGTAGTCCAGCAGCACACGATGATTCAGCACCGCCGGAGCCAGAGCCTGCACATCTTCGAAGCTCGCATTCGGCCGCCCATGCATGAGCGCGCGGGCTTTCACCGCGGAGGCCAGACTCAGTGCGGCACGCGGGCTAGCGCCATAGCGCACGCCTTCCGCTGCCTTGGATTGCCCCGGGTGTGTCGCATCCACCAGACGGGCAATGTAGTCCGCCACGATCTCCGGCAGGTAAATGCGCCGGGCGGTCTGCTGGATGTGGGCAAACTCCTCCCGCGTGGTGACGGTGGGCACACTGGGCTCCACGCCTAACTCACGATGCATCACGATCTTCGCCAGGGTCTCCGCACTGTTGCGCAGCACCTCCAGCTTGAAGAGAAAGCGGTCCACCTGCGCCTCCGGCAGCGGGTAGGTGCCTTCCAGCTCGATGGGGTTTTGCGTGGCCAGCACAAAGAAAGGATCTGGCAAGGTGTGGGTGTGGCCCAGCACCGTCACGCGCCGCTCCTGCATGGCCTCCAGCAGGGCGGACTGGGTTTTTGGTGACGCGCGGTTGATCTCATCCGCCAGCAGCAAGTTGGTAAAAATAGGTCCTGGCTGGAAGACAAATTCGCGCCGCCCATCCACCTCCTGCAACACCGGATTTCCCGTGATGTCGCCCGGCAGCAGATCCGGCGTGAACTGCACGCGCCGGGTGGTGAGATTCAGCGCTTTGGAAAGGCCCTTTACCAGCTCCGTTTTGCCCAGGCCCGGCAGACCTTCCAAGAGCACGTGACCACGGGCGATGACACCGCAGAGCACCAGCTCAATCAACTCACTCTGGCCAAATAAAACCTCATTCAGCGCCTGGCGCAGAGCCGCGATGGGTTTCGTCGCAGACTGCAGTTCGGCATCAATCGCGTAGGGGTCAGACATCGCCCGGAGTAAAGCAGGGAGAGGGCCGCGACGTCGAGCGGAAATCTGCGGTTATTTTCTCACGGCAGTGGCCTTGCGCGCCTTAGGTTCAGGAGCCGGGGCGCGTGTCATCTCGGGGGTGACCGGGATGCCCATGCGCTGGTAGAGATCCAGCATCTCGCGCGTTGCCTCTTGATGTGCTTCCAGACCGATGCGGGTCTGCTCCAGGATGGTGCGTGGGGGTGTTTCCATGAGATGCATCTCGTTGAACCACTGCTGGGCTGTCTCCGGGGTGTCTTGAAGCGAATTCGCGACCTCCACCGAAGGGGGTTGGACATTGTTCCACAAATGCCACTCATCGGCAATCGGGAGATAGGGTACGCTCTTTGGGAGAGCGAACGGGGCTGAATGGTCTCAAGCAAATGAGGGCAAAACGACATCCCCCCTCGCCCCGCTTGCGGGGAGCAGGGCTGGGGTGAGGGGCGGTCGAGAGCTCTCGGGGGTCGAGGGCGGAGGTGTCGTTTGAGGGAAAAGGGTACCTTTTGCGGACGTGATCCTGCGTGCTGCGACCACCCCTCACCTGGGCCTCATCCCCGCAAGCGGGGAGAGGGAGGGTCTTTTGGAAGCTCGGGATGGAGGGGGCGAACGCTGGCCGTTTAGTCTTGGGTGAACGAAGGCGAAAAGACGTCCCCCCTCGCCCCGCTTGCGGGGAGCAGGGCCAGGGGTGAGGGGTGGTCGCACGGTCTAGGACTTCGACTCGTACAGATGTCGCTAAACAACGAACCCTTTAACCAACCCGCCAGCCCCCTACTTCTTCCCCTGCCGCTGGCGCACCACTTCAAACAAAGACACACCCGTCGCCACGGACACATTCAAACAGGGCACCCGACCGACCATGGGGATGCGGACGAGGAAATCGCAATGCTCCCCGGTCAGGCGGCGCATGCCGTCGCCTTCCGCGCCCATGACGATGGCCGTGGGGCCTTTGAGATCCAGATCGTAGATGGACTTGGTGGTTTCATCCGCCGTGCCGACGATCCAGATGCCGAGCTTTTTCAGCTTATCCATGGCGCGGGCCAGGTTGGTCACTCGCACCAGGGGGATGTTCTCAGCACCGCCGCAGGAGACGCGGATCACCGTGTCGGAGATGGGGGCAGACTTGTCCTTGGGCATCACCACGCAGTCACAGCCCGCTGCATCGGCCGTGCGTAGGCAGGCACCCAGGTTGTGCGGATCCTGGATGCAGTCCAGGATGAGCACGAGCGGGTTTTCTTTCCCCTCCAGCAGCAGAGACAGGTCATCTTCATCATACACAGGCACGTGCCCCGTGGTGGGAGACGAGTGGCGGTTCTGACGGGCGACGGGTGCGGGCTTGGGCATCCCGCAGTGATGAAATGCGCTGGCCCCGGCTGCAAGGGTTTTGACGGACAATTCGCGGCCTACTGGGCCACCACGTCATAAACCAGCAGTTTTTTGGCCTTCGGCTTCAGGATCTCGTTCACCGCTTTCACGTGGGCGGGGTGTTTTTCATACACGGCCAGGTCCGCCGGCGTGGCAAAACGCATCACCAGACCCACGTCGAAACTATCGTCCACCACCGGGCGCTCACTGGCCAGCGGGGTGCCCACGCTGAGGTGCTGGATGCCGGGGATGTCCTTTTGGAAGCCTTTGGCCGCAGCGATGATGGCGGCACGATCCGCCGCATCGCCTGGCTTTTTCAGCCACAGGAGGACAACGTGCTCCACCTTGCCCTGGGCGGTGGTCTTGTGCCCCACGGGGCAACTGGTGCAGGAGGCGAGCAGGCTGAGGGCGGCAAAGGAGAAGATGGCGATGGCTTTTTGCATAGCGGTCTTTAGTCTGCGTGACCATGAAGGAAGC
The DNA here is from genome assembly GCA_942493005.1 of uncultured Verrucomicrobiaceae bacterium. GTDB lineage: Bacteria > Verrucomicrobiota > Verrucomicrobiia > Verrucomicrobiales > Verrucomicrobiaceae > Prosthecobacter. Next base: position 4,960,505 of record OW818661.1, read on the forward strand.
GTCGAGACTGTTTTTCTGCCTGCACCTGTTTTCTGGAGCCCTCACTGCCCAGGAGGCGCAGCCCTTTGATCGGCTCATCTTTCACCACGCGCCGAAACCCCTGGCCGCTGGGGCGAAAACCAGTGACTGGCCGCGCGTGCTGGGCCCCGCCCATGATGCCAGCTCGCCTGAAACCCACCTTTTAAAAACCTGGCCCGCGACGGGTCTGCCGCCCGTGTGGGAAGTGACCACCGGCGAGGCCTACACCTCCCCCATCCTCAGTGGGGACTACTGCGTCATTTTCCACGCGCTGGAAAAGCAGGAAACCGTGGAGTGCCTGCACCGGGAAACCGGCCAGCGATTTTGGAGTCAGGCCTACCCCATCGAGTATCAGGACCGCTACGGATTCGGCAATGGCCCCCGCGGCAGCCCCGTGATCGCGGAAGGGGTGGTGGTGACGATGGGTGTGACCTCCCAGCTCCACGCTTACGATTTAAAGACCGGCAAGCTGCTGTGGGCGCATGACCTCCGGAAGGAATACAACGTCCCGCAGGATTTCTTTGGCGCGGGTTCCTCGCCTCTGATCCTAGATGGCCTCGTCATCGTGAATGTGGGCGGCAAGGCGGAGGCTTTCGATGGCTTTGAAGATCGCCGAGATCGCGCAGCCAAACTCGCCACGAAAGGCGTCAGCGTGGCCGCTTTTGACCTAACCACAGGGGCGGTGAAATGGAAGGTGCAGGATGAATGGGGCGCCAGTTATGCCTCGCCCATTCCCGCGAAGCTGCACGGTCAGACGAAGGTGCTCATCTATGCAGGGGGAGAGAGTGATCCCGCCATCGGCGGCCTGCTGTGCATTGATCCCACCACGGGCACCGTGCACAGCCGCTTCCCTTGGCGGGATGAGGAGTATATCCAGGCCACTGGCAGCAGCCCCGTGGTGGTTCCAGAAAAAAACCGCGCCTTCATCACCACCTGCTACCCGAAGAATCAACCGTTAGGCGGCGTGATGGTGGAGTTTGATGCGCAGTTCCTGGCCAAGGAAGTCTGGCAGTCCAAAAAGATCGGCGTGCACTGGATGACACCCGTTTACCACGAAGGCCACCTCTACGCGATCGATGGCGAGCGTGAAAACAACTCCCGCCTCGTCTGTGTGAATGCCGACACAGGGGCCGAGGTGTGGGGAAAAAACATCGAGTGGGAGGATGCCGCCTTTGCCACCGCCCAGGGCCGCAGCAAACCCGTGCGTCTCAGCATCCTGCGCGCCAGTCTTTTGAAGGTGGATGGCAGCTTCCTCTGCCTGGGGGAAACCGGCAGCCTTCACACGCTGAAACTTTCCCCCCAGGGCTGTGAGGAGGTCTCCCGCACGCAGCTCTTTTACGCCCTCAATACCTGGAGCCTGCCCTCCCTGAGCCACGGCCTGCTTTATGTGCACCAGCAGGCGGAATCGCTGGATCGAAAAAACGGCACCCGCATCGTTTGTTATGACCTGCGGGGTGACTGATCTTCTCTGTGCCTTATGTCTGCCACTCCAGCCCCTTCATCCACCCCTGAGCTGACGGACTCTCAGGCGCAGGGGCTGTGGCAGGCCGGTAGCACACCCATACGCGTGCCCGGCTGGGTGCCACCCACCGTCGCTTCCTTGCAGGCATCCCTGCCGCAGTTTCAGGTGCAGGCTTTCATCGCCCGTGGTGGCATGGGGGCCGTGTACCGCGCCGTGCAGCCCGCTCTGGAACGAACCGTGGCCATCAAGGTCCTGCCGCCAGAGCTGGCCCGCCTAGACCCTGCTTTCAGCCTGCGCTTTCAGCAGGAAGCCCGCGCCATGGCCCGGCTGAAACACCCCCGCGTGGTCACCGTGCATGAGGCTGGTGAAACTCACGATGGTCTGCCCTTTCTGGTCATGGAGTTGGTAGAGGGCATGGACCTGGCGCAATGGCTGAAAAGCATTGGCCCCCTGCCGCAGGATGAGGCCATCCGCATCACCGCCCAGGTCTGCGAAGCACTGGCCTACATGCACAGCCAGGGCGTGATCCACCGCGACATCAAGCCCTCCAACATCATGGTGGGCCCCGATGGCCAGGTGAAGGTGATGGACTTCGGCCTCGCGCGCCAGCCTTTGCAAAAGGGTGAATCCCTCACGCTCAGCGATGTGGCCGTGGGCACCCCCGACTTCATCGCCCCCGAGGCCTTTTCACCCGGCCTGTCTCTGGATGGCCGGGCGGATGTCTATGCCGTGGGCGTCCTGCTTTATCAGATGCTGACCGGCCACCTGCCCAAGGGCCGTTTTGCCCTGCCCACCCAGCTCCGGCGGGGTGCCTATGCGGGCCTGGACCGCGTGGTGGATCGCGCCCTACAGACCGATCGTGACCAGCGTTACCCCAGCGTCCATGAGATGCAGCAGGACCTCTCCTCCCTGTACCTCGAAAAGCCCGCTGCCACACCCAGCCCCTGGACACGCCGCCGCCTGGCCGCAGGTCTCCTCGCCAGCGGGGCCGCCAGCACAGCCGCCTGGTTTTGGCTCCGTCCTGCCGCCCCTCAGCCCGCCAGCGACTCCCTCCCGTGGATCAATCTCACCGCGCAGATAGACCCTGTGCTGGACCGCTTCTGGTCCATCGGGCGGGTGGGGAAAAACCAGTGGCACCGGGAGGGTACGGACTTCGTTTTCACCCCTGATGGCCGCGTGGGCAAAATGATCTGCCCCGGCCTCCTGGAGTGCGGGGACTTCGACCTGGAAATCTGCTGCACTCCCACCTCCCCAGACATCCCGCTCTATGTGGACATCCCCAAGGACTCCCAACAAGCTCTGCAAAACGGCCTCTGCTCTCTAGAACTCAGTACCCGGCGCATCTACACCCATGGGCGCGTCCTGTGGGAAAACCCAGGGGCCACCTACACCCCCGGAAAACGCCTAACCATTAGATTGGAAATTCGCAACGTCATCGAGGCCCGTCACCTGCGTGTCAGCTACGATGGGCGGTGGCTGGGCAAAGCGGAAATCGGTGCTGTGAAAAAAGTACGCGGTGGCCTGGGCTTCGGCATGGATAGCGGGACGGCTGGCCTAACCGTGCATCATTTCAAACTGCTACCCGGCAAGGACAGCCGCTGGATCACCGACCGCTCCCTCGCCTTTCACGGCCCGGCCAACATGGCCCCAAAGGACAAGTAGCGCGGGGTCTTGTGCGTTGAACACCAATGACGCCGTATTTTTACCCAAGCCGTTCTGAAAAGCCGCTTTCACTCCAGCCCATTTTGAAACCTCAATTCAAGCCCACGCGTTGCAGCCCTGGGAAGGAGGGGCGCATCTTCGGGCAGGTCTTCGTGGGGCGACTGCGTGGTCGCTGCGTCATCGCAGTCAGCGCGCTGTCGAGCAGCAGCGAGACTTGAAAACCATGCTCGCCACTGGGCCGCCGCACCGCCGGGCATTCCACCACATAGCCACGCAGGGTCACCCATTCTTCATCGCTGACTTGCGGAGGGGACAGGTGCGGGATGGCACTGCGCAGGACACGAATTTGCAGCTCGGACCCAATGTCAAAACGCTGCCTCGACCAAAAGACCAGACCGCAGGCAGAGACGGTGCAAAGCTCAACGATGGTCTGCCCTGCCCCGCTGCGTTGGCTGGCGGAGTTTCCCTGTTGGTGCTGGCTAGGCTTTGCCATGAGGACAGGAACTTGCGGGGGGTGAGACACCAGTTCACAACCAAGGTCGCGAACAGGGAAAAGAAGGCGCAGGCTTTCTTAAAGTCAATCGCCTAGTCAACGAATGACGCGGCATTCCAGCAACATTTTTTCAATCCGCTGACTTGGGATCGAAGGCATCCCGCAGCCCATCGCCCAGGAAATTCAGCGCCAAAAGACTCAGCGACATGAGCAGCGCCGGGAACGCTAGCAGCCACCATTTGCTCTCCAGCGGATTGATTACCTGCGCCCCATCCTTGAGCAGCGAGCCCCAACTTGCGGCGGGGTCTTCGATGCCCAGCCCGAGGAAACTCAGGAAGGACTCGTCCAGGATCACAGCGGGGATCGTCAGCGTGAGGTAAGTCAGAATGAGGGTGCTCAAATTCGGCAGCAGGTGCTTGCGCAGGATCGTCCAGCCCCCCTGGCCCATCGCACGGGAGGCGGTGACAAAGGTCATTTCCCGCAACACCAGCACCTGACCACGAATGATACGGGCCATGGTCAGCCACTCCACCAGGCCTAACGAAAGGATCATCACCAGGATCTTCGAATAAGGGATGAGGTAACGCGCGACTTCCTCCAGCGATTTCCACTGCTGCTCCTGCGCCCACAGGCGGGTGCCGTCCAGCCAGTCCTTAAACACCCCATCAAAGGCGGCGATGAAGATCATGATGAATAGGATGCGCGGCACGGCATACAGCATGTCCACCGTGCGCATCATCAGGGCATCCACCCGCCCACCAAAGAAGCCACTCACCATGCCATAGCTGGTGCCGATGAAGAGGGAAATGAGAGCCCCGATGATGCCCACGCCGAGGGAGACCTGGGCCCCGGTAAGCAGGCGATAAAACAGGTCCTGGCCATTCACATCCGTCCCGCACAGGTGCAGCAGGCCGTGCTCTTGACCTAACGACAAAGGTGGCAAGAAGGTGCCACTGCTGGTAGCCTTTAGACTTTCCGGCAGCAGGAACGGCAGTGTGAAGGCCACCAGCACCACAAAGCTGAGGTAGATGAGGGAGATCATCGCCGGGCGATTCCGCCGGACGATGGCCCAGCCTCCCGGGCGACTGAGAGCTGTAGCGGTGGTAGCTTTAGCCATGGAGCTGGATGCGTTTATCCAGGACGCTGTAAAGCAGGTCCACGATGAGGTTAAAGACGATGAGCAGCGTGCAGTAGATCACCACCGCACCACACAGGAGGAAGGCATCGCGGTTCTGGATGGCATTCACAAAGATGCTGCCCGCACCGGAGATGTTAAACACACTCTCCACAATCATCGAACCCGTGAGCAGATGCGCTGCCAGCGGGCCTAAATACGTGACCACCGGCAGGATGGCCACCTTCATGGCATGGCGTACCAGGGCCTGAGATTCCGTGAGACCCTTCGCCCGCGCAGTGCGCAAAAAGTCGCTCTTCAAAACATCTAGCAGGCTATTTCGCATGAGCCGCGCCACATAGGCCACATATGGTGCTGCCAGACAGCAGGCCGGCAGGATGAGGTGCTGCACACTGCCCCAGCCGCCCACCGGCAACCAGCCTAACCAAAGGGCGAACACGGCGACCAAAAACGGCCCGGTGATGAAGGAGGGGATGGAGATGGCCAGGATGGCCCCAAACATGGCCGTCCAGTCCACCGCCGTATCCCGCCGCATGGCGGCGAGCCCGCCGATGAAGACGCCCAGCACACTGGCGATGACAAAGGCCACGCCGCCCAGCTTGATGGACGTGGGCATCTTCTGCGCCAGGATCTCCGCCACGCTCCAGTCACGGTATTTGAAGGATACTCGCAAGTCCAGCCGGGCCAGATCTCGCAAGTAAGCGGTGTATTGCTGCCACAGGCTGCCATCCAGTTTGTACTGTTTTTCCAGGGCTTCCTTCACCTGCGCCGAGCTGGCTTTTTCACGATCAAACGGCCCGCCCGGCAGCGAGCGTGTCAGAAGAAAAGTGAGTGACACCGCAAAGAACAGCACCACGAGGCTGCTCAAAAGACGGCGGAAAAGAAAGGCGACCATTCACCCGATGATGCAGGCGCTTTCTAAAGGTGGCAAGCGCGGGACGGAATGTCTCGCAACTTGCCGCTTTCCAAAGGCCCGCTCTTTGGCCACATACGCCCATGTCCACCGCTCCTCTGACCAAAGCCGACCTGCGCCGCCAAGTCCGCGAGCGCCTGCGCGCCGTGCCTGCGGAGGAGCTGGCCAGGTGGTCCCAGCAGATCGTCCAGCGCCTGATGGCGCGGAGAGATCTCTTGGCACGTCCCGGCACGGTCACCCTGTTTGGCGGGCTGCGGAATGAGCCGGATCTCATCACCACCCTGCTGCCCTGGCTGCGCACTCGCGGCTGGAAAACGGCCCTCTTTGCCATGGAAGGGGTGGAACTGCACGCCTACGAAGTCACGGGTGATCACGATCTGGAACGCGGCCCCCTGGGCGTGTGGGTGCCAGTGCTCTCTCAGTGCCGCCCCATCCCCCCGGAGGAACTAACGCTCATCCTAGTTCCAGGGCTGGCCTTTAGTCGCAGCGATGGAGGTCGCCTGGGCCGTGGCGGCGGGTTTTACGATCGTTTCCTGGACCTGCCCTCCGTGAACGCCGCTCTCGTGGGCCTGTGTTTCGAGGCCCAGGTCTTGCAGGAAATCCCCCGTGAACCCCACGATGCCTGTGTGCCCACTCTCATCACCGAGCAAACAGAGAGGTCGTGGCCTCCGGTTTAAGACTTCCTTTTGGCTGATTTCTTTCCTGCCCTTTGCCAAGCCGCGTATCTGATTTATCCTGACCTCCCGCCATGACTGCTGCCCCTGCTGCTTCTCTCCCCGTAATGCCTGACAAACACGGCCACTTTGGCCGCTATGGAGGCATGTTTGTGCCGGAGACGCTGATGTCCGCGCTCAATGAACTCTCTGAAGAGTATGAGCGTGCTAAGGCCGACCCGCTTTTCCAAACCGAGCTGAACCGTCTCCTACACGAGTACGTCGGCCGCCCCACTCCCCTCTACTTTGCCGAACGCTGGACGGAAAAACTGGGCGGTGCCCGCATCTACCTGAAGCGCGAAGACCTCCTGCACACCGGCGCGCACAAGATCAATAACGCCCTCGGCCAGGCCCTGCTGGCCCTGCGTTTGGGCAAACAGCGCATCATCGCGGAAACTGGCGCTGGCCAGCACGGCGTGGCCACCGCCACCGTCTGCGCCCGCTTCGGTCTGGACTGCACCATTTACATGGGCAAGGTGGACATGGAACGCCAGGCTCTGAACGTGGCACGCATGCGCTTTCTCGGTGCCAAAGTCGTGGCCGTCACCGCTGGCCAAGCCACCCTCAAAGAGGCCGTCAATGAGGCCATGCGTGACTGGGTGACGAATGTCCGCACCACCCACTACATCCTGGGCAGTGCCCTGGGCTCGCACCCTTTCCCCATGATGGTGCGGGACTTTCACCGCGTCATCGGTGTGGAGGCCCGCCAGCAGATCCTGGAGCGTGAAAATCGCCTGCCAGACCTCCTCGTGGCCTGTGTGGGAGGTGGTAGCAATTCCATCGGCCTCTTCCATCCCTTCCTCAATGACGCCAACGTGCGCATGATCGGCGTGGAAGCCGGTGGTGACGGCATCGTGCCCGAGCGCCATGCCGCCCGATTCCAAGGCGGCCGCCTGGGTGTCTTGCAGGGCACAAAGACCTGGTTGCTCGCCAATGCAGACGGCCAGATCGAGCTCACCCATAGCGTCAGCGCCGGTCTGGACTACGCCGCCATCGGGCCCGAGCACGCCTGGTTGCACGACGAAGGCCGGGTGGAATACAACTACGCCACGGACACCGAGGCCCTGGAAGCCTTCCAGGAACTCAGCCGCGTGGAGGGCATCATCCCCGCGCTAGAAAGCAGCCACGCCATTGCCGAAGTCCAGAAAGTCGCGCCCAAAATGAGCAAGGACCAGGTCATCATCGTCAACCTCTCCGGTCGCGGTGACAAAGACGTGGCCCAAGCCGCCCGCATTATCTTCCAGGAAGAACTGAAGTTCTAAGAGTCTCCAATGAGCGGTGTAATCACTTGATGTTATAACATCCGTGACTACACTGTCCTTATGGTTCTGGAACTCAAACTTCGCAAGATCGGCAACTCGGTGGGCCTCGTCCTGCCCAAGGAAGCTCTCGCTCATTTGAAAGCAGACGAAGGAGATTCTGTGTTAATCACGGAATCTGCAGACGGGAGTTTGCGCCTGAATGCTTCCAATCAAAATGTCAGCCGCCAGATGAAAGCGGCGCAGAGCCTCATGGAGCGTTACCGCAATACCCTCAGAGAACTGGCCAAATGAACGAGCCCGAGTGGATTGAAAAAGAAACTGTTTTAGGCCTGCATGAACAGTCGCTGAATGATCATGGCGGCTTGCCAGGCATCCGTGATGAGGGATTGTTAGACTCTGCTTTGGGTAAACCGATAAATGTCTTCGCGTATGGTCACCCCACCTTGTTTGATCTGGCAGCTAGCTACGTGTATGGCCTCGTCAAAAACCACCCCTTCATGGACGGCAATAAACGCACTGGTTTCATCACGGGCATCTTAATGATCGAGCTCAATGGCTATCACTTCACAGCAGGGGAAGCAGATGCGGCGGTCCGCACGCTGGCTCTGGCAGCAGGCGAAATGACGGAGGCTGCCTATGCGGCGTGGCTGGAGTCGAATTCTATTCCCGCTTGAGAGCCGCGCGCTCTCAGGACCGGGGGCGTGCCATGAGGGTGATCTCGGGGCGGCGGATTTCTTCCTGGATGTATTCGCCTGAGGCGGTGGTGGGGGCTTCCACTTCGATGGCTCTCAGTGCAGGTACTTCGGCGCGGCGCACTTCTTCGATCGCTCGCGGCTGGCTGGCATGGGCCACCTCGGCCCGACGCACTTCGAACAACGTTTCCACCGGGGCCACCTCGGCGCGGCGTACTTCCTCCATCACCACCACCCGCTCGCTGGCCGGGGTGTAACTGCGCACGGCGTTCATCACCAGGCTGGACCGGGAGGGTGCCACTTTCAGGGCCGTGTTGAGGATTTCCTGCACCAGCGCTGGCTTGGCCCGCACGGCATCTATGGCAGCGGTGACGATCTCCGCCGCGCAGGCTTCGTTGATCACCAGGGCATCCTCCAGCCGCATCACCATCAAGTCTGGTCGCTCCTGGATGGCTTTGGTCAGATTTGAACACAGGATCTCACAGGGGGATTGCCAGGGCTCGGCCCTTGGGGCCAGGGACTCCTCCGCATGAAGTGCCAGCCCGGAACCGAGCAGGAAAATCAGGGGAGAAAAGCAGCGCATGGAAGGCATCTTTATCAGGGTGGGCAGATCCAGCACAAGCCTAAACGGCAAGCACTTACTCTTTCCCAGACGCGCGGCATCCATGCCAAATTCACCACTGTCTGCCGTTTGAGGCCTTTTTTTGCCCTCGTCAGCCCACTTGCCATAGCGCCTGGATGATGTTCCAATTCGCCCATGAACGAGCCTTTCAGCACGCCGCAGGCATCCCCGGCCGGAGATTCCCTCCTGGTCCACGCCTCCACGTCGCTGCCACCGTCCATCGCCCAGGACATGGCGAAGCTGAAAGGCCTGCTGCGGGAAAGTCTGCAGCCTAACCTGAAAGCGGCCAATGACCTGCGCATCCTCAACCTCGCCTGCGGGCGCTGCGATGAGGCGGAAACGCTCGTCTCCGTGGGCCAGGAACTCACTCCCGGCGGCCAGGTGGAGATGATCGGCGCGGACATCCGCATCCGCGAAATCCGCCAAGCTCGCGAGCAGCATGCCCATTTGCCGGCGAAGTTCCTCATCGAGGATGCGACGAAGATGGATCAACACAAGGAACTGGGAGATGACTTTAACCTCGTCTTCCTCCGTCATCAGAACTTCTGGCACGGGCAGGAGCTGTGGAAAAAGATCTTTGACCAGGGCATCGCCAAATTGCGCCCCGATGGCATGCTGGTCATCACCAGTTACTTTGATGTGGAGCACAAACTGGCCCTCAAAGCTCTGGAAGCCCTGGGCATGGAAGTGGTGAGTAACAAGCGCAACAAAGCCTCTCGCGCCCTCTCCGATGCACCGGGGAAATCCGTGGATCGCTGGGTGGCCGTGCTACGGCGCAAGGCCTAGTCCGGAGTGGGGGTTAGGAAAAAATCGGCACAAAGGATTGAATGCAAGAGTGTGCCCATGCGTCAGAGTGAGGGATGAAACTAAAACTTTTTTCCCTGAATCTGGGCTCCGGTGTGGCAGTCTTGCTGGCTGCCCTGGTGGTGGGTCTGCCCATGACCTCCATGGCTGCCCGTGAGGACGCGCGTCGTGAGCGGGCCCCCAGCCAGGCACGGCCTGCTGCGCCTAGCCGCCCTGCTCCTTCCCGGGCCACCCCGCCTGCGGCACGTCCTTCGGCTCCTCGTCCTTCAGCGGCGCGACCTTCGGTGTCCCGGCCCAGCACACCTCAGCGGCCCCCTACGGTGAGCCGCCCCAGCGTGCAGCGTCCACCTTCCGTCTCCCGTCCTAGCCCGACGGTGCGGCCAAAGACAGCTTATGAAAAAGCGTACCCAGGGCGCAGCCCCCAGCGCCCTACGGTGACGACCCGCCCCACCCCAGAGCGGCCTTCCGTGACCCGGCCCTCGGTGACACGGCCTAGCATCCCTAGCCGTCCTTCGATCACACGCCCGAGCACGCCCCAGCGGCCTTCGATTGTCACACGTCCAGGTTCGGGTTCGGATCGGCCTTCGATCACCCGCCCAAGCGTGCAGCGCCCCTCCGTGAGCCGCCCGCTCACGCCGTATGAAAAAGCCTATCCAGGGCGCCGCCCAGGTGTGGTGGCTGCCGCCCACAGCGGTCATCGCCACTTCACGGACTCCTCACGCTTTTCCCAGATTGACCGTCATGTGGCCTACCGCTCCTACCCCCGCAGTCACTACCGCCTTTGCCACGGCCAGGGCTGGCGCGGCCTCGGCTGGTACTTCGGCCCGCCGAACGTGTCTTACTACTATGAGACACCCGGTGTGTCTTATTACAGCTCCCGCAGCTACGCCCCAGCTAGTTATGTGAACCTGACTTATTCCCCTGTGAATTCCCTGGACTACTCCGTGCAGGAAGCCCTGGCGAACCTGGGTTACTACGACGGTCCTCTGGATGGCGACATCGGGCCGATGTCCCGCCTTTCGATCGCGAATTTCCAGGCCGACAACGGTCTGGAACCGACCGGGATCATTGATGAAGTGCTGCTGGATTACCTCGGCATCGAGTAAGGGTGATTAGCCTCTGACAAAGGGCAGATTTTGAGTCCGGTCCCAAGGGGCCGGGCTTGAGATTTGCCCTTTTTTTATGGGCAGGTTTTGGGGAGGGCGGCGTTTCTCGCGTCCTTCATCCAGCCAAATCGTAGGCCGGATGTGTTCGGCGTGAAGGAACCTCGCAGGTTCTGTCGTCGCCTTCGCCGAACTATCCGGTAGGTTTTTGAAGGTGGGGACGTCATTGGGCTGCGAGGCTTTTCCCGAAGCCGGATAGTTTGGCGGTGAGGTCTGAGAAGGATTGAAGGGCTGTGCGCCAAACACATCCGGCCTACGAGGGGCTGTTGATGCGCTGAAACAATCGTCGCCTTTGCGGGAAGCTGTTTCGCGTTTTGTGCTAAAAACAACATTCGTGATGAAACGATGGCGGTGTCGGCGTTCAGCCATGGACCGCCCAACCTTCCATGAAAAAGTTTCTCTGCCTCCTCCTGCCTCTATCAGCGCTGGCCGCCGATCCCCTACCTGAACCCGCTGTGGTGACGGCAGCGATGAAAAAAGCGACGGCTTTTTATACGGAAAAGCTGGCTGTGCATGGGGGCTACGCCAGTTCTTGGACCAAGGATCTGAGCCTGGGCATGACGGAGCATAAGAAATCCAAGACGGTCATTTCCATCCAGCCGCATGGCACCACCACGGTGGGCCTGGCGCTGGTGAGGGCGTACCAGGCCACGGGGGATGCGCAGTTTCTGGAGGCGGCCAAGGCGGCAGGCCGCGCCCTGGTGGAGTGCCAGCTTTCCAGCGGCGGCTGGGAAAGTGACATGGACTTTGCTGAGGAATCCATGAAACGCTACCACCTGCGCCAGCAGGTGCTGGCTGGCGATAAGGAGCCTGGAAAACGCCGCTACCAGAGCACGCTGGATGATAATAAAACGCAGTCTGCCCTGCTCTTCCTCCTCGAGTTGGCGCACCTGCCAGAGTGCAAGGAAGAGGCCGCCCTGCAAGACAGCCTGAAAGCTGGGCTGGATAGCCTGCTGGCCGCGCAATACCCGAACGGTGGATTTCCCCAACAGTACGCGGGCCCGGTGGATGCGAGCACCCCGGTGCTGAAGGCGGCCTATCCAAAAGCATGGCCACGGCAATTTCCCAAAGAGAACTACGTGGGCTTTTACACGCTGAATGATGGCAACATGCAGAAGATCGTCCAACTGCTGCTACGAGCGTATGAATTGACCCAGGAGGAGCGCTTCCTCAATGCCGCGAAAAAGGCGGGAGATTTTTTCATTCTCGCTCAGATGCCTGAGCCGCAGCCCGGCTGGGCCCAGCAGTACAATCTGCAAATGGAGCCCGTGTGGGCGCGCAAATTTGAGCCGCCCTGTGTGACGGGTGGGGAAAGCCTGAGCACCATGGAGACGCTGCATGAGCTCTACGTGGTGACAGGAGATGAAAAGTACCTGAAGCCTCTGCCAGCCGCCTTTGCCTGGTATGAAAAATCGGCCCTGCCCGATGGCCAGTACGCGCGCTTTTATGAGCTGCAGACGAATAAGCCACTCTATTTCGTGAAGGACACTTACGAGCTGGTGTATGACGATGGCAATCTGCCCACGCACTACGGCTTTAAGCTGGACACCGTGGGCCGTGACCTGGGGCGCCTGAAGGAGGCGCTGACAAAACCACGGGAAGAGCTGCTGGCGAAGCGCGCAGCACCTACCACGGAGAAAAGCTGGGCCAGCCGCGCGAAAGGGGCCGTGGATAAAACCGTGCAGGCCCTGAAGACGCAGTCTCCAGAAGGTCACTGGCTGAAGGGAGACGAGATCGAAGCGGCCGATTTTGTGAAGCACATGCAGGCCATGAGTCTCTATGTGGAGGGTGCTCGCAAAGGTGGAGAAGCTTTTGAGAAACTCAAAGTTCGTTAGGGCATTTTAAATCATCTTGAGCACACGAGTGCCCAGGGTGAGGGGCGGTGCAGAGGACGTGTCGTTTGAGGGAAAAGGGGACCTTTTGCGAACGAGGTTTTGCGTGCTGCGATCACCCCCTCACCTTGGCCTTTCGCTTCGCGGCTTCGCACCCCCCAATTCTTGGGGGGAGAGGGAATGCGCTTTTGGGAGCTCAAAATTGAAGGCCGAACGGGTGCTAATAATAGAGCAAACGAGCGCCGAATGGTCTTCAGCTTTAGAAGACGAAAAGACGTCCCCCTCTCCCCGCTTGCGGGGAGAGGGCTCGGGGTGAGGGGAGATAGAGAGCTCTCGGGGTCGAGGGGTAAGGTGTCGATGGATAGAAAAGGGCACCTTTTGCGGACGGACTTCTGCGTGCTGCGATCACCCCCTCACCTTGGCCTTTCGCTTCGCGGCTTCGCACCCCCAATTCTTGGGGGAGAGGGAACGCGTTTTTGGGAGCTCAGGATGAGGGAGCGAACGGGTTCTAATAATAGAGCAAACGAGCGCCGAATGGTCTTCAGCCTTAGAAGGCGAAAAAACGCCCTCCAGGAAGCGCTCCGGAGGGGTGCGAGCCGATAGCCGGGGGTGCAGCGAGGTCAAACACCCGACCTCGCTTTAAATCGTCACTAGCGGGCCAGTGCGAGCCTGGGAGGGCAGATCGCAGAGGCTGCCATCAATGTATTGATGGTGCCAGAGCTGAGTGGCGACGACGGCGGCGAGGCCCATCTCGATGGAGAGGCGGGGCAGGGAGGTGGCGCGCAGGCTGCTGTAGGCTTTGCGCCAGTGCTGCACGGTGGCAGCATCGAAGTAGCCGGTGCGTTTGAGCGAATCTTCGCTGAGGAGCTGGCGGATGTAGGGAGGCTCGGGCTCGAGGTGGAAGCTATCCAGCGGAGCTCGGAAGATGACCTTGCCACGTTTGTAAATGGAGGGTGGCAGCCAGCGTTCGGCCAGGAGGCGGAGGAGGTGCTTGTCGCGAAAGCCGCGCAGTTTCCAGTCGGGGTGCAGCTTGGCGCAGAAGTCGAAGACGGCTTCATCCAGGAAAGGGTAGCGCACTTCCACGGAGGAGTGCATGGCCACGCGGTCGCCTTTGGCCTGGAGGAGATGCCCGGCTAGGGTGACGCGGCCGGCGACCCAGATGCCGCGATTCAGCGGGTGCCATTTTTTGGCGCGGTCCAGGTTCATGCCCAGGGTGGACCAGGGATCGGTGGATTCCCGCACGGTGTGCATGGAGTCGGAGTAAAAGCGCAGCTTCGCCAAGCCGAGCAAGCCGTAGCTATCAATCCAGGCGTTCGGGCCGCCGACGTTGGCCTCGGTGCGGGCACGGAAGCTCGGAGGATACTGAGGCACATCGCTGAATCTCAGGAAAGCGCGGCGGGCTTTGTCACTGATGCGCAGGCCGGGGATGGCATCGAGAAAGCCGATGATCTTCGCGGCTTTGTACCAGGGATAACCGACGAGCCACTCGTCCGCACCTTCGCCCGTAAGCACCACTTTTTGGCCACATTCGTGGACTTTTTGGGCCAGTTGCAAAAGGGAGGCGCAGGAGGTGTCAATGACCGGGGCTTCCGCTGCCGCGATGAGTTTGGGATACGTGGAGATGGCGTCCTCGTGAGTAAACTCCTGCACCACGGGGGGCGGGGCGCCGATGAATTTGGCCACCATGCTGGCGGCATCCAGTTCGTCCAGCTTCGGGTCATTGACCCGGACGGTGTAGGTGGAGATGGACTTGCCGCGCAGGTGACAGGCCAGGGCCAGGATCATGCTGGAATCCACACCGCCAGAGAGGTAAGAGCCCACGGGCACATCCGCGCGCAGGCGTTTGCCCACGGCATCGAGCATGACGTGCTCAAACTCATCCACGAGGGTTTTCGCGTTTGTCTCGGGGTTTTCCTGGCCGGCATCGGGAAAGTCCATGTCCCAGTAGCGGCGTTCGCGGATGCTGGGGCTGCCGTGGCTGTGACCGGGCAGCACCTCCAGGAAATGCGCCGGGGGCAGCATCTGGATGCCTTCAAAGCAGGTGATGGGGCCGGGCAGGGCGGAAAAGGTGAAGACGTGGTCAATGCCGCGCCGATCTGGGATGGCGGGCACCATGCCGGAGGCGAGCAGGCTCTTAATTTCGGAGGCAAAGAGCAGCCAGTCGCCCTGGCGGGTCCAGTAAAGGGGGCTGATGCCGAAACGATCTCGCCCCAGGGTCAGTTTTTGCTGCCGCTCATCCCACAGGGCGATGGCGAACTGGCCGCGCAGGCGCTCAAACATGCCCTCGGCACTCTCTTCCCACAGGTGCGGGATGATCTCGGTATCGCAGTGGGTGACCAGGGTGTGGCCTCGGGCCGCCAGCTCCACGCGCTTTTCCACGTGGTCGAAAAGCTCGCCATTAAAGACGACGGAGACATTTTTGTCCTCGTTGTGCATGGGCTGCTGGCCATCGGCCAGACCGACGATGCTTAGGCGGCGCGAGGCCATGGCCAGTCCGGGGCGGATAAAGAAGCCTTCTTCATCGGGGCCCCGATGGTAGAGGGCCAGGGACATTCGTTCGATGATTTCGTGCGGCACACTGCGCCGCCCGACCAGATCCATCACGCCTGCAATGCCACACATCTTGTTAAGTCAGTCCTCGAGTTAAAGGTTTTGTTCACAGAACCATCGTTGCTGAGACGTTTTATGCGTTTCTTATCGCCAAAATTGAGCGATAGTCATTAAATTAGCGGTGTATGCCCTCTTTGGGCCACTGCAAAAAATTCTGTTTTGCCCAAATGACCCCTGGTGAACTGCTGATTTTAACAATCTCTGAAAAAACAGGGACGCACAGCAGGCACTTCGCACGATACGAATTACGGGCGGCGTCAGTTTTGGCAAAGAAACTCGTCTCCCCAACTCCCCCTACGCTTGAACTGCATGCATAAAGAAGGAATCGCCATCATTGGTATCGGCTGCCGCTTTCCCGGCGGAATTAACGACGTCGAAGCTTTTTGGAAATTACTGGCGGAGGGGCGTGATGCGGTGTGCGAAGTGCCCCCAGATCGCTGGAACATCGAACGCTTTTACGATGCTGAGCCAGGCCTGGCCGGGAAGTCCATTGCCAAGCGCGGCGGCTTTTTGGATTCCATTGACCAGTATGATCCGCAGTTTTTCGGCATTTCCCCGCGCGAGGCCCCGTATGTGGACCCGCAGCAGCGCCTGGTTTTAGAAACAGCCTGGGAAGCGATCGAAGACGCGGGCATCGTGCTGGATCTGGAAAAAGGCACGGACATTGGCGTCTATGTGGGCGTTTCCCACACGGACTACCAGGTCATCCAGGGCACCCCGTTTGATTCCGCCGGCATCGGCGCGCACTCCTCCACGGGCAGCGCGCACTCCATCGCCGCGAACCGCATCTCCTACTCGCTGAATCTCACGGGCCCTAGCGTGGCCATGGATACGGCCTGCTCCTCCGCCCTCACGGCCGTGCATGCAGCCTGCGAGTATATCTGGACCGGGCGCGGGCATACCGCCCTGGCCGGAGGTGTGACGGTGATGATCACCCCGGGTGGGTTCATCGGTTTCTCCCAGGCCTCCATGCTGTCTCCAGACGGCATGTGCAAAGCCTTCGATGCAGATGCCAATGGTTTCGTGCGTGCGGAAGGCGCGGGCATGGTGATGCTGAAAAAGCTTTCCCAGGCCATTGCCGATGGCGACCCCATCCAGGGCGTGATCCTGGGGACGTCCACCAACCAGGACGGCCACACAAATGGCATCTCCCTGCCTAGCCCTGAGGCCCAGGCCCGGCTGGTGAAGGATGCGTGCAAAGACGCGGGCATCAGCCCGAGCGAGATCGGCTACATCGAGGCGCACGGCACGGGCACTGCGGTGGGAGATCCCATCGAAGCCACGGCGCTTTCTGAAGCGCTCTGCGAAGACCGCGCGGAAGGCTCTCCCCTGGCTATGGGGTCCGTGAAAACGAACCTCGGCCACATGGAAACAGCCGCTGGCGTGGCGGGTCTGGTGAAGGCGCTGCTGGTGCTGAAGCACGGCAAGATCCCACCGAGCCTGCACTTTAAAACGCCGAATCCGCACATTGATTTCAAGGCGCTGAAACTGCGCATTCCGGTGGCGATGGAAGACTTCCCGGAAAGCTACGAAGTGCGCATGGCCGGGGTGAATTCCTTCGGCTTTGGCGGGGCCAACTCCCACGTCATCCTGGCGGAAGCGCCTGCGAAGCCGCATGTCAAACTGCCTGCCTCGGCCTTTGATCGCCCATGGCCTCTGGTACTTTCCGCCCGTTCTGAAGAGGCGCTGAAGGCCACGGCGTATCGCCTTTCCACCTGGCTGGAAGATCATGAAAAATCCAACGGCACCTCCCCGGTGCTGCCAGACCTTTGCTACACGCTGGGTGCGCGGCGCAACCATCACCAGCATCGCCTGACGATGGTGGCGAAGACGGCGCACGAGGCCATCGCCACGCTGAATGCCTTTGGCGTCGGCTCGGAAGTGCCAAACGTGCGCAGTGGCTTCTCCCCACGGCGCGAGACGACTGCGCGGGTAGGTTTTGTCATGAGTGGCCAGGGCCCCCAGTGGTGGGGCATGGGCCGGGAACTCATGAAGAATGAGCCGGTCTTCCGCAAGTCCATGGAGGCCTGCGCTGCGGCGCTGAAGCCGTGGGCCAAATTCTCCCTCCTGGAGGAGTTAGGCCGGGATGAAAAGGACTCGAAGATGAGCATGACGGAGATCGCCCAGCCGGCCATCTTCGCCATGCAGGTGTCCCTTTCAGAACTGTGGAAATCCTGGGGTGTGCAGCCTGCGGCGATTGTCGGCCACAGCGTGGGTGAAATCGCCGCTGCCTGCGTGGCGGGCGTGCTGAGCCTGGAGGAAGGCGCGAAGGTCATCGCCCTGCGAGCCCGTTTCATGAATGAATGCGCTCGTGGCGCTGGCACCATGCTGGCCGTGGGCCTGGATGAAGAATCCGCCCTGGCCGTCATCTCGCGGCATGACCGCGTGGTCAGCATCGCCGCTTTCAATGGCCCGCGTTCTTTGACCCTGTCAGGGCCGAAGGAGTCGCTGGAAAAGATTCGTGTGGAGCTGGACGCGGACAGTGTGTTTGCCCGTTTTGTGCGGGTGGATCACCCCTTCCACCATGCCTACATGCAGCCTGCGGCGGATGAACTCGTGGCGGCACTGGCCGAGCTGGAACCCCGTGAAGAAACCGTGCCGTTTTTCAGCACCGTCACTGGTGACCGCATCAGCGGCAAAGAGTGCGATGCAGGCCACTGGGGCCGTGGCATCCGCCAGGCGGTGATGTTCGCCCCAGCGGTGAATGCCCTGGCGGACTTCGGCGTGGATGTGTGGTTGGAAATCACTGCTCACCCAGCCCTGTCCTTGTCCATCCAGGAGTGCCTGGGTGCGCGCAATCAAAAGGCTCCGGTGGTGGCTTCGGCGCGCCGAGATCGTGAGCATGAATCCATGCTGGAAGCCGCGCTGGAACTGCACCGCGCCTGTGTGGATCTGGACTTCAAAGGCATGACACCTTCCCGCCATCAACTGGCCCTGCCGACCTATGCTTGGGACAAGGCCCGCTGGTGGAATGAATCGCCGGATTGGCGTGAAGGCCGTCTCGGTGCTGGCGGCAAAGGCCTGCTGGACATCCGCCTGCCGCGCGCCACGCCGACGTGGATCGCGCGTCTGGACAATCGCCACATGGCCTTCTTGAAAGATCACAAGGTGGAAAGCCACGTCATCTTCCCAGGAGCCGGTTTTGTGGAGCTCATCCTCGAAGCGGGGGCGCAATACTTTGAAGGTCGCCCCTTTGCTGTGGAAGACTTTGAAATCCGCAAGCCGCTGATTCTCACGGAAAACCCTTCCGGCGTGGTGCTGGAAGTGACCTATGAGCCGAACGAGCGCACTTTCACCATCCAGAGCAAATTTGATACCGGGGCGGCATGGTCCGTCCACGTGGTCGGCTCCATGCGCGGTGAGCGTACGGAATCTCTGTTCAATGCCACGACTTGGGAAGGTGCCACCGAGGGCCTGACCTCCCTGGACGTGACGGATTTTTACCAGCACATGAGTGACCTGGGACTGCGTTATGGTGACGAATTCCGCGCCGTGCGTGAGCTGTGGGCAGCCGGTGGCAAAGCCGCAGGCCGCGTGGCGCTGTCTGAAAACATTTCTCATCGTGCGGGTGAGTATTGCCTGCACCCCGTCCTTCTGGATGGCGCACTGCATACTTTCTCTGCCGGGTCTAAAACGGTGGAAGATCGCAAGGCGAAGATGAAGCTGCCCGTGCGCTTTGGCCGCATCCTGTATCTGCGCTCCCCTGGCGCAGTGACGCGGGTGCAGGCGAAGGTGGTGCAGTTCAATGACGAGTTCATTGAGGGCAACATCGGCCTCTACGATGAATCCGGCGCGCCTTGCGTGTTGGTGGATGGTTTCCGCGCCGTCAGCATGGCCGCCGCCCGCCGCGCAGGCACCAGTGGCACGCGTGATCTGCTGTATCATGTGGACTGGGAACGTACCGCCTCCGTGGGCACTCCCGCCACCCTGACTCCGGTGCCTTTGGCCGACCTGAAAGAGGCGGCTCAAAAGACGCTGGAAGAAGTCATCGCCGTGCGTGGCAAGGCCAACCTGGAGGCCACCATGGCCGCTGAGGATGACCTCGCCGCCGCCCAGATCGCTCGCGGTCTGCGCCAGATGGCCGCAGGCCTGAAGGCCGATGCGGTGTGGACCGTGGAAAGCCTGAAAGTGGCCGCGCCGATGCAGCGCGTGTACCATCACCTGGTGAATGACCTGACCAAGCGCGGCCTGCTGGCTGTGAAGGGCGCAGGCCATGTGCCGACGGCGACCTTCGATGCCGCTGCGGACAACGCCACGGAAGTGCTGAAAACCTTCGTGGATCAAAACCCCGGCCACTTGCCTGAAGGCATGCTGGTGAACATCACCTGTGCGGATTTGGGCCCCATTTTGCGCGGTGAGAAAGATGCCGTGCAGGTGCTCTTCGGCGGCTCGAACAGCGATCTTCTGGATCAATTCTACGGCGACGGTTTGCTCTCCAGTCACTGGATGGCAGCCATCACCAGCGCGGTGAATGAGGCGGCGAAAAACCTGCCGGAAGGGCGCGGCCTGCGCATCCTGGAAGTGGGTGCCGGTACCGGTGGCCTCAGTGCCTACCTGCTGCCGCTGCTGCCACGCGGCCTGCATTCCTACACCTTTACCGACGTCTCTGCCGGGTTCTTCTCCGTCGCGGGACAGAAGCTGGCGGCCTTCCCTGAGGTGGAGTTCAAGGTGTTTAACCTGGAACAACCACCCGCTGCGCAAGGCTACGAAGCGGGCACCTATGACCTCGTCATTGGCACGAACGTGATCCATGCCGTGGCCGATGTGCGTGCCACGCTGGGTTACCTGCATGAGGTGCTGAAACCGGGCGGTAGCCTGGTGTTCATGGATGTGGCCACGCCGCAGCTCTGGACGGAAAGCGTCTTCGGCCTCACCAGCGGCTGGTGGCATCTGACAGATCGTGATCTGCGTCCGGACCAACCGCTGATGCAGCGGCCTGAGTGGGAAGCGGCGATGAAGACAGCGGGCTTTGCCGAAACCACCTCCATCCCGGGTCTTCACGGTCCGCGTGGGGGAGAGGGGCAGATCGGTCTTTTGGGCCGCAAAGCCTGGACGGAGACCCCCGCGGTGACGCAGGTGGATGCCGAACAAACTTTGCCATTGGCCCCTGAAGCCTCCTGGCTGGTGTTCGCTGACAAGGCAGGTCTGGGAGATCAACTGGTGGCGCAGCTTAAAGCCGCCGGTGTCCGTGTGCGCACCGCCCGCCGTGGCGCTGCCTATGCCGCGAAGGGTGATGACTACACCCTGCGTGCCGATACGCCGGAAGACTGGATGACCCTGGTCACCTCCTATGCGGAAGATACGCCGCCAGAGCGCATGACCTACCTGTGGACGCTGGATGAACCTGCGGGCAAAGGCGAAGGCGATGCCGCGCTGATGGGCATTGATGCCCTGCTGCACCTGACGCAGGCGATTGAAAACACCACCCCAGCCGTCAAGCTGCGGATGGACCTCATCACCCGTGGGGCCCAGCCTGCTGGCCAGCACATGGGGCTGACGAATGTGGCGCAGGCACCGTCCATCGGTGTCTTCCGTGTGATCCTCAGTGAGCACCCGAACTTTGCCTGCCGTGGCCTGGATCTTCCCCCGGAAGCCTCCGCTGAAGATGCCGCCCTGCTGTGGCGTGAGCTGCTGCAGGAGCATGGCGAGCGCGAGATCGCCATCCGTGGTGAAGCCCGTTACGTGCAGCGCATCAAGCGCGGTCTGCCGGTGAAGGAAACCGTGCTGGATCGCAAGATCCCGCTGCGTCTGGAGTCGCGTGAACGCGGCATGCTGGACACGCTGAAGCTCACCCCCTTCACCCTGCCGGTGTGTGGGGACGGTGAGGTGCTCATCGAAGTGAAAGCCGCTGGCATGAACTTCCGCGACGTGCTGAAAGCGCTGGCGCTGTATCCGGCGGAAACACCGGACGCCCGCATCTTTGGCGATGAAGTCGGCGGGATCGTTCTCGCCATCGGCAAGGACATCAAACACGTCGCCGTGGGTGATCGCGTTTTTGGTTTGGCCGTGTATGGCCTGGCCACGCACACCCTGGCCCGTGGTGGGGATGTGGTGCGCATTCCAGATCATCTGTCCTTTGAGGGGGCAGCCACATTGCCGGTGGTCTTCATGACCTCCTGGCACGCGCTGAACAATGTGGCCCGCATGCGCAAAGGCGAGACCATCCTGGTCCACGCGGGTGCAGGTGGCGTCGGCATGTCAGCCATCCAGATCGCTCTGCATCTGGGTTGCGAAGTCATCGCCACGGCAGGCAGCGCCTCCAAGCGCGCCCTGCTGCAAACGCTGGGTGTGAAGCATGTCATTGACTCCCGCCGCGCCGACTTTGCGGATGCGGTCATGGACCTAACGAATCGTAAAGGCGTGGATGTGGTGCTCAATGCCCTCGCGGCTGAGGCCATTCCCATGGGCCTTTCCTGCTTGTCCGAGTTCGGTCGTTTCATCGAGATCGGCAAACGCGACATTTACCAAAACTCCCGCATCCCGCTGTGGCACCTGCGCAAGAACGCCTCTTTCCACGTCGTGGCCATGGATGCGGTCTTTGGTGGGGATGAAGAACTGACACGTCGTTTGTTAGGCGAGCTGGTGGAGCTGGTGGAACAGGGGGCCCTGCGCCCGCTGCCCTTCCGCGCCTACCCTGCTAGCCGTGTGGATGCGGCCTTCCGCCTCATGGCGGCTGGCAAGCACACGGGCAAAGTGGTGGTGACCTTCACAGATGCGTTTGTGAATCGCCGGGGTGAAGCCCCAACGCCTGGTTTTGAAGTGAAGGCCGAGGGCACTTACCTCATCACCGGTGGCTTTGGGGGCTTTGGCCGCGTGCTGTCGCAGTGGTTGGTGGATTGTGGCGCGCGTCATTTGGCGCTGGCCAGCCGCAGTGGCGCCTCCACACCTGAGGCGAAGGCCTTTGTCACCCAGATGGAAACTCAGGGTGTGAAGATCCAGATCCTGAAAGGCGATGCTGGCGAGCCGGAGGATATTACGCGGATGCTGCGTGAGATCGAGGCTGCCAAGGTGCCGCTGAAAGGCGTGTTCCACCTGGCCATGGTCATTGACGATGCGCCGATGGGCGTGCTGAACCGCGAGCGCATGCGCACCGTTTTGGCCCCCAAGGCGCTGGGTGCCTGGAAGCTGCATGAAGGCACGCTGGATCTGAATCTGGACTGCTTCGTCATGTTCTCTTCCATCTCCAGCGTGTTTGGCAATCCGGCCCAGAGTAACTACTCCGGTGCCAATGCCTTCCTGGATTCCCTGGCGCATCATCGCCGGGCTCTGGGCCTGCCGGCTCTGGCGGTGAACTGGGGTGTGCTGGGTGGCGAAGGCTACGTAGCGCGCAATGAGAAGGTGGCTGAGTTCCTGGCACGCCAGGGCACCTCCGCCATCACTCCGGGCGAGGTCGTTTCCTTGCTGGAAACCTTCCTCACTGCGGGCTCGGCCCAGGTGGCTGCGCTGCGCGTGGACTGGGCCAAGTGGCGGCAGTCCTTCCGCGGTCTCCAGGAAAATCCGTTGCTGGAGCACATCTTCGCCTCCGGCGTGGAAAGTGCCGAGTCTGGCGGCATGACGGGAGATTGGCGTGCGAAGATTGATGCTGCCTCGGCCGAAGATCGCGCGGGCATCATTGCCCAGGCGTTGCGAGAAGTCGTCGGCTCCGTCCTGCGCGTGAAGCCTGACAGCCTGCGCGATGACCAGCCGCTGACGGATTTGGGTCTGGATTCCCTCATGGGGGTCGAGATCGAAAACCTCATCGAAAGCACCATCGGCGTGGCTCTGCCACCCACCAGCCTCATGCGTGCCCGCACCATCGGCCAGTTGGCCGCGCTCATTGGCGAGCATTTGGGCGGGGCAACCGGCACGGCGGCGAAAGCGCCAGCGGCCCCTGCGGTCGTGGAGGCTCCCACCTCCGTGGATGAAGTGGATCTGGATGCCATCTCGGATGACGACATCGCCAGCCTGCTGGATGATGTGACAGCGGCAGAGGAAACCCCGGCCCCGGCTGCCAAAGCCGCACGCAAAGCCGGTGCCTGAGCCGATGTCATCCTGACATGTCCCAAGACCTTCGTGCCAACCTCAAACAGTGGCTGGAGAGCGGTGAAATCCGTCTCCAGCCCCTGAGCCTGCCCCAGCGTGAGCTGTGGGAAAATTCGCCCGTCGCCCCTGGTGACATCGGCAACCACATCTGCGCTTTCATCGAGGTGCGGGGCAACATCACGCAGGCGGACTGCGAGGCGGCGCTGAAGCTGGTGGTGGAGCGGCAGGAAGTCCTGCGGCTGTCCTTTCTCCCTGGAAAGGAGCAGCCGTTTCAGATGATCCGCCGCACCGGCACCGTGGTGCTGGATTACCGTGAATTGCCCGCAGACCAAGCCCATGGCGAGGGGCTGGAAACCGTGATGCGGGAGATTTTTACCCGACCTTTCGACATGCTGCGCGGGCCTCTCTACCGCGTGGAGATGCTGCAACGTGGGCCGGGAGATCTGGTGCTGGTGTTTGCCATCCATCATGCCATTGCAGATGGCTGGACCCTGGGCGTCTTCGTCCAGGAACTGGCGGCGGCCTATCTGCAAAACAAACTTCCTGGTGGGGGCCCCCTTCCGCCGGTGGAGATGAGTTACACCGCCTGGGCAGCGTCTGAGCGCGCTTCTTGGCAAGCCTCAGAGCTGGAGACACGCGCCGCTTTCTGGCGCAAGCATCTGGCGGAGATCCCCCGCCTGTGGGAACGCCCGGCCGATGAAACAGCGCGTGCTGGAAAGCTCACTTACTGGGCCTCCAGCCTCTCCCCGGAGGCCACGCGCAACATCCGTGCTCTGGCAAAGACCACGGGCGCGACGTTGTTCAATACTTTGTTAGCCGCGTTTCAGGTGACCCTGGCGCAGTGGACGGGGAAGACGGATATCATCGTCGGCAGCCCCGTGGCGAATCGTACCAAGCAGGCGGCGAAGGAAACCATGGGCTACTTTGCCGGAGTGGTGCCCCTGCGCGGGCAGGTGGACCTCACGCAGACCTTCGCCACCGCAGTGAAGCGCGTGCAGGATGCCAGCATGGACTGCTTTGCGGAAGCCATGCCCTTTGCCGAGCTGGCAAAGGCGCTGGGCGTGAAAGCGGAGGCCGGGCACAACCCGATCTACGACGTGCGTTTTGCCCTGCAAAACCACCCCATCCCAGACATCACCCTGCCGAGTTTGTCATTTAAACTGCGCATGCGGTCCACCGGCACCGCCCGGTTTGACCTGGCCTGTGAAGTGACGGAGGATGGGGACGAACTGGAAGTGGTGTGGCTCTACCGGCCATCCCTTTTCACTCCTGAAGACACTCAGGAACTGAACCGCCGCTACCAACGCGTGCTGGCCAACGTATCCCTCTCACCCCATAGTCCCCTCGCCGATCTCCTGGCCTGAATGTGATGAATGCCGCCGCCTCTTCTTCTGATCCCCTGGACCTCACCGTGAAAGGTGACGGTGCCGATCCCCATGAACCGCACTGGATCAGCCGCTCGGCCTTCCAGATCCTGGTCTTTGTGCTCGTCTTTATCCAGGCCGGCCTCATGGCCGCGCTGTATCATGAGAACTGGTGGCTGGTGGTCCCTCTGGTCCTGCTGGCGGGGCATTTCATGCACGGGGTGCTCATCGGCTTTCATGAGGCCTCGCACGGCCTGCTGCGGAAAAATCGGAAGTTCAATGAATTCGACGGCGTCTTCATCGGCATCCTCAGCCTAACCAGTTTTAGTTTATACCGCGCTGCGCACCAGACGCATCACATGCACCTGGCCACCGAGCGGGATGAGGAGCTGTGGCCCTTTGTGGACCCGCAGGCCCCGCGCTGGCTGCGGCGCATGGCGGCCTTTTTAGAGCTGACCTTTGGCCTGTGGTTCACGCCCTACCTGTTTCTGCGCACCTTCTTCCGGGCCAATTCCCCCATCCGGAACAAGCGCGTGCGCAAACGCATCTGGCAGGAGATCATCGGCATCGTGGTCTTTTGGTCCGTGGTGGTGGCCACCGTCGCCTGGTTTGGCCTGTGGAAATATTATCTGTGCCTGTATCTGCTGCCTGCCATGATGGCGGCGAATCTGCAAAGCTGGCGCAAGTACGTGGAGCACGTGGGCCTGCGCGGCACCAGTGCCACCGGGGCCACGCGCAGCATCGTGGATGAAGGCTGGACTGGGAAGCTGCTGGCCTACACCCTTTTGCACGAGCCCTTTCATGGCCTGCACCATCGCCACCTGGGCATGCACCACTGGGAGCTGCCCGCGCGTGCTGCCGAGCTCGCGCCCCGCACCGAGGAGGAAACCGCTCCCTACTCCAGCTACCGCCTCGCCGTGATGGATCTGCTGCGCGACCTCGCCGACCCTAAAGTAGGGCCACAATGGCGCAGCCAGCCGAAGTCTTCAGAAGCCCCTTCTTCCATGGCCATGCCGGGATGAGTGAGGGCGCGGTTGTTTTTCCCTTTTCCACCTGATGAGTGCCCCTCCCCCGTCCCCCAGCGCTGCGTCTTTGGTTTACGAAGCCATCGGCCTGAAAAAGGACTACGATGGCGGCCAAGTGCAGGCTCTGCGTGGCGTCAGTTTCCAGGTCAAAGCTGGTGAGTTTGTGGCCATCACCGGCCCTAGCGGCTGTGGCAAAAGCACCTTGCTGCAAATGCTAGGTGCGCTGGATCGCCCGGCTGCGGGCACGCTGAATTATCGCGGCCTATCTTTGCCGGATGTCGCAGACCCGGCGGCCTATCGCGCGCATGAGATCGGCTTCATCTTCCAGGCCTTTCACCTGCTGCCTACCTACACGGCGGTGGAGAATGTACAGATCCCCATGTTTGAGGGAAAACTCAGCCTTAAGGAACGGCGCGACCGCGCGGTGGAACTGCTGGAGCAGGTGGGCCTGGGCCATCGCATCCACCATTTCCCCGGCAAACTTTCCGGCGGTGAACGCCAGCGCGTGGCCATCGCCCGCAGCTTGGCGAATCGCCCCTCCGTGCTGCTAGCGGATGAACCGACAGGCAACCTGGATAGCCACAATGCCGCCCAGGTGCTGGACCTGCTGGTGAAGCTGCATGAGGAGCAAAAGATGACGCTGGTCATGGTGACGCACGATCTCGGCATCGCCCGTCTGGCCACCCGCACGATTTTGATGAAGGACGGCCAAGTGGTCTCCGACGGTGCCCTGCCAGCGGTGACTCCAGCCCAAGCCTAACGAATTATGAATTTCTTCACCATCGTGGTTCGTGGCCTTCTCCGCCGCCGCGTTCGCACCGCCCTCACCCTGGTGGGCATCTCCATCGGCATCGCCGCTGTGGTGGCTCTGGTGGGCATTTCCGAAGGCTTTGAAAAAAGCTGGGCCACCGGTCTGAAGGCACGCGGGACGGACATCGTGGTCAGCAACATGGGCGGCGCGATGGTGCCGAAGCCCTTCAGCCCCACGGTGCGGGATCGCATCGCCAAACTGCCGCAGGTTTCCGCCACCTGCATGCTCATGGTGGAACTCATGAGCGTGGAAGAGGCCGATATGATCATGGTCTCAGCCCGCGAGTGGGGTGGCTTCACCTGGGATAAGCTGACGGTCACCTCCGGCCGCCTACCCAAGGATGAGAATGAGCAGGCCGTGGTGCTGGGGCAAACCGCCGCTGAAGTGCTGAAGAAGAAAGTCGGAGATACCCTGCAAGTCGAGGCCACCGAGCTAGCCGTGGTGGGCATCGTCAATGGGGGTGCCCTGGTGGAGGATGGCTCCATCATCCTGGCGCTGCCCGTTTTTCAAACGCTGATGGCGAGCGAGGGCAAGATCAACGTGGTGGACGTGCGCGCCCAGCCCGGCATGACGGAGGAGCAACTGCAGGCCCTGTGTGCCGAGATCAACAAGGTGGCCCCTGAAGTGCGCGCCGTTTCTGTGGCCCAACATTTTAACAACAGCCAAGGTTATAAAATGATCCGCGCCATGAGCTGGGGCACCTCCCTGCTGGCCGTGCTCGTGGGCGTGCTGGGCGTGATGAACACCATGCTGATGACCGTCTTTGAACGGAAGCAGGAAATCTGCGTGCTCCTCGCCCTGGGCTGGAAGCGCAGCCGCATCGTGCGCATGGTCTTGTGGGAGTCTGCCCTGCTGGGATTCGCCGGCGGGATCGGCGGTGTCCTTCTCGGCATCCTGGGGGTGGAGGCCATGCAAAGCGCCCCCGCCATCAAAGGCCTGCTGGAGCCCGACCTCAGCCCCTCGCTCTTACTCAAAGCCGTGGCCATCGCCGTCGTCGTCGGCGTCCTCAGCGGCCTCTACCCCGCCTGGCGCAGCTCCCGCCTGAATCCCGCCGCCGCGCTGAATGGGTGAGGAGTTTTCGACGGGGCCGATGAGAGGCTTCTAGAACGGACTGTAAATTTCGACCGTGTGGCTGCGGTTCAGCTTGATAGGCTTGCCATTGTCTGGACGTGTGAAGACCTCCGGCAGTAACGCAAAGCCCCATGCATAGCTCCTGAGGCTGTTGGGATCACGGATGACGAGCCCCTGCACCGTGATGGGCCGATAACGAACCTGCGTGCGGTTGGTACCCGTCTTCGGATCATAGATTTCTTCTGCGATACGGGTCTGCGCGCTACCTGAAAAAAGACCTGTGGCAGGGCTGAATTTCAGGGTTTTGAAGCCGAGGGGGTTGGACTCCAAATTTGAATCAAATCTGGTACTGGGGCTGATGCCGAGGGTGCCTAATGAGAACTGGTCCAACATTTGGATGACGAGATTTTCATCCCCAGGGTTCATGTTCATCATGATGGGGCCTGTGAGGCCGCTGGCATGATTTGGCTTCAAGTATTTGCCGCATTCAGACAAAGAGACCCCGGTATTGATTTCCACAGGGTAATTCTTTTGGCCGGTGTAACTGGAGGCGGTTTTTTTCCAGGAGAAACCGCCCAAGACGCTGGCATTCAGATAATCAGGGCCCTGAGTGCCAGGCATCACCGTGTAGCCATAATTCATCGAGCCAAAGTTTCGGTAGAGAGGAAGCAGACCGCTGATGTACGCGTTCACAGTCACAGGAACCGAGGTCGTGAAGGCGGTGCCATCGGCCAATTTACCCACTTGCGTGGCGAGGCCTGCAGAGGTGATGGTGCAACGTGCATATCCACGGCCCCCGGGGCGGCTTTCGCTCCCTTCTTCACTGCCAAAACCGAAGTTAAAGATGCCCAGGTAAGCTGCGCCGAGGGGATTCTTGGAGGTGTAAGGGCACAGACTGGCAGATACTCCCAAGGGGGCTACCGTTTCGCTTTCGCCAATGCGCACGGGAATTTCGAGGCCGCCCCTAATGCCCCTGTTTCTGACGACGATGTGGAGTTCGCTGCGGCCGTTTTGATGCCAGCCATCGCCGAGGGTGATGAGATTGTTGCCGTGATATTCATCGCTGCTAAAGCCCTTCTCGATACCGTTGGTGAGTTGACCGCTGAACGATTTGCTGCTGACACGGCCCTTGTGGCTGAACACGTGGATTTTTCCTGTGTAGCGAGCATCCCTCGTGACGAGGACGTCCAATAGGGCCTGGTGATACTCTCCTTCGGAGGTGCCGTAAAAACGGCCGTGAAGACCCGTGACCAATGGGGGAATTTCCAGACTGACTTTCACCGCTGCGGAGGCTCCAAGCGCATTCGCGGCGGTGACCGTGAGTGGGTAGAGACCGGACTTGGTAGGAATGCCAGTGATGGTGTGCGTAACGACATCGTAGGTTAGGCCCAATGGCAGGCCTTTGATGACAAAACGGTCTGCGAGGGCAGGTAAAGTCAACTGCGCCGAGTAACTGGCCCCGATCAGACCTGGATCCAGGGTGAAGGGGAGGAGGGTGGGCTTGCTGGTCGCAAAGGAGACTTTCTGAATACCTGAGGTCAGTTGCTGTGTGCCTAGATGCACAGTGCAAACATAGTCGCCAGCATCGGTGGGACCGGGTTTATTAATCGTGAGGGTGGGGCTGTCCAGCCCGCTGAGACCCGTGCTTGGCAGGAGGGGATCTCCATCCTTGGTCCAAGAGTAGCTCAGGTCCGGCCCGGCCGTGGGGAGTGCGATCTGAAACTTTCGTCCCGGTGCCGCCACGTGGAAGCGGGCACGGACATCCACCACTCCCACGCGGATAGGCAGGGTGGCCGTGCCGCGAATGGTCTTGAGGCTGAAGCTGTAAGTGCCGCCATCGGTGAGGCGAGCAGAGGTCACGTCATACCGGGCCGTTGTGTTGGCCACGGGCAGGGTTTTGCCATTGAGCTTCCAGGTGATGAGCCTGTCCTGACGGCTGGCGATTTGAGGCGCGATGAAGAAAGGCTCGTCCAAGGCCCGGAGCACATCCGCGTGAGGATAAAGATAGGGATCTGTGGCCACGGTGACTTGAAAGTCGCCACTGCGGGCTTCGCCATCGGCATTGGAAACGACGAGGTGATAGGTGCGGACCTCTGGGGTACTACCAGCGGTGACGAGGATGCTGAGATAGCCACTGGAGCTGGCCATTTTTTCTCCCAAGGGTTGGTCATTCAAGTACCACTGATAGGTGGCCGGTACGCGGCCGGTGAAAAGATGGCGGAGAGAGAGGCTTTCATTGACGAAAGAAAAGGACTGAGAGGGCGGTGGGTTCGTGAGAACGGGTGGTTGCAGCACGGTGATCTGGAAGGGCTGGCTGGTCTGCGACTGAAGGCCGCGGGCGGTGATTTCCACGTGGTAATTGCCTTCATGAAATGCCTGAGCGGGAGTGAGACTGAGGCTGGGACTATTCGTGCGAGCGACCAGGGAGTTATTGCGGTACCAGCTATACACCCGTGCAGGACCGGGCAAGGGAGCCACTCCGACACTCAATGTGAGGGTAGCCCCCACATCCACGGCCTGTGCCTGCGGCGAAGAGGTGAGGGTGAAATCTGTGGATGGAGCAGCCGCGCCGCGCAGCAAACGCAGGGCGGTCGGTGTGCGAGAGGTCGAGCTCACACTTGAGGTGCCGAGAATGAGTTTTCCATCTGCGACCTCACGAATGCCTGCGAGGAGATTTCCCCCCGAGCCCACGCTCAAGGTGACCTGGCCTTCGCTGCCAAAGGAGGGATCCACTTCCCCATTCCACTCAAAACGACGCAGGCGAATCTGTGACGTGCTGGCACTGGAAGGCTGATGTGCCGCGAGGATGATGCGGCCATCCCCTTGCTCCATCACCGCTGCGGGTGCCCAACTGGAGTCACCCATCGTGAGATGGATGAAGCCATCCGTGGAAAAGAAGGGGTCCATGACTCCTCCGGAGGTGAAGCGCAGCAGGGCCATTTCTGCTTCCGGATTGGGGCGGGTGGTTGCCACCAGGATGTTTTCATCGGCATCCAGGGTCATGGCGCGCACGCCTTGTTGGGTGTTTGTGATATTGCTGGTGGAGAAAACGGCGCGACCATTAGTATTATAAAAAGTGGCATCCATAGCCCCCTCGGTGGTGAGGCGGCCGATGTACGCTACGCGGCCACTGTCGGCGCTGCCTGCGTAAACGACTTTGCCATCTCTCTGGGCACGCAGGCAGGTGATCGTCTGGTCTCCGGTATCGCCATACACAAATCTGCCCGCAGTGGCAAAGCTGCTGTCCACACTGCCTGTGGAAGTGATGCCGTAGATTTCTGCATCCAGATCCGTGAAACCGCTGCGCTGGAGGTTCCCAGAGACCACGAGGCCTCCGTTTGACCTGATGGCCACACCCGTCAGCCTGGATGGCACTAAACGTCGGAAGCTGGTGATGGCAAACGTGGGGTCCAGGATACCTGCCGAAGTAATTCGGAGCACATAGTAGGTGTTTGCCATGTCTCCTGCGACGATGATTTTGCCATCGGCCTGCAAGGCGAGCGCCCGGACGGTGAAGGCGATGCCGATAGCTGCGGCAGTGACGTGACCATTCAGCCCAAAGCTGGTGTCAAGCTGGCCCGTGGGCAGGAGGCGGCTGACGAGCATGCGCGGAGTGCCGGCACCTGCAATGGTCTGCCCCGCCAAGAGCGTGCAACCATCTGCCTGCACTTCCATGGCAAAGATCTCTACCGTCTGGCCCGCAAAGGTCGCGAGTCCCACGCCAGCATTGCCATACGTGCTATCCAAAGTGCCGGCGGTATCCTGCGCAAAAAGTCGAGGCACCATCAGCGTGACCATGAGAATGAGCGAGTAGGAGAAGTAGGGGGGAATTCTCATGACTGTAAGGTTTTAAGCTGTGTGGATTTTACGCCCGAAAGCAAGGTGGCTCAGGAGTCGAATCCGTCACATTCAGGTGTCTTGCAGACTGCAAGAGGGACCGCAACACAACTCACTCAATCAGTCCACACTTTTGGTTATGCTGGGTCACGCATGACGAATCGGGCCGCGTTGTCGAACACCATGCCAGCCGTAGCGAAGCCTGTAATACTTGGGTGGGTCCTTACATTTTCCTTTTTCCAGGGTGCGGCCCCGATACAATCCGCGAACCCACGCGTGCAAGATGGCCGCGAGAAACGATGCTTTGTACCATGAAGACGTTCCCCCTTTCTTTTGCGATGCTCGCCCTTGGCTGGGCCGCTCTGACTCCCTCTCTTTCCGCTGAGCCTCCCGCCACAGCGGCGGAACTGGCATCGCGGCTGAATGCAGATCGCCTCGACGGCACGGCCTACGTTCGCCTGCGCCTGGAGGTGAATGGCGGCGGGGCCATCCAGATCCAGACCAAAGAACGCCACACCCAGGCAGGGACGGATTTGGTGTACCAGATCCTGTTTCCCAAAGAGCGCAAAGGCGAGTCCGTCCTGCTGCGCAAGCCCAGCGGCCAGGCCGCACGCGGCACGCTTTTTACCCCGCCTGACAGCGTCAAATCTCTCTCGGCTGCGCAGCTCAAAGAAGGCCTCTTTGGCAGTGACCTGACGTATGAGGACCTGATCGAAAACTTCTTTGGCTGGAGCCAGCAAACCCTCGTCGGCAGCGAAGATGTGGGCCGCGTGAACTGCCAGATTCTAGAGTCCAAACCCGGCTCCTCGGATCGCTCCAGCTACGCCTCCGTGAAAAGCTGGATTGACCCCAAACGCCGCGTGCCGCTGCGCGTGGAGAAATACAACGCCGCAGGCCAGGTCGTCGTCCGCATGGAGACTCTCCGCGTGGAAAAAGACGATCTCGACCGCCACCTTCCCGCCAGCCTCAGCATCATCCGCGCAGGCTCCAGCGGCAGCGGCACTGTCATGGAAGGCTCTCGCATCAAACACGGCGTCACCTTGACCGATGCCGACTTCTCTCCTGAGGGGCTGAAGGTGCTGACGACGCCGAAGTGAGCCTGAGCACGCGAAGTGGCGCTGCGGGCTAGGCCCGTGAGCTGTGCAGTCTTGATCACTCTCCGAGTGATGCGTCCTCCCCTTGGCATCGAGCGAGAACGGGTGAGGCGAACGAGACCGCGAAAGACCTCCGCCCACGCGAGGATAGTTAGGCGAGTTAAAAACTCGCGCTCCGTCCAGTGGCCTTCGGCACGGTAGGAGTGGAGGGGTGGTCGCGAGATACGAGCACCCCTCTCGCGCCCCTCCAGGGCGCATCTGCGATGACACGCATTGGGTTATTCGTGAGTCCGGGGGTTCCCGCTCGCCAAGCCTCGCTTCACCCCCGGCTATCCTTCCGTCGCCCTTCCAGGGCGCTGGTACAGTATTCATCACTCTCCGAGTGATGCGTCCGCCCCTATCCAGCCTCGTCCGCTCCGTGGCCCCACCCCGCGGCGCATTGGGACAATGCGCCCTACCTTCCCCCCGCCGTCCCGAGGGGAGCGCGGACATTCGCTTCGCGGCTTCGCACCTGCCCGTATCGTTCGCTCCATCACGCCTTCGTCCGCTCCGTGGCCCCACCCCGCGGCGCATTGGGACTATGCGCCCTACCTTCCCCCCGCCGTCCCGAGGGGAGCGCGGACATTCGCTTCGCGGCTTCGCAACCTGTCCGCATCGTCCGCCCCCACTCGCCTGCACCCCGCCCTGGAGGGGCGAAAGACGATAGCCGGGGGTGGAGCGAGGAACGAGCGGGAACCTCCGGTGGTGAAATAACGAACGACGTGGCAAGGGTTGCGCCCTGGAGGGGCGCGAGAAATGCCCGTTTGCTCAAATTGTGCACACATATTGTTAGGCGTGCCAAGCCCCAGACCGTCCCGCGTGCGGGGCGGTATTACAATGCACGGAAGGCTGGCTGCGACCTTTCTCGCGCCCCTCCAGGGCGCACCCATGGCGACACTTTTTGTTATTCGTTAATCTGGCGTTCTAGCCCCCGCGTCCAGTGTACAGTATTCATCACTCTCTGAGTGATGCGTTCGCTCCCGCGCAGCCACGTCCGCGCCCTTGCACCCACTGCCAAACCTGACGGCGAGACGCCGTCACACCTTGAACCCTTCGGCCTCCGTTCGCCTGCCGCTGACATCTGCCACCAGCCTGACTCGCGTGGTGCACCAGGCTTTGTGCCTACCCCATCATGATTCTACTCCCCCATGATTTTACCCTTTCCGTGTTTTCCGATTTTTCCGTGGTTGTTCACCCACACCGACTGAAGCTGGGACGATGCGACGAAAAACCCGCGTCGGTCACACGCCATCCACCCGTCCCAGACCCACCTGCTGGCGCAGGCAGCTACATTCCCCCGCGCTCCTTCCGCGCCACCACGGGCTTCGGCTTGCCTCATTTCCGCTTTCTGCTTTCTGCTTTTCCTCCCCCATCCCCCACGAAATCTGGTGGAGCACTTGCCTCAACCATGGTCTGTTTACCCCATGAAGCTGACTGACCTCACGGCCCATCTTGATACCCTCCTGCGCATCCGCGAACTGCCGGACTACGCCCCCGCCGTGAACGGCCTGCAACTGGCGAATCGCCCCGGTGAAGTCCGTCACGTCGTTGCCGCTGTGGATGCCACCTTGCCCGTGGTGAAAAAGGCCATCGCCGCCGGGGCAGACCTGCTCATCGTCCATCACGGCATGTTTTGGAATGGTCTTCAGCCGTGGACAGGAGCCACGTTTGAGCGCCTCAGCCTCGCCTTGGAAAACAACCTGGCCATTTACAGCGTCCACCTGCCTTTGGATGTGCATCCTCAGTTAGGCAACAATGCCCAGATCGCCCAGGCCATGCAGTTGCAGCCCAGCGGCGGATTCCTGGATTACAAAGGCATGGCCGTCGGGGTCACGTGTGAGGCCGAACTGGCGTTGGACGAAGTCATCGCCCGCTTCACCACCGCCCTGGATGGCGGGCGCGTCCACGTCTGCGCCGGAGGGCCCCAGACCACACGAAGGATCGGCATTTCCTCGGGAGGTTCCGGGTCTGAAGTGGCCGCCGCTGCGCGTGCGGGGGTGGATACTTTCATCACCGGAGAAGGCCCGCACTGGAGCTACACCCTGGCGGAAGAACTGGGCATCAATGTCCTCTACGGCGGCCACTACGCCACCGAGACTTTCGGCGTCAAAGCCCTGGCTCAGCATCTCCAGGACCAGTTCGGCCTGCCGTGGACGTTTGTGGATCACCCCACGGGGCTGTAACCATGGCTTTCCTAACCAACGATTATTTCGAGCGCGACGTCCTCACCGTCGCCCGCGACCTCATCGGCGTGGAGCTCGTCTGGCAGGGCTGCTCAGGCATCATCGTCGAGACCGAGGCCTACGCCGTGGAGGGCGATCCCGCCTGCCACACTGCCACTCGCCCCAGCGCGCGTGAGTTTGTGAAAAGCCAGCCCCCCGGCACCGCCTACGTCTATTTTAACTACGGCATGTACTGGCTGTTTAACCTGCTGGTGAAGGGCGGCGAACGCGATGGCCTTATCCTCATCCGCGCGCTCGATCCCCGCCTGGGCGTGGCGGAAATGCAGCAGCGGCGGCAACGCCCGAAAGTGACCGATCTCTGCTCCGGCCCTGGCAAGCTCGCCCTCGCGCTCGGCATCGGCGGCATCCATCACGGCGCCCCCATGGCAGGCCGCCACCGGCTGAAAGGCTGCGGCCTACGCCCCGGACCCCAGAGCCTCGAAGTCCTCAGTGACGTCCGCGTCGGCATCAGCCAAGCCGCCGATTTCCCCTGGCGCTACCTCGCCCGGGAAAATCCCCACGTGAGTGTGAAGCACGGCCGTGTCAAAGCCCCCTCCAATAACACCGCTGCCAGATGATCCACCCCTCGCCGGACTTGAGAGCGTGAGCCGGACCGGTAAGTTTGAGGCCACGGATTTTCCGCAGGGGCCAGGCTTCGGTCTTGCCAAAAGCTTTTTTTTCATGGCATATGAGGTGCTGTGTCTGCACGTGTGTGCGGAATGATGAATAACCAACGATGTTGCAATGGAGGCCCGGTTCCGGGAGATCGCGATGGCAGACAATCCCCCGACGCCCGGCCCAGATCTGAGCCACCTGACCTGGAAGTCTGATTGGGAGTATCAGGTGGCGACTGATAGCCGGTGCCTGTACATCCGGGAGAGCAGCGGGTCCATGCTGGCGGCTTCTGTGGTCACGCTCGGGATTGTGGGGTCGGCGGGTTATTTGAGCTGGTCGATCTTCTTTCCTGAAACCCCCAACACGCTGGGGGAAAAGGCATTTGGCGTGCTGATGCTCTTCGTGGCGGCTTTCTTTGCCTGGATCCCCTGGCTGACGCTGCGGCGGGGACGCTGGATGGTGGTTTTTGACCGTGGGGAGTCTGCCAATGGCATCGCCGGGGAGATCCGCTATCAAGGGCAGCGGCTGGCGGCGGAGCGGGTGCGCGGTTTTTCGACTCGGAGCTGCGGTGGGTCACCGCCCCGGAGCACGGTGGTGGCGGAGCTGCACGATGGCACGCATGTGTCCCTGGGCCCCGTGGGCATCTCGACCTGGCCTGCCCACTATGCGCAGCAGGCGGCTACCTGGATGGGGCTGCCGTTTAGATACTCTTCAAAGTGATGGGAGCTATGAAACTCAATCTAAGGTGCTTCTCCCTATGGGGGCTCGTTTGTCTGGGGCTGTCTTTGCTGGCGGCTTGCGAGTCCGGGAACAAGCTGGGTGAACCTCATGCCTTGGTGGAATCTTACAATCGGTCTCCGGCTGAATTTCGCGAATTGATGCGTCGGGCTGAGGCCGGGGATCCAGGCGCGTGCGAGCAAATTGGCAATTACCATGCCTTTGCGCTTCAGGATCACGAAGAAGCGATCCGGTGGCTGAAAAAGGCCTGCGAATTCAGCCCTGGAGATGAGAGATTAAAGCACAATCTGGCGGTGATGTTAGATGCGGATGACGAGGACTGAAGTGATGTGATGAAAAGATCTCTGTGGACTTATCTTTGGTTAGGCTGCGCGTTGGTTTCTTGTGAAACGAAGCCGCGCGAAGGGGCGCAGGTTTGGCGTCCGCCGGTGCAAAGTTATCCAGAGTCCGCGTATCAAAGGAGCATCCACTTTTACGATTGGAAGGTGGACCCGGACATCACCAACGGGGAGTGCTATGAGCAGTTTCGCTTTGAACTGCCGGAGGGGGTGGAGCGTGTTTCTCTGCCGGCCCAGGCGGTGGTGTATCGTGTGCCGGGGCGCGAGGTCAGGGGGCAGGTGAAGAAGATTTTGTCCTCGGCGGGTCACACGGACCGGCCCTTTTCGATTGCTGACTATCGTCCGAAGATGGGCGTGGTGGCCAAGGTGAGCCGGAAGACGCTGCATCTGTGTGCGTTCGGGGCGCAGGATTCTTTTGAAGGAGGGGTTTACGTGAAGTTGCGGATTGGCGTGCCGGAGGGGGTGAAGGTCCAGCTAGCCGAAGAGCGCACGGATGGGGAGCGCCTGGAGACGCTGATGAAGGAGGGATGGTGGCCTGTGAGCACGGGGCCTGGTTTGAAGCGCGAGTGGCCGCTGCCTTGATGGGGCTTGGGCGAGCTAAAGCTCGGGTTACTTTGGTGGGGCCTCGCTGGTGAGCCTTTTGGTTGATGCGGGATGGGTTGTTGCTTTGAGGATTATTCGAGGGCGAAGGATTCGTTTTGGTGGAAGGCGGTGAGGGTGAACATGGCGGCTAGGATGGCGGCTTGTAAGAGGATAATCTCCCATGAATTGGGGCCAACGGCGATTGTGAGGAGGCCTTCTGAAAGCAGCAGTGCGAGGAGGGCGAGGCCTAGGCTGGGGAAGGCGTGACGCAGTCGCTCCGGAGAGCGGTTGACCCACAGGAATAGGAACCAGGGCAGGGCATGGACAAGCAGCGCAAGCGTGACGATGATGGCTGGTCCCCAGGGGGCGGTGACGACGTAGCCCAACCACAAGATGCCTTTGACGAGTGAGAGGAAGGTCCAGGCGGCAAAGACCATCCAGCAGAGCCAACGGAGGAGGGTCCTGAGGATTTTCATCGAGGTAAGGTAGTCTGCACGGGACCTGTGGCGGGAGCAATCTATGGCGGAGGTTTTCTTTTTTAGGGGGTGCTAAAGGTGGGGCTTACATCGGGCTTCGACTGATATTGATATGGACATGACCTAGGTTTTGGCGATGCTGGGAGCCCCCCTTTTTGGATTTTCCCCTTTCCATGTTTGCGCGCTTTCTTTTTTTGTTGGGTTCCTTCTGCACGGCTGGCTTTGGCTCGGTGACGCTGCAGCAGGCGGATTCGTTTTGGAAATTTGACGGGGGTGCGAGTGGGACGGCTAGCAATGCGCAGATCGTGGACTTCACGGGGAATCACACGGCGATCAATGCGACGCGGTTATCCTGGAATACCTCGGTGCCAGCGACGAGCCCGGCGGGCGGTGCGCCGCAGGATACACTGGGCCGGGCGCTGAGCTTTGACCCGTATGTGACGGTGGCCGGGACGGGTACGGCGGATGATACCACGGCGGCGGCGACTTTTCAGGTGGCGAATGGGGCGGTGTCTGGGAGCTTTTCTGTGCTGACGCGTGCGATGTGGGACGGGCCGGTGCTGGGGGAGGCGGGCGTGACGCCGAATGATGTGCCGGGGAACTACTGGCTGCTGAACAATGGGCTGGGGGGGAATGGCATCGGCTTTCTGTTCGGCCTGCTGGGCAATGCGGATGGGCAGACGGCGCGGCTGGCCTACTACACGAGCTCTGGCGGCAGCTTTGGCGGTACGCGTAGTTTGACCTCGACTCTGGCGATTACGAAGGGGGTGTGGTATGACATCGGGATGGTGGTGGACATGGGGGATGGGAATGCGGCGACGCTGGCGGATAACTCGGTGACTTTTTACCTGCATGGTCCTGGCGGCCTGCAGATGCAGACGGTGACGGGCATGTACATCAGCGATGTGACGACGGCGGCGCCGAGCACGACGCTGACGGTGGGCTCTGAATCAACCGGCTTGGGCGCGAGCAATCAGCGGAAGTCCTTCGATGGCAGTCTGGACTATCTGGCGATGTTTGATGTGGGCATGACGCAGGCGGATGTGCAGGCGATCTTTGCCGCGCCGGAACCGAGCCGTGCACTGCTGGTGGGGCTGGGCGTGGTGGGGCTGCTGCTGCGTCGGCGCCGGGTGGGAGTGTAAGTTGGGGGGGCGCGCGAAGAGGGTGCTCGCTTAGGCGGCGAGGAAACTGAAACGATGGCGTGGGGATGGGGTATCTATTTGGGTATCCCGTTCTCTATGAAACACCGATTCTTTTTGGCCTGTCTGGCTTTGCTTGCTCTGCTGCCTGCTGTCTCTGCCCAGGAAGGGGCTGCGCCTGCGCGGGCGATCTTGATCCTGGATGCGTCTGGGAGCATGTGGGGAAAGATCCAGGGGAAGGCGAAGATTGAAATCGCCCGGGAGGCGATCGCGCAGATCGTCGAGGGTCTGGACAAGAATCTACACCTGGGGCTGATGGTGTATGGGCACCGGAAGCGGGGAGACTGTGCGGACATCGAGATGCTGATCCCGCCGGGGCCGGTGGATAAGGCGGCGTTTGTTAAAACGGTGAATGCTCTGGTACCCCGTGGGCGCACGCCGCTGACGGGTTCTTTGATCCAGGCAGCGCAGGTGCTGAAAAATACGGAGCAGAAGGCCACGGTGATTTTGGTGAGTGACGGGATCGAGACCTGTGACCAGGACCCCTGCCTGGCGGTGAAGGAGTTGGAAAGTCTGGGCATCAATTTCACGGCGCATGTGGTGGGTTTTGACCTGGGCAGCGATGAGCAGGATGCCATCCGCTGCATCGCCGAGACGAGCGGGGGAGAATTTCTGGCGGCGGCGGATGCACCAACGCTGCTGAATGCGCTGGCGACGGCCCTGGTGAAAACGGCGGATCCGCAGGCGGCTGCTCCGGTGGTGAAGCCTGCCCCGATGCCCGTGCCGGTGCCCCCTGCACCTGCGCCGAAGGCTGAGGTGGACATCGCGAATGTGACCTTCATCACCGTGCTGGCTGAAGGGGGAGAGGCGGTGAAGAGCTACTTTGAAATCACGCCCGAAGGGCAGGCCAAGAGCGTGGCACGTGGCTCAAGCGATAGCTATAAGCTCGCTCCGGGCAAGTATCAGGTAAAGGCGACCTGGGGCAGTGCGGTCATTGCAGAGGTGGTGACGGTGCCAGCGGAGCCGGAGTCGAAATTTACCCTGGTGTACAATGGCGGTATTTTACGGCTGCAGGCTCTGGCCAGCCAAGGCGGGGAGAAGGTGAAGGCGTACTTCACCATTTCCCGCGCGGGCAAGGACCTGAAGGGGAATCGCCCCCGGGTGACGGCGGGCTCGG
The DNA here is from genome assembly GCA_942493005.1 of uncultured Verrucomicrobiaceae bacterium. Classification (GTDB taxonomy): domain Bacteria; phylum Verrucomicrobiota; class Verrucomicrobiia; order Verrucomicrobiales; family Verrucomicrobiaceae; genus Prosthecobacter. The sequence goes on from OW818661.1 coordinate 5,000,436, forward strand.
GAGAGGAATTTCAGCTGCCCGCTGGGGAGTATCATGTGGAGGCTAAGTGGGGGCAGTCGCGGGCGGAGGATATCTTTGAAGTGACACCTGGGGAAGTGACCGAGGGGGAGCTGATCGCCAATGCGGGGGTGCTGAAACTGACGGCGTCTCCTGTGGCTGGGGGGGAACTTTTGAAGGTCTATTACACGATCCTGGACGGGAAGGCGAAGCTGGATGGCAGCCGCCGCCAGGTCGCCACGGGATCGGGAGGGGAATTCCAGATCCCCGCAGGCCGGTATCTCATCCGCGCGAAATGGGGTGAGGCCATCGGCGAGGTGGAGGCTGAGGTGAAGGCAGGAGAGGCCACTGAGGCGCAGGTGCTGGTGCCGGGCGGCGTGCTGAATGTGACGCTGAAAGACGCTGCGGGAGAGGTGGTGAAGTCCTACACGACGATCTACAGCGCGAAGACGAACCTGGAGGGCAAACGCACCCGCATCACGGCGGGGACGACTCCCTCTTTCACCCTCGCGGCTGGGGATTATTACCTGGAGGCAAAGGTGGGCAAAGAGACCGTTTCGGCAGAAGCCAGCGTCAAAGCAGGCGAGGCCTCGGCAGTGACTTTGCAGGCCAAGTGAGGACAGAGCCTGAGAATGGTTTGGCGAGGGGGCGCAGGGGGTGCAAATAGTGCGCCTGCGCCATGCCGAAACCTAAATCCATCGCGGCGACGCGAATCCGTGCGGAAGTGATCCGACTGGTGAGTCTGATCCCTGAGGGGAAGTTTACGACCTATGGCTCCATCGCCGTGCACATGAATGTGGCCGCGCTGCATGTGGCCTCCGTGATGAGTGGGCTGACGAAGGAGGAGTCAGTGGCCTTGCCCTGGCACCGGGTGGTAAGTGCGGACGCGCGCGTGAGCCCGAAGATGGAGGCCAGCCTAGCGATGACGCAACGGCAGCGTCTGGAGGCGGAGGGGATGCGGGTGGATGCGCAGGGCTACATCCAGGACTCTGACGCTCATTTCCACGTGGTGGGCCTGCGGCGGAACATTCGCTGGAGTGATCCAGGGAGTGGGGGCTAGACGACACAGTTCGCTGGCCCTCCTCGAATGGAATTGGCACAGCGAAGATTGCCGATAGGATGCGGCGGATGTTTCTCGAAATTTGGACGTTTATCCGCCGCCATTGGGTTCACGCTTTGCTGTGTGTGCCGGGGGCCATCCTGGTGACGCTGCTGCATGAGGCGGCTCACGCGCTGGCGGCATGGGCACAGGGCGGGAGGTTGCTGGAGTTTGTCTGGCTGCCATGGGTGGCGGAGGGGAAATGGGGCTATGTGAGTTATGACTTTCCAGCGGGCGTGGAGTACTCGGGGTTTGCCATCGCCGTGGCACCGTATGTTCTTTGGCTCACCTTGGCCGCAGCGGCCTGCGTACTTTCCATGCGACGCAGGCCTTGGAGTTATGGGCTGGCCTCCACCTTCTTTTTTTGGCTGTATTTTGTGCCCCTGGCAGACATTGGCAATGCAGCGCTCCCGTGGGTGGGAGGAAAGGAGAATGACTTTACGAATGCTTTTGGGCCTGCAACTCAGGTGGGCGGGTTCTTGGTAGGCCTGCTGGCACTTTTGGCCGTCCTGATGGGTTATGGTGTTCAGCATGGCCTTTATGCCTCTGCCCGTCTCAGCCTGCGTGCTTACGCTGTCCTGGTGCTGTGCACAGGGGCAGCCGTGGGCGCAGTGATTGGGCTTGGGATTCCCGAGTTTTGATGGGCCTACCGTGGTTTCAGTTACTTTGGGTGTGGTGAGACTAACAAAAAGTAGCGCAAGGAAGCATCCCTCTTGCAGGCTGGAGGAAAGCCCAAAAAAAGCGCGAAAGCCTGGGCTTTCGCGCTCATTGATTTTTGGCTTCACTGGCTCACAAGAGTGGCAGCGAATGAAGTCAGGTCAGGATCAGCTTACTTCTTTTCAGTGGCCTTTTCGGCTTCTTTGGCGGCTTTCTCGGCCTTCTTCTCTTTGTGCTTTTCGATGTCCTTCATGACTTTGTCATGGTCGGTGACTTTGCCTTTCCAGGTGATGGCTTCACCTTCTTTGAGCATCTTCTTTTCGCCTTCACCTTTTTCCAGGTAGGAACCGTCGGCCATGACTTTGGTGCCGTCCATGAGGGTGGCGGTTTCAGTCAGCTCGGTGGTCTTGCCTTCTTTCATGACCCAGAGTTTGCCATCTTTCATGGCGATGTGGTTCAGTTCGGCTTTTTTCTCAGCCATCTTTTCGGCCTTTTTGGCGTCTTTTTCTTTTTCGTCAGCGCCGAGGCTGCTGTTGACGACGCAAAGGCTGAGGCAGGCGAAGGCGAGGGATTGAATCAAGATTTTCATGGGAATACTGTTGGTTAGGGGGTGGGGTGGCAGGGTTCACAGGGCCAAGGGTTACTTGGACACCGGCTGCGCACACAGATATTCGCCCCGCTACTAACGAGTGGCTGTATCGCGAGGGAAAATTTCAGATTAATCGCCTAACCAAAAGAGCGATTGCGTGTGATTTTTTCAGCGCCTCTCTCAGTGAACGGGCAGGCGGGCGTAGCTGATCACGAGAAAGACGCGTGCGAAAAGCCAGAGGAGCATGCCGAGGCTGAGAAACTTCAAGCCCCAGCGCACATGCGCGAGTTTGGCCTCAAGCACCCGGCCTTTGGCGTGGATCTGCTTCAGTACGCTCTCGCGCACATCGGAATTGAGCTGGGCACCGAAGAGCTGCACGTAGGTCTCTGGGGGGAGGGTGACGATATCGGCCGTGAAGTAGAGATTGGCGTTTTCAGGCTTCTTTTTTGATTTGCCAATGGAGCGTGGAAAGGCCGCGAGAAGGGCGTGGGCGATGGCGCAGCAGATGAAGGCAATGAAGAGGGAATAAAGGCCTAACAAGGCCCACTCCGTGAAGGTCCAGAGGTGCATGTCAGGGGACTTGAGCCCCAGGCCCAGGTTAGAAACCATGGCGGCAAGGATGGCCGAGGTGCTAAGGGTGATCTGCGCCTTGAGGTCGGCCCGGTTGATCTGGCTCTCCACGTCTTGATACAGCATGTACAGCAGCCGGGTGACATCCACGGCGGTGGAGCTGATGAGGGTGCTGGAGGTGACCGGAGCAGGGGCGCTGGAATGGATGGGAGAGGGAGCGGGAGCTTCAGCCATGGTGAACGAGACTCCCCCTCTACCCGTCCTAGAGGAGGGTAGCAATCATGTGACGTTATTGTCACATAAGGTGAAGGCTGACGGGCTGCCAATCCTGCGTCTGTGACCGTGTGCACCCGAGAACGGCGCGCTGAAAGGTGGGGGCTAGGGCCGCAGGTCACGGTTTACAGCCGCTCTGCCCGCGCCAATTTATGTCACAGAAGGAACAGTTTCAGCTATCCTAGGAAGGATTCCAAATTTTTCACCCGTTAGAATCATCGCGATATGTCCACTGACCATTCTTCATCTGCCGACGACGCCAGCCACTCATCGAATAAAAAAACGAGTGTCCTAGACTCGCTGAAATCTGCGGGGGGCTCGTTCAAGCGCTTTGTCACGCATTCCTCTTTGCAGGAAAGCCAAAAGGATGACCTCAACAAAGCACTGCACAGGGATGGGGAAAAGAAGGCTGAGTTGGAAAAGTATCGAGATTTTAAAGCGACTTTCGAGCAAATGAAAAAGGTGGATGCTGCCTATGCTGCGAATGAAGCCCTTTCTGTTTTGAACGGGAAACCATCCATGCGCGAATCCAAAACTAAGAGTGGATTAGACGACAAAGAGGACAAAAAATCAGTAGCCCAACAACAACTCGATAAGCTCAACTTTGTCGCCAATCAAATCAAGGAAATGGAGAAGCAGAATCCGCTGATCAAGAAAGAGCTGGAGTATGCGCAGCGTCATGGCGAGGTGGATAAAGTGAAGAAGGCTGCCGCAGTCGAAGGCAAAAGCTCGTCTCTTCGTGACACGCTGAAAGGTGCTGTTGGGATGAATACGGATCATCGTCAGGCCTCGCCGCGCCAGACGAGGCTCTAGGTGCTAAAGCACCCCAGCATCTTCGAGCGCGCGCAGGAGCAGGGCCTTGCCGTGGCTTTCGATGACACGACCGTGCCCGACGATGATGCGGTCAAAGTCTTGCTCCAGAATGCGCCTCAAGGAGGTCTGAAAGGCAGGGCGGTCGGTGAGGCACAGTTTAAAGATGCGGCTCATGCCGGGGTATCGTTTGAAACCAGCGATGTAGCGGTGAAAGAAGCGATCCCAGCCGTGCTCATTGGGATCAAAATTGAAGATGAGATCCGCCACGATGAGGGTGCGCGTGGGCACATGCAGGAAAGCGTGTTCTTTGAGCTTCGGTGTGCCTTCGATGGGGAAGACCTCCAGCTCGCCAGCCCATTCGGCAGGGGCGGGCAGCAGGGGCAGCGTGGGGAACTTCACCACGTCTGAAAAGCCCGGAGGACCCAGGAAGGGCAGATGCGGAAAAGCGGCGTGGCCTTCTTTAGCATAGGTGTCATGGAGCAGCATGGCCTCCACCAGCCAGCCAGGCGTGCCTAACGACTGAAGCGCGGCCAGATCTGCTGGGGTAAAAGGGGCCATGGAGTGCAGCACCGTCTGGCCGGAACGCAGACGGATGACGGTGACATTCCGCCCATGCTGCGTGCCCAGCACGGTGAGGGGGTATTGCAGGAGCCAGAGGTTTTCGGCGAGTTGTTTCATGGGGGCTGGAAGGTGTGATTTAGAGCTGGGAGCGGATGGGAATCATGATCCATTCCATCAAGCGATCTTTCCACGAGCGGGCTTCGAAATCAGCCATGAGATAGGGTTTCGACTTTTGGAGGTCGTCACGGAAGATTTGATCCATGGCAGCGCCGAAGCCGATATCGTAGATGCTGATGTCGATCTCTTCATTGATCTGGGAGGACCGGGGATCGAGATTGGAGGTGCCAAACATGGAGAAGTGACCGTCCACGACCATGGTCTTGGAGTGGACCATGGTGGGGCTGTATTGGAAGATCTTCACGCCAGCTTCCAGCAGCTTGCCATAACTTTCACTGCCGGCGGACTTGGTGGCGGGTTGGTCATTGTGCTTGCCGGGGATGAGGAGTTTTACATCCACACCGCGCTGGGTGGCCTCTGCCAAGAGATGCACAAAGTCGTCGCTGGGGGTGCAGTAGGGGTTGGTGATGTAGATGCTCTTTTTCGCAGCCGCGATGGCCACGGCCTGGAGCACGGGCATGGGGGCAACGGTGAAAGCACGCGAGGTAACGACCTGGGCCATGAGCGTGCCGACGGGTGGGAGTGCAGGGAAATGATCTGGCCCGCTGAGGAGTTCCTCCGTGGCTTCTAACCAATGTTGCTGAAAAGCGGTCTGGAGTTTCGCCACGATGGGGCCTTCAAGCTGGCCATGGACCTCCCGCCAGTGGTCGGCAGCATCGGCATTGCCCTGCCATTCATCGGCAAAACCGACCCCGCCGGTGAAGCCCATTTTCCCGTCCACTACCATGACACGCCGGTGGGTGCGGCGGTTGATGCGGTCAAAACGCAGGCCTTTGGCGGGGTGGTAGTAGGCCACCTGGCAGCCAGCCTGGCGGAGGCGATCGATTTCTTCATTCTTGAGGCCGATGCCGGAGCCGATGCCATCCAGGAGGATGCGCACTTTCACGCCTTTGGCGGCCTGCTCACAAAAGGCGTCCATGAACTGAGTGCCCACCTTGCCGGAGTGGAAGATGAAGGCCTCGAAGTTCAGGGTCTTTTTCGCACTGCGGATGGACTGGAGCATGGCGGGGAAGATGCCGGTGCCATTGTGCAGGAGAGTGATCTTGTTGCCGCCGATGGGCACGGGATCCGCAATGGCATGGGCGGAGCCAAAAAAAGCGGGGTCGGCCACGGCAAAGGTGTGCTGCGGGCGAAAGTCCATGACCTGCCGTTTGACGAAGAGGATACTGTAAATGACGAAGCCGACGAGGAGGAAGGCCAGCAGCTCCAGCCAACCGCGCACGGAGAGTCTGCCCCAGCGCCGGACGAGCAGGTTGAAATAGCCTTCCTTCAGGCGGGTACGCCGGTTTTTCTTCGGCGGGTCTGCGCTGGTGGCAGGCGGTTGGTCGCTCATGCCCGTATATCGTGTGGAGGCTGCGTGTTGGTCGTGGCGTCCGTTAAGGTGGCAGGTATTCTCTGCGACTTTGCCAAGAAGAGGGCCGTTTGGGTGAAACGAAACGTAACTGCGGAGGGGATTTTATGTTTATGAACCGAGTGTCTTTAAAAACGTTGTTTCGCCTTTTGTTAGGCCTATTTTTTATCGCAGCGGGGCTGAATCATTTTTTAAATCCGGAGGTGTATGTGGGGATGATACCTCCCTACCTGCCCTATCCAGAAGTGCTGAATCTGGTGAGTGGTGCGGCGGAGGTGGCGGGTGGTGTGGGCATCCTCATGCCCCGTTTCCGCAGGTGGGCAGGTTGGGGACTGGTGGCCCTGCTGGTGGCCATTTTCCCGGCGAACTTGCACTTAGCTCTGAATGGCTGGGCGGCTTACGATATCCCGCGCTGGGTGCTGTGGGCGCGGCTGCCGCTTCAGGGGGTGTTCATCGCCTGGGTGTATTGGACTTGTTTGGCGAAGGAGCGGCGGGACTTGCCAGGAGGCAAGACATCATGATAAAAAGGCTGCATGAATCTTTGGCGGCTGCTTTTCATCTGCGGGGGCATCTTTGGCACTGCCAGTGGCGCAGAGCCGTCTGAGCGGCCGGCCATCCGTGTTTTGCTGGAGACGCTGCATCATCAGTCACGGCTGATTCCGGGTAAAAACTTCAGCCAGACCATCATGGCCCAAGTGCTGAAGGAAGAGGGGGCCGAGGTGGAGGAATCTCACCGGTTGGTGGAACGGGTGGAGGAGCTGACCGAGGCGGAGTTTGGAGCCTATGATTTGGTGATCATGAACGGGCGTTACTCGGGTGAGCGGCAGCCGGATACTTTTTCCCCAGAGGTGCTGAAGGCGCTGGATAACTATGTGATCAGCGGCGGTTACCTGCTGGTGATCTCAGGGGGCTCTGGCCTCGGGGGTGGTGTGAGTCTGCCTTTTTACAATCCTCTCACCAGCCGCTATGGCGTGGAGGTGCAGCCAGGGCCGGGCCGCACGGGACCCGCGCTGACTCCGACGTTGCGTGACCAGGAGCATCCTTTGGTCAGAGACATCGAGGTCCTGTATCCCTGCCATGGCACGACGCTGAAGCTGACCAATCGCGAGGCGGTGCCCCTGGCCTTTTTGGATAAGGAGCCGTGCCTCGCTGTGGTGCCGCGCGGTTTTGGTTGGGTGATCATCCTCGGCGGTGGCAGTGGCTGGATGAACCAGGGCATGGACCCCACGATCGTCACGAATAAAGGCCAGCCGGAGCGGATGGAAGCGAATCAAAAACTCATCCGCAATCTGATGGACTGGTTGCAACTGCTGAAGCAATCGCGTGGTCGTCCTTGAAGTAACCGTGTGGCGGGATCAATCTCAGGGCAGTCGCACTTTGAGATGGCGTGGGCAGATCCATCCTGTAGCGTTTTGATCTCATGTCTTTGCATCCGCTGGATCAGCCAGTCTCCCTTCATACGCTGCGCCGCTGGCAGCGCGAGGGACTGATCGATCGTGAAGCCCTGGAGGCAGCCCGGCAGCAGATTCATCCGGCATCTACCTGGCTCACTTGGCTGCGGGCGGAGCTGCTGCTGGCGGGTGTGGCGCTGGTGCTTTCCGGTGTGGTGTTTTTCTTTGCCTACAACTGGCAGGCCATCACCCGATTTGAAAAGCTGGGCCTCATCGGTGTGACGATGGCGGCTTGCATCGTCGGGGCCAGTGTCGCGGGGGTGAATCGCCTCGGCGGGCAGATTTTAGTGCTCGCGGGCACGGTGATGACGGGGGTGTTTTTAGCCGTGTTCGGGCAGACGTACCAGACCGGGGCAGATGCGTATGAGCTCTTCACTGGCTGGGCCGCCCTGACGTTTGTCTGGGTGCTTTTGGCCAGGATGGAGGCCCTGTGGTTTCTCTGGCTGGTGATCGTGCAGACGGGGCTGGTGCTGTTTTGGTCGCAGGTGGCTCACCCAGGATGGAAGTGGCCAGAGGAAGGAGTGGCCTTTACCGTGGCTGTATTAAACGCCGCCGCGCTGGTGATTCGGGAGCGATTCACGCCGCTGCCAGGACGGGGCTGGTTCCGCACGCTTCTGCTGCTTAGCCTTTTGGTGGCGCTGACGTTGCCTGCCATCGCAGTGATCTTTGACGGGCTGGAGGATCATTCCTTGCGGCTGATGTATGTGCCTCTGTGGCTGGCGGCCGTGGCGGGGTGTTATGGGTACTACCGTTTGGTTAGGCCGGACTTTGCCTGCATCGCTTCAGCTTCGGCTAATGTGGCGGTGATGGTGGTGGCGCTTCTGTGTCGGGGCCTCTATTTCGGGATGGATGATGACGGCCTGGGGCTGTACTTTTTGATGGCCATGATCGTGGTGGGAGTCACCACGGGACTCACGCTGTGGCTGGCAAGAGAACACCGGGCGATGAAGCCTTTGCTGTCATGAAAACGTCCCCTCTCACCTGGCGCGAACTGCTGGCCCACCTGCCTGCCTCTCTGGGGCAGGAGGAGGTGGAAAGGCGGCTTACGGCCGAGGCGGAGCAGGACGAGCAGCCGCGCATCCTGAACTTCTTTGCGGGTGTGGGGGCGTGGTTTTCAGCGCTGTTCATGCTGCCGTTTTTTTACATGTCAGATGTTTTTGACCATGCGTCCTCCTGTGCCGTCTTGGGGCTGATTTTATTTGCCGGAGCGGTGGTGCTGAGTCGCAGGTCCACGCATGTGTTTCTCAGTCAGCTTGCGCTCAGTGCTCTGTTGAGTGGGAATTCGCTCGTGCTGCTGGGGGTCTATCTGAGCGGGTCTCCGAATGACGGGCGCGAAGCGTTGCCCATGCTCGTCCAGGCCGTCTTGGCGGCGGTGACATGTGGCCTTTTCCAGGGAGTGACGGGGCGATTCATCACGCTGATCGGGGTGCCGGTGCTGGCCGTGGTTTGGGTGTTTTCAGGCGACTCTTTGCATGGTTTGCATGCCATCACCGCCGGGCTCGCCTTGGCTACGGGGCTGCTTTACCGCTGGGAAAAACGTCCGGTGATCTGGGATGTGGTGGCCTGGGCCTCGGTGGTTTCCCTGCCGGGGGTCATTCTGCTGACGGAGATGCTGCATGGCAATGCCTGGCACGAGCGGCAGCCGACTCCGCTCTGGCCTTCCAGCCTCATCGCCGGGCTGCTGCTCATCTGGATGGTGACGGAGGATGCCGGTGGGGCAAAGGCCATGCGGCGCCGCTGGTGGTGGGGGCTGGTCTTGGCCACGCTGTTCCTGGCGGGCTTCACCACGCCGGGCATCACGGTGGCCATGGTGCTGCTGTTTTTAGGGCGGGCGCAGGATGAGCGGGTGCTGACGGTGATCGGCCATGCTTTTTTCGCGGCCTTCCTGGTCCTGTTTTATTATGCGCTGAACATCAGCCTCGCGCAGAAGTCCTGGATCATCGCAGGCAGCGGGGCGTTTTTGCTTGCGATGCGTTTTTGGTTAGGCCGATTTTTGCGAAAGGAGGCGGCATGAAAAGCGCCCTCCTCATCCTCTGGCTGGCGGTGGTGGCCGGCGTGCTGGGCTACCTGGTGTGGCAAAAGGAGCAGACTGTGGGCCAAGGTCGGCTGGTGCTGCTGGAACTGGCACCGAGAGACCCCCGCTCCCTCATGCAGGGAGACTACATGGTGCTGCGCTACAGCCTGGCCCAGGAGATGGAAAACCAGCCGGAGAAACTGGCGCAAAAAGGACTGCTGGTGCTGAAGCTGGATGAGCGGGGTGTGGGCAAAGGCCTGCGCCTGCACCAAGGCGAGGCGCTGGGGCCGGACGAGCAGCTGCTCATTTATCGCGACCGCCAAGGGCTGCGCATCGGCGCTGAGTCCTTCTTTTTTCAGGAAGGGGATGCCGCACTCTATGAGAACGGCCGCTACGGTGAACTGAAGGTGGATGCCGAGGGGAACAGCGTGCTCACCGGCCTGCGCGATGCGGACCTGAAACCTCTGGGCCGCCCTGTCATCCAGTAACGGCGGGTAGGAGGGTGGAAGGTGCGCAACTTTCCTGACGGGGCGATGTTTCAATTCGTTCCTTTAGCATCATGAATTTGCGTCTCCTCTGTCTGTTCCTGGCCTGCATGGCGACCCTGGGTCATGCCCAGATCACGTCTGAAAACAATGACCGCCTGCGGCAGGGGCTGAAGCGTTATCCGGCAGCCGACACGAACAAGGATGGCGTCCTTTCTCTGGAGGAAGCGAAGGCCTATCTGGCGAAGAATAAACCTGGCCCCATCCCAATGGCTAACAAACCGGGAGCGCTGAAGCCAGACGTGGCGGATGTGGCCTACGGACCCCATGCGCGACATAAGCTGGATCTTTACCTAACCAAAAAAGCGACCACGCCTGCGCCCCTGGTGCTGCTGATCCATGGTGGGGGCTTTCGCGGCGGTGACAAAAGCCGCTGGGCCAGTGACAAGGCGGTGCAGGAGCTGCTGGACCGGGGCATCTCCTGTGCGGCCATCAATTACCCCTTCCTCACGGACAAACCCATCCAGGACATCCTGCGCGACTGCGCCCGCTCGGTGCAGTTTCTGCGCGCGCATGCTGGTGAGTGGAATTTGGACAAGGCACGTTTTGCCTCCATGGGGGGCTCGGCAGGTGCAGGCACCTCGCTGTGGCTAGCGACGCGAGATGACCTGGCCGACCCGAAAGCGGCGGACCCGGTGCTGCGTGAATCCACCCGCCTCGTCTGCGCGGTGTGCAATGCCACGCAGGCGACCTACGATGTCTCGCGCTGGGAGTCCTTCATGGGTCCGGCGAAGCCTGAATTTGGCACCAGTCCGCTGGAGGCGGCACTGTTTTACCACCTGCCTTCCATCGAGGCGATGACCACGGAATCTGGCAAGGCCATCCTGCGCGAGTGCGACATGCTGGCCTGGATCACGCCCGATGATCCACCCCTGCTGATGAACAATGCCCAGGTGGTGGCGGCCCCGACGAACCGGGGCGAGTGGCTGCACTGCATCCACCACGCCCGGGCCGTGCATCAGCAGTGCGTCACCGCCCAGGTTCCCTGTATCGTGCTTCAGGATCAAGAGGGACCCAAGACAGACATCACCGCCTTTCTTGTCCAGCATCTGCTGGCGGAGGCGGAATGAGCGAGGCTTCGATGAGGCATGATTTCAAAGGTGCTGGCTGCCGCCAGAGCTACTGACATCCTTGCCCATGTGCTGGCGGTAGGCCGCACGATCCTTCGCCAAGGTGAGGGCTTCTTTAACGGAGATGTGGGGTTTATCCACGTCCTTGTTATCGCCCTCACCTCGGAGGAGGCGCATGGCACGTTTATGGTCGGCGAATCCATCAATGGTGTCTTGTGCCACGCCTGCATCCTGGAGCTTTTGCTTCCTGTCCTGACCATGCTCGAGCAGCTTGTCGAGGGAGGCTTGAGCACTTTGATTGACGGTGTTTACAAAGTCAGCTTTCTGAGCATCCGAGAGGGTGATGGGCGGTCTTCCCTGGGCTACGGCGGCCTTGTTGCCCTCCTGGATCATGCGTTCTAAAACGGCCGCCACTTCCTTCTTAAACTCTTCGGGTTTCATCGCAGCCAGACTGCTATGCTGCCAATCATCCGTCTTCAAGCCGAAGAGCTTGCTGCTGGTCGTATTCAACCCAGCCACCAATTCATTATCAATGGCCGTCACGACCAGATCTGGGCCGGTGCCATCAATGATGAGGTTTCCTTCATTGTACCAGCCTTCCAGCTTGCCCCTCTTTTCCACGGCGAAGGCGCGGTCTGGATTGGCCATGAAGGCATCGGCGGCGAGGATCTTGCCGAGCTGTTCCTGAAACTCGGGCTGGGTGAGCATGGCTGCCGCTCCTGGGGAAGCCAGACGGTCTTTCAAGGACTCACCTTTGGCGAAGTCCATCTCCACCACATGCGGGCGGATGTCGGCTCTCAGCCCATCAGCTAGTTTCTGCGCCGCAGGGTTGATGTGTGAGATGGAATCGGCCTGGTCTGCCAGGCTATTCCTGGCAAGATTGTCATAGGCGGCAATGGCGGGTGCGTTGACTTTCGCCTCTGCGAGGATCTGCGCCGCAACGACGTTGGCCGCAGGATTTTCGTTCTGCAACTTGACCACGGTGGAGGCTCCATCGCCATAGGTGACCTTAAAGACCTCCCCATGTTGGCCCGCCTGCAGTTCCTTCACGTCTGTGACACTCTTGGCCAGGAGGCTGACCTTGAGGGCGGCGGAGTCAAAAGCTTGCCTGGTGGCGTCCTTGATTTGAGTGTCGCTGAGGGTGATCCCTTGGGCCTTGGCATTGGAGATTTGTTCGGCGATGGCGGCGTGCACCTCGTTTGCCACCATCTGCTTGCCTTCCGGGCGCAGGGCGAGGGAGGCGACCCGTGAAAACTGGGTATCGAGAGCAGCCGGGGAGGTGTGTTTTTGCGTGGCCTCCTGGTGCCAGGAGTCGCGGATTTGCCCCAGCATTTGGTCCACGGGGAGACCCGTTTTGCCGGCCACTCCAGCGCGGATCTGCCGTTGCAGTTCGGGACTGATGGGCTGCCCCGTCGCGCGCTGGAGAGCATCCTGCACTTCCTGAGCGGCCCTGTCGAATTTGTCGTTGCGGCCTAGTAAGCGACCAAAGAAGCCTTCAGAGTGGTCCTTCGTCCTCACCTGACCTGCCTGATCCGAGCGAATTTGATGGTCGGTGCTTCCAGTCAGGTTCTGCTGCAACTGGTCAAAGCTGAGGTTTTGGGTGTTGAGGGAAGGCATGGATGAAAGTGCTAACCAGAAATCTTCCGTTTGTGACAAGTGCTAGCGAGTGTGCCTGCTGTCGGTCACAAAAGAGGGAGTCGAGGGAGCGGGGCGAGGCTTTAGGTGCTGGTATCGTTTTGTGAATAAACAGGGTGATGCCCAAGCACCCAATGCAAGGCTTTGCGCCGTTCCTCCATGATCCCGCCCGTACGCCGGAAAGACTCGGGGGAGCTATCCACGATGGCTTGACCATGCAGTTCCAGGTCGTTGTTCTTTAGACGTGCGAGAGAAAGATCCATGGGGCCGCACCACGCTGTGGGGGCAAAGGCGACGAAGTCCATGGCCTTGCCATCCAGCGAGAACTGCCGGATGCGCCAGTGAATGGCGAGCATCTGAAACGACAAGTCTTCCAGCTCCTCAAGGCTCCGCAGTTCAGGGGTAAGCTGCCCATTTTCGGCTTTATGGGCGACTTCATAGAGCCCGTCCACATGGACTTCCTGGTCATAGGCAGGCAGTTCCGCCAGCTTCAGCGCCCAGGCAAGGATGATGGCCCCCTCAGACTGCCAAGGAAGATTCCATTTCAATTTTTCAGGCAGAGCATCCACCGGGGTTTCCAGGGCTTCAACCTCCGACGGTTCGGCAGCCTCCCACACACCGTTGCTTTTCAAATGAGCAATCATCTCCTGACGGTATTCTTCAGCCCCAGCAGCCCCTTCCATGAAGCCGCGCTGGGTCAAACTGCACATCAGTAAAAAGCGTTTGAAGACCTGGTCCTGAGTCGGGGGATCGGAGAGCTCCTCTTGATCATAACCCGCAGCTGCCAGGATGTTTTTAACACGTTCATCCACACTCAGGGAGTGGTTCTCAGGCAACTGAGCTTCCGGATCATGCTCGCCATCTGCATCCAAGATGACACGGCCTGAAGCGTCCAGCAGGCGGCCAGGCAGAAAGATGACTCCATGGACTTGGCTCGCCATTTCATACACCAAGGCCAGCCGGGGATCTCCCTCTTCAGGCTCCCCATCCAGCATGAAATTGAAGGCAAAACGTAGGCCCGGCAGGTATTCAAACACGTCTGCTCGATCCATGGCTTTGGGGAAGGTCTGAAAGTAACCCTGCATGCCGGACAACTGCCGCGACCAATCCTCGCCTGCATAATAATCGGGATCATGACGTGCCTTCATGGTCAGGGCTTTTTTCAGCCAGCCCCGTTTAAACGTCAGATGAACTTCCGACCACTTGCCATCGGCACGACGGGTGACTTTGGCATCTGGCACCCGTTCCAAAAGCTTGGCCAGGGTGCCTTCTGGGTCCAGGTGTTGGCTGAAAATATTGATGGGAGGAAAGGGCATATTTCCTCCCAACCTGCAAAAAGAACCTATCGCGCGTCAAGCCAAGATCACTTCACCGGATGGAAAGCGTCGGCGGCATGGTCGGGCTGGTGGAAGCTGGACCAAGTGTAGTCGAAGACATACTCCGTCTTTTGCTCGGCAGACCAGGTGATGCGTAACTTGTTGTTAGCCAGGGTTTCCCAGGTGGGTGCGCCCTCCAGGCCGGGGCCGGTGAGGGTGCCGCTGGCGTGGAACTGGATCTCGCCCCTTTCGCCTTTCCAGCGCGTGGCCAGGAGCCAGGTGCGTAGCTCGCTCAGGTCCTGGGGGCCGTAAAAGCTCTCGGGCAGCACGTGCTCATTTTCGCCCCGGTGCTGCTCACGCCGCACGCCGTCCTTCATGTACACGATGTGCAGCGCCTTGTTCCAGTAGGGGTTCGGGTCGTTGCCGAGATCGGGCGGGGTGACGGCAAACAGGCGTTTTTTCACCTCCACATGCTCTTTCACAGCCGCGGTGACATCGGCATTTTTGCCGCCGGTGCCGTAGATGGCGGAGAGGATCTGCACGGGCCAGCGAGTGGGTGCAAGCATGGGAGCGGCAGGAGGTGTTGAAACAGGTGTGGTTAGGCGGGGTTGGCTTTTGAGGTCCTCGAGAACGGCTTCCATGGGGCGGCAAGCGCCTGGGGTGGGGGTAAGGGCTGCGAGGGCCACCGGAGGCTGGGTCTTTTCTGCCGCCACATACTTGATCCAGGTGGAGGAACTGGCGCCCCACAGAGCTTTGCCTGGGAAGCTGGGGCCGGCGAATTTCTGCATGAAGCCATCGCCTTCTTTCCAAGGTTTGGCGATGCTGCTGGCTCGCTGGGACGCGCCTGCATCTCTTTGGCGGATGAAAGTCTGGGCCTGGGCGGGATCATCGCAGACGCTCCACTCCGGTGAGGCGGGATCGGAGACAAAACCGTAGCGATCAGGCGCAAGCAGGCCAGCGACGGCAAAGTAGCGCGCGCCCTCCCAGCGCAGGCGATTGTGCACGACCTGGAAGACCAGCCAGTCGCCCGGCCGGATGTCTACGGCGATGCGCTCCACCGTGGCGCCGAAGTGTTCGTGCAGGAGGCTGCGTTTGGAATCGTGGATCTTTTTACCATTGAGGTAAGCCTCGACGATGTAGTCATTGGTGGCAGTGATGAGCTCGGCGGCCCGTAGTCGGGCGGGCGGGGTGGCGGCGATGCGGCTGGCCTCTGTCTCGGTGTGGCTCAGTAGGTCCGGCGGGATAGGGCTCAATTCGGCCTGGCCCGGGGGTTTCCACTGGATGTGGATGCCTTCGCTGCCGCCGCGCGATTCCACCACGCCGATGGAGGTGAATTTCACCCGGCCCTTTTTCAGCGGGATGGTGGTGACGGTACTGTCGCCATCGCGAAAGCTGCAAACGATGCGGTCATTGATGAGGAGCGTATTGCGGTCGTAAAAGCTGCGGGAGGAAAAGGCGTAGTCGCCATCTTGGGTGATTTCCAAGAAGCCGCTGGCGATGGCATTGCGCTCCGTGTTCCACTTCCAGGGGTAGAGGGATTTGGCGATCTCTGGTTGGCCGATGGGTGGGCCAAAGTCCTCAGAGGCGAGGTGAAACTGCGTTTGATCATTCGCCTGGGCTGCTTGGCGTGGGTACTCCTGGATGAGCAGGCCGGGTGCCTGGCTGCGGGGCGCGGTGGCTGCCGAGGCGAGGCTGGGCAGCAGGGCTCCCACGAGGAGCAGGGTGAAAATCGCTTTCATGGTTAGGGGGCGTATTTTTGCCTAACCAGGATTGTTAAAGCAAGACTGGATTTGAGGAAATGCCACGGCCCCTCCCTGGCGGTGATCCGCAGGAAGGGGCCGCTTTGGAGACAGATCACTGCGCGCCTGCGGTGGGGCGGATGATCATTTCGTTCACATCCACGTCGGCCGGCTGGTCAATGACGTAACCGATGGCGCGGGCGATGGCATCGGGCTTGAGGGCGATCTGGCGGAACTCAGCCATGGCCTCGCGGGTGCTGGGGTCAGAGATGGTATCGGCCAGTTCAGACTCCACCACACCGGGGGAAATGATGGTCACGCGGACGTCCTTGTTTTCCAGGCGCAGACCTTCGGAGATGGCCCGCACAGCATACTTGGTGCCGCAGTAAACGGCGCACGTCGCCCACACCTGATGCCCGCCGATGGAGGAGAGATTGATGACGTGGCCGCGCTTTCTCGCCTGCATGCCGGGCAGCACGGCGGCGATACCGTGGAGCACGCCCCGGATGTTCACGTCGATCATGCGGTTCCACTCTTCCACCTTCAATTCATGGAGCGGGGAGAGAGGCATGACGCCGGCGTTGTTGATAATGACATCGGGCGGGCCAAATTTTTCTTCGGCATAGGCGGCAAAGGCCTGCATGTCTTCGAGGCTCGTGACGTCGAGGGCGCGGTATTCGGCGGCACCGCCTGCGTGGCGGATTTCCTGGGCGAGTTTTTCCAGGCGATCTGTGCGGCGTGCGCCGAGGACAACTCGGTGGCCCAGGGTGGCCAGGTGACGGGCGGTGGCTTCGCCAATGCCGCTGCTGGCGCCGGTGATGAGGATGACTTTGGATGTGATCATGATGGAGTTAGGATTAGGTTTTGAATGACTGTTAGTTAGGGGATGGATTAGATAAACATACCGCCGGAGGCTTCCAGGCGTTGGGCATTCACCCAGCGGCCTTCCTCGGAACAGAGAAAGGCGACCACGCCGCCGATGTCGTCCGGCACGCCGATGCGACCGAGCGCGATCTGGGAGGCGAGGAAGTCCTTCATGCCGGGGTGTCCCAGGGCCTCCTGGGTGAAGTCGGTTTCGATGACGCCAGGGGCGACCACATTGGCGCGGATGCGGCGCGGGCCCAGCTCCTTGGCGAGGTAACGGGTGAAGACCTCGATGCCGCCTTTCATCGCCGCATAGGCGGAATAACCAGGAACGCTGAAACGGGCCAGGCCGGTGGAGAGATTGACGATGGCCCCGCCATCGGCGAGGACGGGCAGCAGCTTCTGCGTGAGGAAATACACGCCTTTGAAGTGGATGTTGAAGAGCGCGTCGAAGTCTTCCTCCGTCGTCTCGGCAAAGGGAGCCCTGGAATCAATGCCCGCATTGTTGACCAGGAAGTGGAAATGGGAGGTCTGCCACCGGTCGGCAAGCGTCTGCTGGAGGGCGGTGGTGAAGGGGGCAAAGCCCTTTGTATCCCCCACCTCCAGCGGGATGGCGGCGGCCTTGCGGCCTAACGATTCGAGTTCAGCAACGACTGTTTCGGCTTCGCTTTGGCGGTTGCGGTAGGTGAGGATGACATCTGCCCCATTGCGGGCGAGCTGGAGGGCGATGTTGCGGCCCAGGCCGCGACTGCCGCCGGTGACGAGGGCGATTTTTTGATTTAGGCCATTCATAAGTTTGTGCAGAGAGGGGTGAGTGTGAGATGTCCCGTTTGGGTGATTTGGAACTGGACTGACCTTGCCTCATTGCCCCCTCGAAAAACAAGGCACGTTCATCCGAGAAACTTGCCTGATTCTCTGAATGAAGGTGAATTTGGTGGAAAATCTGGGCAAATGGTTGCCTGATACTGCCAATGAAAAGGAAAAATCCACGGCCCGTTTCAGTCAATCAAAGCCCCCTGGCCGCTGTGCTTCAAGGACTGGTGAAGGAAGAAGGATTCGGTGTTTCCAACCTGCCTGAGGTGCGCCTCATGCATTCGACGGAAACCTATCCCAGCGCGCCTGTTTCGTATGAGCCGAGCATTGTCATCGTGGCCCAGGGGCACAAGCATGGGAGGCTGGGAGACCGGGTCTTCACCTATGATGCCAGCAACTACCTGGTGCTGTCCCTGCCGCTGCCGTTTGAGTGCGAGACCATCGGCTCTCCTGAGGAGCCGATGCTGGGCATGGCTGTGCGGGTGAATCCCGCGACCATCGCAGAGCTGCTGCTGGAGATGGACACGCCGCCTTCCGCCATTGCCTCTCCTGAGTACGCCATTGATGCCATGCCGCTGACGGCGGAGCTGGGTGATGCGGCCCTGCGTTTGGCGCGTTGCCTCCAGTCCCCGGATGAGGCGCGCATCCTGGGGCCACACATCATCCGCGAGATGACCTACCGTGCGCTCTGTGGCGGCCAGGGGCCTGCGCTGCGTGCTCTGGCCACGCCGCAGAGCAGCTTTGGCCAGATCGCCCGGGCGATGCGGCGCATCCACCTGGACTTTGGCCAGCCGCTGGATGTGGCCTCGCTGGCCCGTGAGGCTGGCATGAGCGTCTCCACCTTTCACGCGCATTTCAAGGCGGTGACTTCCTACCCACCGCTGCGTTATTTGCAGACCATCCGCCTGCACAAGGCGCAAGTCTTCATGGTCAATGGCATGGCCGTGGCGGAGGCGGCAAACCGTGTGGGTTATGAAAGCCCGTCGCAATTCAGCCGCGAGTTCAAGCGCTTGTTTGGCGGCACACCGAAGGAGATCACCGCGCGTTCTCGGATCGCCCTTTCCATGTTTTCGTGACTTTTGGGTGGGCGAAAATAAAGGTCTTTTTTTGAGAGAGGTACACAGGGCCGACTTTCTGCGTATGATGTGCAGTTATGGGCTCATCTTCATCCACCTTGCGCCAGGGCCTTGTGCTTCTGGGCTTCATCGTCATCACCTTTTGTGCACCTGCGTTTGGGGCCTTTTCACTCCCCGGGAGCTGGTATGCGGCGCTGAGTAAGCCGAGCTGGAATCCGCCCTCCTGGGTGTTTGGCCCGGCCTGGACGCTGCTCTACACGCTGATGGCGGTGGCGGCCTGGCTGGTGTGGAAGCGTGGCGGCTTCGGCGCACAAAGGCGTCCGCTCAGTCTCTACTTCATCCAGTTGGCGCTGAATGCCGCGTGGACACCGGTTTTCTTTGGTGCGCACCAGTTGGGTGCAGCACTTGCCGTCATCGTGGCCTTGTGGGTTTTCATTGGCCTCACGCTGCTGCACTTTTGGCAGGTGAGCCGGACTGCAGGGTTATTGTTCGTTCCGTATCTGGCCTGGGTGTCCTTTGCCACGGCGCTGAACTTTACCCTGTGGCGGCTGAATCCGGCCTAACAAGCCGTTACTCCTGGCCGTGGAGGCGCTGGAGGGTGATCTCCAGCGAATCGGTGCCATCGCCGATGAACAGGGCCCCGTCCTGAAGGGTGATCTGCAGGCTCATGGAGCGCTGGGTCATGGCAGCTAGTTTTTGGCTCTCCTCTGCTGGGACCTGCCAGACGGTGAGATTGCGCAGGCGGGTGAGTTTGGAAGCGATGCCTGCCCACCAGGTGGGGGTGCTGGAGCTGAAGCTGTAAACGGTGACCTTGGCCGCGCGGCTGCACAGGCGGGTGATGCGTTTTTCATCCGGCTGGCCCACTTCGATGATGTGAACGAGCAGGCCGGTGAGGTCCTTTTGCACCAGGCAGGGTTCATCGGGCTCCCACATGTCCTTGCCAAATTCCAGCAGGCCCTGGTCATTGTTCGCCGGGGCATTGAGAGCAAAGGCCAAAACACGGATCATCATCCGCTCATCGGTTTCCGAAGGGTGACGTGCGATGGTAAGGCTGTGATCGCTGTAGAGATTGCGATCAATGTCGGAGACATCCAGGCTGGCTTTGTAGATGGTGGCTTTGAGTGCCATAAGGGGACATGGAGTTTACCGAGGGGAGGCCCAGGAACAAGGGGTGTCTTTCCCCATCTTTTGGGCGCAAATAAGGCGAGGTGCCCAGGTCGAGGGCAGGGGGGCTGATTCTGTTGACAGGTTGGCGGCTGCGGAACGTTGACGCAGGTCCGCTTTGCCACGTATTGAATCGGAATGAAAAAACGCCGCCCGGATTCCCCTCCAGCTCCGCCTTCCCCGCCATCGGGCGAGGGTGCGGGAGGATCGTCGGCGGGGATGGTCTGGGTGGTGGTGGGCCTGCTGGCTGTGATCGGCGGCATCGGCTGGGCCATGTGGCCGAAAAAGCCCGCCTACACACCCGTCGCGGTGGTGGCTGAGCCCAAGAAGCCTGTGCAGGCCTTTGTGATGCCGGATGAAAAGGCCACCTTCGCCCAGTATGCGGGCTCGCAGTCCTGCAAGGAGTGTCATGCAGTGGAGTTCGAGAAATGGCAGGGCTCCCACCACGGCCTGGCGGAACGTTTGCCGGATGACAAGCTGGACCTCGCAGGCTTTCAGCCACCGCAGATTTTCAAGCATGGCACGCAGACCTCCGAGGCGAGGAAAGAGGGCGGAGTTTATCAAATCACGTCCCTCGGTTTTGATGGCGAAACGAAGCCTTGGTCGGTGGAGCGGGTGATCGGCCATGCGCCGCTGCGGCAGTATTTGGTGAAGGGGAAAAATGGCCGCCTGCATTCCATGGAGGCCTGCTTTGATCCGGTGAAGGGAGACTGGTTCAATGTCTATGGCGATGAAGATCGCAAGCCCGGCGAGTGGGGCCACTGGACCGGGCGCGGCATGGTGTGGAACCAGATGTGCGCGAGCTGCCACAACACCCGCGTGCGCAAAAACTACGACCTGGAGACGGACAGCTACCAGACCCGCATGGCGGAGATGACGGTGAGCTGTGAATCCTGCCACGGGCCGATGAAGGCGCACGATGACTGGCAGCGACAGTACAAGGGCAAACCGGGCGGTGAAAAAGACCCCACACTGGTGGCCTGGAGCCGGGACCAGCACACGGAAAACTGCGCGGGCTGCCACGCGCGGCGCGGGGAGATCACCGGGGACTTTGTGCCGGGCGACTCTTTCTGGGACCATTACCTGCTGACCATTACGGACCACACGGATGTGTATTACCCAGATGGCCAGATCCGCGATGAGAACTACGAGTTCGCCAGCTTTTTCAGCAGTCGCATGCACCATGCGGGCGTGCGCTGCATGGACTGCCATGACATGCACAGCATGAAGACGATCCTGCCGGGGAATCAGCTCTGCGTGCGCTGCCACACGCCCGGCGGTTATCCGAATGCGCCCGTGATCGTGCCGGAGGCGCACAGCTTTCACCAGACCGCCAGTGCGGGGAACCAGTGCATCAACTGCCACATGCCGCAGACGACTTACATGCAGCGGCATCCGCGTCATGACCATGGTTTCACCATTCCTGATCCGCTGCTGACCAAGGAGCACGGCGTGCCGAATGCCTGCAACAAATGCCACACGGACCAGACGGTGGACTGGGCGCTGGCCGCTACCGAGAAATGGTATGGAGACAAGATGAACCGCCGCACCCGCAGCCGGGCGCAGACCATCGCCAAAGCCCGCCAGGGAAATCCCGAAGGACGCGACGGCCTGCTGGCCCTGCTGGAAAGCGACGACACCGCCCACTGGAAGGCCAGCGCCACGCTGCTGCTGGACCGCTGGATGGCCGAACCGAAAGTGCAGCAAGCCGTGGCCAAACAGACCGCGCATGAGCACCCCATGGTGCGGCAGGCGGCGGCCCGTGTGCTGGAGCCTGCGCTGCAAGACAGCAGCCTGCGCGCCACCACGGAAAAGCTGCTGGAAGACCCCGTGCGCAGCGTGCGCGTCACCGCCGCATGGTCATTGCGGGAAGGGCTGAAACTGGACAGCCCCGCAGGCCAGGACCTGCAACACATGCTGCGACTGAATGGTGACCAGCCAAGTGGGCAAATGCAGTTAGGCCAGTTATACTACGCGCTGAGGGACGTGCCGCGTGCAATCCGGCACATGGAGACGGCCATTCAGTGGGATCCCAACTCGCCCCCCTTCCACCATGATCTGGCCCTGCTTTACAGCGCTGCGGGCAATACCAACAAGGTCATCGAGAAACTGCGCGACGCCATCCGCCTGGCACCGAATGAGGGGCAGTTTCACTATGAGTTAGGCCTGGCCCTGAGTGAAACTGGGGACATGGAGGCTACCATCGCTGCCTTAAAAGAGTGCGTGCGGGTGACGCCGCAGTACGCTCGCGCTTGGTACAATCTGGGCTTGGCTTTGAACGGCCTGGGCCGCACGGCGGAGGCCATGGATGCCCTGCGCAAAGGTGAGGCGGCAGATCCTAGCGACCCTGGGATCCCCTACGCCCGTGCCACCATCCTGGCCCAACTCGGTCAAAAGCAGGCGGCCATCGCGGCAGCGCAGCGCGCGCTCACCATTCAGCCTGGTTTCCAGGAGGCGCGGCAGCTTCTCATGATGTTGCAAAGGTAAGGGCGGGATTGGGCATCCAAGAAGGAGAATCTCGACAGCAGGATTTTTTTCTGCCACACCGGAGGGACTGACGTCCATAAAGCTGTGTATGGCCAACCTGCCTGACTTTGAATCTGAGCCTGATGAGCGGCTCGCCCGACATGCGGAAGACGGCCAAGAGGCGGCTTTCCGGGTGCTGCTGGGCCGTCATCTACAGCCATTGCGCACCTACCTTGCCTTGCGCGCCCCGGTGGCGGACCTGATTGATGAGGTGGCGCATGATGCCTTTGTGTTTGCCTACCGGCATCTGGCGGATTTTACCCACGGCTCCATGCAGGCCTGGCTGCGCAGCATCGCGCATCATCAGTTGCGCGACCGCTTGAAGGCCCATGCACGGGAATCGGTGAAGCACGAACGTTATGGCGAGCACCTGCGCTGGGAGTTGGCGCTGGCCCAAATGGATGCACCGGCGGCCAGCGAGGAGGCGGACCACCTGGCCCGCTGCGTCGAGAAGTTGCGCCTCAGTCAGCGGGAGCTGCTGACGCTACGCTATGAGCAGGAGCTGAGCAGTGAGGAGATCGCCCAGCGCACGGGTCGCAGCACCCTGGGCGTGCGCACCGTGCTGATGCGCATTCGCCAGCAGTTGCGCCAGTGCATTGAAACTCAGATGGAAGGAGTCACGCCATGAATCGGGACGAAGACATCGCCAAGCTGCTGGAGGGCTGCCTTTCCAAGGAAGACGAGGCCGCGCTGGCCCAGGATGCCGAGGCGCAGCCGGAGCTGAAAAAGCAGATCGCGCTGGATGCGGTGCTGAAGGTTTTGCTAGAGGACAAAAAGGTCACGGCAGGGCTGGGCGAGAGCATCCTGGCCAGCCTCAAGGCCGCGCCCGTGAGCCGGTTGGAGGAGGAGATCCTGGCTGCCACGCTAGGGGCAGCGAAGCGGGGTAAAGGTGGTCGTACCCGGCGCGCAGCCCCGGTGTGGGCCATGCTGCCCCGGTGGACCACGGCTGCGGCGGCGGTGTTCATGGGCGGGCTGGTTGGCTCGCTGCTGTGGCCAGAGGCGGTGTTACGTTTGGAGTTAGGCCCGGTCATCGTGCAGCGCACTGGGGCGCCGTTTTATATGCATGGGGTGCTGGTCGCGGGGTTGCCCGCCCCTGCGCCTGAGATGCCGCGTGAGGCCGCGCCGGAGCTGACGGCCGTGCCAGTCCAGGAGAGGGTTTTGCCCACGGCTAGCGTCGCTGCCGCGCCACCTCCGACCGCGCCTGTGGAGGTGCCGGCAGCCCCAGTTCCGTTACCCAAAGAGGTGGCGGAATCCTCCCCGCTGCCGCCAGCCATGCCCAAGCCGGTGCCGATGGCGGAGGTGCTGGAGGCCAAGCTGCCCGTCCCCATGCGCCTGACCTCCAAACCCGGACCGGAGGTGCCTGCGGATGTGGCGCTGACCTCGCTGCAAAGGGTGGACTTTGAACGGCACGTGCTGCCCATCCTGCAGCGCTCCTGCTTTGAATGCCACAGCGGCAAGCTCAAGAAGCCGAAGGGCGGCATCCGCCTGGATGACCTGGAGGCGATCCGTGAAAAGAGCCGCACGGACAACCTGCTCTTTCCCCACAAGCCGGACCGCAGCACGCTGGTGCGATCCCTCACCCTGCCAGCCGACCACGAGGATGCCATGCCGCCGAAGGACGAAAGCACACCACTGACCTCGGAGGAAAAGGGCCTCATCCACCGCTGGGTGGAGGAGGGGGCAGACTTTGGCGAATGGACGTCCGAGCGCGCCAAGGAGGTGCAGATTTCCACTGAGAACGAGGCGGTGGACACGGCCCAGGTACAGGCCACTGCGCGGCGGATCGATGAACTGGTGCGCCAGGACTTGGCTCGGCATGGGCAGGAGCCGCGTGCGCTGGCGGCGGAAAGCACCTGGCTGCGCCGGGTGTATCTGGACTTGGTCGGACGCATCCCCACTGCCCCGGAGGCCAGCCGTTTTATCAAGGACAAGCAGGCAGACAAACGCGCCCGCCTGGTGGATGAGCTGCTGGCCTCGAACGGCCATGTCAGCCACATGTTTAATTACTGGACGGGCCTGCTGCGGGCGCGGGACGAGCTGGCCGAAGGAGTGAAGGGCGACTTTTACCTGGCCTGGATCAAGCAGAGCGTCCGGGATAACAAACCGTATGACCAATGGGCGCGCGAGCTCATCAGCCCCGAAGGCTACGGCTGGCGGGCCCCGGCGGCGGGCTATTACCTGCGCGACGGGGTGAACCGCGCGGCGAACATCGAGAGCACAGCCACGCTGTTTTTGGGCACCCAGATTTCCTGTGCGCAGTGCCATGACCATCCCTATGACCGCTGGACGCGGAAGGACTATCACCAATTCATGGCCTGGACCTCTGGCATCCAGACCGCCACGGAGGAGACCTCCGTGGGGCAGGTGGAGGCGAAGGCGGTGCAGGAGGCGGCGGAGCGTTATGACCGCATGGCGATGAACCGGGCCGATCCGGAAAGGCGCGCCCGCTATGAGCGTGTGAGCGATGCCATCCAGGCCCTGCAAAAGGCGGCTGGCGGCACCGGAGTGACCAATGGTGAAGGAAGCCCCGCGCTGCTGCCGGAGGACTATCAATACAGCGATGGCAAGCCGGGCGAGGCCCTGCCTGCGGCGGTGCTATACGGGGAGACGCCGAAGGGCCAGACCCGCGCGGCGGATACCCTGGCGGCCTGGGTGACGGCGCCGGACAATGCGCGCTTCAGCCTGACGCTGGCGAACCGGCTGTGGGACAGGCTTTTTGGCCAGCCCTTCGCAGGCCCTGTGGACCATGTGCGGGAGGTGGCGGACTGTGACAATCCGGATCTGGCGCAATACTTGGTGCATGTGGTGCGCCAGTCCCGCTACGATGTGCGGCAGATCCTGCGCATCCTGTGCCTGACGCAGGCCTACCAGCAGGAGGCGGGCCTGCCCGTGGAAGATCCGACGGTGGCGTATCGCTTTCCTGGCCCGGTGGTGCGGCGGCTTTCGGCCGAGCAGGTGTGGGATTCCATGATGGCGCTGGCCGTGGATGACCTGGATGTGAAGCTGAACTTTGACCCGCCTGAAGTGGCGAAGCTAGAAGCTGCTGCAGCGGCCAAAAAGACCAGCGAAGTGACCCAGGTGGCCAAGCAGATGGCGGGAGAGGAAGAGCGCGAGATGAAGGCCGAACAACGCCGCGCCCGGCTGCGCGGGGACATGGCCCAGGAATTCGCCGGTGGCGGGCTGGAGCGCGCCTCCGAGTTACCCCAGCCGACCCCGGACGGGCACTTCCTGCGCATGTTTGGCCAGGGCAGCCGGGACTTCATCGGCGATGCGTGGAGTGCCTCCACCGTGCCGCAGGCGCTGCTGATGCTGAACAGTGATTTCTTTGACCATGTGGCCCGCTCCGGAAGCCCGCTTTCGGACAGCCTGCGTGCCTCCAGCAATGCCCGCGATGTGGCCCGCAGTGCCTTCATGACGGTGCTGACGCGTGAGCCGACGGCGGCTGAGCTGGACGACTGCCTGGACATTCTGGGAGAGACGCGCAATGCCAAGACCCTGGCGCGCACGCTTCTTTCCACCGCTGAGTTTGTGTTTCAAAAATAACCCCCGCTGATGCCATGAAGACGCCTTTGAACCGCCTCGATGAAGTCTCCCGCCGCCAGTTCGTCTCGCGCCTGGCCCGGACCTGCCTGGGGGTCAGCCTGGTACCGCCTGCCGGGCTGCTGCGCGCGCTGGAAACGGAGACCAGTGCGCCGAAGCATGCCTCGCATGTGATCTACCTGTACATGAGCGGAGGCATGAGCCACCTGGACACCTTCGATACCAAGCCGGAGGCCCCTGCCGGGTATCAAGGACCCGTGAGCACCATCAGCACCAAGGCCGCTGGTTTGCAGTTCTCCGGCTACTTTCCCAAGCTGGCGGATCATGCCCAGCAGATGGCGGTGATCCGCTCCATGACCCACACCCAGGGCGCGCATGAGCCGGGCACCTACAAGGTGCTCACGGGTTATGAGACCTCCCCCTCCATTCGCCATCCAGCCCTGGGTGCATGGGTGGCGCGGCAGGTCACGCAGGGGCACTCCACCCTGCCTCCTTACATTCGGTTAGGCGGTCTGGCGGGCCATCCCAGCAGCGGATTTATGGATGCGCGCTATGCCCCGGTGCCGGTGCTCGATGCCGCCAAGGGACTGGAGCACACGCGACTGCAAAACGGTGACTCCATGACCTCTCTGCGCAAGCGCAGCGGACTGGCGGGCAAGCTGAATGAGGACTTCCTGCGTCGCTACCCGATGGGGGAGGTGAAGGCCCATGCCGATGTCTATGCGGATGCCATCAAGCTGATGACCAGCAAGGACCTGGATGCCTTTGACCTCAGTCAGGAAAAGAGCGTGCTGATGGAGGACTATGGCAACGATGCCTTTGGCCAGGGCGTCTTGCTGGCCCGGCGGCTGGTGCAGCGCGGGACGAAGTTTGTGGAGATCGAGCTGGGTGGCTGGGACACGCATGCCAACAACTTTGCGCAGGTGGAAGCGCTGTCCTCGCGGGTGGATGCGGCGGTGAGCACCCTGCTGAAGGACCTGGAATCGCTGGGCTTGCTGGAAAGCACGCTGGTGGTCCTCACCACGGAATTTGGCCGGTCACCGAAGCTCAATGGCACGGGCCGCGACCACCATCCGGTGGCGTTTTCCTCCTTCATCGCCGGGGGGCGTGTGAAGGGCGGGCAGGCCTATGGCCGGACGGATGAAACGGGCACGCGCGTGGTGGAAAATCCGGTGTCCGTGCTGGACTTTCACGCCACGCTCGGGGCCCTGCTGGGGGTGCCGCCGGTGGAGACCATCTCCGCCGGTAGTGCGGGCAGCTTCAGCATCTATGGCGGCACCGGGGCGAAGCGCGGTGTGCCCATCGCCGCCCTGGTGTGAGGCGGTGTGGCTTTGAATGCGATCTCTGAAAAAAGAACGGCGAGAGTTGCCGTGCAGAGTGCCCTCCGTTAGACTCGTGAACAAACTTTTATGGCACGCCGCGCTCAATCAGGACTCAAACCCATTCATCTCGTCGGTCTGCTGCTACTGTTAGGGGCATTCATCGGCCTGGGGTATGTGATGCTGAATCGTACGACGGACCCCATGACGGGCATCACGGCCCTGAGCACGGAGGAGTATTTGGAAAGCTCCACCGCTCTGAGCGGGAACACTTACCGCATCGAGGGGACGGTGGATGATCGCCTGGACAACTGGCGTGCCACGGACGGTCGCCTGTTTAGCGTGCAGGTCTCTGAGGCAGGTTCCTTTTTGCCCGTGTGGGTGCCTGCGAATCTGGAGACGAACATCCAGCGGGGGCAGCGGTATGTGTTTAAGGTCCGGGTTTTGGAAACCGGAATCCTGGAAGTCCTGGAACTGCTGAAAGCCTGATGCCTTTTATGAAAAAGCTGATTTTGACTGCGGCCTGCTGTGTCCCTGCGTGGTTAGTTGCCCAGGTTCTGCCCTCACCAGGGGCTGCGCCCGCGCCCCAGGCTGCCCCGGCCAGTTCACCGCCCCCGGCTTCCTCTTCATCCGGTGGGGGTGGGCAGAGCTCCATCTTTGGCGGTCTGCTGCCGCATGTGGATGGCGGCAGTGAAACGGTGAGCTGGGATGGCAAGATGTGGAACATGAACAACAACCGCATCGCGCGGGCGAAGTTCGAGATCTACCTGGCCACCCCGGAGGCGAGCAGTGCGGACGACCAGGCCTACCGTGACCTGATGGCGCAGATCACGCTGCTGCTGGCACCCACGCGTGCCGGGGGGCCAGATGTTTCCAAAGCCTTTGCTCTTTTACCCGAAGCGGGGGCGTTCCAGATTGATGGCGGGCTTTGCAACACCATCGCCAATGGGGTGTGGGATGTGTGGCTGGCCCAACGAAAAGTGACGAATCTGCGCCAAGCGAACGAGGCCATGGTGAAGCGGCGCCGGGACCTGGAGTGGAATACTGAGCAGGGCATGAACAGCGCCCCGCTTTCCCCCTCCACAGCTGGGGGCACCACCAAGGGCACGGCGAACAATCGCCAGCAAGCGGTGCAGCAGCAGCAGACCACCTCGATGACCTTGGGCCGCGTGTCGGGCTACATCAAGAGCATCGCCGAGATCGAAGGTCGCATGAAGCTGAACGAGACGGCCATCGGCCTTTCGGAAGTGACGAGCAAGACGCAGTTCCAGGCCCTGATGGTGCAGCTTTTCATGCAGCGCCGGTTTGAGCACGCCATCATCGCCTGCCGCCTGTATCCCCACATGTTCCGCGATGGCGACAGTGTGCTGCAACTGGATGACAATTCCGATCTGAAGAAGATGTTTTCCGCGAGCATGGGCGTGCCGCCCACGGTGAGCTTGATTGATGGCTTTGCGGCCGAGGCCATTCGCGGGGTGGATGAGGCCGTGGTGGCCTTTGAGCAACTGGTGCTGCGCCAGGACTATGACAGCGCGAGCAAGCGCCTGATGGAGGCCTATGCCATCGGCGAATACCTGCCGCGCATCCGTCGCCTGCCCATGGTCACGAAGCTGAAGGTGCTGGACTATGTGCGCGATGGCAATCAGCTCATCAACTCGCTGGAGATGCGCGACTTTGGCCTGGCTGAGGAGCTGGTGAAAAAGATGCGCTCGTCCTCCCGCGACTTTGATTTTTCCAAACCTCTGGCCGCCATCGAAACGGCGCGCACGCTGAGTGACATGCGCCTCACGGCGGCGCGGGCCTCGGCCGTCAAGGGTGACCAAGCTGGGGTGGCGGCGGAGCTGAAAGGCGCGGCGGAGATCTGGCCCACGAACCCGAAGCTGCGCGAAGTTTCCAACATGATCGGCCAAAACAGCGATGTGCAGGCCCAGGCGTTGCTGGATCTGGATCGCCTGCTCAGTCAGCGGAATTTCCGTCAGGTGTTCAATGATCAGGGGCGTTTTCTTGCCTCCGCCATCAATGATCCGGTGCGGCAGGAGCAGCTGAAAAAAGTGCTCACGGACATGAACCGCGTCAACATGGTGGTCCATGCCGCCGGGGAGGCTGCGCGCAATGGCAACAGCTTTGGGGCCTGGGAGGCAATCGAGCGTGAGTATGAGCAGTTTCCAGACGATCCGGAGATCACCAAAATGCGCTCGGAATTGAGTGTGAAGGCGAGCGAATTCGTCAGCGCCATCGAGAAGGCCAAGCAGCACGAGCAGCGCAAGCAAAGTGGCTCCGCCATCGCTTGGTACCTGAAGGCTCGCCGTCTCTATCCGCCGAGTGAATTTGCTCGCAATGGCATCCAGCGTCTGGTCACGGGGCTGAAGGCCGGGGAAGGGGACAGCGCGGGAGCCACGGGTGCGGTGAATCCGTGAGGCTGTTTTTTGGGAAGGCCTGTTCCTGCAGTCGCGGGACAGGCGCCTGTGAGATCCATGGCGGACGGGGCCTGTGGGGGCGGACGCATCACTAGGAGAGTGATGAATGCTGTACGGCGGACGGGGCTTGTGAAGGCGGACGCATCACTCGGAGAGTGATGAATACTGTACGGCGGACGGGGCTTGTGGAGGCGGACGCATCACTCGGAGAGTGATGAATACTGCACGGCGGACGGGGCTTGTGGGGGCGGACGCATCACTCGGAGAGTGATGAATGCTGTACGGCGTACGGGGCTTGTGAGGGCGGACGCATCACTCGGAGAGTGATGAATACTGTACGGCGGACGGGGCTTGTGAGGGCGGACGCATCACTCGGAGAGTGATGAATACTGTACGGCGGACGGGGCTTGCGAGGGCGGACGCATCACTCGGAGAGTGATGAAAACTGTACGGCGGACGGGGCTTGCGAGGGAGGACGCATCACTCGGAGAGTGATGAATGCTGTACGGCGGACGGTGCCGCTAGAACGTCCTGGAAGGGCGCGAGAAACTCTTGTCCGCTCCCTCCTTCTAGAGCTTTCACAGCGCCCTCCCTCTCCCCGCTTGCGGGGATGAGGCCCAGGTGAGGGGTGGTCGTAGCACGCAGGATCTCGTTCGCAAAAGGCTGCCCCTTTCCCCACACTTCGCGTTAGGTGCATTCGCCAGACCGTCCCGCGTGCGGGACGGGACTACCATGCCCGGAGTTCAGCGGGAAGCTTTGGGGGAGTGCGAAGCCTTGGCGAGCTAAAGCTCTGACTACTTTGCTTCGCCCGGCTGCACGTCTTGCCATTGGGCTCTGCGTCCACCCGCTTAAAAAAAGCGCAGCACCGTTGCCGATGCTGCGCTGGGGGGTTGGGGGTTTTAAAAGATCGAGGTTATTGGACTTCGATCCGGCGGGGCTTGGCGGCTTCCTTGAGGGGGAGCTTCAGCGTCAGAACGCCGTTTTCGAGGTTGGCGGTCAGTTTGTCCTCATCCACGGGCGTGTTGAGACGCAGGCGGAGTTGGTAACCGAGGCTGGAGAGCTCGCGATGGAGCGTTTTCCAGCCTTCGGGGGTGGCCGATTGGCGCTCGCCACGGATGGAAAGCACGTTGTCCTCCAGGTCAATCTTGACGCCGCTCTTGGCGACCCCAGGCAGTTCGACGCGGACTTCGTAGGCGTCGGTGTTGCCGATGACGTTGTAGAGGGGTTTTTGCAGGCTTTCGGTCACGCCCACGCTGGGGGCGGACTGAGTGGCGGTGGAGGCAGGGTTGCAGCAGGTAGCATTCATAAAAAAGGTCAGGTCGTTTGTTGATTCGAGGTTGGGTGAAGGAGGGAGGCGGGCGGTGTGCCCGCGCTCCCTGGGGGTGTGGGTTAGTTGACTTGGATGAGCTTGGGCTTCCGCTCTTCCTGCTTCGGCAGGGTCACGGTGAGGATGCCGTCTTCCATCTTCGCGGCGATGGCCTCGGGACGGACGCTTTCCGGAACGGAGATGGAGCGGCTGAGGCTGTAGGATTCCTCCTGCCCTTCGGCCTTCGTTTGGCGCTGGGTGGAGACGGTGAGGAGGCGGTCATGCACCTCCACTTTCACGTCTTCCTTCTTCACACCGGGAAGTTCAAAGCGGGCATAGTAGTTGTCCTGGTCCTCATAGACATCGGCAGCGAGGCGACCGGCAGCGCCCGGGAGAAATTCACCGAGGAGCTGGCCCACGGCGGGGAAACCAGCAAACGGATGACGCAGCCATTGGTCAAAGTCGGCGACTCGACCGAGATCAAAGGAAGGGGTGTAACGTGCGAGTTTCATAGGTTTGAATGAGTTTGAGTTGATCAAGAGTGTCTGGTTAAGACGGTTCTAAAGCAGTGCATCGTCTGTGCCAAAGTGGGGTGGTTGGATTTAATCCGTTGGTGGTCAATGGATTGTGTGAAATCCGCTTTTGCGAGATGGCATTTATTAAAGCCAAATTGGCACTAATGTAGAAACCTCTTGTCACACTCAATAGTCAAAATGGCGCAGTGAATGGGCATAAAAAACCCCGAGCCAGATCGGCCCGGGGTTTTTCAAAGAAACGCGGCGGTGAATGGGAAAAATTACTTCCCTGCGGCCAGAGCGGCGGCGGCTTTTTTCTCGGCCTTGCTCTTCATGCGGATGTTCAGGAACTCCACCATGATGGAGAAGGCCATGGCAAAATAGACGTAGCCTTTCTGGAAGTGAACGTGGAAGCCTTCGGCGATCAGTGTGGTGCCGATGAGCAGGAGGAAGGAAAGCGCCAGCACCTTCACGGTCGGGTGTCTGCTGATGAAGTCACTCACCGTGCCGGCGAAGACCATCATGAAGCCGACGGCGATCATCACGGCGATGACCATGACCATGATGTCATCCACCATACCAACGGCGGTGATGACGGAATCCAGCGAGAAAACGATGTCTAGAATGGCGATCTGGATGAGGATGGAGCTGAGGGCTGCGCGGCCTTTGCCAGCCGTGTGAGCCTCTTCGTGGGCACCTTCGATCTTGTGGTGAATCTCCTTGGTACTTTTCCACAGGAGGAACAGACCGCCCAGGATGAGGATGAGGTCCTTGCCCGAAATCTGATGGCTGAAAACGGCAAAGAGCGGGTTTTTGAGCTGCATGACCCAGGTGATGGAGAGCAGCAACAAAATGCGGGTGACCATCGCAAAGGCGAGGCCCAGGAAGCGTGCGCGGGCCCGCTCGGCCATGGGCAGCTTGTCCACCAGGATGGAAATGAAGACGATGTTATCAATCCCCAGGACGATCTCCATCACGGTCAGGGTGGCGAGCGCGATCCATGCCTCCGGGCTAGAGACCCAAGACATGTCGAAGACATTGGCGGCGAGGAGAGGGAGGAGATCCATAGGTAGTGAGAGGTGGGCCGATGCTAGCGCATCTTGTGCCAACGGCAACGCGGGACACACAGATTCCAGACAAAGGCCGAATGTGTAATGACCAGCGAGTTCGCAATCGCGATGTTTTTTGGATTTACCCAAGCTCGTGAATGGGATGAATATCTGGCCGATGCGACATCACTTCCATACCGAACCTGGCGGCAAAGAGGAGAATGAGGATTGCCTTCTCATGCGCCCGCACCCCCAGGATAACTCAGTATG
Organism: uncultured Verrucomicrobiaceae bacterium; assembly: GCA_942493005.1. Lineage (GTDB taxonomy): Bacteria > Verrucomicrobiota > Verrucomicrobiia > Verrucomicrobiales > Verrucomicrobiaceae > Prosthecobacter. The sequence goes on from OW818661.1 coordinate 5,033,152, forward strand.
GATCGCCTGCATCGCCGATGGGCAGGGAGGCCGGTCCAATGGGGGCGTGGCAGCTCAGACGGCCTGCGCCTCTTATTATGAGAAAGCATCGCGTCTTTTCAGCCGTGACTTGTTCGATCCTAAAACTCAACAAGACCTTTTCCATCAAGTGGATCAAGCCGTCGCTTTGACGGAAGGGTTCACCACTTTCATAGCGGTGATCTTCGACCCGAGCTGCCTCATCGGGGGTTCGTCGGGAGATTCAAAAGTGTATGCAACGACTGGCCAAAGCAGCATGGAGGAGCTGACCATCCAACAGCGGAAAAATCCACCCGTAGGCAGTGGCGAGGCCGTTTTTGAAATCTTCACCCGGCCTTTGTTTCCGAAGCTTCGACTTTTAATGGTCACGGACGGCGTCTGGAAATATGCAGGTTACGAAAATGTCAAAAACGCTCTCGAAGCAGATGCCTTTTCTGAAGTGGCTACAGTTTTAAGGGCGGCCACCTTGACCCGATGCGGAACGACCTTGCCGGATGACTTTTCGCTAATCGGAATTGAGCTATAGAGAGACCTATGACCGCTGCTGTTTGTCTGGAATGTGGACGCATGAAAACGGGTGCCTGGAAGGCCTGCCCGGGATGTCGGCATGTGCCTGAACGTCTGGAGGATCGGGCGCGGCATCTCATCACGACGGATCATTACTTAAAGCCGGACAAGCTGGAGGCCATTTCGAGGGAGATTCAGGCAGGGCAAAAGCCGCAGTTTGTGTCGGAGCAAGTGCGGGCGGTGATGGCAGAATTGGAGCGTATCGACCAGCAACTTCACGCCAAAGGAGGCACTGGGCGGTTGAAGGTCCGACTGCTGCTGTTGGTCTTGGGTGCGCTCATCCTGGCTGGAATCTGGCTGTGGGTAAACCGAGCCTGATGGCCATTTGAAGATTTGCGATTCCATGACTGTTCACGTTAGTCTGCGGCCATGAACCGCGATGCCAACCCTGCCCCCACTGAGACCCTGCGTGGGCTGGTGGAGCGGGTGGTGTATCACACAGAAGACACGGGCTACTGCATCCTGAAGGTGATCCCCCAGGGGCGGCGGGAGGCCGTGAGCCTCATCGGCAAATCTCCGCGTGTGGTGGCGGGCGAGCAGTTTGAAGCCGAGGGCCGCTGGGAGGCCACGCGGGACTATGGGCAGCAGTTTAAAGCGGATACGCTGAAGCTGACACGGCCGGACTCGAGCGAGGGCATCGAGAAGTACTTGGGCAGTGGTTTGATCGAAGGCATCGGCCCGGCGTATGCGAAGCGGCTGGTGAAGAAATTTGGCAAAGGCATCTTCGAGATCATCGAGAATGAATCCTCGAAACTGGAAGGCGTGGAGGGCATCGGCAAAAAGCGCCGGCAGGAGATCCGCGAATCGTGGATGAAGCAGAAGTCCGTGCATAACATCATGCTGTTTCTGCATCAGAATGGCATCAGTTCCTCGCGGGCGCTGCGCATCCATAAGACCTATGGAGAAGAGGCGCTGTCTGTGCTGACGACGAATCCTTATCGCCTCGCCCAGGACATCCACGGCATCGGTTTTAAAACGGCGGACAGCATCGCGCATCAGATGGGTGTGGCCAAAGATGCTCCCGAGCGTCTGCGTGCAGGCCTGCTGCATGTGCTGGAGACGGGGGCCAGCAGCGGCCACTGCTGCCTGCCGGAAGGGCGCGTCATGGAGCAGACGGCGCAGCTCCTGGGGGCGGCTGATTCCTTGTTGCAGCCGGAGGTGGAAACGCTGATCACCGCTTCGCAGCTGGAGCGTCATGCACTGAATGGGCAGAGCTTTCTTTACCTACCCTACCTGCGCGCGGCGGAGCAAAGCATTGCTCGCTCCATCGCCACGCTGGTTTCTTTCCCGCCCGCTTACCCTCGAATGGATGTGGATGCCGCGATGGCGAAGGCCGCCCAGGATACCGGCAAGGTGCTGGCCGAAAGCCAACAGCGCGCCGTCAAAGAGGCGCTGAAAAATCGCTGCCTCATCATCACTGGTGGACCGGGTGTGGGTAAGACGACCATCCTGAGTACCATCCTCACGCTGCTGCGGGATCAAAAGGTGAAGATGGTGCTGGCTGCGCCGACAGGACGCGCAGCAAAACGGCTGAATGAGAGCACGGGCCTGGAGGCGAAGACATTGCATCGTTTGTTAGAATATCAGGGCCTGGGCAACTGGGGACGGCACAATGGCCATCCGCTGACGGGCGACCTTTTTGTGGTGGATGAGTGCTCGATGCTGGATGCGCCGCTGATGGCGCAGTTTCTCTCCGCCCTGCCGGCGGGTGCACACCTGCTGCTGGTGGGAGATGCGGACCAGCTCCCCTCCGTAGGCCCCGGCATGGTGTTGAATGACCTCATCGGCAGTGGCAAGGTGCCCTGCGTGCAGCTCACGGAAATCTTCCGCCAGGCCGCCACCAGCCGCATCATCACCAGTGCCCATGAGATCAATCGTGGCCGGGTTCCGGACCTGAAACCGCAGCGGGAGAGCGACTTCTTTTTCCTGGAGACTCAGTCCGCCGAAGAAACCCGCGACCTCATCGTGCAACTGGCGCAGCAGCGCCTGCCTGCGAAGTACAAGTTTGACCCCATTCAGGACATCCAGGTGCTGACGCCGATGAATCGTCATTGGTTAGGCACGCGCAGCCTCAATGAGGCTCTGCAAGCCGCCCTCAATCCGGCGCATGAGATGAAGTATGAGCTGGAACGTTTCCAAACGACCTACCGCGTCGGGGATAAGGTGATCCAGACGCACAACAACTACGACAAGGAAGTCTTCAATGGCGACATCGGCCACATCGTCACCATTGAGACCGATCCCCTGAAACTCAGTGTGCGCTTCGAGGGAGATCGTCTGGTGGACTATGAACCTGGGGAACTGGATGAACTGCAGCTGGCCTACGCCCTCACCATCCACAAAAGCCAGGGCAGCGAATTTCCCTGTGTCATCATTCCCGTGAGCACTCAGCACTACGTGCTGCTGGAGCGCAGCCTCATCTATACCGCCGTCACACGGGCGAAAAAGCTGGTGGTGCTGGTGGGGGATGCGCGTGCCCTCGGCATGGCCGTGGGCAGACAAGAAAGCCGGAAACGGTGGACGGGGCTGAAGGAACTGCTGTGACTACTGGCCGCTGGGCTGGTAGGTGCCGGAGGTGGTGACCTTGCTGAGAAACTCACCCACCAGGAACAAAGAACCGGTGACGAGCACGCGCTCCGGGAATTGACGCGCGACCTCATAAGCATCGTCCAAGTTTCGGGCCTCCATGGATTCGATGTCGCCTTCGGCATCTGCCATGGCTTCGGCCAGAGCTTCGGAAAGGGTCTCCACGGGCACAGAGCGCGGCGATTGAAATGGGGTCAGCACCCAGCGTTCCGCGATCTCGGCCAGGGGCCACATCACGTCCACCAGATCCTTGCCCGTCGAGCCGCCGAAAATGATGGTGGCTTTTTTGCCGGGGAATTCCGTCTTCCAGGTCCAGGCCAGAGCCAGGGCCGCATCGCCATTGTGCGCCCCGTCCACCACCACATGGCCTTCTTCCAATTGATGAAAGCGCCCGGCCCAGTGGACCTTTTGCAGGGCTGACTCCAGCACCAAAGAGGGTACCCGAATGCCTGCCTCACGCAGTCCTTCGAGTGCCAGTGAGGCATTCCAGGCCTGATGCGGCCCCATGAGGCCTAACTTCACGTTCGACAAAGGACCATCCACCAGGGTGAAAGGTGCTTTCAGGGATTTGGCGGTGCGCTCGATCACTTTCAGGGCCGATTCCTCCTGCGGGGCCGAAACCACAGGCACACCCTGTTTGATGATGCCCGCCTTTTCACCGGCGATCTTGGCGATCGTATCACCCAGCTGCTCACGGTGATCCAGGCCGATGCGGGTCAGCACGCTGACCTCGGGCGTGATGGCATTGGTGGCATCCAGGCGGCCACCCAGGCCCGTCTCCAGCACCACCCATTCATTGCCGCGCAGGCGAAACCAATCCAATGCCAGGGCCAGAGCGATCTCAAAAAAGGTCGGGTGCGGATTCCAGTCGGCCACCAGCGTGCGTATCTTGGTCAGGCCCGCCTCCAGCTCCTCATCGGAGATCTCGCGCTCGGTATCGCGGATGCGCTCATTGAAGCGGATCAAATGCGGCGAAGTGAAGAGCCCGGCATTGATGCCTGACTCTTTTAAAATGGCGTGCATGAAGGCGCAGGTGCTGCCCTTGCCATTGGTGCCTGCCACGTGGATGAACTTCATGCCCGCCTGCGGCAAAGCCATGGCCTCCAGCAGCTTTTGGACATTCTCGAGACCGAGTTTGATGCCGTAAAGTTGCGTGCTGTAGAGCCAATCGAGTGCGGGTGTGGACATGAATGAGGTAGGTGCCTCAACAAAGCCTGCTTTTGACCTTTGGCAGCTAGGTTTTTAAGATTTCCCAAACTCATGCCCCAGCACCGCCAGGGCGGAGACCACGGCGGTTTCGGCTCGTAAAATCAAGGGGCCGAGGGTCACGGGGATGAAACCTTGCTTCTGGGCCAGGGCCTCCTCGGCGGGGGTGAAATCTCCTTCAGGACCGATGGCGATGTAGGCCTCGCGGTGACCGCTGGCGATGCCGTGCAGTGTGCGGCTGTGCTCGCTGAGGGCGGGCAGGACCTTGAGACTGTCTGCGGGCAGGCTGGCGATGACTTGGGCAAAGGGGCGGGGTTTTTCCAATCGGGTGACGAAGGGTGTGTGGCACTGCTTGGCGGACTCGATCATGTGGCGGCGCCATTTGGCCATCTTTTTGTCCAGATGCTCACCCGCCAGATGCACCACCGTGCGCTCCGTGACGAGGGGTTGAATGCTCGCCGCGCCCAGTTCCACCGCTTTCTCCAGCAGCCACTCAAAGGGCTCGGCCTTGATCATCGCGGGCAGCAGGTGGATACGAAAGGGCAGGGGCTCATGCCGGGTCTCCGAGGTGGGGCGCAACTGGACGCTGCTCTTGCTCACCGCCGTGATCACGGCCTGGGCCACCCGGCCTTCGCCATCGAAGACTTCCACCGCATCTCCCACCTGCCTGCGCAGCACGCGGGCGCAGTGCGCGGCCTCGTCCCCCGTCAGGCTGAGGGCATCTGGCTGCCATTCGGAGGCGGGGAGATAAAAACGACTGAGAGACATGGGCGCACTTTGGCCGGAGATGGCGGCAGGGCAAATGCTGTCACTCCGCCCCGAGCCGGATGGCCACCACCTTTTCCGTATCCCGCGCATACAGGATGCCATTGGCAAAGGCGGCATGGCTGCGGTGGCTGGAGCGAAGGATCTGCACGGTGGCGACTTGATCAAACTTATCTGGAGAGGCTTTGACGATCCATAGTTCGCCCTGCTCCGTGACGACGAGGAGCTGATCCCCCACCCCCAGCAGCGTGCCGCCGGGGATGCCCGGAGAGTCCCAGCAGACCTTGCCTGTGGCCAGCTCGATGCAGCGCAGCGTCTGTCCCGTTTCTTGGCGGCCATCGAAGCCATAAAGATGGCCGTCTTTAAAAATGGGTGTGCTGTAGTGGCAGTCCAGCGTCTTTTGTTTTTGCCATACCGCCTCAAAAGCAGGCTGTTGAAACGGCGTGATCTTGAACAGATTCGCCCCCACGCCGTAACCTGCCGAGACAAACCACAGGCCTTCACCGCAGGGGACCGGAGTCGCGGCATTGACGGAGGCCTCCATGCTGGCGCGCAGAGGCAGGGAATCGAGCACAAAACCGGTCTCTGGATTGACTAACCAAAGTTTGTTACGCATCCAGGCCAGCACAGTTTCACCCAGCATCACCGGGGAGGCATACCCGGCTTCATCATCCACGCTGTTCCAGACGAGTTTGCCCGTTTGGGTATCCAGCGCGATGAGGCCCGCTGGTTTGTCATCCAGGCTGCCACCCGCTGCGATGATGACCTTTCCCGCCACCACCAGAGGCGAGGGGGCGCGGCCAAAGAAACCTGGCTGCGAGTTCACGGCGGAGGCGGTGTCATAGGCCCACAGTTCCTTGCCCGTCTCCAGATCCAGCGCTGTGACGCGACCCTCGGGACCATGGGTGAAGACCTTCCCCTCCGCCACCGCAGGCACCGCGCGCGGCCCGTTGTCAAAACCGAAGCTGTCCACGTAGTCCGTCACGTAGGTGGTGCGCCACATGGGTTTGCCCGTCTTGGCCTCCACCGCTTCCGTGGTCATGTCGCTGCCTTCGCGGTGAAAGAGGATTACCTTGCCGCCGCTGACGACGGGTCCGGCAAATCCCGCCCCGACCGATTTTTCCCAAAGCTGATCCGGCTCACTCTTGAAGGGACCTTTTAAAGCTGGCTCCTCAGCCGCTGCGATGCCCTGGCGCTGAGGCCCGAGAAACTGAGGCCAATCCGCCGCCAGCAAGGACGACAGGCTAAGCCCGCAAAAAGGAAGAAGGAAAACAATCCGCATGGCATACCATACGCCGCCCGCCCACTGCGCCAGCACAAAGCGTGGTAGGGGACGGTAAATGGCCGATTTGTCCTAAAATTTGTCTGTTAGCTCCTCGACCAAAATCGGTACTCTCTCATTCAACCATGAAGACGTCCCTTTTACTGCTGCTGACCTCTGGGCTGACCCTGGGCAGCGCCCACGCCAAGGAATTGGTGGGGGCCTACACCCCGGCCTCCGAGATCTGCCCCACGCCAGAAGAAGCGCGGGCGAAGATGACCGTGCCCGAGGGGTATGAGGTGCGCTGCTTTGCCCATGAACCGATGGTGCAAAATCCCGTGGCCATGACCTGGGATCACCGGGGCCGCCTGTGGGTGGTGGAGGCTTACGAATACCCGAATGGGTCTGAACATCCCGCCCCGTTTGGCGGCGAGGTGAAGGATGACCAGTACCATCCTCTGCCTCAGACCAAGGGGGATATCCCGAGAGATCGAGTCATCATTTTGGAAGACATGGACAACGATGGTGTGGCGGATAAGCGCACGGTTTTTGTCGAGGGGCTCAATCTGGCCAGCGCCATCCTGTGCGGGGACGGTGGCATCTATGTGGGCCAGCAGCCGCACCTCATTCATTTTCGTGATGAGGATGGCGATGACAAACCCGAAGCCTGGCGGGTCTGCCTCACGGGCTTTGGCCGCGAAGACACGCATGAGCTGGTGAACAGCTTTACTTGGGGACCGGACGGCTGGCTTTACATGACGCATGGGGTCTTCACCAACAGCAAGGTGCGCCGCCCAGGGCAGCCGGAAAAGGAGGGCTTTAAATTTGATGCCGGCATTGGCCGCGCACGGCCCCAGAGAGGGCAGGCAGGAGTGCCCGCCTCACCTTGGGAGTTCGAGGTGTTTGCCGATGGTACCAGCAATCCCTGGGGCTGCGACTACGACGCGGCGGGGAATTTTTTCATCAGCGCCTGTGTCATTGATCACTTCTTCCACATGGCCCCCGGCGGCATCTATGTGAGGCAGGGTGGTGCGCCGGAGAATCCTTACTCGTATGAGCTGATCCCCAGCATCGTGAAGCACAAACACTTCCGTGCCGCTTATGCCGGTGTGCAGATTTATCAGGGCGGAGTTTATCCTCCTGACACGCATGGCCATGCCTTCATTGGCAACATCCACGACAACGCCATCCATGAGGAGGTGCTGACGCCTGTGGGTGCCACCTTCAAGTGCGAACCCCGCCGCGACTTCCTGCGTGCCAATGATGGCTGGTTCCGTCCCGTTTCCACGCAGACTGGCCCCGATGGAAACCTGTGGGTCATGGATTGGTGCGACAAGTACCCCTGCTACCAAAATGCCAAGGCGAACCCTGAAGGCGTGGACCGAGACCGGGGACGCATTTGGCGTATTGTTCATGAAAAAGGGAGTCTTGAAAAAAGGGAGCACGACCTGAAAAAACTCTCCACGGCGGAGCTGGTGAAGACCTTGGAACACCCGAACAATTGGATGCGACGCACTGCCCGAAGGATGCTCGTGGAAAGGCAAGACAAGGCTGCTCAGAAAGAGATGGAAACCTTGTTAGGCCAAACCACTTCCCCAGCACTTGCTCTCGAAGCTTTGTGGAGCCTCCATCAAACGAATCAGCTTGAGGCGGCACTTCTCGATCAACTGACTCAACATACCGACCCTGCCATTCGTGCTTGGGTGGCAAGGCTGAGCGGTGAACGCTTCCACGCAGCGGATCTGCATCTGGCGACTGTTTCCGACAGCGATGTTTTAAAGTCTTCCCCGGCCGAGAAAGAGGCCATGGAAGCATTGACCACGGACATGCAGCGCTTGGCTAAACTGGAAGCCGATCCCGAGATGAGTGTTCGCTCGGCTGTGGCAACGGCCATGCGGCAGGGGAGTGCAGGGGATCTCACCACCAACCGACCCCTAGCCTCCGCTAACAAACATTGGCGGCCTTTGGTGCGGATGTATAACCGGGTGGGGAACCTCGTCAAAACTTCCGCTAGCCAACATGATCGTCTTCTGGCTTTGCAAATCTGGATGGTCATCGAGCGCGGGCTTGCAACGGATGCCGAAGACACACTGCTAGGCGTGATGGCCCTCGCTCCAGAAACCCAGCCACTTTCCCACATCCTGAGTCACAAGGCCATGCGCCGCCTGTGCGACACCCGCGATGCCAAGAATCTCGATCTCGCCCTTCAGTTTTGTCAAAAGATCGCGGCGCATGACACGCTGTTGGCTCAGTCACTCGAAGGCCTGGTGAAAGGCCAGGAAGGCGGCATCATCAAACCGATGTTGGATGCCTCCGCCAGTCTCGCGGAATGGCGTAACCATAAGAATGACAAGGTGAAAGCCCAAGCGCAGCAGCTTTCCGTCCTATGGGGTGACCCGGAGGCGATTGGTGAGGTAGTGAAAACCTTGCTCGACGGCAAACAGCCTGTGAGCGCGCGCCGGGCCGCTTTGCAGTCCCTGCGTCAGGTCAAAACGGAGGCTGCCAAAGCGGGCTACGCGACACTGATGAAGAACAAACCTGCGCCTGCTCTCATGATCGAGGCCATGCGCGCGGCGGTGGATCTGGGGGGCGATGCCTTTGCCCAAGATGCCCTGGGTTTGTGGAAGGCGCTGAATCCGCAGGAGCGCATCGCCACAGCGGAGTCGCTGGCTTCGCGACCGGTGTGGTCGCGCGCTTTGCTGGAGGCCATGGCCGCAGGCACGGTGGCGCGTGGGGATCTACCCATGACGGTAGCGCGGTCTTTGACGAACCATTCAGACCCGCAGATCAAAGCCCGAGCGGGAGAAGTCATCGGCGTGTGGAAAGACTCCTCAGAGGATGTCAAAGCCCTCATTGCCGCGAAGAAAAAAGCCGCTCTGACGGGCGAGCCAAACCTGGCCAATGGCAAGCTGATGTTCCAGGCCACCTGCATGGTCTGCCATGAGTTCCACGGCGGCGGTCAGAAGGTGGGGCCGGACCTCATCGGCAGTGGTCGCAGCAACCTGGACGCGCTTTTGGCCAATGTGATTGATCCGAACCAGATCATCGGCAACGGCTATGAAAACATCATCGTGGCGACGAAGGATGGCCGCACCCTGGCGGGACGAATGGTGGAGGATACCCCTAGCCATGTGAAGCTGCTGGGCGCAGGTGGGGCCGCGCAGATCGTGTCGCGGGATCAGGTGGTCAGCCTGACGAATACGAAGCAGAGCCTCATGCCCATGGGATTTGGGGCACTGCCGGATGAGATGTTCCGTGATATGATCTGGTACATCCTAGCGCCACCCGAAGAAGGTCCGCTGACGAAAGAGAAAAAAGACCTGCTCACTCGCGGGGTCGAAGCTGCTCCGGCCACCCCAGGCAAGCCCAAGACTAACTGGCGCGCCATTGACTGGGAAAGCGTGAGTTTGTGGAATCCGGACTGGAAGGTGGACGCGCCTGATTTCGAGCGCACGCCGGTGAAGTTGGCGGATTACTACGGGCGCAGCAATGTCCTCATGTTTCACCCCTTTGAGGACCGCAAGAAACCCGCCAGTTTCGAGCGCACGCTCACCATTGCACCGGGGAAAACGCGCCTACGCTTTGCCGTGGCGGCGGATGACCGGGGCGACTGGAAACTCATCGTCCGGGTGAATGGCCAAGCGGTCCAAGAAATGAACGTGGGCCATGACAAACCCCGGTGGAAGGAAGTGGCGGTGGATCTCAGTGCCTATCTGGGGAAAAAAATTACCGTGAGGCTGGAGGCCCAGGCCACCGACTGGCACTTCGAGTTCGCCTACTGGCACGAAATCAAGCTAGGGGACTGATTTTTCGAACAAGTTTGAGCATAAACGCGTCCATTGACGGCTCAAGAGCGGTAGAAAAGACGTATTTCGGAAAACTTCCGCCTGCGGGCTTGACTTCCCGCTCGCTAGTTGCTTCAACAGTTGTCCGTCTAAATCATCATGCCTGCCTTTCTCCGAGCTCACGACAAAGGAGTGGAGTACTCACTCGAGGACTTCACTCTCCTGGGCCGTAGCCCCGATGCCACCATTCGGCTGACGGATGCAGGCGTTTCCCGGCAGCACGCCACCATTCGCCGGGATGGGAATCTTTACTGGGTCTCAGACCTGGGCAGTGCCAATGGCAGCTTTGTGAATGACGTGGCTGTGACCACCGCCCGGGCACTGCGCCATGGGGATCGCATCCAGCTGGGCACCTGTGTGTTCATCTTTGAAACGGACGAGGGAGATCATTCCCAAAACACCGGCAGCGGTACCCAAATGCTGCACACCATCGCCCTGCCCATGCGCACGGTGAAGGCGACTCTTTTGGTGGGAGACCTGCGTAATTTCACCAGCATTTCAGCCCAGCTCAGTGCGGAGCAGGTGGCTACGATGCTGCGGGAGTGGTATGCGGACTGCGAGCGCATCCTGAAACCCCGTGGGGCGATCATTGATAAATTCATCGGCGATGGCGTCTTTGCCTACTGGGTGGGAGACAGCGAAGAGATGCGCAGCCAGGCCACGGAGGCCGCTCGCCTGCTGAGCAGCCCAGAGGCCAGCGAATCTCCCGTGCGTAAAATGATGCGCGACGAGATGAACATGGAAGTCTATTGCCACGTGGGCCTGAACATCGGTGATGTGGCCCTGGGGGCCATGGGCCGTGGGGTGAACACCGCCGTGGGTGAAGCCGTGAACGTGACCTTCCGCATCGAGAGCCTCACCCGCAAGCTCCAGGTCCCGGTCCTGGCTGGTTCTTCCTTTGTGGAAGGCTGGTCCGAAGGAACCAAGGAGTACAAAAACGTGGGCATTCACGCTGTCAAAGGCCAGCCTGAGCCCGTGGAAGTGTACGCCCTGGTGGAGAGCAATCCGGTGCTGTCCTGAGCCCCTGCTCAATCCGGGAGGAGTCGCAAATCATGACCCCCACCCCCGAACTCAGCAACCTTCTGCGCCTAGCTCCGGCGCTGCCTAAGATCATGTTCCAGAGGTGGGAGCAGCTGCTTTTTCTGCATTGGAAAATGGACCCGGCGCTGATCCAGAAGACCCTGCCGGAGGGGCTGACGGTGGATACCTACGATGGCCATGCTTGGGTAGCGGTGGTGCCTTTTTTCATGCGCGGCATCCGTCCGCGTTTTCTCCCCTCCGTGCCGGGCATCAGCGATTTTTTAGAGCTGAACCTGCGCACCTACGTGCACGATGCCCAGGGGCGGCCTGGGGTGTGGTTTTATTCGCTGGATTGCCATCAGGCCCTGGCCGTGTGGATCGCCCGCACCTTTTTCCACCTGCCTTACCAACGGGCGCGAATGAGCCAGTCTGTGAGCCCGGATGGCGGCGTGACCTACACCTCCCAGCGCCTGGGGAAGGACCACACCGCGACCTTTCGTTATCGTCTGGCTCAGGAGACCCGCGAGGCCGAACCTGGGAGCCTGGATTTTTTCCTGACGGAGCGTTACCTGCTGTTTTCCCAGACACCCAATGGGCTGCGCCTGGGGCGGGTGCACCACCGCCCGTATCCGCTCTCAGAGGTGACCCTGGACGCGTGGGATGCGCAGCTTTTCGCCCTCAATGGCCTGCCCGTGCCTGCCACGCCGCCAGACCACATCATCGGCTCTGCCGGGGTGGATGTGAGCATTTACCCGCTGCAAAGCTTTGCATGAAGGGTTGCAAGATTTAGGCTGGGCCTGGGTTTCCTCTACCACCATGCAAGACCGCCGTTCCTTTCTGAAAAATGCCGCCCTCATCGGCGGTTCCCTCGCCCTCAGCAGCACTCCGGCCCTGGCGGCCAAGGCTCGCCCGAACAAGCTGTGCTTTTTTACCAAGCACCTCCAGGGCCTGTCCTATGACGACATCGCCAGCCTGGCTGCGGAAATGGGCATGGACGGCATTGAGGCCCCCATCCGCCCGAAAGGCCACGTGGAGCCTGAAGCCATCGAGACGGAGCTGCCGAAGTTCGTCGAGGCCCTGAAAAAGCAGGGGCTGGAACTCACCATCATGACCTCTGGGATCAATGAGGTGAGTGCCGAGCAGCACACGGAAAAAGTCCTGCGCACCGCTGCCGCTCTGGGCGTGAAGCGCTACCGCATGAACTACTTCAAGTACGATCTCAACAAGCCTATTTGGCCGCAGCTCCAGGAGATCAAACCGAAGATCAAGGACCTCGTCCAGCTCAGCTCTGAACTTGGCATCCAGCCGCTGTTTCAAAACCATTCTGGCAAGGACTACGTGGCCGCGCCTATCTGGGACATGTACTCCATCATGCGCGAGTACACGCCGGCGCAGTTCGCCTTCGTGTTTGATATCTTCCACGCCACCCTTGAGGGCGGTTACTCCTGGCCGATGAATGCCAAACTCACCGAGGGGCACTGGGGCGGTGTTTATTTCAAGGATTTCCAGTGGCAGGGCCGCAAAGCCGAAGGCTGCCCCCTGGGCCAGGGGCAGGTGAGTCCTGACTTTGCCAAAATGGTCGTCAAAAACGGCTACTCCGGCCCCATCTCCCTGCACGTGGAGTACCTGAAAGGCGATGCCAAAAGCCCTGCCGTGCTCAAGGAATTCCGTGAGGCCCATCTGCGCGACCTGAAGGTGCTGAAAGAGTGGATGGGGTGGAGCTGATCGCCTGCCCGGCTGTGCGCGGAGGTTGCGCAACGGAATGCGTTGAGCCATAGGAGGCTCGACGCATGGGCAAATCCAGGAAACCGAAGAACCAAACTCTGCAATTGATCAGCCACTGGCTGGTGTATGCGCTGTTTCGCTGCATCGAAGGACTGCTGTGGCTGCTGCCGGTGGAGATGGTGTGGTACCTGGGGCGCATCCTCGGCACGATTGGCTTTTACGCCTCGCCGAAGTATCGGAACCTGGCCAAGCACAACCTGCGCATCGCTTTTGGCCGGGAGAAAAAGGAGCATTGGATCCACCACACGGCCAAGGCCCACTTCCAGTCCCTGATCTCCAATGTCCTTTGCGGCTTTAAGCTGCCGATGATGGCCCAGGCCGAGGTGGAAAAGCGGGTGACGGTGGAGGGCATCCACCACACGCATGAGGCCATGGCAGCGGGCAAGCCCATTCTCTACCTGGTCTGCCACCTGAGCTGCTGGGAGATCCTCACCCAGGTGCCCTCCCTGTTTGTTTTTGGTCGCCAGCCCGCCACCGTTTACCAGCCGCTGCGGAACCCGTTTTTGAATGCCCTGCTCATCCGGCGGAGGCGCAAGCTGGGCTACACGCTTTTTGATCGCCAGGATGGCTTCACCGGCCCCATGAAACACATGAAGGAAGGCGGCTGCCTGGGCGTGCTGGTGGATCAGCACGCGGGCGACCACGGCGTGTGGGCACCTTTTTTTGATCGCCTCGCCTCCACCACGCCCATCGCGGCCATGATGGCCCATCGCGCCCGTGGAGTGCTGATGCCCCTGGCCATTTACGACGATGGCCCAGGCCGCTGGCGCATGGTGTGCAGTGCCCCGGTGGTGTCCCCTGAGGCTAAACAGACCGTGGAAGGCCTGACCACGGAGATGAACCGGCGGGTGGAGGAGATGGTGCGCCGCCAGCCCGAAAACTGGTTTTGGGTGCACAACCGCTGGAAGCTGCCGAAACCCCGCTTTCTCCTGCACGACTACAAACGCGGCATCGCTCTCCCAGCCGGGTATGATCCCGCCCGTTTGCAGCCCTTTGAGCTCCTGGTGCGCACGCCCAACTGGCTGGGCGATGCCTGCATGGCCTTCCCGGCGGTGCGTGCTATGAAGGCGGGCCGTCCCGACCTGAAGCTGACCGTCTTTGGCCCAGAAAAACTGCGCGAGCTGTGGGAATCCCAGCCCGAGGTGGACCGCTACATCGGCAAAGACAACAAGGAAGGCCTCTTCAGCGTGGCGCGCCGCATCAAAAAGACCGGCGTCCGTTTTGATGCTGCCATCCTGCTGACAAATTCCACCCGCAGCACCCTGGAATTTTGGCTGGCGGGCATCCCGCGTCTCGTCGGTTACAAAGGTTCCCTGCGCTCCCGCCTGCTGACCCAGATCATCAAAGAGCCGAAAAAAGTCGAAGGCCCGCCCATGCACCACACGCTGCGCTACCTGCACGTGGCGCGCACTTGCGGGGCAGATACTTCCGCCAGCCTCCAGCCTCCAGTTTCCAGTGTGCAGTCTTCAGTCTCCGGTGTTCAGGCTGGGAGCAGCCTGAATACTGAAAACGGAAGACTGAAGACCGTCCTCCGCATCGGCATCTGCGCGGGTGCCGAGTATGGCCAGGCGAAACGCTGGCCCATGGACCGTTTCGCCGCTGTGATGAAACAGGTGTCTGCGGGCCATCCGCAGATCGAGTGGGCCTTCTACGGGGCTCCAGGTGAAGCGGCCATGGGGGAGCAGCTTTCTCAAATGGTCGGCCCGGAGGTCCCGCATGTGAACCTGGTGGGGAAAACCAAGCTGTCTGGCCTCATCGAGCAACTGCGCGGCTGCACCCTCCTGGTCACCAATGACACCGGCACCATGCACCTAGCCGCTGCCCTGGGCGTGCCCACGGTGAGCATCTTTGGCTCCACCGAGCCCGTGCTTACCGGTCCCCTGGGCCCCCAGCACACCGTCATCCGCCATCACGTGCCGTGCAGCCCCTGCTTCAAACGCGAGTGCCCCTTTGGCCACTACGATTGCATGACCCTCGTCACCCCCGCGCGGGTCGCCGCAGCGGTGGAAGAGAGGCTTGCCTCATCCCGAGTTTCAACGTAAACATGGGCATGTCCACCGTCGTTTCTAAAGCACGCTCCAAGGGGGCTACCGCTGCGAAGATCAACGGGCGGATGATCACTTCCGAAGAATATTTGGACTGGCTAGAGCCCGGCACCCTGGCTGATTTGATCGGAGGCCAAGTTTTTATGCATTCGCCTGTCAATTTGCGTCACGCCAGTCTGGTCAATTTTTTAGATCGTCTCCTGGCGGCCTACTTGGAAGAAGCCGATGTGGGCGGAGTACTTCATCGAGAAACCGTTGCCGTGCGCTTGAGTGCGAGAGAAACCTTCATGCCGGACCTGGGATATTTCACCGCGTCTCAGGTATCTCGCATGGGCAGCACGCATGCCGCCTTTGCTCCCTTGTTCGTGGTGGAAGCTCTCTCCCCCTCCACCGCGAAACGAGATTTGGGCATGAAATTTGCCGCTTATGAGCTGCATGATGTTCAAGAGTATTGGGTGCTGGACCCTGACAAACTGGCGCACCGCTTCTTCCGCCGTGCTGGCGATCTGCTGGAGGAATTTGCCCTTGAGTCGGATAAGATCAGCAGCACCAGCATTGCTGGATTTTGGGTCAAACGAGCCTGGTTGGACCCCGATAAAATCCCCAAAGTGAGCGCCTGTCTCAAAGAGATTCTGCGCAGTTCCAAGCGGCATTGAAGAAGCCTGCCCTTTCACAAAAAAGGACCTGCCTCTACACCCGCCTCTGCCCTTGCCTCCGGGCTGATCCTCGCCATCTCTGAGAGCCCGCACGCATGACCTGGCTCTACCCACTCCTCAAAAAGCTCCGCGCAGTCGCCCATCGGGTACGCACGTGGCCGTTTCTGGGGAGGTCCGCCTTTTCCCTGGCGCTGCTGGTCATGATCCTCCTGGCCACCCAAGGACATCACCTGGATCACCCCCCCGAAGTCGCCGGGTACGACATTCAAAAGGGCAAGCTCATCGCCCAGCAAGGGGTGGGGCCTGCCGGGCCTGTGCTGAAGACCGTGAGCCTGCTGCTGCCCTACCTGGATAGCTGGATGCTGGTGGGCGGGGCGGTGTATCTTTTCATCCTCCTGCGCCAGTGGGGAAACCCGCCCAAGCTGGTCTTCCCCACCTGGGTGGCTGCCATCTCCGTGGCCGCGTGGGCCATCGGTTCCGACATCGCCCATCAGCTCGGCGCCATGCAGATGACCGAAATGGGCGAGCCCCTGGCCATGACGGCCTACTGGATGAAGATCGTGATGATCTACGTGGCCTGCATCTGCGTGCCGCTGCTCATCCACTACTACGTCCGCAGTGGGGCGCTGGAGCGCTACACCCTGCGCACCTTTTTGGCCCCCTTGGTCTTTTGTTTTGTCGCCTTCTGCTCCCTGTGGATCATCATGGATCTGCTGGATAACTTGAAGGAATTCCAGGATGCCAAATCGGGCCCCGGGCGGGTGGTGAAGTTCTATTTCAGCATCGTGCCTTTCATCTTTGTTTCGGTCATGCCCGCCTCCCTCCTGCTGGCGGTGCTTTACACCCTGACCAAAATGTCTCGGGCCAATGAGATCGTGGCCATGCTTAGCGCCGGGCGCAGTGTGATGCAGATCTTGCAGCCCATCTTTGTCGTGGTCATCACGGTGGCCACCATGAGCCTGGCGGCCAACTACCACTGGGCACCCCGCGCAGAGGGCAACCGCGAGGCGGTGATGCGCGCCCTGGGGGCCAAGCAGAAGGACTCCATCATGGCCTCCTCAGTCCTGCACCGGGATCCCGTGACCGACCGCGTCTGGTATGTCTCCTCCCTGCCGTTCTCCCTCCGGGGCGAAAGCCTGCGCGGCGTGCAGGTGCGTGAGATGGGCAAAGACGGCAAAGTCGCCCACGTCATCCATGCAGACTCCGCCATGTGGTGGCCCGGCGGCCTGTGGCGCTTTTACGATGGCAAAGAAGTCTTCTATGCCGATGACAAACCGACGGAGATCAAACCCTTCCCCACCGATGCCGCTGGCCGCCAGTCTTTAGAGGTGAAGAACTTCGAAGAAACGCCCTGGGGC
Organism: uncultured Verrucomicrobiaceae bacterium; assembly: GCA_942493005.1. Classification (GTDB taxonomy): domain Bacteria; phylum Verrucomicrobiota; class Verrucomicrobiia; order Verrucomicrobiales; family Verrucomicrobiaceae; genus Prosthecobacter. Next base: position 5,050,264 of record OW818661.1, read on the forward strand.
ATGATGAGCTACGCCCTCCAGCCCGACTACATGGGCGTGCCAGAAATCGTCTCCTACCTGAAAGCTCACCCCAAGGATAGCCCCGAGCGCCTGGCCCCCTTTCAGGCGCATTATTTCCATCGGTTTGCCCTGCCTTGGCAGAGCTTTGCCCTGGCCCTGGTCGCCGCGCCGCTGGGCATCGCCTACTCCCGCCGTGGGGCTGTGGGTGGCATCGCTGGTTCCATCTTCATCTTCTTCGCCATCCTGTTCCTGAATAACCTCTGCCTAAACCTGGGCAAAGGCGGGCACCTACCGCCCTGGCTCAGCCCCTGGATTCCCCACCTTTTGTTCGGCATCCTCGGCACCGTGCTGCTGCATTACCGCTCGCAAAACAAGGATCTGCCCAAGCTCTCCCTGGGCCTCTTTTCCAAGCGTAAAGCCCAGGTGGCCCGGCCGCGCAATCGCGCCGCTACTTAACCCAGTCCTCCGCTCCTGATGATCCAGAACTGGTCCATTCGTTCACGCTCCCATCACTGCGCCCTCTCCGGGCGTGCCTTTGTGGAAGGGGAGGTCTTCCACACCGCCATCTACTTTGACCCCGAAACCGGCGGCTACCTGCGCCGCGATGTGGGCCTGGACTCCTGGAAGGCTGAGCTGGCCGAGCGCACCCCCATCGCCTACTGGCGCACCACTTACACCCCCCAGGTCACTGAGCAGCGGCCTGAGGTCACCAGCAAGGAAAGCGCCATGGCCCTGTTGCAGCGCTTTGTGGAGGAAGACGAGCCGCAGACCGAAGATGCCCGCTACATCCTGGCCCTCATGCTGGAGCGTAAACGCATCCTCAGCCCCACCGCCTCCAAGGAGACCGAGCAGGGCAAGATGCTCTTTTACGAGAACAAAAAGACCAGCGAGGTCTTCATGATCCGCGATCCCGAACTGCGCCTGGATGAACTGGCCCAGATGCAGGATGAAGTGGCCATGCTCCTAGGTTTCGGCGGCCCTGCGGCGGAGGCGGCAAAGGTCGCCGGTATGAAATTCACCCCGGAAGGCAAACTGGAAAAAGCCGAGGCCAACCCCCCCGCAGAAACCGCGCCCGAACCTGCCCCCACCTCCGAAACGGAAACTTCCGATACTGAGGACCCTGCCCCAGACCCCGATGCAGAGTCCTTAGACCCTGCCGAAAGATAGCCTCGTCTAACCAACAGCGCGTCAAAGCTCAAGAGCCCTGGAAGGGCGCGAGAAAGCCCGTTCGCCGTACAGTACTCATCACTCTCCGAGTGATGCCGTCCGCCCCCACGCAGCCCCGTCCGCGTGCTTTGCCCACGCTGCCCTTGAAAGGCAGGAGAAAGTCGCAGCAAGCATTCTGTGTATTGTCGTCCCGTCCCGCACGCGGGACGGTCTGAGAGGCGAACGGGGCCACGTTGGGGCGAACGCATCACTCGGAGAGTGATGAATACTGTACTGCGAACGGGGCCGATCCCCCCTCGCCCTGGAAGGGCGAAAGAAGGATAGCCGGGGGAGAAGGTGCGCAGCACCGAGAACCCCCGGACCCCGCCTAACCAACAACGCGTTACAACGGATGCGCCCTGGAGGGGCGCGAGAAAGCCCCGTTCGCCCTCGACCTATCACCCCACCCAGACCACCTGCTGGCGCAGGCAGCTACGTCCTGGGGCGCAGGTACAGTATTCATCACTCTCCGAGTGATGCCGTCCGCCCCACGCAGCCCGTCCGCCCCCTTGCTCCCCCTCGCCCTGGAAGGGCGAAAGAAGGATAGCCGGGGGTGAAGGTGCGCAGCACCGAGAACCCCCGGTCCCTCGCCTAACAAATAGCGCGTTACAACGGATGCGCCCTGGAAGGGCGCGAGAAATCCTCGTTCCCCTCGACCTATCGCCCCACCCAGGCCACCTGCTGGCGCAGGCAGCTACGTTCTGGGGCGCAGGTACAGGATGAATCACTCTCCGAGTGATGCGTCCGCTCCACGCAGCTCCGTCCGCCCCCTTGCTCCCCCCGCCCTGGAAGGGCGAAAGAAGGATAGCCGGGGGTGAAGGTGCGCAGCACCGAGAACCCCCGGTCCCTCGCCTAACCAACAGCGCGTTACAACGGATGCGCCCTGGAAGGTCGCGAGAAATCCTCGTTCGCCTTCGACCTATCGCCCCTCCCCCAGACCACCTGCTGGCGCAGGCAGCTACGTTCTGCACCTTCCCAGCCTCGTTCGTTCCCCTCCGCCTCAATACAGCAAAAAATTCGCCCGCCGCGCCTGAAAGGCCGCCGTCTCAGCCGCCCACTGAGCCGACAGTTCTTTCCCCGATTTGCCACTCTTGAGACCCTTCAACAACCCAGGATGATTCAGCAAGGTGTTCACCTTTTCCAAGGCAAATTCCTTCGGATACAAACGCTGGAAAACCGCCGCGATGGAGACGCCGGTGAGCACGGGCCTCACCGCACTGCGTTGCGTGATCTCCATCCGCACCCCCCCACACGCCTGGTCTTTAAAAACGCTGGCCGTGGGGGTGAAGCGCACCGGCATGAAACGCAGCCCCGGCAGGCCTAACTGATTGAGTTCATGGGCCAGCCGGCGGTCATTCACATACGGCGCTCCCAGGATCTCAAACGGGCTGTCCGTGCCACGCCCCACGCTGATGGAAAATTCCAGCAGGCCGATGCCGGGATACAGCAACGCGGCCTCCAGCCGCCGCATGTTGGGAGAGGGATTCACCCAGGGCAGGCCAGTTTGATCCATCAGCCACTTTCGCTGCCAGCCCTCAAGGCGGATGACTTGCAGATCCGCCTGGATCCCGCGCTCCGCATTCATCATTTGCGCCAGTTCACCCACCGTCATGCCGTGGCGCAGGGGGATGGCATGCGTGGCCGTGAAGGTCTCTTTCTCCACCATCGTCGGGCCTTCCACCGCATTTCCACCAATGGGGTTGATGCGATCCAGGATGAAAACCTTTTTGTTAGACTTCGCCGCCGCTTCCAGGCACAGGCGCAGCGTGGAGATGTAGGTGTAGAAGCGGCAGCCGATGTCTTGAATGTCGAAGACCAGCGCATCCAACTCGGCCAATTGCTCTGGCGTGGGTGCTCGCCGTTCTCCATACAGGCTGTGGATGGGGCGGCCCGTTTTGGCATCCACCCCATCCTTGATTTTTTCCTGGTCCAGCGCGCCACGGATGCCGTGCTCGGGGCTGAAAAGGGCGCGCAGTTTCACCTCCGGGGCCTTGGCCAGCAGGTCAATCGTCGGCGTGCGTTCGGCATCAATCCCGGTCTGGTTGGTGACTAGGCCCACCCGCAGTCCCTTTAGCGCGGCAAAGCCATCACGCTTCAGCACATCAATGCCATTCAGCACGCTGGGCACTTCATCGGCCGCGCGTGGGCGCAGCGCCCCGGTGACTTTGTCGAAGTCAAAGTTAGGCACACAGCGCGCGGCTGCCCGGCCGATCTCCTCATACAGATCCCGCACGCTGCCTTTCCCATCCGGGTGCAGGCGGGAGCTCAGGAAGATGACGAAGGTCTTCGAATACGGGTCCAGCCACAGACTGGTGCCCGTGAAACCCGTGTGGCCAAAGGAGCCGATGGGGAAGCGATCTCCCCGGGGGCGGCTGTAGGGGGACTCCAGGTCCCAGCCCAGGCCGCGTCTTTCCGTCACCGTCGCGGCGGTCTGCACCCGTTGCATTTGGGCCAGCGTGCCGGGTTTAAAAATCTGCACCCCTTCCAGCGTTCCTCCTTGCAGGATCATGCGGGAAAAGCGGGCCAGATCCCCCGCCGTGGTAAAAAGGCCTGCGTGCCCAGCCACCCCGCCCATGCGCCGGCAGGTGGGGTCATGCACCACCCCACGCAGCATCACGTCCTTTTCATCTTTCTCCGTGGGGGCCAGCCGACCCTGCCATTCCGCAGGCGGCCGGTAGCGGGTGGAGGTCATGCCCAGGGGTGTGAAAAGCGCCTTCTGCACGTAACTATCCAGAGACTCCCCGCTCACCCGCTGGACGACCTCGCCTAACAAAATGAAGTTAATGTCGCTGTATCGGAAAAAGCTATCCGGTGGTGCATCCGGCACAGTGGTCGTCGCCCGGCGGATGCCTTCGGCATAACCACTCCACGCGGGATCTCTGGGGATGCCTGGCTTTAAGCCCGAGGTGTGCGTGAGCAGGTGCCGCAGCAGGATGGCCTCGCGCCCCTCGCCGGTAAATTCCGGCAGGTAGCGGCTGACGGGGGCCTCCAGATTCAGTTTCCCTTTTTCCCAAAGGTGCATGATGGCCGGTGCCGTGGCGATGACCTTGGTCAGCGAGGCCGCGTCAAAAACGGTGTCCACCGTCATCGGCTCGATGCTGGGCACCTGGGCACGATCTCCTTTGACCAGCGTGTGGGTGCGCCCCTCATGCTCCAGCCACACGACGGCCCCCACAGGACTTTTTTTGGCGACGGCTGCGTCCACCGCTTTCTCCAGTTGCTGGAGGCCTGCCTGCGGGAAGTCTTGGGCCAGTGCCGTGACGGCACCGAGGACGAGGGACAGCAAAAGAAAACGCATGGCCCCAGCTAAGAGGTCCCGGTGGAAAGAGTCAATGCCGCGTGCAGTCGCCGCAGCGGATCAGACCGTTTTCAGGGTCTTCGCCCCTTCATCAATCAACTGCCAAAAATTCTTCGACTGGCTCAGCGCCTCGTCTTCACCCCCACCGGGCAGATTGCTGCGAAAGAGGAAATCGGCCAGGGTATTTTTATGCAGCACGCGGTGGATGCGCACATCGCCATCATTCACGGCAAAGTAGATGCGGTAATCGCCCGCCCGGCAGCGATACAGTTTCTTTTTGGTGCCGCGCTCCAAGACGCCAAATTTTTTCGCCAGCGTGTTCTCATCCAGATCGCTGGACTGGATGTTCAGCGCTTCCAGAATGTGAAACTGGATCTGCGTGGGCAGCCGAGACAACTCGGCGGCACTGATGTCATTAAAAACGATCTGGAGCATGCAGGCATGGTAGAGATCAAAAGCAGGACTTCAAAGGCAAAAATGCCCCGCAGGATCACCGCTCCCAGCCTTTTCGCCGCTTTTGAGATTGCCAAGAATGCGCGAAACCGCTTCCCTCGGATTTCTCCTTATGAAAAAAATCATTTCCTGTGCGTTCCTCGCCATCGCTCTTTTGACCCCCGCCATGGCTGTGGAGCCGGAGCATCAAGCCGCGATCGAAAAAATGTTCAAGCTCATGCACCAGCAGGAGCAGTATGAGACCTCCATGACCGCCGGTTTTGAGTCCGCGCTCGGCGGTGCTGTGGACCAGATGCCTGAGGCCCAGAAGGAAAAATTCAAAGTCGCCATCGGCCGCGTGAAGGAATTCATGAAAGCCGAAATCGGCTGGGACAAAATGAAGGGTGAGCTCGTGGAGCTGTATGCTCAGAACCTCACCCTCGCCGAGATCAATGCCGTGCTGCCTCTGCTGGAAAAGCCAGAGTTCCAGACCGTCATTGTCAAACAGCTCAAGGTCCTGCCTGAAGCCGCCAAGCTGGGTGCCTCCAAGGCCCAGGCTCTGCAGCCAAAGATCATGCAGATCATCCAGGAAGAGATGACCAAGTAATCCGGGTTATCCGCGCGCTTTCAGGGCCTGTGGCCACGGGTCTTGAAAGCGCCCACCCTGCTGCCAGTTCTGGATCTCAGCCTCCGTGCAAAAGCAGGTTTGCAGTTGGCCCATAAAATACTCCTGGTGCTGCTGTGTGCCGATGACGGTGATCTCATTCAGCACCCGGATCTCACGCTCATCGCTCCACACCCAGCGCGAACCGCCCAAGAATGGGACTCCGCAGAGGTAGGAAGGCCGCAGAGAAAACCCTTTTTGAAAAACTCATCTCTTGCGATGTACCATTAATGGAATGGTGCTTGGGTCTAGAGCGAATGAAGGCCGCTAGCGGGGAGACACTGGCTCCGAGGCCCTTTCTCGTGCCCCTCCATGGCGCACCTCATAAAACACGCTTTTAGTTAGGCGACCGGGGGTTCTCGCTCGCCAAGCCTCGCTCCACCCCCGGCTACCCTCTTTCGCCCCTCCAGGGCGGGAGAAATCCATCCTCCACCCCCAAGATTTCAGCCAGCGCCTGTCTCGCTGAGTGGACAAGGCTTGGGAAACCTCCTTTAATGGACCTCACACACCGCATGTCTTTACCTCCTCCCCTCACGCCGGATCGTTGGTCTCTGGAATCCTGGTTCACTGCTTTTGGCGGTGCGGATTATATCACTTTCAAAGCTGACCTCGCGCGGGATCTGGAGACCCTGAAACAGCAGGCCGCCGCCCTTGGACAGGACCTGCCTGCCATCGTGCAGGTGCTGACGGCTTATGAAAAAGTGGGAGATCGTCTGGGGCATCTATCCGCTTACCTAGGCTGTCTTTCCGCCGATGACGCGAGCGATGAAGCGGTGAAGGCCGACGAGGCCTGGATCTCCACCCTAGACGCGGAAAATACCAAGCTGCGCGCTTCCCTCCAGTCTGCCCTGGCTGCCTTGCCTGAGGCCGATTTTGAGCAGTTGCTCAAGGACCCCGCTCTGGCCGGTGCCGAACATGCGGTTAGGCGCATGCGCACCGAAGGGCGGCAGCAGATGCCGGGGCAACTGGAGGCGCTGGCGGCCGATCTCAATGTGAATGGCCTCCATGCCTGGGGCCGCCTGTATGACACCCTCAGCGGCAAGATGGTTTTCGACATGACCTTCCCCGATGGCCATCGCGAGACCGTGCCCATGGCCCGCCGCCGCGCCCTGATGTCGGACCCGGATCGTCGCCTGCGCGAGGCCTCCTTTCATGCGGGGCAGCAGCCTTGGCTAGACCATGCAGATACCCTGGCTGCTGGGCTGAATGGCATCGCCGGCACCCGCCTCAGCCTCTACGGGCACCGGGGCATCCCCCACTTTTTAGACACCCCCCTCTTCGATGGCGCCATGAGCCGCGCCTCGCTGGATGCCATGCTGGAGGCCATCCACACCCACATCGAACTGCCGCGCCGCGCCATCCGCGCCGCCGCCCGTTTGCAGGGCACGCCCGCCTTGCATTACTTCGATCTCGAAGCCCCGCAGGTGAAGGCCCCGGATGAAAAACCCCTCACCTGGGATGAAGCCTGTGCCACGGTGGACCGCGCCTTCACCACCGCTTACCCCGCGTTAGGAAAGTACTTTCGCGACATGCTGCAGCAGCGCTGGATCGAGGCCCAGCCCCGCCCCGGCAAACGCCCCGGCGCCTTTTGCACCGGATCCCTGCTCCGCCATGAAGAGCGCGTGTACATGACCTGGCACGGCACCGTCCATGACATGGTCACCCTGGCGCATGAGGCCGGCCACGCATGGCATTCCTGCGTGTTGCGCCCCGCCCGCTCCTACGCCGCCAGTTACCCCATGACCCTGGCGGAGACCGCTTCCAACTTCGGCGAAATGATCCTGCTGGATGGCCTCATGAGCGACCCCGCGCTCACCCCCGCCACCAAAGCCTACCTGCTGGATCAAGAGATGCTGCGTGCCCATGCCTACCTGGTGAATATCCCCATGCGGTATGAGTTTGAAAAAGCGTTTTATGCCGAACGCGCCGCCGGTGAGGTCTCCGTCTCGCGCCTGCGCGAACTCATGACTGCGGCGCAAAATCAGCTCTATGGAGACACCCTGCTGCCTGATGGGACCGACCCCATGTTCTGGGCCTCCAAGATGCACTTTTTCATCACCGGCGTGTCGTTTTATAACTTCCCCTACGTCTTCGGTTACCTGCTCAGCCAAGCCCTGTTCGCCCGGTTTAAGGCGGAAGGGGCCAGCTTCCTCCCACGTTACGAGGCCTTCCTAGCCGCCACCGGCAGCGCCACCTGTGAAGAGGTGGCCCGGCAGACGCTGGGGGCCGACCTGACCGATCCCGCCTTTTGGGCCACCGCCCTCCAGGCCATCACCCCTACCTTGGAAGCCTATGAAAAACTGCCCTCTGCGTGAGGGCAGTCCAGGACGTAGCTGCCTGCGCCAGCAGGTGGTTTGGGAAGGTGCATCGGTCTAGCGCGAATAGGGTCTGGATGCAAAGGGGCGGACGGGGCTCGTTTGGGGCGGACGCATCACTCGGAGAGTGATTCATCCTGTACCTGCGCCCTAGGATGTAGCTGCCTGCGCCAGCAGGTGGCTTGGGAGGGTGGAGGCGTGAGGGCCAAGGGGGGGGCGTTTCTCGCGCCCCTCCAGGGCGCACCCTTGGCGGTATCGTTTGTTATTTCACCCATCCGGGGGTTCTCGGTGCTTCGCACCTTCACCCCCGGCTATCTTTCCGTCGCCCCTCCGGGGCGGGGAACGCCAGGAGAAGCGTAGAAAGTAGCCGCCTGCGCCAGCAGGTGGTTTGGGAAGGTGGAGAGATCTCGGGCGAACGGAGGCCGAGGGGTTCAAGGTGTGACGGCGTCCCGCCGTCAGCGTTTGGGGCGGGTGCAAAGGGGCACAAGGGCAAGGTAGCCTGCACTCTCCAAGTGCGGTTCCCCGACGGCGGCGTGGCCCTCAAACATGGAGCAGAAATGGGGCGAACGGGGACTTGTTGGGGCGGATGGCATCACTCGGAGAGTGATTCATCCGGTACGCCCCGGAGGGGCGAAAGAAGGATAGCCGGGGGTGGAGCGAGGCCTGGCGAGCGGGAACCCCCGGATACACGGCATAACCAAAAACGCGTCAACATGGGTTGCGCCCTGGAGGGGCGCGAGAAGGGCCGATTGCACCCTTTCGAGGTCGATGGACCCAACTACGCCGCTGGCATCCTTCCAGGATGCGCCCCTGAGTAGGGGTGCGCTTGACCTAACCAGGGGTGCGTTCGTCTCGCATGCGGGACTCACTTACCCCTAGCTACCCGCTGCGATGCCTCCGGCATCGGGGGGAGCCAGGTGCGGACGGCATCACTCGGAGAGTGATGAATTCTGTACCTGCGCCCCAGGATGTAGCTGCTTGCGCCAGCCCCCCCTTTACTCCGCCTTCTGTTGATCATTCAGGATCAGTCGAAGGAGGGGAAACAGGGCATCTTCGCACTCCTTGCGTTTGAAGCGGAGCTGGCGCTTCACCAGGGGATTGCTAAACATGCGGTGGGTTTCACCCGCTTTGCCGTCCAGGATGTCAATCCAGCTCGAACTGGAGGCATCCAGCGCTGAGGCCAGGCTTTGATCCAGCAGCGGCATCTTCAGCACGATGTCCTGCGGGCGCGCCACTTCATCCAGCATGTCCGCAGAGACCGGGCCATCCTTCATGCTGACGATGAGCACGGAAGGCGAATCCCCAAACACTGAGCTGCGCCATTGTTTGATCGCCGGCACCGCAGCGGCCTTGGCCGTGAGCAGGTGGATGGGCATCCAGTGCAGGCCTTCATCCACCCGCAGGCTTTGGATGATTTCTGGGTTCAGATCCCGCGCCAGCACGTCCTGGCAGCTCGCCGGAAGATCCGCCAGCACCAGCTTGCGCTCCATCGCCGTCTCCACCAGCCGCCGCATCGTGTCCACATTGTCAATCGGCATGGACTCGATCTTGTCTGGCGAGATCTTTTGAAAGTCGCGGTTCCCCAGGGCATCGCAATCGAACATCGCCACGTCATCGCGATTTTCAAAATTGGCGAGTTCATAGATCAAACGCGCGATGGTGCTCTTGCCAGTACCGCCACTGCCAGCGGTGATGAGGATCATTTTCATGGAATCAGGGAGTCTAGGAGGCTGAACGGAGAGAGGGTGAACGGGGAAAACGGGCATGCCTGCCGCAGGCACCGCCGCGACGGGCCGTGGCAAAGAAAACGAGTCTCCGATGGCGGACTTTAAAGACGCCAGGGCGCGGGGATCGGGCGGTGCCGGGGGCAGGTAACAAGAGAAAAGCCCTGGCAATTCTTTGTCCTGAGAGCCCCCCATGTCATACCCGGAAAGGCTAAAGGTACCATCTTGCAGCGTCTGCACCAGGCGGCTGAATTGCTCCCCCCGGAGCGGCTGCAGGTCGGTAAAGGCCAGCCCAGGTGCGGATGCCTCGCGGAAGGTCACCGGAGACCGCGCCTGCGCCGGGTTATTGTGAAACGCATCCAGCGAAACGGAAAATTCAGGCAGGCTATCCAGCCGCACGTCCAGGATCTTCGCATCCAGGATGCTCTCCCTCTGGCCGGGCAGGTGCAGCCAGATGTGCTGCGGGTCCAGATTCACCTCCTGGCAATTTCCCGTCAACTCCTCCAAACGCCGCAGCAGGATGGTGATCTCACTCGCATTCAGCCGATTTCGGTGCGCTAAGAAACGCGACAGCCGCACTGGGCTGAGGTGGGATCGGCGGCCTTCCCGCCGCTCATTCGGCATCTGGGGCAGCGCACGGCTGGCCGCTTTCGGGTGCCACACTTCCCCCACGATGAGCTGGGACATCAGGTTAGATCCACGCAACTCCCGCGTGACGGCCGCCGTGGCCATGAGCAGCATGCCTTTGAGCTGCTTCAGATCCAGCGCCGCATTGCCCGTGTGCTGGAGCTGGCGCAGCGCCGTCAGCAGGGACGAAGGCACCCGCGCCGCCACACTGTGGTCCATCACGGGATTCGCCTGGCCGCTCAGCAGCATGCTGCACACCTTCAGCAGGCGGGAGGGCAGATCCCCCGGTTTTTTCGTCAGGTAAGGCTGCTCGAATCGATCAATGAAAAGCTGGAGAAACTCCTGCTGCCACAGGCCCACCTTGCAGCTCAGCGGGTCCACATAGCTCAGGGCCTCTGGCAGCCACGTCTCCAGGGCCTCCAGCTCCGTCGCCAGTCGCCACACCATGATACAGGCCGTGGCCACCGGCATGGGCCCCACCCTTTTGCAGTAATCCTGCAGCGGCTCCCCGGGTGCAGCCCCCAGCGTGACGGTGGTGCGCTGCGCCTCCGCCAGCAGGCTCAGCGCCCGGGGCAGGGAGGGGAAATACCCCCCCAGCAAACCCGCCAGCCAAGTCGCCTCTTTCTTTTCAAAAAACTGCCGGATCAACCACGGCCCTCGCGCCGGGCACACCTCCTCCGTCCCCGCCCGCAGCGAGGAAAACAAAGTGGGTTCGGTCTTGAGTGAGAGACCTAGGTTATTCACGATCGGCGATCGTGTCTGCGACATACGAGAGAAGCGGTGTGAGGTAAGAAATAAGGGATTGTTAATCGTGCATAAAGCAGGAGTCATGCAATGACACAAGAGAGTATTCGCCGAACGAAACTTTGTGTGACGAAACTCACAGAGGAATTTATAGGCGAACGATGCAAACGAATGAGTGTGACGATTTATAACGCAAATTAATTGCGTTTATATGGTCTTCCGCCATATGGCAAAGTGTGAAGCTCACGTACACCCCCAGCCAAAGAATGAAACGCGTCCCCCTCATCTTGATCGCAGGCTTTCTCGGGGCTGGGAAGACCACCTTTCTCCGTAGCCTGATGTCCGCCCTCAAGGAGAACGGCACGGGCTTCAGCGTCATCGTCAACGACTTTGAAAATGCCGAGGTGGATGCAGTGCGCCTCCGCACCCTCGAGGCCGAGGTCCATGCCCTCAATGGCTCCTGCGTCTGCTGCAGCTCCCTCCATGACTTCATGGCCCTGCTGGGAGACATCCCCGTGCCCAAGGGCAGCGTGCTCCTTGTGGAAGTCAATGGTGCCTCAGACCTCCTCTCCCTCATCGCCGCCATCACCGTCCGGCATGAGTGCCAGCGCTTCACCTCCCCCCTCCAAGTCACCCTGCTGGATGCCAAACGCTGGCAGACACGCGGCGAGCAAAATGAACTGGAGCGCGAGCAAGCCCTCACCTCCACCCACTGGCAGCTCACCCATGCACAGGAAGTCACCCCCACCGTCCTAGAGCAGCGGGGGGCAGACATCCGCACCCTCTGCCCCCGGGCTCGGGAGACCGACGCCGCCACCCTGGCAGCCGACCTCCACCTCCTCGCCGCCACCTCCTGCTGGGCCAACGCCCCAGCCTCCCCCCCACCCCTAGCAGATCCAGCCCTGGCCACCTCATCGCCCGTGCCTCACCATCACCACGAAGGCGCACGTGCATTCACCTCCATGCAGGTCCAGGTCCCCTTCGTGGTCAAACGCCGCGACCTCGAGCTCACCCTCGCCGCCCTCCCCGAGAGCGTCATTCGCGTGAAAGGCCTGTGCCGCCTGGCCGAGCTCCCCCAGGTGCCCATGTCCTTTCAACACGTGCGCCCGCAGGCAGAGACCTGGTTTCTCCCCATGATCCAGGCCCGCAGCATCACCCCCATCGGCGTCGTCATCGGCGTCGGCCTGCCAGAGACCGCCATCACCGCCCAGTTTCAGGCCCTCCCTTCCGCCGAGCTGACCCCGGGATTCGATCCCAACGACTGGTGAAGCCCCTCTTGCCAAAGGCCCCTGATTGGCTAAATCGCAGCCATCATGTCGGAGTCCTCACGCCCCAAACGCCCCCGCTCGTCCCCTCCTCAGACCTCCGGGCCCGAGGGCGAGGCCTGGGCGCGGAAGACCCAACGTGAGCTGGAACAGCTCATCGCCGGAGAAGGCCCCGTGGACCTGGCCGAACTCAAAACCGTGGTCGGGAAAATGCAGGTCGTCATCGCCGACTACCTCGAGAGTGGCAAAAACCTGCACATCAGCCTCCAGCCCGTGGAAATCCTCTCCGCCATCGATGCCGCCCTGGAAGAAGCCCAGGGCCGCCCCAGCCCCTGGCCCGATGGCGCCGATGCCCGCACCTTCTTCGTGCATGGCCTCTATGACGAGATCATCCAGCAGCCCAGCAACATCTTCGAAACCCGCCTCTTCCCCGATGGCAGCCAACGCTACATCCCCATCAGCCCCGCCCTCTGGAAAGCCTGCCTGCAAAAACTCCGCGACAGCATCACCCAAGCGAAGCTGCGGTGAGCCGTAGGACGCAAGTGCACGGCGCAGACAATTTCCTCAGGGGGCTGCCGCCAGTCCGTAGGGCGGGCTTGTCCGGCGGGTATCGGGTGTTTTCCCTCCGGTGAGCGACGCCGGATTGCCCGCCTTTTTTGGAAGGTGGAGACAAGGGCACATCTCTACCTGGGCTCTGGCAGTGAGGGGTGGAAGATGGAGAGGGCGAACGGAGGTTTCTCGCGCCCTTCCAGGGCGCACGGATTTGAGCGCTCTTTTTGTTATTCGGCATCCGGGGGTTCTCGCTCGCCAAGCCTCGCTCCACCCCCGGCTACCTTCCGCCGCCCCTCCGGGGCAGAGGAGGGGCGTTTTTTGGAGCGGCGAATGGAGGAGGATTTGGTCTTGATTAAACGGAGGCAAAAAGACGTCCCCCCTCGCCCCGTTTGCGGGGAGCAGGGCCAGGGGTGAGGGGCTTGTTGAGTGCTCTCTGACTTCGAGTTCCAGAAGCGTCGCTATTGAGGGAAAGGGCACCCTTTTGCGAACGCGGTTCTGCGTGCTGAGACCACCCCCTCACCTGGGCCTCGTCCCCCAATTCTTGGGGGAGAGGGAGGGCGCTTTGGGAGGTCGGAATTGGGAAGCGAACGAGGGTTGATTCAGAGCGAACGAAGATGGCTCGGTCTTCACCACGCGGAGGCAAAAAGACGTCCCCCCTCGCCCCGCTTGCGGGGAGCAGGGCCAGGGGTGAGGGGCCTGTCGAGTGCTCTCTGACTTCGAGTTCCAAAAGCGTCGTTTTTGGGTAAAGGACATCCTTTTGCGAACGGACTTTCTGCGTGCTGCGACCACCCCCTCACCTGAGCCTCGTCCCCCAATTCTTGGGGGAGAGGGAGGGCGCTTTGGGAGCTCAAAATGGAAGAGCGAACGAGATGTGAACCATCCAGCAAGTCGGACGCAGCGCAGTACGTCCCTACCCGCCTACCCCGCAGCTTCCTCCACGCTGATGCAGGAGCAGATGAGGTTGCGGTCGCCATAGACATTGTCCACCCGGGCGACGGGGGGCCAGTACTTAGCCTCCTTCACCCAGGGCAGGGGGAAGGCGGCCAGCTCGCGGGTGTAGGCATGCGGCCAGTCGGTTTTCAGCATGAAGGCGGCCGTGTGCGGGGCGGCCTTCAGCGTGTTGTCCGTGGCATGGAAGGTGCCGTTTTCCACGCCCACGATCTCGCCGTGGATGCACTGCATGGCGCTGCAAAAACGATCCAGCTCGGCCTGGCTCTCACTCTCCGTCGGCTCGATCATCAGCGTGCCGCCCACAGGCCAGCTCATCGTTGGCGCATGGTAGCCAAAGTCCATCAACCGCTTGGCCACATCTTCGACCGTCACTTTGTGGAAATGGCGGAAGTCCAGGATGCACTCGTGCGCCACCAGACCGTGGCTGCCTTTGTAAAGCGTGGGGAAACAGGGGGCCAGCTTCTTCGCCACGTAGTTGGCATTGAGGATGGCGTACTTCGTCGCTTCAGTCAGCTCCGGTCCCATCATGGCGATGTACATCCAGGAGATGGTGCAGATGCTGGCGCTGCCCCAGGGTGCCGAGCACACCGCCCCTTCCCGCTGCTGTTCCCACGTCAGGTGGCCGGGGAGGTAGGGCTTCAAATGAGCCGCCACGCAGATGGGGCCCACGCCGGGGCCACCGCCGCCATGCGGGATGCAAAAGGTCTTGTGCAGATTCAGGTGGCAGACATCCGCACCGATCTTGCCCGGGGAGGTCAGGCCCACCTGGGCATTCATGTTCGCCCCATCCATGTACACCTGCCCGCCGTGCTCATGCACCAGGTTGCAGATCTCCACGATGCTTTCCTCAAACACGCCATGGGTGGAAGGATACGTCACCATCAGCGCGGCCACCTTGTCCGGGTGCGCTGCCAGTTTGGTCTTCAGATCTTCCAGGGAGATGTTGCCCTGCTCATCGCAGGTGACAGGCACCACTTTAAAAGCACACATCACCGCGCTGGCGGGATTCGTGCCATGGGCACTTGTGGGGATGAGGCAGACATCGCGGTGGCCCTCGCCCCGCGCTTCGTGAAATCGTTTGATGGCCAGCAGGCCCGCGTATTCACCCTGAGAGCCCGCATTCGGCTGCAGAGAGGTGGCATCAAAACCGGTGCATTCGGCTAACCAATTTTCCAACTCCGTGAACATCGCGCGGTAGCCTTCGCTTTGATCCTGCGGGGCAAAGGGGTGCAGCCCGCCCACCTCGCTCCAGCTCAGCGGCATCATTTCCGCCGCCGCGTTCAGCTTCATGGTGCAGGAGCCCAGCGGGATCATGCTGCGGTTCAGCGCGATGTCCTTGCTCTCCAGCCGATGCAAGTAGCGCATCATCTCCGTCTCCGAGTGGTAACGGCTGAAGACCGGGTGTGTGAGGTAGGCCGACTGGCGATGAAAGACGCCGGAGCAGTTCAAATCTGCTTCATCATTCAGGTGCAGCGGGTGGTGAGCCTTGCTGATGCCGAAGGCCTTCAGTATGGCCAGCAGCTCCTCTTCACGCACGCGTTCATCCAGCGCCACGGTCACGTGCTGGGCATCCAGCTTGCGCAGATTCACGCCAAAGAGCAGGCCCGTCCGCAGCACATCATCCGCACTGCGCACCTTCACCGTTAGCGTGTCAAAGAAGTCATCGCTGGCGATCTCCAGGTGCGCCTGCATCAGCTCGCGCGCCAGCCACACCGCTGCGCCATGGGTGCGCAAGGCGATCTTTTTTAGCCCCTCCGGCCCGTGATACACCGCGTACATGGAGGCCATCACCGCCAGCAGGACCTGCGCCGTGCAGATGTTGCTCGTCGCCTTTTCCCGGCGGATGTGCTGCTCCCGCGTCTGCAAAGACAGGCGGTAGGCGGGATTGCCCGCTGCATCCTTCGACACGCCGATGAGCCGCCCTGGCATGCGCCGTTTCAGCGCATCCTTCACCGCCATGAAGGCGGCATGTGGCCCACCAAAACCCAGCGGCACCCCGAAGCGCTGGCTATTGCCCACGCAGATGTCCGCGCCAAATTCCCCTGGAGGTCGCAGCACCGTCAGCGCCAGCAGATCTGCCGAGGTCACTAGCAAGGCACCTGCCTCATGCACCTGTTGGGCCAGGGCCTCAAAGTCATGGATCACCCCCTGGGTATCCGGGTACTGCACCAGCACCGCCGCCAGTCCTTTGCTGCCATCGTGCTGCCACGTGGCCACATCCGCCACCTGCACCTCGATGCCCAGCGCCAGCATGCGCGTGCGCACCACTTCGATGTTGTGTGGGTGACATTGATCGGAAACCAGCACTCGATTCGCCCCGGCCACCTGCGCCGCCGCCAGCGTCAGTGCCTCCGCACAAGCCGTGCCTTCATCCAGCAGCGAAGCCCCCGCCACATCCAGCCCCGTGAGGTCTGTGATCATGGTCTGGAAATTGATCAGCGCCTCCAGGCGACCTTGGCTGATCTCTGGCTGGTAAGGCGTGTAGGCCGTGTACCAACCTGGGTTTTCCAGGATGTTTCGTTGAATGACTGGCGGGGTGAAAGTATCGTGATAACCCAGGCCGATGAAGGAGCGCACCACCTTGTTTCGTCCCATCAGCTGCTTCAGCCGGCGCAGCGCATCTTCTTCGCTGAGGGCCTCCGGCAGATTCAGCGCCGACCGCTGCCGGATGGCCTCCGGCACCACCTGATCCACCAGGGCATCCAGCGTTTCGTAACCGAGCGATTCCAACATGGCCGCTGTTTCAGCAGCCGAAGGTCCAATGTGACGGGAGGAGAAGGGCGTGGGCATTTCGCAAGATCAGTGGAGCCGGGATTTCCCCGGATGCAATCAGTGCTTCACCCTCAGGCTAGAGATTTCGGGGGTGGGATGACATTTTCCCCAAAGACGGGTGATGCGGCGATGCTCCCCCGTAGGGCGGCGTGTGTCCGGCGACTTGCCGCGTGATTGCTCTCCCGCGTCATCGCCGGATTACCAGCCTTTCTTTGAAGCCGCGAGACCTCAAAACCGTCGCCGTTTTGGGGGGATCGTGTCGTCAGCCATTAGGGCACCGTCAAAGCAAGGCGGGTAATTCCGCGAGTGACTTGATCCTGCAACGAACACAAAGGGCGCGGAACACACCCGCCCTACGTTCCCAGCGCCTCCCTCGTAGGGCGGTGTGTGTCCGGCGCCCTGACGCGAGTTTGCTCTCCCGCGTCATCGCCGGATTACCCGCCTTTCTTTGAAGGCCCTCGCCCTCCACCCCACGTCGCTTGGTGAAAAGAATCGAGTCGGCAGCAAAAGGGCCCCGTCAAAGCAAGACGGCTCATCACGTGAGTCATCTCCCCCCAGCCCCACCGGGGCGAAACAACCCAGCCGTGGGGCCCCCGAAAAGAAACAGCCAATCCCGTCTCAAGCCCTGGAAGGGCGAGGCAATAAAGCGGGCCCGCCTACTAAGATTGGCTCGATAAAATACGCCTGCTTATGATGCCCAGCCATCAACTGCCTGCGGGTGGCCTCCGCATCCGCGTGGCAGGGGTAGTCCCCCACATGAAACTGCACGCCATTGTCATCTTGGCGGATCAATCGGGCGGGAGGGAGTCGGGCCCCATCTGCCAGCCAGCCCAGATCTGCACTGGTTAGACAGAGTTCGATCAAGGCCTGGTCCACATGCATCCCAAGGTCCCCCGGCCTCACATAAAGAGTCATGAGATCCTTCCGTGGGGATAACTCATAATGTTGAAGTGAAAAAATCAATCCGCTAGGGCTCACAAACACAGCAAACTTCCCAGGTCCCAGCCCATCTTCGACTTCCGACTCCCATTCAATCGCTTGGCCGATCTCCAGCGACTCAGGTGTGCGAAACAGGCAGGCCCCCTCGGTCAAACGCGGGCCTGTAAACTCGCTCTCTGAGATTTGACGGATCATGGTGATGGATGGGAGGAAAGTTCAAACGCCGTAATAACTGCGATAGTGCTCAATCGTCACCTGCGGTGTCCACTCGGCAAAATCTCCAGCTCGGTCGCATGCCGCCAAATACTGTAAGATGGCCGATGACTCCAGCACGCTAGCCCGAGAAAGATAATCTTGGGTCACGGCCAATCCGGCACCGCAAACAAACTGAATGTCGAGGCCACAGCCAGCATCGAAGCTGGACTGTTTGGCTTCCCAGATGAGAAGCGCATCTTCAGGATATCCTAAACTGAAGAGCTGAAGACACAACGTCCGCAGCATTTCTTCTCCGCTTTCTCCTTGGCGCTCACGCTCAATCTCCAAAGCAAGGAGCCGTCGAATTTCATCCCGATCTCCCGGCGCTGCGGGCAAGCCGAATTCCTGCAAGGCTTCTTCGCTCGTCATGATGTGAAAATATCCTCCTTACTTGGCTTCCGTTGTTTCTCGCAGGTTGAAGTCCACGAGCAGTCCCTTCATCATCTCCATCTTCGCAGCATCGTCCGTCCAAAAATCAAAAATATCTCCCTCCCAGTTGTAGAGGATTGAATGGCCCAATGGGCTATACCAATAAGAGGACCAGGCGAAAAAAGTCGTGAGTGTCATCAGTGAAATGACCGTCTCAGACTCGTGGGTTTCTAGAAGATGACCCGGCGCATCAATAAGCCAACGCGTCTCGGAGTGCAGAGCACGAATCCCCATGATGGGAATCATTTCACTCTTCGTATAAAGTCCCCAGTCCGTGATGTGAACAAGCGCTGCTTCGCAACCGATGATGCGGTCCCAATACTGCCGGAAAAAGGCACCCAGAGACTGATTTGGCGGCGTGAAAAACTGAAGATAAAAACTCGTTGGGGGAACTTGGTGATAAGGGGCCTCCGGGATACCGCGCTCTCGCAACCAGTGCGAAATCTCATTTTCGGTTAGGCATTGCATGGATGATCTCATTCAGAACAGGATGCTTTCCAACGCCGCATCCTTAGCCCTTCAGTGTCAGTTACGATACCGCTTCAATCAATTCATCAAACTGGCGGGAAAGATCTAAATAGGAGTCCACCCATCCAGCATTGAGGGCTGTTTCCTGGATCGAGCTCGCGGGGGAAAAATGCATTTTGAGCAAACTTGTGTCGATGGAATGACCCCCTTTCAGGCTTTCAATCGCCTTTGATAAATCGCTTGCGATCTCCGTGGGGGTAAAAGGGGAGTAGATGGACTCCTCGGATCGTGCGATGTAGAGTTTCGTCTGCTCTAGCACCTCAATCAGGCGTTGCTGGGCTTTAGAAAGGCGTCGCCGCAGGAGCCACGTTTTCAGGTAGGACCACATGACCTGTCAATCCGACAGCGGGGCGACCCGGTCAATGGCAGGTGGAGAAGTTTTGTGATCTATTACCAATTCGTTTCTCCTGACACCCTCAACCCACTCTTCCTCCAGCCCCAAAGGGGCGAAACAACCCAGCCCAGGGCCAGCGAGCTTTAGCGAGCGCAGCCCTGGGAAAGCCGAAAAGAAACCGTCACCCCTTCCCAAGCCCTGAAAGGGCGAGGCAGGAGGGCCACACTACCTCCCTTTTGTCCCGCCCTTTCAGGGCTCTCTAGCACGGGAGAATACCGCCCGTCCTATCCCCAGGGCTGCGCCAGGTTCCCAGGCTGGCCCTGGGCTTTGTTGCCTCGTCCCTTCGGGACTTCTGAAGGATCTTTTTGCAGGCTGGGTTCGCGAGCTAGGATCGGCTTACTTGGCTTCCGATCCACTACTCTGAAATGAAGCATCATCGGTTAGGCTCGGAGAATCTTCTCCATCGCCTTCCCCTTGGCCAGCTCATCCACCAGTTTATCCAGGCAGCGTATTTCCCGCATCGTCGGGTCTTCCTCCTCCTCCACCCGCACGCCGCAGACGGTGCCTTGGATCAGTGTCCGTGCAGGATTCATCTGGGGCGCTTCTTGGAAGAAGGTTTCAAAGTCCGTCTGCTTCTGCAACTGCCCTTCCAGCTCCATCTGCGTGTAGCCCGTCAGCCACCGGATGATGGCGTCCACCTCGGCTTGGGTCCGCCCCTTCTTTTCGGCCTTGGCGACGTAGTGCGGATAAACGCTCGCAAAGGGGGTGGTGAAGATCCGGTGTTTCGTTGGCATGGGGGTGCGGGGGAAAGTCCTCTGCTTTTTGACAGCGGGTCAGATATCTTCATGATGAATCTGCAATGACTCAATGATAAGCTGGAAGAACCTCTTCGATTCTTCATAGTCGGTGCAGTCATAGTGGTGAAATGCCGCGCGTACCACCCAGGGCATCCTGGCGATGACATGGTGCGCGATCCGATAGTGATTCTGGCGGTCGAGAAAGTCAGCTCCGATCATACCCATATCGGCAGCAACGGAACTCCAAGCATCGACAGACTGCCATGCCCGGCCTTTCATCGTGTGAAGCGTCTCCACCTCCACGCGATGGAACGATCTCAAGATTTCGTCCGTTGAACGCGGGTCGTCATCAAAATACCAAGTCGAAAAATACGCGCCCATCGAGCCGTCCGTGGACTCAAAGTAAACTGTGTGTTTGGTGGCATTCGCACGCTCTGACCAATCGGCCGGAAGGCGAACTTTCCAAGTCTCCGTGCTGATGGTGCCGAAGTCTGTCATGACGACTCGCATTAAGACATAGATGGAACGGCGAACAAGTTAAGAACGAGTGCCCGTGTGAACGATTCAAAGTAGCCCCAAAGGGGCGAAACAACCCAGCCCAGGGCCAGCGAGCTTTAGCGAGCGTAGCCCTGGGACCCCCGAAAAGAAACAGTCCCCCTTCCCAAGCCCTGAAAGGGCGAGGCAGCAGAGCCGCGTCACCTCCTTCCACTCTCACTCCTTCGGCCACAGCCACACCATGTACCCCACATAGGCGGTCAGCAGCAGCACCCCCTCCCAGCGCATCAATTTCTGGCCCGTTTTCAGGATCGGCACCAGGATGACGGCAAAGGCGATGGTGATGTAGATGTCCGTCATCTGGATGCCCGCCCCATGGAGAGGTTTCACCAAACCGGCCCCGCCTAGGATGCCCAGGATGTTAAAGATGTTCGAGCCGATGATGTTCCCCAGGGCGATGTCCGGCTCCTTTTTCAGCGCCGCCACCACGCAGGTCACCAGCTCCGGCATGCTCGTGCCTGCCGCCACGATGGTTAGGCCGATCACCGCCTCGCTGATGCCATACAGCCGTGCCAGGCTCACCGCGCCATCCACCATGAAGCGCGAGCCCACCACCAGCAGGCCCAGGCCGCCGATCATGAAGACCACGTCCCGCCCCACACTGCCCTTCGGCGGTGGTAGTGCCTCCGCGTACTCCGCCACCACCGCAGTCGGCTGCTTCACCCGTTTCGCATACATCACCGTAAAGATCACGTAAGCCACCAGCCCCGCCATCAACAGCCCGCCCTCGAGACGGCTGAGGTAAAGATCATGCAGCATCCACCCGCCGATCAGCGAGATGACCACCATGATGGGTGCATCAATGCGCAAAATTTGAAGCTGCACCTTCAGCGGACAGATCAGCGCCGTCAGCCCCAGGATCAGGCCGATGTTCAGCGCATTGGATCCCAGCACATTGCCTATCGCAATCGCCCCCTCGCCATCCAGCGCCGCCTTCACGCTTACCACCAGCTCCGGCGCACTCGTGCCAAACGCCACCACCGTCAGCCCCACCACCAGCGGCGTCAGCCCCAGCCGCAGCGCCAGCGCCGAGCTCCCCTTCACCAGCCCCTCACCGCCAAAATAGAGCAGGACAAGACCGAGGAGGATGAACGTCAGAGATTCAATCATGGGAGAAGGGGAATGTGATGCATGTAACACCACCCGACCGGATTTGTCATCCCAAGATCCCGCCCTCTCTCGCCGACTCATGACAGGTTGGACGATGGCATCCGTTCTTTCTCCACACCCCCCTCCTAAAATCTCCTCGCCTAACAAAAAGCGCAGTGCATAGGGTCTCAGCAAAATAGCCCGAGCTTTAGCTCGCCCAGGCCCCGCTTGATCGGGGGCACCGAGTGGGGAATGACCATCTCGCCTAACTAGGGATGATGTGGCGAAGCTCCAGCTCCCCCCCTCGTAGGACGGTGTGTGTCCGGCGCACTGACGCGTGTTTGCTCTCCCGCGTCATCGCCGGATTACCCGCCCTTCTTGGAAGCCTCGAGACCTCCAAACCGTCGCCGTTTTGGGGGCGATCGCGTCGGCAGCCATGAGGGCACCGCTGGCATCCTTCCAGGATGCGCCGTTAAGTGGGAATGACCATCTCGCCTAACCAGGGGTGCGGTCGCCGAGGCTCCCTTTACCGCCTGGCTACCGGCTGGGATGCCTCCGGCATCCGGGGGCGGTGAAGGCTGTAGCTGGGGAATTTCACACCGCGAGAGATTGGAAAACCGCAGAGAATACGGTTTTGTTTCTCTCTGCGGTTTTCTGTCCTCTGCGGTGTTATTCTTTCTGAGAGTTCTTGCCTGCCAGATAAGCAAGACGAGTCATCTCCCCCAGCCCCAGCGGGGCGGGACAACCTAGCCCAGGGCCAGCGAGCTTTAGCGAGCGCAGCCCTGGGTTGCCCGAAAGGAAACCGTCACCCCTCTCCAAGCCCTGAAAGGGCGAGGCAGGAGGGCCACGCCACCTCCCTTTTGTCCCGCCCTTTCAGGGCTAACTGGCACAGAGAACACCGCCCGTCCTATTCCCCAGGGCTGCGCCTGGTTCCCAGGCTGGCCCTGGGCTTTGTTGCCTCGTCCCTTCGGGACTTTTGAAGTCGCTCGTCCTTCGCCTACCCATCCCAGTATCGTCTCGCCTAACCAAAAGGGCGGCGCGCAGGGCCTCAACAAAGTAGCCCGAGCTTTAGCTCGCCCAGGCCCCGCCTGGTCGGAGCGTGGCAATAAGGCGACGAAAACGAGATCATGCTTATCGTGCCGCTCAAGCCCGTTGAAGAAGTCTTGGGAGAACGACACCGCTTCCGAGGACCAGAAGTGTGGAGCCTAGCATGAAAAAGGCGGGCATCGAATAAGGGCGCGATTCAAAAGAAGGGAAAAGCCAGGCAAGCCAAAGTGCCACCCCTAAAAAGATCACACTCCAATAAACGCGAGGTTGTTTCGTGATGGCTGTCACCATCCCGCAAATGACAAAAAGAGAGGCCATTCCAATCATCCCATAATAAACGGCGATTCCAAAGAAAAGTGCAGGAGGAAACCGATCCAGATCCCTCGCGATTTTAACCATCAGGCTCCAACTCACAAAAAAGGTCACGGTCTGAAGGATGATGACGCCCAAGGTTCGGAAGAGGGAGGAGAGGGGCATTGTTTGGCGAACGTTCAGGTGAGACGACATAGTCATCCGCCAAGGCCCCGTTTCAAGGACGTTGGTCTAAAAGTGAGCATTGCAACCGATGAACGGCCGAGTCCTGTGTTGCCTTTTAAGGGCTCGCTGACATTGGAGCACCGTCCGTCCTATCCCCCCAGGGCTGCGCCTGGTTCCCAGGCTGGCCCTGGGCTGGGTTGTTTCGCCCCGTTGGGGCTGATCTGGAGCGAAAAAGGTCGCGGTCCCCTTGCTCGTGCAACTCAACGTGGCGCTGGAATGATTTACAAGGGTTTGAGGATGAATGTTTTAGTGGCTAGAGGGCTATATTTAGCCTGGCATCTTTTTTGATGTCGTATGTCCTTGGTCTCCTTGGTCTCCTTGGTCTCGTCTTGTTTATTTGGCCCCTAGGCGTCCCTTATCGGATCCGGGGGCGATGAAGATGGGATCTGCGCGGCAGGGACTCAATGCTGGCTGAACATGCGTCGTATGGATCTACTTCTTGGGCGAGGAGGCTTTTGAAGATCAATCGGTTAAGCGGATTGGATTCACAGGAAGCCTGACATCTTATCTCACGGCGGACCGCTCAGGAACCTTATCTGAGTGTATATCCTGGATTAAGCGATCCAGGGCGTGTAGAATCCGCAAGCGCGAGGGCTCGCGGTGAACACCTGGAGGCAACCGCTCAAACCAGCGCTGCCAGTAATGCTCCAGACCATTGTCTAAACCTCGGCGTGCAGGATGTATCTTCTTGCTAAAGTATTCGCGGGCTGTGTGTATCTGAGCAACCTCAACAAACTGCAATATGCAGTTTGGTGTCTGGATGAAGTATATCCAACGGGGAATGAGATTGTCAGCAGCGGGCGTCATTGAACGGCCACCCGCATCCTGTGTGCCAGTCATGAAATCGCGATGCTTCGCAGTGTTTAAACGCTCTTTCCAATGTTGTGACATTAAGGGGATAATTGACTAAGGTGAACAGACTGTTTATTGATGATTAATTGGTTAGGCGGATTGATCTGACAGTTAGTCTGGCATCTTATCCGGCCGGGACATGTTCAATCGGCTACACCATGAGCGGGAAGGTTCTTGCGAATAGCCATCGAGAAAATGGCGGAAATTTTGTAGAGTATACGCCGCTCAGGCTCGCCGTGCTCTGCCAAGATTGCACAGTCGATAACATCCACTGCTTTGTGCAACTCGGGTATAGTAAAAGACTGATCTTCGTAATAATTGAGAAGCCGGTCAAATAACCAGCAGCGATGTCGCTCGGCAATACCCTTCAACGGCGTAAGCTCATCGAATTCAATGGCGCCGACAATCGCCGGGGAATGCTTCGCAAGGGGACTGATGCTGACAAGGAGGTCGTAACTCATAGTATGCGGCCAAACAAAGCCCGGAAACCTTTCGGCGTCCGGGCTGTTAAGTATTCAGAGGATTTCTACAGATCACCCCCCAATATTCCCCGCACCATTCACCTGCGAGTTCACGCGCAGTCTCAGCCCGTTGAGGCGGATGAAGCCTGTGGCGTCGTCTTGGTTGTAGGCCTTGGTGGGGTCGGCTTCCATGGTGGCGATGTGGGGGTTGTACATGCTGAACTGGCTCTGGCGGCCGGCGGCGTGGATGCCGCCTTTGTACAGCTTCACGCGGACGGTGCCGGAGACGTTCTTTTGGCTCTCGGTGACGAGGGCCTGGAGGGCGAGGCGCTCAGGGGCGTACCAGAAGCCATTGTAAACCAATTTGGCGTACTCGGGGATGAGGCTGTCGCGCAGGTGCATGACTTCGCGGTCCATGGTGAGGGACTCGATCTGGCGATGGGCGAAGTGGAGGATGGCACCGCCGGGGGTCTCATACACGCCGCGGCTCTTCATGCCGACGAAGCGATTTTCCACCATGTCCACGCGGCCGACGCCGTGTTTGCCGCCGAGTTTGTTCAGCGCTTTCATGACCTGGAGGGGATTCATGGGCTTGCTGTTCACGGCCACGCAGTTGCCTTTGTCAAAGTCGAGCACGACGTACTCGGACTTGTCCGGGGCATCTTCAGGGAAGACGGAGAGGGTGGTGAAGTAGTCGCGATACTTCACGTCGCCGGCGTTGAACCAAGGGTCTTCCAGAATGCCGGCCTCGTAGCTGATGTGCAGGAGGTTGCGGTCCATGGAGAAGGGCTTTTTCGCGCTGGCCTGGATGGGGATCTTTTTCTCTTCGCAGTAGGCGATCATCTCGGCACGGCCCGGGAACTGGGTGCGGAAACGCTCGTCACGCCAGGGGGCGATGATTTCGAGGTCAGGGGCGAGAGCGGCGGTGGTGAGCTCGAAACGCACCTGGTCGTTGCCTTTGCCGGTGGCGCCGTGGCCGATGGCGGTGGCGCCTTCGAGCTTGGCGATCTCGACCATGCGCTTGGCGATGAGGGGGCGGGCGATGGAGGTGCCCAGGAAGTACTGGCCTTCATAGATGGCCCCGGCCTGCATCATGGGGAAGATGAAGTCCTTGGCGAATTCTTCCTGGAGGTCGTCCACGTAGATTTTCAGAGCGCCGGTCTTTTTGGCTTTGGCGTTCAGGCCTTTCAGTTCGTCGTCCTGACCGATGTTGGCGCAAAAGGCGATGACTTCGGCATCATAGGTTTCTTTGATCCAGGAGAGCAGGACGGAGGTGTCGAGGCCGCCGGAATAAGCGAGGACGATTTTCTTTTTCATGTGTGGGAAAGGGAGCGCGGAGAATAAACGGTTCGGCGGCATTGTCGAATGGAGAGGTGGTGTTCGGTTTTCAGTGTTCAGATTTCAGTTTTCGGAATGGAGGGGCAGGGGAGAGCGAGGGGAATCGGTGAGCGGGGTGCTTTCGGTGGAAAGTTGGGGCGGGAGGCGGCGTTTCTGCGCGGTGATGAAGCTGCCCTCTCGTTGGATCTCCCTCCTTTTCTTGGCTCTCGCCCTGCCTGCTCTTGCCGCGGAGGCCCCGCGCCCGAACATCGTCTTTATCTTGGCCGATGACCTGGGGCGGGCAGACTGTGGGTTCATGGGTGGGAAGGCCATCGCCACGCCGCACCTGGATAAGCTGGCGAAGGCGGGGGCGGTTTTGGATCAATTTTACGTGCAGCCGGTGTGCAGCCCCACGCGGGCGGCGCTGATGACGGGGCGCTACCCCATGCGCCACGGCCTGCAGGTGGGTGTGGTGCGGCCCTGGGCAGACTATGGGCTGCCGCTGACGGAGCGTGTCCTGCCCCAGGCACTGAAGGAGACGGGCTACCAGACGGCCATCGTGGGCAAGTGGCACCTGGGGTCCATCACGCGGGATTACCTGCCCACCCGCCGTGGGTTCGATCAACAGTACGGTCACTACAATGGGGCCATTGATTACTTCAAGCTGGAGCGTGATGGCGGCTACGACTGGCATCGCAATGACCAGCGCAGCGATGACCAGGGCTACTCCACCCATTTGTTAGGCCGCGAAGCTGCCCGCGTCATCCGCGAGCGCGACCCTTCCAAGCCGCTGTTTCTCTACGTGCCGTTCAATGCCGTGCACAGCCCCTGGCAGGTGCCGGAGGAGTATGTGAAACCCTACGCCCACCTGAAGGGGAACCGCGCCATCTACGCCGGCATGCTGGCCTGCATGGATGAGGCCGTGGGAAAGATCGCCACCGCCGTGGAAGAGGCCGGGATGAGTGACAACACGCTGTTCATTTTCTCCAGCGACAATGGCGGCCCCAGCCCCGGCACCATCACGGACAATGGCCCCCTGCGCGCAGGCAAAGGCACCCTCTATGAAGGCGGCACCCGCGTCGTCGCCTTTGCAACTTGGAAGGGTAAGATCCCCGCAGGCAGCGTGGTGAAGGCCCCCCTGCACATAGTGGACTGGTACCCCACCCTGCTGACTCTGGCCGGGGCCTCCCTGGAGCAAAAAGATCCGCTGGACGGGCGCGATGCCTGGCCCGCCCTCACCCAGGGGGCCGCCTCTCCGCATGAGGCCATCCTTTACAACACCGCGCCTAACAACGGAGCCGTACGCATGGGCGACTGGAAGCTGGTGCTGAATGGCGGCACGGGCGATGCCGAAGAGGCGCCCAAAGCGGCTAAGAAAAAGAAGAGGAAAGCTGCCGCGCAGACCAGCGTGGAGCTATTTAACCTGGCCGAAGATCCCAACGAAAAGACCAACCTCGCCGCTAGCCAACCGGAAAAAGTGGCCGAGCTGAAAGCCAAGCTCGCCGCCTTCGCCGCCCAGGCCCTGCCCCCCAAAGGCGGCCCGCAGCCGAAGAACTACGTCGTGCCGAAGGTGTGGGGCGAATGAGTGTGAAAAGCGGGCGGTGAAGCCTAACGAATGATGGGGTGAAGAGTGTACTATTGAGGCAGTGAGCTTCAAGGCTCGTAGGGCGGTGTGTGTCCGGCGCAAAATGAGGTCGCAGCTCTCCTTTCCTCATCGCCGGATTACCCGCCTTTCTCTGAAGGTGTAGGCGTCTTGGGCGCTGCGACCCTTCCCAGACAGACGGGTTATCCGGCGGTGGCACGCGTGCAGACAACGGCATCTCTCGCGCCGGACAAACCCATCCTACGACCGGGCAACTCGTCCATCGTCATGGGTGGATTCATGTGTCATTGCGAGCTTGGTAAAACTGTCGCCTCTGGCTCGTAGGGCGGTGTGTGTCCGGCGAAAAATGAGGTCTTAGCTCTCCTTTCCTCATCGCCGGATTACCCGCCTTTCTCTGAAGGTGTAGGCGTCTTGGGCGCTGCGACACTTCCCAGACAGACGGGTTATCCGGCGGTGGCATGCGTGCAGACAGCGGCATCTCGCGCGCCGGACAAACCCATCCTACGACCAGGCAGCTCGTCCATCGGCATGGGTGGATTCATGTGTCATTGCGAGCTTGGTAAAACTGTCGCCTCTGGCTCGTAGGGCGGTGTGTGTCCGGCGAAAAATGAGGTCTTAGCTCTCCTTCCCTCATCGCCGGATTACCCGCCTTTCTCTGAAGGAGTAGGCGTCTTGGGCGCTGCGACCCTTCCCAGACAGACGGGTTATCCGGCGGTGGCACGCGTGCAGACAGCGGCATCTCTCGCGCCGGACAAACCCATCCTACGACCGGGCAACTCGTCCATCGTCATGGGTGGATTCATGTGTCCTTGCGAGCTTGGTAAAACTGTCGCCTCTGGCTCGTAGGGCGGTGTGTGTCCGGCGAAAAATGAGGTCGCAGCTCTCCTTTCCTCATCGCCGGATTACCCGCCTTTCTCTGAAGGTGTAGGCGTCTTGAGCGCTGCGACACTTCCCAGACAGACGGGTTATCCGGCGGTGGCACGCGTGCAGACGGCGGCATCTCTCTCGCCGGACAAACCCATCCTACGACCAGGCAACTCGTCCATCGGCATCTGGGGGATTTCGCTAGGCTCATGCAGACTCAATGCGCCTAACAAATATTGAAAGTGAATGCCGAGTTAAAGCTCCACGATGTCCAAGATTCGAAGCTCGTTCACGGCGCCATCCGCCCAGTCAATGAAGAGGCAACCCGCTCAGCCTCTGGCCAAAGGTTTCGGCAGCCGAATCTTTTTTGCCTGCATCCATCTCTGCCATTCGCCGACTCATTTCCTTTTGCCAAGTCGGCGTCTCCTGTTTCATCCGATGCAAAAAGGCTGAACCCTCCACACGTTCTTTCTCAGTCAAATTGGACAGTTGCTGTTTCAACTGGAGAAGAGCCGCAGCGCTCACGCCTCTATCTTCCATGGTTTGTCGGATTAATTAAACCCTCTTCATGCGTCGCAATTCGGAAATAGGCACCCTCCGTCCTTCATGGTTGAGCGCCTCGTCCAACAGCGATTCCAATGCCTGACTGGCCCGCCTTCCACAGAAAATCTGCACGGCTGCTTTAATCGCAGAATCCACCGAAGCAAATTTGCCGCTGGCAACTTGCTCGTGAAGAAATTCTTCCGTGGGTGCACTCATGGTCGTCGGTTTATGCAAAGGGTTTTCTCTGTGGTTTTCCAATCTCTGCGGTGTAAATTTTAACGGTCTTGAGCGATTGAAATTACACCCCCTCCATGTCCAAAGATGAATCTTTCGCGGTGTCCGCATGGCCATGGTGGAAGCCCCCTGAAATTTACACCGCAGAGATTGGAAGACCGCAGAGAAGAGTTAAAAGAATTTTTTCGCCATGCAAAATTCTCGGGTTTTATCTGTCATCATTTGGACCTGCCGAGGGAGCTTTGAGAATGCGTTTGATCTCGGTCGCTATCGATTCCGCATGGAAGTTAAGGCAGAGGCCTCTTTCCATATGGGCAGCTTTTAGGAGAGACCTCTGCTGGGCCAAGTGAACGGGCTCTAGCTTTTTGACACACAGGCACGTGACCATCAAACTTCCCTCCACCAACAAAGGAATTTCCTTGGAACTAAGAATCCGTTGTTCACGGTAAACCAGCGTTGTCGGCACTCGCTGCTCGACCTTGAGACCGCGCAAACGAATCTCGTGGGCCAAGGCGGCTTCATAGGCACTGCGCAGCAGACCTTGACCTAAGATATGCTGGACCTCCAGTGCCGCACCGATCACTTGATGAGACACTTCATCCATAGCTGGATGATTAGCGCTCGGACTTCTAGGATTAGAAACATTGACCGTACTGTTAGCTCGGCGAGCGATTCCATCGCGTAACATTAGGTTGCCGAAGTTCATCAACAGCCCAAGCTTGAGCTTAGAAAGTCTCAAGTATGTCATCAACTGAGCTTCGTGCAGCGGATGCAGCTTCTCTAACGCTTTGAGTTCCAAAAGAACTTCATTTTCTACGACGACATCCATTCGGTATCCACAATCCAGTTGGGCACCTTTGTACATCAACGGCAAAGCCACTTGGCATTCGTGCTCGATACCTGCCGCAAGAAATTCTAGATGAATCGCCTGCTCGTAATCCTTCTCGTCCAATCCTGGCCCCAACTCCCTATGCACTGTCATAGCCGCCCCGATGACTCGAGCTGTGAGATCAGATCCAAGGTTTTCGTGTCGGGGGATCATGGAGATAAATATTTACGCCGCAGAGATCAGAACACCGCAGAGAAGAATTAAAAAGGCTTTCTCTGCGGTCTTCCAATCTCTGCGGTGTAAAAATTCAGGGGTTCCTCAATCGCGCAATTAAAGTTTCTGCCAGCTTTGTAGTGAAGAGTGACGCGGTAGGGATTCAAGGCTCCACGCTTGAAGGGGAAAGCTTTACACCGCAGAGATTAGAACACCGCAGAGAAGAATTAAAAAGGCTTTCTCTGCGGTCTTCCAATCTCTGCGGTGTAAAAATTCAGGGGTTCCTCAATCGCGCAACTTAAAGTCTCTATCAGCTTGGTATTGAAGATTGGCGCGGATGGGATTCATGGTTCCAAGCGTGCGGGGGAACGATTTGCACCGCAGAGAAGAATTAAAAAGGTTTTCTCTGCGGTCTTCCAATCTCTGCGGTGTGAATTTTTCAGAAATCTGTGGAGGTTGTCCTCACCCAAACAACACCATCTGACCCGCCTCCGCATCGTTGGTTAGGCGCGTCCGCTTCACTTTCGCAGGCACGCTGGTGGGCAGGGGTACCTCGGTCACGCTTTCTGCGGGTTGATGGCCAGCTTCCAGTTGGGCCAGCACTTCCTTGGCGCGCTGGATGACGTTCTCCGGCAGGCCGGCGAGGCGGGCCACTTGGATGCCGTAGCTTTTCTCCGCGCAGCCGGGCAGGATCTTGCGCAGGAAGATGATCTGCTGGTTCCACTCCTTCACGGCCACGTTGTAGTTCTTCACCGCGCTGCGGCTCTGGGCCAGGGCGGTGATTTCGTGATAGTGGGTGGCAAAGAGGGCGCGCGCGCCGATGTGGTCGTGCAGGTGCTCGGCCACACTCCAGGCGATGCTCAGCCCATCGAAGGTACTGGTGCCGCGGCCGATCTCGTCCAGGATGACGAGGCTGCGCTCCGTGGCGTTGTTCAGGATCAGCGCCGTCTCATTCATCTCCACCATGAAGGTGGACTGGCCACGCGCCAGGTCATCGCTCGCACCGATGCGGGTAAAGATGCGATCCACCAGGCCGATCTCTGCACTGGTGGCCGGGAGGTAACTGCCGATCTGCGCCATAAGGGTGAGTAGCGCCGTTTGCCGCAGGTAGGTACTTTTGCCCGCCATGTTCGGCCCCGTGATGAGGATGAGGCGGCTTTCCTCCGGCTCCAGCGTCACGTCATTGGGCACGAAGCGTTCGCCACTGGTCAGGTTCTGATCCAGCACCGGGTGGCGGCCATCGCGGATGAAAAGATGCCGCGTCTCATTGAGGATGGGGCGCGTGTAATTGAATAGCCGCGCGGTCTCTGCCAGAGAGCACAGCGCATCCAGCACGGCCAGCACCGCTGCCGTTTCCTGGATCTCCGCCAAATGCGCCAGCACCTGACTGCGCAGGCCGATGAATTCCTCATACTCCAGGGCCTTGCTGCGCTCCTCCGCGCCCAGGATTTTATCCTCCATGCGCTTGAGCTCATCGGTGATGTAGCGCTCGCCATTCACCGTCGTTTGTTTGCGATGGTAGTCCGTCGGCACGCTGCCCACATTCGCTTTGGTGATCTCGATGAAATAACCAAACACGGCGTTATACTTGATCTTCAGGCTCTTGATGCCCGTGCGCTCGATCTCGCGATTTTGCAGATCGGCGATCCACTGGCGGCCTAACGTGGAAGCATCGCGCAGCTCATCCAGCTCTGGCAGGTAACCGGGGCGGAAGACGCCCCCTTCCTTGATCTGCATGGGCGGCTCCTCCACCAGCGCCTGCTGGATCTGTGTGGCCACCGCAGAAAGATCATGCAGGTTCACCAGCAGGCGGGCAAAGTCCGCACTGCGCGCCTGCTCCAGCGCCATTTTCAGCGAGGGCACCACCTCCAGGGACGCGGCCATGGCCAGGAGATCGCGCCCATTGCCACTGCCCTGACTGAGGCGACTGCTCGTGCGCTCCAGATCCCGCACCTCTTTGAGTAACGTGCGTAACTGGCCTAACAAAAGGGACTCCGCCAGCAGCGTGGCCACCATGTCCTGCCGCTGCGTCAGTTGCACCAGATCCCGCAGCGGATGCAGCACCCAGTGGCGCAGCTTGCGCCCACCCATGGGCGTGCAGGTACGGTCCAGCGCATTCAGCAAAGTATGTTGGGCACCCCCGCGTGCCGTCACCAGCTCCAGGTGGCTCTGGCTCGCCGCATCAATGAGCACAAAATCACTCGTCTGGGCCACGCGCAGGCGCTGGATGTGGTCCACATTCCGCCGCAGTTGAAACTGCAAATACTGCAAGATGCAGCCCGCCGCACACAGCGCCGCCGTCAGCCCCTGACAGCCGAAGCCATCCAGAGACTTCACCTTAAAATGCTGCGTCAGCGCATGGTCCGCCTGGTCTTCTAAAAAGAGGTACCCCTCCACCGCCAGCGCACAGGCCGGGCTGCCCAGCGCCACCATCAGGTCCCGCTGCTCCTCACTGTGCAGCAGTTCACTGGCCTGGATGCGCTCCAGCTCATCCACCAGGTCCACCGCCTCTTTAAATTCCGCCACCTCAAATTCCCCCGTCGTTAGGTCCACATAGGCCAGGCCCAGTTTTTTCGCCGTGCGAAAGACTGCCGCGAGGTAGTTAGACCGATTCGATTCCAGCAGGTTCAGGTCATGCACCGTGCCCGCGCTGAGGATCTGCGAGACTGCCCGCTCCACGATCTTTCCCGGCACCGGGTCCGTCGTCTGTTCCGCGATGGCCACGCGCTTGCCCGCCTTGATCAGCTTCGCAATGTAGCCCTGGGACGCATGGTGCGGCACCCCGCACATGGGCACGCCATTGCGCTTCGTTAGCGACACATTCAGCAGCGGAGCCGCCGTCTTCGCATCCTCAAAAAAAAGCTCGTAGAAATCCCCCAGGCGGAAGAACAGCAGCACATCCTCGGGAAGCTCCCGCCGGATGGCGAGGTACTGCTTCATCATGGGGGTAGCGCTGGCGTCAGACATGGCTCAATCAGGCGGCCCAGGCTTGGCTGTCAAGGGGTCAACGGCCCAGCGGGGAAGTTCGTGCCGTGGGGGTGTGGGGAAAACAAACGAGACGCCGAGCCCCCAGAAACCAGCCGGATAGTTCAGCGAAGGAGGCTGTAGATGTGAGCGATCTCCATTCCCGCCGAACACATCCGGCCTACGATCTCAATGGCTGGTGGGCCAAATGTAGGCCGGATGTGTTTGGCGCAAAACCCATCCGACCGCTCTTAAAATCCCATCGCCAAACCATCCGGCTGTTGGCGGCGGGCCGATGAAACTCAACGCGCGGCTCCACCACCGTGAAGCGGCCTTCCATAGGCTCGGGTCTCTAGATCCGCCCTCCACTCCTCCGATGCCGAAGGCCGCCGGACGGAGCGCGAGTTTTTTAACTCCCCTCACTTTCCCAGCGTGGGCGGAGCCCTATTCGCTCCCACCTTCAAAAAAAGACCGGAGAGAAACCTTTTCAGACTCTTCTCTGCGGTGTTCCTACCTCTGCGGTGTGACCTTTCTTTGAAGGGCGTTCGCTCGGGGCACCCTCGCTCCCGAGGGTTTGCCAAGGCCGAACGAAGTCCCCGAGAACGGAGTTCCGCGAGCCGCAAGAAAGCCCCCCAAACTCCCCGCCACCCCACCTCATTCCCCCTCGCTCAAGCGCGGCCGATGAACAAACAAGTTGCGCAAGCCGCAGACTCGCCTATTCTCGCCACCCTTTTTCAACCCCGAACCTTCTTTTTCTTACCATGTCTCAGCATCGCAGCCTCAAAACCGCCGGTTCCGTTGGTACCAAGCGCAGCGTCCTTAAGCGTGGCGAGCGCATCAAGCTCATGAAGGCCCGCGGTCAGTGGAAAGACGGTCGCCTCCCGACCGGTCTGCCCAAGACCAAATCCGAATAGTTTGCGCGGGTTAATCCCCGCAGTCTCCCACCGTGCGCCTCAACCGTTATCTCAGCCTGTGCGGCCTCGGCTCCCGCCGTGGTTGCGAAGTACTCATTCAAGAAGGTCGCGTCTCCATCAATGGACACGTGATCAAAGACCTGGCCACCCAGGTCTCGGATGAGGATCGAATCGTCGCCGACGGCAAGCCCGTCAAAGCGGAGACAGGCGTGGTGATCGCCCTGAATAAACCGCGCGGTTACATCTGTAGCCGCAGCGATGAGCGGGATCGCATGACGATCTACTCGCTCCTGCCCAAGCAATTTCAGACCCTCCACCACGTGGGTCGTCTGGACAAAGACAGCGAAGGCCTGCTGCTGATGACCAACCGGGGGGAACTTTCCCACCGCCTCATCCACCCCAGCATGGGGGCAGAAAAAGAATACGAAGTCATCGTAGATCAGCCCATGGACCAGGCCACCATGGCCAAGCTGGTCAAAGGCATGCTCACCGAAGAAGGCCACGCCAAGTGCGAACGCGCCTGGATGATCACCGAGTACCGCGCCCACGTCGTCCTCAAGCAGGGCCTCAAGCGCCAGATCCGCCTCATGTTCTACCAGCTCGGGTTCGAGGTCGAGCGCCTCACCCGCACCCGCATCGGCTGGCTGGAACTCAAAGGCCTGCAAAAAGGCGGTTGGAAACAGCTCACCGAAGTCGAAGTGGAGCGTTTCTTTTCCAAAGACGGTGCCACTGGCCGCCCGGCCAAGATCGCCAAAACCGCCGCCGTGGCCGATGCAGGCGACGAAGAAGCCGGCCGCCCCGTGCGCCGCGCCCCGGCCAAGCCCCGCAGCGGGCCCCGTGGCAAAAAAGCCTTCGGTAGCGAAGATCGCCCCCGCACCCCGCGTGCCCGCAGCTCCGAGAGCGAAGACCGCCCCCGCAGCGGCCCGCGTGGCAAAAAAACTTTCGGCAGCGAAGATCGCCCTCGTGGCGGTGCGCGTGCCAAAAAATCCTTCGGCAGCGAAGGCCGCACCCGCAGCCCCCGTGCCGCCTCTGAGGACGGTGAAGACCGCCCCTTCGGCGCACCCCGGCCGAAGAGAACCTTCGGTGGTGAAGACCGCCCTCGCGGCCCCCGCTCCAGCTTCTCCGAAGGCGAAGACCGCCCCTTCGGTGCCCCGCGTGGCCAAAAACCTTTCGGTCGTGAAGACCGCCCCCGCACCCCACGTGGAGGCTTTTCCGAAGGTGAAGACCGCCCTCGGGGTGGCAGCCGCCCCCCTCGTGGACGCGCCTCCTTTGGGGATGACGAGGCCCCCCGCCCCCGGGGAAAACGCCCGGATGGCGACCGCAAACCCCGCACCAGCGGCGGTGCAGGTAAGGCCCGCTCCACCCGTGGAGACACCCCCAGCAGGCCACCACGCGCCTCGGTGAAACGCGCCCCAGGAAAAAAAGGCCCTCGCGGGCGGGCATAAATTGCGCTCGCCGCAACAGCGCTTGTCTTTATCCTTGCCACGGCAGTCAGAGGGGCTAACCTCGACTCCGCTAATCGCACCTATATCCCTTAATGGACGACACAAAATCTAACGAGAAGGAGGCCACAGCTTTGGACCTGAAGCAGATCAAGCAGATCGTGGCCCTCATGGCCGAAAACGATCTCAGTTATTTTCATTTCGAAAACCAAGGATCCAAGGTCGAACTGCGACGTGGATCTGACTTCCAGGCCGCCAAAGAGCTGCTGAAGCATCTCCCCGTGGCCTCCGCCGCCGCCCCGGTCGCCGTGGCTGCCGCAGCCCCCGCCGCCACCACGGCTGCACCTGCCGCCCTCGCCGCCGCGCCAGCCGCTGCCGCCGCAGAGCCCGCAGGCCCCACCATCAACAGCCCCATGGTCGGCACCTTCTACCGCTCCGCCGCCCCCGGTGAAAAAGCCTTCGCCAACATTGGTGACTCCGTGGATGAAAACTCCAACGTCTGCATCATCGAGGCCATGAAGGTCATGAATGAGATCAAGGCTGAGGTGCGTGGCACCATCGCCCGCATCCTCGTCGAAGACGGCAAGCCAGTCCAATACGGCCAGCCCCTCTTCGAATTGAAGGCCTAGGCCAGATTTTCCCGCGACACCTTCTTGAACCGCGCGGCTCCCCCCTCCCGGGTCCGCCAGAGCAAGAAGGTGCCGACTCGAAATCAAAAGTCACGACACGCACTTCCTCTTCCTCTCCGTCCCTCATGTTCAGAAAAGTCCTCGTCGCCAACCGTGGTGAGATCGCCGTCCGCATCATCCGCGCTTGTAAAGAGCTCGATGTCAAAACCGTCGCCGTATATTCCGAAGCCGACGTGGACTCCATGCATGTCCACCTCGCCGATGAAGCCATCTGCATCGGCCCCGGCCCCAGCAGCGAGAGCTACCTGAAGATCAGCCGCATCATCAGCGCCGCAGAGATCGCCAACGTGGACGCCATCCACCCCGGCTACGGCTTCCTTTCCGAAAAAGCCGAATTCGCCGACGTCTGCGAGCAGTGCAAAATCAAATTCATCGGCCCCAGCTCCCGCGTCATCTCCATGATGGGGGACAAAAACGTCGCCCGCGCCACCGCCCGCAAAGCCGGCGTCCCCGTCACCCCCGGGTCCGATGGCCTCATTCATAACGAGGAAGAAGCCCTCATGTGGGCCCGCAAGATCGGCTACCCCGTCATCATCAAGGCCAGCGCCGGCGGCGGCGGCCGTGGCATGCGCCCCGTGCTGAACGAGGCCACCCTCATCTCCAGCTTCCAGGCCGCCTCCCTCGAGGCCCTCAAATGCTTTGGCGACGGCTCCATGTACATGGAAAAGCTCGTCGAAAAGCCCCACCACATCGAATTCCAGATCGTCGCCGACAGCCAGGGCAACGTCGTCCACCTGGGCGAGCGCGACTGCTCCATGCAGCGGCGCAACCAAAAGATCATCGAAGAGTGCCCCAGCCCCAAGATGACTGACGACCTCCGCAAACGGATGGGCGACGCCACCATCCGCATCTGCAAAGAGATCGGCTACGAAAACTGCGGCACCATCGAGTTCCTCGTCGATAACAACCGTGAAGACTTCTACTTCATGGAGATGAACACCCGCATCCAGGTGGAGCACCCCATCACCGAAGAAGTCTATGGGTGCGACCTCATCAAAGAGCAGATCCGCATCGCCGCCGGCCTCCCCCTCAGCGAGCACGTCGTCAACGCCGTCCCGCGTGGCCACTCCATCGAGTGCCGCATCAACGCCGAAGACCCCTACCGCAACTTCGCCCCCAGCCCCGGCAAGATCAATCTCTGGTACACCTCCGGTGGC
The DNA here is from genome assembly GCA_942493005.1 of uncultured Verrucomicrobiaceae bacterium. Classification (GTDB taxonomy): domain Bacteria; phylum Verrucomicrobiota; class Verrucomicrobiia; order Verrucomicrobiales; family Verrucomicrobiaceae; genus Prosthecobacter. Next base: position 5,087,406 of record OW818661.1, read on the forward strand.
CGCGGCGTCCGTGTGGACAGCCACGTTTATTCCGGCTACGACGTCCCCCCGTATTATGACTCGATGATCGCCAAGCTCATCGTCACCGGCGCCACCCGCGAGATCGCCATCCGCCGCATGCGCCGCGCCCTGGGTGAATTCGTCGTCGAAGGCATCAAAACAACGATCCCCCTCCAGAGCAAAGTCCTCACCACCAGCGACTTCCAAAACGGCCAATACGACATCACCTGGGTCGAAAACTTCCTCCGCCAGGAAGGCCTGAAGGGTTAGTCAATAAGAGGCTAAGCCGCTGCCATGTCTGAATTGCCCGGCAGCCCGCTGAATCCGTATGCACCGCCGCAGGCGGAGGTGCTGGGGGCTGAGGGCTTGCCACCGCAGCCCATGCTCCGCCCTCGGTCCACGAAGTGGGCTATCACCATGTTGCTCCTAAAGGTGGGCATGGTCAGTTGGATTCTCTGGACCATGGTTCAGGACGGAAGGTTTACGGAGTTTTGGAACTCGTACCTGGATGCGCCTATCGGCTTGCTGTCCCTTTTGCTGAGTGGGCTCGGTTTGTTCCTCCTCATTGCGACGCATCGTGCGCGTGCGGCTTATGTTTTGACCAGCCTCGCCCTGCTCCTGCTTTGCAGCGATGGAGTTTGGAACGGTTACCATGAATGGATGGACCGGGGGCGTTTTTTGCCGCTGCCGCAGGCCTCGTTTGAAGTCGCCATGTATTTGGCCGTCATGTCTGCGGTTCTTTATCTATCTTATCGCTTCATCATTGGCCTGCCCAGCCGCCGGTATTACCGGATCGGGAAGGCCTGGGATGAGGACGAGGAGGCGTAAAAAGCCGCTGCCTGTTGGCACCCTCAATCCTCAAAGTAGTCTGAGTCCACCCACTTCAGGGCGATGCTGCGCATGGTGGAGACTCCCACACCATATTCGATCATCAGCTCCGCCAGCCGCTGGCCGCTGATGAGGATGACCTTGTGCTGCACGTTGCGGGCGTCTTCGAGAGCAAAGCGAAAACGAAGAAGACGTTACTGATTGAGTTCAAGTGGCGGCAATGCCTTGACGATCTTCATCGTTTCCAGGCTGACGGTGATGACGCGGAGGAACAGTTCCAGGGGATACTTGGGGTTGTCCATGGTTTCGGTGGCCCAGAGGTTGGCGTCGTTGGTGATGCCGCTGTCTTTGTCGGTGGTGACGGACTGGCGTTCCATGACCCATTCCAGGGCGGGCTTGCCGTTGACGACGTAGTCGTAGGCCTCCAAGGGGATGTCGCGGATCGTGACGTAGTCGTTGTAGATGACGGTGGTCTTGTCGTTGACGTCCTTGTTCGTGGCCGGGTCGCGGGTTTTGGCGAATTTCATCTTCGTCACCCGATAGTCCTCTGCGGTGATGGAGCGCGGACCTCCGAGTCCGCTGCGGGTCGTCGGAGTGTTGGATGCGGAACTGCCAGAACTCGGGCTTGCCGAGTGTGCTGGCTGGTTGATCCGGAGTGTTTCCTGCTGGCGGTGTGCTGCGGACTCGGAGGCCCGCGCTCCCTTGGATCGTCACCCCATCAGTTCCTTGCCCAGGTTGTCGGCGTGGCGGCTGCGGTAGTCGGGGGAGTGCCGCTCCTCAAGATGCGGGACGACGCAATCATCTGCAAAACCCAGGTTTAATTCTGCGTTTCAGATTGCATGAAAAGCCTCCTGGCGTGTTCAATTATCGTCACGTTTTGCCTTGGGCCGATCGCCCGGGCCGATCCAAAAGTTTCCGCCGCCGCCGCTGAAATTGACGGGCTTTTGGCGAGGGATTGGGCAGCTAATAAATTGACACCCAACGCCCCGGCGGATGACAGTGTTTTCGTGCGCCGCATCTATTTGGATGTGGTGGGCCGCATTCCCACCACGCGTGAGGCTGAGGAGTTTCTGGCTTCCAGAGAAGATGGAAAGAGGGCAGCACTGATCGACAAGCTCCTCGATTCCGAGGGTTATGTGCAGAACTATTTTCATTACTGGGCGGATGTGCTGCGTGTGCAATCCAAGGGCCAGCGAACAGGCCCCGCATATGTTCATTTCATCAAGGATGCGCTGCGAAGCAACAAGCCGTACGACATCTTCGTGCGGGAGATGATCGCCGGAGTCGGCAAGGCCTGGTCCGACGGTGCGATTGGTTACTACACACGTGATCGTGGCATGCCCTTGGACAACATGGCGAGCACGGTGCGCATCTTCCTGGGCACCCGCATCGAATGTGCCCAGTGCCACAATCACCCCTTTGACAAGTGGACCCAGAAGCAGTTCTACGAGATGGCGGCCTTCACCTTTGGCGTGGAGATCAGAGACTCCGGCGGCAGTTTCACGGGCGGTATAAGCGACCTTTTGCGTGATCAAAGCACGGCCATTCGCACCACGTTCAAACAGCCTGAAAGGCCCAAAAACATGGCCTCCGTGGCCGACCGCCTCGCTTACTCGGCGGAGGTGGAGAAAGTGGAGCGGGCACGCCGGGAGGCTGAGAAGGCCTTGTACCAGGCAGAGCAATTATATAATCAGGCCCTGAGGGAGTCTCGTGGCAATGGGCGCTATCCAAAGGTAACCTTTGATGAGAATCGCAAGGTCACTCTGCCACTGGATTACAAATATGACGATGCGAAGCCCAAATCCGTCGTGGAAGCGGCTGCCATCATGGGCCATGCATGTTCTCCTCTGCGAGGTGAAACACGGGTCCAGGCCTATGCACGCTGGCTGGCGAATCCTGATAACGACCGCTTCAACAAGGTCGTGGTCAATCGCCTATGGAAAAAGGTCTTCGGCCTCGCCCTGATCGAGCCGCTCGACGATCTGACAGATAATACCATGGCGGCGAATCCGGAACTGTTGAGCCATCTTGAAAAGCTGATGGTGAGCCTGAAGTACGATATGAAGGCGTATCTGTGCATCCTTTTCAACACCAGCACCTACCAGCGCCAGGCCTCCCACGAGCAGGTGGCACCCGGGACTGCCTGCCACTTCACAGGCCCGCTGCTGCGCCGCATGACTGCCGAGCAACTGTGGGATAGCTTTGTGACGCTGATCAACCCGAATCCGGATATGCTAAACATGGCCGCCCGCGAATTCTTTGAGCAGCGCAGGTTGGCCGTGGAAAAGGTCGCCGATCCGGCTGAGACGCTCAAGAGCATTCAATTGGCCGCCAAGAAGTACCAGGAGCAGCCGGAAGGTGTGGAGGTCCTGCAGAAGCGGATTACAGAGGCCCGCGAAGAGGCCAAAAAATACCAATCCATCGCCGCCACAGCCACCGGACCTGAAAAAAAGGCTGCCAGCACCCACGCTGCTGAGTGCCATGTGAAAATCAAATCCATCAGCCGCGAGATCACTGCTCTTTATACCAATGCCCGCCGCACCGTCATGACGGAAGTGATCATTCCCGGCCAAAAAAAGTTGTTCGAGAAGGTCACCGGCAAGCCCTTTGAGATCATTGCTTATGAACCCAATCAGGAGGTTCCAATTCAAGCCGCCCCCAGTGCTGACATGCAGGCGACCGGTGCTTCGAACGGCGGGCTCAAGATGGCCCCTGAGGATGGCAAGATCAAGACGACCAAGCCGACCAAGGCGGAGGTCGCCGAAGCTGAGATAAGGGCCTGGAGCGAAGAGGCGATGTACTATGCCATCCCCCGGAAACATTGGCGGGACTACTTCCGTTCGCGGGCCCAGCAGTCTCGGCAGTGGCTGCGGGCAGCGGAAATCGAAAGCCCTGCCCCGCGCGGTCATTACCTGCGCGAATTTGGCCAGAGCGACCGGGAAATGATTGAGAACAGCAACAGTGAAGCCTCCGTTCCCCAGGCTCTGGCATTGATGAACGGAGAGTTCCTGCCGCAGATCCTTGGCCGCTACAGCCAGCTCATGCTCTCCGTGAGCAAGGCCCGGTCCGCCGACGAAAGAATTGACGCCGCTTATATGGCCGTGCTTTCCCGCAAACCCACCGCCAGGGAAAAGGGCCTTTGCCTTCTGGCCCAGGAAAAAGGCCTTAGCACCGTGGAGGACCTGATTTACGCCCTGATCAACACCCAGCAGTTCATATTCAATCAATAAGTAACTGCCGTCGGAGCTCTCCCATCAAGCCAATCTTGCTAAGACTCCGAAGGCAATATCGTCGGCATTCGGCTGTAAACCTGGGCGACTTGATTATTCGAGGCGCAGCGTTACTTCATGGCATGCTTTTGGTTAGGACGAGTCTGAGGAGGTATGTGAGTTTTTCGCCGAAGTGGGGGTGCAGGCCGAAGGTGTTGGCGGGGCCGTTGTGGAATTAAAAATTTGGGTCGTTGGCGGCGCGGCGGAGGGTTTCGGTGAGGAGGGGCTGGTGCGCGGCGGGGTGGACATGCTGGGGCAGGGCCAGCCGTTCCAGTGGATGGTCCATTTGTAGGGGATGAAATTTCCTTGTTGGGCTACGTTTTCCTCCAGCAGTGTTTCTAGCCAGGCGGTGGCGGCTTCGGCGGTGAGGGCGGTTTCTTCCAGCACGGGGAAGTGATCGCGGATGGCCCAGCCTTCGGAGAGGCGCACGGAGCGGTCTTGGAAGAACTGTTGTCTCACCAGTCCGCGCTCCGGGTGGTGGATGAGCAGCCAGTGGTCGCGGCCATCTTCACCCCAGTTTTTCGGGGCGATGTCGGCCAGGAGGACTTCGCCTGGTGGAACCTTCTGCCACTCGAGATAGGAAGCTGTTTTTTTGGATCTTGGATAACCCTCAGGGGTTGAGGCAGAGCCACTGGAGTTTGCCGATGTGGGTGGGGTCGAGCTTGCCGAGGGACTTGGGGTGCCGGCCGAAGCGGCGGGGCCTGAAGGATAAGGTGGGGCTGTGACTGCGGGCGGACTCTGTGGGGAGGGGAAAGAACCTTTTCTGCAAAGTATCTTTCCATTTGACGAATGCGCGTGTGCCGCTAGAATCGCCACCCCTTTTCTAAACCATTTCTCTGAACCCGTATGCCCGAAGTCCAAATCCGCAAAGGTGAGCCTGTTGACCGCGCTCTCAAGCGTCTGAAAACCAAGCTCGAGATGGAAGGCATTCTCGAAGAGATGCGCCGCCTGCGCGCTCACGAAAACCCGAAAGAGCGCACCAAGCGCAAGGCCCGTGCCGCTGCGAAGCGTGGTAAGATCCGTTTCCGCTTCACGCTGCCGAAGGCTCCTGAGGGCGCTGCCCCGACGGCCTGATTTATTTCCTGGCTCGTTGTCTGGATTTCCAACCTCGGAAAGGCTGTCTGTTTTCAGACAGCCTTTTTGTTTTTTTTGGGTGGGTGGCGTTTGGCGAACGGGGGTTTCTCGCGCCCTTCCAGGGCGCTCCTGTGGGGGGCATTGTTGGCGATTCGTGGAACCGGGGGTTTCGCTCGTGCCTCGCTGCACCCCCGGCTATGTTTCTTTCGCCCCTCCAGGGCGGGGGAACTCAAGGAGTGTGGCCATCCTGGTCCCGCGACTGGGGGACTGAGGGCTGGAAGCCCTCACTCCTTGGGGGGGGCGAGCGGAAGGTAGGGCGCATTGTCCCAATGCGCAGCGGGGTGGGGCCAGGGGGCGGACGGGGCTTGTTTGGGGCGGACGGCATCACTCGGAGAGTGATGAATACTGTACTGCCAGGGGGCGGACGATGGCGCGCTGGGGCGGACGATGCGGGCAGGTGCGAAGCCGCGAAGCGAATGCCCGCGCTCCTCTCGGGGGATGGCGAGCGGAAGGTAGGGCGCATTGTCCCAATGCGCAGCGGGGTGGGGCTAGGGGGCGGACGGGGCTTGTTTGGGGCGGACGGCATCACTCGGAGAGTGATGAATACTGTACTGCAAGGGGGCGGACGATGCGGGCAGGTGCGAAGCCGCGAAGCGAATGCCCGCGCTCCTCTCGGGATGGCGAGCGGAAGGTAGGGCGCATTGTCCCAATGCGCAGCGGGGTGGGGCCAGGGGGCGGACGGGGCTTGTTTGGGGCGGACGGCATCACTCGGAGAGTGATGAATACTGTACTGCAAGGGGACGGACGATGCGGGCAGGTGCGAAGCCGCGAAGCGAATGCCCGCGCTCCTCTCGGGATGGCGAGCGGAAGGTAGGGCGCATTGTCCCAATGCGCAGCGGGGTGGGGCCAGGGGGGCGGACGGGGGTGTTTTGGGGCGGACGGCATCACTCGGAGAGTGATGAATACTGTACTGCAAGGGGACGGACGATGCGGGCAGGTGCGAAGCCGCGAAGCGAATGCCCGCGCTCCTCTCGGGGGTGGGCTGGGGGAAATGCTTTGGGGTGGGTGGGGGTGTTGTGTATTTGGGGCTGCGGGGGGTGCGTAGTGCGGGGCGGGGTGTTGGTGAGGGTAGGGGGTGGGTTGAAAAGGGGTGTTTTTTGGGTGGGGAGGGGAGGTTGGGCGATTTTAACGACCGGGGGCGGGGGCATGTCCGAATTAGCTGCCACGTTACAGGGAGGGCGTAAAAAGGGCTGTTTTGGCGGTCGATTGCCCAGGTAGCGTGTGTTTTTACGCATTTTGCAATAATATCTCAACAGTGGCAGGCTTCCAACGGTCGGTATTTACCATGTATTTGAATTGACGCTACAGGGCCGCTTCCGCTATTCTGAATAAAATCCCGGAAAATCGGTCCTAAATAATACCTGGAGTCTCTCCCCACCATGAACACCTCCCTCTCTCTCCCTCTGCGCAAGTCTTCCCGAAGTGGTTTCTCTTTGGTGGAAGTGGTGATGGCGGTGGGCATCATGGCGCTGGGCGTGGTGACGATCCTGGGTCTGCTGCCGCACGGGCTGAAAATGACGAACCAGACGGCGAATGAGCAGGCGGAGACGCGCATTGTGGATTTCCTGGTCGGGGATATTCAGTCCACGAACTGGGCGACGATCGATGCGACGCCGACGCAGACGCGCTTCTTTGATGATCAGGGGCTGGAGCTGGACCAGAACAATCCGGATTTCGGCATTTTGCTCAGCTACGTGGTGCAGGTGACCATCCCTGACTATGACGTGCGGCTGCCGAACAATGACGGCAACATGGTGGCCAATGAGAATCTGCGCCGGGTGATCATCAAGATGGTCGCTGCACCGCTGAGAGATTTTAATTTTGAGAACCCGACTTCTGGCGTGCCGATCAAGATCTTTACGCAGTTGGTCGCCAATACGGGGCTGGCCCTGAACCTGCCTTGATGTTTTTCCCTTCGCTGGGCCGCCGCGCGCGGAATGACTGCTTTTCCAACCTTTTTCGATTTCCCCCCAACCTATGAAAACCAACTCTGCATCCCCTGGCGTTTTCCGCAAGGCCATGAGGCTGACCTCGGCGCTGAGTCTGCTGGTGGCGACTCCAGGGCTCGTCCTGGGGCAGACGGTCCAGCCTTTCACCCTGAAGAGCCTGGATGCGTTTTCGACGCTGAATGCGAACGGTAGCTGGGAGAGTTCTGTGGGGAGCTTTCACCAGACGGTGGCGATCAATGCGACGGCTAATGTAACGCGCCCGACGACTGGGGTGAATGCTAACCGGATCACCGCAATAACGCTTGTAAGTCGTGGGGCGGGCTACACTTCCCCACCAACTGTAACGTTTACTGGTGGCGGGACTGGTGCGACAGCTGTTGCTACCATTGACTCTGAAGGCCATGTGAATAGCCTCACTTTAACCAACATGGGGTCTGGTTACACAGGCGCGACGGTTACCGCAGTTATTAGCCCTCCGACCTTCGGGGGGGCGGGCTCGACGGTGCATTTCAATGCGGACATCACGGCGAACCGGATTTTGACGCTGGATGGGAATCGCACGGTGGGGACGATGTTTCTGGGAGATCTCAGCAACGGTAGCTCCTACACCCTGGCTCAGGGCACGGGGGGCGGCAGCCTGATCTTTGACAATGATGGCAATGGCGGTGGGGCGTTTATCAATCGCTTCAACGGCGTGACCACGGATGTCATCAGTGCGCCTGTGCGCCTGGATGATTGGCTGAATTTCCGCGCGACGACGGGCCGCCTGACGGTGAGTGGGCCGATCTCTGGGAATGGCAATGCCATCACCAGCTATGGCAACGGCATCCTGTCTCTGACGGGGAATAATTCGCAGGCAAATACGGGATCGAAATTTGACCTGAGACTGTGGAACCGTGGCACGACGAACACGGGGGCGCAGGTGGAGCTGGGCGCTACGGCGGGGAATGCGGTGAGTGGGGATGTTTACATCGGCAATGCAACGCGGGGTACCTCGGGCCATGCGGTGCTGCAACTGCTGGCGGGGCGTTCGCACCTGGACCAGATCAGCAATGATGCGACGCTGACGTTTGACAGCTTCGCGGGCAGCGGCCGCAACAATTACTTTAAGCTGCTGGGTGGCAGTGAGACGGTGGGCCGCATCCTGGACCTGGGCAGCCTGGCGGTGATTGAGAACCGTGAGTCGGAGAGCATCGGCACGGCGGCGACGCTGACTTTGTCCAGCAATGCAGATTCTTATGTGACGGGTTTCATCCGTGATAACAGCGGGAATAACTTTCAGCAGGCGGATCAATTGGGATCTCCGGGGACGAACGCCTTGGCCATCGTGAAGCAGGGGACGGGCGACCTGACCCTCCAGGGGACGAACATCAGTTTCACGGGCGGGCTGACGGTGAGTGGTGGCACGACGATCCTGCGCCAGGCGACGAACTTCCGCAGTGATGTGGTGAACAATGGCACCGTGGTTTTTGACAACACGGGGACGTGGAATTTTACGAAGACCTTCACAGACCCGGATGGTGCGGGCTCGAATGCCCAGTTGGCCCCGGCGCAGAAGCATCTTTTGATTTCTGGCAGTGGCAGTGTGGTGAAGGACGGCACGGGCATCCTGAATCTGGGGGCTTCGACGACGGACAATCACAGCATCGGCGGGAACCTGACGGTGAACAATGGCACGCTGAACCTGGCCGGTGGCGGGGCAGGGCGTGGCAGTGTGGTCTCGGGGGCTTTGTTGGTGAATGGGGACGCGGGCCTGAACCGCAATGTGGGGCTCCAGGGCCGCACTTCCATTGATGGCGGCATCACGGCGACGGGCCGCTACAATGCCCCAGGCAGTACTTTGTCCATCGGTGGCACGGTGCTGACACAGGGCGACCAACTTTCTTCGACCTGGCAGGACGGGGTGTCCACGATCACGGGGGACATCAATCTCCAATACATGAACATGCGTGTGGAGAGCACTTACAACCTCAATAAAACCAGCAGTGCGGCGACGAGCTCTGGCAATACGGTGACGGTGACGCAGAGTGCCTCCCTGGTGGTGGGCATGCGGGTGACGGGCAATGGTGTGCCTGCGGATACGGTGGTGACGGCCATTGACCCAGTAACACGGGTGGTGACCCTGAGCAAGGCGGCGTCCATTCCAGGGAGTACGACCCTGAACTTTGCCTACTCGAGCAACACGGACGGGGTGATCAATGAGTTCACCACATCCCTGGCCACGGCGGCGACGACGGTGGCGCAGAACAGCAGCACGCTGAATGTGGGCTCCTCCCCAGCGGCGGCGGGGCTGAAGGTGGGCATGCGCATCAGCCACCCGAACCTGCCTGCGGGCACGACGATTTTGGCCATCAATGAGGCTTTGGGGCAGGTGACATTGAGCAATCCCGCCTCGGCGGCGATCACGGCCAGCGCGGGTGTGCCGGTGGCGGTGAATGGCCTGAATAGCATCAATATCTCTGGGCGGCCAAACGCCATCGGGGTGGCGGCGAACTCGGGCGGTCTTTACCTGAACAACACGCGTTTTTCGAACAATGCGAACCGCATCCCAGACGGCACCACGATCAAGCTGAATGGCGGGGTGGTGGAGTTTGTGAATGATGCCTCGGCAAACACTTTCTCGGAGCAGCTCGGGCCATTGACTTTGGGCGCAGGGCAGGGGCAGATCACCTCCTTCCAGGCACCTGTGGGCAGCACGTCCACGCTGCGTTTCGCCTCCCTCACCCGTCAGCCAGGTGGCGTGGTGGAATTTGCCGGCCGGGAAGCGACGGTGGGCTCTTCGACGGTGAATACGGTAACGGATGCCCTGGGCACGACGACACGTAACCGCATCTTCTTTAACAGTGGCGTGACGCTGGATGACAACATCATCGGCGGCTGGGCCTTCGCGAACAATGAGTTCGTCAAATATGGGGCGAATGGCGTGACCCGTCTGCTGTCCACAGATTATATCAACACGACAGATGCCAACGGGCAGGCAAGTTGGGTGTTCAATGCGAATGCTAAGTTTGTCGGCACGGGTAGCTTCACCACGCTGACGACGAATGCGAGAAGAGCGGTGAACTCGCTAAGCCTCCAGCCAGACCTTGCGAACGCTGCTGCGGGGCGTGCGATCAACTTGGGAACAGGTTTATTATTGTCTGTCGAGTCTGGCGGTATTTTGGCAAGCCATGGTGGGCACACGATCAACGGGTCTGACACGGCTTACCTCACGGTGGGCACTCCCAAGAACACTCCTGCGGAGCTGTTTGCGATCACCGGTACTTTTAACAATGCTCCGACCTCGCTGGCCTCTTTGACAATCAGCGCGCCGGTGCGTGACTTTAACCTGGAATTCAATGGCCAAGGGGCGGTGAATGCGGTGACGATGGCTGCAGGCAGCAACCAGATGACCATCCCAGCCGGGACGGCCCCCGTGCTGATGGTGGGCATGGAAGTGACGCATGCGAACCTGCCTCCGGGCACGGTCATTACGGCCGTGGACCGCAGTCAAGCAGGGGTGACGACCATTACGCTGAGCCAGATGGCGCTCGCAGGAGGATTGACTTCGACGACAAATTCGTCAACGCCGACGGTGAACGTTGCGAATCCCGTCCGCTTTACCGGCGGTAGCGTGAGTTTTGTGAAAGCTGGGCCTGGCACGGTGGTCATGCACCCGACCTTCCAGAACACCTACACAGGCCGGACGGTGATCAACAACGGCATTCTGCGCCTGCGTGCGAATACGAATTTGGGGACTGCACCCTCGACCTTCAGTCAAGATCACTTGCTGCTGAACGGCGGTACTCTCCAGTTCGGCCGGGATACGGTGACAGGCACCCCAGGGGTGGTGCTGCCAGACTTTGAGTACACACTCACGGACGCAAATCGTGGCATCACGTTTGGCAATTCTGGTGGTCGTTTGGAAGTGGGGCATCAAAACCCTGCGCCTTATATTTTGCCAGGGGCAGTGAACAACAACGTCATTCAGGAAGTGAACCTCACCGTCACCAGCCCGATCCAGGCGACCGGGGTGGTGGAACTGGCCGTGCGTGCGACGCCGACCTTTGACGGCGTGGGCAGCTTTAACACGCTGAATTTGGGGAACAATGCCTCCACCAACAACTACGGCGGCGGCATCAAGACCGAGGGTGGTTTTGACGGTAACATCAATATCTACGGCAATAACTACGTGAACGGCCTGTTCATGGAAGGTGCCCAGGTACAATTCTACGGGAACAACAATTTCAGTGGAGACATCCGTGTGCTGAGTGGTGACCTGACCCTGAGTGGTTCCAACACGTACAACGGCACCAATAGCTTTTCAGACACCATCACCATCGGCACGGCGACCTTGACGCTGAGCAATGCCAGCGCCCTCGGGACGGCGGGCTTTAAGGTGATCCTGGGGGACAATTCCCGCCTGCGCCTGAATGGCACGAACCAGACCCTGCTGAGCCTGGCGGGTGCGGCAAATTCCAGCATCAGCAACGGCTACAGCCCTGTGCAGGGGACATCAGATCCTCAGTTGCCTTCGGTTTTGACGGTAGATCTGCCGATCAATGAGACCTTCGCCGGTTTTATCAACAATGGCGGCAGCAGCGAACTGGCGCTTGTGAAGAAAGGCCCTGGCCGCCTGACGCTGACAGCTACGGAGAGTGAATTTTCTGGGAATGTGACCATCGAAGAAGGCGTGCTGGACATCACCAGCATCGGCTTTGCGGGGGGGCGTTCCTCCTTGGGCACGGGTGGCAATGGTGCGGCTTCGGAGATCGTGATTGATGGCGGCGGGCTGTCCTTCAGCCCACGTGGCCAGCAGTTTACCAATCGCTCCATCACCATCGGTGAGGGGCCGGATGCGGCGACTTTGGTCGCGAACGGGGTGAACCAGGCGGCGCGTGTCATCCTGGGCTCGTCCTTGATCTTGTTCCCTGGTCAGCCGAACGAGGAAAGCCTAGTAAGTGAAAGAGTGGGTATGCTGGGCAATGGCCCACGTACGCTGACTCTGAGCGGTGTGAACACGGGTGACAATGAGTTCCAGCTCCAGCTTTCGGATAAGTCCCCTACGGCAGCGACTTCGTTGCTGAAGATCGGCCCAGGGACTTGGGGTGTGGGCACGGCGGGTGACTTCAGCGGGCAGGTGACGGTGCAGGAAGGGGTCTTGGCCGTGTTGGCGAATGGCGCTCTTGGCACACCTGGCATCTCCACCACGGTCTCGGTGTCTCCGGTCAATACATTGACGGGGCGGCTGCCCAACGGCACGGAAGTGACCTTCCCTAGAATGTCCACCACCATCTTCCCACAGGGGATGAAGGCCAACACCCGCTACTACGTGGTGGAATCTGACAAGGTGGCGGGCACCTTTAAGATCGCCACCACTCCTGGCGGGACGGCGGTGAATTTGGTCGCCCTGACGAGGATCAATGAGGATTTTGAAGAGGTCCCGATCTTTCCCCGCGATGTGACCTACGTACCGAATGTGCAGGCAGTGGCCTCCACCTATGGGGATGACGCGACGGATACCTTCACGGGGAATCTGCTGGATGGCAGCGTGGTGAATTTCAACTTTGGCCTGCTGCGCCGCAATCCAGTGACGAACCAGCAGATCCCCAGTGCCATGCCTGGCAACATCTTCCCAGACCGGACTTACTACGTCATCAATGCCACAGGCACCACCTTCCAGGTGGCCCTAGACCCGAACAGCACCACGCCAGTGTTATTGACCAGTAATTCTTCGGGCAACATCATCTACACGGCCTCGGGCCCCGGCATCTCCACTTCGGGTGTGAACGTCATCGGGGGTCGCCTGGATCTGCGCAATGTGGACTACATGCTGAATGAAGAGATCACCTTCCAGGGTGGGTCGCTCTCCATGCCGTCCAATAACTTGGCCACCTGGTCTGGCAATGTGGACGTGCAGGCGAATACGACCTTCACGATCGGTGCCAATTCGGAATTCATTCTGGATGGAAACATCCTGGGTGCACGTGCCATCACCCAGCTGGGGGAAGGAACGGTGCGTCTGCGTGGGGAAACCATCCAGCACGCGCTGGCAGGCTCCTCGGGCGGGACAGAAATGGAAAACTTCCGCCGCACTTACACGGTCCAGGCCGGTACCTTGATCCTGGACTACAGCAAGAATAACAACTCGAAGCTGGTGGATGCGGCCTCTCTGACTCTGGGTGGTGGTCGCCGCGGCGGCATCATCCGCCTGCAAGGCGGCACGGCTTACCATGAAGAAGTCGTCAGCGGCCTGAGCCTGCAGGCAGGGGCGAACGAGATCTACCGTGACAGTGGCACGAACACGCTGCGCCTGAATAACATCTCCCGCGCGGAGGGGGCCTCCCTCTACTTTGACCTCGCTCGCATCGCGACGGTGGATAACCTGAACATCAACGGCATCCTGGGTGGCTGGGCCATCATTCGTGATGCTGTGGTGCAGGCGACTTGGACCATCCGCGGCACGGTGAGCCGTAACTTTGCGGCTAGCACCACGACGGATGTGCTTTCGGTGCCGCTGGCTCAGGGGGTGCATTATTTGATCAATGGCTCTCCGGTGCGCCTCACCACGGTGGGCACCCTGCCAGCACCGCTGCAGACGGATACCACCTACTACGTTGTCAGTGCCAGCACGCGTAGCTTCAAGCTCGCGCTGACGCCCGATGGCGCACCGATTGACATCACGAGCACCGGCACGGCGGGTAGCAACCAGCACACGGTGAGCGCCTTCCAGCCTCAGCGCCCAGGCGCAGCCACGCTGGTCTTTACGGCGAACCCAGACGTCTTCCCAGGGGGCCTGGGCACAGATGTCTTCAGCGTGAAGATCGAAAACACCGGTGTGGCGGGCAACATCACCTCCACGATCAATGTGCCGCCACAGATCACCCCAGCCACCCCGCTGACCTACGTCATCCGCACCACGACGACGCGCAGCAGTGCAAATGACATCGTGGCCTTTGTGAATGGCACGGACACCACCATCCGCAACTACCTCAGCGTGACCGCCAGCGGTAACGATACGCTGCTGGATGCCGGGACCTACGGGCCACAGCTCCTGCAGGGCGGTAGCAATGACAATGGCAGCCAGAGCCTGGGCTGGGCACGCAACAGCTCCAACAGTCTGGACGGCCTCGTTCAGGTGCTGGGAAATACCAGTTACCTGCCGAATTCCTGGGGTGAGAATGGCAATACCAACGTCACGGGCAACATTCCTGTGGGCGAGGGCAGCATCACCTACACCCTGCGTTACGCCACGAATGCACCTAGCATCACCACTTTGAATGGTGGGGATGAATTTGGCGGCATCAGCACCCTGCAGACGGGGTCCATCCTGGTTTCCCCCACCGTCGGGGCGAATGATTCCAGCATTGTGGGAACGGGCAGCCTGGCCACCCGGAATGAGGGGAACCTGCGTGACTTCCTGATCCATCAATACAATGAAGACGGCGACTTCATCATCGGCGTGCCCTTGCTGAACCGTGTGGCGCAGACCCGCCGGGGCCGCCTGACAGCGGGTAACCCAGCCGTGCTCAGCGGGATCTCCGATACCACCGGTTTGCTTGGGGCCACGGTGACTGGATCGAACGTGCCTACCGCCCCCGTCGCGACGACGGTGATTCAGGTGCTGGATGCCAACACGGTGGTGCTTAGCGCCAACATGCTGAATAACACGGAAACGCGTTTTGAAGCGACGTTCACGGTGGCTGGCAATCCGATCCGCCGTTTTGCAACCCCGCAGAACACGACGACCCAGAACCGCATCAACGGCGTGGTGAATCCTGAGACAGGGCTCATCTCCACCTCAGACATCTACATCGGCATGCCGATCTCTGGCCCCGGTATCCCTGCGGGCGCGATCGTGGATGCCATTTTCAATGATTCAGACATCCGCATCAATGCCAACCACTTCTTCAATGCCGAGCTCTACGGTGTGAGCTCCACCTTCACGCTGACACCTTCCGTGGGTGTGCAGAAGCTGGGTGGCGGTACCCTGATCCTGGATGCAGACAATACCTACACGGGGGTCACCTTCCTGGCCGATGGTGTGCTGCGTGCGCAGAAGCTGACGGATGCCGGGGTGGCTGGCAGCCTGGGCTTGTCCGCCACGGGGAACCCTGCGGGGAACCTGGTGTTTAACGGCGGTACGCTGCAATACATCGGTGAAAACAGCTCGACCAACCGCGCTTTCACCATCACGGACTTTGCCCGCTTCAATGTGGGGCATGAGAAGACGACGTCCATCTTCTCGGGCAACTTCAACTTGAGCGGCACCATTGGGGCCTCGGATCGCCTGGAAAAAGTGGGCAGCGGCACGCTGGAACTGCGTGGCAACGGCGCCCTGAATGAAGTGAAGGTGGAAGAAGGTCTGCTGCGCATGCAGTTGGTGGATACCAATGCCAGCGCTGGGGCGACTTCCATCTCGAACCCGGTCAACAATGGCCTGGCTAGTTTGCGTCTCTCTGGCGGTGCGCTGGAAGTGCGCGGCCTGCCTGAGGCGAACTCCAGCCTGACCTTTGGTGGGGCCTTCATCGTGGATGAAGGGGCCTCTGAAGTGCGCGTGACCAACGTGGCTGGGTTTGACCCAGTGAACCTGCGTGCAGGCCCCATCAGCACCCGCACCACCTCGGTCACCTTCATGGGGGGTGAGGAAACCACCAGCGTGCAGCGCCTTTCGGGCGGCACGGTGCGGTTTTCGGAAAATCCGGAGCTGAATTCCGGCGCGGCCAACATCTTCCTGAACATTCCTCGTCTGGAGCGCACGAATCTCTTGGCCTGGGCGGTGTATCAGAACCTGTCTGCCGCTGGCGGCACGTTAGGAGTGGACGACTTTGCCTCGGTGCTGGTGGAAAGTGGCGGTGTGGTCTCGGCAGATTTCCAGACCCTTTATCAACTGGGGTCCAACCACAGCAACGCAGCGCTTTGGGGTATTTCCCGCCCGAGCAGCATCCACAACCCCTCTGAAGGTGGCGCGGTGCAGGTGGACATCCCTTCCGGCGTCACGATCACGGCGGGCAGTAACATCATGAAGATCTCGGCTGTGCAGCAGAGCTTGGTGAATACACTGCTGGTGGATATGATGGTCACGGGCCCTGGTATCCCTGCGGATACCCGCATTGTGTCCCTCGATATGGCCACCCGCGATGTGACCTTGAACAATGCGGCGGAGATGGACTCCACCGTAGGCAACTATCGCTTCCTGACGACGCGCACGCTCTTTGGCCGCGTGGGCTTGGTGGACCCCTTGCAGTCTGAAAATGCCAGCATCAACCTCGCCGGTCGTGACCGTGAGGTGAATACCCTGCGCTACTTCAGCCCTGAAGACAGTGTGGTGACGGTGGATGCCGGCAGCACGCTGAAGCTGGTCTCCGGAGCGATCCTGGTGGCCTCGAATGTGCGCACGGGTGACAAGAGCATCCTGGGCCCAGGCAACATCAGCAGCACCGGGGTGGCAGGTGACGGCAGTGACTTCATCATCCATAACTACAGCCAGCATGCCACGTTCAACATCGGCGCGAACATCATTGATGGTGTGGTGGTGCTGGAAGTGCCGCAGGATAATGCGCCTGCAATCCCGGCGGGCAGTGTGCTGGAAGGGCAGTCTGTGATGACCGTGCTGGAGCTGGCCTTCAAGCAGCGGAATCGCATCCATGCAGGCATGGAAATCTCTGGCCCTGGCATCCAGCCGGGAACCTTCGTGCTGAGCGTGGACGGTCTGCTGAGCCAGATCTTCATGAGCAAGCCTGCCACGGGGACATTTACCAATGTGTCCTACACCTTCCGTTCCTCCACCAGCCTGGTGCAGAGCGGGGTGGGTACCACGATCCTGAGCGGGAACAATATTTACTCTGGCAAGACCTTCGTGCACGGCGGGGTGCTGCGCCTGGACTCTGCGAATGCGATCCCTGGGGGCTTCACCTCCACCACACCGCTGGCCAATTCCAGCCACATCGTGGTGAAGGATGGCGTCATCGGCCTGAGCTCGGGTGACTTTACTCGCTACCTCGGCACGGCAGATAACCAGATCGAATTCAAAGGCAGCGGTGGTTTTGCCGCCTACGGCGCAGACCGCCTGGTGAACTTTGGCAATGAAGGCAAGCGCCTGCGCTTCGGCAATGACGGCTTCGTTTCGGACGGGTCTTCCCTGATCCTGGGCGCGGTGGATGCCACGCATAAGGTGACGTTGGTGAACCCGATCGACCTGGGCAGCTACAGCCAGGCCGTGCGGGTCAACAATGGCCCGGCTGCCATCGAAGGTGAACTTTCCGGCGTCCTTTCCGGCGCGGGTAAGCTGATCAAATTTGGCCAGGGCTCCCTGCGCCTGAGCGGCTCCAATGCCCACACGGGTGGCATCGAGATCGCCGAAGGTCGCCTGGTGGTGGCGAATGTGCCAAATGCTCTAGGCACGGGCACCGGTGCGGGCACGGGCGCTGTGGCGCTGGGCATCAGCCAGACGAATACCTCCAAGGGCGCTGGGCTGGAACTGACGGTCGAAGGTGGCACGGTGGCCAAGGACATCACCGTCGGTGATGTGAATGCCCGTGGACCTGACTGGCTGGGCCAGGGCCGGGTAGATACCAAAAATGCGGATGCGGGGTCCTTCTCCTCCACCGCCATGGTGAATGGCGCGCCTGCCATCGCCTACTATGACGCCACGAATCAGGACCTGAAGTACGTGCGTGCCGCAGATGCACGCGGCACCACCTGGCTGCCACCCATCACCCTGGCCTCCCGTGGGGATGTGGGCAAGTATGTCTCCCTGGCGGTGGTGAACGGCACGCCGGCGGTGAGCTACTACGATGCGACGAACGGCACGCTCTGCTACATGCGCGCTGCCGATACCAGCGGTGCCTTCTGGGCTCCGAGCGTGATCGCAGACGCCAACCCTGTCAGCTCCGTAGCGCTGCAGTCCACTGGCCACGTCATCGTGGGTGGAACGTTTGTGGAATTTGACGGTGTGCCCCGCACCCGCCTGGCCCGCCTCAGCCCGACCGGGGTGCTGGACACGAATTTTAATGTCATCGTCAACGGTGAAGTGCGCGCCATCGCCATCCAGGCAGATGACAGCATCATCATCGCAGGTGCCTTCACACGGGTGACTGGCAGCGGTGCTGGCCAGACGGAGACGACGCGTAACAACATCGCCCGCCTCACCAGTGCTGGGGCCTTGGATACGGGCTACAACCCGAACTCCAACGGAGCCATCCGCGTGCTGGTGCGTCTGGCAGACGGCAACCTCCTGGTGGGCGGTTCCTTCAGCAACATCGGCGGCGCAGGCCGTAACAACGTCGCCCGCCTCATCCCGGCTGGGACGGCGGATAGTTTTAACCCGAATGCAAACGGTGAAGTGCGCGCCCTGGCCGTGCAAACGGATAACCACGTCCTCATCGGCGGTGCATTCACCACGCTGGGTGGGTCCACCCGCAACCGTATGGGCCGCGTGGATGCCGCTGGTGCGCTGCAGGCCTTTAACCCGAACTTCAACAATGAAGTGCGCGGCATCGCCGTGGCAGCGGATGGCAAGATCTATGTGGGCGGCCTTTTCAGCACCGTGGTGGGCACGCCGAACGTGACCACCTTTACCCGTAACCGCTTGGCCCGCCTGCAGGTGGATGGCGCGGTGGACATCACCTTCGGGGTGGAAGTGAACGCGGAAGTGCGCGCCGTGCAGATGCTCTCCACCGGTAAGGTGGCGGTGCTGGGGATCTTCAATGTCTTTGGCAAAGCCAATGCGAATTTCATGGCCCAGCTCAATGCCGATGGCAGTGAGGATGAAACCTTCACGCCTGACCCTGACTATGAAGTGCGTGCCCTGGTGGAACAGAGCGATGGCAAGCTGGTCATCGGCGGTCTGTTCAGCAACGTCGGTGGTGGCACCCAGCATTTTGTGGGTCGCCTGAATGCCAACGGCACCCGCGATGCCAGCTTTGTGCGCAAAGTGACGGATCGCGGTCAATACACCTCGCTCGCGACTGTGGAAATCAATTCGCCCATCATCGGCGTTCCCGGCATCGCTTATTACGACGTGGTGCTGAGTGGCCTGCGCTTCGTCCGCTCCAGCGATGTGAACGGCACCAACTGGATTCCTTCCCTGCTGCTGGATAGCTCGGGTGGCCAGGGCACGTCCATGACGACGGTGAACATCGGCGGTGACGTGATCGTGAAGAACTTCACCAACGGCATGGCCACCATCTCCGGCTTTGCCAACAACGGCACACCGGGCATCGCCTACTATGACCAGAGCGCTGGAACGTTGAAGTACATGCTGGCGAATAACGCGGCTGGGGACGACTGGACGCCTCCGACCACGCTGCGCAACATCGGTGTGGGCGTCGGCCAGATCTCGCTGGCGTCGGTCAATGGCACACCGGCCATCGCTTACTACAATAACACGACGGGTGACCTGGAATACATGCGCGCCACCAGTTTTGGCGGCATCACCACAGACTTGCGCATCAGCCCTACGGAGACCCAGTCGAAGGCCATTGTGGCCATCGTTTACACCTCCAGATTTGAAACCCATGACGTGCTGGATAGCACCGGCACGGTGGGTCAGTTCCCGAGCTTGGCCGTGGTGAATGGCCTGCCTGTGACGGCTACTGGCACCCCTGCGGTGGCCTACTATGACGCCACGAACAAGAAGCTGAAATACATCCGCGCGACGAATGCCACGGGCGTGCGTGAGTTCCCTGGAGATCCCTTCCCATGGAATACGCCGATCACGGTGCTGCAGTCCGTCAACGACATCGGCCAGAATGCTGGCTTGGTGATGATGGCCGACGTTCCCGGCGTGAGCTACCGCCACCTGCCGGTGCCCGCAAATCTTGAGGAGCTGCCAAGCATCCAGTTCGTCCACATCAGCGATGCCTCGGGTTACTCGAAGCTGAGCTTCACGGCCAATACGACCCTCTCTGGGAATTTGAACCTGGACGGCACGGCCCTGGTCTCCCCTGAGTCTGGCAGCACGCTGACACTGAATGGGAACATCACAGGTGCAGGCGGTTTCCGCCTGAACACGGACGGGACCATGATCATCAACAGTGCGGACAACAACTTCGGCACGGGCCTGGCTGAGGAAGCCAATGGCAATGCCCGCGTGACCATCCGCAGTGGCAGCCTGCTCCTGGGCAGCAGCACGGCGCTGGGCATCAATACCGGCACGGTGCAGAATCCTTGGCATGGCCGTGTGGATCTGGGTGACCGCAATGGCAACCCGATCAACAACAGCTTCCAGATCGCTGTGGTGCGCTCCACCACCGGTGGCAGCCTCACCGCCCTGGCAGGCAGCAGCTTCACCGCCGGTAGCGGCAATGCGGGCACGTTTGTGAATGTGTCCAACGTGCTGGATGGCCGCACCTTCGTCCAAGCAGATACGGGTGCCCTGGTGCTGGTGAAGGATGAGCAGGCCAACTCCGCCCGCAATGGTGTCTATCGCGTGGTCATCACCGCGCAGCAGACCCCCGGCACCATGAACCTGGTGCGTGCGGTGACGCTGGATGAATTGGCCGAGTTCACCTACGGCCTGCGTGTGCAGGTGCAGGGTGGCACGGAGAAAAATGAAACCTACTTCCTGGCCAGCCTGGTGCAGGAAGTGAACACCTCCCCCGTTGTGTGGGCGCAGGTGCTGACGGTGGACCGCGCGACGACGGGCTACAGCCTCACCCGTGTGGAAGGCCGCTTTGACCCGACTCATAACGGTCTCTTCAGCAACGCCGGTGGCCCTGGGGCCTTCGTGGAAGTGGATACCCTCATTGACGGTCGCGTCTTTACCGAGGCTGACTCCGGCACGCTCATCCTGGTGAAGGATGAAGAAAACAACCCAGCCTGGAACGGGGTGTACCGCATCATTTACAGCGCAGGTCTGCAAGTGAATGGCACCCTGAACCTGGTGCGTGCGCCTGAGTTCGACACGGTGGCCGAGATGACCTACGGCACCCAGGTGCGTGTGACGAACGGCACCCACTCTGGGCAGGCCTTCTTCCTGGCCAGCAATGTCTCCGGTCTGAATACCACGCCGGTGCTCTGGACCCGCGATGTGGCGGATGCAGACATCGCCCTGCGCACGGCCGTTTCCGGCCTGACGATTTCCCAGGCCATTGATGTCAATGCCCGCGTGGGTGCTGGCAGCATGAGCCTCGGCTCCGCGACCACGCTGACTTCCGGCACGGCTGAGTTCACTGGGAACATCACCCTGCGGGATAACCGATTCGATACGGCGGAGATCCAGAGCCTGAATCTGGATTCCAACATCGCTTCCGGCTACGGGGTGAAGATCCGTGGCAACATCACTGAAGCCCGCGGCACCGCAGGCACGGTGGGTGGCACGCCTGCACCGGCTGATTCCCTATCCCTGGTGAAAACCGGCACGGGCGTCGTCAGCCTGTATGGGACGAACAGCACCTTCCACGGTGGCGTCACGGTGAATCAAGGCACCTTGCTGGTGATGAATACCAGTGGGTCCGCCACGGGCTCTGGCACCGTGCAGGTGAATGCAGGCGCTGTCCTGGGTGGTGTGGGCCGCATCGGCGGGCCCGTCCAGCTCACGGGTACCGGCACCGAAGCAGGCACCCGCGCCACCTTGCGTGTGGGTGACCCGACGGTGACCACGGGAGAAGAAATCCTCACCCTGGGTGGCCCGCTGACGGTGGGACCAAACTCGGTGGTGGAATTCGCTCTGGGCGCAGGCAATCTCACCCGCCTGTCAGGCACCTCCATCAACCTCACGGAAACAGGTCGCCTGCTGGTGACCATGGCTCCTGGGTACAATCCAGGGCTGAACACCCCGTTTGACATTCTGGACCTGACCGGTGGAATCACCTTCAGCCAGGGTGGCCAGATCACGCTTTCGGATTACCTGAAACTCCCAGGTCAATACCTGTGGGATACTTCCACCTTCCTCACGGATGGTTTCATCCGCATCGCCGGCCTGACCGACGATGTGCAGGTGGACGTGCCGCCTGCGGCAGTGACGGTGAACCCAGGGGCGAGCACCACGGTGAACATGAGCGTCACCGTTTCGGGCAGCCCTGAGTTTGTCTATCAGTGGCAGTTCCGCCCGGCCACCGCCGAACCCCTCGAAGAAAATTACGTCAACATCGGCCCAGCGGTGCGCGCCAGTGCGTTTACCAATACCTACACGAAGACCGGCATCTTTGAAGTGGATGAAGGTAACTACCGTGTGGTGGTGACCAATGGTGAAGGAGCCTTTACGGCCATCAGCGCCGCGGCTTACCTGACGGTGAATAACCCGCCAGTGATCATCGTGCAGCCAACGCCACAGACGGTGAACCCGAATGCGACCGCCACCTTCACCGTCCAGGTGAATGGGCCGACGCCTTACAGCTTTGTCTGGAGACGTGGGACGGTGCCGATCACCCTCGGTGGCCGCTTCAGCGTGGTCTCGGATGCTCAGACGGGCCTCTCCACCCTGAGCATCACGGGTGTGGTGAAGGCAGATGAGACGAACAACATCAACGTCGTCGTCAGCAACCTGGCCGGTAGCGCTGCACCAAGTGACTTTGTGTCTCTGCTGGTGACCGATCCGGTGACCATCGTGAATCAGCCTCTGAACTCACAGGTGAGCACGGGTGACATCGCCTTCTTCACCGTGAATGCCACTGGCACCGCACCGATCTCCTACCAGTGGCAGCGCCGCGAAGTCGGCGGTGTCTTTGCCGACATCGTGGGTGAAACCGAAAGCACGCTGCGCATCCCCGGCATCACGGCAGACGATGACAATGATGAAATCCGCGTGCGGGTGACCAACCCCGCCGGCACGGTGGACAGCGCTGTGGTCTCCATTGACCTGGTGCCTGGTTCGCCATCCATCGTCTCTCCAGGGTCCACGACTCTGGTGCAGGGCTCCACGCTGGAACTCACCAGCCGTGTGGGTGGTGCGACGGCAGGCCGTGTAGTGGTGTGGAAGCGTAACAAGGCGCTCATCACTGCGGGTGACCGAGTCAATGCGGGCGTGACCTCAAAGGTCTCCATCCTGGAATCCTTCGAAGGCAACACGCTCATCACCACGCTCCGGATTGAAAACATCACCCCAGCGCTGGCCGGTGAATTCTCTGTGGAAGCGAAGAACACTCTCTTCCCGAAAGCAGTGACCTCTGCGCCTGGCACGGGCCGCGTGGTGGTGGCTGACAACCCGAATAAGGATGTGGCTGCTTCCAACAAGCCAGCCAGCACGGCGAAGATGACGGTGACGGCTCTGGGACCGAAGGGGGTGATCATTGGTTATCAATGGATGCGCTTGGTGGAAGGCGACTATGTGGCCATCCCGCCAAGCGACCTCGACTTCACAGGTGTGCAGACGAAAACACTTCTCATCAAGAATGTGGAGACGGCAGATCGTGGCACTTACGCCTGTAAGATCACCGGAGTGGGCACACCTTCCGTGGTGATGGCAGGAACACACCACCTGAAGGTTTACACAGCGGAGCCTGAGCTGCTGCCGATCACCTTCCCAGTGGCCATGGTGGGTGCCGACTATGAATACCAGATCCCTGTGGAACTGGGTGTGGATGGTGCCAAGACGCCAGCGCTTTACAGCATTAGCAATCTGCCTCCTGGGCTGAAGGCCGACTCCACAACGGGTAAAATCACCGGTCGCCCAACGGCGAGCAAGGTGGGGGGTTATGCAGTGAAGGTGACGGTTTCCAACGCCTTTAGCTCCAAGCCGAATCTGCAGACGGCCACGGCCACGCTGACGGTGAACGCCATCCCAACCGGTGGGGTGGGTACCTTCGCTGGCTGGATCCCACGGCACGAGCTGAACGGGGAAGTGGGCGGTCGTTTCGACCTCGTCGTGACCGCTCTGGGAGCCTTCTCTGGCAAGGTGACGCTGGCCACGACGGTGTACCCGATCAAAGGCAACCTGAAGCTGGTGATTGATCCTGCCACGGGCCTGCTCACAGCAGATCCTGAAGGCACGGTGACCATCCTGCGCAAAGCAGTGGGCACGGCTCCGGTGCCGTCGCCGCTGACGCTGGCCTTTACCCTGAAGCCTGCGACGGACCGCCTGGGCACAGCCTCCATCAGCACCTCCGAGCAGCGGATCGTGGATAACGAGCTGGTGGTGGTGGACCTGAACCTGCCGTTCACCGGCTGGCGCAACAAGTGGTCTGCCACGGTGCCACCGAATGATTACCTGAGTGATCTGCCTCCGCCTCCGACGACGGTGACGAAGAAGACCCCGGGCTACTACACGATGGCGCTTTCGCCTCCAGACGCCTCCGCTGCGGTGATCCCGCAGGGGGATGGTTTTGCCGCCTTCACGGTGGGTGTGACGGGGACGCTGAGCTACGTGGGTAAAACGGCGGATGGCCAGGCCATCACGGGTGCCCAGTTCGTCGGCCCGCTGGGTGAAGTGATCATGTTCCAGACCCTCTACAAGACCACGCCACGTGGCTCTCTGGTGGGTGAGATCAAGATCAACAAAGTGAATGATGCGATCTTCGAGGATAACACCATCAGTTCCAACCCTGCGACAGCACCTACCTGGACCTGCCCAGCGAATCTGCTGGCGTCTAACCGCACCTATCGCAACGGTTTCGGCCCGATCTCCCTCACCGTCAATGGTGGAGCCTATCTGGACCCGAACCGCAAGAAGCCTTCGCCGACCTCACCAGACTACCCGCTGATCTTTGGTTTGACGAAAGCGACGGAGGATGCGCTGGACCTGAAGTTCTACCTGAATGAGCTGGATGGTGCCACGCCGATCTCGCCGCAGCTGGACCCAAGCCTGCCTTACAATGGCGGCACGGACCGGATCGACGTGCTGGCGAAGAGCGCGGTGAAGGTGCCCCTGGCGGATGCAAATCCGTTTGGCACCACGCTGACTCTGGTGGCTGCGAAGGGAACCTTCACGGGTAAAGTCACCATCCGCCAGCCTGATCAGGTTTTTGGAGTCAAGGGCTTCCTCACTCGCACGGCGACCTACCAGGGCATCCTGGTGAAAGAGGCCAGCGGGTATGTGGGCGTGGGTTATTACCTCATGCCTGAGCGTCCGGATGAGACGGGTGAAACGGTGGCCAAGACACCGCTCCTCTCGAACCCGGTTGTGCTCTCTCCTTAACTTGAAATTCCGCAGCCCCGGGGGGGGTAAACCCCTCCGGGGCTTCTTTATGGCGAAAAAAGGTGTGTAATAACGAAGTACATACTGAGCAATGACTTGAAAAGATTTCGCGTTTCCGATTTAATCGAAAAAATTCAAATAAATTTCCCCCCTCCACTGCTATGAAACACATCCGCCTCTTACTTGCTGACGCGCGGCGTCACCAGGGGTTAGCCTTGATCATCGTTCTTTCGATGCTCGCGCTGGCTACGATCGTTATTTTGGCCTTCCTCAGCGTGGCTGATACGGAGAACAAAGCGACGAACATTTATTCGGCCTCACAGACCTCGCGCCGATTCGCCGATACGGCGGTGAACATGGTCATTTCGCAGATTCGTTCGGGTTCGGCCCGTGAATCTACCGGGGTGCCGGTGATTCACGCCACGCAGCCCGGAGCGGTGCGGAAGTATTCCACGGCCGGGTCTTTCCTGGCGGGGTACAAATTGTTTTCGGATAAAGATATGATTTATCGGGGGGCAGGCTCGGTTGCGGAGCAGAACTTCGTGCTTCAGTCTGAACCGCCGAGTGACTGGAATGACCCGATCAACCAGGCTCGCTACGTGGATTTGAACGAACCGGTGATCAAAGGGGTGGCCTTGGATGCGAAAATCAACCAGGACAACAACCAGGTTTTCTTCCCGATCATTGACCCACGCGCGGGTCTGGACATTGACCCTACGGGCACGGAAGTGGGTGTGGAGGGCTTTTCCTACAGCAACCAGACGGCCCTCCGGCCTAACAACAACATTGGCGATGGCAATACGAATGGGGACTCGCCACCGATCGTGATACCGGCAGGGGCGGGTTCAGACCCTGACCAATTGCGCCTGGCCATGCCGGTGCAGTGGCTGTATGTGCTGAAGGATGGGGCGATCGGTTTCCTCCAGCCAGAAACGCTGGAATTCCGCGTGCTGGACAATGCGGAAGGTCTGGGAGATGGCCCTTCAGTGAATCTGCAGGCGGATTACGGTGTGCCTTCCGAAGAAAACCCCATCGTGGGCCGCATCGCATTCTGGGCAGATGATGAAACTTCGAAGATCAACATCAATACGGCCTCTGAGCCGACGTATGCGGGCCTGCCGATTTATTATCACGAGCGTGATCACCGCTGGGCCGATTACCCACCCGCACGCAGTGAATACCAGCGTTTCCCTGGGCACCCGGCCACGGTGGCGCTGAGCAGTGTGTTTTACGCCAACCCGCTGCAGGACCTGGGCCGCAGCCTGGATACCTACCGGCCGAATGGCCCCCTTTCTGGGCCAGAGCTGAACCGGGTGCTGGAGATCAAGGAACGCATTTATGACCTGATGCCACGCATCCACACCGGTGGTAGCCGCGCGGGGACGCGCAGCTTTGGAGAAGATGACTACCGGAACTCTTCTGGGGACAACTCGAACTCCAGCTCCATCGCCGTGGCCATGGGAGAGCGGCTGTATGCCAGCGTGGATGAGCTGCTGTTTGCCCAAGGATCTGCGAATGGCCAGCGGGTGCTGAATCAGGCCCAGGTGAGCCAGCAGACGACCTTGTTTGACAAAACCAGCCTGGAGCGCTCCAGCGCCTTCTTGACGGCGCACAGCCGCGCCAGTGAGATCAATATGTACGGCCTGCCGCGTATCGCCATGTGGCCTATCGCGCCGAATCGGCCCCAGAATAACAACAAGCGCACGGGCTTTGATAAGCTGGTGGAATTCTGCTCACGCCTGGGCGGCACGGGGGATATCAATCCGGACTCGGCCAACCTTTACGTGTTCCAGCGCGAGCATTCGGCCACGATCCCGGGTTCTGTGAACGGTGCCCGTCACGACATCTCACTGCCGCGTAACATCAAGCTGCTGAGCATGCTGGACCGTATCCTGGACCAGCCTTTCCCAACGGCCAGCAATGACACCGCTCCTACGGGGCGTTCGTTCAAGGATAGCACGAAATTTGGAGTGGACAATACCCGGCAGTTGCTGGTCTCCATGTTTGACTACATCCGCTGCACGAACCTCTACGACAGCTTCCTGATCCCGCAGAGCCGCAACAGCTGGCCTTCGGCTTCCATCAACTGGACCACCCTGTATCAGTTGCGGGATTCTTCAGGTTCGAGTTTCAATACTTACACTCCTGGGGTGGTGCGTGATGCAGGGAACTCGTCGAATCCGTTCGCCGACCGTTTCCTGCCTGGTCATGGCCAGGTGACACCGGCGGAACACCCGACCTGGAAGAGTAGCGCCACGGGAGACTCCCTGCGTGGTTTTGGCCGTTTCATCTCCCTCAGCGAGGTGGGTCTGCAACTGATCTGTACGGCCGATGGCCAGCCAGACATGTACAGCTGGCGCATCCCTGCGCTGGTGCCTCCGGCTAACGAACAAGATACAGGTAACTACCGTATCCCGAACATCGCCCCGGCGAACTACGTCGCAGCGACCCAGGGTGCTTCACCCGTCATCAGCGGGGGCCGCACCGCGCTGAAAGTGGATGAAGCAGACAATGATGGCTTCAGGATTGCCTACCGCACGCCGGTCGGGTGGGAGGGTGGCAATGCCCGCCTGGTGAATATCGGCGAGGTCCACTGGAAGGATGGTGGCGGCGGCATCAACAGTGACAACCCGGCTGCGATCAAAGACCGCTACTACTCTAATTACCCACCGATTAGCAACCCTAACCAGGCAGGTCTGTACGGCACCACGGCCATTCCCGGGAACAATATTAGCCCGAACTATGGTCGCTTTTACCAGCGCCATCCGGGTTATGACTGGCGCAACTGGAACTGGACGCTGGACCCTGATACGCCGCTGACGCCGACCCAAAAGCGTGTGCAGGCGCTGTTGCATCTGGAGTTCTTCTGCCCTTCTCTGGCTTACACGGAGATCAATCCTGACTACACGGTGGTCATTTCCGCGTCCGACATCAGCAGCATCGAAGTGGCGGGGAATGCGGTGTTTTCCACCACCTCTCCAGTGGCGATCCGCAGTGACCGCCCGCTGTATGAGACGGATGGCAACCCTGAAGTGGGTGGTTTCGCTAGCTTCCGCAACATCTCCATCGGTCGCCGTGTCGCTCCACGTAGCCCGATGCCAGAAGATTTGGGTTATGACCCGGCGGCCACGTCTCAAGTCCACTCGGGCTTGGTAAACATGGACCTGGTGTCCTCGTTCTTCACAGTGCAACACACTGATGTGATGAGTTTCCAGTCTGCCACGATCACGCTGAAGATTTATGACCACCACGTGCTGGCCTCAACCACGGAAGAGCCTGTGCAGATCATCAAATTCAAGCTGGCTGGAGGCTCTGCGCCGACGCCGGACTTGGTCACCCAGGGTTCCTACCTGGTGAACTACCAGCGAGGCGACGGATCCACCTACAACCACCCTGCCATCCAGGCCCCACGCTGGTGGTCATTTAGCCGCGATGGTTGCCTCGGCCGTTATGATGCCGGCGGTGCGAGAACAGACATGGACACGAAGGCCTTGGCTTCGATCCGTGGTCGTTTCTATCGTTGGGACGGGACTGGCGGTTCCCAGGTGGATACGGAGACCCGTGCCTATAACCCCAATATTGGCGATAACTTGAAGAACCAGAGTGTGCCAGGGGCGCGTGCTCTGATCTACACGAAAGACCCTGCTAACTATGTCGGGGTGGAACTGCAGGACAACGACCTGATCCGCTCCACGCCGCTAGCACGCATCGCCTATGGGCCGGTGACGGATCCGAACAATGCCATCAACCGACTGAAAGTCTCCGATCCGAATGCGCCCGAGTTGCAAAACTACAATCGTCCTTGGCACTTTGGCTCGGACGTGGTGCGCACGATGGTTCCTGCCCATGGTGACCCGCGTCTGATCGCGGCGAAAAAGACGGTGGAAGAGACCGAGTGGGTGGTGCACCCGCTTTGGAACGAGACCAATGCCTACGCGGCGCACAATTTCTCCTCCTACACAGCGGGGACTGAGCCTGGGTTTGACCGGGGGAACCCGATCAACACGAACGATACCAACCAGTATGTGCGCATCCTGCCGAAGAACGTGAGGCTGGATGGGACGAATGGAGCGGGTGCAGGCCGCACGCCTGACGTGCCGCACTCGCCGGTGGGTGTGAGGGCCTTCCAGAAATACTATGACTTTGATGACGGCGATCCAGGTGGTCGTGTCGGTCCCTACATTGGCAAAGTGGACGAAGGTAACTTTGCTGTGGGAGACTTTACCCTTACTGGCTGGCCAGGACCGAAGAAATGGCGTGCGACGTATTTCCGCTCGAATGGTCAGGGTGCCCGCTTTGCCAGCGGTGCGGGGAGTTTCTTCTCGCCTAACCGCATGGTGCCGTCTCCGGCGGTGATGGGTTCCCTGCCGAGCAAAATCTGGGGAACCAATGGTGAAGGTGCCTGGACGAACCTGCTGTTCCGGCCCTACAGCCAGTATGACACGGGGCGCACGGGGGCTAACCAAGCGGCTGAGCCAAACCACCCAGGAGCAACTTCCCCGCCCGATCACTACCTTCTGGATCTGTTCTGGATGCCCGTGGTGGAGCCGTATGCGATCAGCGAGCCGCTTTCCACGGCCGGGAAGATCAACCTGAACTACCAGATGATGCCATTCACGCACATCCGCCGTGCGACGGCGCTGCATGCGGCGATGAAGGGGGAGATGATTTCGGCGATTCCGAACCCCGAGTATGAGGAGTCTAAGAGCGTGCTGTCTGGCTGGACGACGAATGGCGATAGCCCGCCCACCTTCCGCAGTGAGGCGCAGAACAAATACTGGCACCGCCCGATCGTGATCGATTCCTTCAAGAATGGTGCCCGTAACTGGTGGGCGGACAACGACCTGGACAAGACGGTGCAGGGGACGCTGCGCCAATTTGAAGAGCGCTTTAACTTCTCCAACACGCTTTCCAGCGGGTTCAAAGCAGGGCTCTTCCGCACGGCTTCACAGTTCTGTGAAGTGCACCTGATCCCAGGTGAGACCTCTGGTCCTGCCGCAAAGAATGTGCTGGCTTCAGCCGTGGCCAACCCGAGCACCCGCGCGACTGCCATGGCCAATTTCTGGTCTGAGCATTGTGCGACAGGGGACAATACCCGTGAGCGTCCGTATGCGAATTTGTATGCGAAGTTCACCACCCGCTCGAACACCTTCCGGGTGCATGTGCGGGCCCAGGCCATCCGCAAGGCGCGGCGCTCTGTGGCGGCGAATGTCTTTGATCCGAAGCTGGACCTGCCGAGCGGTGAGTTCCGCGGTTCCTTCTTGATCGAGCGTTACATTGACCAGGCTGACCTGACGGCAGCGGGGATCAGTGTGGACTATGCGTCCTCGGTGAATCCTTTTGCCCTGAAGCCGCTGGAAAATTACTACCGCTTCCGTGTGCTTGAGTCCAAGCGCTTCGCTCCTTAATCCAACCGTTTGTAGCCCCCCACTTTTGGCCATGAGCTTTCGATATTTCTCAGTTTCAGCCTCTTCTCTGCGGAGAGGGGCTGCCTTCACCCTGGTGGAGGTCTTGGTTTCGATGACGGTCTTGATCATCCTGCTGCTCGTGAGTGCGCAGGTGATCGGGACGGTGCAGAGTACCTGGACGCAATCCAATGCCCGGGTGAGTCAGTTCCGTGAGGCCCGCACGGCCTTTGACATCATCACGCGTAACCTGAGTCAGGCGACTTTGAATTCGTACATTGATTATGATACCTCCTATCTTCAGGATGGGGTGACGGCTGTGACGACGACGGCGCCGCAGAATTACATCCGTAAATCCGACCTGCGTTTTGTCTCGAAGCGTGCGGAGGATCTGCTGGATGTGGGTGGCGGCGGGGGAAATACCCCTGGGCACGCGGTGTTTTTCCAGGCTCCTCTGGGTGTGGCCCATGACCCGAATTTTGTGGGGCTGGATCGCCTGCTCTGTGGCCGGGGTTACTTTGTGCAATACACCTCCGACGCGTTTTTTACCCCAGCGGTGCTGCCTGCTATCACGCCGAAGTATCGCTACCGTTTGATGGAGTTTTCTCCGCCAGCGGAGAAAAATCTGATCTATCCGGCTGCGGCAGCGGTGCAGGGACCGGCGACGAATGATTGGTTCGCGGCAGCGGGGGTGCCTTTGGAAAATGAGGAGCAGCCGACGGATCGTGGGCTGACACGCCCGATTGCGGATAACATCGTGGCTTTGATCGTGGCCCCGCAGCTGGAGACACCGGTGCAGGGTGGGCAGGTGGAGCTGCAGTCCACCTTTGATTTTGACTCGGCCAATGTCCCTGGGGCGACTAATCAGAACCAAGGCAATCTGCATCGCCTGCCGCCGATGGTGCGGGTGATTTTGGTGGCCATTGATGAACGCACGGCGGATCGCCTGAGCCAGACGGGAGACCCTGCCACGCCGCCACTGGGAGACATCATCAATGGTCAGTTGGATACGGGTGGTGCGGAGAACCTGAATCTGACGATGCAAAACATCGCCACGGCTCTGTCCGAGCAGAATGTGAAATACCGGATTTTTTCCGCCACGGTGGCTTTGCGCGGAGCGAAGTCGAATAACTAATCTGTCTGTCTTTTTTTGAAGTTCCTTTTGTTATGAGAACCGCTCTTCGTCGTCGCCCTGCGGCCGCATTTACCCTGGTGGAGATGCTTACGGTCGTCGGTATTATCGCTTTGCTCATTGCCCTGGCGGCTCCGGCTTTGATTGATGTGGTCCGCTCCACGCGCCTGAATTCGGCGGGGGATGGTCTGGTGAACCGCATCAGCCTGGCGCAGCAGAGTGCGGTGGCGCTGAGCTCTGAGGTGGAGCTGCGGTTTTACCGGTATGTGGATAGCTCGGCGGATCGGCCAGCGGACAATTCCTTTTATGCGTACCAGGTGGTGCAGAGCCTGCCAAATGGGGTGCAAAAGGCGCTTTCAGACCCGTATTTCCTAGACTCAGGCATCATCATTTCCTCAAAGGAGGAGCTGTCTCCACTGCTGGAGACGCAGGTGCCGCAGATCCAGAACCAGACGGGCCAGTATCTCTTCACCCCGCCGGGGAACATCGAGGGTGGGGATGTGTACTACGCTGCGCTGCGTTTTTACCCCGATGGCAGCATGCGGGTGCTTTCACAGGTGGCGAATGCGGACTCGGACGTGAATGAAATGGCGCGTGCGTACACGATCCCGAACTTTGACGAGAGTTTCATGATCATCGTGGAATCGCGGGAAGCCGACAATTCGCAGGCACCGGATAACTATTACTGTGTGCAGATTGACTCCTACACGGGGCGCACGCGGGTGTATCGTCCGTGATTTGTGCGGTTTGGGTGCACTTTCTGCGTGACACTCGCTGGAGTGCCGCTTAGATGGCACATGGGCGATATTCCTTCCCTTGCACTGAGTTTTGATGACGTATTGGTCCTGCCTGGACTGAGCCAGGTTCTGCCTGGAGAGGTAAATCTGGGCACGGTTTTTGGCAACAGCATCCAGCTGAACATTCCGGTCCTATCCTCGGCGATGGATACGGTGACGGAGGCGGAGCTGGCGATCGCCCTGGCACGCGAGGGTGGCCTGGGGGTCATCCACCGCAACATCCCGATCGATTATCAAGCGGAGCAGGTGGCGAAGGTGAAGCGCTCTGAAAACACCGTCATCCAGACGCCGCACACGGTGCGCCCGGAGACGACGCTGGGGGCGCTGCAGCGCCTGATGCATGAAAAGGGTGTGAGTGGATTCCCCGTGGTGGAGCCGGATGGCACGCTGGTGGGCATGGTGACGAGCCGTGACCTCTGGTACATCGAGGACGAAAACACGCCGGTCTCCACGATCATGACGCCGCGCGACCGCCTTGCTATCGGCACGCCGACGACGACCTTTGATGAAGCGCTGAAGATCCTGTACACGCACCGGATTGAAAAACTGCCGCTGGTGGATGCGAAGGGCAAACTGGCCGGGCTGATCACCAAGCAGGACGTGGTGAAGCGCCAGATGTTTACCAGTGCGGCGAAGGATGCGAACGGCCAGCTGCGCGTGGGCGCGGCGGTGGGCGTGGGTGAAGACTGTGCAGACCGTGGCGCGGCCCTGGTGGCGGCGGGTGCGGATGCGCTGTTCATTGACGCGGCCACGGGCCACACGACGCGGGTGGCGGACGTGATCCGCCGGCTGCGCGAGCGTGTGGGTGGCAGCATCCCGATCGTGGCGGGGAACGTGGTGACCCAGGACGGGGCGCTGCACCTGGTGGAGGCGGGGGCTTCCGCCATCAAGGTGGGGGTGGGCCCAGGGTCCATCTGCACCACGCGCATCATTTCGGGCGTGGGCATGGCCCAGTTCACGGCGGTGCAGGAGGTGGCTGAGGTGTGCCGCCCGCGCGGCGTGACGGTGATTGCCGATGGCGGCATTCGTTACTCTGGCGATATCGTGAAGGCGCTGGCTGGTGGGGCGGATTGCGTGATGCTGGGCTCCCTCCTGGCGGGCACGGCGGAAAGCCCGGGCAACATGGTGAAGTGGCAGGGCCGCACCTTTAAGGAATACCGGGGCATGGGCAGCCTGAAGGCCATGCGCAAGGGGGCAGGGGACCGCTACGGGCAAAACAGCTCGGGCAAACTGGTGCCGGAAGGCGTGGAGGCGCGCGTGCCCTTCAAGGGACCTTTGGCGGATGTGGTGTTCCAGCTCATGGGCGGTCTGCGCTCGGGCATGGGCTATGTGGGCGCGGATAATCTGGATGAGCTGCGGGCGAAGGCGCGCTTTGTCCGCATCACGGCGGGCGGGCTGAAGGAAAGCCACCCGCATGACGTGGTGATCACGGAAGAGCCGGTGAATTACGAGCCGTCTTAATCCCCTTTGCTGTGACCTTTGGCGGCTGCTCCGGTGGCCGCGTTTTTTGACTCTCTTTTTCTGACTTACATTCCATGACCGACCACGAAGTTGCCGTACTCGATTACGGTTCTCAGTACTCTCAGCTCATCGTCCGCCGCGTTCGCGAGCTGGGCTTCGTTTCCCACCTGTACCCGCCGGCGGAACTGGCGAATCTGAAGAACCCTGGGGCCATCATCCTTTCCGGCGGCCCGCGCAGTACCTCGGAAGTGGATGCGCCAGACGTGGACTTTGAAAAGCTGCTGGCCTTTGGCGTGCCGGTGCTGGGCGTGTGCTATGGCATGCAGCTGCTGAACATCAAACACGGCGGCACGGTGAAGCCGGGCGTCACGCGCGAGTATGGCCCAGCGAAGCTGGTGGTGACGGAGCATGCGGATCTTTTCAAAGGCATCTCCCATGAGTCTCAGGTGTGGATGAGCCATAGCGATACCTGCGCGAACCTGGCGGCGACCACGCAGGTCATCGCCACGAATGAAGATGCGGTGCCGGTGGCGCTGAAGTGGAGCGACCGCTGCTGGGGCATCCAGTTTCACCCGGAGGTGACTCACTCGCATGAGGGCACGGCCATTTTGAAAAACTTCCTCACGGAAAGTGGCGCGAAGCTGGCGAAGTTTGACATTCAGGAGTTCAAGGACCAGATGATCGCCCAGATCAAGACAGACGTGGGTGACCGCGAAGTCATCTGCGGCGTGTCCGGTGGTGTGGATAGCACGGTGCTGGCGGTGCTGCTGGCACGTGCGGGGGTGAAGGTGCGCTGCATTTTCATTGATACCGGGCTGATGCGCCTGAATGAATCTGCCGAGGTCAAAGTGCTGTTTGAAGAGGTGGGTGTGCCCATCGAGCAGATTGACGCGAGCGAGGTCTTCCTGGGTGCGCTGAAAGGCGTGACGGACCCTGAGCAGAAGCGCCGCATCATCGGCACGCTGTTTGTGGAGGAATTCTGGAAACTGGCGGATGACGTGGAGCTGCTGGCCCAGGGCACGCTGTATCCGGACGTGATCGAGAGCGCGACGAGCGGCTCGATCGCCAGCAAGATCAAGACCCACCACAACCGGGTGGACCGCATCATGGAGCTGAAGGCGCAGGGCAAGGTGCTGGAGCCTCTGGCCGAGCTGTTTAAGGACGAAGTGCGCGCGCTGGGCGCCAGCCTGGGCATCCCGCATCGCGCGCTGTGGCGGCATCCTTTCCCAGGCCCTGGTCTGGCGGTGCGTATCCCCGGTGAGATCACGCCGGAGCGCATCCTTTCCACGCAGCAGGCAGATGCCATCTTCATCGCGGAGCTGCATCGCAGTGGCTGGTATCAGCACGTGTGGCAGGCCTACGCGGCGCTGCTGCCGGTGAAGACGGTGGGCGTGAAGGGGGATGAACGCAGCTACGAGCAGGCCATCTCTCTGCGTGCGGTCATCAGCGAAGATGCGATGACGGCGGACTGGGTGGAACTGCCGTATGAGGTTCTGCGCAACACGTCTAACAAGATCCTCAACAGCGTGAAGGGTGTGAACCGCGTGCTGTATGACATCAGCACGAAGCCGCCGGCGAGCATCGAGTGGGAGTGATGCGGGGGGGGGCGTTGCCGCCCCATGGAGTGAGGCCTCCTGGCCTCAGCTTCCGGGGATGGAGAGGGCTGGAAGCCCTCACTCCTTGGGCTGAGGGCTTCGAGGTGAAAGACGGGGCGTCTGCAAAGAGCCCCCTGCGGGCGCAGGCGGCTGCATGAAGGGGCGAACACACCTCTTGTTAGTCCAAGGCCGCATCGCAATGGATGGCCCCCTCGTCCTGGAGGGACGAAAGCGGGTAGCTGGGGGCAAACGGTTCTCCATTCTGTGAGAAAAATCCCGTAGTCGCTGAATAAAAACTTTTACCCGGTGCTACGGATGGATAAGGGGGTGGCATGAACGAGGAGCCTCTCACGCTCAAACAATTTCTCCGGCAGGTTAAAGACCAAAACGATGATCAGCCTGCGCGGCCGTTTTGCTTCATTCTCGGGTCGGGAGCGTCTATCCAATCCGGCATTCCCACGGGCAAGGGATTGGTGGATCTTTGGCTAAAGGTGCTGCACCAGGATGCCGATGAACCCAAGGCGGAGCTGGCGAAGTGGGCCACGGCGGCGAACCTGAGTATTCCCAATTTCGACTATAGCCGCCGGGAGGAGTTTTATGGGCAGGTCTATGCCAAACGGTTTCCCGGGCCACCGCGCTTTGGCCATGCGGAGATTCAAAAGCTTCTTTCCGGCAAAGAACCCAGTTTTGGTTATTCCATCCTCGCCCACATCTTGGCCAATAAGCAGCACAAGGTGGTCATCACCACCAACTTCGACAACCTCGTCGCCGACGCGCTTTTCTTGTACAGTAGGACCGCACCCCTTCAGTGCAATCATGAGAACCTAGCCTCGTTCATCACCCCTCAGCTCGACCGGCCTCTGGTGGTCAAAATTCATCGTGATTTCCTGTTCCACCCACGCAGTGCAGCGGGCGATATTACCGATCTTGATCCCGCTTGGGTGAAGCCCTTGACGGACCTTCTTCGTCACTTCACCCCCATCTTCATTGGTTACGGTGGCAATGATGGCAGTCTCATGGGTTATCTGGAGACGCTCGACAAAGGTTTCTTTGATGGTCTCTACTGGTGCGTCTGGCGGAATGACCCGCCTATCGAAAGGGTCAAGAGCCTGCTGGCCAAGCATCAGGGGGCCTTGGTCAGCATCCCAGGCTTTGATGAGTTGATGCTGCACCTCATGCAGACCTTGGGGATTCCCAATCCCGTGCATGATCTCCAAAAACATCACGAGGAGCGAGTTAAACGTTTCACCAAGCAACTGACAGACCTCGGTCTGCCCGCCCTTGATGCCTCCAAGGCCGAGGATGCCACCCCAGAGGCCAAAGATCTCGGCGAAGCTGCCAGTGCCGCGATCAAGCAGCTTCCCATCGAAGACACACCTGACTTCTGGATCCTCCGCGCCCAGGCCGAACTCGACAAAGACAAGGCCGAGGCCCTTTACCGTGAGGCTCTAGAAAAACACCCGGAAAATGGTGACCTCATGTGCGCCTTTGGCGAGTTCCTGGCGGATGAAAAGCAGGGCTTTAAGGAAGCTGAGGAACTGATACGCGGCGCCTATGAGGCTGATCCCGAAAACCACGATCGCCTACACGATTATGGAACATTTCTCTGGTATTCGCTGCGTAATGGTAAGCAAGCTGAGCTCCTGCTTCGTCGAGCCTTGGGGCATCGCACAGATCTTTTAGGTGCCGAGCATCCAAACACCTTGGCTAGCCGGATGAATCTGGCCGCTGCCCTGCATTCCCAAGGCAAGTATGATGAGGCGGAGATGGAGCATCGGACGGCGCTGGTCATCCGCGAGCGGGTGCAGGGAGCTGAGCATCCGGAGACCTTGAGCAACCGGAACAATCTGGCCGTTGTCCGGGTATCCCAAGGTAAGTATGCCGAGGCGGAAGTGGAGCATCGGGAGGTGTTGTTTATCCAGGAACGTGTGCTGGGGGACGAGCATCCATCCACCTTGAATAGCCGCATGAATCTGGCCAATGCCCTGGCTTCCCAAAGGAAGTATGCCGAGGCGGAGGCGGGGCATCGGGAGGCACTGAATATCCGCGAGCGGGTGCAGGGACCCGAGCATCCAGACACCTTGAGGAGCCTTGGCAATCTAGCCGTCAACCAGGAAGATCAAGGTCAGTTACCGGAGGCGCTGGCTCTCATGCAGCGGGCGGAGGTGGGACTGACCCAGGTTTTGGGGCCGGATCATCCCGAAACCCAGGACGCCCAGCGGATCCGGAAACGCATTCAGGGGAAAATGAAGAAACCCAAGGGTAAAAAGCCCCGGAAATAGCGTGCGGTCTCTGCATTCTTCTGGAGGGAGGTGGTGAAGGGGGAGCTGGTGGCGTTTCTCGCGCCCCTTCAGGGCGCATCTCATTGCGGCATCGTTGGTTATTCGCTCAACCGGGGGTTCTCGCTCGCCAAGCCTCGCTCCAGCACCGGCTACCTTCCGCCGACCCTCCGGGGTGTACCGTATTCATCACTCTCCGAGTGATGCCGTCCGCCCGCTTGCACCGACCGAGAGGAGTGTGGGCATTCGCTTCGAGGCTTCGCACCTGCACGCAACGTCCGCCCTCGTTCGCGCTAGACCGATGCACCTTCCAGACCACCTGCTGGCGCAGGCGGCTACGTCCTGGCTGCGGGGTTGGGGGTGTGAGAAGGGGGCAGTTCACACTTCCCGTTAGGCTTTTCCCAGACCGTCCCGCGTGCGGGACGGGACGACAATACGCTGAGCCTGATCCGGGCCCCGTTCGCGCTAGACCTAGGCACCTTCTCGAAGACCACCTGCTGGCGCAGGCAGCTACGTCCTGGAAGGGTGCGTGGGGGTGGGCGGATCTTTTGTGCACGCTTTCGTTTCTGTGATCCCGATGGGACGCGGGACGGAGTGCGATTTTTTTAAATTCGCCGGACTTTCTTCCCGCCCAGGGCGGCCAAGAATGGGGCACGGCAGAGGTAGGAAGACCGCCGAGGAAACCGCTTCTTTGCGGTTATTTCATCTCTGCGGTGTTGCCTTTTTTGGAAAGGGGATGGGGTTGGGGCGAACGGAGACGCGTGGGGGCGAATGGGGGTGCAGGGAGAGTTAGGCGAGTTGGAAACTCGCGCTCCGGTCGAGGGTGTGCGGGGCGGGAGGAGTGGAGGGGGGAGATGTGAGATGCGAGTGTCCTTCTCGCGCCCCTTCAGGGCGCAACGGGTGTGACGCGTTTTTGGTTAGGCGAGGGTCCGGGGGTTTTCGCTCGTGCCTCGCTGCACCCCCGGCTATCCTTCTTTCGCCCTTCCAGGGCGGGATGCAAGGGGGCGGACGGGGGTGGGTTGGGGCGAACGGCATCACTCGGAGAGTGATGAGTACTGTGCTGCAAGGGGGCGTACGGGGGCCGAGGGGTTCAAGGTGTGATGGTGTCTCGCTGTGAGGTTTGGGTGGGTGCAAGGGGGCGGACGAGGGCGCTAGATGGGAGTTCCGCGAGGACGCGAAACTCGGCACGCAGGATGCGTGCGCTCCATGGCGGACGGGGGTGGATTGGGGCGGACGGCATCACTCGGAGAGTGATGAGTACTGTACTGCAAGGGGGCGTACGGGGGCCGAGGGGTTCAAGGTGTGATGGTGTCTCGCTGTGAGGTTTGGGTGGGTGCAAGGGGGCGGACGAGGGCGCTAGATGGGAGTTCCGCGAGGACGCGAAACTCGGCACGCAGGATGCGTGCGCTCCATGGCGGACGGGGGTGGGTTGGGGCGAACGGCATCACTCGGAGAGTGATGAGTACTGTACTGCAAGGGGGCGTACGGGGGCCGAGGGGTTCAAGGTGTGATGGTGTCTCGCTGTGAGGTTTGGGGGGGCTGCGGGGGACGAAGGGCAAGGGTAGAGCCAGGGGGCGGACGGAAATAACGGAGGACTCCGCACACGGGAGGAAAGTCAGGCGAGTTTGGAAACTCGCGCTCCGGTCGGTGGCCTTCGGATTCTTCCACCATCCTGGTCCGCACTTTTCGTTAGGCCCATTCCAAACCGTCCGCCAGGGACCACCCTGCCTGGCCCCTAACAACGGCACAAAAAAAGGCGACCGAGGTTTCCCTCAGTCGCCTTGAAATGAAACGAGGAGGTGCCGAAGCCCATCCTCATCCGGGGTTAGCCGATGACTTCTGGCCACTCGGTGTGGAAGAACTCACCTTCAGGCTTGTCCGTACGCTCGTAGGTGTGGGCGCCGAAGAAGTCGCGCTGGGCCTGCAGCAGGTTGGCTGGCAGGCGCTCGGCGCGGTAGCTGTCGTAGTAGCCCAGGGAGGCGGAGAAAGCCGGAACGGGGATGCCGTTCAGGGTGGCCAGGGAGACCACTTCGCGCCAGTTCTGCTGGGTCTTGCTCAGGAGGTCCTTGAAGAAGGGGGCCAGCATGAGGTTGCTCAGCTCTGCGTTTTCGCGGTAGGCGTCGGTGATCTTGTTGAGGAAGCGGGCACGGATGATGCAACCACCACGCCAGATGGAGGCGATGCGGCCGAGGTCGAGGCCCCAGTTCTTCGCTTCGCCCATGGTCTTGATCAGGTCCAGGCCCTGAGCGTAGGAGATGACCTTGGAGGCGTAGAGCGCATCGTGCACTTTCTGGACGAGCTCGGCTTTGTCCGTGGTGATGTTCACCGTCGGGCCGGTGAGTTCTTTGCTGGCGGCCACGCGGGCTTTCTTCTTGGAGGAAAGGATGCGGGCTTCCACAGCGGCATTGATGGTGCTGATGACGACGGCGTTTTCAGCCGCGTTCAGCAGGGTCCACTGGCCGGTGCCTTTTTGGCCAGCTTTGTCCACGATGAGTTCGACGATTGGGGTGCCGGTCTCAGGATCTTTCTGTTCCAGGGCCTTGCCGGTG
This sequence comes from uncultured Verrucomicrobiaceae bacterium, assembly GCA_942493005.1. Lineage (GTDB taxonomy): Bacteria > Verrucomicrobiota > Verrucomicrobiia > Verrucomicrobiales > Verrucomicrobiaceae > Prosthecobacter. Next base: position 5,127,859 of record OW818661.1, read on the forward strand.
ATCTGGATGAGGTAGCTCTGCATGTCGCCGTCGTTCCAGTCGGTGAAGACCTTGGCGATTTCATCCGTGGTGAAGCCAGCGTTTTTGAAGATGTTGTAGGCTTCGCAGATGAGCTGCATGTCGCCGTACTCGATGCCGTTGTGGATCATCTTCACGTAGTGGCCAGCGCCACCGGTGCCGATGTGGATCACGCAAGGCTCGCCGTCCACTTTGGCGGAGATGCTCTCAAAAATCGGCTTCATCACTTCCCACGTGCTGGCTGGGCCACCAGGCATGATGGAGGGGCCTTTGCGGGCGCCTTCTTCACCGCCGGAGACGCCTGCGCCGATGAAGCGGAGGCCTTTTTCGGCGAGGTATTTGTCACGGCGCTCGGTGGTCAGGTAGTAGCTGTTGCCACCATCAATGACGATGTCGTCCTTTTCCAGGAGGGGGATGAGCTGCTCGATCACGGCGTCCACAGCATCGCGGTCGCTGTCTTTGACGGCGTTGGACTTCACCATGATCTGGATCTTCCGGGGAGTGGCCAGGGACTGGACAAATTCTTCCAGGGTCTTGGCGCCGACGAGCTTTTTGCCAGGGTGCTTGGCGATGAATTCGTCCGTCGTGGCGGTGGTGCGGTTAAACACGGAAACCTGGAAGCCACGGCTTTCCACGTTCAACACTAGGTTCTGGCCCATCACGGCAAGGCCGATCAATCCGAAGTCACTTTTTTGGCTCATTTTCAGTCAGTAGGGGTAAGTTAGGCCGCCTGGGCGGGGGCGGAAGTCATACTTGCCGGGGGGATATTTGGCAAAGGGGATTTTGTTCATGGGGTGGATGAATGCGGCTGATGGCCCGGCGGGTGGCTGGCCGGAAAGGCTGAAAAAGGTGTCGCCGATGGTTCGAAAGAGGCTTTTTCCGGCTGAAAAAAGCGTTTTTCGTTCGTCCTAGTCTTCATTGCCCTTACATTTTACACGCATGGCCCGCTCCCTCTCTACATCCCGCCGCTTAATCGGCTGCCTTTGCGCGGTGCTGGGGGTGGGGCTGCTGGGCATCGCCGCCCTGGGGCAGTGGACCTCCTGGGGGCATGACCACCGGGAGCCGGCCCGCCCGGGAGAAAAATTTGACCCTGCCCTGGCGGCAGAGCTCACGGACTACACGCGGCTGCGGGCCCGCGCGGTGGAAAAAATGGCCGCCGCCGGGACCGATGCGGAAAAAATGCGCGCGCTGTGCGAGCTGGTGGCCGCGCGCTTCACCCATGAGGAGGCGCACCACACGCTGGCCAGCAACTGGATCCTGGCCGCTGCCGGCCTGCTGCACCCCACCCTGGGGCACATGTGGTCCCCCCGGCTCATCGTAGCGCACGGCAGCACCGTGCTGTGTGACCAGGCATCTTATGTGATGATGGACATGGCCCTGGCCCAGGGCTACCCGGCGCGGCACATCGGCCTGCAGGGGCACGTGGTGCTGGAGGTGTGGTATGGGGGCGACTGGCACCTGTATGATCCCGACCTTGAGGTCATCCCCACCCAGGCAAATGGGGAAGTGGCCAGCCTGGATGAACTGGCGACCGATGAGCCCCTGCTGGCCGCCAGCTACGGGCACCACCCACGCATGGCAGACCTCATCCGCACGCGGCAAAATCACCTCTACATGAGCACGCCCAACGGAGCCCGCTTTGAGTGGAAAGCGAACCTGCTGGCCGTGATGGAGCAGGTGGCGGAGGTGGTGAAGTTTCTCCTGCCCCTGGCACTGCTGCTCGCAGGACTGTGGCTGCTGCGCCCGCTGCCCAGCGTGCGCTCCTGAGGAGATGGGGAAAGTGGAAAAGCAGAGGGAGGGGTGGTTGCGGGCTTTGTACGGCAATCCCGTCCCGCAGCGGGACGGTCTGGGGCACGGGCCTAACGGGAAGTGTGGATAAGGGGGGCGAACGAGGGTGGGGGAGGACTCCGTGCGCGCTGGGAGAGTTAGGCGAGTTTGGAAACTCGCGCTCCGGACGGGGGCCTTCGGCGAGGTAGGAATGGAGGGGTGGGCGTGAGATCCGAGCGCTTTTCTCGCGCCCTTCCAGGGCGCATGCCTTGCCACGCTATTTGTTAGGCGAGGATCCGGGGGTTCTCGCTCGCCAAGCCTCGCTTCACCCCCGGCTACTGGCTTTCGCCCTTCCAGGGCGGGGGGTGCAAAGGGGGCGGACGTGGCCGTGTTGGGGCGGACGGCATCACTCGGAGAGTGATGAGTACTGTACGGGGAGCTGGCGGACGGAGGCCGAGAGGTTCAAGGTGTGACGGCGTCTCGCCGTCAGGTTTGGGGGGTGGGCAAGGGGGCGGACGGGCCTGGAGATGGGAGTTCCGCGAGGACGCAGAACTCGGCACGCGAGACGCGTGCGCTCCATGGCGGACGTGGCCGTGTTGGGGCGGACGGCATCACTCGGAGAGTGATGAGTACTGTACGCCCTGGAGGGGCGCGAGAAATCTCCGTCTGCCCCCTTGCCCTCTCCCCCGCCCTGGAGGGGCGATGGAAGGTAGCCAGGGGCGGACGGTGACAGGCACAAAAAAACCCCGCCGGTTTTCACCAGGCGGGGAAAGCTCCACAACGAGGAGGAAAGGGGTCGGCTACTGCGGTGGCACGCGGAAGAGTTTGCCGGTGTAAGGGCACTTCACTTCCATGCCGGTCGGCAGGCCGGTCACGTCCACCAGCTGGTGCTTGGCGGCGTAGGGGCTGTTGACAAAGCCGGCGCGGCCAGGGATGGCGTTGCCATAAGGCAGATCGGAAGCAGGGGCTGCGGCTGGGCTAGGCGCTGGGGTGGTGGCGGGCGTAGGCTCCAGCTTCGGCTCAGGGGCAGGGGTGATGGCGGCCACTTTGTCCGGGGTGCTGGAAGGTACAGGGACCGTGACGGAGCTGCGCGGCTTCGGCTGCGGGCGCTGAGGCTCGGCACGCACGCGGGGCTCAGGCGCTGCGGCCACCTGCGGGGCAGCAGGGGCGCTGAGGCCGTTCGGCACCAGGAAAGGCTTCTGCGTGTAAGGGCACACGACTTTAGAGCCAGCGCTCATGCCGCGCACGTCCACCAGACGACCGGGGGTGGTGTAGGGGGAACGGACGTAACCGGGGAGATCACTGACAGCGCGGGCCACGGGAAGATTGCTATTATTAGAGGCGACCACCACAGGGGCCTGGCGCTTCGGCGCAGCCACAGGGGTGCTCATGGCCACGTTCTGGCGGCTCGGGCTGGAGCTCAGCGGTGCGCCGGAGGAATGGCCCACGTAGTAGCTGATGAGGCCTTTGCTTTGGATCTGGTTCCAGGCTTCACGCGGAGGCATGGCACAGGAGGACAGAGCTGCAACGGTAATGCCCATGAGGGGCAGACGGAGCCGGGAGAGCGTCGGAGAGTTCAGCATGGCGGGAGCGTTTTTTTTGAATTCGCGTTCTTATTCTAGTGATTTTTTAAGATTATGCAACATCAATGCCAAGGCGTGACTGTAATAACGGCTTAATTTTTCGCTTTTATTAGATTTACCATAATAAAGAGCACGTTGTTCTTTGCCCGATTCCTTTTTATGCACTGGCGCATCATCACTGTGGGGAAGCCCGCGCTGCCCTGGGCCCGTCTGGGTCTGGAAGATTACCTGTATCGCCTCCGCCGCATGGCGCGGGTGGAGCATGTCGTGGTCAAAGAAGGCCCGCGTGAGCAGGTGGAGGCGCAGCTTTTGCAGGCCAGTGCCGAGAGCCTGCGCATCATCCTGGATGAGCGCGGGAAGGCTTATCGCAGCTTGGATCTAGCGCGCTGGATCGAGCAAAAAGACATCCAGGGAACCAAGCGCGCCAGCCTCATCATCGGCGGGGCCGATGGTCACAGCGCCACTTTTCGTCAACAAGCTGATGAATGCTGGACGCTGTCTTCGTTTACCCTTCAGCATGAGATTGCCCTCGTCGTTTTGGCCGAGCAACTGTATCGAGCCTACAGCATTTTACGGAAGGAACCCTACCACCGTGAATGAAACCCCTGCGACCGTGATTTTCTCATTTGCGACGCATTTCAATGACGTTTCGCCTTGTTGAGAACTTGAGCTTCGCTTATATTTAAAAAATTCCGACTTTCAGCCTCCCGGCCTCCTAATGTCCTCTTCCGTCCTCCGCAACGTGATTCAACCTAAACATTCCCCCTCGCCGAATGCGCGGACGGGGTCGGAAGAGTTTGGAGAAGCCGACCGCCCGGTGGAGGAAATGGAGCAGGTCCTAGGCGTACTCATCGAGAACGCGCCCGTGGCCATGGCCATGTTTGACCACCAAATGCGCTACGTTTTGGCGAATCGGTCCTGGGTGGAGGAGTTTTCCTTACAGGGGGTGCATCCTTTGATTGGGCGCAGCCAGTATGAAGTCTTCCCCGGCATGCACCCCGGCTGGCGGCAGGTCTATGACCGCGCCCTCCAGGGCCACGTGGTGCGCAGTGAGCACGATGCTCTGTCGGGTCCCGATGGCCGCCGCGTGGTCTATCGCTGGGAAGTACGCCCCTGGCGGCGGAAGAAGGATGCCAGCGTGGGCGGCCTCATGGTCACCTGTGAAAAATTTGGCAATGCCGCCGCTATCCAGGCCCTGACGCCGGAGGAGCCCGCCGCTGGTGAGGCCCCGGCCCCCGAGCCGAAAGATCGCCGGGGCGACCTGGCGAAGACGCCGCTGCCCATGCTGCGCCTGGATGAAAAAGGCATCATCCACCAGACGAACGCTGCCGCCATGGAGCTGGGCCTCGCCCGCGGCATCCAGGAAGGGTTTTCCACCCTGTGGGAGGTCTTTGCCGATACGCGCGAGTCTGCACGCATCCCGGGTCTCTGGGCCGCCACTTTAGACAAACTGGCGCGCGATAGCCAGGCCACGGGCAGTGTTTTAGAGATCCCCGCGCTGCAGGCCATGGTGTTTACGGATGCCCAGCGCCTGCCGCCACAGCGCTGGCTCATCACCCCCTGCCAAGAGGCCGAAGGGCCAGAAGGCGAGGAAGGCAGCCACTACCTGGCCCTGCTTCTCCCCGCCCAGGCCCTGCCAGAGCCCCGCCCGCTCCTGCCCGCCGCCGCACCCGCACCCACGGCACCGCCGAATCTCCCCGCCATCGCGCAAGCCGTGGCCGCCCTGGCCCAGCACGCCCCTGCCGCAGCCCCCGCTGCCCCGGCAGAGCCCCCCGGCATGATGCTGGAGCTGCGCCGCGTGCAGGATGAGCTCGCCCGCGCCCGCCAGGAGCTGCGCACCCTGCATGAGGCCGAGCGCGTCTTTACCCAAAAGGAATCCCGCGTGCTCCATTACCTGGATGCCCTGCCCTGCGGCGTCCTCGTCCTGGATGACCTGGGCAGCCCGGTTTATCAAAACGAGCCACTCATGAAGCTGCTGGGCCGCCCCGTGGCCCGCGAAGAAACCGTGGAGGACTGGCTGGGCGCGGCCTGCCCCACCGAGGAGCATCTGCACGAGGTCACCACACTGTGGCGCGAGGACGTGTGGCGCCGCCAGCTCACCCGCACCTTTTCCCTGGCCACGGCGGATGGCCTGCTGAAGGAGCTGGAGTTTCAGCCCTCCGGCCTGCCCGGTGGCGGTCTGCTCATCTGCATCCAGGATGCCACGGAGCACTGCCGCCATGAGGAGCAACTGCGCGCCACGGAGGCGAAATTCCGCACCCTCCTCCATGAAAACCCCGTGCCTGTCGTCCTCATGGACAAAGCCGGCGCCGTGTTTGAAGTGAACCATTTGGCAGAAAGTTTGTTAGGCCAGCCGAAGACCGAGCTGCGCCGCTACGCCCTGGATGCGTGGTTGGAGGGAGACTCCGCCACCGCCCGCCGCGAGGCCCTGCAGCAGATGCTGGAGACGGGGGAACGCAGCCTGACGGTGGACATCCACCTGCGCCAGCCCGGCGGCCACCTGCTGCCCGCCAGCCTCACCATCGCCCCCGTGCTGGATGCCCAGGGAGATCCCCACTGCACCATCCACTTCCTCCAGAAAAAAGTGGCCGCGCTCACCGCCGCAGCCGCCAGCGTGCCCGCCCCTGCGGCCCCCGCTCACCACGCCTGGGCCAGTGCCCCGGAGGTGCAGCCCACCCAGGCCGCCAGCCTCTTCACCCCGTCCGCCACGCCCTCGGCCGCCCCCCGGCCGCCAGAGGAGCACCTGCTGCTGCGCACGAACGTGAATGGCCGCATCAAATTTATCACCCCTCACGGCCTCACCCTGCTGGGCCTCACGGAGGCCGAGGCACGCGGTCGCGCCCTGCACCTGCACTTTCGCCCGTCTGACCCCACCGGCTTTTACGCCCAGCTTACCGATCTGGCCCAGTCGGCCGATCCCGTGGACATGCCCTGCTTCACCCGCGAAGGCGAGCGCCAGCCCACCCGCCTGCGCATCACCGCCACGGACGGCGGCGGTTTTGACTTTGAGCTGACCCAGATCGTCGAAGCGCCCGAGCCTGAGCCCACCATCCAGGCCCCTCTCTCCGCCCCGGGGTCCACCCTGCGCAATGCGCTCACCAGCGCCCCGCACGCAGCCTGGCCCGTGGCCGATCTCTCCCGTGAAAAGCTCCTGCTCAGCGAGACCCATCACCGGATCAAAAACCACCTGCAGATCATCTCCAGCCTGCTGAATCTGGAGTCCAATAGCCTCACGGATACCACCGCCCGCAGCGCCCTGCGCTCCAGTCAAAATCGCGTCCGCGCCATTGCCGAGCTGCACCAGCACCTCTACCAGCTCGCCATCGGCACGGGTGAAAGCTTCCAAGTTTTCGCCGAAGGCCTCGTCCAGCGCCTGCGGGATTGTTATCAAGTGACCGCCGGGCGCGTGACCGTGCAGCTCAGCCTCCAGCCCGGCCACATCGAGCCCGAGTGGCTCATGCCCCTGGCCCTCACGCTGAATGAGACCCTCTCCAACAGCTTCGAGCACGCCTTCCCCGAAGGCCGCAGCGGCAGCCTCCAGGTGCGCCTGACCTTCAGCCCCCAGGGCGGCCAGCTCCTGGTGCGCGACGACGGCATCGGCCTCAGAGATGACTTCGACACCGCCGCCTCCACCGGTCTCGGGCTGAAGATCCTCGGCGTCTTTGCCGATCAAATGAACGGCTCCCTGCACCTCACCCGCCTCAGCCCCAACGGCACCCAGGTGCAACTGAACTTCCCCCTCGCCCCCGCGCCTAGCGCGTAGGCAGTGGGTGGCCGCAAAGCGGAGCGCGCGGAAACGCCGCCGCCTGCGCCAGCACGGGGACTGGAAAGGTGCCTAGGTCTAGCGCGAACGGGGGCCCGGATCGGGCTCGGCGCATTGCAGTCCCATCCCGCACGCGGGACGGTGCTGAGGCGGGGAGCACCTAACAATAGGTGTGGCCCATGAGAGCGAATGGTTGTTTCTCGCGCCCCTCCAGGGCGCAGCCCTTGCGACATCGTTTGTTATTCCGACACCGGGGGTTCCCGCTCGTTCCTCGCTCCACCCCCGGCTACCTTCCGTCGCCCCTCCGGGGCGGGGGCCAGGGGGAAGGTAGGGCGCATTGTCCCAATGCGCAGCGGGGTGGAGCCAGGGGGCGGACGGGGGTGTTTTGGGCGGACGGCATCACTCGGAGAGTGATGAATACTGTACTGCAAGGGGGCGCACGGAGGCCAAGCGGTTCAAGGTGTGACGGCGTCAGGTTTGGGGGTGGGTGCACAGAGAACGGGGGTGCAGGGGAAGGTAGGGCGCATTGTCCCAATGCGCAGCGGGGTGGGGCCAGGGGGCGGACGGGGCTTGTTTGGGGCGGACGGCATCACTCGGAGAGTGATGAGTACTGTACGGCAAGGGGGCGAACGGAGGCCGAGGGGTTCAAGGTGTGACGGCGGCAGGTTTGGGGGTGGGTGCAAGGGGGAAGGTAGGGCGCATTGTCCCAATGCGCAGCGGGCTGGGTGCAAAGGGGTGGACGGGGGGCGCTAGATGGGAGTTCCGCGAGACGCGAAACTCAGCACGCAAGATGCGTGCGCTCCATGGCGGACGGGGCTTGTTTGGGGCGAACGGCATCACTCGGAGAGTGATGAATACTGTACGCCCCGGAGGGGCGACGGAAGAATAGCCGGGGGTGAAGGTGCGTAGCACCGAGAACCCCCGGACCCTCGCCTAACCAAAAACGCGTCACACCCATTGTGCCCTGGAGGGGCGCGAGAAGAGCCATTCACATCTCACCTCCACCCCTCCATTCCTCCCGCGTCGAAGGCCCCCGTCCGGAGCGCGAGTTTCCAAACTCGCCTAACTTTCCTCACGCGTACGGAGTCCTCCTCCACTCCCGTTCGCCCCCACCATCCACCGATTCCGCCCCACTCCAAACCGGCCCAGAATGAAACACCGCAGAGGTTGGAACACCGCAGAGGTAAGAACACCGCAGAGGTAAGAACACCGCAGAGAAAACCCTCCTGAAAAACTCTTCTCTGCGGTGTTCCCATCTCTTGCGGTGTCTCTTTTCTTGGAAGGCGGATGGGTCTATCGCGAACGAAAACCGATGGCCACCCCGCACCCGCCAGGAAAGTCAGGCGAATAGGATATTCACGCTCCGTCCAGCGGCCCTCGGTGTCGCAGGAGTGGCGGGGCGCAAGAAACGCCCATTCGCCCCAGGCCTAACCAATCATGATTTTACCCAGCCATGATTTTACCTCACCCCTTTCCGTGTTTTCCGTCTCTTCCATGGTTGTCTCCAGACCGGCTGAAAGGCACGCCGCTCAATCCACTCTTACCGCCGCGCAGACCATTTCCAGCAGGCGACCGAGGCCGCCGGGGCCTTCGAAGAACGCATTCGTCACGGGCGGCTGCCAGCTTGTGCGGTCGCTGGTGGGTGGGGGCTGGGGGAGGCGGGTCAGCTTTTCATCGTACTGGCCGTCTTTGCCGCCCAGTTTGTACACCACCAGGTCCAGCGAGGGCACCACATACAGGCAGAAGCCGCCCGCGCCAGATTTCCAAAAGGCATCGCGTGGGGCCCCGGCCACGTGGCCATCGGCATTGTGCTCCCACTGGAGGCTGAAGGGGGTGTGGGGGTTGTACGGGCTCCAGGTCTGGCATTTTTCGATGTAGCTGGCCGGGACGAGCTGCTGGCCCTGCCACTGGCCTTTCTGCGCCAGGCAGTAGCCAAAACGCATGACATCGGTGGCATGCAGCGCGGTGCTACCCGCGCCATTGGCATGCGCCATGACCGTATCTCCCCGGTAGAGGCAGTAGTTCCACGCGCCCCAGCCCTGGGGCACGGCCAGGCGGGTGTGCAGGTAGTCTTTGAGCTCGATGCCGCTGACGTTGCGCAGCACGATGCTGGCGATGTGGGGGGAGGGGCTGGAGTAGGAGTATCCGGCACCGGGATCGCACCACAGCGGCACGTCCAGGGAGGACTGGTCGATGGCCTTGACGTCCTGGCCTTTCACGGGCTTCAGCGGGCGGGGTTTCGGGTCGCCTTTTACATAACCGCTGGGGGCCTGGCCTTCGCCCCAGTAGCCGGCGGTCATGCAGAGGAGCTGGCCCAGGGTGATCTGCGCCTGGCGGGGATCTTTCAGCGGCAGGGCCTGGGGCAGGTAGGTTTCATTGAAGACCTTCGTGTCCAGCCCCTGGGGGATTTTGTCCTTAAACTCTTCCAGCATGATGCCGCAGGCGATGCTGCAAAAGGCCTTGCCAGTGGATGCCATGTCGGGATTCGCATTCCGGCTGGCTTTGCCAAAGTAACGCTCGAACACAAGGTAACCGCGCCGGACGACGACGAGGCCGCCATGGGCCGTGCTGCGCTCCGCCGTGATGTAGGCGGGCTCCAGCTTCGCCACGTCCACGCCCGCCAGGTCGCGGGCAGGTTTCACCTCCGTCGCCTCGCGCCAGCCCCCGGCGCTATCCGGCGGGGGAAAGTAGGGCGTGGCGGCAGGCAGGCTGCCCAGGAGGGCAAAGGTGGCGAGCAGGGCGGGGCGTAGCATGGCGCACTGTGGGCGGAACCTGGGGCCGCGCTAGGGGGATTTTAAAAGGGAGGCGCGGGGGGGCAAAGGGGCGCGCTGGGGTGAAAAGGGCATGCTTGGTGGCAAAAGAGCCCACGGGGCTTCGCCCCCCCTCCCCCCCCGGAAGCCCAGCTTGACTCCCCCGGCTGGCTCGCTTTGGGTGGCAGGCCCGTCATGCACCTGAACGCCATCGTTGAATCCCTGCTCTTTGCGACCCAGGAGCCGCTGCCCCTGACGCAGATGGCCACGGCGGTGAAGGACACGGCCAAGGACATCCGCGATGCCACGCCCGAGGGCGAAACAGTGCCGGAATGGATCGAGCCCCTGCTGACGGTGGATGAACTCAGCCTGCGCGTGGCCATTGATGAACTGGTGGCCCACTACGAGGCCGACGGTCGCGCTTTCACCATTGTCGAGCGCAGCCACGGCTGGCGACTGTGCGCCAAGGTGGACTATGTGGAGTGGTGCCGCGCGCTTTACCCCGGGAAAAAAGTGCAGCGCCTCAGCCAGCCGGCGCTGGAGACGCTGGCCATCATCGCCTACCGCCAGCCCATCACCAAAGCCGGGGTGGAGGCCGTGCGCGGCGTGAGTGTGGATGCCATGGTGCAGCAGCTCGTGGATCGCGGGCTGGTGAAGATCGAAGGTCGGGCCGATCTGCCCGGTCGCCCCCTGCTCTATGGCACCACGGATGCCTTCCTGGACCACTTTGCCGTGCGCACGCTGGACGAGCTGCCGAACGCCAGCGAGCTGCGCCGCGTGAAGCTGCCCACCCCTGACTCTGAACAACCTGGGGCCGCTGCCCCGGAGGAAACCCAGCTTTCCCTCGCCCCCGCCGCCTCTGAGTAATGCCCATGTCCCTCGAAGATACCCGCATCAAGATTGACGCCATCGATCAACAGCTCATCCGCCTGCTGAATGAGCGGGCCGAGCTGGTGCACGTCATCGGCGAGATCAAAAAGAAAGACGGCCTGGACATCTACGTCCCCGGCCGCGAGGACAAACTGCTGCGCAAGCTCTGCGAGCTGAATGCCGCCCAGCAAGGCCTGCTCACGGAAAAGGCCATCCGCTCCATCTTCCGCGAGATCATGAGCGCGGCCCTGGCGCTGGAAAACAGCATGAAGATCTCCTTTCTCGGCCCTGCCGGGAGCTGGACGCACCAGGTGGCCATCAATAAATTTGGCAACAGCGTCTCCTACGTGGCCGAGGCCAGCACCGAGGGCGTCTTTTCCCGCGTGGCCTGCCAGGGCGTGGACTATGGCGTGCTGCCCATCGAGCACTCCACCGAAGGGGCCGTGCATCACACGCTGGATCACCTGGTGGATTCCGAGCTGCAGATCTATGCCGAGATCCTCTGGAAGGTGGAAACCGTGGTCATGGCGAAGGGCGATGCCGCCTCTGTGAAGGTCATCTACGGCCACCCGCAGATGCTGGCGCAGTGCCGTCCCTGGTTAGGCCAGTGCTACCCCCACGCCACGCTCATCGAGAGCGCCTCCTCCAGCCTGGCCGCCACCCATGCAGAAAGTGAGCCCGGCACCGCCGCCCTGGGCACCCCGCTGAGTGCAGAGCTGCACAGCCTGCGCGTGCTCTCCACCTCCCCGCGCGAGCACGCCACCCGCGCCCGTTTCATCATCCTGGGCCGCCGCAGCGGGGCCCCCACCGGGCATGATAACACCATGCTCATGGTGCATGCACGCGATCGCGTGGGTGCGCTGCTGGAGGTCCTGCAAGTCTTCGCCAGCCGAAACGTCAACGTGCGCCAGATCGAAAATCGCCCCGTGCCCGGTGACCTCACCGGCGAGCAGGCGCGGTTTTTCCTGGAGATCAGCGGGCATCATGAAGAGGTGGCCCTGCAGGAAGCCATCGCAGACCTGACCACCCAAGGCGCCAAGGTGAAGGTGCTCGGCAGCTACCCCGCGCCGGGTTGGGTGGAGGAGCGGTGAGGGCTTCGTGCATTGTCATCCCGTCCCGCACGCGGGATGGTCTGGTAGGAGTCTAACATGGAGAGCGGGCGCACATTTCTCGCGCCCCTCCAGGGCGCAGCCTTTTGCGGCATCGTTGGTTATTCCCCCAACCGGGGGTTCCCGCTCGCCAAGCCTCGCTCCACCCCCGGCTACCCTCCGTCGCCCCTCCGGGGCGGGAGGATGATGCAAGGGGGAAGGTAGGGCGCATTGTCCCAATGCGCCGCGAGGTGGAGCCAGGGGGTGGACGGGGCTTGTTTGGGGCGGACGGCATCACTCGGAGAGTGATGAGTACGGTACGGGGAGCGGGCGCACGGAGGCCGAGCGGTTCAAGGCGTGACGGCGTCTCGCCGTCAGGTTTGGGGGGTGAGGCCTAACGGGAAGGGCGGCAAGGTAGGGCGCATTGTCCCAATGCGCAGCGGGGTGGAGCCACGGGGCAGACGTGGCTAGCTGGGGCGGACGGCATCACTCGGAGAGTGATGAATACTGTACTGCTAGGGGGCGAACGGAGGCCGAGGGGTTCAAGGTGTGACGGCGTCTCGCCGTCAGGTTTGGGGGGTGAGGCCTAACGGAAAGGGTGGCAAGGTAGGGCGCATTGTCCCAATGCGCAGCGGGGTGGGTGCAAAGGGGGCGGACGGGGCATGAGATGGGAGTTCCGCGGGACGCAGAACTCAGCACGCAAGATGCGTGCGCTCCATGGCGGACGAGGGCGTGTGGGGGTGGACGGCATCACTCGGAGAGTGATGAGTACTGACGCCCCGGAGGGGCGATGGAAGGTAGCCGGGGGTGAAGCGAGGCTTGGCGAGCGAGAACCCCCGGTGGCGGAATAACCAACGATGTCGCAAATGGCGCGCCCTGGAAGGGCGCGAGAAAGGCGCTCGTATCTCACGCCCACCCCTCCATTCCTCCCGCGCCGAAGGCCGCCGTCCGGAGCGCGAGTTTCCAAACTCGCCTAACTCTCCCAGCGCGTGCGGAGTCCTCCACCACCCTCGTTCGCCCCCACGTCTGCCGATTCCACCCCCAGCCCAAACCCGCCTATAATGAAACACCGCAGAGGTAAGAAAACCGCAGAGAAAACCCTCCTGAAAAACTCTTCTATGCGGTGTTCCCATCTCTGCGGTGTGTCCTGTCTTAGAAGGTGGATGGGTCTGGCGCGTACGAACACGAACGACGACTCCGGGCGCGCTGGGAAGGTTAGGCGAATATAATATTCGCGCTCCGGACGGTGGCCTTCGGCGTCGTAGGAGTTGGGAGGTGGACGTGAGATGCGAGGGCAGGCCGCTGGCATCCCTCCAGGATGCGCCCCTGAGTGGGCACGTGGTTTGGCCTAACCAGGGGTGCGTTCGTCCCGCATGCGGGACTCACTTTACCCCTGGCTACCGGCTGCGATGCCTCCGGCATCGGGGGAAAACGCGAGCGTGGGCGACCCTTAGCTGCCAATCCCCGCCGGCCCCCTTTGCTCCCATCCCCAAACCTGACGGCGAGACGCCGTCACGCCTTGAACCCCTCGGCCTCCGTGTGCCCTCTGACCGTACAGTATTCATCACTCTCCGAGTGATGTCGTCCGCCCCAACCAAGCCCCGTCCGCCCCTTGGCTACCCGCCCTGGAAGGGCGAAAGAAGGGTAGCCGGGGGTGAAGGTGCGCAGCACCGAGAACCCCCGGAGCTGGAATAACCAACGATGTCGCAAAAGGATGCGCCCTGGAGGGGCGCGTGAAGGGGGTGTTCGCTCTTGGCTGCTGCACTTGCTGTTAGACCCCGTCTCAGACCGTCCCGCGTGCGGGACGGGACTGCAATGCACGGAGGGCGTGTGGGGATGTTCTCGGGGTGATTGTATTGCGAGGCGTGTTTTTGTTCGGTCGGTGCCCAGAGGGGCTGAAGATGGGGCTGTGCTGCATGGTTCGCTTGTCAGCTCGGGTATCTCTTGCCAGGGTGGCGGTGAACGACTGGCTTTTCCTCTGACCATGACCCTCCGCGATCCTGAAATTGTTGAACTTTCCACGCCTACTGGGCCCATGCGCACCCTCATCCTGCGGCCAGCGGGGGAGGGGCGTTACCCTGGGTTGCTGTTTCACTCGGAGATTTTTCAGCTCACGGGCCCCATCGTGCGCACGGCGGCGTTTCTGGCTGGACATGGGTTTGTGGTGGCGCTGCCGGAGATCTACCATGAGTACCTGACGGCGGGAACGGTGCTGGCGTATGATCAGGCGGGGTCTGACGTGGGCAATCGCCTGAAAACGGAGAAGCCGGTGTCGGCTTATGATGGCGATAACCGTGCGGTGCTGGATTACCTGAAGGGGCATGGGGCCTGCACAGGGCGGCTGGGTTCCTTTGGCCCCTGCATCGGTGGGCATCTGACGTATCGCGCGGCGCTGCAGCCGGATGTCGCGGCGGCGGCCTGTTTTTACCCGACGGATCTGCATAAACGCAGTCTGGGGGCGGGCATGAACGATGATTCGCTGGCGCGTGCGGCGGAGATCGCGGGGGAGTTGATGCTGGTGTTTGGGCGGCAGGACCCGCATGTGCCTGCGGAAGGCCGGGCGCTGATCTACCAGACACTGACGGCGGCGGGGGTGAACTTCACCTGGCATGAGTTCAATGCGGCGCATGCGTTTCTGCGCGATGAGGGCCTGCGTTACGATGCGGAGCTGGCGCGCCAGGCGCTGGGGATGACGGTGGATTTTTTCCGCCGCTGCCTGGCCTAATGGGATGGCACCGTCGTGACGGCGGCGGGGCCATGCTGGGGCGGGTGGGGTGCTTTTGCTCAGGAGGTGGCGGAAAGGGGGGCTTTGGGCGGGCTGGGGGTTCTCTTCATTCTCCTGCAATGCATTTCCTGATTGCTACGTTGGTATGCCTGCTTCACTCTCCGCGCGCATGAGCCAAACTGCCCTCTCTCCCGACGATAACGATCCGTGGTACAAACACCTGACGCCGTATCACTGGTTTGTTTTCATCGTGGCCTCGCTGGCGTGGTTGTTTGACTGCCTGGACCAGCAGCTTTTCCTCCTGGCGCGAAATTCGGCGATGAAGGCGCTGCTGCCGCCGGACATGGACCCGATCAAGTACGGCGGTTACGCCACGTCCATCTTCGTGGCGGGCTGGGCCACGGGGGGCCTCATTTTTGGTTCCGTGGGGGACCGTATCGGCCGGGCAAAGACGCTGACGCTGACGGTGCTGATTTATTCGGTGTGCACGGGCCTTTCGGCTTTTTCCAAAGGGTGGGTGGACTTTGCGGTCTATCGTTTCCTGACGGGGCTGGGCGTGGGTGGGGTCTTTGGTCTGGCGGTGGCGCTGGTGGCGGATACGCTGCCTGACCGCGCCCGCACGGGGGCCCTGGGCACGCTGCAGGCGCTGTCTGCGGTGGGCAATGTGACGGCGGGTCTCGTGAGCATGCTGATGGGCCGCCTGGAGCAGACGAAGGTGATCGAGGCGGGCGTGTCCTGGAAGTACATGTTCCTGGTGGGCGCGCTGCCGGCCTTTCTGTGTGTGTTCATCCAGATCCGTCTGAAGGAGCCTGAGAAGTGGGTGAAGGCGCGCGCGGCGGGCAAGGCTGCGGGGGTGAAATTTGGCTCTTACTCGGCGCTGCTGGGGGATGTGCGCTGGCGCAAAAATGCGCTGCTGGGCATGGTGCTGTGCATCGCGGGGGTGATCGGTCTGTGGGGCATCGGCTTCTTTAGCCCTGAGCTGGTGGGGGACGTGATGCAGCGGTCTCTGGAGGCGGAAGGCGTGCCTGCGGCTGAGATCGCGGGCCAGAAGACTTACTGGATCGGGGTGAACTCGATCGTCCAAAACATCGGCGCCTTCATCGGCATGCTGCTGTTCACCAAGTTTGCGCAGAGCCTGGGGCGGAAGAAGGCCTTCGCCATTGCTTACGTCGCTGCCTTGGTGGCCACCGTCGGTTACTTCCAGCTTTTCAATGGTCGTGGCGATATCTGGATGAGCGCGGTGATGGGCGGCTGCCAGCTGGCGCTGTTCGCCGGGTTTGCCATTTACTTGCCAGAGCTGTTCCCGACGAGCCTTCGCAGCACGGGCACGAGTTTTTGCTACAATGTGGGTCGTTTTGTGGCGGCCAGCGGTCCTTTCACCCTCGGCACTTTGCAGGCCGGGCTGAAGGCGGGCGCGACGACGCCGGAGGCGAAGCTGGAGGCCTTCCGCAATGCCTGCTCCTACATGAGCGCGATTTTCCTGCTGGGTCTGGTGGCGCTGATGTTCCTGCCTGAGACGAAGGGCCGCGCGATGCCGGAGGATTGATCCGGCAACGGTGAAGTGATTTTTTGGAGAAGCCCAGGTCTGTCACAGGCCTGGGCTTTTTTGTGGGGTCGTGGGGTTGGGGGAAAATGAGGAAAGGGGGAAAGTGGAAAGCAGACCACTCGGAGTGGGGTTCGTGCATGGTCGTCCCGTCGCGCACGCCCACGTCCAAAGAGCGCCCTGGAGGAGCGGGAGAAGGTAGCGGGGGTGGAGCGAGGCTTGGCGAGCGGGAACCCCTGGACCTCGCCTAACCAAACGTGTCGCTAAGGGGTGCGCCCTGGAGGGGCGGGAGAAAGGCCGATCCACCCCCCATTCACCCGGGGGATGTTAGACCGAGGGCACGCCGCTGGCATCCTTCCAGGATGCGCCCCTGAGTGAATGCGCGTTTTGTCCACACCAGGGGTGCGTTCGTGCCGCACGCGGGACTCACTTTACCCCTGGCTACCGGCTGCGATGCCTCCGGCATCGGGGGACAGAGCGAACGTGGGGAAAGAAGACGTTCTTTGGCCGGGGGCTGGTGCATGGTCGTCTCGTCCCGCATGCGGGACGGTCGGGGGACTCTTGCCTAACGGGAAGTGTGTTTTTATTGCCTCTGCATGAGGGGGAATGAGGCCTCTCACTCGCCCACGGTGCGCTGCTGTTTTGCCCTCTCCTGGGCCTCTGCCGAAAGCGATCCACGGGCCCACAGGGAGTCCTTCCAACTGGACGACAGCGCCGGGCACTCCGCCAAGGCGCGTGCGGCTGCCGCATCTCCCCGGCGGTGGTGCATGATTTCATTGGCCAGCGCCACTGACCACTGCGGAAAGGGCCGCTCCAGCAGGGAAAGGCCCATGCCCGCCTGCACGCTGCCGTGCTGGAGGACGCGAAAGTAAAAACCTGTGTAGCCGGTGCGCTCCACCTGCGCCGTGAGGTCCTTGACCTGCCAGCGGCGCGCCAGCTTCCAGCATGGCTGCCGTGGCTGCGAGATCTGCAGGCGCGCGTCCCCCACGGCAAAGACATCGCCAATGCACACGTCTGATTCCAGCAGGCCGGAGGTGGAAAAGTTCTCGCCAAAAGCCCCCCAGGGCAGCGTCTCTAGTGCCAGCGTCTTTTGCCAAAAAGGGTAGTGCTCCACGGCATACACGCACACCGCCTTTTCCGGGCCCCCGTGGTGGCGGCGATCCGCCTGCTGATCTCCCCGGAGCCCCTCGTAGCCTAACCAAAGGGATGACTCGACGACCTCTTTGTAAAAGCCCGTGCTCCACGGCTTGTCCCACCAGGCACCCGTCTCCTGAGAAGGCAGCTCCCGCACGGCCGAAGTTTGAAGCGATGTCAACGTCATGGCCCCCACTAAAAGAACAAAGCCTGGCGGCGAAAGCGAAAAGTCTGGCGCGATTTCGGAGCGGCGGTGGGACCAAGGGGGCTCGGATCTCAGGTCCTCCTTCGCGTTAGACCTATGCACCTTCCAAGAAAGATACACCGCAAGAGATGGGAACACCGCAGAGAAGGGTTTTTCAGGAGGGTATTCTCTGCGGCTTTCTTACCTCTGCGGTGTTTCATTCTGGGGCGGTTTGGGGTGGGGGTGGGTGGTGGGGCGAACGGGGGTGGTGGAGGACTCCGCACGCGGGAGGGGAGTTAGGCGAGTTGGAAACTCGCGCTCCGGACGGTGGCCTTCGGCGTCGTTGGAGTGGAGGGGGGGACGTGAGATGGGAGGGGCTTCTCGCGCCCTTCCAGGGCGCAACGGGTGTGACGCGTCTTTGGTTAGGTGGGGGTCCGGGGGTTCTCGGTGCTGCGCACCTTCACCCCCGGCTACCTTCCGTCGCCCTTCCAGGGCGGGGGCAAGGGGGTGGACGGGGCTGGGCTGGGGCGGACGGCATCACTCGGAGAGTGATGAGTACTGTACTGCAAGGGGGCGGACGAGGCCATGCTGGGGCGGACGGCATCACTCGGAGAGTGATGAATACTGTACTGCAAGGGGGCGGACGAGGTCATTCGGAGAGTGATTCATCCTCCCGCCCCGGAGGGGCGACGGAAGGTAGCCGGGGGTGGAGCGAGGAACGAGCGGGAACCCCCGGTGATGGAAGAACGAACGATGTCGCAAGGGCTGCGCCCTGGAGGGGCGCGAGAAACAACCATTCGCTCTCATGGGCCACACCTATTGTTAGGCTCTCCCTTCCTGAGCACCGTCCCGCGTGCGGGAAAGAACGACCATGCACGGAGGGCTGGCTGCGACCTTTCTCGCGCCCTTCCAGGGCGGGGGGAGCAAGGGGGCGGACGGGGCCATGCTGGGGCGGACGGCATCACTCGGAGAGTGATGAGTACTGTACGGTGAGGAGGCGGACGGAGGCCGAGGGGTTCAAGGTTGACGGCGTCTCGCCGTCAGGTTTGGGGATGGGTGCAAGGGGGAAGGTAGGGCGCATTGTCCCAATGCGCAGCGGGGTGGAGCCAGGGGGCGGACGGGGCATGAGATGGGAGTTCCGCGAGACGCGAAACTCGGCACGCAAGATGCGTGCGCTCCATGGCGGACGGGGCTGGGTGAGCGAACGGCATCACTCGGAGAGTGATGAGTACTGTACGGGAGCAGGCGGACGGAGGCCGAGGGGTGGATGCGGTTGCTTGATGGCGTTTTGACCCATCCTGCCAAATGCGGGCGGCGCATTTTGGGGCTTGCCTCGGGCGGGGGCATTCTTCACGCTGCGGTCATGCGCTCCCTTTTACTCCCTTTTGTGTTCCTCGCCGCTGCGGCGCAGGCTGAGTTCACCCTGGAACAGCAGCAGGTGCCGCTGGAGGTGCTGCCGAGCGATCCGGCCCTGGCGAAGGTGGTGCTGCTGGCGGGCACGCCGAGCAATAAACCGGGTCAGCACGAATACTTCGCCGGTTGCGCTTTGCTCATGGACTGGCTGAAACAGGCCCCCGGTGTGGCGCCGGTGATGGTGGCAGACGGTTGGCCGAAAAATGAGGCGGTGCTGGAGGGCGCGCGCTGCGTGGTCATCTACATGGATGGCGGGGACAAGCTGTCCTTCCTCACGCCAGACCGCTGGGCCCGCATGCAGTCGCTGGCCGCCGCAGGCACGGGGCTGGTCATCCTGCATCAGGCCATTGACTGCCCGGCGGATCGCGCGGCGGATTTTAAGCAGTGGTTCGGTGCTGTGTTCCAGAGTGACATCGGCGGCCGGGGGCACTGGGATGTGCAGTTTGACAGCGTGCCTGCGCACCCCATCAACCAAGGCCTAACCACCTTTGCTTTGCCGAAAGATGGCTGGCTGTATAACCTGCACTTTGCCGAAAAAGGTGTGACGCCGCTGCTGGCCTGCCCCATGCCCGATAGCAGCCGCAAGAACGAGGCGGCGAAAGCCCACGCGGGCCGCGCCGAGACCGTGGCCTGGGCCTATGAACGGCCTGCGGGAGGGCGCAGCTTTGGCTTCACGGGCTGCGATCTGCATGCAAACTGGGCGAATGAAAACCAGCGCAAGCTGCTGCTGAATGGCATCCTTTGGACCAGCAAGCTGGAGGTGCCCGCGCAGGGCCTGGCCTCCACCACCACGCCCGAGGCCCTGGCCAAAAACTGGGACCGCAAAGTCTTCCTCAAAAAGCCTGCCAAGGCCACGAAGTAGCCCCCACCGCAGATCCATGGCATCCTTCCCACAAGAGGGCCTGAAACACCTGGCTGAAACCACGGGCCTTTCCGTCTCCACCGTCTCCCGCGTGCTCAGTGGCAAGGCGGCGGCGTACCGCATCAGCGCGGAGACTCAGACCCGCGTGCGCGAGGCGGCGGGGGCGCAGGGCATCGTGGTGAATGAGATCGCCCGGGGCCTGCGACTGCGCACCACGCAGACCATCGGCCTCATCATCCCGGATGTGTCGAATCCCTTCTTTGCCGCGCTGGCTCGACAGGTGGAGCACCTGGCCCGCGCGCAGGGTTACTCCGTGCTGCTGGCAGATTCGCAAGAAAGCACGGAGGTGGAAGCGGAGGCCGTGCGACTCATGCGCAGCCGCCGGGTGGATGGCCTCGTCGTGGCCCCGGTGGGGCTGGAGGCCGCGCATTTGCAATCGCTGCGGGCCGAGCAGTGGCCGCTGGTGCTGATGGATCGCGTGCCAGCGGGCTTCACCGGCCCCTGTGTCACCAGTGATCACCGCCAGGGCACCCGCCTGGCCATGCGCCACCTCATCGGCCACGGGCACCGGCGCATCGTCTGTCTCCAGGGACTGCCGGGTTCCTCGGCTAACCAAGAGCGTGTTCACGGCTACCGCCAGTCTTTGAAGAAGGCGGGCCTGCCTGTGGACGAGGCCCTCATCATCGGCCATGACTACGCCATCGAAACCGGGCGCGAGGCCGTGCAGCAGCTCTTTCGCAGCAGCCGCCCACGGCCCACGGCCATCCTGGCGCTGGGGAATCTCATTGCCCTCGGGGCCTTGCAGGCGCTGCGTGTGCTGAAGCTGAAGGTGCCCCGCCAGGTCTCCCTCATCTCCTTTGATGAGCAGCCCTGGGCCGAGCTGATTGATCCACCGCTGACCACCCTTTCCCAACCCATCGAGGCGCTGGCCGAGCGTGCCATGGGCCTGCTCTTTCAGCAGCTCCACCCTACCGCTGCGGCTCCGGCCAAACCGAAGCTGGTGCTGCCCGTGACGCTCATTTCACGTGGCTCCGTAGCCCCCTTGACCCGATCTCGTTAGAATAAGATTGACCGAAAGAACTCTTTTGCGCAAACGTTTGCGCTATACCCAGCCATGAAACTCACCACCCACCTCCTGCTGCCTGCTTTGGCCCTGGGCCTCGCTGCTTGTAAACCTTCCTCCCCGGCCTCTGCCGATACGGGCAAACCCAAGGTGGCGCTGGTCATGAAGTCGCTGGCGAATGAGTTTTTTAGCAACATGGCGGATGGGGCGAAGAAGCACCAGGCCGCGCACAGTGCCGACTATGAACTGCTCGTCAGCGGCATCAAAAATGAAACGGACCTCACCGAGCAGGTGAACCTGGTGGAGCAAATGGTGGCGCAGGGAGCCAAGGCCATCGTCATCGCCCCGGCAGATTCCAAGGCCCTGGTGCCTTCCTTGAAGCGGGCCCAGCAGGCAGGCGTGCTGGTCATCAACATTGACAACAAACTGGACCCCGATGTCCTGAAACAGGCCGCGCTCAGCGTGCCCTTTGTGGGCCCGGACAATCGTGAAGGAGCGAAGCGTGTGGGCGAGGTCTTGGCCAAGAAACTCAAGGCCGGGGATGAAGTGGCCATCATCGAAGGCATCACCACCGCCTTCAATGGCCAGCAACGCCGCGCGGGTTTTGAGGATGCGATGAAGACCGCAGGCATGAGCATCGTCAGCGTGCAGAGTGGCCAGTGGGAAATGGAAAAGGCGAACACGGTGGCCGCCGGCATCCTCAGCGCGCACCCGAATGTCAAAGCCCTGCTGTGTGCCAATGACAACATGGCCCTGGGCGCTGCGGCGGCGGTGCAGTCCGCTGGTAAAACCGGGCAGGTCCTCATCGTCGGCTTTGATAACATCACCGCGCTGCAGCCCCTGCTCACCGAAGGCCGCGTGCTCGCCACCGCCGATCAACATGCGGATCAACTCGCCGTCTTCGGCATCGAAGCCGCGCTGAAAGTCCTGAAAGGTGGCGCATCACCAGCGGACCAAACCACCGCGGTGGATGTGATCGCGAAGTGATCTCCCAAAGCCTTTCCTCATGAACCTGCGCCGCTGGACTGATTTTCTCGTGCTCATGGCCGTGTGGGCGGGCATGATCGTGCTCTTTGGCCTGTTGCGGGACAGCTTCTTCAGCGTCTCCACGCTCGGGTCCGTGGCGAATCGCATCCCGGCGCTGGCGCTGGTGGCCACGGGCATGACGCTGGTGATGGTGACCGGGGGCATTGATCTCTCTGTGGGGTCCGTGCTCGGCTTTTGCGGTGCGGTGGTGGGGGTGCTCATGGCAGACCAGCAGTGGGGCCTGCCGGGGGCGCTTTGCGCGAGCCTCCTGGTGGGCACGCTGATGGGTGGACTCAATGGTCTGGTGAGTGTGAAACTGCGCCTGCCCTCTTTCATCGTCACTCTGGGCATGCTGGAGATCGCGCGCGGGCTGGCCTTTCTCACCACAGATTCACAGACGAAGTACATCGGTGCGAGTGTGGAGTCGCTCGGCGCACCCATTGGTGGCCTGGTCATCTCGCCTGCTTTCATCATTGCGCTCGTCATCGTAGCCTGCGGGCAGGTGATGCTGTCACACATGACGTTAGGTCGTCACTTGATTGCCATCGGGGCGAATCGGGAGGCCGCGCTCATTTCTGGGGTGCCGGTGGATCGCCCACGCATCTTGGCACACGCTTTGTTAGGCCTGTTGACGGGCCTCGCCGCCGTCTTTAACTGCTCTCGCCTGGGCTCTGCCGACCCGAATGCCGGGGTGGGCTTTGAGCTTTCCGCCATCGCCGCCGTGGTGGTGGGTGGCACCAGCCTCATGGGCGGGCGGGGCTCCGTGGTGAAAAGCTTCCTCGGCGTCCTCATCATCGCCACCCTGGAGGCCGGCCTGGTGCAGATCGGTGCCTCCGAGCCCGTGAAACGCGTGGTCACCGGGGCCGTCATCGTCGCCGCTGTGCTGGCGGATACTTGGAGGAGGAAGTCATGAATTCGGCAGACAGTGCCTGCCGAATTGATCCTTCGGCCTTTCAGTTCATTTCTAAAGCCTACCCTACTGCCATGAAATTTTGGGTCACTTCACTCCTTGGGTTTTTCCTTTCCCTTCACTTCGCCCAGGCGGAGACGCCCAAGATCATCTTTGATACGGACATCACGGGCGATGTGGATGATGTGCTGGCGCTGGCGATGTTGCACAACCTGGCGGATCGCGGGGCCTGTGAGCTGCTGGGGGTCACCATCTCCAAGCAGAATCCGCTGACGGCGGCGTTTGTGGATGCGCAAAATACCTTTCATGGGCGGCCAGATCTGCCCATCGGAGTGACGCGGGATGCGACGGCGCAGAAGCGGGACAGCCGTTACCTGAAGCTGGCGGAATCGCCTAACTACAAGCATGACATCACAAGCAATGACGCCGTGCCGGAGGCCGTCTCCCTGCTGCGGCAGTTGCTGGCTGCGCAGCCAGACGGCAGCGTTAGCATCGTCAGTGTGGGCATCGCCGCGAACATGGCGAACCTGCTGCGTTCCCCGGGCGATGCGCATTCGCCACTCGCGGGTCCGGCTTTGATCCGCCAAAAGGTGAAGCTGCTTTCCATCATGGCGGGTGGGTTTGCCACCATCGAAAGCAACAACCATTTCCTAGAGGCGAATGTCATCAATGACATCCCCGCCATGCAAACGGTGGCGCTGGATTGGCCCGTGGAAGTGCCGGTGGTGTGGAGCGGCTATGAGATCGGCGTTTCCCTGCCGTATCCGCGCCAGAGCATCGCCCGGGACTTTGACTACCTGCCGCATCACTTGGTGAAAGAGGCCTACCTTTTGTACTGTGGCTCAGAGCATGACCGGCCCTGCTGGGACCAGAGCAGCGTGCTGTACGCGGTGTTCCCGGAGCGTGAGTACTTCGGCCTTTCGCAGCCCGGTCGGGTCAGTGTGGCGGCGGATGGATTCACCCGTTTCACCCTGCCAAAAAAGGATGACCGCCAGCCCGTGCGCGATCGCTTTCTCACCCTCACGCCCAGCCAGCGCGCCCGCGTGCTGGAGGCAATGGTCCACCTCACCGCTCAACCTCCCAAACCATGATGAAACCTTTGTTATACTCCCTGCTGGCCACGGCCTGCCTCAGCCAGGCTGCGCCCGTGAAACTCATCTTCGATACCGACATGGGCAATGACGTGGATGACGTCATGGCGCTGGAGATGATCCACAACCTGCAAAAGCGCGGAGCCTGTGAACTGCTGGCCGTGACCATCACCAAAGATCACCCCCAGGCCGCTGCCTTTGTGGATGCGGTGAATACCTTCCATGGGTATCCGGATACGCCCATCGGCGTGGTGAAAAACGGGGCCACGCCCGAGCCGGGAAAGTTCAACCTGCTGGCCGATGAAAAGAACGCCGATGGCAGCTACCGTTACCCGCATGACCTCCTCAGCGGCAATGATGCGCCTGAGGCCGTGGGCCTGCTGCGCAAGCTCCTGGCGGCCCAGCCAGACAAATCCGTGGCGCTGGCGCAGGTGGGTTTTTTCACCAATTTCGCCCGCCTGCTGGACTCCCCAGCGGATGCTCATTCCCCGCTCAGCGGTCGCGATTTGCTGAAGCAAAAAGTCACCGTGCTTTCCATCATGGCCGGTGCCTTCCAGACGGTGAACTGGAACACGCGCCACCTGGAGTACAACGTCATCAAAGACATCCCCGCTGCGCAAAAGCTGGCCATCCACTGGCCCACGCCCATCGTCTGGAGCGGCTATGAAATCGGTGTGGCAGCGGCGTATCCACACGTGAGCATCGAGCGCGATTTTGAATACGTGAAACACCACCCGCTGAAGGAGGCCTACTACGCGTACAATCCGCCGCCGCATGACCGCCCCACCTGGGACCCTACCGCGGTGCTGTACGCCATCTATCCAGATCGCGGGTACTTTGATCTCTCGCCTCCCGGCGGCGTGACGGTGGAGGACAATGGAGCCACGTGGTACCGCCCTTCCAAAGATGGCAAAGGCCGCCACCGTTACCTCGTCATGTCGCCCGAGCAAGCTGCCCGCGTGCGCGAAGCCATCGTGCAACTGTGCGTGGAGCCGCCGGCGAAACGCTGAGGCTTTTGGAAACCGGTCTAGGCCTAAGGCCGGGTCAAAAACCACTCGAACTTCTGCGTCACTTGCGCTCCGCCATCACTGCCGCCGCTTTCCATGCGCATGAGAAAGTGCTGGTTCGTCACCTGGGTGATGAAGTAGCGAAACTGGTACCCTTGCTCCGACTGGCTGCCCACCCAGGCCCGCAGCGCCTTGCCCGTGTAGCCTGTGGCCGGGTCTGTGCAGCCCAGCGCCAGGCAGGTATCGCTGAGGCTCAGCACGCCCAGCCCTTGCTCAAAGACCTCGATCCCCGCAGGGCGCAGAGGCACCGTCTGGGTGTGGCCATCCATCGTCAGCTTCAGCGTGCCGCTTTCCTGCTTCGCATCCAGCGTCAGGTCCACCTTGTCCTGACTCGGCTTTTTGATCAGCGGCATCTTTTGGCCATTGGCCGTGATGGTCTTTTCCTTGAAGTCGATTTTGGCCGATCCGCCCGGAGCTTTCACACTCGTGGTGGCCTCGATGGACTCGGCCTTTAAAACCTCCGCCTGCAGTAGGGATACGGACCCCAACAGACCCGTCATGAGAAGCAAAAAGCAAGGAATACGGCACATGGCTACCACCAGACAACCCAGTCCCGCGTTTCGTTGAATCGAAGAAAAGATAGTCGCAGCGAGCTTGCATTGATGGAGCAGCAGCGTCAGTTCACCCCCTCTCTTAACCACCAAGTCACATGGCCAGGAACTCAGCAGCCTCCGTCGTCGTCGTGGGGTCCATGAATGTGGACCTCATCGCTTCCGTGAAGCGTCTGCCCGCTGCGGGCGAGACGGTCTCGGCCACGTCCCTTGAAAAACGCTTCGGCGGCAAAGGGGCGAATCAAGCACTGGCCGCCGCCCGCCATGGGGCCCTGGTGACCCTCATCGGCTTCCTGGGCGATGACCCCGATGGCCGCGACTACCGCAATCACCTGCGCCGCGAAGGCATCAACTGCAGCGCCGTGAACACCGTGAAAGGCGGCACGGGCAATGCCTTCATCGCCGTGGATGCGAAGGGCGAAAACCAGATCATCGTCATCCCCGGGGCCAATGCCGCGCTCACCGCCCCCGCGCTGAAGATGCAGCGTTCGCGGATCGAGGTGGCCAAGGCCCTGCTCATCCAGCTGGAAGTGCCGCTGGAGACTGTGGTGGAATCCATCAAACTCGCCAATGGCCGCGACGTGCCCGTGGTGCTGAATCCCTCGCCCATCCACCCGGATTTCCCCTGGGGTGAGGTGGCCATCACCGTGCTCATCGTGAACAGCGGCGAGGCCCAGCAGATCTTCGGCGCGGATGCGGAAGACATGACTGAGAAGGTGGAGGAATGGAAAGCCTGGCTGGGGCAAAAAAAGATCCGCACGCTCATCGTCACACGCGGTGAAAAATCCACCCTCGTCCTCACTGAAACCGGCCTGAAAAAAGTGGCCACGCACAAAGTCAAAGCCGTGGATACCGTGGGCGCAGGCGATACCTTCGCCGGAGCCTTTACCACCCACCTTGCCGAAGGCGCGCCGCTGCTGGAATGCGTGCGCTGGGCGAATACCGCCGGGGCCCTGGCGACGTTAAAAGTGGGTGCCCAAGAGGGCATCCCGCATCGCGGCGATGTGCAGAGCGCGCTGAATGCGTAATCGGGGGGGAGGGGCGAACGGAGGTTTCTCGCGCCCCTCCAGGGCGCACCGATTGCGACATCGTTGGTTATTCCAACACCGGGGGTTCTCGGTGCTGCGCCCCTTCACCCCCGGCTAAGGGCTTTCGCCCTTCCAGGGGGGGGGCAAGGGGGCGCTGTACAGTATTCATCACTCTCCGAGTGATGCGTCCGCCCCAGCATGGCCCCGTCCGCCTGCCAGACCATCCCGCGTGCAGGACGGGACGACCCTGCACGGAGGTCTTGTGGCGATGTTTCCCCCTGTTTTTTAAGGGCGGTGGGAGCAAAGGGGCGGACGAGGCTGGGTGAGCGAACGGCATCACTCGGAGAGTGATGAGTACTGTACGGGGAGCAGGCGAACGGAGGCCGAGGGGTTCAAGGTGTGACGGCGCCTCGCCGTCAGGTTTGGGGGATGAGGCCTAACGGGAAGGGTGGCAAGGTAGGGCGCATTGTCCCAATGCGCAGCGGCCTGGGTGCAAGGGGGCGAACGGCATCACTCGGAGAGTGATGAGTACTGTACGCCCTGGAAGGGCGGCGGAGGGTAGCCGGGGGTGAAGGTGCGCAGCACCGAGAACCCCCGGACTCTCGCCTAACAAATTGCGCGTCATGGTAGATGCGCCCTGGAGGGGCGCGAGAAGGGGGCTCGCCTCTCACGTCCACCCCTCCATTCCTCCCGCATCGAAGGCCGCCGTCCGGAGCGCGAGTTTCCAACTCGCCTAACTTCCCTCCCGCGCACGGAGTCCTCCCCCACCCACCTCGTTCACCCCCACCATCCACCGATTCCACCCCCAGCCCAAACCGCTCCAGAATGAGACACCGCAGAGGTAAGAAAACCGCAGAGAATACCCTTCTGGAAAAATCTTCTCGGCGGTGTTTCCATCTCTTGCGATGTGTCTTTCTTGGAAGGTGGCTGGGGCGAACGGGGACGGATGGGGACTCCGGGCGCGCTGGGAAGGTTAGGCGAGTTAGGAAACTCGCGCTCCGGACGGCGGCCTTCGGCGCGGGAGGAATGGAGGGGTGGGCGTGAGATCCCAGCCCCCTTCTCGCGCCCCTCCAGGGCGCACCCTTTTTGCGACATCGTTAGTTATTCGTCCATCCGGGGGTTCCCGCTCGCCAAGCCTCGCTTCACCCCCGGCTACCATCCGTCGCCCCTCCGGGGCTTGTACAGTACTCATCACTCTCCGAGTGATGCCGTTCGCCCCAAAACACCCCCGTCCGCCCCCTGGCTCCACCCCGTTGCGCATTGGGACCATGCGCCCTACCTTGCCACCCTTCCCGTTAGGCCTCATCCCCCAAACCTGACGGCGAGACGCCGTCACACCTTGAACCGCTCGGCCTTCGTTCGCCTGCTCCCCGTACAGTACTCATCACTCTCCGAGTGATGCCGTCCGCCCCAGCATGGCCCCGTCCTTCCCCAGTCCCCCCCCGCCCCGGAGGGGCGACGGAAGGTAGCCGGGGGTGAAGGTGCGCAGCACCAAGAACCCCCGGACCCCGCCTAACAAAGTGCGTGGCATCGCAGTTGCGCCCTGGAGGGGTGCGAGAAACGTCCGTCCGCTCTCATCATGCACACTTACCGTTAGGCCCTTCCGAGACCGTCCCGCGTGCGGTACGGGACAACCCTGCGCGGAGGGCTTGCGACAGCGGAATCTCTCACACCTTCCCCGCGCGCCGACGGCGGCGGAGCAGGGGGGTGAGGCCGAGGACCAGAAGGAGGGCGCGGGAGGGCTCGGGCACGAGGGTGATGACACTGAGGATGCCTTGGCTGTTGAATTGGCTGAGGTCCCAGGCGAGTTGGCCGCTGAGGAGGGCGGCGCTGAGGTCGAGGTTGTTGGTCCAGTCGGTGTCGCTGCCGTTGCCGAGGCTGGTCCAGTCGATGAGGTTAAACGTGTCGCCTGCGACGGGGGTGTAGCTGAGGAGGAGGCGGAGGCTGGCGCCGGTTTCGAGGGTGAGGGTGTTGAAGATGAGGAGGTCGTTGCTGCCGTTGGCGGTGAGGCGGAAGTCGGTGCGGCTGCCGGTTTGCAGGAGGGTTTCGCCGGTGAAGGTGAGGGTGCCGCGGGCGGTGGCGGTGCCGGCTTGCAGGATGGCGCCAGCCTGGAGGGTGGTGGCGCTGCCGATGCTGCCGGTGCCCTGGAGGGTGCTGCCACTGCGCAGGGTGAGGGGGCCGGTGCCGGTGGCGCTGCCGGTGGTGTTGGTGATGAGGAGGGTGCCTGCGCGGATGTCGGTCCCGCCGGTGTAGGTGCCGGCTGCGCCGAGGCGGAGGGTGCCGGGGCCTTGCTTCACGAGGGTGCCAGGACCCGTGACGGCGGCGGTGGTCAAAAGGGTGCCGGTGGCGGTCTCGGTGCTGATGAGGACGCTGGGGCTGGCGAGGACGAAGTCGCGGTTGAAGGTGGTGGTGAAGACCGCGTTGCTGGTGGGGCCGTTGCTGGTGATCTGGCGCAGGGCACCTTCACCGCCGCCATCGCCGCTGAAGGTGAAAAGGCCGCCGGTGGCCAGGGACCAGGTGCCTGCGGCGTCGTCGTCAATGATGAACTGGGCCCCGCTCGCGACGGTGAGGTGGCGGGCGGAATTGAGCTGGGCGGAGGTCATGAGCAGGGAGCCTTCCTGAATCAAGATTTCGCCGGAGAAGGTGCTGCCATTCGAGCCCACGCCCCAGCGGCCAGCGCCGGTTTTGATGACGTTGCCCGTGCCAAAGAAGCCGTTGCCGCTGAAGCTCTGGGCGACTTGGAAGTCGAAGGTGGCTCCGGCTGCACCGACGGTGATGCTGCGGGCGGTGTTGGAGACGCTGCCGAGGGTGTTCGCCGTGAGCTGGAGGGTGCCGCCATTGATGAGGACATCGGCGGTGGCTGCGCCTAGGCCGGTGGTGCCGCTGATGGAAACGGTGCCGCTGCTGATGACGGTGGTGCCGGTGTAGGTATTGGCCGCGCGCAGGTAGAGGGTGCCGGTGCCGTTCATTTCCAGGGGGCGGAGGGCGACCCCGCTGAGGATGCCGGAGAGGGTGACATCGCCACTGCCGGTGATGCGGAGGGCGGCGGGGGGCTCGGCCACGGCGCTGGTGTCGGCATTGATGGCGATGGCGCTGCTGTGGGTGAGGGCGGTGCTGCGGTCGATGACCAGGCTGCCCCCGCTGAGGGTGACGGGGCCGGTGAGGCTACCCGTGCTGCCACCTGTGCCTAGGCGCACCTGCCCGGCGGCGATGGTGGTGAGGCCGGTGTAGTCATTGTCCGTGGTGAGGGTGAGGGTGCCGGTGCCGCTTTTGGTTAGGCCGGTGATGCCGGTGATCTTGCCGCTGCCGCTGAAGGTGTAGTTCGTGGTGGCATTGACGGTGATGGCATTGGGCCGCACGGCGCTGTTGAGCTGTACGTTAGACTGGCTGGCTCCGTCTTCGAAGTGGATGAAATCTGCCTGCACAAAGTTGGTCGCAGCCAGGCTGGTGCGGGTCTGCCAGTTTTGGCTGCCGCCCACATTGACAGCGCTGCCCACGTCCCACACGGCGCTGGTGCTGCCGGTCCAGCGCACTTCTTCGCCCTGGACGATGTTTGCCTGCAGGCTGGTAGCGGCGGTATTATAAACGAGGCTGCCGGTGCTGCGGCCTTCCATCTGGAGGGTGAAGCCGCTGCTGATGGCGCTGCCAGCGTAGTCCAGCAGGGTGTAGAGGCCCGTGGCAAAGGGCAGGCTATTGCTGAGGCGCAGCGTGGTGCTGCCTGCGTGGCTGAGGCCGCCAGTGGTGGTAACATTGATCAGCGGCACTGCTGGGAGGGTGGCGGTATTCAGCTCCAGCTGGAGGGCGGTATTGCTGCCCAGGGTCAAAGTGGGGGTGCTGAGGGTAGCGGCGGCGGCATCTCCCAGCACGGCCAGGGTGGCGGCGCTGCCGACGGCGAGGCCACCGGGGACGGTGCCGGGCTTGATCCGTAGGATGCCTTCGCTGGCGGTGAGCAGGCCGGTGCTGCTGAGGCTGCCGGTGAGGTTCAGCGTGCCGGTGCCGGTCTTCACCAGAGGGCCGGTGCCCGTCAAAGCGCCGCTGAGGGTGAGGGCGGAACCGGCCTGGGTCACCTCGATCCGGCCCCCGCCTGCGGCCACGGTGAGGGCACGGGTGGAGGTGGCGGTGCCTAGGCCCTGGATCTGCCAGGTGCCTTCCGTGCTGGCGGTGCCAAATTCCACCCCAGCCAGGGGTGTGCCGGTGCCATTGGTAACGGTGCCGGTGGTGGGCACGCTGCTGAAGGGCATGGCCAGGGTGCCTTCGCGGATCTGCAAAGTGAGGTTGCTGCTGAAGGTGACGCCGCTATTCACGGTCACGGTGCCGGTCGTGCTTTTGGTTAGAACTCCACCGCCAGACTGGCCCAGGGCCCCGCCTGCGCCGCTGCTGGTGAGGCTGCCTGCGCGGAGGTCAAACACGGACGTGCCCACCACGGTGGTATCGGCGGTGCTGGATGCCCCAGAGGCGCGGTATTCGCCGCCATTGAGGATGAAACCGCCATAGCTTTCGCCCGTCTGCATGTCAAACAAACCGCCAGCATTGATGGTGACGATGGTGGTGCCGGGCAGGTCGGGATTGCCATCGGGACCGAAGATGAAGGTGCCGCCGTTATGGATGGCGATGGAGGGGGCATCGAGGTCGCCGCCTGCGCCGCGATCCGTCAGTTGCAGGATGCCCTGGTGGATATTGACGGTGCCGGTGAAGCCGTTGTCCCCCAGCAGGGTGAGGGTGCCGCTGCCAAATTTATTGAGGATGCCCGTGCCGGAGATGCCGCCTACCACATCCAGCGTGCCGCTGCCATCCATGGAGAAGGTGGCGGCGCCGAGGGCGAGGCGGGAATTTAGCGTGACGGTGGCCCCATCTTGGCGGATGCCGTTGCTGCCCAGGAGGGTGAAGACGTTGTCAAAGGTGGTGGGGGTGGAGCGATTGAAACCGAGGATGCCATCGCTGAGGGTGACGGGTCCTTTCAGGCTGCCCTGGCTGCCGCCCTGGCCTAACTGCAAAGTGCCACCGGAGATGATGGTGCCGCCGGTGTAGTCGTTGTCCGTGGCGAGGATGAGGGTGCCAGTGCCACTTTTGGTTAGGCCCGTGGTGCCGGTGATTTTGCCCGTGCCGGAGACGGTGTAAGTGCCAGCGGTATCGACGGTGACGGATTGGGGATTCACCACGGCATCGAGCTGTACATTGAAACGGGTGGCGGTATCGTCGAAGCGGAGGGCATCTGTCTGGATGTAGTTGGTGGCGGTGCCGCCAGTGACGAGCTGCCAGTTGTTCGTGCCGCCCACATTTGCCGCGCTGCCCACGTCCCACACGCTGCTGAGGTCGCCCTTCCATTTCAGCGTATCTGTGCCCGTGATGCTGAGCTGGATACGCGTATTCGCGGTGTCATAGATGAGGGTGCCGAGGGTGCGGCCCGCGAGTTGCAGATTCAGCCCGCTGTCGATTTCAAAGCCATCGTAGTCCAGCAGGGTGTAGGTGCCATTGGCAAAGGGCAGCGTATTGCTCACGCGCAGCGTGGCCCCGGGGGTGAAGAGGAAGCTGCTGTTGTTGCGCACATTCACCAGCGTCTGCGTGGGCACGGTGGCGGTGGCCAACTCCAGCGCGAGGACGGAGGTGCTTTCCTCCAGATACAGGCCCGGCAGGCTGAACTCCGCCGTGCTGCTGCCCACATTCACAGCCAGGGTGCTGCCTGCGCCCACATTGATGCCACCGGAAAGGGTGAGCGGGTTCATGCGCAGGGTGCCCTGGCTTACCTGCGTGAGGCCCGTGGCGGTGGAGGTTCCGGTGAGGTGCAGGGTGCCGGGGCCGGTCTTCGTCAGCATGCCCGAGCCGGACTGCGTGCCGGTGAGGGTGAGGATGGCGCTGGCATCGGTGATCTGGATGACCCCGCTGCCGCCGGTGGCGCGGGTGAGGGTGCCTGCGCGGGTGGCGGTGGCGCCTTGATACTCCAGCGTGCCGGTGGTGCCGCTGTCGCCAAAGGTGAGCGGGGCGGTGCCCAGATTTAGCAGATGGGAAAAGATGACGCGCCCGTCCTGGATGCGCAGGCCGCCGGTGTTATTCAGCGCGGTGGAGCCGCTGAGGGTGACGGTGCCGCTGGTCGTCTTATTGATGATGCCGGTGCCGCCCACATTGTAGGCGGTGCCCGTGTATGCATTTCCCACCACGCTGCCGCTGGTCCATGTCTGCTGCGTGCTGCCGCTGGTGGCAGGCGCGCCGCCGGTCAGCTCCAGCCTGCCGCCCTGAATGTGAAAGCCACCAAAGGTCTGCCCCTCCTGCCAGTTCACCGTGCCGCCGGTATTGACGGTGATGTAAGTGGTGAGCGGCAGGTTCGGATCGCCCGCGCCAGCATTGCCGAACTGGTAGGTGCCCCCGTTGTTCACCACGATGGAGACGGGGTTGAAGTTATTCGTCAGCGCGGTGGTGCTGTTGCCACCCCAGTTGGAAAAACGCCCGTCATTGATGATGATCGTGCCGGTGAAACCCGCATTGTCACTGTCGTGGATGAAGTTCCCGGAGCCCACCTTGGTGATGGTGCCATTGCCCGCGAGAAAGCCCGTGAAACGCACCAGACCGGTGATGTCCAGCGTGGGGGTGGTGCCCGCAAAGGTGAGGGTGTTCGCCGCAGCGGAGGCGGCCAGGGTGAGGGTGCCATTGCCCGTGTTTGACACCGTGAGCCGATTCAGCGTCATGGGGCCGATGTTGTTCGTGCTCGTGTAAGTGCCGGTGAAAAAGCGCAGGTGCAGGCCATTGCCACTGGCGGGCACGGTGGCGGGCAACCAGTTGGCGGCCGTGCCCCAGTTGGTCGTGCCGGCATTCCACGTGGCCGTCTGCGCCCGCAGGGCGGGGGCGACTAACCATAAACACGACCAAAGAAGGAGGCTACGGGAAAGCTTTATCATGGGGGGCCCAGCCCGTAACGCCCCCGGGCGGTGTCGTCAGCCGGAGTCGTGTCACAAGTCCGTGACAGGCATAGGGAGCAGGCCCGCGAACGCTGCCTAGTTGTGTGAAAGAGACTAAAGGGTCGGCTGAGGAGTGAGGGGAAAGTGGGGAAAGGGGAAAAAGGGAAAGCAGACGGGGAGGGGTTGAGCGGGGGGTGGGAGGGGGTCCGTGCATTGTAGTACTGTCCCGCACGCGGGACGGCTCGGGGTGGACAACCCCGGAAAAGACGGAAGGCCCGGAAGGGGTAAAATCATGATGAGTTAGGCGCCAAGCCTGGTGCATCGCGCGTGCTAGGCGGGGGCACCTCTGTGGCTGTGCAGTATGCATCACTCGGGGAGGATGCCGTTCGGCCAGATAAATCCCGTCCGCCCCCTGTCTGAGGAAGGGCGCGAGAAGGGTCGCAGCAGGCATTCCATGCAGGGTCGTCCCGTCCCGCACGCGGGATGGTCTGGCAGGCGAACGAGGCTGCCTTGGGGCGGACGCATCACTCGGAGAGTGATGAATACTGTACTGCAAGGGGGCGGACGGGGCCATGCTGGGGGCGGACGACATCACTCGGAGAGTGATTCATCCTGTACGCCCCAGAGGGGCGACGGAAGGATAGCCGGGGGTGCAGCGAGGCTTGGCGAGCGAGAACCCCCGGTTTCGAGCTAACAAAAAGTGTCGCCAAAGGGTGCGCCCTGGAGGGGCGCGAGAAGGGGACTGGGATCTCACGCTCGCCCCTCCACTTCTACGAGACCGAAGGCCGCTGGACGGAGCGCGAGTTTCCAACTCGCCTAACCTTCCCAGCGCGAGCGGAGTCGTCGTTCGTCCCCGTTCGCCCCAGCCCCATCCACCTTCCAAGAAAGGACACACCGTAAGAGATGGGAAAGCCGCAGAGAAGAGTTTTTCAGGAGGGTATTCTCTGCGGCTTTCGTACCTCTGCGGTGTTTCACTCTGGGCCGGTTTGGGGTGGGGTGGAATCGGCAGACGTGGGGGCGAACGAGGGTGGTGGAGGACTCCGCACGCGCTGGGAGAGTCAGGCGAGTTTGGAAACTCGCGCTCCGGACGGGGGCCTTCGGCGCGGGAGGAATGGAGGGGTGGACGTGAGATGCGAGCGCCCTTCTCGCGCCCCTCCAGGGCGCACCCTTTGCGATATCGTTGGTTATTCCGCCACCGGGGGTTCTCGCTCGCCAAGCCTCGCTTCACCCCCGGCTACCTTCCGTCGCCCTTCCAGGGCGTACAGTACTTATCATTCTCCGAGTGATGCCGTTCGGCCCAAAACACCCCCGTCCGCCATGGAGCGCACGCATCTTGCGTGCCGAGTTTCGCGTCTCGCGGAACTCCCATCTCATACCCCGTCCGCCCCCTGGCCCCACCCCGCTGCGCATTGGGACAATGCGCCCTACCTTCCCCCTTGCACCCACCTCGCGGCGCATTGGGACAATGCGCCCTACCTTGAACCCCTCGGACTCCGTTCGCCCCCTCCCCGTACAGTACTCATCACTCTCCGAGTGATTCATCCTGAACAGCCCCAGCCAGCGCCCCCACAGCTTTCCCATTCCATCTTAACCCCTTTCCCCATTTTCCCCCTCTGCCTCCGCCTTGCAAATGTCCCGCTGCGGAGACTTGCTCTCTTTTCTTATGAAACTATTTTGTCACACACCTCCGCCTTTTCATGCCCACCCACTCCGTTCTTTCTCCCCTCGTCTGGCAGCAGACGCTGCGGCAGACGATCGTGTCCCTTTTCCAGCGGGATGGGAAGCGGCAGGTGCTGCTGTGTGTGACGGGGAAGTCGGGCTCGGGCAAGTCCACGCTGGGGCGGCAGATCCGGAAAAAGGGGCTGCCGGGCATCTCGCCGCGGCACATCGCGGTCATTGACGATGGTGTGCTGGCCGTGCCGCTGCTGTTCTTTTTCACCCGGCGCATTAAAAGCAAGACGCGGGAGCGGGATGACCTGGCCCCCTTTCGCCCCTACCTGCGGAAGAAAAAACTCGTCGTCTATGTGAATAGCAAACCGGAGCTGCGCCTGGGCCGGTGCGATGTGGTGCTGCGCCTGCAACTGCCGGAGGAGGAGCGCCAGCGGCGGCTGATCCAGCGGGATCACGATGGGGACGAGCGCTTTCGCCGCACGGTGAATGCCTGTGCAGAAGTGGGCATTCCGGCGGATCATGTCTTTGACTTGTGCCTGGTGGGGGCTCATGATCGCGATCCGCAGCCTGCGGCCGCCCAGCCTGCCTTCACCTCCCTGTCCTGGGCCGTGAATGCAGGGCCTCTCCTCGCCAACTGGGCCACGTGGGCAGCGGACTGCTGCTGACACATGACCTTCACGTCCTGGCAATACGCCCTTTTCCTTCCCCTCGTCGTCCTGCTCTACTGGCCGCTGCCGCGTCTGGGGCGCATGGCGCTGCTGCTGGGGGCCAGTTACTTTTTTTATGGCCTGTGGGACCTGCGCTTTCTGGCGCTGCTGATGGCCTCCACGGGCATTGATTTCTTTTGCGCACGCTCCCTGGTGGGCCAGCGGGAGGCCTGGGGAAAGGTGCTGGCCACCACGCTCGCACCCCTGCTGTGGCTGGGCGGGTGTGCGCTCTTTGGCCAGGGGCAGGTGGTCATCAGCCCCGTCAGTCTGTGGGTGGCGGGGGTGTTTCCGCTGCTGTTTGTGCCGGTGCATGAGGTGCTATGGCGGCTGCCGGTGGAGGCGCGGCGGCGGGCTTTCCTCTGGCTCAGCATCCTGACGAATCTGGCCGTGCTGGGCTTCTTTAAGTACTTCGGTTTCTTTGCCGATAGCCTCGTGGGCCTGCTGCGCCTGGCGGGGGTGGACCCTGGGTGGACACTGCCGCACATCATCCTGCCGGTGGCCATTTCCTTCTACACCTTTCAGTCCGTCGCCTACGCGGTGGATGTGTACAAAGGCAAGGTGCAGCCCGCCAAGGACCTGCTGACTTTCTCCGCCTACCTCGCCTTCTTCCCGCAGCTGGTCGCTGGGCCCATCGAGCGGCCTGCGGCCTTCATGCCGCAGTTCACCCACGCGGCGCGCTGGGACTGGCAGCACCTGCACGTGGGCCTGCGCCTGCTGCTCATCGGCGCATTTAAAAAGGTCTTCGTGGCCGATAACTGCGCGCTGGTGGCGAACTATGTTTTTAATCCCGGTGCCACGCCGAATGCCCCCTGGGCGCTGCTGGGCATCCTCGCTTTCGCGTTCCAGATTTATGGCGATTTCTCCGGTTATACCGATCTCGCGCGCGGCTCCGCCCGTCTCCTGGGGATCGAGCTCAGCATGAACTTCCGCTTCCCCTATCTGGCCACGGGCCCCTCGGATTTTTGGCAAAGGTGGCACATCACGCTATCCAGTTGGTTTCGCGACTACGTGTACATTCCCCTGGGGGGAAATCGCGCGGGCTTGGCGCGGACAGTGGTGAATCTCTGGATCACCATGCTGCTGGCCGGGCTGTGGCACGGGGCCAGCTGGACCTTCGTCCTCTGGGGCGCGTACCACGCCGCCATGCAGACGGCCTACCGGCTGGTGCCACCTCTGGGTCGGTTGGAAAAGACCACCTCCGGCCCCCGCCACACCCTGGCCGTGGCGCTCATGTTCACGCTCACCCTCTTCGGCTGGGCCCTCTTCCGCGCGCAGACGCTGGATCAACTGGGCGTGTGGCTGCACGCGCTCACCGTGTGGACGCCCGCCGCCGAGGCCTGGGGCAAACCGGCCCTGTGGCTGCTGCTGCACATCGCCCCCCTCATCCTCCTGCAACTGGCCACGCTGAAGGCGCGTGATGAAGCCCAGCTAGACCACCTCCCGTGGCCCGTGCGCGGCGTCGTCTTTTTCCTCCTCTTCGTCGCCTTCGTCAGCTCCGTGGCCACAGAGCAGGAGTTCATCTACTTCCAGTTTTAGCCATGATGCGCGCCTTTACCCGCAGCTTTCTTTTGTTCGCCACGATCCTCATCGGGGCCGAGCTGGTCACGCGCTTTTGTTTGGTGAAAACCATGGAGGGCCGCTTTGACTACGGTTACCACCCCACCGCCGGTTTTTATGAAACCGAGGATGGCCAGGTGGAGCTGCAGCGCAGTGGCGGCCGGCGCTTTTTCCCGCAGACCTTTGCCAAACAACGGCCTAACGGCAAGTATCGCGTCATGGTCATTGGCGATTCCGTCGCCCGTGGAAAGAGCGTGGCGCAGTCCTACACCGGCCAGCTGGAAAAAGAACTGCGCGCCCAGGGCGTGCAGGCGGAGTGTTTTAATCTCGCCCTGCCCGGCTTCGGCTCTCGGCGCAAGGACCTCGTGCTCCAGCAGGTGATGAACTACCAGCCCGATCTCGTCATCCTGCACGTGGGCGCGACCAATGAATACGAGGACGAGCGCGAGTGGCGACGCCGCACGGACTTCAACAGTCCCCACCCAAAAAACTGGCTCATGCGCAGCCTCGTCCTGCGGCAGTTTTACGAGATGAAGACGGAGAAGCTCTACTGGCAGTGGCTGCCCCTGGCCGTGCGCAATCAAAACGGCGGCACGGGCGATGCCGATGCCGAGCTGCGTGCCTCCGCCGATGAAGCCACGCAAAAAGCCTGGCAGACCCAGGTGGAAACCGTCACCGCCCAGGGCGTGCAGCGCCTGCAGGCCGCCGGCATCCGCACCGTGCTGGTGACCCAGGCCACGCGCCGGAAAACCGCTGAAGGTGCCTACACCCTGGACGACAGCTCCGTGGATGCCTGGACCACCCGCCTGCTGGGCCCCACCGTGGCGAAGCTGCCCATGAAGTCCGTCTTCACGGCTGAGCAGGCGGCCACGCTGTACACTGACTCCAGCCACGTCCGCCCCGAAGGCCACACCTTGCTGGCCCAGGCGCTGGCCGGCATTTTGAAGACGCAGGGCTGGGTGACCGTAAAGTGAAAAGGGGAAGTGGAAAGCAACGGCAGGGATGGGTGGAGCGGTGTGCCCTCCGATCTCACGTTCACCCCGCCACTCCTGCGAGACCGAGTGCCACCGGACGGAGCGCGAATAGCCTATTCGCCTAACCTTCCCAGCGCGCCCGGAGTCGTCGTTCGTCCCCGTTCGCGCTAGACCCATCCACCTTCCAAGAAAGGAAACACCGCAAGAGATGGGAACACCGCAGAGAAGAGTTTGTCAGGAGGGTATTCTCTGCGGTTTTCCAACCTCTGCGGTGTTTCATTCTTGAGCGGTTTGGGGTGGGGGCGGAATCGGTGGATGGTGGGGCGAACGGGGATGGAGGAGGACTCCGGGCGCGCTGGGAGAGTTAGGCGAGTTGGAAACTCGCGCTCCGGACGGTGGCCTTCGGCGCGGGAGAAATGGAGGGGTGGACGTGAGATACGAGCGCCTTTCGAGCGCCCCTTCAGGGCGCATCTGCGATGACGCGTCATTTGTTAGGCGAGGCCCGGGGGTTCTCGCTCGTGCCTCGCTGCACCCCCGGCTATCCTTCTTTCGCCCTTCCAGGGCGAGGGGGAGCCAGGGGCCGTACGGCATCACTCGGAGAGTGATGAATACTGTACTGCCAGGGGGCGGGCTGGGATTGGCAGCTACGGGTCGCCCATGCTCGCTCTTTCCCCCGATGCCGGAGGCATCGCAGCCCTGGTGAGGACAAAACGCGCATTCACTCACGGTCGCATCCTGGAGGGATGCCAGCGGCGTGCCCTTGGTCTAACATTCACCGGGTGAATCTTGGGTGGATCGGCCTTTCTCGCGCCCCTCCAGGGCTCACCTGCAATAACGCGCCTTTTGTTAGGCGAGGTCCGGGGGTTCTCGGTGCTGCGCACCTTCACCCCCGGCTACCTTCCGTCGCCCCTCCGGGGCGGGGGGAGCCAGGGGGCGGACGAGGCTTGGCTGGGGCGGAGGCATCACTCGGAGAGTGATGAGTACTGTACGGGGAGGGGGCGCACGGTGGCCGAGGGGTTCAAGGTGTGACGGCGTCTCGCCGTCAGGTTTGGGTGAGTGCAAGGGGGAAGGTAGGGCGCATTGTCCCAATGCGCAGCAGGCTGGAGCCAGGGGGCGCACGGGGCCATGTTGGGACGGACGGCATCACTCGGAGAGTGATTCATCCTTTACAGCGAATGAAGCCCCTTTGCACCCCCGCCCCGGAGGGGCGAAAGAAGAGTAGCCGGGGGTGCAGCGAGGCTTGGAGAGAGGGAACCCCCGGTCTCGCGCCTAACAACACGTGTCGCAAAGGGTGCGCCCCGGAGGGGCGCGAGAAAGGTCCGTTCGCCCTAGACCTGCCCACCCTCCCAGACCACCTGCTGGCGCAGGCGGCGACTTCCCACTTCGTTCGCCCTAGACCTGCCCACCCTCCCAGACCTTCTGCTGGCGCAGGCGGCTACTTCCCACTTCGTTCGCCCTAGACCTGCCACCTTCGAAGACCACCTGCGGGCGCAGGCGGCTACTTCCCACTTCGTTCGCCTTAGACCTGCCACCTTCGAAGACCACCTGCTGGCGCAGGCGGCTACTTCCCACTTCGTTCGCCTTAGACCTGCCACCTTCGAAGACCACCTGCTGGCGCAGGCGGCTACTTTCCCTCCCCCCAGAGGCATCCAATCCGGGCAAAGGTGGCGATGTTAAAGTGTACCCTTCATCCCGCTCTCACCGAGCCCCCAGGCAGACGAGATCGCCGCCTTCCTGAAAGTTCGCCCAATGCGCCAACGGCCCACCTTTGACCCCTCCTTTTATGCAAGAATCCATCATCCTCATCCCGCCGACGGACGA
This sequence comes from uncultured Verrucomicrobiaceae bacterium, assembly GCA_942493005.1. Taxonomy (GTDB): domain Bacteria; phylum Verrucomicrobiota; class Verrucomicrobiia; order Verrucomicrobiales; family Verrucomicrobiaceae; genus Prosthecobacter. The sequence goes on from OW818661.1 coordinate 5,167,915, forward strand.
GCAATCCGTCTTCAGTTTCCACTTGGTCGAATCCATGCTGCCGCGCTTCATCACGTTCCTGGAGCAAAAGAGTCTCACCCCCTGGCGCACGCCCACCTCCCTGGATAAAACAGGGCCCGACGGCGAGGCCCTGTTTCAGGTGGATGTGGATAGCCCGGCCTCTCATGCCATGATGGAGGACCTGCGCCAGGAGTTCCTGGGTGAGGAATAAAGGCCACCTTTCCCCAGGGCGCGCCACTTTTCGTTCGCACCTGGGGTTTAGACCGCTATTCTCCCCGCCCTTATGCTCCAAGCTGGAATCGTCGGCCTGCCCAACGTAGGCAAATCCACCCTCTTTAACGCTGTCACCCGCACCCGCAAGGCGGAGGCAGCCAACTACCCCTTTTGCACCATCGAGCCCAACCAGGGCGTCGTCGTGGTGCCAGATGAGCGCCTCGCCGTGCTCTCGAAGCTCAGCGGCTCCCAAAAACTGGTGCCTGCCGCCATCGAGTTTGTGGACATCGCGGGCCTGGTCAAAGGCGCGAGCCAGGGCGAAGGCCTGGGCAACAAATTCCTCAGCCACATCCGCGAGGTGGATGCCATCGTCCACGTCGTGCGCTGCTTTGAAAGCGGCGATATCACCCACGTGGACGGCAGCGTGGACCCCATCCGCGACATCGAAGTCATCAACACCGAGCTCATCCTGGCTGACATGGACAGCGTGTCCAAGCGCAAGTCCCGCACGGATAAGGACGCCAAGCGCGGCATCAAAGAAGCCCAGGCCGAGCACGCCCTGTGCGAAAAATTGCTGCCGCACCTGGATGCCATGAAGCCCGCCGTGACGCTGGAACTCAACGACGAAGAAAAGAAACTCCTCAAGAGCTTCTTCCTCCTCAGCGGCAAGCCCTGCATCTACGCCTGCAACGTCTCTGAAGAAGAGCTGGCCGAGGCCTCTAAAAATCCGGATCAACACCCCCAGGTGGCCAAGGTGCGCGAGTACGTGAAGCACGCCCATGCGGCCAGCGCCACCGTCGTCAGCGCCGCCATCGAGAGTGAGCTGGGCGAGCTGCCTGAAGATGAAGCCAAAGCCTACCTGGCCGACCTCGGCGTGGAAGACAGCGGTGTGAACCTCCTCATCAAGAGCGTGTATTCCCTCCTCGGTCTCCAGACCTACCTCACCACCGGTGAGAAAGAGACCCGTGCCTGGACCATCACCAAAGGCATGAAGGCCCCCCAGGCCGCCGGCGTCATCCATGGCGACTTCGAGCGCGGTTTCATCGCCGCCCAGATCGTCCATTTCGATGACCTCACCACCCTCGGTTCCGAGGCGAAGGCCCGCGAAGCTGGCAAGCTGCGCATCGAAGGCAAAGAGTACGTCATGCGCGACGGCGACGTCGTCGAATGGCGCTTCAACGTCTGATCTTTTTTCCAGATCTCCCGATCCCTTCCGTAGGGGCAGGCCGAATCCGGTCTGCCCCTATTTTTTTGAGGTGGAACCTCCGCTCCGTCCGCCCCCTTGCCGTACAGTATTCATCACTCTCCGAGTGATGTCGTCCGCCCCAATAAGGCCTCGTCCGCCCCAATAAGGCCTCGTCCGCCCCCTGGCTCCACCTCGCGGCGCATTGGGACAATGCGCCCTACCTTGCCACCCTTCCCGTTAGGCCACCCCCCAAACCTGACGGCGAGACGCCGTCACACCTTGAACCCCTCGGCCTCCGGTCGCCTGCTCCCCCGTACAGTACTCATCACTCTCCGAGTGATGCCGTCCGCCCTCTCCAAGCCTCGTCCGCCCCCTTGCTCGCCCCCGCCCTGGAAGGGCGAAAGCCATTAGCCGGGGGTGCAGCGAGGCACGAGCGAGAACCCCCGGAACCTCGCCTAACAAAATGCGCGTCATCCCAGTTGCGCCCTGAAGGGGCGCGAGAAAACTCCATCCGCCCCCTCCATCCCGAGCTCCCAAAAGACCCTCCCTCTCCCCGCTTGCGGGGATGAGGCCCAGGTGAGGGGTGGTCGCAGCACGCAGGATCTCGTCCGCAAAAGGGTGCCCCACCCCGCTGCGCATGGGGACAATGCGCCCTACCTTCCCACCAACCACGCCCGCCCCCCCCGCCCACGCTTTTTCATCCTCGTTGATTGACTCCGCCCTCGCTTTCCGTTCATGCTTTCACCTGCATGACCTCCCGTCGTTCCTTTCTCACCACGGCCACCACCGCGTCCCTCGCCTTTTCCGCCCTGCCGCTCCTCGGCCAGCAGAGCAAAAAATTCCGCCTCGCCCTCATCGGCAGCGGCTGGTGGGGCATGAACATCCTGCGCGAGGCCCTGGGCCACGGCCGCGTCCAGGTCGTCGCCCTCTGCGACGTGGATGAAAACGTCCTGGCCAACAGCCTCGAAGACGTGAAAACCGAAAGTGGCGATGCCGCCAAGGGCTACAAAGACTACCGCGAAATGCTGGCCGAGGCGAAGCCCGACCTCGTCATCATCGCCACGCCCGATCACTGGCACGCCCTGCAATCCATCGCCTGCTGCAAAGCCGGGGCTCACGTCTTCGTGGAGAAACCCACCGGCCACACCATCCATGAGAGCCGCGCCATGGTGAAGGCCGCCCAGCAGGCCGGCGTCACCGTCCAGGTCGGCCTGCATCGCCGCATCGGCCCGCACCACGTCCAGGCAATGGACTTCCTGAAATCTGGCAAGGTGGGCAAAGTCGGCATGGTGCGCCTGTTTGCCGATAGCAAGGGCGGCCCCGAAACCCCCAAACCCAACAGCAAAATCCCCGACGGCCTGGACTGGGACCAGTGGTGTGGCCCCGCCCCCCTGCGCCCCTTCAATACCAAACTCCACCCCGGCGGCTGGCGTCATTTCCTGGACTACGCCAATGGCACCATGGGCGACTGGGGCGTGCACTGGCTGGACCAAGTCCTCTGGTGGAGTGGCGAAAAAGGCCCGAAAAAAGTCTTCTGCACCGGCGGCCGACCCATCTTCGGCCCCGCCATCCTCAACGACCAAGAGCAGACCACCGACGCCCCCGACCACCAAGTGGCCACCTTTGAGTTCGAGCAATTCACCGCCGTCTGGGAGCACCGGAAATTTGCCGAAAACAACAACGAGAAGCACAAGATCGGCGCTTACTTCTACGGTGAAAAAGGCGTGCTCCACATCGGCTGGCGCGACGGCTGGACCTTCTACCCCGTCAATGCCAAAGAAGCCCCCACCCACGGCGACCACCAACTGCAGGAGCCCGATGGCCACAACATCTCCCTCCTCTGGGCCGACTTCATCCAGGCCATCGAAACCGGTCGCAAACCCGTGGCCGATATCGAAAGCGCCCACCGCTCCAGTTGCCTGCCCATGCTCGGCATGCTCAGCTGGAAGGCCGGGCGCAGCATCGCCTGGGACGCCGAAACCGAAACCATCCTGGGCGACCCCGAAGCCAGCAAACTCCTGCGCCGCGCCTACCGCCCCGGCTGGGAATACCCCAGCGTTTAGGCCCGCAGCCCGCCTTTCGCCCACCTGTCACCCGCCGGTGCTGCCCGTGCGTGGCGGTTGCACCGCAGGCCGCCAGGGGCCAAAGTAGCACCGCCCTGCCATGACGCTGCGTTTCACCCTCCTCCACCTCGCCGCCAGCCTCGCGCTGGCCCTGCCTGCCGTGGCGGAGGACCTCCCCGCCGCCCCCGCACGCGGCCTGCGGGATGACACCCGCGCCCTTTCAGAACAACGCCAGGCCGAGCTCGCCCGCGACATCGCCACCTTCCGCACCGACCTCGGGGCCGATCTCTGGTTCACTGCCGGTACCTTCCTTCCCTCCGGCGAGACCGTGCGCAGCCACGCCCGCCTCCTCCGCCAGCACTGGAGCCCCCAGCGGGAGGCCGTCCTCCTGGCCTACGACCGCGCCAGCGACTCCCTCGGCGTCTCCCTCAGCCCCGGCCTCTGGCAGCGCTACCCCACTGCCGAGCTCAATGCCCTGCCGCAGCGCCTGGCCCCCCTCATGATGGCCAAAGGCCAACCCCTGGAAGACCGCCTCACCCAGAGCCTGCGCCTCATCGCCACCACCCTCCGGCAGTTGGAAAAGCAGCACCGCATCGCCCAGGGTCCCCTCAGCCCCGCCCACCTCCAGCTCGGGCGCACTTACGCCATCGGCCTCGCAGCCGGAGCCAGCCTGCTCGCCCTGCTCGGCATCCTCAGTCGCCGGCGGGAAGTCCACGCCGCCTGGCAGCTCCACTTCCCCAGCGTCCAGGTCGGCCTCCGCTTCGGCGCCCCCCACGGCGGCGGCGTCCTCGCCGAAAAAGCCACGCGCCCCTGAAGAGCCAAAGCCAGGCAGCCAGAGATGAAGCGAGGCTTGGCGAGAGAGAACCCCCGGTCACACGCCTAACAACACGTCTCACAAGCGTTGCGCCCTGGAAGGGCGCGAGAAAGGTCGCCGCCAGCCCTCCGTGCATTGTCGTCCCTTCCCGCACGCGGGACGGTGCTCAGGCGGGGAGAGCCTAACAATAGGTGTGGCCCGTGAGAGCGAATGGTTGTTTCTCGCGCCCCTCCAGGGCGCAGCCCTTGCGACATCGTTCGTTCTTTCACCACCGGGGGTTCCCGCTCGTTCCTCGCTCCACCCCCGGCTACCTTCCGTCGCCCCTCCGGGGCGGGGGGATGATGCACTCTCTGAGTAACCCCGTCCGCCTGCTCCTCGTACAGTACTCATCACTCTCCGAGTGATGCCGTCCGCCCCAGCACGGCCCCGTCCGCCCCCTTGTTCCCCTCGCCCTGGAAGGGCGAAAGAAGCATAGCCGGGGGTGCAGCGAGGCACGAGCGAGAACCCCCGGAACCTCGCCTATCCAACAACGCGTCATCCCAGTTGCGCCCCGGAGGGGAGCGAGAAGGGCGCTCGTATCTCACGTCCACCCCTCCATTCCTATCGCATCGAAGGCCACCGTCCGGAGCGCGAGTTTCCAACTCGCCTAACTCCCCTCCCGCGCACGGAGTCCTCCTCCACCCCCGTTCGCCCCCACCATCTACCAATTCCACCCCCAGCCCCGTCCGCCCCCCAAAGAAACACCGCAGAGGCAATCAAACCGCAGAGAAAACCCTCCTGAAAAACTCTTCTCTTGCGGTGTATCCTTTTTTGAAAGGTGGATGGGGCTAGCGCGTCCGGAGTCGTCGTCCGTCCCCGCTCGCTCTACGTCTCCCCACTTCCCGTTAGGCCGCACCTGGCCCGTCACTGCGGGTTGATCTCCAGGCCGTAGCTGCGCTTGAGGCGGATGATCTTGTCGTTGTCGTTGCGGATGAAGCTTTCCGTTTGCAGGGAGAAGCCGATGCCGCGACTACCCAGGTTGTTCGGAGCACGGATGACGATGCCCTGGAAGGTGAAGGGGGTGTTTGTGACGACGATGCGGGAGGTGTCCGTTTCGTAGTCGTACACTTCTTCCTCATAGCGGATGCTGGCGCTGCCGCTGAAGAGGCCGGTGGCGGGGCTGAATTTCAGGCTTTTGATGCCCAGGGGGTTCCGCTCTTCGCTCTTGGGAAAGACGACACTGTGGTTGCTGCCCAGGCTGCCGATGCTGGACATGCCGTTGTGGCTGTAAAGCTGCACGTTTTGGTCTCCAGGGTTGGCATTCAGCATGAGGGGGCCGGTGAGGCCGCTGGCGTGGTTGGGGCCCAGGTATTTGCTACCCGCTTCCACACCCACGTTGTCGCTGAACTGGATGGGGTAATTGGCCTGGCCACTGAAGCTGGTGGCTAGTTTGATCCAGTAAAAGTTTCCGCTGATGCTGGCGTTCAGGTAGTCGGGGCCCTGGGAGCCGGGCTGGAGGCTGTATTCATAGGTCATGCTGCCACGATTTCCATACAGGTGGCGCACGCCGATGACGGTGTAGTTATGCATCACGGGGGCCGCGGCGGTGTAGGCGGTGCCATCGCCCAATTTCCCCACCTGGGTGATCTGGCCGGCGGGGGTGACGGTGACCCGGGCAAAGCCGCTGCCGCCGGGCCGCCCGTCGCCACTTGCGCCGCTGAAGCCCAGGTTAAACACGCCGGTGTAGGCGGGGCTCAGCGGGGCCTTGGCCGTGTACGGGCAGCGCTGGAGGTAGCCGGAGAGGGCCTCCTCACTCTCATAGTCTTCGTAGCGGAAGGGGATCCTCAAGTTCGCGTCAATGCTATCGTTCCCAGGCGTGAGCAGGAAGCTCAGCTCGCTGCGGCCACTCTGCGGCAGCACGCCGCTGATGGCGAGGGTGGCGGTGCCGATGTAGTTATCATTGCTCTGGCCGACGGCGCTGCCGTTTTGCAGGGCGCCGGTGAAGGCCACGCGGGCTAGGCGGCCATTGTGGCTGCACAGGGTGATCTTGCCGCTGAAGACGCCGTCTGGGGAGATGGTGAGGTCCATCTCATTGTAAAAGGCACCGCCGAGGACGCCAAAAAAGCGCCCGCGCATGCTCTCCGGCAGGGTGGGGATCACTAGGTCTGTGGTGATCGAGGCGGAGCTACCCAGGGGGCTCACCGCAGTGAAGGTGAGGGGGTGGCGGCCGGACTTGGCCGGCGTGCCGCGGAGGGTGTGGGTGACGGCATCGTAGGTGAAGCCAGGCGGCAGGCCTTTGATGACAAAGTGATCTGCCAGGGCCGGCATGGGCAGCTCTGTGATGTAGGGCGCGCCGATCTGCCCCGGAGGCAGGGTGAAGGCGGCCAGGGTGGGTGCGGCATCCGCCACCAGCAGCGTTTGATCACTGCTCTCCAGCGATAGCGTGCCCATGCGCACGGTGCACACGTAGGCCCCGTCATCGGCCGGAGTGGGGCTGTCAAAGGTGAGCGTGGGCCCCTCCAGGCCGCTCAAGCCAGCGCGCGGCAGCAGGGGCTGGCCGTCTTTTTTCCACTCATAGGTCAGGCCGGGACCGGCGGTGGGCAGGGTGAGCTGAAAGCGCTGCCCCTGGGCGGCGATGCTGCGGCGCGGCCGGAGGTCTGCCACACTCACGCGGAGGTCACGGGTGTAGCTGCCCAGGAGGTTTTTCGCCAGCACCTGGTAGCTGCCCGCATCTGCCAGCCGGGCCTCAGGGCGGATGTGAAAGCTCTGACCGAAAGGGACGGGCAGGGTTTTGCCATTCAGCTTCCAGGTCAGCCGGGTATCGTAGTAGGTGAAGAGCTGGACTTCCAAGCTCAGGGCATCCCCCACCGCCACCAGTACATCGGCGTGCGCGGCCACGTAGGGATCTCCCGCGGTGATCACGCGGAAGGGCTCGCTGGTGGCCTCGCCATCGGCATTGATGAGGCGCATGCGGTAGGTGCGTATGTCCTCCGTGCTGCTACCTCGAACAGGCAGCCAAAAATCATAGGAATTCGTCACCGTCTGCTCACTGATGACGGTCTCCCCCTCCAGCAACTGGACCTGCATGGAGGCACGTCCTTGGTAGCCGAAAGACACCGAGCCGATGTGATCGAAAGGCACCACAGTATTTGCCGCTGGGGGGCGGGTGATGACCGGCGGGTTCAGCACGCGGATCTGCGCGGTCTGGCTGGTGAGGATCACCCCCATGCCCGCCACCTGCACATGGTAGGCCCCCTCCTGGTAGGGCTGCATGGAGGATAGGCGATAGCTGGGCTCCGTGGTGCGGCCCATCAGGCTGGTGCCCCGGTACCAACTGTACACCAGGGGCAGGCCCGGTGGGGCATCCACCCCCACTGTCAGCGTCACACTCCCGTACAGAGGCACGCTTTGAGAAACAGGATCTGCCGTGATGGTGAAACTAGGCGTGAGGGAGGCCGGGCCACGCTGCACCCGCAGGGCCGCTAGGCTGCGCAGTGGGGGCGTGACCGCCGTGGTGCAGCCCAGCAGGAGATCTCCCCCCGGCAGCGTGCGCAGGCCCAGGGCCGTATTACCCCCGCTGCCATGGGTGAAGCTGGCATCCCCCGCCGTGCCAAAGCTGGCATCCACCGCGCCTGTCCACTCAAAGCGCCGCAAGCGCAGCGTGGAGCTGGCCGCCGCCCCTGGCTGGGAGGCCGCCAGGACGATGCGGCCATCGCTCTGCAGCAGCACATCCGCTGGCACCCAAGAGCCTGCCCCGAAGGTCACCGACATCATGCCATCCTCAGAAAAAAACGGGTCCAGCGCCCCGGTCGGCGTCAGGCGGATGAGGGCCATCTCCTGGCCCAAAAGGGTGCTGGTGGCCGCCAGCAAAAGATTGCCATTGGGGTCCAGCGTCATCGCCCGCGCGCTCTGGGTATTGGCCCCCAGGGAGATCGTCCGCCGCCCGCCTGCCGTGCCGTAGGTACTATCCTCCAGCCCCCCGGTCGTCAGCCGCCCCGCAAACGCGGCCGAGCCTCCCGCACCGCCAGCATACAGCACCTTGCCATCGGCCAGCACCTGCAGCGCCGTCACCGTCTGGTCCCCCGTCCCGCCAAAGGTGTATTGACCGCTGCTGCCAAAGGTGGTGTACCGACCTCCGCTGGACTGCAGGCAAAAGATTTCCCCATCCGTATCTGAATAACCCTGGCGCACCGTGGTGCCCGAGATCACCACCCGCCCGGAGGGTAGCAGCGCCACATCCGTGAGCTGGGACGTGGTGCCGTGGGTGAAGCTGGTCACCGTGAAGCTGGTGTCCCGTGCCCCGGTGGCCAAAAGCCGCAGCACAAAGTAAGTATTGCCCGAATCCCCCGCCACCACGATCCGGCCATCCGCCTGCACCGCCATCGCCCGCGCGGTAAAGGGCTGCGAGCCCTCCGAATACGTGGCATAGCCGTCCGTGCCGAAGCTGGTATCCACCTGGCCCGTGGGTAAAAACCGGGTCACCACCATGCGTGCCGCGCTCACGCCATTCCACACGCTCCCGGCCATCAGCACACAGCCATCGGCCTGCACCTCCACCGCCGTGCCCTGCAGGGTCTGCCCCACCGCCGCCGTCAGCGCCACCCCGGCCGTGCCATAGGTCGCCTCCAGCGTGCCCGCCGTCCCCTGGGCAGCCACCCGCCCCACCATGAAGGAAACCAGGAGGACGAGTGAGCGGGACCAGTAGGGCAAAAATCTCATAAAACGAATTTTTACCCCTAGATGATCTACCTCCCGTAGGCAAGTGCGAGTCCTGAGAGGAGATAAAATGGAAGAGGGGGAGGCAATGAGAAAGCAGGCGGAGCAGAGGAGTCGAACGGAGATGTGCCCACCCGCGCCAGTGGTCTGCGAAGATGGATGGGTCTAGAGCGAACGAGGGCGGATGGGGGATTCCGCACACGGGAGGAAAGTTAGGCGAGTTAAAAACTCGCGCTCCGGACGGGGGCCTTCGGCGCGGGAGGAATGGAGGGGTGGACGTGAGATGGGGGGGCGAACGAGGGTGGTGGAGGACTCCGCACGCGGGAGAAAAGTCAGGCGAGTTAAAAACTCGCGCTCCGGTCGGGGGCCTTCGACGCGGGAGGAATGGAGGGGTGGACGTGAGATGGGAGTGGGCTTCTCGCGCCCCTCCAGGGCGCTGCGGGTGTGACGCGTTTTTAGTTATTCGTGGGTCCGGGGGTTCTCGGTGCTGCGCACCTTCACCCCCGGCTATCCTTCTTTCGCCCTTCCAGGGCGGGGGAAAGCGCGGTTTTGGAAGCTCGGGATGGAGGAGGCGGATGGGGGCTGATTTAGAGAGAACGATCATCGGACGGTCTTCAGCCAACAAAGGCGAAAAGACGTCCCCCCTCGCCCCGCTTGCGGGGTTGCGAAGCCGCGCAGCGAAAGGGCCAGGGGTGAGGGGCGGTGGGATGGTCTCGGGGGTGGATGGCGGAGGTGTCGTTTGAGGGAAAAGGGTGCCTTTTGCGAACGAGATCCTGCGTGCTGCGACCACCCCTCACCTGGGCCTCATCCCCGCAAGCGGGGAGAGGGAGGGTCTTTTGGAAGCTCGGGATGGAGGAGGCGGATGGGGGCTGATTTAGAGAGAACGATCATCGGACGGTCTTCAGCCAACAAAGGCGAAAAGACATCCCCCCTCGCCCCGCTTGCGGGGAGCAGGGCCAGGGGTGAGGGGCGGTGGGATGGTCTCGGGGGTGGAGGACGGAGGTGTCGTTTGAGGGAAAAGGGTGCCTTTTGCGAACGAGATCCTGCGTGCTGCGACCACCCCTCACCTGGGCCTCATCCCCGCAAGCGGGGAGAGGGAGGGTCTTTTGGAAGCTCGGGATGGAGGAGGCGGATGGGGGCTGATTTAGAGAGAACGATCATCGGACGGTCTTCAGCCAACAAAGGCGAAAAGACATCCCCCCTCGCCCCGCTTGCGGGGAGCAGGGCCAGGGGTGAGGGGCGGTGGGATGGTCTCGGGGGTGGAGGGCGGTGGTGTCGTTTGAGGGAAAAGGGTGCCCTTTTGCGGACGAGATCCTGCGTGCTGCGACCACCCCTCACCTGGGCCTCATCCCCGCAAGCGGGGAGAGGGAGGGTCTTTTGGAAGCTCGGGATGGAGGGGGCGGATAGAGTTTTCTCGCGCCCTTCCAGGGCGCACCCTTTGCGGCATCATTGGTTATTCGCCCATCCGGGGGTTCCCGCTCGCCAAGCCTCGCTGCACCCCCGGCTACCTTCCGTCGCCCCTCCGTGGCTCACACGCCCCATCACTCTCCGAGTGATGCGTCCCCCCAGCCCCGCCTGGACGCCATTGGCGGTGAACTTCAGGCCTCCTCAGGCTGCGGCAAAGCGCTGTCGTTCGTCTGGCTTTTTTTCGCGAGATGCGAGAGCGTCAGGGCAAAGACGACCATCAAGACGATGCAGAAGATGCCCGAAGCGATCAGCTTCTCCACGGAAGGCTTGTTGATGTTAAAGTAGAGCAACTGGCCGACATTCAGGAGGACGACGCCACGCAGCATCCATTCCACATTCATCTTGTGAAGAATGTAGGAACCAAAGGGGGCCATGAAAAGAACCACGGGGTACGCACACAGCCAGGTGCCCACCTGGTCATGCGTCAGGCCGGCATCGACAAAGTGGCGGTAGGCATAGCCGAGCACACTCATGGCGGCCATGATCATGATGCTCAGATGCGTGGCCACCTTTTCATTCATGCTGAAGCGGGTCACCAACAGGGTGTAGAGAATGATGTCTGCCCCCGTGCCAAAGAGGCTCGCACACATGCCCGCCACCAGCAAAATGACGCCCAGATAAACGGCATCCCAACCGCCTTTGAATTCCAGGGATGTCCGGGTTCCACGATGGCTGCTGTAAATGTAGGCGATGGCAAAGGTGGTGATGAGGCTCAGGAAAAGCGCCTGGATGATGTACACCGGTATCGTCTGCAAGGTCAGCATCCCCATGACAAACCCCACAAACGCCACCGGGATGAAGTACAGCATGGGCTTGTAAGCCCTCAGCACGCTGTCCCGATGGCTGAGGATGAAAATGCTGGCACTGGTCATCCCGATGCTCTGGATCATCAGGCTGAAGTCACGCGCAATAACACGGTCAATATTAAAGAAGATGCTCAGCACCGGAAACGCCACCGCACCGCCTCCCTCCGGCGTCAGCCCCGCGACGAAGGCCCCCACCACCATGATGGCCGGGTAATGCAGGTGCGAGCTCAGGAACGACAGGTCGGAAAACGAAAAGAACAGACCCGCCCAGACGATGAGCATGATGACAAACCAAGAAGTGAAGACTTTGCTGCGAAACATTGGGGCATACATGTCAGCAGAACCGCAGCCATCAATTCACAAACCGACACGCTGCTGATACTATTTCACGTCACGGGTGATGCCCGTTGGGCATAAGACAGCTCTCGAATTTTTTCGAGCACCCCGCACAAAAAAAGAGAGCGGGCTGGGGAGCCCGCTCTCGAGGAGGTTTTTTGTTCGCGGGTGTGACCACCCGCAAAGGGTTACGCAGTGGCGAGGTCTTCACCCACGGCGAAGCGCACGAAGCGGCGCACGACGAGGTTTTCACCCAGCTCGGAGATTTTGCTCTTCACAAAGTCACCGATGGTCTGGTCAGGGTTCTTGATGAACGGCTGCTCCAGGAGGCACTGGTCAGAGAAGATTTTATCAATCTTGCCCTGGATGATTTTTTCGGCGATTTCGGCTGGCTTGCCCTTGATCTGGTCAGCCGCGATGTCGCGCTCTTTGGCGATGAGGTCCGCAGGGATCTCTTCACGACCGAGGAACTTAGGGTTCGCAGCGGCGATGTGGAGGGAGATGTCCTTGACGAAGGCCTGGAAGATTTCGTTGCGAGCCACGAAGTCGGTTTCGCAGTTCACTTCGATGAGCACGCCGATGCGGCCTGCCATGTGGATGTAGGAGGCGATGATGCCTTCCTTCGTCTGGCGGTCGGCCTTCTTTTCAGCCTTGATGGTGCCTTTTTTACGAAGGATGACTTCGGCCTTTTCCAGGTCGCCATCGGCTTCCTTGAGGGCAGCTTTACATTCCATCATGGCGGCATTCGTTTTTTCACGAAGGGCCATGACGACTTTTGCGGAGATTTCAGCCATGTGTCGGGATGGGGAAGGGGGTGAGGAAAATTACTTCTTCAGCTCAGCAGTCGCGGTGATGACGGGGTCAATCAGCTTCTGGAGAATGATGCGGATGGAGCGGATGGCGTCGTCGTTAGCGGCGATCGGGTAGTCCACTTTATCTGGGTCGGCATTGGTGTCCACGAGGGCCACGATCGGGATGCCCAGGCGGCGGGCTTCATGCACGGCGATGTGCTCGCGGGCGGAGTCCACGATGACGACGGCGTCAGGGAACTTGTCCATGCCGCGCACGCCACGAAGGTTGCGCTCCAGCTTGATGCGCTCGCGGTTCAGGGAGGCGAGTTCCTTCTTGGACATGAGCTTGAACTCAGGCTTCTTCTCGATCTCTTCCAGGTAGCCAAGGCGGGCGACGCTCTTGCGGATGGTTTCGAGGTTGGTGAGGGTACCGCCCAACCAGCGATGGTTCACGTAGAACTGGCCGCAGGCTTCAGCTGCTTCGCGGATGGCTTCCTGAGCCTGGCGTTTGCAACCGACGAAAAGGATGCGCTTGTTTTTGCGGGCGAGTTCGGAAAGGAACTCAGCGGCCACGTCGATCTGCTTGATGGTCTCCTCGATGTTGAGGATGTGGATCTGGTTGCGGGAGTCGAGGATGAAAGGCTTCATCTTCGGGTTCCAACGCTTGGTTTGGTGACCGAAATGGACTCCGGCTTCGACGAGTTCTGCGAGTGCTTGGGACATGGAGGTAGTTGAGGGGCCGATCTTCCGCACGTTTTGCTCAGGGAGCGAACGCTCAATGCCGGGGTGGCACAGATCCGAAAGAGGGGCGAGTTTGAGGTTAAATTCCCTTTGCCTGGGCAACCATGCCTGGGAAAAGGGGCGCAAAAATAGGGGCAGAAGCCAAATCGGCAAGTGCTTTTTCGTGGCGCGGCTGTCACGCCCGCATTTCCAGGCCGGATTCCTCGCCCGGTGAGTGATGGGTCCGGTCCGGCGGAAGGGGGCTCGCGCCCCTCCAGGGCGCAACCGTCGCGACGCGTTGTTGGATAGGCGTGTGACCGGGGGTTCTCGCTCGTGCCTCGCTGCACCCCCGGCTATGCTTCTTTCGCCCTTCCAGGGCGAGGGGGAACAAGGGGGCGGACGGGGCCGTGCTGGGGCGGACGGCATCACTCGGAGAGTGATGAGTACTGTACTGCAAGGGGGCGCACGGAGGCCGAGCGGTTCAAGGTGTGACGGCGTCTCGCCGTCAGGTTTGGGGGTGGGGGGGAAGGTAGGGCGCATTGTCCCAATGCGCAGCGGGGTGGAGCCAGGGGGGCGGACGGGGTATGAGATGGGAGTTCCGCGAGGACGCGAAACTCAGCACGCGGGATCCCGCAGTCGCGGGACAGGCGCATGTGCGCTCCATGGCGGACGGCATCACTCGGAGAGTGATGAGTACGGTACGTCCCCCAGATCGCGAGCTGCGAATCAACGCCCGGAGAGGCGTTTCCACAGGCTGCGTTTGCTGCCGGTTTCTGATTCCCCCTGGCTGGAGGCTGGGCCGCTGCTGGACTGCGCACGCGCGGGGCGTGGCTGGCCACCGCCCTGACCGGGGCCGCCGGGGCCACGGGCATCGCGGGCTCCACCGCCCTGACCGCCGCGAGCAGGCCGCTCGCCCTGGGGGCGACCGCCTTGACCACCTTGACCTTGCGAGCGTCCACCTTGACCACCGCCACCTTGACCGCCTTGGCCCTGAGGGCGACCACCACCGCCGCCACCTTGCCCACCTTGGGGGCGTCCACCGCGCCCTTGGGAACGCGGATCGCGATAACGTGGCGGCTCCTCACTGCGGGGAGGCGCGGAGGCGTTGTAGTCAAACCCTTCGGCTTTCTTGCGAATGAGGCCGCGATTGATGAAGCGCTCCAGGGCTTTCAGCGAGGACTGATCCTCTGGGCTGATGAAGCTGATGGCGTCTCCGATGGCCTGGGCACGACCGGTGCGGCCGATGCGGTGGACGTAATCTTCCGCATGCATGGGAAAGTCAAAATTCACCACGTGGGAGATGCCATCCACATCAATGCCGCGCGCGGCGATGTCCGTGGCCACCAGCACGCGCACTTCGCCAGATTTGAAATCGGCCAGGGCCTTCAGGCGCTGGTTCTGGGAGCGGTTGGCATGCAGCGTGGCACAGCGCACGCCGGTCTGTTCCAGCTTGCGCGCCACGCGGTCGGCACCGTGTTTCGTGCGGGTAAAGACCAGCACCATGTTCATCTGGTCATCCTTCAGCAGGTGGCTGAGGAGGGAGGGCTTCAGGTGCACGGGCACTTCATAGACGAGCTGCGTCACGGTCTCGGCCGGGTTTGAGCGGCGGCCGATTTGGACGATCTTCGGGTGGCTCTGGAACTCATGCGTGAGGGCCTCGATCTCCTTGGAAAGCGTGGCGGAAAACATCAGCGTCTGGCGCTTGCGCGGCATCTTTTGGACGATGCGTTTGATGCTCGGCAGGAAGCCCATGTCCAGCATGCGGTCGGCCTCATCCAGCACCAGGTGCTTCAGCCCGCTGAAGTCGCCGTGGCCCTGACCCATGAGGTCAATGAGGCGGCCGGGAGTGGCGATGACGATGTCGCAGCCATTGCGCAGGGAGTTGATCTGCGGGCGCTCGCCCACGCCGCCAAAGACTTTCGCGATGGTGAGCGGCAGGTGCTTGGCATAAGCCAGGACGTTTTCTTCGATCTGCACCACCAGCTCACGGGTGGGGGCCAGGATCAGCACTTTCGTGCCGCGCTTGCTCTGGCCTTCGCCCTGGGCATTCGCTAGGCAGGTCAGGACGGGCAGGGTGAAAGCGGCGGTTTTGCCCGTGCCTGTCTGGGCGATGCCGATGAGGTCATTCCCCGCGATGATGGGCGGGATGGCAGCGGCCTGGATGGGGGTAGGTTCGGTATAACCCGCTTCGGCGATGGCTTGGAGAATTTTGGCGTCAAGGCCAAGAGCTTTAAAAGGCATCGGTGAGTATGCACGGGATCGGGCGATGTGCGAGCGCCGTTTTAGGGGTGGGTAGGAGATGCGCTGAAAATTGTAACTGGCAAAAGCCCGACTTCAGGCATCCTGTACCCCGTCTGCGCAGTCCACCCCAACCCCTGATGCCGCACCCATGAACGTACGTTTTTTGAAATCGGTCTGCCTCACCTTCGTCCTCGGTCTGCTCAGCCTCGCCCCGGCCGTGGCTCAGGAAACTGCGCCTTCGCCCGCGAAGGAGGCCCTGACGAAAAAGCTGCAGGCGGACATGATCGTGCCCGGGGTGGCCTTGGCCGAAGGCGTGTCAGAGATCACCGGCGTGGCCATCAGTCCCTTGTTAGGCATGAGCGCCATCGGGGCGTGGAAGTATTATGAAACCCAGCCTGCGCTGCGTCATCGCCTGCCCTGGTACTGCCACCCGTATGCCTGGGGCACGGGCCTGGCGCTCATCGGCCTGTGTTTTTTAAAGGACTTCCTCGGCGCAGCCGCCCCGGCCCTGGTGAAGAAGCCCCTGGACTTTGCCGAGCTGTTTGAGGACAAAGCCAGCGCCCTGGTGGCCAGCACCGCCTTTGTCCCCCTGGTCGCCCTGGCCATGGCGCAGGTGGAGCGCATCCCCACCCAGGCGCTGGAGAGGCTGCCTGCCTCTGGCCTGGCCATGCTGCCCCTGGCGGCGGGGCTGGAGACCGTGCTGCACACACCCTGGCTTACCGTGCCGCTTTCCATCTTCGCCTTTGCTGCCGTGTGGCTCAGCTCCCACGCGCTGAATGTGCTCATCGCGCTCTCGCCTTTCGGCATTGTGGATGCCGGGCTGAAGCTGACGAAGCTGGGCCTGCTCACGCTGGTCACCGGCAGCGCCGCGCTCATCCCCGTCACGCCCATCCCGGCGCTGCTGGTGTGCTTCACCCTCATCCTCATCGGCCTGCTGCTGGCCGGGTGGTCCTTCCGCCTCACGCTGTTTGGCACGCTCATGGGCCGGGATTTCCTGCTGAATAAACGCGCCCAAAAGGCGGATCTGGATCGCGGGGTGAAGGGCTTCCTCGCCCGCCGCACCGAAGGTGTGCCCGTGCGCACCCTGGGCTGGCTTAAGTTGGCGGAAGGCCACCCCACCGCCCACTTCGTCTATCGCCCGTGGTTGCTCCTGCCGGAGAAAAAGGTGCCCGTCAGCAGTCAGGAGATGGTCCTCTGCCGGGGCCTGCTGCACCCCACCGTGGCGCAGCGTGGCGATGCCATCACCCGCCCGCGCAATGCCCTCATTCTCCTGCCCCGTTACCGCCGCCTGGAGGAGTCCATCGCCCAGCGGTTCGGCTGCCAGGAGGTGATGGATAGCACCCTCATGCGCGGCTTCAAAGCCATGCGCCACTGGCTCACCACCATGCTCTCCCCCAGTACCTGGGGGAAGAGCGAGCCCGCGCGCCTGCCGGAGTGAGAGGGGGGGAGTTCGTGGATGGTTGTCCCGGATTTAGCCGATGCTGGGAATGAACCACCACGGAAGACGCGGAAAACACGGAAAGGGGTAAAATCATGATGGGGTAAAATCATGATTGGATGGGGACTGAAGCCCGGTGGTAGGGGGTGTGCATGGTCGTCCCGTCCCGCACGCGGGAGGGTCTGGGGGTGGGACTCATGGCATGTGTGGAAAAGTATCGCGAACGGGGACCGATGGGCGCTCCGGGCGTGCTGGGAGTCCTCCTCCACCCCCAACCCAAACCGACCCAGAATGGGACACCGCAGAGGTTGGAAAGCCGCAGAGAAAACCCTTCTGAAAAACTCTTCTCTGCGGTGTTCCCATCTCTTGCGGTGTGTCCTTTTTGGAAGGTGGATGGGGCTGAGGCGAACGGGGATTGAGGGGTGCTCCGGGCGTGCTGGGAGTCCTCCTCCACCCCCAATCCAAACCGACCCAGAAAGGGACACCGCAGAGGTTGGAAAGCCGCAGAGAAAACCCTCCTGAAGAACTCTTCTCTGCGGTGTTCCTATCTCTTGCGGTGTGTCCTTTTTTGGAAGGCGGATGGGGCTGAGGCGAACGGGGATTGATGGGCGCTCCGGGCGTGCTGGGAAGGTTAGGCGAGTTTGGAAACTCGCGCTCCGGACGGGGGCCTATCGGGATCGCAGGAGTGGAGGGGTTGGCGTGAGATGTGAGTGTCCTTCTCGCGCCCTTCCAGGGCGCACCTTTTTGCGGCATCGTTGGTTATTCGCCCATCCGGGGGTTCTCGCTCGCCAAGCCTCGCTGCACCCCCGGCTATCCTTCCGTCGCCCTTCCAGGGCGGGGGAAAGCGCGGTTTTGGAAGCTCGGGATGGAGGGGGCCGGACGGGGCTGATTTAGAGAGAACGATCATCGGACGGTCTTCAGCCAACGAAGACGAAAAGACATCCCCCCTCGCCCCGCTTGCGGGGAGAGGGAGGGTCTTTTGGAAGCTCGGGATGGAGGGGGCCGGACGGGGGCTGATTTAGAGAGAACGATCATCGGACGGTCTTGGGTGAACAAAGGCGAAAAGACATCCCCCCTCGCCCCGCTTGCGGGGAGCAGGGCCAGGGGTGAGGGGCGGTGGGATGGTCTCGGGGGTGGAGGGCGGAGGTGTCGTTTGAGGGAAAAGGGTGCCTTTTGCGAACGAGATCCTGCGTGCTGCGACCACCCCTCACCTGGGCCTCATCCCCGCAAGCGGGGAGAGGGAGGGTCTTTTGGAAGCTCGGGATGGAGGGGGCGGATGGAGTTTTCTCGCGCCCTTCCAGGGCGCAGCGGGGGTGACGCGTTTTTGGTTAGGCGGGGTCCGGGGGTTCTCGCTCGCCGAGCCTCGCTGCACCCCCGGCTATCGTTCTTTCGCCCCTCCAGGGCGGGGGAGAGGGCAAGGGGGCGGACGGGGCTGGGTGGGGGCGGACGCATCACTCGGAGAGTGATGAATACGGTACAGCGAGTGAGGCCGATCCACCGCCCTGCAAGGGCGCGAGAAACCTCCGTTCTCTTTCAGAGAACACACTTCCCGTTAGGTCACACTCCAGGCCCTCCCGCGTGCGGGACGGGACGACATTACCCGGACCCCAACCAGATCCCCTAACCGCATTTCTTGTGAATCCTGATAATCCTGTGAATCCTGTAAAAAACGGTGCCCCAGGCCCTCACGCTACATTCACCCCACAGCCACCTCTTCCTGGGATGTCGGGCCTGCCCGCCTCACACCGCCACCTGCACCTTAAAGGGCGCGGCCTGAAACACTACGGGGGTGCCGATGCTGGCGAGTTCGCCATCCACTTCCAGGGGAGCGGCGGGGGTGGAGGTGACGGTGAATTCGCGCAGTTGCAGGTAATCAATGTCCTCCGCAGGCTCGTACCCATCCACCAAAATGGCCCGCAGCATCTGCGCAAATTCCCAGCCGCCCAGGCCGCGAAACACCAGCACATCCAGCAGACCATCTTGATTCGACGCCTGGCGAAACACGGGCACCGGGCCGCCGTAATGCCGACCCCCGCCCACCAGCACCACCGAGCCATGCAGCGAGGGCCGCCCCTCGATATGGACGGAAAGCACGGGCGGCTGCCGCGTCAGCACCTGCATGGCAGACATGACGTAGCTCAGCGGGCCAAAGCGTTTTTTGCTCTCCCAAGAGGTCTCCTGGATGATCTCCGCATCGAACCCCACACCCGCCAGTTGCACGAAGTACTGGTCATTGGCCATCCACAGGTCCAGCTCCCGGAAACGCCCCTGGGAAAGCTGCGCCCAGCATGCGGGCAGGTCTGCACTGGGCAGGGCCAGCTCCAGCGAAAACACATTCATGGTCCCCACCGGCAGTACGCCCAGCGCCGTGTGTTTTTCCCCCGCAGCCCGCGCGGCATTCACCCGGCACAGCCCCTGTAGCACCTCATTCATGGTGCCATCCCCGCCAGCGGCGACGATGAGCGGGTGGCCATCACGGGCCAGTTTCTCCGCCAGCTCCGTGGCCTGGCCGGGGCCTTCCGTGAGGATGAGCTCAGGCGCTGGGGTCAGCGCGCGGATGGCTTTTTCACGCGCAGCCGCCTGGGTGCTGCGGGCGGCCGGATTCAGAATGACAGGGATTCTTTCGGGCATGAGGGGCAGCGCTTATGTCCCAGAATGGCACAGAGCTCAAGCAACACTTCCCTCAGTGAGGCGGTCCCCCCACCGATCAAGGATACTTCGCCAGAAGCTCCGCCGCTTTGGCAGGCTCCACCTTCTCAAAAAAGTCGTCTTCCACCATGCACACGGGGCCGAAGCCGCAGCTGGCCAGGCACTCGGCAAATTCGATGCTGTACTTGCCGTCTTCACTCACCGCGATGGGGTGGTGATGATCGCAATGGCTGCGGTCAATCTTGGCCTCTTTGCACAGCGCATCCATGAGCTCATAGCTGCCCGTCATGGCGCAGGAAAGCGTGCGGCAGACGCGGATGTGATACTTCCCTGGGGCGCTCTGGCGGAACCCGGGGTAAAAGGTCACCACCTCCAGCACCTGGATCGGCTCCAGACCCAGCTTCGCGGCGACCCAGTTCACGATGTCATCGCTGATGAACCGGTAGTGCTCCTGCATCAGGTGCAGCAGAGGCAAAACGGCACTGCGCTTGGAAACGGGGTAATGCGTGATCACCTCGTCCATCTTGCTCTCCAACTCTGCGGGGACTGCGAATGCCATCTTAAAGTTCTGGTAGTAAAAGGTTGCTAGATTCAGCGCGTGCAGCCTTAGCGGTCACACTCGCCCATCACGAAGTCGAGGCTGCCGAGCACGGAAGGAATGTCGCTGAGCATGTGACCGGGCATGATTTTCGAAAGGATGCTCAGGTTCACAAACGAGGGGCTGCGGATCTTCAGGCGGTATGGAACGCCACCGCCCTTGCTGTGGATGTAAAAGCCCAGCTCACCCTTTGGATTTTCTGCGCCAAAGTACACCTCGCCCGCAGGCGCATCAATGCCCTGAGTGGCGAGGATGAAGTGGTGGATGAGCTCCTCCATCTTCATGAGCACGCGGTCCTTATCCGGCAGCAGGCCCTTGGCATCCGCCACATTGATGGGGCCACCCGGAAGCTTGGCAAACACCTGACGCAGGATGCGCACGCTCTGGCGCATCTCTTCCATGCGGACGAGGTAACGATCGTAACAATCCCCCTTCGTGCCGATGGGGATGTCAAACTCGTACTTCTCGTAGTCCAGGTAAGGGTTCGTCTTGCGCAGGTCATGCTCCACGCCAGAGCCGCGCAAGTTAGGACCGGAGATGCCGTAAGCGATGGCATCGGCCTTCGAAATGATGCCGATGTCCTGCGTGCGGGCGATGAAGATGGCGTTGCGCGTCAGCAGCTTATCAATCTCATCAATGACGGGCTCTACTTCGGCGAGGAACTTCAGCACGGACTCGGTGAAACCGTCTGGCAGATCGCGGATCTGGCCACCCACGCGGGTGTAGCTGGTGGTGAAGCGTGCGCCTGTGAGCTGCTCGCAGAGATTGTAGATCTTCTCACGCTCCGTGAACGTGTAGAGGAAAACCGTCATCGCGCCCACATCCATGGCGAAGACGCCCACGCCCAGCAAGTGTGCGGAGATACGCGCCAGCTCACAGCAGATCACGCGGATCGCGCGGCCGCGCTCAGGCACTTCCCAGCCCATCAGTTTTTCGACCGCCAGGGCATAGGCCACGTTGTTGGCCAGGGGGGCCAGGTAGTCCAGCCGGTCCGTGTAGGGAACGAACTGGTTGTAGTGCATGTTTTCGGCGATCTTTTCATCGCCCCGGTGCAGGTAGCCCACATCCGGCTCCGCCTTCGTGATGGTCTCGCCATCCAGTTCCAAAATCATCCGCAGCACCCCGTGCGTGGCTGGGTGGGAAGGACCCATGTTCAGGACCAGCTTCTCGCCCACGAGATCGGTCGTCGTCTCTTCGAGACTGTCCAGGTGCATCGCCACCTTGGCGGCGGTGTCCGGGGACTCGTATTCACGGGTAACAGCAGGCATAATGGGGTAAAGATGACTATTCTACGCTGGCCAAACAGCGGCAACACGAATTTGTGAAAAATTTCACAAGCTCGGCCTCCGTGCGCCGCAGGCTTCGGTGTTCGGTGTTCGGTGCCGCACCCTGGAACTCCCCGTACAGTACTCATCACTCTCCGAGTGATGCCGTCCGCCCCAGCCCAGCCCCGTTCGCCATGGAGCGCACGCATCTTGCGTGCTGAGTTTCGCGTCCTCGCGGAACTCCCATCTAGCGCCCCCGCCCGCCCCCTGGCCCCACCCCGCTGCGCATGGGGACCATGCGCCCTACCTTCCCGCCCGCGCCCTGGCTCCACCCCGCTGCGCATGGGGACCATGCGCCCTACCTTCCGCGTCCGCCCCCTGGCCCCACCCCACTGCGCATGGGGACAATGCGCCCTACCTTACCGTCCGCCCCCTTGCACCCACCCCGCTGCGCATGGGGACCATGCGCCCTACCTTCCGCGTCCGCCCCCTGGCTCCACCCCGCTGCGCATGGGGACAATGCGCCCTACCTTCCCGCCCGCCCCCTGGCCCCACCCCGCTGCGCATGGGGACCATGCGCCCTACCTTCCCCCTTGCACCTCCCCCATTTCCTCCGCCTCCCCGCCCGCGCCCGGCGTATTGTTTACTCCAGCCCCCAGGGCTTGTTTGACAAGCTGCACGCCCACCCCTTCATTACCTCACCATGTCTCACCCCGAAGATTTCCCCAGCTCCATCTCCCCCAGCAACTACATCGTCCCCGTCGTCATCGAGAGCGAAGGCCGCATGGAACGCTCTTACGACATCTATTCCCGCCTGCTCAAGGACCGCATCATCTTCCTGGGCAGCGACGTGAATGACCAGGTGGCCAATGTCATTATCGCCCAGTTCCTCTTCCTCCAGATGCAGGACCCGAAGAAGGACATCCACTTTTACATCAACAGCCCTGGTGGCTCCGTCACCGCAGGCCTCGCCATCTATGACACCATGCAGTTCGTCACCTGCGACGTGAACACCTACTGCATCGGCATTTGCGCCAGCATGGGTGCCGTCCTCCTGGCCGCCGGCACCAAGGGCAAACGTTTTGCCCTGCCGAACAGCGACATCATGATCCACCAAGTCTCCGGTGGCGCTCGCGGTACCGCTAGCGATGTGGAACGCACCGTGGACTTCATGTACAAACTGAAGCGCCGGCTCAATCGCATCCTCGCCCACCACTGTGGCAAGACCCCTGAAGTCATCGAGCGCGATGCCGACCGCGACAATTACATGAGTGCGGAAGAAGCCGCCGCTTACGGCCTGGTGGACAAAGTCCTCCAGAGCAACCGCGAGCTCATGGCCAGCACCGCCGCTTAACCCTCCACCGCCGAGTCGCGCGATATTTTTCCCGCGCCTCAGCCCCCGCCGCTGTGGGTTTATCCCCCCAGCGGCCCCCTTTAGCCAGAGCCGCCGCCCGCCTTTGACCGGGCACGGCTCTTGCTAATGCAGGCCCTGTGACCCGTGACGAAAGCGCCTTTTCCTAGGCGTTTTCAGTGTCACGCCTGCTTGACGCACCCACCCCCTTCATGCGACACTGAATTATGCCTCGCGCCTCGACAGTTACCCTGTGCTCCTTTTGTGGCAAAAGCCATGCGGAGGTGCGCAAACTCATCGCAGGGCCCGGCGTGTACATTTGCGACAACTGCATCGGCGTCTGCAAAGCCATCCTGGATAAAGAAGCCGCGCAGGAGACCGAGACCCTGCCCGTGCTCTCCGTGCCCAAGCCCGTGGACATCGCCGCCATCCTGGACCAGCACGTCATCGGCCAGGCCCAGGCGAAAAAAGTCCTCAGCGTCGCCGTCCACAATCACTACAAACGCATCCTGCACAGCCAGCAGCAGGCCGCCAAAAAAGAAGGCAACGCCCGCAAAATGCCCGGCCCCGATGACGTGGAGCTGGAAAAGAGCAACGTCCTCCTCCTGGGCCCCACTGGTTGCGGCAAGACCCTCCTGGCCAAGACCCTGGCCAAGATCCTCAACGTCCCCTTCAGCATCGCCGATGCCACCACCCTCACCGAGGCCGGCTACGTGGGTGAAGACGTGGAAAACATCATCCTCCGCCTGCTCCAGGCCGCCGATTACGACATCGCCAAGGCTGAGATCGGCATCATCTACATTGATGAGATTGATAAAATCGGCCGCACCACCGGCAACGTCAGCATCACCCGGGATGTCTCCGGTGAAGGCGTGCAGCAGGCCCTGCTAAAAATCATCGAAGGCACCGTCTGCAACGTGCCGCCGCAGGGCGGGCGCAAGCATCCGCAGCAGGAATACATCCAGGTGAATACGGAGAACATCCTCTTCATCTGTGGCGGCGCTTTCGTCGGCCTGGAAGACATCATCAAACGCCGCAAGGGCAAGCAAACCCTCGGCTTCAACATGGCTGCCCCGGCTGCCGAAGACGAGAAAAAAGGCCCCCTGGTGGTGGAGCCCGAAGACCTTCTGGGCTACGGCCTCATCCCCGAATTCATCGGCCGCCTCCCCGTCATTTGCTCGCTCGAGGCTTTGTCCGAGCAAGAACTCGTCCGCGTCCTCACCGAGCCGAAAAACGCCCTGCTGAAGCAGTACGCTAAGCTCATGAACATGGACGGCGTGGATCTGAACATCAATAAAGAAGGCCTCCTCGCCATGGCCCGTGAGGCCGCCAAACGCGGCACCGGCGCGCGTGGCCTGCGCAGCATCTTCGAGCGCATCATGCTCGACGTCATGTACGACGTCCCCAGCCGCGTGGACGTGCGCTCCGTCTCCATCAACGAAGCCGTGGTCAAAGGCGAACGCCCGCCGATCCTGCGCAAACGCATCGAACGCAACGCCGCCTAACCGAAAGTGCGGCGGCGGTGCGGTTTCGTGCATGGTCGTCCCGTCCCGCACGCGGGACGGTCTGTGGGGGAATCTCCTTGGGGGGTAAGGAAAGGTAGGGCGCATTGTCCCAATGCGCCTCGGGGTGGGGCCAGGGGGCGGACGGGGGGAAGGTAGGGCGCATTGTCCCCATGCGCCGCGGGGTGGAGCTAGGGGGCGGACGGGGGTGTTTTGGGGCGGACGATGCGGACAGGAGTGTCCGCGCTCCTCTCGGGATGGAGCCAGGGGGGCGGACGGGGGAAGGTAGGGCGCATTGTCCCCATGCGCCGCGGGGTGGGGCTAGGGGGCGGATGGGGGCGGATGGGGGCGTTATGGGGCGGACGAGGGTTTCTCGCGCCCCTCCAGGGCGCACCCCTGGCGGTATCGTTTGTTCTTCCACCACCGGGGGTTCTCGCTCGTGCCTCGCTGCACCCCCGGCTAAAGGCTTTCGCCCTTCCAGGGCGCTTGGAGAGGTGAGCAAGGGTGGCAAGGTAGGGCGCATTGTCCCAATGCGCAGCGGGGTGGAGCTAGGGGGCGGACGGGGGTGTTTTGGGGCGAACGATGCGGACAGGAGTGTCCGCGCTCCTCTCGGGATGGAGCCAGGGGGCGAACGCATCACTCGGAGAGTGATGGGTACTGTACGGGGAGGGGGCGAACGGAGGCCGAGGGGTTCAAGGTGTGACGGCGTCTCGCCGTCAGGTTTGGGGGATGTGGCCTAACGGGAAGGGTGGCAAGGTAGGGCGCATTGTCCCCATGCGCCACGGGGTGGGGCTAGGGGGCGGACGGGGGTGTTTTGGGGCGAACGATGCGGACAGGAGTGTCCGCGCTCCTCTCGGGATGGAGCCAGGGGGCGGACGGGGCTTGGAGGGGGCGAACGCATCACTCGGAGAGTGATAGGTACTGTACGGGGAGGGGGCGAACGGAGGCCGAGGGGTTTAAGGCGTGACGGCGTCTCGCCGTCAGGTTTAGGGGATGAGGCCTAACGGGAAGGGTGGCAAGTAGGGCGCATTGTCCCAATGCGCCGCGGGGTGGGTGCAAAGGGGGCGGACGGGCGGTGAGATGGGAGTTCCGCGAGACGCGAAACTCAGCACGCAGGATGCGTGCGCTCCATGGCGGACGGGGCCGCTTTGGGGCGAACGCATCACTCGGAGAGTGATGAGTACTGTACGGGGAAGAGCGAACGGCATCACTCGGAGAGTGATGAGTACTGTACCTCAGCAAAAGTGCGCGCCGTTGGTATTCACGTAGAGGGAGTACAGGGACTGGCTGGCGGTGATGAAGAGGCGATTGCGTTTGGGGCCGCCAAAGCAGAGGTTGCTGCCGGTTTCGGGCAGTTTGATGAGGCCGATGCGTTGGCCTTCAGGGGAGAAGACGTGGACGCCATCGTAACCCTCGCCCGCCCACCCGGCGGTGGCCCAGACGTTGCCATCCACGTCGCAGCGGATGCCATCGGAGCCACCTTGGCCCGTGCGGAGGATGCCTTCGAGGATGGATTTAGGCGTGAGCCCTTGTCGGCCCGGCTGGATCACCGCGGGCGGGTCCATTTTCATGGCGGCGAACTCTTTGCCACCGTCCAGCTTCACGCCCTCCACCACGTCATACACGCGGATGTTTTTGGCGGGGCCGGTATCCACGACGTACAGCTTCTTGTAGTCGGGGCTGAAGCACAATCCGTTAGGCTTGGACTCGGCATCGGTGACCTTGGTGAGCTTGCCATCGGGAGCGATGCGGTAAACGGCTTCTTTGTGGTGCAGCTCGCCTTTGTTGCCTTCGTAGTCGCCCATGCTGCCGTAACCGGGATCGGTGAACCACACGCCGCCATCGGGATGGACGACGACGTCGTTGGGGGCGTTGAGCGGTTGGCCTTCGTATTCGGCGGCGAGGACG
The DNA here is from genome assembly GCA_942493005.1 of uncultured Verrucomicrobiaceae bacterium. GTDB lineage: Bacteria > Verrucomicrobiota > Verrucomicrobiia > Verrucomicrobiales > Verrucomicrobiaceae > Prosthecobacter. Next base: position 5,193,958 of record OW818661.1, read on the forward strand.
GTGACCTGGCCGTTGAGCTCGTAGCGGGTGACGCGGCGGTGGGCGTGCTCGCAGGAGATCTGGCGGCCTTGGAGGTCGAAGGTGTTGCCGTTGCTGTTGCCGGCATTGTTGCGCATCAGGCTCACGTGGCCGTCTTCAGGCAGGTAGCGCATCTGGGCGTTGTTGGGGATGTCACTCCAGACGAGGTAGTTGCCGCTGCCGTTCCAGGCGGGGCCTTCGGCCCAGAGCATGCCGGTGTGCAGGCGGCGGAGGGGGGAGTTTCCCTGGATGTATTTGGCAAAGGTGGGCTCCAGGGCGATGACGTCGGGGTCGGGGTAGCGCTCGGGGATCTGGCCGGTCCAGTCGCGGGCGAAGGTGCTGGCGGCGGCGGCGGTGGTGGCGAGGCTGGTGAGAAAGGTGCGGCGGCTGGTGGTCATGTGGGCGTGGTTGTACCGGGTTCAGAAACGGAGGACAAGACTGCTTTTACACGGCGAAGTGCCTGCAGGGTCCAGATGACGGGGTAGAGCTGCTCGTGATACCAGAGGCGGGCAAAGTAGAGGCCGATGGGGGCGGTGGGAAAGTGGGTGCCCTGCTGGGTGGTGGCCACCAGCCAGAGGGTGGCGCGGGTGGCGTAGTCCAGGGGCGCGGGGCCGGGCTGGAGGAGGAGGGCATTCAGCGCCACGGCGGTCTCCTCGATGGAGGAGGGTGCGTGGAGATCTCCCCCCCAACTGCCGTCGGTTTTCTGGCTGCTCAAAAGGTAACGGCGGCCGCTTTCGATGAGGTCGCTGGCCTGCGCGGCGAGGGCTTCGCTACCGCTGAGGTAGGCGACGACCTGGGCGGTGCCATAGACGGGATTTTCTTCATCGGCGGTGTGTTCATTGCCGAACCACAGGGGGATCCAGGAGCCATCGGCGCGCTGGGTGCGGCGCAGGTACTTCAGCGCCTGGCGGGTGCCGTGGGCCACGCGCTGGCGCTGGGCAGGAGGCAGCTCTTTTTCCCACAGCCACCAGGCGAGCAGGGCGTGAGCGGTGAGCTCCGGCGTGCTGCGATCAAACGGCAGGGTGCCCCAGCCCCGGCAAAAGGTGGGCATGCCGCCATCGCGATTTTGCAGGTCCAGCAGCCAGGTGATGCCCGCCTGCGCGGGGCCGCCCGCGCCTTCACCCGGGGTGAGTTTCATGGCGATGAGAGCGCCTGCGGTGTCGTCGGCATCGGGCACGCCGCCGGGCAGGTCCGTCCACGCCCAGCCACCGGGGGCGGCATTGGTAAAGGGGTGCATGGTTTGATACTGCTGCCCTTGCAGCCAGTGGCGCACGCGCTCGTCCGTGTGGCCCAGGGCTTTGCTGGCCAGGGTGGTGCCCCAGGTGGCGAGATTGGTATCAATGGGCCAGCTCCCATCCGCCCGCATGGAGCGTTTTAAAAAGGCGACCGCTCCGGGGATGCAGGGGTGATCTTTCTCCCCGGCAGCGGCCAGGGCCATGGTCACAAAACTGGTTAGGGGCGTGGCCTCCAGGTAGCCGCCACTGCTGGGCTGCAGGGTCTGGAGCATGGGCCGGATGCGCGGCCACAGGGCAGCGCGCAGCCAGCGGAGGGGATTCCACCAGGCGGGGGGCGCATTTTTAAACCGGGCATGGCCGATGGCGATCAAGGCGGGGAGCGCATAGCTGACCACGGGCAGGCCCGCCGCGCCGAACCAAGAGCGTGGCAAGGCGGCCAGCTCAAACGGCAGCGGCAGCACGCGACGCCAGGCTTTTTCCCCCATCGTGCCGCCGATGGTGCAGAGCATGAGGATGGGGACGGAGAAGGTTTTGTCTTTGCCATACCGACCGATGACGGCCTGGGCGATGGCCTGTGGCTCTAGCGAGCCGACCTGGGTGGTGATCCACACAGCGGCCCGGGCCAGGGCGGGCTGGGCGGCGGGGCCACTGGCGGCGGCGTGCAGGGCGCTGTAGCAGAGAAGGGTGGTGGAAAGGTTGCTCTTGCTGATCGTGGTATCTCCCCAGCCGCCATCGGCATTTTGATGGGTGATGAGCCACTGCACCCCGGCGGCGATGAGGTCCGCATGCGCCACGGCATCCACCCCGCGCAGGGCCACCACGGCGGTGGCGGTGGAGAGCGCGCTGCTGGAAAGCTGCCCCTCCCAGTGGCCCGTGGGCTGACGCAGCGCCAGCAGGTGGGCCTCCGTCTGGGTGAGGGCTAGGTGTACAGAATTTAACATAGGGGGCTGATTGTTCGTGCCGATACGCTGCGTTCAAGGAGAACCCACATGAGATTTGCCCTCCTCCCGTTTCTTTTTCTCGCCGCCACTGCCTCTGCCGATGAACCGCGCTGGTTCAAGGGGAACACGCACACGCATTCCCTGTGGAGCGATGGCAATGACTTCCCGGAGATGATCTCGGCCTGGTACAAGGACCAGGGTTACGACTTTCTCTGCATGTCTGACCACAACACCCTGGCCGAGGGGGACAAGTGGGTGGCGGAATCCACCATCGAAAAGAAAAAGATGACCCTGGGGCGGAAGGTGATGGAGAAATGCAGCGAGCGCTACGGTGCCGACTGGCTGGTGACGCGCCCGGCCCCAAAAGGCGGTGTGGAGGTGAAGCTGAAGACGCTGGAGGAGTATCGCGGCAAGCTGGAGGTGCCGGGAAAATTCCTGCTGGTGCAGGCGGAGGAAGTGAGCGCGGGTTTTGCCAAATCGCCCATCCACATCAATGCGATCAACCTGACGGAGGCGATCCAGCCGGTGAAGGACCTGGTTTCCATCCGCGAGACGATGCGCACGAATTTGCAGGCCATCGCCGCGCAGGGTCTGAAAAAGGGCAAGCCCATCATGTCTCACCTGAACCACCCGAACTTCCGCTGGGCGGTGAGTGCGGAGGACATCGCCCACGTGATCGAGGACAAATTTTTCGAGGTCTATAACGGCCACCCTTCCACCTACCCGGAGGGCGACCCGGCCCGTGCAGATACCTCGACCGAGCGCATCTGGGACATCGCCAATACCATCCGCCTGGTGGAGCTGAAGGCGGCGCCGCTGTATGCGCTGGGAACGGATGACAGCCACCACTACCACGGCGGCACGGCCACCTCCGGCCGCGGCTGGGTGATGGTGAAGGCGGACAAGCTGGACGGCGATGCGCTGGTGGAGGCCATGCACCGGGGGGATTTCTATGCCTCCTGTGGCGTGATGCTGAAGGACGTCACCTTTGACAAAACCACGCGCAAGCTGACGGTGAAGATCCAGGGCGAGCCCGGGGTGAAGTACCGCACGGAATTTCGCGGCACGCCGAAGACCTACGATCGCGCGGTGGTGGAGGTGCCTGCGCCTGCGGATGACAACTACCCCGTGCGCCTGAAGCACAGCGAGGACGTGGGCAAGCTGCTGGCCAGCAGCGACAGCCTGGAAAGCAGCTACCAGATGACCGGCGAGGAACTGTATGTGCGCGCCATTGTGATCTCGGATCAAGTGATGAAAAACCCGGCGACGCCTGGGCAACTGCAAAAGGCCTGGACGCAGCCCGTGGGCTGGTGAGGGGGGGAAGTGGAAAGTGGGAAAGTGGGAAAGCGGAGGCGGTGGGGTGCGCTGGCTGGGGTTTCGTGTATTGTCGTCCCGTCCCGCACGCGGGACGGTCTGGGATGGTGGCCTAACGGTAAGTGTGGTATCGAAGAACGAACGGGCGTTTCTCGCGCCCCTCCAGGGCGCAACCCTGAGCGACATGTTTGGTTAGGCGAGGTCCGGGGGTTCCCGCTCGTGCCTCGCTGCACCCCCGGCTACCTTCCGTCGCCCTTCCAGGGCGGGGGGATGATGCAAGGGGAAGGTAGGGCGCATTGTCCCCATGCGCAGCGGGGTGGGTGCAAAGGGGGCGGACGGGGGTGGGTGGGGGCGAACGGCATCACTCGGAGAGTGATGAATACTGTACTGCAAGGGGGAAGGTAGGGCGCATTGTCCCAATGCGCAGCGGGGTGGGTGCAAAGGGGGCGGGCGGGGGTGCTAGATGGGAGTTCCGCGAGACGCGAAACTCGGCACGCAAGATGCGTGCGCTCCATGGCGGACGAGGGCGTGTGGGGGCGGACGGCATCACTCGGAGAGTGATGAGTACTGTACGGTGAGCTGGCGGACGGAGGCCGAGCGGTTCAAGGTGTGACGGCGTCTCGCCGTCAGGTTTGGGGGTGGGTGCACAGCGAGAACGGGGGTGCAGGGGAAGGTAGGGCGCATTGTCCCAATGCGCAGCGGGGTGGAGCTAGGGGGCGGGCGGGGGTGCTAGATGGGAGTTCCGCGAGACGCGAAACTCAGCACGCAAGATGCGTGCGCTCCATGGCGGACGAGGGCGTGTGGGGGCGGACGGCATCACTCGGAGAGTGATTCATCCTGTACGCCCTGGAGGGGCGAAAGAAGGATAGCCGGGGGTGAAGCGAGGCTTGGCGAGCGGGAACCCCCGGATCCACGAATAACCAACGATGTCGCAAAGGGTGCGCCCTGGAGGGGCGCGAGAAAACTCCGTCCGCCCCCTCCATCCCGAGCTTCCAAAAGACCCTCCCTCTCCCCGCTTGCGGGGATGAGGCCCAGGTGAGGGGTGGTCGCAGCACGCAGGATCTCGTTCGCAAAAGGCACCCTTTTCCCTCAAACGACACCTCCGCCCTCCACCCCCGAGACCATCCCACCGCCCCTCACCCCTGGCCCTGCTCCCCGCAAGCGGGGCGAGGGGGGACGTCTTTTAGACTTCGTTCACCCAAGACCGACCGATGATCGTTCTCTCTAAATCAGCCCCCGTCCGGCCCATTCATCCCGAGCTTCCAAAACCGCGCTTCCCCCCGCCCTGGAAGGGCGAAAGAAGGATAGCCGGGGGTGCAGCGAGGCTTGGCGAGCGAGAACCCCCGGTCACACGCCTAACAACTCGTCTCGCGTAAGTTGCGCCCTGAAAGGGCGCGAGAAAGGCCCTCGCCTCTCACGTCCACCCCTCCATTCCTCCCACATCGAAGGCCACCGTCCGGAGCGCGAGTTTCCAACTCGCCTAACTTTCCTCCCGCGTACGGAGTCCCCCACCACCCCCGTTCGCTCTCACCATCCACCGATCCCACCCCCACCCCAAACCGGCCCAGAATGAAACACCGCAGAGGTAGGAACACCGCAGAGAAAACCCTTCTGAAAAACTCTTCTCTGCGGTGTTCCCATCTCTTGCGGTGTTTCATTCTTGGAAGGCGGATGGGGCTGGGGCGAACGAGTACGAACGACGACTCCGAACCCGCTAGGAAAGTTAGGCGAATAGGATATTCGCGCTCCGTCCAGCGGCCTTCGGTCTCGCAGGAATGGCGGGGTAAGCGTGAGATCCGAGGGCCCTTCTCGCGCCCCTCCAGGGCGCACCCTTTGGCGACACTTGTTGTTAGCTCGAAACCGGGGGTTCTCGCTCGCCAAGCCTCGCTGCACCCCCGGCTACCTTCCGTCGCCCCTCCGGGGCGTACAGTACTCATCACTCTCCGAGTGATGCGTTCGACCCAGCACAGCCCCGTCCGCCCCCTGGCTCCACCCCGCTGCGCATGGGGACAATGCGCCCTACCTTCCTCCTCGCAGCCACCCCCAAACCTGACGGCGAGACGCCGTCACGCCTTGAACCGCTCGGCCTCCATTCGCCTGCTCCCCGTACAGTACTCATCACTCTCCGAGTGATGCCGTCCGCCCCAGCACAGCCCCGTCCGCTGCCCCATCCCGCGTGCGGGACGGGACGACAAGACACGGCTCTGCTGCCAGCCGAACTTTCCCCCGGCCCTTCCAGAGTGCGGGCAGCCTTTGCCAAGCCCTCTCACGCCTAACCATAAACACAAAAAAACGCTGCCCCTGAATACATCCAGGGCAGCGAAGGGACCGCTTGGAAAAGCTGGCCGAGGGGGGATTAATACACGCGCTCGGTGGTGGTCTGGGACTGGATCACGCCGGGATACGGGGTGGAGCGCACGACTTCTTCCGTGACGGTGGTCTGCGTCTGCACGCGACGATCTTCATCGTCGTCATCGTAGTCGGTGGATTCACAGGAGGCCAGGGCCAGGAAGCAGACGCTGCCGATGCAAGAATATACGAGTTTTTTCATGAGGTGGGTGGGTTTGAAGTGATAGGGGAATTGCAAAATCAGTTAGGCGGTTCAGTCGTCGCCTTTGATGATGGTGCTGCGGGTGGTCGTGGTGGTTTTCTTTTCCACGGTCGGCGCAGGCACGGGCACGGCCGTGGCGGTGCGGCGGACGATGACTTTATTGGCCACCAGGCTGTCGCCACTGCGGGTGTAGTACACGGTCACGGGCAGGCCGGACTTCACGGTCTCGATGGAGACCGGCTGGCCGTTTTCATCCACATAGGTGGTGGTCTTGCTGAAGGTGTAGCGGAGGGGATCTTCGGAGGTCTCTGTGCGCACCACCAGGCCTTCAGGGCCGTAGGTATTGATCACGCCGGTGGTCGTGGTCTGGGTGGTTTCCACCGCAGGAGCCGTGGGGGTATTGATGCCGCGCACCACCACTTTAGAGGCCACCATGGCATCGCCTTCCTGGTTGTAGTAAACGGTCACGGGCAGGCCGGACTTCACCACGGAGGTGGAGACAGGATTGCCGTACTCATCCACATACGTCGTGGTCTCACGGAAGGTGTAGCGGGAAGGTTCAGCACCGGTGCTGGAGCGGATGATGATGGACTGCGGGCCGAATTCATTGATGACGCCTTCCGAAGAAGTGGCCGTGACGGTTTCCACCCGCTGCACCTGCGCCAGCAGGGAGGAGGAGGTGAGGAGTGTGGCGGCCAGCAGGCCCGCCTTCAGGGAATGGGTGAGGAGAACTTTCATGATGCAGAGATAGATGGAGGTTTGTTTTTTTGGGCAGGCAGTATCACCACCTGCACTGTCTATTCGCCACCCGGACACTTCTTGTGCGTAACAAAAAGTGCGTTTTTAATTATCGCATTCCTAGCCATCCATCTGCCGCAGCAGGCGCGAATAGCTGGCCCAAATGTTCCCCAGTGATTTGCGGACTGCGGGCAGTTTGGCACGTTTCTAATGGATCTGTTCCTGAATTTCGCTGGCAAATCCCTCACTCCCTGTTTCACTCTCCCCATGCGTTCCCCTCATTTCCGACTGGCCGCCTCGCTCCTCACAGTCGCCTGTTTGCTCCCCACTTTACCTTCGTGCACGCTGGTGGCCACCAAGCCCGCGCGTAACCCCACGGACCACGTCTTTGTCCGCTACTGGCCCGCCCCAGAAGGCAGCCTGAAACTGGCCGTGAAGGACTTCATTGACATCAAAGGTCAGGTCACCTCCGCAGGCTCTGCCTACCTGGCGAAGAACAATCCGCCGGCCGAGAAAGATGCCGCCTGCCTGCGCCTGGCTCGCGCGCGGGGCGTTCACATTGTGGGTAAGACGAATGCGAGTGAATTTGGCGTGACGTCCTCCGGGGTGAATCCCCACTTTGGCACCCCGCGCAGTCCGCTCACCGATCGCAAGCACCGTGTCATCTCCGGTGGCTCCTCCAGCGGCTCCGCAGTCTCCGTGGCCACGGGCATGGCAGATGTGGCCTTTGGCACTGATACGGGCGGCTCCGTGCGCATCCCCGCCGCCTGCTGTGGCGTCTATGGGCTGAAGACCACCTACGGTCTCGTCTCTCTGAAAGGCGTGTTTCCCATGTCGCCCAAGCACCTGGACACCGTGGGCCCGCTGGCCAAAACCATCCCCAATCTGGCCACCGGCATGAGCCTGCTGAAGGCGGGCTTTGAAGACGAATACGCCGAGGCCCGGGCCGAGCACCCCAATGGCCGCAGCCTGCGCGTGGGCCGCCTCTACGTGGATGGCACCGACCCTGAAATTGATCGCGCCATTGACTCGGCGCTGAAAAAATCTGGCTTCCGCATTGTGAAACTGGACAAGGCCTTCAAAGACGCCTGGGACCAGGCGCAAAAGGATGGCCTCACCATCGCCGTGGGAGATGCCTGGACGAATGATGAGCCGTACAGCAACAAGCGCGGCGTCTCCAGCGTGACGAAAGCAACCATTTTGTTAGGCCGGATCGAGCACGTCACGGGCGGCTACGAGGCCGCGCTGAAGCGCAAAGCCGCCTGGCAGCGCACCCTGCGCCGCACCTTTGGCCGCGTGGACCTCATCGCCCTGCCCACGCTGAAGCAGTTGCCACCCGCCATCCCCCGCTTCGGCGGTTCCGTGCTGTTTGAGGCCGTCACCTTCAGTTTGCAAAACACCGTCAGTTTCAATTATTCTGGCAATCCCGCCATCGCCATTCCCGTGCCGGTGCAGGGGAAGGAAGTACCCGTGACCAGCCTGCAACTCGTGGGACCCCGTTTAAGTGAGGCGGAACTTTTGAACGCTGGGCGCATTGTGAGTTCCAAGCGCTTATGAAAAAATGGTCATCCTTTTGGTTCGGCGTCCGTGCGATTTGCGCATCGGGCATAATGCTCGCAGGCGCAGCCCAGGCACAGTCCGTGCAGGACCTGGTGAAACAGGGCGAGGTCTATGACCTGAAGCTGGATGCCACCCAGGCCCTGACCTACTACCTCCAGGCTGAAAAGCTGGATCCCCAGAATGCGGACGTGCTCGTGCGCATTGCCCGGCAGTATCGTCACCTCATGGCGGACACCGCTTCTAAAACGGAAAAGCTCAAGCTCGGCAAAGTCGCCCTCGGTTATGGCCAGCGAGCCGCCGCCCTGGACCCGAAAAACTCCGATGCCCAACTTTCCCCCGCCATCAGCTACGGGAAAATGCTGCCGCTCCAGGACTCGGGCGAGCAGGTGCGCTGCTCCAAGCTCATCAAACAAGGCGCCGAAAAAGCCATCCAGCTCAATCCCCGCAACGACCTCGCCTGGCACATCATCGGTCGCTGGCATCGCAACGTGGCGGACATCAGCGGCATCAAGCGCACCCTGGCTGCCCTCGTTTATGAAGAGCTGCCCGAGGCCAGCACCACCGAGGCCGTGACGTGTTTGGAAAAAGCCATTGCTATTAATCCTCGTCGCCTCATTCACTACATTGAGTTAGGCCGCACCCACGCCCAGATGGGCAATAAGAATGAAGCCCGCAAGCACCTGGCCAAGGGCCTGAAGATGCCCAGCGTGGAAAAAGACGACGAAGAAGCCAAAGCCGTCGGCCGCGCCCTGCTGGCGAAGCTGTAAGGGCGTCCCCAGTGGATGAGCCCCGGCTGGCGTTGATCATCGGCCCCTCGCCGTGGAGGGGTGGACCACCCCGGAAGAGACGGAAAACACGGAAGGGGTAAAATCATGATGGGTAAAATCATGATGAGTTAGGCGCATAGCTGGGTGGATCCGGCGTGCCAGGCGGGGGCATCTCTGTGGCTGGGCAGGATGCCGTCCGCCCCCTGGCTCCACCCCGCTGCGCATTGGGACAATGCGCCCTACCTTTCCCTGCACCCACCCCCAAACCTGACGGCGAGACGCCGTCACACCTTGAACCGCTCGGCCTCCGTTCGCGCCAGAGTCATTCGCCTTCCCAGGCCACCTGCTGGCGCAGGCAGCTACGTCCTCAGGCGCAAGTACAGTACTCATCACTCTCCGAGTGATGCCGTTCGGCCCAATTAGCCACGTCCGCCCCGTGGCTCAGGAAGGGCGCGAGAAGGGTCGCAGCAGGCATTCCGTGTACTGTCGTCCCGTCCCGCACGCAGGAGGGTCTGGCAGGCGAACGAGGCTGCCTTGGGGCGGACGCATCACTCGGAGAGTGATGAATACTGTACTGCAAGGGGGCGGACGGGGCCATGCTGGGGGCGGACGCATCACTCGGAGAGTGATGAGTACTGTACAAGCCCCGGAGGGGCGACGGAAGGTAGCCGGGGGTGAAGCGAGGCTTGGCGAGCGGGAACCCCCGGTTTCGAGCTAACAAAAGGCGCGTTATTGCAGATGCGCCCTGGAGGGGCGCGAGAAGGGTGCTCGCCTCTCACGTCCAGCCCTCCATTCCTCCCTCGTCGAAGGCCACCGCCCGGAGCGCGAGTTTCCAAACTCGCCTAACTCTCCCAGCGCGTGCGGAGTCCTCCCCCACCCACGTTCGCCCCCACGTCTGCCGATTCCGCCCCCAGCCCAAACCGCTCAAGAATGAAACACCGCAGAGGTTGGAAAGCCGCAGAGAAAACCCTCCTGAAAAACTCTTCTCTGCGGTGTTCCCATCTCTTGCGGTGTATCCTTTCTTGGAGGGTGGATGGGTCTGGGGCGAAGGGGGGCGAACGACGACTCCGCTCGCGCTAGGAAAGTTAGGCGAATAGGATATTCGCGCTCCGTCCAGCGGCCTTCGGTCTCGTAGAAGTGCAGGGGCGAGCGTGAGATCCCAGCCCCCTTCTCGCGCCCCTCCAGGGCGCATCGCTTAACGACATCTTTGGTTATTCTGGCACCGGGGGTTCTCGGTGCTGCGCACCTTCACCCCCGCCTATCGGCTTTCGCCCCTCCGGGGCGAGGGGGCGGACTTGCTATGGGGTGTGTGTTGGAGAGTGGCGAGACTTTCCCAGCCAGGCGGGTAATCCGGCGATGGGGTGTTGGGGGGGCGACGTTATCTTTGCGCCGGACACACCCGCCCTACGTTCCGGAGGGGGGCTTCGGGCTGATGGCTTTCGCCGTTCCAGGGCGAGGGGGCGGACTTGCTATGGGGTGTGTGTTTGGGTGTGGCGAGACTTTCCTAGACAGGCGGGTAATCCGGCGATGGGGTGTTGGTGTGTGGCGACGTTGTCTTTGCGCCGGACACACCCGCCATACGTTCCGGAGGGGGGCTTCGGGCTGGTGGCTTTGGCCGTTCCGGGCGAGGATGGGGGGCTTATTCATGGGGTGTGAATAAGGGGAGCGGGGGCTTGGTGGTGAGGTGGTTTTTTCGGCTTTCTGCTTTGTTCTAAAACTCGCCGGCCTGGGCGGCGTGGTCGGCGGGGGTGCCGCGTAGGGAGGGCCATTCGCCGTAGCAGAAGGAGATGCCGCCGGAGCGGAGGCGGTCGGCGATGCGGTCGCCTAACCAATGGCGGGTTTCTTTGGCGGGGCGGTTGCCTAACAAAAGGGTGCGACGGGCGGTTTTGTGTCGGTGGTCGAGGATGGCGAAGAGGATTTCTTCGCCGTCGGCGGGGAGGTCGCGCAGGCAGATTTCATCGAGGATGAGGAGGTGGGGGCTGCGGTGGCGGTGGAGGACGGTGTGGGTGCTGTCCTCTCCATAGGCGCGGTGGTAGGCGCTGAAGAGGGCGGCGCAGTCCACCCAGCGGACGCTTTGACCCTGGGCGAGGGTGAGGTGGGCGAGGGCGGCGGCGAGGTGGCCTTTGCCGATGCCGGGGCTGCCGGCGAGGACGAGGTTGCGGATGCGGCCGGTGGCGAAGAGGCGGGCTTTTTCGAGGAAGGTGCTGGGGGGGACGTGGCCTTCGGTGAGGCGGGGGGTGGGGCGGTCGGTCTGGAAGTTTTCGAGGGTGGCGTGGCGGACATCGGGGGGGATGCCGGCGGCCTCTTGACGGCGCTGGTGGCGGGCGGCCTGGGCGGCGGCGTGGCACTGGGGGCAGGTGTAGTGGGGCTGGCCGCGCTGGTGGGAGGCGGGGTGATCCAGCACGGCGGGGGTGTGCGGGTGGCGCGGGCAGGGCTGGGTGGCGGGGGCGGCGCTGAGCTGGGCGTGGAAGGCGGCGCTGCGCTGCTGGAGGGTGGTGAGGAGGTGATCGAGCGACATGGGGGAAGGGGAGGGGGAAGGGGGAGGTTTGCGCTTCGCGCGTTGGCGGTGGTTGGCGGTGGTTGGCGGTGGTTGGCGGTGGTTGGCGGTGGTTGACAGGGGGCACCTTTTTGCGGACGAGGGTTCTGCGTGCTGCGACCACCCCTCACCTTGGCCTCTCCCCGCAAGCGGGGAGAGGGAGGGCGTTTTTGGCAGCTCTTTATGAAAGGGCGAACGAGGGGTTTCTCGCGCCCCTTCAGGGCGCATCCGGAATGAGACGCGTTTTTGGTTAGGTGAGAGTCCGGGGGTTCTCGGTGCTGCGCACCTTCACCCCCGGCTCATGGCTTTTGCCCTTCCAGGGCGAGGGGAATGAGGAGGCGGACGGGGGTAAGGTAGGGCGCATTGTCCCAATGCGCAGCGTGGTGGGTGCGGGGGCGGGGGCCTAACGGGATGTGTGGGGCGGGTATGGCGGACGGGGGTTTCTCGCGCCCCTCCAGGGCGCCTCTTTTGTGACATCGTTGGTTATTCGTGGAACCGGGGGTTTCGCTCGTGCCTCGCTGCACCCCCGGCTATGGGCTTGCGCCCTTCCAGGGCGAGGGGAATGAGGCGGCGGACGGGGGTAAGGTAGGGCGCATTGTTCCAATGCGCAGCGGGGTGGGGCCAGGGGCGGACGGGGGACCAGATGGGAGTTCCGCGAGGACGCGAAACTCAGCACGCAAGATCCCGCAGTCGCGGGACAGGCGCATGTGCGCTCCATGGCGGACGGGGGCTTGGCTGGGGCGGACGTTGCGGGCAAGTGCGAAGCCGCGAAGCGAATGCCACGCTCCTCTAGGGACGGGTGCAAGGGGCGGACGGGGGGCGTTAGATGGGAGTTCCGCGAGGACGCGAAACTCGGCACGCAAGATGCGTGCGCTCCATGGCGGACGGGGCTTGGCTGGGGCGGACGGCATCACTCGGAGAGTGATGAGTACTGTACGGGGAGTTCCAGGGCGCGGCACTGCTGGCTGCCGATTGAACGCTGAACACTGAACGCTGAATACTGAATACTGAATACTGAATACTGAATACTGAATACTGAACACGGAAGACTGAACACCGGCTCACCGCTGGTCGGTGCAAAATTCGCCGATGTCCTGGGGGGTGTGGTGGGTGGTGGCGGCGGCGGTGGTGTAGGCGGGGTGGCGGGGATGAGGGGGGAGGCGGTGACGGGTGCGGGAGGTGGCGGCGGCTTGCTGGCGATCGTGCTGACGCTGGCGGCTGCTGTGGGTGTAGGTTTTGAGGTCGGCCTGCCAGTTGCCGACGGGGGTGGTGCTGCCGTTGCTGCTGCGGGTCCAGCCGCTGGCTTCGCGGGCGTTCCACCAGGTTTCGGCTTCGTCGGGGGTGAGGCCGAGGCTGGGGGCCTGGCTGCGGGCCTGCGCGAGGGTGGGCCGGGGCCGGGGGCTGTTCACTCCTGGATGGCTTCTGAGTTGGTTGTTGGTTCCTGGTTCTTGGTTAGCTATAGCGGACGCTTGAGCTCCGGCATGAGCGGGCGCATGAGCGGGCGCATGAGCGTCGGCTTGTTCGGTGGCTGAGGTTTTGATCCTGACGGAGGAGGGGCTGCGGCGTTGACGTCGGACTTCGGCACTGGTGCGAGCGGCGCTGTGGGCTTGGTCGAGCCTTTCTTGGTAAGTGGCTAGCTCGGCCTCGACGCGTTTGTGGCGGTAGCCTTCGGGGGTGGGCTGGAAGTAGGTGCGGAGGATGTGGGCGACGGCGTCGCGCTCGGCCCGGCTGAGGGCGCGGGTGATGCGGCAGAGGGTGGGCAGATCGCTGGGCAGGGGGCGGGCGGAGACGTAGTATTCATCGAGCAGGAGGCGGTACGCGCCGTGCTCGAGGATGGAGAGGTGGGCGGTGTCGCGCCGGTAATCACCGATGTGGTGCGGGTAGTAGTGCATGGGAGGGGGGGGGAAATTGGGAAATGAGGAAAGCGGAAATCTGAAATCTGAAAGCGGAGTGGTCGGCGGGGGGGCTGGTTGAGGTCCGTGTATTGCAGTCCCGGCTTTTGCGGGTCAGGGTGGCGGCCTAACGGGAAGTGTGGATGTGGGGGATGTGGGGAAGGGTCAGGTTCGCCGCTGGAGGGAGCGCGGAATTTCTATGCCGCTGCGGGTGGTGAGAGGGGAGATGCGGAGCTGTAAAAAAACGTCGGAGATGGGCGTGAGGGGTGGTGGCAGCTCTGGAGGCTGGGGTTTGGCGAGCTGCTGCGGAATGGGAATTCCACGCTCCGTTGGCGGTGCCAGGGGGCGGACGGGGGCTTCTCGCGCCCCTCCAGGGCGCATGTGATTTGAAGCGTTGTTAGTTAGGCGGGTTTCCGGGGGTTCTCGGTGCTGCGCACCTTCACCCCCGGCTATGGGCTTGCGCCCTTCCAGGGCGAGGGGGAGCGGGTGGCAAGGAGGAAGGTAGGGCGCATTGTCCCCATGCGCAGCGGGGTGGAGCCAGGGGGCGGACGGGGACGTTAGATGGGAGTTCCGCGAGACGCGAAACTCAGCACGCGAGACGCGTGCGCTCCATGGCGGACGGGGCTGGGTTTGGGGCGGACGGGTGCAGGCAGGAGTGCCTGCATCACTTGCGGTGGACGGGGATGGGTTTGGGGCGGACGACATCACTCGGAGAGTGATGAGTACTGTACTGCCAGGGGGCGGGCGGAGATCTGAACACTGAAAACTGAACACTGAAGTCTGCCCCCGGAACTGTGGTCACGGCTGATGCCGGTGGGGGGCGTTTTCGATGAGTTCGTCGTAGGTGAGGTGGTGGGCGGTCATGAGGGTGGTGAGGGCGTGGTGGAGGCAGGCTTCGGGGGAGGTGCGATCGGCCGGGGTGGTGGGGTGGAGGTAGATGTGGCGGACTTCGCGGTCGGTCTCGCCATCGGCGCGGGTGTCGGTGCAGGTGTATTCGATGATGAGGGGTCCGTAGCAGGCTTGCCGATGCTGGGTGCGGGGCTGCCGGGGCTCTGCTGCCTGCCGCTGGCCGATGCGGGGGGAGGGTAGGGGGACGTAGAGGGACATGGCAGCGAGGGGGAGGGGGAAAAGTAGAAAGAGGAAATGGGGAAAGTAGAAAGGGGAAGGCGGAAAGCGGAAGGCGGAAAGGGGAGGAGGGGGCTCAAGGAGTGAGGCCCTCTTGGCCCTCGACTGCGGGATGGCGGGAAGTAGGGCGCATTGTCCCAATGCGCAGCGGGGTGGGCCTCGGCTGGGGCGGACGGGGGGTCTCGCGCCCCTCCAGGGCGCGGCGGGTGTGGACGCGTTTTTGGTTAGGCGGGGGTCCGGGGGTTCTCGGTGCTGCGCACCTTCACCCCCGGCTATGGGCTTGCGCCCTTCCAGGGCGAGGGGAGGGGTGAGCTAGGGGGCTCTGTTTTTTGTTGTCCCGTCTCGCACGCGGGAGGGTGTGGGCAATCACGCTAGGGAGAGGGCTGGAAGCCCTCACTCCTTGAGGGTGGAAGGGGGCGGGCGAGGGCTGGGTCTGGGGCGGACGATGCGGGCAGGTGCGAAGCCGCGAAGCGAATGCCCGCGCTCCTCTCGGTGGGTGCAAGGGGGCGGACGGGCCTGGAGATGGGAGTTCCGCGAGACGCGAAACTCAGCACGCAGGATGCGTGCGCTCCATGGCGGACGGGGCTTGGCTGGGGCGGACGGCATCACTCGGAGAGTGATGGGTACTGAACGGGGAGTGGGCGGACGGAGGCTGAGGGGTTCAAGGTGTGACGGCGTCTCGCCGTCAGGTTTTGGGTGGGTGCAAGGGTAAGGTAGGGCGCATTGTCCCAATGCGCAGTGGGGTGGAGCCAGGGGGGCGGACGAGGAAGTTAGATGGGAGTTCCGCGAGACGCGAAACTCAGCACGCAGGATGCGTGCGCTCCATGGCGGACGGGGCTGGGTCTGGGGCGGACGGCATCACTCGGAGAGTGATGAGTACTGTACGGGGAGTTCCAGGGCGCGGCTCGGAAGACTGAAAACTGAAGACTGAAAACTGCGCCTCCTCTCACCGCCTGCGGCGGCGGCGGGCTTGGTCGCGCCAGTGGGGGCGGAGGGCGCAGAGGAGGGCGGCGAGGGTGAGGAGGAGGCTGCCGCCTAACCAAAGGAGTGTCAGCGGCCAGGTCATGATGCCGGCCCAGCAGCCGAGTGCGGCGATGAGGCTGAGCGCGGTGAGGGTGACGAGGCAGACGATGCACTGGCGCGCGCCGGCCAGCTCTTCCTCGGCACGGATGAGGTGGAAGTGGAGGCGTCTCATGCGTGGGCGAGGGCGCTGGTGGTGAAGGCGGCGGCGGGGGCGGTGCTGGGCGTGGGGGGAAAGATGAGGATGCCGTGGTATTGGGCGGCCCAGCGGGAGGCCTCGGCATGGCTGACACGCCAACCGCGCGTGCCGGGGATTTTTTCAGCACGCAGGTGCCCGTGGCGGATGTGCAGGCGCAGGGTCTGCGGCGTGCGCCGGGTGAGGGTGGCGAGCTGGGTGAGGGGAATCCAAAGATGCGTGGCGGGGCGGGGTGCGGTGGGGTGCATGGGAGGAGGGGGAATGAAAATGGGGAAAACGGGAAAGGGGAAAGCAGAGGGTTGACGGGGTTGACGGTGGTTGGCGGTGGTTGGCGGTGGTTGGCGGTGGTTGGCGGTGGTTGACGGGGTTGACGGGGTTGGCGTGGTTGGCGTGGTTGACGGGGTTGACGGGGTTGACGGGGTTGACGGGGTTGACGGGGTTGACGGGGTTGACGGGGTTGACGGGGTTGACGGGGTTGAGCGGTGGTTGGCGGGGGGCACCTTTTTGCGGACGAGGGTTCTGCGTGCTGCGACCACCCCTCACCTGGGCCTCATCCCCGCAAGCGGGGAGAGGGAGGGCGTTTTTGGCAGCTCTTTATGAAAGGGCGAACGAGGGGTTTCTCGCGCCCTTCCAGGGCGCGGTGGGTGTGGATGCGTTGTTAGTTAGGCGAGAGTCCGGGGGTTCTCGGTGCTGCGCACCTTCACCCCCGGCTAAGGGCTTTCGCCCCTCCAGGGCGGGGGGAGGATGAGCGAGGGGGCGGTTTGGAGTGCCTGAGGACTGTTTGGTCTGGAGTGAACGAACGCGAAAAGACGTCCCCCCTCGCCCCGCTTGCGGGGAGTAGGGCTGGGGTGAGGGGCGGTGGAGGGGTCTCGGGGTGGGGTTCATGAAGGGTCGTTTTTTTGGCAAAGGGCACCCCTTTGCGAACGTGGATTTTGCGTGTTGCGGCGACCCCCTCACCTGGGCCTCGTCCCCCCATTCTTGGGGGAGAGGGAACGCGCTTTTGAGAGCTGAGGATGGTGGGGGCGAACGAGGGCCGATTTTTAAGCCCACGAGCGCGGTTTATCGCAGGCGGCCCCAGGGGTGGCCACGGGGCAGCGGGCTGCGGTGGGGGCTGGCGGGCGGTGCGCTGTCTGACATGGGCTTATGTTCGCGTGAACATCACCCTTTGACCAGTGTTTGACGGTATTACTGGGAGGTTTTTTTGACCGTTGACTTTGGTCGGGCGGCGCAGTTTGGCGGCCTCGCGGGAGGGGTGGGAAAGGGGGGGATTTGGGGATGGGGAGGCCGACGGGGGGAATGGGTCGTGTGGGGCGGACGACATCACTCGGAGAGCGATGGGTGCTGTAAGCCCGGATGGGCGATGGAAGGTAGCCGAGGGTGGAGCGAGGCTGGGCGAGCGGGAATCTCCGGGTGGGTGGAATAACCAACGATGTCGAAAAGATTTGCGCCCTGGAGGGGCGCGAATTTCTATTCGCCTGACTTTCCTGGCAGGTGCGGGATGGCCATGGGTCTTCGTTCGCTCTAGACCCATCCACCTTCCAAGAAAGAGACACCGCAAGAGATGGGAACACCGCAGAGAAGAGTTTTTTCAGAAGGGTTTTCTCTGCGGTTTTCCTACCGCTGCGGTGTCCCATTCTGGGGCGGTGGGGGCGGACGGGGATTTCTCGCGCCCCTCCAGGGCGCGGCGGGTGTGGACGCGTTTTTTGTTAGGTGACCGGGGGTTCTCGCTCGCCAAGCCTCGCTGCACCCCCGGCTATGAGCTTGCGCCCTTCCAGGGCGCGGGGGAAGGTAGGGCGCATTGTCCCAATGCGCAGTGGGGTGGGTGCAAGGGGGCGGACGGAGGCGCTAGATGGGAGTTCCGCGAGGACGCGAAACTCAGCACGCGAGACGCGTGCGCTCCATGGCGGACGGGGCTTGGCTGGGGCGGACGGCATCACTCGGAGAGTGATGAGTACTGTACGGGGAGCGGGCGAACGGGGGCCGTAGCTGCCTGCGCCAGCAGGTGGGCGGGGAGAGGGTGGAGTGTTCGAGAACGACCGGAGGCCGAGGGGTTCAAGGTGTGACGGCGTCTCGCCGTCAGGTTTGGGGGATGAGGCCTAACAGGAAGGGTGGCAAGGTAGGGCGCATTGTCCCAATGCGCAGCGGGGTGGGTGCAAGGGGGCGGATGGGGTGTTTTGGGGCGGACGGGTGCAGGCAGGAGTGCCTGCATCACTTGCGGCGGACGGTGGCTTGGCTGGGGCGGACGGTATCACTCGGAGAGTGATGAGTACTGTACAGCGGACGGAGGTTTCGCGAGTGGCTCCAGTGCGCAGTGGCGTTATTGCGCTTTTTGTTAGGCGGCGTCCGGGAGACTCGTTGGTATGCCATCTCGGGCTTTTTTTTCTTCTTTCTGTTTTGGACTTTTTCTGCTTTCCACCTTCCCCTCTCGGTCTAGCCCACGCTCATGATGGCTTTGCGCTTCTGGGGTGCGCGGTGGGTGGGTCTGTTGGTGGGGTTTTCGGCGGTGGTGCTGGGGGCGAGGGGGCCGAGTTTGATGAGGCCGGCGCGGGCGGCTTCGGCCATCGTGCGCAGGGCATCGCAGGGGTGCATGGACCAGTCGTGCACGGGGGCATCACTGACGATGCCGGAGGTGGTTTCCTCGCGGGTGTGGTGGGCCTCGAGCGCCTCGATCCCCACCCGCGTGCGCGGTTCTAAAAAGACGAGCGAGGGGAAGAGGCCGAGCAGGGCATTGATGCCGATCCAGACATCGCGCGTGGCGGGGACGATGGCGATGCGGCCGAGGCCGGCGGTGCGGGCCTCGCCTGCGAAGGTGCGGCCGCTGCGCTCGGTCTGGGCGGCGTCATGGGGGAAAAAATGCGTGCCGTAGGCGTAGCCGCGCGCCAGCAGGCGGGCCACGCGGGTGGTGATGGTCTCGCCCACGATGCCCACGTCGTAGTCAATGAGGTGGATCTCGCGCCCGACCACCTGCCACATCCAGCAGGGGGCATTTTGCGGTGCGCCGAGGTCCCAACTGGTGTGCACGGGCACATCGGCCAGGGGCAGGCGGGGGACCACGCGGCCCTCCGCCCGGGCGCGGTCCACGGCGGCGGCGTAGATGGCACCCTGGACGGGGGCGCTGAAGGCTTCTTCGAGGGTGGAAGGGTACTCGCGTTTCATGAAAATGCCCTGCTCTTTGGCGGTGACGACGTACCATCTTTTTTGTTCGCGGGTGAAGGTGCGGCCCAGGCGATCTCCCAGGCTGGTGAAGTAGTCTTCCTGGTCGGTGCCCACGGGCCCGCCGTCCAGGCGCACGCACTGGGGATCGCCATGCCAGGGGAAAAAGAGCACCTCGCCCACGGCCTCGGGGTCGGCCTCGAGCAGGGGCTTGACGAGGTCCCAAAGGTCGCCGCCTTTGCCGCCCATCCAGGTGGTCTCGACGACGCGCCGCCCGCGCCGGGCCCCAGGGAGTGCGCCGGTGCGGATCTCGGCACTGCGGCGGGGATCCTGATGGGCGATGGGGCCCCACTCAGACACCCAGAGCCAGGAGCAATCGCCCCCGCGCCCGGACATGCCGGCGAGGAGTTTGGATCGCGATTCCTCCTCCAGGCCGATCATTTTGGGATCGAGGATGGTGGGGCTGTCTTTGTGCTTCACCTCGAGGCGTTCGAGGATTTCGCGCGGTTGGCTGAGGTAGGCAAAGCGCAGGATGTCCACCATCTTTTCCCCGGCGAGTTCGCGCGATCTTTCGATGAGGCGGCCAGTGGCGCCGCAGTTCCACGTGATGTGGTCCACCATGCCGATGCCGATGCCGGTGGAGAGGCCGAGGCGGCGCGCCTTGACAATGTAAAGGGGGACCTCAGGGCGGGTGATGAGGCGCTGGAGCACGGCGTGTTGCTCGGTCCGGAGGCGAAAGGGGACGGACTCGCCGCTGCCCTCACGCTTGCAGGCGTAAAGATGCTGGAGCCGCCAAAAGGGATCTGCGAGGTTCATGGGTGGGGAGGGGAAGGGGGAAGGGGGAAAAATTTGGAAAGGGGGAAAGTGGAAAGTAGGGGGAGGTGGGCGGTGGTTGGGGGTCCGTGTATTGTAGTCCCGGCTTTAGCCGGTGGGGGAGGACAACCACGGAAGGGGCGGAAGACACGGAAGGGGTAAAATCATGGGAGGGTAGAATCATGATTGGTTAGGCTTAAAGTCTGGTGCGTGGCGCGAGTTTGGTGGGATTCGCGCGTCTGCGGCAGTACGGAGGCCGAGGGGTTCAGGGTGTGACGGCGTCTCGCCGTCAGGTTTGGGGGATGAGGCCTAACGGGAAGGGTGGTAAGTAGGGCGCATTGTCCCAATGCGCCGTGGGGTGGGTGCAAAGGGGGCGGATGAGGGCGCTAGATGGGAGTTCCGCGGGGACGCGAAACTCAGCACGCAGGATGCGTGCGCTCCATGGCGGACGGGGCTTGGCTGGGGCGGACGGCATCACTCGGAGAGTGATGAGTACTGTACAAGCCCCGGAGGGGCGAAAGAGGGTAGCCGGGGGTGAAGCGAGGCTGGGCGAGCGGGAACCCCCGGGTTGGCGAATAACCAACGATGCCGAAAAAGGGGTGCGCCCTGGAGGGGCGCGAGAAGGGGACTCGGATCTCACGTGTCCCCCTCCACTGCTGACGCCCCGCAGGCCGCTGGACGGAGCGCGAGTTTCTAACTCGCCTGACTTTCCTCACGTGGGCGGAGGTTTTCACATCCCCGTTCGGCCTAGACCTGCCTACCTTCCCAGACCACCTGCTGGCGCAGGCGGCTACAGACCATGCGCATGCAGCTACATCCCGCCTGCAACCTCTTGCGCCGCCGTGCTGGGCCCCTGGCCTGGGGACGCGCTTTTGGTTAGGCGGCCTCGGCTTCTTCCTGCTCGCTGACTGCCGAGGGGCTCGCGGGCGTGGGGGTGTCGGCGGCGTTCTCTTTCCCCACCTGGTGCATGAGGCGGGTGAGGGCATCCACGGCCTCGCCGGTGGGCGGTTCCTCGCGGAAGTCGCCGGCCAGCTTCGCATCTAGCTCCAGGGCGCGGAGCTTGCAGGGCAGTTTCACGGTGACGCCCTTCGCATCCTCCTTGTATTCCTGGGCCAGGGGCGACTCGGCCGTGACCTCGCCCACGGGGGTGCGCAGCACGGCGGCCAGGAAGCGGCGCTTTTCCACCAGGGTCAGCACGGCACTGCCGGCCATGCCCGCCGCCACCTCCCGCAGCCGGGCGATCTCGGACTGGATGGCGGCCCGTTTCAGCGCACGCGAGGCCGCTGTGGAGGCCGCCCCCGCTCCCGAGCAATCTGGATACGCCGCCCGCCATGCCGCCACCCCCGTGAGGCCGGAGACGATGCCCTCACAAAACTTCATCTGAGATCCCGTTAGCATAAAATGAAAAGAAAGCACAAGGTTCTAGTTCCGATACTAACAAACAATGCGCCAATGTCACGCGATTTGTTGAGAGGCGGGTGATGGGGGCGGGGTCTCAAGGGGTGAGGAGTGTGGTGTTGATTCAACTGAGATTTACACCGCAGAGGTTGGAAGACCGCAGAGAAGAGGTTTAGAAAGAGGTTTTCTCTGCGGTTTTCTGATCTCTTGCGGTGTGGAAATTCTTGGACGGGGTGGGGTGGGGTTCGCGGGTGGTGGTGGGTGAGGGGGCTTTGGAAGCTCTGGATTCGGAGGTTTGGCGACCTGCTGCGGAATGGGAATTCCGCGCTCCGTTGGAGGTGCAAGGGGGCGGACGCGGTGGGGTTGGGGCGGACGATGCGGAGAGGAGTCTCCGCGCTCCTCTCGGGGACTGGGCCAGGGGGCGGATGGGGCGGAGAGGGGTCTCCGCGCTCCTCTCGGGGACTAGGCCAGGGGGCGGACGGGGCTTGTTTGGGGCGGACGGCATCACTCGGAGAGTGATGAGTACTGTACGGGGAGGGGGTGGACGGGGCTTGGCTTGGGCGGACGTTGCGGGCAGGAGTGCCCACGCTCCTCTCGGTGGATGCAAGGGGGCGGACGGAGGCGCTAGATGGGAGTTCCGCGAGGACGCGAAACTCAGCACGCAAGATGCGTGCGCTCCATGGCGCTGCGCGACGAACACTGAACACTGAGTTCTTTGTTTTTTCCTGTTGACGGTTCTAGTTCCGAGTGGGATGATGGGGGTGTTGAGTGGTCTGTGGCGCTTTGAGGACTTTTTGATCCTTTTGGTTATCCCGGCGGACTGACGAGACAGCCGGAGGCGATGCCCGCGTTTTGCGACAACCGGAGCCGATGGGAAGTGATCTTCCATCTTTTTACATCTCTCTCTTTTTATGAGTCCCTCAGAGCTCCAAGCTTATCAAACTCAGTTCGCTACGGACTGGTATCACCTGGCCCAACAGAAGGGCTGTCTTTTCGGCCCGTATGTCATGCGGGAATCTTTCTCGGGCGAGTCGGAGCGCTTTCAGCGCATCGGTTCTCAAGAGTTCACGAAGCGCACGGGCCGCCGTGAAAAAACCAAGATCAAGGAGGCGCCGCTGTCCTTCCGCCACATCACGAATGATGACTACACGCTGGCGAATGTGATGGACAAGATCGACAAACGCAAGATGGGGGCGGCGGGCACGGGCCTGTCCCAGGCGTATGTGGAGTCTCACGCGAATGGGTATAACCGTTTGTGTGATCGCGTGATCTTGACGGCGGCGCTGGGTGCGGCCTATGAGGGGGAGAAGCTGGCGGGTTCTTCCACAGTGAATCTGGGCAGCACGAACATCGTGGAGGAGAACTATGGGCTGGGCAGTGCTGTGGCGGGGCTGACGTATCGCAAGATCGTGCGGGCGCTGGTGCTGCTGCAGCAGAACAGTCATCTTTCCCCAGATGCGCGGAAGGTGGTGCTGGCGTGTACGCCGCATGATCTGGAAAGTGTGTATGATTCGGTCGCGCCGGAGGAGACGAATCTGCGCTCGCGTGTGCTGGATGTGATCGAGGATCGCTCCGACATGCTGGGTGGGTTTAAGATCCAGAAGACGACGCTGTTCGATGGCACGCTGCCGGGCAGCACGCCTGGGACGACGCCTCCGATCCGCCGCGTGGTGGCCTGGATGTATGGCGGGGTGCGCTTCAATGAAGGCGGCCGGGATTCGCGCATGGATGAGCTGTCTGACCAGAACTACGACCTGCAGGTCTATTCCTCAGGCTACCTGGGGGCGACCCGCATGGAGGAGGCGCTGGTGGTGGGCATTGATTGCTCAGTGCCCAATCCCTAACCAATGATGGTTTTACTTTTTCAATCAACCTTTTTTTAACGAACGACTATGTCTGCATTGACTGATTCTTTGACTTACCAGGCCCAAATCTCGGTGCCTGCTCGGCTGCCGGAGGGCTTTGGCCTGAACCGTGAGGTGCGTCGCTTTACGGAGACGTACACGCTGGCGGCGACGCCTGCGAATGGTGACACGATCAACCTGGTGCGCCTGCCTTCGGGTGGGAACATCAAGCTGCTGCCGCACCTGAGCCGCGTGGCTCATTTTGGCGCGGCCTCGGCTGTTTCGATTTCGCTGGTGGATTCAGCGGATGAATCGCTGGTGGGGGCTGTGGCTGCCCACACGGCGAATGGGATCGCCTTTGCCTCTGAGGACCTCGAGGTGGCGGTGCCTGCGGATGGGGTGATCCGCGCGAAGATCACGGACCATACCGGCCTGGCTGCGGGGCAGACCCTGCGGTTTTTCCTGGCCTTCGTGCAGGAGTAAGGTCGGTGGCCGTTTGGGCAAACGCAGGGCACTTCTTCGCCCTTTCCAGGTCCTGCGTTTGCCCTCTCCGCGAGGGGGAAAAGTGGAAATGGAGAAAGCTGAAAGTGGAAATGGCTGGAGCGCGGGATTCATTCCGCTGTGGTTCGTCGCGGTAGTGATGCGGTGCTGCTCTCTGATGACTTCCCCTGTCGATGTGGGAGGCGGTGTGGCAGGGCCGGATGGCGGTGGTGATGAGCGGCTGCGGAATGAATCCCGCGCTTTGGGGCGGACGGTGGCGTGAGGGTGGATGTGGGTAAAATCATGAGGGGTAAAATCATGTTTTGTTAGGTGCGGGATGGGGCGGAGGTACAGTATTCATCACTCTCCGAGTGATGGGTTTGGTCCAGGTGAGTGTCGTTCGCTTCTCTCGGCTGGATGGATGGGGGCGGACGGGGGTTTCTCGCGCCCCTCCAGGGCGCGGCGGATTTGACGCGTTGTTGGTTAGGGTGGGTGTCCGGGGGTTCCGCTCGTGCCTCGCTGCACCCCCGGCTACTTTTCTTTCGCCCTTCCAGGGCGCGGGGAAGGGGGGCGAGGGAGAAGGTAGGGCGCATTGTCCCCATGCGCAGCGGGGTGGAGGCAGGGGGCGGACGGGGCGTGAGATGGGAGTTCCGCGAGGACGCGAAACTCAGCACGCGAGACGCGTGCGCTCCATGGCGGACGGGGATGGGTTGGGGCGGACGCTGCAGGCAGGAGTGCCTGCATCACTTGCGGCGAACGAGGGCTGGCTGGGGCGGACGCTGCAGGCAGGAGTGCCTGCATCACTTGCGGCGGACGAGGGCTTGGCTGGGGCGGACGGCATCACTCGGAGAGTGATGAGTACTGTACGGGGAGGGGGCTTGGAACTTTGTGATGGAATAACAAACGATACTTTTCTGATTTATGACTCCTGTGGATATTTGCAATGGGGCGCTGCTCCGGTTGGGCGAGGCGCGGATCATGGCGCTGGGGGATGCGAACACGCCGGCACGGAAGTGTGCGGTGCTTTTTGCACCCACGCGGGATCAGGTGCTGAGGGCGCATCGGTGGAATTTTGCGCGGGCGCGGGCGGTGCTTTCGGCGCTGGCGCAGGCCCCGGCGTTTGGCTGGGCGCGGCAGTTTAGCTTGCCCACGGATTGCCTGCGGGTGCTGTCGCTGAATGGCGATACGGAGGAGGAGGGCGCGGAGTATGAGATCGAAGGTGGGAAGCTGCTGACGGATGAGCTGGCGGCGGAGGTGCGGTATGTGGCGCGCATTGAGGACACGGAGAAATTTGACCCGCTGTTTGCCGAGGCGCTGACGGTGCTGCTGGCCAGCAAGCTGGCGGTGGCGCTGACGGGCAGTGCGGGGAAGGCGCAGGAGCTGCGCACGGAGTATGAGCGGCTGACGCGGCCGCTGGCGGTGCGGGTGGATGCGGGCGAAACGAAACCGCGCAAGAGCTACATGGACGGGGTGATCCACGCCTCACGCACGCTGGGCGCACGCCTGGCGGGCAGCAACATCCCACGCACAGAAGCATGAGCGCGCACGTCCTGATCAACTCGTTCAATTCGGGCGAATTTTCTCCGCTGCTGGAGGCCCGCACGGATGTGCAAAAGCACCGCAGCGGCTGCCGCAAGATGCAGAACTTCATCCCGCGCACCTTTGGCGGGGCGCATTCGCGGCCAGGGCTGGTGTATCGTGGCCCAACCAAAAGTGCGGAGACGGCGGATGTGACGCGGCTCATTGACTTCCAGTTCAGCGAGAGCACCAGCCTCATCGTGGAGATGGGCGGGGGCTATGTGCGTTTTTGGCAGCAGGGGGAGCCGGTGTACAAGCTGACGGCGCCGGAGTGGGAGGAGCGCGCGGCCTGGGTGGCTGCGGTGTATGCGGCGGGCACAAAGGTGAGCTACCTGGGGGCGGTGTGGACGGCCCGCACGGTGACGACGGTGCTGCCCCCGGTGGAGGGGCCGATGTGGTCGCGCAAGGCGTTTGATTATGTCCAAGGGGACTACGTGATGCGGGATGGTTTTGTGTTTTACTGCATCCAGTCCCACATCGCTTCATCGCCCAGCACACCTTCGGCGGGGGGAGACTCGGCCCTGTATTGGGTGGATAACCTTTTTTATGAAAGGCCCTCGCCCTTCTCCACAGCGCAGCTCTTTGAGGTGCAGTTTTGTCAGGTGAATGATGTGATGTACCTGGTGCATCCGGAGGTGCCGCCGCAGAAGCTTTCCCGCCTGGCGGACGACGCCTGGACGCTGCTGCCGGTGGACTACACGTGGCCGGTTTTCCACGATGAGAATGTGACGGAGACGAAGCTGTCTGTGGATGCGACCTCCGGCAAAGACAAGACGCTGACGGCGACGACTGATACTTTTGTGCCTGCGCATGTGGGGTCGCCTTTCCTCATCGCGCATCGGCGGGAGGCGGCCACGGTGGACCTGAAGCTGTACAAGGCGGGCTACAACACGAGCTGGATCCTGGGCAAGGCCTACACCGAGTGGGACAAGGTGCATAACAAAGGTGGCTACTACTACTGCCATACCGACCACACGGCCACGGCGGCGCTGGAGCCAGGTGATGGGGCGAACTGGGCCACGCGCTGGCATCCGCAGCCCATTGATACCCCTCAGATCTCGGGCACGATGCGCGTGATCGGGGAGTGGCAGCTCTTCACGTATGAGAACTGGGCGGGCACGCTGTACCTGGAACGCTCGACCGATAACGGGAGCACGTGGGAGGTCATCCGCACCTACATTGGGAACAATGATCGCAACGTGAACCCCACGGGCACGCAGGATGAGGAGGCGCTGTTTCGCCTGCGCTTTGTGGACTCCATCATTGATGATGCGACGACGCCGGATGGTCGTGCCACGCTGGAGGCCAGCGAGCCGAAGGTGCAGGGTTATGTGATGGTGAAGGAATACCTTTCGCCCACGCAGGTGAAGGTGGATGTGATCAAGCCGCTGCACAGCACGCAGCCCACCACCACGTGGCGTGAGGCGGCCTGGAGTGATGCGCGCGGCTGGCCACGGACGGTGACGTTTTTTGAGCAGCGCATTTTGTATGGCGGTAGCCGGGCGCATCCGCGCAATCTGTGGGGCAGCACCATCGGGGACTTTGACCACTTTCGTTATGCCACGCTGGATGATGCGGCGTTTAGCTACCTGCTGAGTGGGAAGCCGAATGTGATCCAGTGGCTGGTGGCGCAGAGTGCGCTGATGGTGGGCACGCTGGGGGATGAAGCGGTGGCCTCGGGCGCAGCCGCGCAGACCACCATCACGCCCACGGGGGTGAACATCCGCCCACAGTCAAACTTTGGCAGTGCCTACCTGCCCGCGCTGCTGAGCAATGACGTGGTGCTCTTTGTCGAGGGGGATCGGCGCACGGTGCGGGAGTTTGTGTACTCGTTTGAAAAGGATGGCTTTGTGGCGCAGCGGATGACGCTGCTGGCAGAGCACATCACGCGTGGCGGCATCGTGCAGATGGCGCTGGCGCAAAAGCCCGAGGCCATCGTGTGGGCGGTGACGGGAGATGGGCGGCTCATCGGCATGACGTATGAGCGCGGGCAGGAGGTGGTGGCCTGGCACCAGCACCCGACGGATGGGTTTGTGGAGTCCGTGGCCGTCGTCAGTGGTCAGGCCCCGGCGGCGGATGAGGTGTGGATCTGCGTGCGGCGGCAGACCAGCGCGGGCACGCAGCGCTACCTGGAGCGCATGGACCCCGAGCACTGGAATAAGGTGGAGGCGGAGCAGCAGCCCTACCTCATCTGCTGCGACTCCGCGCGGGCGCAGGAGTATGAAACGCCCGTCACCACCGTCACGGGCCTGAGCCACCTGAATGGGCGTGAGGTGTGCGTGCTGGTGGATGGCGCGGTGCATCCCCGGCGGACCGTGGCGGGGGGCAGCATCACGCTGCAAACGCCGGGCACGGTGGTGGTGGTGGGCCTGCCTTTCACCGCGCTGCTGGAGCCCAATGAGATGGAGCTGCCCCTGCCGGATGGCAGCCTGCGTGGCCGCCGTTTGAGGATCAACCGCGCGGTGCTGCAACTGTGGAAATCCCTGGGCTGCGAGGTGCGCCACGGGCCGGACACGCCATGGGAGACGCTGTATTTTCGCGATACCTCCATGCCCATGGATACCGCGGTGCCGCTCTTCACCGGCACGAAGGAGATCTACCTGGAAGGCCGCCACCAGGAGAGCATGCGCCTGCAGGTGCGCCAAACCGACCCGCTGCCGCTGAACGTGCTGGCCCTCACCGCGAAACTGGATGTCTATGGCGACTGATGACCTAACAAGAAGGAGGGAAAGTGGTGCGGGCCTCGAGGGGAGCGCGGACACTCCTGTCCGCAACGTTCGCCCCAGTGAGTCCTCGTTCGCTGGATTGAGCATCGAGGGGAGCGCGGACACTCCTGTCCGCAACGTTCGCCCCAGTGAGTCCTCGTTCGCTGGATTGAGAGCGAGCGAGGTGCGAGAAGGGGAAGCTAGGGTCGCTGCGCTCCCGATGGATTTAGATGCGGGCAGGAG
The DNA here is from genome assembly GCA_942493005.1 of uncultured Verrucomicrobiaceae bacterium. Classification (GTDB taxonomy): domain Bacteria; phylum Verrucomicrobiota; class Verrucomicrobiia; order Verrucomicrobiales; family Verrucomicrobiaceae; genus Prosthecobacter. The sequence goes on from OW818661.1 coordinate 5,222,065, forward strand.
TGCCCACGCTCCTCTCGATGCTGCGGGCGAAGCGAGTGCCCACGCTCCTCTCGGGGTCCTTGACCACGGCTTGACTCCCCCCCTTGACCACGGCTTGACTCCCCCTCTTGACAACCCCTTGACTCCCCACCCCCTCACCTGCCGCACGGTCTTGACGGAGGAGCGTGAGGGACGGGCCTGGGTGGTGGCGGAGGAGGCGGCCCTCTTTGCCGCGTGGCGGGCGGCGCATGGCATGCCAGACATCCCCGTGGCCCTGCTGCCGCGCCTGGGTGTGGTGGCGCTGATGGACGGTGTGGAAACGGCGGCAGGCTGGCTGTACATGGACAATTCCGTGGGCGTGGGCTTTGTCGAGTGGTTGGTCACGCGCCCGGGGCTGTCCCTGGCCCAGTCAAAGGCGGCCATGGCCACGGTGCTGGCCACGCTGAAGGCCGAGGCCGCTGGGCATGGATACAGCTTATTGTTAGGCCACTGCATCGCCCCCCTGGCGCGGGTGGCCATCCAGTCCCTGGGCTGGCAGGACATGGGCAGCACGGCGCGCTGCATCGGCACGCGCACGGCCTGAAAAGGGGGCCGTTTCACCACCCCTTGCTTTCACTTTTTCCCCTCTCACATCATGACCGTACTAGCCATTGGTTCACTCCTCGTCGGCGCCATCGGCGCAGGGTTGCAGTATTACTCCAGCAACCAGCAGGCGGCGGCGCAGCAGCGCATCGCCAACCTGAATTTCCAGGCCCAGATGCAGGCCTCCAGCCAGCAACTGGAGATCTCCAAACTCCAGCATGACACGAACCAAAAGCTCTTCGAGCAGCAGGCCGCGCAGCAGGAAAACAATGCCCAGGCCATGCGCCTACAGGCCGACTCTGCCGACAGCGCCGCGCGTGAAAATGCCGGCCGCAGCCGCGATGACTTCGAGCGCATGAAGGCCGCCCAGCGTGCCCGCCTGGCGAAGAGTGGCGTGGCGGAGGCGGGCACGCCGCTGGATGTCTTTGCGGAAACCGCCGGGGCCATGGAGCTGGCCGTCTCCACCGCGCTGTTTCAGTCCAACACGGAAAGCGCCAAGACGCGCTTCATGGCGGATGTGGAGTCCAGCAATGCCTCGCTGACCGAGTTCGCCGGGGTGCTGCAAGGCTTCCAGGACCAGAGCGCCATCGCCGCCGCGCGCAACAGCATGGTGGGCGCGAACATCAATCGCCTCGTGGGCCTCAACAGCGCCCGCCAGACGCGCATCGCCGGGGCAGCCACGCTCTTTGGCAATCTCCAGAACCAAGGCCAAAGCGGTTACAACTTCTACCAGCAGGGCGCCTTCTAGGACCAGCCCTAAAGCCCCGCCGCCAGCCCTCTTGACCGGCCCTTGACCACCTCTTGACAGCCTCTTGACAGCCTCTTGACAAAGTCCTGACCGGCCTGTCCCCACCCCCCCTTGACAAACGTCCCCACCCACCTTCCCACCCATGCCCCTCATCCCCCTTTTTAACGATGGCCAGCAGGTCCCCCAGGCGCAGATCGGCCCCGCCCCGCAGGGCCAGCGCCAGCGCGTGATCATGGATCTGAATGCCGCCACGGCGAACTTTGCCACGCCCCTCCTGCCCATGGAGCTGGCGGACCGCAGCGGTTACGACCGGCTCGGCCAGGCCTTTGGAAATGCCTCTGATCTCCTCGGCGGCCTGGCCCTGAAAAAGGCCGAGGCCGTGAACATCCGCCGCGTGGGTGAAGGGCAGGCGCAGATGCAGCAGCAACTGGCCGAGTTCGATGCCTGGAAGCAAAAGAACCCCGATGAAACCACCTGGGAGGGCGAGTGGGCTGGCCGCCTGGAGACCATGCGGGAAAGCGTGTTCGGGGAAAATCTCTCCCCCGCCGCGCGTGAGACGCTGCAGACCAGCTACCAGCAGTTTGCCTCGCAGTCAAAGATCGGCCTAACCACCGAGGTGATGAAAGTCAGCTTCCGCAAAGCTGCCGAGACTCAGCTCGGCCTGGCCGCGAATGCCTTTGAAAAGGGCGATCCCGCCACCGCCGATGCCCACCTGAAAAAAGCCGCCGATGCCGGCTACCTCTCCCGCGAAGACGCCCGCCGCTCCAGCGCCGCTGGCCATGCCCAGGTGAAAGCCCGCGCGCTGGATGGGCTGAAAAACCTGCACCAGCAGGCCGATGTGGCGCTGGAGGGGAATGACCTACCCACAGCCGCCCATTTCCTGGCGGAAAGCCGCAGCCTGTTAGACGACCTGAACGGGTCCGTGCTAGACAGTCCGCAGTATGCGGAGCACGCCGCGACGCTGGCTTACCAGGAAAACCACTACACCCTCCGCCAGCAGATGCTGGAGTCCCCGCTGGATTTCCAGGCCCAGGTCAGCACAGGACAGCGCGACTTTAAAAAGCTTTCCCCACAGGATCAGCACGCGCTGCTGGATGGGGCCCAGCAGCAGGTGCAGAAGCGCGGTTTTGAAGAGGCCCAAAAAGCGGCGGGGATCATCGCCCGGGCGGATGTGGATGACCTGAGCCTAACCAAAGGCATGGAAATGACGAGCCTCCAGGACTTTGGCATCCGTGAGATAGATCACGTGCCTGAGCCGCTGCGTCACGCGCTGTCTTTCCAGACCCGGGTGAAGCAAGGCCTGGCCTCGCTAGACCGTCCTGGTCTTTCCCAGCAGGTCCGGACCTGGATCACCGGGTATGATCCCGCGCAGGACCCCGGCAGCCTTCGCCGCCAGGAGATGGAACTGTGGTTTGACCTCAGCTTTGACCGGCCCACCGCAGGTCGCCTCCGGCAGGAATTGGCCGCGCAGGTGCAGCAGCCTTACCCCGCCGTCTCTCTACACCGGGCCTTTGCACGGGCAGATGAGCTAGCCACCGGCATTCCCCTCAGCGCCCCGGCCCCGCACTGGACAGAGTCCCTGGCTCAGTATTACCCGCAGGATAGGCAGCGCAGCCAGCAGGCAGACCAGGTGAAGGACCTCCTCGTCCGCAAGCAAAAGAGCGGCGACCTGAAAGACGAAGACGCTGCCCTAGCGCTCGTCGAGGCTGCTTACACCCCTGAAAAACGTGGCCCTGCCCATGGTGGCACCGCCATCATCCCGGTGAACATCGGGGCAGAGCTCAGCCAATTGCCCGAGCAGACCACCAGCAAGGATGGGCGCGTAGATCCTGTTTACAATCCCTTCCATGTCTCTCTGGTCAAAGGGGGGCCCGGCCAGCCTTCGTTTCGCAGTCCGCTAGCCATCGCCCGTGCCGCCGCGCAGCATGACCTGAGCCCGGTGGAGATCGCCCAGGCACTGAAAGAACACCACCGCCAGCAGGAAAAACAGGGCCGCCAGGGCGACGTGAAAAGCTACTGGTCCGGCATGGCCCAGCTAGATGCAGACACCACCGCCGTCATGCAGCGCCTGCAGGTCAGCGCCCAGCAGCAGATCCTGCAGAGCCGCCTCACGGACCCGGAGCAGATGCGCCGCTTTCAGGCCATTTTAGCGCAAAGAGTGCAGGCCCCCGAGCAGCCCATCCTGCCCGAGTTCCTCCCTCTCATGAAGGACTTGGACGCCGTGCTGGAGGCACCCGCCTTCCAGGCCACCCGCCCGGCCTCTACCTACGGCAGCGTCAAGGAGGGCGAGACCACCCTGGCCTACTACGGCACCCGACTGAATGCCGAGGGCCAACTGGACCTCCTCATCCAGCTCTCCGATGATCGTCAATACCTGCGCAGCCTCCCGCCCGTCACCCCCGCAGACGTGCAGGCCAAAATCACCGAGCTGGAAAACACCATCCGCCATAGCCAGGCCCAGGCCGAAAGCGCCCGTGCCCGCCTCAGCGGTCCTAGCCTGGCCGCCATGGGCCCCGGTGCCATGGGAGCCGCCAATGGAGCCCTGGCCGAGATCGAACACGCCGAACAAAAAGTGCAACAAGCCCAGGCCGAGCAGCAGCAGCTCGCCGCCCAGGGTCCCCGTTACCTGCTGGACCAGCGCGTGCGGGAAGAGCTGAAAAAACCCGAGTGGGAAGGCCTCGTGGGCACTTACAACGCTGGGGAAGAGATCCTCAAAGGCCTCGCCCGTGCAGGCCTCCATGCCAATGCCCTGGTCACCCGCCTCTTCGGCGAAGAAAACGGGCTCAATCAAGCGGGCGGTCACCTCAGCGAAAGCCTGGGCATCCCCCACACACCCGTCACTCTCAAGCGCTTGAACGCGGCGGAGCAAGCGCTGGACACCGCCCTGCCCGGCAGCACCCGCCGCCGTCTAGAGGGCGGCACCTGGAACCAGGCCGTCCTCGGCCTTCAGCAGGGGGCAGGCTACATGGCCCCCGGCCTCCTCGGCGGCTGGGGTGTCTCCCTGGCCGCCCGGGGCACCAGTGCCGCTGCACGCATCGCCGCCGGGCGCATCGGCGTGGCCGGCGGTAGCAGCTTCATCACCGCTGCGGGCGGTTCGTATGTCCAGACGGAGGGACTCATCCAGCAGGCCCTGGCAGATAACGACCCGGCCCGCGCCCAGCAACTGGCGAAATACCGCGATGCCCACGCCCTGCTCACCGGCCTCACGGAGCTGGCGATCGAGCGCTTCAGCCCGCTGCATAAGATGACGCCTAACGGCATGCATGGCATCGCCAAAAACGCCGTGGACATGGGCAAAGAAGTGGCTGAAAACCCGCTGACGAGCCTGCTCCAGCAAAACGTGCTGGATCGCGGCCTGCTGGGCACCCCCGGTTACGATTGGAACAACCTACCCGCCGAGCTGCTCACCAGCCTGATGACCGCAGGCCTGCTGAAAAGCGGCCAAAAAGGCATCGAACGCCTCGCTGGCGGCCCGGCATCGGATGTCAACACTCAGGCTCCGATGGAAACTCCGCCGATAGGGGAGGCACCTGCTGTGCAGGCAGACGCGGCCAATTTCACGGACCCACTCAGCCAGGAGGCAAACAACCGCAGGCTCACGTCCAGTCAAGACCCCAGCGCCCCTGGTTCTGCTTTGCCCGCAGGGGCACCTTCGCCCCAGCGGCAGCAGATTGACAGCGTGATCACCCGCCTGCAGCAGCAGGCCCCCGGCCTCGTCCATGATCGCACCCTCATCTTCAGCAATGAAGCCGAGGCCCTGGCCTCCGACTACGCTCAGCAGCACCCGTTCACCGACAAAGCCCGCGCTGAGATGCAGGGGAAAGAGGGCTTCTTCGACATCACCACCGGCAGCACCGTCATCCTGGCAAACAACGTGCGCCGCCGCGCCTGGGAGACTGAAAGCCAGGCCCTCACCCGCACTGTCATCCGCCACCGCATCGGTTACGATGGGCTCAGCATCCTCTTTGGGAATAACAAAGGGGATGTCAAAAAAACGGATCCTCACACCCCAGGTTATCAGCGCTGGGTTGAGTTCAGCGCGCAGATCCCCCGGACCGAGCTGGATGCCATCGCCCGTGACAAAGCCTACCGCCACCTGGATGGAGACCCGGAGGCGCTGAAGCTCGCCTGGTTCGCCCGCGAGGTGGAAAACACCCCCTCACCGGAAGCGATGCGCCCGCTGGCCCGGCAGATGTGGGACTTCCTCAGCGACGTGGTGGGCAAGCTTTTTGTCAAAGCTGGGCTGCGCGATGCCCGCACGCCGGGCTTCAACGCCGACCTAAAAGACTACATCTTCCTGGCCCGGGACGCCGCTCTCAAAAACGGTGGCCAGACACCCCAGAGCATCGCCACCTCCAGCACCAGTGGCCGCACAGGCCGCCCCCTCCTGTCCACCACGCTGACGAGTGACGGCATGCCTGCTGACACCGCCTCCCGCATCACCAGCCTCTGGAAACCGCACCGGCCAGAAGCGGGCGACTACCTCCCTGAAAAACGGACCCAGGAGCATCTGGAGTTGTTCAAGGGTGGTGTGTCCAAGATCATGAAAGCTGTGGATTACGAGCATCACACTCCTGTGCGCCGTGATGGCACCACCTTTGTAATGCCTACTTGGCAGCTGGAGGCCATTCTGGATTATGCCAAGGGTGACCGAGTCAAGCTGGAAAAGGCCCTGGGCATGAAACCAGGTGAGTATAAAGGGGCCGCCCTCGTTCGAGTGGACTTCACCGGACCTGAGACCTATAAACTTCGGGTGCCTTCTGGGAACGAAGATGGAGCCAATGAATTGTGGATTCCCGGTGGTCTGCTGCCCAAAGTACCGGGTCGTGAGCCCATCCCTGAGGCAACTTTAGATCTTCGAGGACGAACGGATAAGCCCTGGACAACAGATCCTTTGAACCTATGATTTTGAGGTATGCGATACCGTTTGATACAAACCTTTGAAGACGAGGCAGTCGCACTGGATCAGGATCTTGAAAGTGGTCGATTCCTTCTGAGCATTCCCGTCTTTGATGGGAACCGTCAATCCCTGGAGTTCTACGAGCTGACGCCAGAAGAGTATGAACGGGTGTCCAACGATGCCACCGCCCGACAAGAATTGACCACCCTCTGTCGAGCCCGGCAGAACGACAGTCGCCTGGCCGAGCCTCTTTCTTCCCTGCGCGGTGCCCCCTGCCTCCCCGATGAATGGCGTGGGATTAGTCTTCTTAAAGTATATTCCTCGGGAGGGCGTGAATTCAGGCCTCTTCAAGTCTTCTGGAAAGAACAGTTCGCTTTTGGTTATGATCAAAAGTCACAAAAGTACATCCTTAAAATCCGGATAGATTTGCCTACGGCCATGAGCGGTATGACCAGTGATGAAAGCTACGAAGTGACAGAAGAAGAAGTGGGCAAAGTCCTGCACGATCCTGCTGCACTGATCTATCTGGCCGCCAAATGCCAGACGCACAACAACGATGCGAACCTGCTGGAAGAAATGCGCGTGCCCCGGGGTTCCGCCTGCCATGTCGGCAAGTGGCCGTAAGGGGGCTGGATTGGTGATGGGCAAACTCTTTGTTAGGCTGACGTGAGAGCTAGGCAAAGACACCGTTGAGGTTATAACGGTGAGATGCAGGATTACACCCCCATTGAGCTTTTTGAAGAGGAACGCTATGGTCTGGAGCAGCACACAGCCTCGGGGCGTTATTGCCTGAGCATCGCCGTTTGCACGCCGTGGGTGGAGTATCTGGAGCACTATGAACTGACTCCTGAAGAGTTTGAAAAGGTGTCTGCAAATGTGACTGCCCGGTTAGAGCTGGTGGCGAAGTGCCGTGTCAGGAAGAACGACGACCGCCTCATGGAACCACCGCCGGCGGACCGGGGGACGCCCTGCACCGGGGATCGCGGTGGGTGCTTGTTCTACGTTGATTCCAACCTGCCGTTTAGAACGCTGCAGAACTTTCGCGCGGAATGGTTTTCTCTACGCCAGGAGATTGCGACCGGGACATACTGCCTGAGTATTCCAGTGGACATCACTCCCCATTTTCAAAGCTCAGAGGAATATGAGCTGACGCCTGAGGAATACCGTCATCTCAGCCAAGACAAGACGGCCCTGCTCGCCCTCAAGAAAAAATGCTGCGACCGCCAGAACGACGCCCGTTTCATGGGCCCGATCCCAAGCAAGCGGGGCACCTCATACCAATGAGTCACTCTGCCGTCCCTGGACAAAGACTCCCTTGAGCCTATGATTTATAGGTATGCGATACCGTTTGCTCCAAAGCTTAGAAGATGAAAAAATGTGCCTGGACCAGGATCTGGATACTAACCAGTTTCTTTTGAGCATCCCTATCTTTGATGGCAACCGGCAGTATCTGGAATCCTATAAACTCACGCCAGAAGAGTACTGGCTTGTGTCTCAAGACGCCGCTGCGCGACAGGCGTTAACGGCCAAGTGTCGGGCACGGGAGAATGACGACCGAATGAGCCAACCGCTGCCACCCGTGCGAGGGGAGCCCTGTCCCCCTGGAAAATGGCGAGGTTCAAGCTTGATTCAGATGAGTCTGGACAATGGACGGGAATTCAGAGTTTACGAAGTTTTCCAGAAAGAGCAGTTCGCTTTTGGTTATGATCAAAAGTCACAAAAGTGCATCCTGCAAATTCGGGTAGATCTGCCAACGGTCATGAGTGATGTGACCAGTGATGAAAGCTACGAAGTCACGGAAGAAGAAGCTGCCCAAGTCCTACACGATCCTGCTGCACTGATCTATCTGGCCGCCAAATGCCAGACGCACAACAACGACGCAAATCTACTGGAAGACATGCGCGTGCCCCGGGGTTCCCCCTGCCATGTCGGCAAGTGGCCGTGAGGGGGCTGGATTGGTGATGAACTAACCCTTTGTTAGGCTGACGCGAGGCTGGACAAAAACACCGTTGAGCTTATAACGGGAGTGATGCAGGATTACACCCCCATTGAGCTTTTTGAAAAGGAACGTATGGCCTGGAGCAGCACACAGCCTCGGGGCGTTATTGCCTGAGCATCGCCGTTTGCACGCCGTGGGTGGAGTATCTGGAGCACTATGAACTGACTCCTGAAGAGTTTGAAAAGGTGTCTGCAAATGTGACTGCCCGGTTAGAGTTGGTGGCGAAGTGCCGGGCTCGGGAAGAACGACAACCGCCTCATGGAACCACCGCCGGCGGATCGGGGGGGGCGCTGCACGGGGGATCGCGGTGGGTGCTTGTTCTACATTGATTCCAACCTGCCGTTTAGAACGCTGCAGAACTTTCGAGCCGAATGGTTTTCTCTACGCCAGGAGATTGCGACCGGGACATACTGTCTGCGAATCCCAGTGGACATCACCCCCCATTTTCAAAGCGCAGAAAAATACGAGCTCACGTCCGAGGAATACCACCATCTCAGCCAAGACAAGACGGCCCTGCTCGCCCTCAAGAATAAATGCTGCGACCGCCAGAACGACGCCCGTTTCATGGGCCCGATCCCAAGCAAGCGGGGCACCTCGTACTCATGAGTCACTCTGCCGTCGCTGGACAAAGACTCCCTTGAGCCTATGATTTGTAGGTATGCGATATCGTTTGCTCCAAAGCTTCGAGGATGAAAAAATGTGCCTGGACCAGGATCTGGATACTAACCAGTTTCTTTTGAGCATCCCTATCTTTGATGGCAACCGGCAATATCTGGAATCCTATATACTCACGCCAGAAGAGTATGAACGGGTGGCTAAGGATGCCACAGCCCGAAAAGAATTGACCACCCTCTGCCGAGCACGGCAGAACGACAGCCGCCTGGCCGAGCCTCTTCCCTCAGTGCGCGGCACCCCCTGTCTCCCTAATAAAGGGCGTGGCGAGGCTCTCATTAAAGTGTATTCATCCAGAGGGCATGAATTCAGGTCTCTTCAAGTCTTCTGGAAAGAACAGTTCGCCTTCAGCTATGATCAAAAGTCACAAAAGTATTTCCTGCAAATTCGGGTAGATCTGCCAACGGTCATGAGTGATGTGACCAGTGATGAAAGCTACGAAGTTACGGAAGAAGAAGTGGGCCAAGTCCTGGACGATCCTGAGGCGTTGATCTACCTGGCTGCTAAGTGCCAGACGCACAACAACGACGCAAATCTACTGGAAGACATGCGCGTGCCCCGGGGTTCCCCCTGCCATGTCGGCAAGTGGCCGTGAGGGGGCTGGATTGGTGATGAACAAACTCTTGGTTAGTCTAGCAGGAGGGCTGGACAAAAACACCGTTGAAGTTATAACGGGAGAGATGCAGGATTACACCCCCATTGAGCTTTTTGAAGAGGAACGCTATGGTCTGGAGCAGCACACAGCCTCGGGGCGTTATTGCCAGAGCATCGCCGTTTGCACGCCGTGGGTGGAGTATCTGGAGCACTACGAACTGACCCCGGAAGAATTTGAAAAGGTGTCTGCAGATGCAACCGCGCGGTTGGTGCTGGTGGCGAAGTGCCGCCGGAAAGGAAACGACGACCGTCTTTTCGTGCCGCCGCCGCCCTCAGCGCCGCCTTGCCCGTAGGCAGCGCCCGCACGCCGCAGGAAAAAGTCCTCTACCAGCGCCTCGCCGCCATCGCCCAGGGTCAGGCCGATGAAGTCACCACGCGGGAAACCCTCATCGAGCTAGCCGTGCGAGACACCCTGCAGCGGGACCGCAGCGGCCAGCCCACCGGCCACGCCGCAGGCAGCCTCACGCAGGCGCTGGATACCGCCATCGTCGGGGCCACGCGTGCGGAAGATGCCCGCTCCTTCAGCCAGCTACGCGCCTACTTCCGCGCCGTGGGCACCCGTGTGCGCGGTGTGCTGGGCACCCTGGGCCAGCTCAAACGCGCCCAGGCCCAGGGCCACCTACCCAGCGGAGGAGACTGGGCCCAGTAGGTGGATACCCTCCTGGGCCTCACCCCCGGCTCCAGCAGCCTCCAGGGCCGCCGCATCGCCCCCGGCACAGCCTTGAATACTGGGCCCACTTTCAGTCTCACGTTTAAAAATCTGGACCAGGCCGAGCAGCACCTGCGCAGCCTCTCAGGCAAGCCACTGACCACGGCAGATGGCCTAACAGCGAATGTGTCCAACCAAACCGCCGCCAAGATGGCCAGTGGCTCCGCCGTCAAAAAATCGGCAGACATCCGTGCGCACCTCGCCGCCATCGAAAACTTCGAGACGCTCTTTCAAACCGGCAAGGTCATCGAGTCGAACCCTGACCGTGCCGAGGATCCCAACATCCTCGCCATTCATCGCGTGCATAGCCGGATGGAAATCGAGAACACGTCTTACAACGTCAAGTTCACGGTTAAGGAGCTTCTTAATCCCCTAACCAACCGCATTTATTCCATTGAGGCCATGGATCTGGAAAGTGCGCCACCCGCAGGGCTGTTGGTTCACGATGCCTCCAGGGAGACAGCGCGTGGAACCCCGCTTACGGGTGGCGCAAAAGATAATACCTCACCAGTAGCACAACGTCAAGAAACCTCCTCGAACAACGTGCCCGCACAGGCCCTGTGGAATGGCATCATCGGCCATGACAAACGCGGAAACCCAAAGACCGTCGTCATCCTCAGCCGTCAAGACAGCGGAGCTTACAGCATCAATCTCAACGGGACCATTCGCGACTTCGAAGAAGCCCAGGCCGCCTCCCTCACTGGACTCACGGTTGATCAACTCCGCGCCCTGCGTGCCGGAGATGCCAGTGCCCAGCCCGTGCTGGTCGCCAAAGCTGCCGCTCCCGCACCTGCTGCCAAACAGGCACCTCCCCCAGCCTCCGAGGCAGAGATGCAGCGCAAGGCCTTCATCGCCGGTGCAGGCCGCCGTAGCATCCTACCCACCCCAGAAGAACGCGCCGTGGAGCAGGCCTTTTTTGACTGGATCGCCAATGACGTGGAAGGTGCCGTCAATACCTACATTGACCGGTTTGGTAACCATGTGGATGCCGACCTAGCACGCGAGCTTTCGCCAGAGTACTCCCAGAGCCGGGAAAGCCGCCAAAAGTACAGCCAAAGCACCGGCGGCCTCGCCAATGCCTTGGTGCGAGAAGTCTATGAACACCTTCTAAGACAGAAAGCTCCCGGTGAAGTACTCTTCAATGCCGGAGGCGCAGGTAGCGGCAAATCCAGTGCCTTGAGCACCGTCAGTGGAAATGGTTACGCCATCGTCTTTGACACCGTCATGGCAGATTCAAAGCGGGGCATTAAGCTGATGGACCAGGCCCTCGCCAAAGGACATCGGGTGACCCTCCAGTACATCCACCAGCCGCTGATGAAGGCCGTGGAAAACAGCATCACGCGGGCCATGGATAAGGACAATGGGCGCATCGTCCCTGCCGCCGTCGTGGCGGCCACTCACCTGCGCGCCCAGCAGGCCCTCTACGAACTAGCGGCTCACTATGCCGCAGACCCGCGAGTGAGCGTGAACGTCATTGACCATGAAAACTTCGCAGCACGCCCTAGCACACTGGACGAGTTGGAGGCCAAACGCTACACCCAATCCATGGAGGAGCTGCAGCAGCAGGCCGTGGACCATGCCCGGCAATACTTAGAGACCCAGTCCCACCAACCTACGATGACAGATGACCTGAAATCCCGCATCCTGGAACTGCCTGAAGGGAAATGACGCATCTTCATCCCAGCCATCCAAAAGCGTTGGGAAAAGAGATTGCCGCCACTTGCTCTGCCAAAACAGGTGTGATAAAATGGCCTAACGAAATTTAACTCAACCCTCTCCTTGTTATGTCTGAAGAACCACAACGCAAACCATGGCACAAGCTCCCCTCTGGCATTGATCCAGAACGTGAACGCTTAGCGGATGAAAGGATGAAAAAGTTGCATGACGCGCTAGCCGCCAATAATTTTGAACCATTCAAAGGACTTAAAGGAAGTCCCGTGCACACGACGCGTGAAGAGATCCGGCAGTCTTTGAAAGAGTCCCGCGAAAGCGGCGATAGAGAGCCGATGGAGTACGACCCCATCATGGATTATTGCAGCATGTAAACCGGCTGGGGGGAAGTGGATGCATTTCCATTTCCCCCTTGGTCTGGTTTAATGTTAAACGTATATTCCTTGTTATGTCTGAAGAAGAACCACAACGCGAACCTTGGGAAAAACTCCCCTCTGGCATTGACCCAGAACACGAACGCTTAGCGGATGAAAGGATGAAAAAGTTGCATGACGCGCTAGCCGCCAATAATTTTGAACCTTTCAAAGGGCCTCAGGGAAGCCCCGTGGAAATGACGTTGGAAGAAATCGACGAAGCTCTCAAAAAAGCTCGCGAGAACAAGCTTAACGAGCCGATGGAGTACGACCCCATCATGGATTATTGCAGCATGTGAAACGGCTGGGGGAAGTGGAGACATCTTCATTTCCCCCTTGGTCTGGCTTCATGTTAAACTGCCAGCCTTCTCGTCATTGAGCAATCAGTAGTTAGGCTAACTCCGGCTGGCTACCGTGGGCACCCGTGTGCGCGGTGTGCTGGGCACCCTGGGCCAGCTCAAACGCGCCCAGGCCCAGGGCCACCTGCCCAGCGCCCTGCGCCATGGCACCACCCAGCACCTCAATGGCCTAGCTACTTATCAGGACGCAGCCACTCGGGCGATCAAGACCGAAGTCCCTGGCTGGAAACCTGGAGACCACGATCATAACCTGGCCCTTCTTCTCAGGGCCGAGCACGCCTACGTCATGCAGGAGGCCCAGGCTCGGGGCATTGACCTCAGCCATTTGACACATGATCTGGCGACGGATAATATTCTCGATGGTCATACCGGGACCCCCATTACCCAAGACACTCTCGGGAGTCTCGTGGACCGATTTAAATCCAGAGATAGTGGAGTCGGCGAGACTACACTTCTTAGGGCCCTTGTCACCGGATCCGCGCTTCAGCGAGGACGCGCCGGGAGCGGCGTTTCAACTGTACACCCGGATACGGGAGGACACGCCGGAGGGGCGCAAGGTGGGCAATCAGATGGGGAACTGGTGTCGGTGGCACGGCGTCTTTACTATAGCCGACCACAGGAAAGCGCTGGAGGCCTACCGCCAAGGCGAGTGGGTGACGCCGTATCCGGAGGGTCCGGTGGGCTCGCCACCGCCCTTGCCGAGACGGCCCGGTTTCTAAATCAGAAACAGCCCGGCCTGGTCAATGAGCACACGCATCTCTTCACCACGGTGGAGGCGCTGCTAGCCTCTGACTACGCCCGCCAGCACCCCTTCACCGCAGAGCAAATCGCCAGCCTGCGCACCGCCGAAGGCTTCCATGACGGGAAGACCGGGCACAGCATCGTCATCGCTGAAAACACCCGCCTGCTACCGGGGGAAAATCCCCAGCAGGCCCTCACCCGTGTGGTGCTGCATGAGCGCGTGGGCCACGCCGGATTGCAAATCTTGTTAGGCAGTGCCGAAAGCCCCCGCGCCCGCCGCTGGGCCGCGCTGAGTGCGCAGATCCCCCAGGCTGAGCTGGATGCCATCGCCGGAGAAGCCGCGTATCAAAAACTCGCCGGAGACCGCAGCGCCCTGGCCTATGAATGGTTCGCCCGGCGCACGGAAAAGGACGCCAGCCTGCTGGAGAAAGACAGCCTGCCCCGGCAGATGTGGGATGCCTTTCGCGAGATGGTGATGGACGTCATGGCCCATGTGGGCCTGAACCCGACGCTGGGCCGCAGCTTTGAAACCCAGGTCAATGATCTGAAAATCCGCGCTCGCAACGCCGCCCTCCGCCCCATACCGCAGGCCGTGGGCAGCACCGGCCCCGCACCCGAGGCCCGCCTCCAGTTCAGCCACAGGAGTGGTGCAGGCCAAGCTGCCTATGGCACTGGAGGTGATGGCCTTGTCTCGCCGTTTGATGCCAGCGCCGCCACGCCCACTAATCAACGGACTCATCCTCAAGAAGAGATGGCAAGAATGCAGCAGGCTCTGCATGAAGTTTTGAATGCGCCTGTGGACACCAACATCCAGCAAGAATTGGAAAAATTGCGCGCTGCGGATACCACAGCCTCAACGCGTAAACACATCGAGACCACTACCTTCACCAGCCGTAAACTGATTCAGGGCGGAGGCATCAATTTCGCCTTTGAACTTCGCAATGGCGTCCCGGTCATCTATAAGCCTGCACTATTCCAATCACGTGAAAAAATTCGGGCTGGAATCGAGCCTTCCACTCAGTGGCGGCGCGAAATCGCCGCGAGCCTAGTGGCTGAGCATCTCTCCATTTCGTTGATTCCTCCCACCGTCCGTATTGAAAGTATCAATGGAGAGGGATCCGCCCAGTTGATGAAGGAAGGTTTTTTAACAGGAAAAAAGATGTCAGCTATCTTAAAAGATCCATTTTTTGATGCCCGCAAATTGGTCACAGATGAAATCGCCGAAGATTGGCAACTGCTGGAAGATCTCCTGCTCGAAACAGACCGCCACCAAAGTAACTACATGATCAGAGTGAACGATCAGAACAAGGTGATTGAACTTGCGTTAATTGATAACGGACTTTGCCTCAGTGCGAATCCTGGCGTGCTTAAAAAGCGGCACAATGGCCCACGGGAAATGCATTCGATAGGCCTAAAGAATCTGCAACGATTGCGCCACATGATCTCTCATCAGGAAGATATAGAAAGAGATCTAGAACCGTATCTCGAGAATGCTGCAGTTGTAGGGCTTTTTGCCCGAGCTAAAGCCTTGCTTATACGAGGAACCTATGGTAATTTCGTGTTGGAAGAAATCAATTATCACCTTCCACCAAACCTTAAGGTGAGCAGGCAAGTAGATGATTACGAGATCAATGAATAACTTATGAAAGTAAAGATTTTTGATTCTAGTGGTGGTAAAACAGAACACATGGGAACCTGGACCTTAGATGAAAATGGCAGAGCTGTGTGTGATGATGTTAGGGAGACTTACTTCGCTGAAAAGGAAGGAATAACGGGCATCGGGAAAGTTTATTACCCCAAAGACGGGAAGGACTTTTTGCGTGCCTTGCCGGTTCAGCTAAGAGGCACATACGTTTGGGCTGAACTGGAAGAGTAGCTGCCATGGCCGTGGCCAGCGCCCGTGCAGACGGCCGCGTCGTCGTTGTCGAGCCCGGCATGACCCAGATCTACAACCCGGCCGACTTTCAAAGGCGGCTGGAAAACCCCGCCCTCAGCGACACCCTCTTTGAGCTACCCGGGAAGCTAGAAGACCGCATACCAAGTTGAGTAAACAAGTGCATGATTACAAGATCGATGAACTACTTATGAAAGTAAAAATTTTTGACCACAGCGGTGGCAATACGGAACTCATGGGAACCTGGACCTTGGATGAGGCGGGCAAAGCTGTTTGTGACAATGCCAGATACGCCCACTTCGCTGCGATTGAAGGTGTAACAGGCATCGGGAAAGTTTATTACCCCAAAGACGGGAAAGACTTTTTGCGTGCCTTGCCGGTTCAGCTAAGAGGCACATACGTTTGGGCTGAACTGGAAGAGTAGCTGCCATGGCGGTGGCCCGCGCCCGTGCAGACGGCCGCCTCGCCACCTACGCCACCCGCATCCACCAGGGTGCCCGCGCCATTGACCTGGTGGAGGAAAAGGCCGAAAACGACGCCCGCCTCTTCGTCAATCAAAACCGCACCAGCCTGGAGGCCCTCGCTGCCAACATCCGTGAGCTGGAGCTAGTCACCGGGGACCAGTATCTGCATGGGGACAGCCCCACAGCCGTCATCGAGGCCTACTCCCACCTCGCCCGTCTCTGGGCCACAGGCACGCGCCAGGGCGGCCCCATCAGCCGTGCGGTGCGCAGCCAAGAGGCCAGCCACGCGCAGCAGCAGCGGCAGCGCCTGCGCCAGGCAGCGCAGCAGGGCAGCGCCCCCGGTCTCATGGCCCGGCTGCAAGACACGCTGGACTTCTTCCGCGAAAGCCTGCGCCAGGCCGCCCGCCTAGCCAAAGCCCAGCGTGAGGGCAAACTGGGGAACCTGGAAGGCTACCTCAATGAATCCCTGGGCCTCACTGAAGAAGCCGCCCATGTGGAGGCTGTGGAGCAAGGGGCTCTCAAGATCATGGGTTCCACTTTCAGTCTTCGTTTAAGAATTGAAAATGCAGAGTTTAATGTTCCTTCAAAAGCGCCTCCAGTATTGCAACTAGAGGGCATTGGTCTGCGCTCAGGATCACCAAAAGAAGTGGCTCAGGAAGGGCGCTCTTGGCTTACTGCAACTGCTCCTTTAATTGCAGCACGGATGCCTGCGCCGTTTGTGCTTTCACAGCGCGGTGTCAATAAAATGAAGCAAGTGAAAGTTTATGAGGGAGAAAATGTGGCTGCTCACTTTGAGGCTGTGGCTGCACTGCCCGAACTATTGGAAAACTCAGAAGTACTTGCCAGAAAGCCCGACTCTGAAGGAAAGGATGTTGCCTTCTATGAGCGACGTTATGCTTGGGCCATGTTTCCAGACGGCCAACGTCGTCATGTTTTGATGACGGTTCGCTACCTCTTACAAACAGCAGAGCCTCCAAGAATGTATTCCCTGGAGGCCCTGGAGGTCCGCGATGCATTGGAAGCTTTCAACGATGGGGAGCCGAGCGGACTATCGGCACCGTCATCGGCTGCGACCAAGCTTGCCTCTAATTTGACCGATTTTATGGCTGGAGTCAAGTCTGAGGATAAAGCAGTACTAAGTCTCAGCGATCACCTGGAGGCCCTCTCGGCGGCCTTAGGAGAGCAGGTGCAGGCGCAGCCTGAGCAGCAGCCCGCACTGCTCCAGCGTGCTCGTGAGCACCTGGCCACAGCGCATGCCACCTGGGCGGCACAGCCCACGTCCACCAGCGCCCAGCAGCAGGCCCTGCGCAGCCTGGATGCCGTGCTCACCGTGCTGCCACCCGAGGCCCGTGCCCAGCTAGGCGGCTTCCTCCAACTCAGCAGCCTGAGCACCGCCGCGGCCCGCCAAACCGAGATTGAAAAACGCTTCACCCAGCTCACCGATTACCTCGCCCAGCCACCCGCTACGCAGGCGGGGGATGCTAGCACTAGCGATCCACTCAGCCAGGAGTCCGAAAGTGAGAAAAGAAGTGTGGTGGGGGCATCAGACCTAATAGGAAAAAACTCTGCCCAAGCTCCTCTGTGGAAAGGGATTTTGGGTGGGGGTGATCAAGGCCCCGTGAGAGAAATCAGCGTCTCCCACCGCAATGCTGATGGCACTTATTTAGCAGGTGTCTCCAGTGGTCCTGAGGTGACATTGACTCCTCAGGCCTATGAAGTCATGACGGGCCTCAAGGCAACAGAAAAAGTCCCTCCGGAAACCCACCTGGATAACCCTGGACTAACCAAGGATGCAACCATTACTCAGAGGGTGGAGTGGCACGTGCCCTTAAAGCCTCATCATGAAATGCCCCGGCTGCCCTACAACGCCACTCATCAGCCCACCGGGCCCAGGAAAGCATTATCCAAAAGGGATACCCATGCAGACAACATCAGGGCAACTCATGGGGAAAACGAAGCGGCAGACGTGATGGCGAAACACGGCTATGAAATCGAGCAGATTAAAGAATCTGACAAAAGCCCCGATTTAAAAATCAATCAACTGCCTGATAAGGCCGATGTCTATTCGCCTCAAATAAGCAAAAGCTTGAAAGGTATTTGGGACTTTGTGGACGATAAAGTGGCGAGACAAAATGCGCCCTATGTGGTTATCCGTCTGGAACCGAATGCACAAGACATCAGTGAATTAAAAGAATACTTCGATAAAAATCCCATTGCAGGATTGAAACAAATTTTCGTTGTTAAAGAAAGTAAACTTTATACTATATATTGATATGTCGATGTTCATGGAGTTATATACATCTCTACCTTCTGAGGAGGTGGTTCGGCACCTTTCCAAGGGGCAGTTAGGGCCGGTTAAAATTGGGCCTGCGGAGCGAGACAGCAGAGGTTTGTTCGGCAATTGGGATTATGGAGTTTTTAGCATTAAGCCTTTAGATGAAGAATATCATCAGGAGCTAAAGGATGTCCACAACCTGCCGACAACACTGCAGACTCGCATCTTTATCAGCACCCAACCCTACTACGAGGGGCAGCTAGCCCTTTATCGCATCATGGCCCACCTGTTGCGCACCTGGTCAGGAGACCTGGCTTTGCTGAACTATGGAGAAACGGTGATGGTGCAGCGCATCGGCGGCCAGATCAAACTGCGGGTAGATCAGTTCAATGAAGACATCACCCCCATCTTCGCCGAATTCGACGCTAGCCCCCTGCCTTCATCCTCAGCAGCGGGCGACTCTAAAAATTAAAAGCAAACCTTGTTAGGCCTCGGCAAAGCCTGAATTTGAAAGGAGTCCCATTTCGGGCCTCTTTACCTCTGATTAAAGTCTTGGAGAAAAAAAGGAAATGTTTTTATCAGTCACTCAATGGGACCCAACCACGCCGCCATCATCCCTAACGAGAGATCATCGTTACAATGCACCTCCGTTGAAACTACAGGAAGCATGAGTGAATCCGAAAGGATTGGGTTTGAGGCAGTCATCAATCGGCTCTACTAAGAGGGACTGCGTTATGGACATTGATCACAGCCTGCTTTACTGGACCCTCAAGGCCACAGACCTTAATGATGGGGATGCGAGGTTGGACGGATCTCCAGTGGTATCATCTCAGGGTTTCGGTGATGACTCCGAGGAGAGTTATCAAGGTGACGTATTTTGCCTAACATCATCGAGTAAGGTCACGCTACCTAACGTTTTCATTGGTCTTGCGCATTCGACACGCGGTGGATTCTACTGGAAACTGAATGGAGCACTTGTGGCTTCAATGCCGCCGGCCCCTTTTTTGATGACAGACAATCCGCGATTGAAGCTGTCCTTTCAAGGTCCGGTGAAGATGCACCCTTCCGAGAAGTGGGCCGAACTGAGCGAGGTGGGATATGGCCCGGACTTCTTTTGTTTGATGTCTGAGGATTGGTTAGGCGTACTTTTGTTCGATGCTGAAAAGTCAGATTCCATGGCACACTTGCTAGCGTTTTCGGAAACCGATCAGGTGGAAGTATCCGCCAGCAAAACCGTTTTCTTCGCAGATAGCCCTGAGACCGAGTTTGGCCGGCTGGAGCGTATGGCCTAACCTTAAAGTCTGACGATAGTGCGCCTCTGATCCACAGGCACGCGCCAGGGCGGCCCCATCAGCCGTGCCGTGCGCAGCCAAGAGGCGAGCCACGCGCAGCCGCTAATGAACCCCTGCATGACACCCGCCAAGAAGAGGGGCCAGCATCGGCGAACGAGAGTTTACCTTGGAAGGATGAATTGCTTAATTTCGGAGAACACTCGAACATGATCAAAGAAATCCAGCAGGGGAAAACCCTCCCCGAGATCCAAACGGAAGCAGATTTCCAGGCCGCCTCTGAGCGCGGGTATCAGGCGGCGTCAGAGTACCTGAACCAGCATTCAAAGCCCTTTTCAGAATGGACGGTGAACGATCTGACCAAATTGCATCGGCTCTACTTTGATGAGATCTACCCGCATGCAGGACAACTGCGGCAACCTGGTGACCTAGCTGCCTTCAGCGGACGGGTGGGGGCGGATAGCAAAAACATCCAGGCCGAGCTTCAACTGCTGACGAATCAAGTGAAGTCTCTTTCCAAAGATCTAGAGGGCATCGATACGCCCACGGGCCTTTCACGTCGTATAGGGCTTATTGCTTTCGTTCACGCACGTCTTGCGCTCATCCATCCTTTCCAAGATGGCAATGGCCGGTGGACCCGTTTGATTACTTCCGCTTTGGAAAAAGAGTGGCTTCCCAATACTCAAAGAGCCCAGCATGTGCCACGTGCTATCTATATGCACGCGCTGAAAGAGCTGCCGTCTAACCTGGGTCCGCTGATGAATTACCATGCAGAAAGGTACGGCTTGCGTCCATCCACCCTGAAAGCGGTCCGTCCCCCGTTCCCTGTACAGGTTACTCTAAGGGATTGAAGAACGGATGAAGGGAGGTTCGCCTAACTAACTGTGAGACAGCTTCGCTTGCTGCTTTTCAAAATCAGCAGCGGCCTCTGCAAACCAAGTTTCCAGACCGCCGCTTTCAATGTATTCACGCATGCCTTCCCGGATTTCGTCGAGGTTAAGATGAGCCGGCTGGCCATAAGAGATGGCCAAGAGAGCGGGGTCCTCGCCCTCCTCCAAGTCAGATCGGAACTGGACGTTCAGGCCTTCATAGGCCCAGGACTGTTCGGTATCCAGGATCATGGCTCGCCTCATTTCGCGTGCCCGCGCCTGGATCTCCGCTTTGCCGGGGATGAGGCGCAGGCCTTTGGCATCCTCATCACTGGCTTTCCAGGCTGCGCGTAAAAAGGCCTCCAGAGCAAGAGGGTGCAACTTTTCGTCCGCGCACATGCCCCGAAAGCTGCGCGTGAATGCGGCGAAATCAGGCTTGCGGAGGAAGGAGCAGGTGAGGGCCAAAGACTCTAAGCGTGCGCGCACGGCATCCGCCTCGTGCTCAGGCAGGCCCTGATGCATCATTTCAAGGCGGATGGCTTCATCCATCAGCGCTTCGCAACTCTGGTCGTTCCAGGAGTCTTCGGGAAAAGGGGAAGATGGGGATGACATCGGTGGAAAAGGTTAAGAACGATGCCTGTGATTTTACGTGAATGGGCTCGTTCGGATCAAGCTTAAAAACCCCTTGAAGCCTCACGGATTTTTGCGATGCGGTGAGGCCTCTGCAACCTTGTTGCCTAGGCCCTGCAACTGACCTTCCCGAAGAACACCCTTGTTTTGATTCATGACTGACGACTTCTATTGCAGTGTCTTTATTGAGTTCAATGGACCAAAGTCTGAGTTAGGTGAAACCATCGCGAGGCTTGTGAAAGGAAGATTGGAGATCTTATGTGATATACAGTGTCCTTGGGCGGATATCTATTTCGGTAAAAACATAGATTCAGGTCTCGGGGAAGCAGGAGAAGAAGACTTGTTTTTATACTACCGCTACAAGCTAGAAATCGAACCTGTAGCGTCCACGGATCAAGCCACTTATGTGGAAGGCATCAGCCAGCTTTTGACTGGCTTGTGGGAGCAAAAGATCCCCGCCGTGGCCGCCTGTCATTTTGAAGATGACCTTCCTGACGGGGGCGGAAAAAGCTGGTGGAAAAGTGAGCCTCAATCTTGAGTGGAATCACCCAACGGTGAAGAGGCCGGTGCCCAACGCCAGCACCTGAACAACGTTAATATCCATCTGCCTAACAAGAAGGTAGATTCAATGACAGTTGTGACCGCTGATGGTAAAGTGGTGGACCAAGATTGCGGGCTAATAAGCCAATATCCACCTGACATGGCGAAGCATCCATTGGGCGTGCAAGCCATGGTTGAAAAGGCACGCTGACAATAAAAAACCTGGCAAAGCGATGCCTTGCCAGGTTTGTCCCCGCCTTGCTCCTTAAAGGAGTCCCTTTCTGTAGGGATTCGGAAGCAGCCCCAAACTCAAACGGCACAGACACCTCATCTGGGAGCGCACCTTGATTCTAACCAAAGATCGGTTCATTTCAAGTCGGTCTGAAGAGGGCCGTCCCCATCAGCCCAGACTGGCAATGTAATCCCTGGGAACTCTCCTTCACAACAAACCCAGACACCCCTTGAAATTGAATATTCTCATGATACCCCTCTCAATGATTCACCCAGACGGACGGCCCATGACACGGGAAGAAATGATCCAAGCTCGCCTGGATTCATCGCGCGGAATGTCCTCGGAAGAGATCGGGGCCTCGCTGCTCAGGAATCGCCTAGCCAGACTCTCCAGGGAAACTCAGCCAGCATCCAAAGTCAATACCGAGCCCTCGTCGCCTGGGCCGGAGAACAAGGACTGAAATAATTCGGCCTGCTTGCTTCATCGGTTACACTATATCTCAATCAATTCCTGCCTTGATCGAAAGTAGATCAAGGATTTCTGACAGCATCTTTTCCGAGAACCATTGAGGAATGACTGGAGAATGCATCGTCTCGCCTACCACAATAAGATTTATGATCCATGATCCAGCATTCTTACTGACAGAAGGCGACATGACAAAGCCGAGGGATGCTTCGGTATTCATTGAATGGTGGGACATGACACACGCAGAGTTTGGGAGTTCCAAAGCTGGAAGAGAGTATTGTCGGAGTGGAAAGGATCCCTTAGTGAAGAGGTTTTACGAAGAACTGCTGCCGCTGGCTCGCTCCATGAAACTGCTCGCTCCCTTGATGCCTGGATGTGGTGCTCAGAAGAC
Organism: uncultured Verrucomicrobiaceae bacterium; assembly: GCA_942493005.1. Lineage (GTDB taxonomy): Bacteria > Verrucomicrobiota > Verrucomicrobiia > Verrucomicrobiales > Verrucomicrobiaceae > Prosthecobacter. Next base: position 5,244,541 of record OW818661.1, read on the forward strand.
TCTAAAATCCCACTCGAAATTACCTGTGCCAAAGATGGTTTTCATGAAGCATTGCAATCATTGGAACTGGAAAAGAAAGGATGGGTAGACATCACTTTTCCACCCCAAGTCGAGGGCCAAGGTAGAAACAAGAAGGTGCTGTTTATTGAGGACGAGATGAGGGAATGCCTTGAAACAGACCTCGAGTTGAAAAACCTAATTCAGGCAAGACTAGCCAGCAAATCGGCGAAGAACTACCGGCTCAACCCTCTCCTCATCATTGATTTTGATGATTCACGGCTGGATGTGGAAAGCTGGCCAGACTGGGTAAGTTTTTGTTCGGCGCTGAAACATCCATTCCGGGGATTGCTTATTGTCGGAGATAAATTTTCTTGGCATGACATAGGGGGAGATTGAACCGTAGCAGGCCACTGATACAAACTTTTGCTGACCGGCCCTCAAGTCCTCCAGTCCCACGTTTGAAACCCTTTTGTTTGATGATGGCCCTGGAATTTTAAGGCCAGGAACTTGCCTGCTCGAATTGACTCCTCCATTGAGCTCCCTATTCCCCTTCGATTCGCGGTAGGCTTGATGTTTCACCCAGGGAGGATTTGAAACACTCCAGACGCCTCTCGTGTGGGATGAGTCCCAACTGTGGTTGATGGGCCGGGAGGGGAAAGTGCTTTCCCCAGACCAGGAACAACCCTGGACCTCTGCCCCCGGCACGGCAGAGCTGACCTGGGAGCAGTGGGTGGGAGCGGTGGCGGAGTCTTGGCAAAGGTGAAGGGAGTTTTCCCACCGAGGCCAGGGAGCTGGAAAGTGCGCCACCCGCAGGGCTGTTGGTTCACGATACCTCCAGGGAGACAGAGCGTGGAACCCCGCTTACGGGTGGCGCAGCAAGACCCTACCGATGCCTCCGAGGAAGGTCAAGAAACTTTCGCCTAACAGCAGGTGTGAAAATGAAGGAGGGAATGCAGGGAGCATGAGCAGCTTTAAAGGACACTGGAAAGAAACACATTCATTGTTAGGCTGGGTGTGGCGAGTGCGATTTTTGAAGAAGCATTTTATGCCTTGCCCATGGAGCTGCGGACCCGTAACTTACCTGGCCACGCCTCTGCAGCCAGCGCCCCTGGTTTCCTAGGCGGTGGGCGATAACTTTTTTACACGGCGTTTACCGATGATCGAAGAATTTGCCTGCGTGAGGCTGAAGAGAAGCATTGCACCTTATCCCATTCCTGTGGGCACCACGGGAGTGGTTGTCATGGTTTATCATGCAGAGCCGCCTGGGTATGAGGTGGAGTTTATTGACGATGAGGGTAACACGATACAAGACCCGCAAACGCGTCAATTCACCTTTACCCTCACGGAGGAAGACCTGGAGGTGATCCCCTGAGTGGAGAGGCGGCGGGGAGGCCCAGACTCAGCTGCTTCACCGCATTGATGGGCAGCCTGGCCAGTCACATCTTAAAGTTCCAGGCCGGGTAGCTGGTGCAGCTCATCGGGCAGGGAGGTCAGAGGGTTGCCGGTGAGGATGAGTGTCCGCAGCTCTGGTAGCTGGCCCAGCTCGGGCGGCAGGGTGGTTAGGCGATTGCCCTTCAGGCACAGCTTCACCAGCGAGGTCAGGTTTCCAATCTCGGGCGGCAGGTGGTCCAGGCCGATGTTGTCCAGGAACAGGGAGCGCAGGTGGGTGAGTCCCCACAGCTCCTCCGGCAGGCTGGTGAGGGGATTGTCATTGAGGCTCAGCTCCATGAGCCGCTTCAGGTGGCCGATCTCCGGCGGCAACCGGGTGAGCTGATTTCCCCACAGGTGCAGCCGCCACAGGTCCGTGAGCTGGCCGATCTCTGGCGGCAGCTCCGTCAGCGCATTCACGCCCAGGTAGAGCTGATCCACCTTCGTCAGTCGCCCGATCTCTGGCGGCAGTGTGGTCAGCCGATTTTTGAGCAAGAAGATCACCTCCAAGTCTGTGAGCAGGCCGATCTCGGGCGGCAGGCAGGTGAGGCGGTTTCCGTTCGCCGAAAAAAACTTCAGCGCCGTGAGCTGGCCGATCTCCGGCGGCAACTCCGTGAGCCCCAGCGAATCGAGATTCAAGTTCGTCCCCTCCTCCCCCTGCGCCTGGCAGACCTCCATCCGCCGCCTCGCCTCCATATACGCCCCCCGCGCCTCAGGTGTCATGGATGGATCCGTCATGGTGGGGGGAAGGGATGACCCCCAAGATAAAGAACGAACCCCACCCCGCAACGAAAAGGCGGGGGGAGACGGGGTAGGATGTAAATGCCTGATGATCTTAAACGAAATGCTTTTCCCGAGGCTCTTTCCTACCGCTGTTCGGGTGTCCTAGTTATAGAAAGCAAACCTCATTAATTCGTCGTGCGCTAGGCTATGATCTGTTGTAACTGCGCGGGCGAGAAGAACTGGACAAGTTCGAAAAGGTTTAGACATTTTGCATTAGGATCACGCATTGATTGCGACCAAAAAACTCTTCACTTTAGTCATCTAGCGGCACCCCGTATTATTCGGTTCTTACTCTCTTGGATTTGATGTCCAACTTGGCAATTTGTTGCATCGCCTTCAATGATAGTTTTCTGGTCCAGGATGGCCCCTGCATTAAAGTACATTAATGTCTTGGGTGCATGAGACATTTCCTGCCCAGTCCGCCAGATACGTTCTTCCTTAGACTCCACTCCATTTAGTAATTCATCAATGGGCCAATCCTTACGTTCTTCATTATCCAAACCTTCGTTCAGAGTAACCGTGTAGTGGCTTTTGTGATTTCTCTCATCCATGATGAGGTCTCTATAACGTATTAGCACCTTTGGGTGTCCCGGCACCGCCACCCTATCCTTTGGATTTAAGCCCTTGATAGCTGCGTGTATACTGTCGAAATGGTGACGGATGATGGCCAATAATTCTCTTCGGGCATTTGCATGTTTTCCACGCACCCAAACAGTCAGCGTGTTCGCGTCGTAGTCTGCCTGCACCCGAGCCTCAGTGTCACCATGACTTAAGATCACGCCGCTACGCCAGCGCTGCTGGCCGTCACTGAGTTGATGTGTGCGTGTAATAAAACGCGGCAGTATTCCATGAGGTAAGACGGTGTACTGATATTGATACACAAGGCATTCTGCGGCCACCCAGTCGCCGAGTGGAGGTGTCTTATCCGGCAGAAGTTCAGGGATAAGCACTTTACCTGCATCATCCACGGAAAAGCATAGCTCAAACTTTTGCATCAAATCCACGACATACCTCACATGTTTCGGGTTCGGCCAATCTTTCTTCGGTAGCAGTTCCCTCAGTTTTCTCTGACTTACCACCCCGTCTCCCTTTTTTCTCAACACATCATCCGTGATCACTCGGTAGATGCCATCTGTGGCCCAGCCTGGATTTAAGACAGAAAGATCGGCTAGTCGTAAATCTTCTGGGAAACTCACTACCGTCCCCAGATCGGCCAACCGCCTTAGTAGCTTCTTCTGTTGTTCATCATCTTCAATGCCGTGGTCGGTACACAGTTTTTGGTAGTCTTCATCGGAAAAGTAATTTTCACCCTTTTCTTTCATTTGAGCCAGCCGCTCTTTTACCTTCCAGCAAACTGCTGGAAACAGTTCCTCTGATTGCAGTATCTGGGTTGCTACAGCTAAAACAGCTGCTCTCAAAGGTCTAATTGTCCCTTCTTCTTCACACTCTGTGGCAAAGAAGTGGTCTATATTCACCCCGTACTTCTCGGCAAGCGCCTGGCGATCAAGGCTAAAGCTATGAGCCTTCTGCCGATTCATCACCACCAACACAGGAGAGTCCCCACCAAAAGCGCGTACAAGCTTCAGCCAATATTCCGCATCCTGCGGACCGCGATCATGCCGCCCATCCACCATCACCACGTAAAGGCTACGATGCGTCATGAAAAACTGGTGAGTTCCATGCATGATCTCTTGGCCGCCGAAGTCCCAAAAGCTAAGCTCCGCCATGCCATCTGGCAGCCTTACCGCCCAGGGGGTGATCGAGATTCCATCGGTGCGTTTACGATTTTTAATAAATCTCTTCTTTTGTAATTTATCTACCATTGTGGTCTTGCCCACTTCTCCTCGACCGACCAGGATTACCTTCACTTCTCGCAGAGCTCGACCTTGACCGTTTTGGATACTAAAATAGTAGTCTAGGATATCCGCCGGTTTCGCGGGAAAAAGCTTCCCTCCATACTCTCTACATTCACCGATCATGGCCCCCAATACCCAGGGCGGCAGCTCCAATCCCGGATTGCCATGAAGAAAAAGATGGGTGAGAACTTTGCATGCCCGAATGTCACTTGGCAGGCTTGTAAGCTGGTTGTTATAAAGACGGAGCTCTTTCAAGAATATCAAATCCCCGATCTTATCCGGCAAGGTTGTTAGCAGGTTATCGGACAGATAAAGATCCGTCAGCAACTTCAATTGTCCAATTTCTTCCGGTAATCTTGTGAGCCTATTTCCGGAAAGATAGAGCCCTGTAAGTAACTCTAATTGTCCAATTTCCCTGGGCAGGCTTGTGAGCTGATTAAAGGCAATGTTAAGGTGTCTTAGCGACTTGAGCCGTCCAATTTTCTCTGGCAGGGACGTAAGCCGATTGTTGAAAACATAGATCTCTACCAGCTCCTCAAGCTGCACAATCTTCTCCGGCAAGCTCGTCAGTTCATTTTCATAAAGGTAAATGGTCTCAAGCGATTTTATCTCCCCTATCTCCTCTGGCAGACTCGTGAGTTGATTGTTCGAAAGGACGAGTGACTTTAGCGACTTCAATTTTCCTAGCTCATGCGGCAGACTTGTCAGCTGATTTTCATCTAGACCAAGAAATGTCAATGATTCTAATTCCCCTATCTGTTTAGGCAGGCTCGTGAGATGATTGTCACCGAGTTCAAGTGATGTCAACGACTTCAATTGCCCTATCTCCTTCGGCAGACCTGTAAGTCGGTTTTTAGACAAGTTCAGTTTACTTATGAAAGAAATTAATCCAATTTCTATAGGCACTGAAGTGAGGCCCAAATTGGAAAGATCTAACTCATCCTTCTTACTGCCCGTCTTCCAATATTCATGAATGCGCCTTTTTGCTTCTTGGTAGGCTGCTACGGGTTTAAGGAAAATGGAATCAATAGACATCGGGTAAGAAGGAACAAGAGCGTAGTATTTATAGTCAGACTTTAGCGGATAAATGAACGAGTCAACTCATTCCCCGCCAAACAAGGCCTTGCCCAAGGATGCCAGCGTCCCGGCAATGTTTCCGCTGAACTCTTTGGTGAACTTTGAGGCTTCCAGCAGGCCCTCGGCTGAAACGCTGTACCACTTCCGGTTAGGCTGGGTGCTAGTGGCGGTTTTGGTCAACAGTTCCAGGTCTTCCGCCACGGCCTGCTTTTTTTCCTCAGGCAATTGGTCGAGTAGGGTCGTCACCTCCTTCTGTAGTGTCTCCAGCAGGGGTTTCACTTGTGAGGTCTGCGCCATCTGGCTAACCATGTTCTGGCAGTTCGTCAGTGTGTGACCGATCTGGCTGTTCACGACATTGCCACCGACGGTGACACCTTGATGGATGGAGTAGGACATAGGTATAAAGATGAGAGGCACGCTTTCAAACGGAAGTGCGTTTTGCAAGTGTAAAAACCAAACCTATTCAAATTACGCAACAAGATTGAGGGTAGAAAAGGTGTGAAAGATTAATCTTTTATTAATTCAAAGACAGAAAAGAATTTCTATGGTCGCTCTTCTGTCCATGGATTCGTTTCCGAGCCAGCCGAGGCATTTGTAGGATTTAAATGGGCTTACGGGCTCGGTCGTCAAAATATGAAGCGCATTCTTGCACCCCTTCCACAAACCTCTTGATTGTCAGAAATGAATCCCCATATTTCTGACAAGAAAATATGCTTCAAAAATCATCCAGCCTTGAATCTGTCTTGCTTCGCCGCATTCGTGGTGGCGGTCGTGGTTCGGTCTTTACGCCGATGGATTTTCTGGACCTGGGGAACCGGGCGGGGGTGGATCAAGCTTTGTCGCGGTTGGTGAAAAAGAAGATCCTGCAGCGGACGGCGCGGGGGGTGTATTGCTACCCGAAAATCAGTCGCCTTTTGGGTGAGCTGGCACCGCCTCCGGCGAAGGTGGCGCAGGCCATCGCCAAGCAGGGGGCTCAGCAGCTCCAGCCCACGGGGGCCTCGGCGGCGCATCAGCTAGGCCTGACGGAGCAGGTGCCTGCCAGGGTGGAGTACCTGACGGAGGGTCGCTCGCGCACGGTGCTGATCAAGCGCCTGCCCGTCATCCTGCGCCAGTCCACGCCGCGGCAGCTCGCCACCGCAGGGCGTATCAGCGGCAGTGTGATCCAGGCCCTGCGCTTCCTGAAACGTGCCCAGGTGACGGAAGAGACGGTGCAGACTTTGCGCGCCCGGCTGACCCCATTGCAAAAGACGCAGTTGCTAAAAGACATCCCGCTGGCTCCTGGCTGGATGGGTCCCATTTTCCGCCAGATCGCCGCTGAGTCTTAACCTCCATTTTTTGTCCAACTGCCCATGAACGTCATTACCCGTCTGTCTGCGGAGGAAAGAGCGGACATCTTCACCCAAACTTCCGCTGAGCTGGGGCTGCCGCCGTTCTTCGTCGAAAAAGACTTTTGGGTCTGCTGGACATTGCAAAGTTTGTTCGGCGATCCTGAGCTTCAGTCCCACCTCACTTTCCGGGGTGGTACTTCGCTTTCCAAAGCTTGGCAGTGCATTGAGCGTTTCTCTGAGGACATTGACATCGCCATGAATCGGCAATGGACGGGCCTGCCTCCAGCGAATGAACCTAGCCAAGCGAGCCTGACGGCGAAGCAGGTGGACAAGCACCTCTCGGCCTTGCGCAAATACAGCCGGGCGATCATTACGGAGACCCTTCAGCCGAAGCTGCAACAGATCCTGCAAGAGACCTTGGGTAATCGGGAAGCGTGGAGCCTGGTCCCTGGGGATCTCACGAATGAGCGGGATCCCTTCACCCTTCATCTTCACTACCCTCAGTGTGGATTCACCTCTGTAGATGACTATAACCAGCCGCGTGTAAAAATCGAACTCAGTGCGCGTGCTCGCCAGGAGCCGATGGAGCGACGCAGCATCCAACCCTATGCCGCGCAGATCCTGCCCGCTGAACATCAGGCTGGCCTCACGGCCCAGGTCAACTGCGTGACGCCCCGCCTGACTTTTTGGGAAAAGACGGCGCTTCTACATGAGCAGCATGTGAGGCCTGCCCCAGAAGGCGAGCCCGAGAAAGGCCCTGCGATGCATCAGGCCCGTCATTTGTATGACCTGCATCGGCTGTGGACGCACCACGGGCTCCACCAGGATGCGACGCTGACGGAGCTGCTGCCCACGGTGGTGCAGCATCGCCAAACGTTCTTTGCCTACAAGTGGGTGGACTACAACAAGCTGACGCTCGACAAACTGGTGCTCATGCCCCCGGAGTCGCGGATGGCTGCGTGGAGGGAAGACTACCAGAGGATGCGCCCCATGTTCTTTGGTGAGCCACCCAGCTTTGAAGAGATTTTGCAAACGCTGGCTCAAATCCAAGAGCGTTTCCGCGCCTGACTTGCGGCGGGCGATGAGGGACTACCCGTGGGTTCTAATCCCACGGTCTCCGAGGATTCTTTTGAAATCTGGGGGATCTGGGAGCGTATGGGTGGCATGAGATTTTCGTTTTTATGGGTGGTTCTGGGGTTGGTGCTGGTGGCGCGTTTAGGGGTGATGGGGCAGGAGGGGAAGGGGGCTGAGGAGGTGCCGGGGCCTAACTACACGTATTACTTTGAGCTGGTGCGGGTGGTGGATGCGAATACGGTGGCGGTGAATGTGGACCTGGGGTTTGGGGTGTGGATGCACAATCAGAATCTGGACCTCCTGGGGCTGGCGGAGCCTGCGCCGCTGGCGACGGAGTCGGCGGAGCAAAAGGCGGCGCGGCTGAAGCAGACGGCGCGCCTGCGGGATCTGCTGGACGGGCGCACGCAACTGACGCTGCGCAGTGGCAAGGATAAGACGACGACCCCGCCCCGCTATGTGGTCACCCTGTGGGCCGATGGGGTGAATGTGAATGAGGCGCTGCTGAAGGGGGAGTGAGGGGCGGTGGGGCTTTACGCTGGACCTGCGGATGCAGGTTCACGGGGCAGGAACTCGCGGGTGAGCCGGGACTTGCTCAGCCACAGGTGCAGGCCCAGGCCGGCGAGGGCGAAGAGGATGTGCGTGAGGGTGAGCTGGCCGAGATCGGCAGTCCATTCGAGCGGCCGTTTGAGAAGCAGCAGCAGCAGCCCGAAAGTGACGATGGGATACGCGGCTGCCAGATAGGCCAGCGCGGGTGCGCGGTGTCGCCAACAGGCGATGAGGAGGAGGGCCCAGAAAACGCCGAGCAGGAATGAAATGGAAGATAGGCCCTGCCCGCGTGCGAGGGTGGGCTGGATGAGCGCGATGCTGGTGAACCCGCCTGCGAGCCCGAGGACGAAGAGCAGGAGCGAGGCTTTCAGGGTCCACAGCGCGACTCGGTGTGGGGAGGCTGCGGGTGTCTGGCTCATGTGGGGCGGGTGACTCAATCTCGCCTGACGGATGTCTGCAAGCTCAAAGGCCGAGTCGTCCGGGGAGTGGGCGACCCCTACGAGAATCGAACTCGTGTCGCATGTCGGGACGAGTGGGGGCTTCGAGGCTCGGCTTACCGCTTAGGATCGTAGCATCTTTGCAGACACATCGCACCAGGGACGCTGAGCGATCGAAGCCCTTGGCGGAGATTGAGCTTGGGCGGGGCTGGATGCAAGGGGGAAGTGGGTGGGAGCGAACGGAGGGTGCGTTTTCTGGGAGGACAACCACGGAAGGGACGGAATGCACGGAAGGGGTAGAATCATGGGGGGTAAAATCATGGTTTGTTAGGCGGGGGTTAGCATTGACGTACCGCACGCGGGACGGTCTGGGAAAACGAACGCCGGTGTCGAGGACATCGCACCGCGCCCCGGAGGGGCGAGAGAGGGTAGCCGGGGGGGGAGCGAGACTGGGCGAGCGGGAACCTCCGGACCTACGCCTAACCAACAACGTGTGCCAATCCGGTGCGCCCTGGAGGGGCGCGAGAAAGGCCGGTCCACCACGATCCACCCGGGGGGAGACCGAGGGCACGCCGCTGGCATCCCTCCAGGATGCGACCTTGAGTGAGGGCGCTTTTTGGACTCACCAGGGGTGCGTTCGCTAGGGCTCACTTTACCCCTGGCTACCTGCTGGGATGCCTCCGGCATCGGGGGGCAGAGCGAACGTGGGGGAAGAAGACGTCCGCTGGCTGGGGGGCCGTGCATTTTAGTCCCGTCCCGCACGCGGGACGGTCTGGGAGGACGATCACGGAAGGGGTAGAATCATGGTTTGTTAGGCTCAAATCCTGGTGCATGACGTGAGTCAGGTGAGGGAGCGCGCGTCTGAGGGAGTACAGTATTCATCACTCTCCGAGTGATGCGTTCGGCCTAGTGCGTTTCGTCTGCCCCCATGCGAACGAGCGTTGAATGCGGGCGGTTGGTGAGGCGAACGAGGGAGGGAGAGATGTTTGTGGGCACTGGGAAGGTTAGGCGAATAGGATATTCGCGCTCCGTCTCTGGGCCTTCGACGTTGTGGGAGTTGAGGGGTGGACGGGAGAGTGGGGGGGCTTCTCGCGCCCTTCCAGGGCGCGGGGAGTGTGGGCGTGTTGTTGGTTAGGCGGGTGTCCGGGGGGTCTCAGTCGCTATGCTCCTTTCACCCCCGGCTAATGGCTTTCGCCCCTCCGGGGCGGGGGGGCGTGCAGGAGGCGGGTGAGGGTGGGTTTGGGGCGGACGCATCACTCGGAGAGTGATGAGTACTGTGCGGCGGATGGGGGGAAGGTAGTCTGCACTCTCCGAGTGCGGTTCTCTGAAGGTGACGTGGCCCTCAGTCATAGAGTGGATAGGCGGCGGACGATGCGGAGAAGCCGCGAAGCGAATCTCCGCGCTCCTCTTGGGGAGGTTGCAAGGGGGCGAGAGGGGCCGTTAGAACGGAGTTCCGCGAGGACGCGAAACTCTGCACGCAAGATGCGTGCGCTCCCTGGCGGACGGGGGTGGGTTTGGGGCGGACGCATCACTCGGAGAGTGATGAATACTGTACTTGCGGATGGGGGTGGGTTTGGGGCGGACGGCATCACTTGGAGAGTGATGGGTACGGCACTGGCTGACGGGGCTGGACAGTGGGGGTGTACGGGTTACCGTGAGGGGCATGTTTTTTCGCCCGCTTCATACGTTTAAAGATGAGATGCTTTCGCTGGATCAGGATCTGGAGACGGGGCTGCGGTACCTCTGCCTTCCGGTGTTCGATGGGAATGTGCAGTCGAGCGAGCATTACGCGCTGACGGCGGAGGAGTTTGAGCTTTTGGCGGTGGATGCGGCGGCGCGGGAGGCGATGGCGGGGCGGTGTCGCGCGCGGCTGGAGGATGCGCGGTTGGCGGAGCCGCCGGTGTTACCCCGGGGGGAGCCCTGCCTGCCGGATGGGTTTCGGGGCGGGGCGTTGATCACCCACTACCCCAGCCGGGATGGGCTGCGGGATGCGCGTGTGCTGAAGGTGTTTTGGAACGAGCAGTTTTCCCTGGAGTGCGATCTGATCTCGCGGGAGTTTTATCTGGACATCGTGGTGCTGCTGCCGACGGGGGCGAGTGGGATGACGGTGAGTGAGTGCTATCGCCTGACGCCGGAGGAGGTGCAGCGGGTGCGCCATGACCACGCGGCGTTGATCTACCTGGCGGCGAAGTGCCAGACGCATCATAACGATGCGCAGTTGATGAGTCCTCCGCTGGTGCAGCGCGGCATCCCCTGCCATGTGGGGGTGTGGCCGTGAGGAGTGCCTGACGGAGGATTAACGAATAGTTGGTTAGGTGTTCGGTGTTGCAAAACGCATCGTTTGGGTTGGGTGGAGTTTGGGAAAAGTAGGCCTAATTATAAGCGTAACCAGAAAACGGGCTGCTTTTGCATTGACGCATGCAGGCGTTCAGTCTTCCTTGTAAGGCTCGTACGAAGCGGGTGTTGAATTTCCTTTTTATGAAAATGATCCGTGCCGTGCACTCAGCCCTCTTTTTGGCCTCTGTTTGCTTTTTCACTCCCGTGGGCGGGGTCGCGGGGGCGGAGCCGGTGGTGGGCACCATGGCTGACTTTAAATTGGCGCTCACGTTTAGCTCCATTGCGCCGGGCACTTTTTCACGCAGCGATACGGGCGTGCTGGAACTGGATGGCGATGATAAGCGCATCCCGTCTTATCAGGAACAGTATCAGATCCTGGATGAGCATGGCACCGGTGTCAGCGTGATGGAATACAACTATAAGGCGGTGGTGGAGAGGTATGGTGTGCGGGAGCTGCTGACGGATCTGCTGGAGTTCACCAATGCTTTCCCTGCGGGCACCTCCAGCATCGCGGGCTGGTCTATCAAGGAAGTGCGGAATGCCACGGGTGATGTGACCTTGTATTACCTTTTCAAAAAAGGGGCGACGCCGAGGCGCTTGGAGCCGGCCTGGGTGTCTTTGACGGTGGAATCCGTGCACCTGAAGGGAGCGTTCAAAGGGCAGATCAAGATGAGTAAAAAGAAGGTGGTTTCGAGTTCTTTTACCGGCGGCCTTGCGATTAAGGGCTTGGCGACTTTGAAGATTTCTGGCCTGACGGCTTTGGGGCTGGGGAAGGCGAGTTACAAAGGCAAGTACCAGAATGTGGGGGCGGCGCAGCCGGTGGCGGTGTCCATGACGACTTTCCAGGCGACGGGTCTGGTGGGGCGTCTGGGTGTGGGGGCAGATATTGCCGCGCTTCGCATGGTGGAAGGAACGGCGGCGACCAGTGGGATCGTGGCCGTGCCGGATCTGCTGGTGGTGTTTCCTGATATCATGGGCGCCCCGTGAGTTGGGGGGTGGGCGAATGTGGGGGGGAGATGTTTGTGGGCGCAGGATTTGGGTTCGTGCATGGTCGTCCCGTCCCGCACGCGGGACGGTCTGGGAGGACAACCACGGAAGGAATGAAATGCACGGAAGGGGTAAAATCATGGTGGGTAGAATCATGGTTGGTTAGGCTTGAAGCCTGGTGCGTGACGTGAGTCAGGTGGGTGAGCGCGCGTCTGCGGGAGTACAGTATTCATCACTCTCCGAGTGATGCCATTCGGCCTAGTGTGTGTCGTCCGCCCCCATGCGAACGAGCGTTGAAAGCGGGCGGTTGGTGAGGGGAACGAGGGCGGGGGGGATGCGGGGGCGTTGGGAAGGTTAGGCGAATAGGATATTCGCGCTCCGGTCGAGGGCCTGCGGTGCCGTGGGAGGTGAGGGGGGACGGGAAAGTGGGGGTGCGCTTCTCGCGCCCCTCCGGGGCGCGGCGGGTGTGGACGTGTTGTTGGTTAGGCGGGTGTCCGGGGTTCTCGGTGCTACGCTCCTTTCACCCCCGGCTAATGGCTTTCGCCCTTCCAGGGCGGTTGGGGAGGTGTGCATAGGGGGTGGACGGGGCGTGAGATGGGAGTTCCGCGAGGACGCGAAACTCAGCACGCAAGATGCGTGCGCTCCATGGCGGACGAGGCGGGGCTGGGGCGGACGGCATCACTCGGAGAGTGATGAGTACTGTACGGTGACGGGGGCTGGAAGCTGCGAAGCGAATGCCTCCCTCATTTTGGGCGGGTGGGGGCTTGATGGGGGGTGGGAGGTGCTGTAGGGAAGGGGGATATGAAGGTTTCTATTGGGAGCTTATCGCAGCGGCTGGCGGCTTCGCAGGGGGTGGCTTTGGAGGTGGCGCTGCAGGCGCTGGGGGTGCAGGCGGGGCAGCCGACGGTGGTGGATCCGGCGCTGGCGGCTATGGAGGTGGGTTTTGGCCTAACGGAGAGTGTGACAAATGGGGCGGGTGACGCGGGCGAGGTGGACTGGGCCGGGGGGCTGGATCCGCGTGAATGCCTGGATGGGCGACCTCTGCCGCTGCTCTCAGGGCCGAGGGTGTGCCAAACGCTGGCGGGGCTGCCGCGCCTGCACGGGACGGAGCACCACGCGTGGTTCCTGGCCGGGCCGAACCTGGCGGTGAAGGCGACGTGGCCGGGACAGCATGGGGCGGAGAAGCTGGGCCTGCGCGGTTATGCGCAGCGGCTGGCGTGGTCTAACGAATTGTTTGACGATGCGTGGCGGTTTCTCGGCCAGGTGCAGCTGCCGGGGGAGGTGGGGCCGCGAGTGCTGACGACTCAGCCGTGGTATCGCACGCACCCCAGGCCCAGCCCGCACCCGAGTCAGGAGGAGATCGATCATGTGATGCGCGCGCACGGTTTTCTCAAGGCCTACGATGGGGCCTACCTGCATGAGTTTCGGGATGTGGTGGCCAGCGATGCTCTGCCGAAGAACTTTCTGCGCGATGCAGCGGGCTACCTGCACCCGGTGGATGTGATCCTGATCCCGCCGACGGATCGCCAGCAGGAACGCCTCATGAACATGGTGAATAGCCAGCCGCAGGTGGCGCGGTGAGGGGGACGCGCCTCTGAAAGGAAGTGTGATGACGCTGACAGCTGGGTAGCCCGACTTCATCACCACAGTCAGAGGCGCGTGGAGGAATGGTGGCCGTGGATGTGAGGGAAATCAATGGGGTTCCCTGGTTTTAGCGGGTCTGGGGGCGGTTACGGGTTTAGCCGGTGTGATGGACAACCACGGAAGAATCGGAACACACGGAATTGGGTAAAATCATGGAGGGTAGAATCATGGTTGGTTAGGCAAGGGCTGTGCATGACGCGAGTCAAGTGGGTGAGCGCGCGTCTGCGGGAGTACAGTATGCATCACTCTCCGAGTGATGCCGTTCGGCCTAGTGTGTGTCGTCTGCCCCCATGCGAACGAGCGTTGAAAGCGGGAGGTAGGTGAGGCGAACGACGGTGGAGGAGGTGTGCGGGGGCGCTGGGAAAGTTAGGCGAATAGGATATTCGCGCTCCGTCGAGGGCCTTCGGTGCCGTGGGAGGTGAGGGGTGGACGGGAGAGTGGGGGTGGGCTTCTCGCGCCCCTTCAGGGCGCAGCGATGGTGGACGTGCTGTTGGTTAGGGGGGTGTCCGGGGGTTCTCAGTCGCTACGCTCCTTTCACCCCCGGCTAATGGCTTTCGCCCTTCCAGGGCGGTTGGGGAGGTGCGGACGAGGGGCAGGTAGGGCGCATTGTCCCAATGCGCAGCGGGGTGGAAGCCAGGGGGCGGACGGGGGTGCTAGATGGGAGTTCCGCAAGATGCGTGCGCTCCATGGCGGACGGGGGCTGGTGGGGCGGACGGCATCACTCGGAGAGTGATGAGTACTGTACTGCAAGGGGGCGGACGGGGGCGTGAGATGGGAGTTCCGCGAGGACGCAGAACTCTGCACGCAAGATGCGTGCGCTCCATGGCGGACGGGGGCGTGTTGGGGCGGACGTTGCGGACAGGAGCTCCGAAGGCAGCCGTGAGGCAATCCGCGCTCCTAGCGGGGCTGGTGGGGTGGACGGGCGTGTTGGCGTGGCTTCGACCTTCGAAGACCACCTGCTGGCGCAGGCAGCTACAGGGGGCTTCACGCGTCGCTGAGGAGGAAGTGGAAGTCTTGGAGGGTGAGGGCTTGGGCGAAGGTTTCTTCGCCGAGGAGGTCTTGGGCGAGGGCGCCTTTTTGCTGCTGGAGGAGGCGTATTTTTTCTTCGAGGCTGCCTTTCATGAGCAGGCGGTAGGCGAAGACGGTCTGCTGCTGGCCGATGCGGTGGGTGCGATCAATGGCCTGGGCTTCGACGGCGGGGTTCCACCAGGGGTCGTAGAGGATGACGTAGCTGGCGGCGGTGAGATTGAGCCCGGAGCCGCCGGCTTTGAGGCTGATGAGGAAGACGGCGGGGCCTTCGTGGGCCTGGAAGGCGGCGACGAGGGCACCGCGATCTTCGGTGTCGCCCGTGAGAATAAACGTGGTCCAGCCTTGGGCTTCGGTCTGCTCCTGGATGAGGTGCAGCATCTGGACGAACTGGGAGAAGACGAGGGCTTTTTGACCTTCTTCGACGATGGGCTCGAGCTGCTCGAGTAGGGCCTGGAGTTTGGCGCTTTCGGGTTCGGCGGGCTCGGCGGCGGGCTCGGCGGCTGGGTCGGTGTCTGAGGGGGCTGCGGCGATGGCCTTTTTGCTGGACTTGCGGTTAGGCCGGGGTGCGGGGTCGCCCTCCGGGGTGAGGCCGATGAGGCGGGGGTGGCAGCAGATCTGGCGGAGGCGGAGGAGGCTGGTGAGGACGCTGAAGCGGGCCTGGTCGAGCTGGCGGGTGGTTTCGACTTTGAGGAGCTGGGCGCGGGCGCGTTTCAGCTCGGCCTGGTAGAGGCGGGCCTGGGGGCCTTCCATTTCGATGAGGAGGTCTTCTTCGATGCGGTCGGGGAGGTCGGGGGCGACTTCTTTTTTGGTGCGGCGGAGCAGGAAGGGGCGGGTGCGGGCGGCGAGGCGGCGGCGGGCGAGGGGGTCTTCACTGGCATCGAAGTGGCGGGTGAAGCTGGCGCGATTTCCCAGGATGCCGGGCATGGCGAAGGTGAAGATGGACCAGAGATCGAGCAGGCGGTTTTCAATGGGGGTGCCGGTGAGGGCCAGGCGGTGCTGGGCCTGCAGGGCGCAGGCGGCGCGGGCGCTCTGCGAGGTGGGGTTTTTAATCGCCTGGGCTTCATCCAGGATGGCGGCACCCCAGGGGCGGGTGGTGAGGGCGGCCTCATGCTGGCGGAGCTGGGCGTAGTGGATGACGAGGAGGTCGGTAGCATCATCCAGCCCGGTTTTGCCAGCGCTGCGGCGGTCCCACACGGTGACGCGGAGGTCCGGGTAAAAGCGCTGGGCCTCGGCACGCCAGTTGTCCTGCACGGACTTGGGACAGATGACGAGGATGGGGTGCGATACTTTTTGTTCGGCACGCAGCCAGGCGATCCAGGTGAGGGCCTGGAGGGTTTTGCCAAGGCCCATGTCATCGGCCAGCACGCCGCCGAAGTGGTTGCTGGCGAGGTAGGCGAGGAAGTGGAAACCCTGGGTCTGGTAGGGGCGGAGGGTGGCCTGGATGGTGGCGGGCTGGGCGGGGGTGACGCGGGTGTGCAGGTCCTCAAGCCGGCGCTGGATGCGGGTGGTGGCCTCGGGTGGAAGGAGGGCGGTGGGGGCGTGGGCGAGGGCCTGGAGCTGGAGGGCGTGCAGGCGCTGGGGCTGGCCGGTGAAGTCGCGGGCGCTGAGGCCCAGGGTGGCCAGGTCGGCCTCCTGCGCGGAGGTGAGGTGGAGATCCAGCCGCCGCCAGCCCTGGGTGGGGAGTTTGACCCATTTGCCCTGGGCACGGAGGAGGAGGTCCAGCTCCTCTGGGGTGAGGGTGTGATCTCCGACATCGAGGGCGACGGTGAGGTCGAACCAATCGAGCCCGGTGGAGGCTTCTTCGAGGTCTAGCCGCAGGTGGCCGTCGAGGTGGCCATCGCGCAGGCTGGCCAGTTCGGCATCGAGCTGGACGGTGAGGCCGGGCGGGCGGCGGGTGAGCCAGGCGGCCACCGTTTCTGGCCAGTCGCGACCGGTGAGTTTTTGCTCCACGTGACCGGGGGCATCGGTGCTGGGGCGCAGGGGCATCTGGCGCAGCCAGGCGGCGGCGGGGGGCAGGGCAGATTTATCCACCTGGATGAGGGTCTCGGCCTCGGGGGTAGGGGCATCGGGCGCGTGGGCGGCGGAGCGGTAGTGGGGCACCCAGCGGCGGCCATTCCAGGTGCAGGGAATTTCGGCCTGGTCAAAGCTGGCCAGGGCCTGCAGGCGGAGGTGATCCCCCGCGCTGGTGCTGGGCCGGTGGACCTGGGCCTGGAGCTGGATGTGGGCCTGCACGCGCTGCACGCGGGGGGCCAGGGTGGGGGGCAGGGCCACGCCCAGTTTGGCCAGGGCGTTCACGCCTTCGCGGCTTTCCAGCGCGGCAGCGGGGATGGTGACGGGCCAGGTGGGGCGCTCGTTTTTAAAGGGCCAGTAAGCCAGGGGGTAGATGGCCTGGGCGGTGAGGTAGCGCGTGGGGCTGCCGGGCAGCAGGGCCACGGGGGCGTCTGGCACAGTGCCTGCGGCGGTGCGCAGGTGCAGGTGGTAGTGGCCGGTGGCGGCGTGGGGGCCGGTGAGCTGCCAGGTGAGCGGCTCCTCCACATGCTGGAGCGGGCCGCCATCGGGCGTGGCGACGTGCTCGCGCAGCAGGTCGGGATTTTTCGCCAGGTGGGTGAGGCAGCGGTTCAGTGCCTCGCTCAGGGGCGGGATCTCCGGCCCGGTGAGCTTGCCGTAGGGGTCCTGGAAGGCTTTGAGGACGAGGGCGGAGCCGGGGCTGAGGCGCGGGGTGGAGTCGGCGCTGCTGCTGCCCTGGCCGATGCGGGTCTGCGGGGTCTGGCAGAGCTCGCGCAGGGCCTTCAGGCTGATCTTGCCGTAGTCGGCCTCATCGGGCTGGCGGGCCTGGATGCTGGCGCCAGCGCGGTGGAGCAGCAGGCGCAGTTCGGGCCCCGGCTCGGGCAGGTCCTCCTCCAGCTCCACCTCCTGCCACTGGCCTAACAAAGTTTTCCACTCCTGCACGGCCTGCTGCTGCTGCCAGCGGGCGGTGAGTTGTTTTTCCAGCGCGGGGGTGACGAGGGTGGGCAGGGGATCTGGCAACTGCGCGCCGTGTTTTTTCAGCGCCAGCGTCAGGCAGGTGAGGAACTCCGCCACGCTCTCCGGCGGCAATCCGGTGGGCCAGAGGGTGATTTTTTGGTAACCCCAGGCGGTGCGGCCACAGGCCTGGAGGAGCGTGGCCTGCTCGATCTTCGGCACGCGATTCACCCACCACGGCTCCACGGTGAGCAGGGCGGTGCGCGCAGCGGGGGTGAGCGGCTGGCCGAGGAGGGCGGTGACCTGGCCGATGAGGCTGTGCGCGGCGGCCGGGGCACTGGGGGCACTGCCGAGCGTGCGCGCAGGGGCGGACGTGGCTGTGGACTCTCCGTCTGGGCTCGGGATGGAGCCGTGGAGCGACCCGGCTGCCCCGTCAGCGGTGCGTGCGGGGCTGTGGGGGCGCGGGGTGCTGGCGGTGGTGGGGCGGGCGCGATCCGCAGTGGGGCTGCTGGTGCTGCGGGGGACGGGCTTCGGCGCGGCGGGCGTGAGGGTGGGGGCGTGTTTGCGCAGCTCCATCATCAGGGTGACGGTGTGGGCGCAGCGCGGGCCGCTGTCGCAGGAGCAGGCGAGGTCCAGGCCGATGTCGGTGAAGCGCAGGGTGACTTTGAAGAGGCGATCCCCCTGCACCTGGGCGACGAGGCCCAGCGGGGTGGCCTGCACGCTGCGCAGGGCGCGCTCCCGCATGAGGCCGATGGCGCGGGTGGCGATGTGTGAGGGCACCTCCTGGAGAAAGGCTTCCAACGTGGCGCGTTGGTTCACCGTGAGGGGGATGGAGGCGGCCACAGACATAAGGGGGAGAGGGAATGCAGAAAGCGGAAAGGGGGAAATGAGGAAAGCAGAGAAAGGGGAACTTGGAAGGAGGAAGTGGGGGTGTTTTGGGGGCGGGGGCTTCTTTGGGGCGAACGGGGATGGGAGGGTGTGGGGTGCGGTTGTTTTTACAGGATTAACAAGATGACAGGATTTACAGGAGGGGTGTTTGGGGAGGGGATTGGGGTTCGTGCATTGTCGTCCGGTCCCGCACGCGGGACGGTCTGGGTGGGCGTACAGTATTCATCACTCTCCGAGTGATGCCGTTCGCCCCAATGCGGCCCCGTCCGCCCTGGAGCGCACGCGTCTCGCGTGCTGAGTTTCGCGTCCTCGCGGAACACCCATCTGGTGCACCATTCGCCCTCTTGCACCTTTCCCAAGCTGACGGCGGGACGCCGTCACACCTTGAACCGCTCGGCCTCCGATCGTTCTCGAACACTCCACCCTCTCCCCGCCCACCTGCTGGCGCAGGCAGCTACGGGCCTGCGCCCCCGCGCCCCGGAGGGGTGCAAGCCATTAGCCGGGGGTGAAAGGAGCGTAGCGACTGAGAACCCCCGGATATCCACCTAACCAACAACGCGTCCACACCCGCCGCGCCCTGGAGGGGCGCGAGAAGCCCACCCCCACTCTCACGTCCGCCCCTCACCTCCTCACGCCCCCGAAGGCCATTCGACGGAGCGCGAATATCCTATTCGCCTAACCCTCCCAGCGCCCCCCGGACACCGCCTCCGCCATCGTTCGCCCACCCTACCTCCCGCTTTCAACGCTCGTTCGGATGGGGGCGGACGACACGCACTGGGGCGAACGCATCACTCGGAGAGTGATGAATACTGTACTCCCGCAGACGCGTCCACCCTTCCATCCTCGTCCGCCCCAAACTCTCGCCTAACCAATCATGATTCTACCCCCCCCCCCCCCCCCCCCCCCCCCCCCATGATTTTACCCCTTCCGTGCATTCCTCCCCTTCCGTGGGTGCCCCCCCCAGACCGTCCCGCGTGCGGGACCGGACGACAATGCACGAGCCCCAATCCCCTCCCCAAACACCCCTCCTGTGAATCCTGTCATCTTGTTAATCCTGTAAAAAACAACAGCACCCCACATCCTTCCATCCTCGTTCGCCCCGCTAATCGCCTAACCAATCATGATTCTACCTTCCATGATTTTACCCTTTCCGTGTGTTCCGCCTCTTCCGTGGTTGTCCACCCAGACTGGCTGAAGCGGAGACGACAATGCACGAACCCCAATCCCCTCCCCAAACACCCCTCCTGTGAATCCTGTCATCTTGTTAATCCTGTAAAAACAACTGCACCCCACACCCTCCCATCCTCGTCCGCCCCAAACTCTCGCCTAACCAATCATGATTCTACCCTCCATGATTTTACCCCTTCCGTGTCTTCCGAATCTCCAGCACATCAAAAAAACATTTGCCACTGTAACAGTTGTGCTGTTACACTAAACACACGCAACCACCATGCTTCCTTTTTCCCTCCAACTCCAAGATGGCATCCCGGTGTCGGACCAGATCCTTCTGGCCGTGCGCAAGGCGATGATGACGGGGCAGATGCGGGGGGGCGATGAGTTCCCCAGTGTGCGCACGCTGAGTGTGGAGCTGCGCATCAGCCCCACCACGGCCCACAAGGTGGTGCTGCAACTGAAGGCGGCGGGCTGGCTGGCCTCGCGCCCGGGCATCGGCATGGTGGTGACGGTGCCGGAGCAGCCGGGCGTGGCAGATCGCCTGGCGCAGATCACCCCCCAATGCCGGGCGCTGCTGCAGGAGGCGGCGGAGCTGAATCTTTCCCCCGAACAGGTGCTGAAGCATCTGCGCAGTCTCATTTCCACCGAACCGAAGCCATGATTGAGATCCACGAACTCCACAAACGCTTCCGCCAGACGGAAGCCGTCGCCGGTTTAAGCCTGAGTGTGCCTGCGGGGCAGGTGACGGCTTTTTTAGGGCCGAATGGGGCGGGCAAAAGTACGACCATCAAATGCCTGCTGAATCTGCATCGGCCCGACCAGGGAAACATCACGGTGCTGGGCGTGGATTCGCGGCAGTTAGGCCCGGCGCAGTTTGCGCAGTTGGGCTACGTTTCAGAAAACATGGAGCTGCCGCTGTGGATGACGGTGGGGCAGTTTCTGGACTATTGCCGACCGCTGTACCCGCAGTGGGATCGGGACTTTGAGCGGCAGCTTTTTGCGTCAGTTTGACCTGCCTTTGCAGACAAAGTTGAAGGACCTTTCTCGCGGCATGCGGATGAAGGCAGCGCTGCTGAGCAGCCTGGCGTATCGGCCGAAGTTGGTGGTGCTGGATGAGCCCTTCAGCGGGCTGGATCCGCTGGTGCGGGATGAGTTCATCCGCGGGCTGCTGGAGCTGACGGAGCAGGAAGGGTGGACGGTGCTGGTGTCCTCGCATGACATTGAGGAAGTGCAGCGCCTGGCGGATCGCATCGCCATCATCCATCGCGGGAAACTAGCGCTGGCGGAGAGTCGCGAGTCCCTGCAGGCGCGGTTTCGTGCGGTGGAGCTGGTACTGCCAGAGGCGGTGCCGGTGCCTGCCACGCTGCCGGCGGAGTGGATGCATGCGGAGCAGGCGGGGCGCACGCTGCGGTTCATCACGGGTGGGTTTCAGGAAGAGGCGGCGCTGGGGGCGGTGGTGCGGCAGGTCTTCCCTGGCGTGCAGCACCCGGAGGTGCGGGCGATGAGCCTGCGGGAGATCTTTGTTTCACTGGCACGGGCCTATCGTCTGGAGGCGCGGTCATGAACCTGACGTGGCATCATTTTAAAAAGGAGGCGCGCTGCATCCAGGGGCGGTGGTGCTTTTGGTTAGGCCTTCTGGGGCTGGATCTGGCGATGCAACTGGAGTGGCTGCAGCCCATGCAGATAGCTGAGGAGAACCGCGATCTTTCCTGGTGGCTGCATGCGGCGGTGCTGGCCACGGCGCTGCTGCTGGCGCTGGTGGGCTGCGCGGAGGACAGGCCCTCGAATGAGGCGGCGTTCATCGCCACGCGGCCACTGCCTCGGCGCAGTTATTTCCTAGCGCGTGCGCTGCTGGTGGGGCTGCTTTTCATGCTGCCGCTGGTGTTGCAAGAGGGGGCGTACCTGGCGCTCTCGGGGCGGCCTGTGGGGGCGGTGATCATGGGCCTGGGAGTGAGTGCGTCGGTGGCGGGGGCGTGGCTGCTGTGGGCAGTGCCGGGCGCGGCCCTGTGGAAGGCGTGGTGGCAGGCGCTGCTGGGCCTGCTGCTGCCGCTGGTGGGCCTGTGGCTGTGTGACTGGGTGGTGGTGGAGGGGCTGTCTCACCAGCGGTGGGTGAGTGAGGTGGCCAGCTTTTCCAAAGGGGCGTGGGTGGCGGTGGCGTGGTGTGGCCTGGGTCTGTGGGGGCTGCTGGCCCTGTGGCACCAGCGGGCGGGGCTGGCCCTGGGGCGGCGGCTGGGCGTGCTGCTGGCGCTGGCACCGCTGCTGTATGCGGGCCTGGTGGCCTGGGATCTGAGGGTGGCCCCGTGGCTGCGGGAGGACCGCGCCCGGGTGGCGACGCTGGAGCAGGAGGTGGAGATGCACCTGCCGCGTGAGAAGCTGCGCCCGCTGCTGAAGGCGACGTATCAGGGGCGGCCTGCGACGTTGTTTTATGGGCAACTTCGCCCGCAAAATCTGCCGCCGCAGGTGGAGGTGCATTCCCGGCTGAAGTGGGTGACGGCCACGCTGGCGGGCCAACCGGTGCCTGCCCACGTGACGCAGGACGATGAGGTGCGGCTGGTGAGTGAGAGCCCGATTTTTTTCCCTGGGCCGGTGCTGCATGCGCTGCCCGCTGGCACGGTGCTACTGCCGCCCACGTCGTTGAGTTACCGCTTCGGCGGAGACCCGCTGGAGCACGAGCTGGGCCGGGTGGAAAATGCAGTGACGGATGGACGCGCAGGGCCGCTGGTGCTGAGCAGCCAGTTTGAAACCACCTGGTATGAATGGACCACGCTTGCGGATCTGCCGCTGGAGGTGGGCGCGCGGGCGGTGGATGCGGAGGTGGAGCTGACGCTGACGGATCTGCTGCCGGATACGGGGGGCTGGGCGCAGGCAAAACGTGGCGCGGAGCCGGGCGCGATGACGCTGCAATGCCGCATCCACCAGAGCCGGGCGGATGTGGGCCTGCAGCTCGTGCTTTACAGTCCAGAGCGGCGGCTGGCCTGGGCGCTGGGCGGCCACAGTGGGGTGGATGAATACCGCCCCCACTCCCGCCGCGCTACCCACACAGGTTGGCAGCGCAGCCTAACCAGGTTTTCTGAACAGGAGGTGCTGCGCTATGAGGATGGGCAGCCTGCAGCGGCCATGGGCAAACTGCGCCTGCGGGTGATGAAACGCCGCTGCCTGGGCCGCAGTGAGTGGACGTACCAGTCGCCACCGCTGGATCTCCAGCAGCACGTGCCAGGCGCACGGGACTGGTACTTTGCCACCGGCAGCTGGACGGTGGGAGATCCCGTGACGCAGCTGGCGCATCGCCTAGCCGCGCTGACGGCCCCCGATCCCCAGGCCCCGGTGGAGGCCCAGCGCGACTACGTGCTGGCCGTGCTGCGCAGCTTTCACGCCCTGCGCACGGAGGCAAATAAAAAGGAGCAGTATGACCTGGTGGTGGCAAAGCTGCGCCCCTTTGCCGAGGCGCATCTGGACGTGCTGCTGGCCCTGCCTGCCAGTGCCGTGGCAGGGCCCACCAGCCCGGTCTTTCGCCTGGCTAACCAACTGTGTAATGAGACGCATCGCGACTACGTGGTGTCACGCATTCTCGAGGCGGACTGGATGGCAGCACTGGCGCAGACGAAGGGCTGGGGCGAGGTGGCGCGGGAGCGCATGCTGCCTGCCGTCCTGGCCGTGCCCCGGCATGAAAAGCACCTGCGCACGCTGATGCTGAGCTGGCAGGACCCCACCGTGCAGCGGCGGCAGGTGGAGGAGCTGCGCTTTTTCCCCGAGTCGGATACTTTTGAAACCCTCTACGCCGTGCCTGCTCTGCGCCCAGCGCTGGATGCCGTGGCCCGCGTGCTGGAGGCAGAGCTGCAACCTGTGCGCGGCTGGGGTGCCTACATGCGCTCGCGGCTAGAGATCGCCATCGCTCAGGGCAGTGCCCCGGCGCTGGATGCGGCCCTGGCCTGGGCGGCGGCGCTGCATCCCAAGGACCGTGCGGGGGACGATCCCGCTCTGCTGCCCTTCGCCCAGGGGCTGGCCGTGCGTCTGGGCCTGCCGCCGCCTGCGGGGGGCCTGAAGGAATATCCCCCGCTGTTTCGCGGCCTGCGCGCCGCCCAGTTCCACTACCAGCCAGCGCTGCGCACCTGGAGGAAAAAACCATGACCCCTGCCCCCACGCTCTCTTTCACCGCCCAGGTGCGGCACCAGCTGCACCGCGAGTGGCAGCAGCATCATCTCTGGGCCCTGGCCCTGGTGGGCTTCATCGCCCTGCGCGCGGCCTACCTCACGCAGCCGTTTTGGCACGCCTTTGCGGGCTACAAAGGCGAGCCCTACTGGCTGCAATACCTGGCCCTGTTTTTCCCTGCCATCCTCTTCATGCGCGTGGTCATGGCAGAGCCGCTGGCCAGCACGGACCTGGGCACCCTCACGCGTCCGCTCAGCCGCTGGGCGCTGGTGGTGGGCAAAGGGGTCTTTCTAACGCTGGCGGTGCTGCTGCCCTGGCTGCTGGCCGATGCGTGGCAGTGGCGCGGTTTTGGCCACAGCCCCGGCACCTGGGTGGCGCTGCTGCTGGGCAGTGCGCAGGCGGGGCTGATGCTGGCGCTGCTGTTTGGCGCGCTGGCCAGTCTGACCACATCGGTGGCGCAGTTGTCGTTCCTTTTGTTAGGCCTGGTGGCCTTTTACATCGGCATGGACCTCACACTGACGGAGCTGCGCACCTTCATCGGCTGGGATCAGGCCGGGCGGACAGGCCCCCCTTTTGGCCAAGCCAGTGCGTTTTTAAATTCGCTGGCTTACCTGGTGCCCAGCCTCCTGTTTCTGGCGGTCCTCCTCGTCCAGGCCATCGGGCGGCGCCGCTGGCTGGCCGGTGTCCTGCTGGCGCTGGGCATCACGCTGGGGCTGGCGGTGCCGAATTTTTGGTTAGGCCTGAAGTGGCTGGAGCTGCCCCTGCCCACCTACACGGGGAGCGCGCTGACCATTACCCCCGGCCCAGCCTCTGCCCCGGTGGCAGGCCAGCCCACCCAGCCCCTGTGGCCCACGTTGCACCTCTCGGGCCTGCCCCCAAGGCACATGGCCATGGTGGTCCACTTTGCCCCGCCGGGGAAGGATCTGAACAAGGCGCGGGTGAACTGGCGCAAGAACCAGGACCCCTACTTCTGGAGGGATGAAAACATGACGCAGCGCCAGCATGACCGGGCGAAGATTTTGTTAGGCCAGTACCCCAGCACCCAGCTCTCCTACACCAGCCCTTACTTTGGCCAGGTTGGACGTTCGCCTATGAGCCAGGTCCTTGGTCCCACGCTGCCCACCCAGCCCTGGCAACTGCGCCTGGCGGTGTATGAGATGCGCAAGCTGGTGGACCTACCTTTGGCCGATTTCCTCCACACCCCGCCCACCTTCCTGCTGAAGAGCGGTCGGCGCCTGGAATTTCAGCCGCTGAAGGAGACACGCAGCAGCTACCTGTTGCCCTGGACCGCGTGCTTTCAGACCAGTCGCCTGCTGCCCGCACCGCTTTTGTCGATGGATGACCTGCCGCGCTTTGGCGAAGGCGGCGTGGGCGGGGCCTGGGCCGTGCTGCGGGATGGGACTGTGGGGGAAAATCACCTCCTGCCCACCCAGCATGGTCGCGACCACACCCTGCGCAGCGGCCAGTTCTACGACGATGTGACCTACAGTTGGGAATTTCACCTGCCCAAACCCCAGGATCGCCAGGCCCTGACCGGCCTCGCCCTGGACACCTGGATGAAAAAGGTGCGCGTGGAGATCTGGCTGCCCGAACTGCGCGGCCTCACGGACCTGGAAGTGACGCCGGAGGAGATGCAGCGGATGGTGAAGTGACGCCGGAGGAGATGCAGCAGATGGTGAAGTGACGCCGGAGGAGATGCAGCGGATGGTGAAGTGACGGGGTAGGAATGGGCGGAGGTGTCGATGGGTGGAAAAGGGCACCACCTTGCGAACGAGATCGTGCGTGCTGCGACCACCCCTCACCTTGGCCTCTCCCCCAATTCTTGGGGTCGAGGGAACGCGTTTTTGGGAGCTCTGGATGGAAGAGCGAACGAAGGCGGCTTCAGAGCGAAAGAAGGTGGCTTGGTTTGAAGCGAACGAAGGCGAAAACACATCCCCCCTCGCCCCGCTTGCGGGGAGTAGGGCTGGAGTGAGGGGCGGTCGAGTGGTCTCGGGGGTGGAGGGCGGAGGTGTGGATGGGTGGAAAAAGGGCACCCCGTTGCGAACGAGATCCTGCGTGCTGCGGCCACCCCTCACCTTGGCCTCTCCCCCAATTCTTGGGGGAGAGGGAACGCGTTTTTGGAAGGTCAGGATGGAGGAGCGAACGGAGGTGATGAAGGCGCGAATGCTGGCCGTTTGGTCTAGGGTAAACGAAGGCCAAAACACGTCCCCCCTCGCCCCGCTTGCGGGGAGAGGGCCAGGGGTGAGGGGCGGTCGAGTGGTCTCGGGGGTGGAGGGTGGAGGTGTGGATGGGTGGATGGGTGGATGGGTGGATGGGTGGATGGGTGGAAAAAGGGCACCCCGTTGCGAACGAGATCCTGCGTGCTGCGGCCACCCCTCACCTTGGCCTCTCCCCCAATTCTTGGGGGAGAGGGCACGCGTTTTTGGAAGGTCAGGATGGAGGAGCGAACGCGGCCCATCCCGGATCAAAAACCCCCTCCCGCCCCTTTTGGCACTCTTTTTGCAGAGAAAGCCTTTCAGGCACGAAGAGCCAACGCTTTCATCTTCAAGGTTGTCAGACTCCTCCACGTCCCCTACTTTCACCCGCGAACCGCTTTTTCATGATTCACGATCCTGCACCGGACCACGGTGGGCCTGCCCTCTTCGGCAGCTCAGAGCAGCCGCATCCCCCTTTGATCCAGGCGGCGCGGGAGACCAACCGCATCGGCCTCATGCCCACGGAAGGCTGGCGAAAGCGCAACCTGCAATACTTTGGCGAGGTGCTCATCCCCTCCCTCCTGGCCGCGCGCAAGCCGGGCCGCATCGTGGATGGCGTGCCGCTGGTGACCGCGCGGGAAATCGGCGTCACCTGGCTGGGTCATGCCGGCTTCTTTGCCCAGATTGATGGCGTGAATCTCTTGATCGACCCGAACTGGGCCATGTGGCACGGCCCCATCAAGCGCCTGCGCCACCCCAGCGTGTGGGCCAGTGACCTGCCGCCCATTGACCTCGTGCTGGTCACCCACGCGCACTACGACCACCTGCACCTGCCCAGCCTGCGCCGCGTGGCCCGGGGGCAGCCCATCATCGTTCCAAAAGGGGTGGGCAGCATCGTCAAACGCGCCGGTTTTGGCCAGGTGGTCGAGCTAGAAACGTGGCAGCGGGCGAAGTTCCGCGACCTCCGCATCACCCTCACCCCCGCCCGCCATTGGGGCGCGCGGATGATCCATGACACGCATCGCGGTTTCGGCGGTTACTTGATCAGCTCCCCCACCCGCAGCCTCTTTCACTGTGGGGACAGCAGCCTGTTCGATGGCTTTCAGGAGATCGGTCAGCGGGCCGATATTGACCTCGCCCTCATGCCCATCGGTGCCTACCAGGCCCCCAGCGGCCGCCCCGTGCACATGAATCCCGAGGAAGCCCTGGACGCCTTTGCCATGCTGCGCGCGCAAAACATGGTGCCCATGCATCACGATACCTTCCCACTCGGTGGCGAGCCCATCCACGAGCCCGTCGCCCGCCTCCTCGCCGCCACCACCGAGCGTCAACTCCAAGACCGCGTCCGCATCCTCCACGAAGGCGAATCCGCGCTGTATTAGGAGGGCATTCAAATGGGTCAGTGGCTATAAGGATTGGGTAAAATCATGTGGGGTAGAATCATATGGATGAGGGGGGAGGAGGCCTGGCTTTTGGATGACACTTTGTCGCGGCCTAACAAGACATGATTTTACCCATGCATGATTCTACCCTCTTTCTCTGAGCGGGTCAGGCGCTGTTAAAACGGATGAAGTCGGGACTGCCATGCGCAGAGCCCGGGGGAGGAAATCTCCCTGTGTTGTGAATCCTGTCATCTTGTGAATCCTGTTAAAAAGGTGGCTGGGTGCTCTTCCGTTTCGTTCGTGATCGCCTCTCCACCGCCCACCTCATCCCACGCACACCCGCGCCAAACCGATGATGAAGTGATCATGAAAGACGAATCGAAAATCGGAACTAGAACCCGGCGTTTTCCGTGTTATTCTCAGGCATGAAGACCCCAGTGGAAGTGGCAGCGGCGGTGTATGAGCGGGAGGTGTGCGCGCGCTCGTTTCGGGAGGATCTGGAGGCGCATCTGCTGCACGGTTACGTCTTCAGCACGCCGGACTTCTTTGTCATGCTGCGGCCGGTGGACTCTGCCGCTAGTTATGCGCAGGTGACGGACCCGTGGGTGACCTTTCCGCCTGAGCGCTGGGACGCGTGGTGGATCTACCTCATGGCCGGCGACATGGAAAAGGCGCGCGCCTACTTTCCTTTCATTTTACCGAAAATAGGATTTGAAAGGACTAACAAACTCCGTTATCATGGGTTCCAGTTCCTAGAACGATATGCACCACGAATTCGGACCTCACTTTGAACCGGGCCTGGTTGGCCCCAACGGTCGGTTGGCACGCTTTCACAAGGGAGGGGGCGGCGGCGATGGCGGGCTAAAAAAGATGATGGCGCAGAATGAGCGTCACTTTCAGCAGCAGCTCGCGCTCATGCGTGAACAGGCGAACAAGAACGTGCCCACGGCCCCGAAGTTCGATCCCTCGGCGGCTGCGCCTAACCAATCGCGTGCCGACATCGCCGAGGCGGAAGATCAGGCCCGCCGAGATGCCGCACGCAGGCGTGGCGAGCGGGCCGCCATCCTGGCCGGTGAATCCACACTGGGAGGGAAAAAGACTCTCCTGGGATGAATGCGCCTAACCAAGAATTGTGCAATCACTTGCTGGAGCGCTACGGTGCTCTGCATGCGGCGCGTGCGCCGTGGGTCAGCCTGTGGCAGGAGCTGGGAGATTACCTGATGCCGCGCAAGTTCGGTGGTCGGGCGGCCACCGCACCGGGCACGGGACGGGAGGCGCGCCTGTTTGACACCACCGGCATCCATGCGAACACGGTGCTGGCGAATGGCCAACTGGCCTGGATCACGCCCCTGGGTGGAAACTGGTTTTCCTTTGCGCCTCCCGCGCCCTTTAAGAAGAGCGAAACGGTGAAACAGTGGCTGCAAGAGTGCACGGACATCGTGCGGGATCTGCTGGCGAATTCGTCGAACTTTTACACCGTGGTTCATGAGTTCTACCTGGATCGTTCCTGCTTCGGCACCGCTGCCATGTATGTGGAGGCGGGCAAACGCCAGGCGCTGAATTTCCGCGTGTTTCCGGTGGGCTCCTTCTGCATTGATGAAGATGATGAAGGCCACGTGGACACCGTCTTTCGCGAGATGGAGATGACCGCGCGGCAGTGTGAGCTGCGCTTTGGTCGCGAGGCCCTGCCGAAGAAGATCCTCGACTGCCTCTCCAGCAAAGATGCAGCGCGGGTGAATGATCGGTTCAAGATCATCCACGCCATCTTCCCCCGCACGCCAGAGGAGATGCGGCCAGAGGGCGGGCCGCTGGGCATGCCGGTGGCTTCCGTTTACATCGAGGCCTCGTCCCGCGCCGTGCTGCTGCACAGTGGTTACTCCTCCATGCCGGCCATGGTGTCGCGCTTTTTGGAGTGGAACAATGGGTTAGGCGGCATGTATGGGTGGTCGCCCGCATGGGCCGCGCTGCCGGAGGCACGGCAACTGAATCTGCTGCAAATGTGGATGGATGCGCTGGCGGAGAAAAAAGCCTTTCCTCCCGTGCTGAAACCCGCCTCCATGGAGGGCGAGATTGATCTCTCTGCCGGGGGCATCACGGAGTATGATGACAGCCTGGGGCCGAATGCGGCGGTGCCGCGTGAGTTTGGCCTGGCGGGGGATTTTAATGCGGGCCTCCAGCGCATCCAGGAGCGGCAAAATGCCATCCGCAAACACTTCCATGTGGACCTGTTTGAGATGTTCGGCATGCAGGGCAAGCAGATGACCGCCACGGAAGTGAATGCGCGAGTGCGAGAAAAGGTGGTGCAGATTTCACCCTCCTTTGCCCGCCTAACCACTGAGTTGCTCAATCCTCTCCTGCAACGTGTTTTCTCCCTGTGCCTGGAGGGCGGCTACCTGCCGCAGCCCCCGGCGGAGATGGTGCAGCGCGTGAGTGAAACCGTGGGCGAGGTGGCCAGCCCCATGCTGGCGTATCAGTCGCGCCTGGACATCGAACTCCGCAGCATGGGCGATGCCGCGTTTGAGCGTTACCTGGGGCAGCTCCAGGCCATCGCCAGCTTTGATCCGGCGACGCTGGACAACGTCAACTTTGACGAACCCGCCCGCGCCCTCGCCGCTGGCAATGGCTTGCCTCACAGCTACCTGCGCCCCGTGCGGGATCGCGATGGGCTGCGCAGTCAACGGGCCGAGCAGCAGGCCCAGCAGCAGCAGCTCGCCATGGCGGAACAGGCCAGCAAAGCTGCGGCGAATGCGAGCAAGGTGGACCCTGAAACCCTGCAACAACTGACCGGTGCCGCATGAAGACGAAACCCCCTGCAACCCCGATGGATGAACGGCTGAGCCAGACGCGCGAGCGCCTGAAACGCAGCCTGGATGGGCCCGATGGCCGCTGGCTGGTGGATCATCTCCAGCGCGTCTTTGGCGATGCACCCACGCAGCAGGCCCCCATCTCGGGCGACCAAATGCGCGGGCGGCTGGAGGTGATCCAGTACCTGATCAAGCATGGGGAGCTGGTGGCTCCGCGTGATGATGGCTGACGATGTTTGAGCCGACTCTCTGCCTGGGGAAAACCCAGCTGCTGGGAGCGTGCGTGGCCGAATGTGGCCTAACGAGTGATGCGGTGTGAAGCGTGACCTCACGGCACGCGTGGGCCCGATGGGCCTGTGAATGGTGAAGACCCCTCATGCAGGGGCAGCGTGCGATGTCACGTGGCTTCACCCTCGATTTTTTCCTGATTAACCCAGCGACGACGAACCTGACCTATGACGATGTTTTTTTCTCTCTTTCAAGAAGCGGCCGATGCTGGCCTGAGTGGCGGCGGTGTTGGTGCAGCAGCCCCGGCTGTGCCTGCCAACCCGGGCGGTGCAGCCCCAGCGCTGCGCGAACAAATTTTGCAATCGGACGGGCAACTCACCCCTGGCTGGCACGCCCATCTGGGCGGCGAGTTTAAGGACGCCGGAGCGCAGCTCTCGCGCTTCAAGACTTTCCCCGATGTGGTGAAGAGCCTGCTGCATGGCCAGCGCCAGCTTTCGCAGGCGCGGCCTCAGGTGCCGAATGAGAAATCTACGCCCGAGCAGATCCGTGCGTATCGTGACTACGTGGGCCTGCCGGAGGATGAACGCGCGTGGGACATCGCCCGGCCCGAGGCCCTGCCCACGGGGGTGGAGTGGAATGAAGACCTGGCCAAAGGTGTGTCCCAGTGGGCACGCACGCACCACATCCCCCCGCAGGCCGTGGGGAAACTGGTGGAGACGTTTAACACCCTCACCGGGACGCAGAGCAAGGCCGCCTATGACAAGTTCATGGATCATTCCCTGGCCACCGTGCAGGCGGATGAGGTGGCGCTGAAGCGTGAGTGGGGAGATGACTACGGGCGGAATGTTTCCCTGGCACGCCGTGCGGCTGCCACCGCAGGCCTCTCGGCTGACCACTACGCGCTGACGGATAAGGACGTGGTGAAGGCCCTGCACAAACTGGCCGTGGCCACCGGGGAAGGGCGTCTGGTGCCCGGCACGCCCAGCCCGCTGACGGGGGACCCACGCACGCAGGCGAATCAAATCCAGACGGATGCCGCCCACCCCCACTACACCGCTTATCACAACCCCCAGCACCCGAACCACCGCGCCACGCGCAGCCTGGTGCTGAATCTCCTGCAACAAAACGGCCAGTGATTTAACGGGTCTAGTTACGAGCCTAACCAAAAGAGCATTTTATGGCTATCCAATCCACCCATTCCAAAGTCCAGTATGTGGGCAATGGCAGCACGGTCACAGCTTACCCCGTGACATTCCCTTTCCTGGAGGCCTCAGACCTGCGCGTGCTGGCGGATGAAACGCTGCTGGTGCTGGGCGTGGGCTACACGGTGGAGGGCGGGGAAGGGGAGGAAGGCAGCCTTTTCACCCTGGAGCCGTGGGATGAAACCCACACGCTGACGATCTACCGCGAGACGGCTCTTTTGCAGCCGACCAGTTATGAGGACCAGGATGCCTTCCCGGCCAAGTCGCATGAGCGGGCGCTGGATCGCCTAACCATGATTGCTCAGGATCTGGATCGCATGACGAATCTGGGCGTGAAGATCAGCGAGATCCAAGATCCCCTGCAGGCCCTGTTACCAGAGCCGGAGACGGTCATCGGCTTTGATGAAGAGGGTGTCTTCGGCCTCATCCCGCGCAGCAGCTTCATCGGGCCCGTGGGTCCTGTGGGGCTCACGGGGGCCCAGGGTGTGCCGGGCCTTTCGGCGTATGAACTGGCGGTGACGCAGGGTTTCATGGGCAGCTATCACGCGTGGGATTTGTCTCTGCATTCCCAGGTGGTGGGCCCGGTGGGACCTGAGGGGCCGCCGGGTGCGCGGGGCTTCACGGGTCCTCTAGGTCCCATCGGCCCGGTGGGTCCCGTGGGGCCATCCGGTGGGCCGCCTGGACCTCCTGGCCCCACGGGTCCGGCAGGCGAGGATGGTCTCGACGGGAAGGATGGTAAAGACGGCAAAGACGGTGTGGATGGGCTCAATGGCCTGGATGGTATTCCCGGTATGCCGGGCATGGCAGGGGGCGAAGGCTTCCCTGGTAGCGCAGGCAGCGATGGCTCGCCCGGCACAGACGGTGGCCCTGGGCCGCCAGGGCTGCCGGGACCTCCGGGTCCGGACGGCCCGCCCGGTACGGATGGCCAACCGGGATCTCCAGGGACGAAGGAGGCCATCGTCCCCACCGCGCAGGGCCCACGCGCGCTGTATTGCATGGAGTCACCGGAGGTGTGGTTCTTTGACATCCTGCGCGTGGCCCTGGGCACGCAGCCCGGCGGTGTGCCGGTGGACCCTTTGTTCATGGAGGTCATCGCCCCGCACACGCTCTGCCTCCTGGCCGCGTATCCGCCAGTGCCGGTGCAGTTGAGCGAAGGCGTGCTGCACCTGCCTGCGGGCACGGGCCATGTCACGCTGACGCTCGCGGGCATTCGTCAAGGCTGCGAGGGCCGGAGGTTTGAGCCGCGCACGCTCGCGCAGATGCAGTTAAACAATCAACGCTGGAGGCACCTGTCCGGACGATGAAAGCCTGGTGGCAACTTTTTTCTGAAGCCTTCACCCCGGCAGAATGCCAGGTGCTGATCGACTACGCGCTCACCCATCCGGTGCAGCAGGGCAGCATCGGCCATGGCGGTGCCAACAAGGTCAATCCGAACATCCGGCGTTCTAAAGTTCGCTGGTTAGGCCGTCAAGATGCGAAGCTCTTCCCCTTCTATGCTCGCATCGCCGATATGGCCGAGCGTGCGAACAATCACGCCTTCGGTTTTGACCTGCGGCAGTTTCGCGAGCTGCAATTCACCGAGTATGATGCCGGGGATGAAGGCCACTACGGCTGGCATGAGGACAATGCCTGGAAGGCCGGCCTGGAGGTGGAGCGCAAGATGTCCATGGTCATCCAGCTCAGCGACCCTGCGGACTATGATGGCGGGCGGCTGGAGTTGCAAAACGATCCGTTAGGCCCAGAACAATTCACCCGCCGGGGCGATGTCCTGTTTTTCCCAGCCTTCAATCGGCACCGCGTCACGCCCGTCACCCGTGGCCGTCGGTACTCCCTGGTGACCTGGTTCACTGGCCCTGCCTTCCGATGACTGCCCACGCCCAAGAACAAATCACCGATGTGTGCCGAGGCATCGTCGGCATCACCGCCCCGGTCCTGGGCGTCACCGTCTCCGCCCTGGCCGAGATCGAACAATGGCTGCGCATCGCCTCCCTCACCGGTGGCCTCGTGGTCTGCGCCCTCACCATCCGCTCCCTGCTGCGCAAGCGCGAGTGACATCGCTCCGCTCCGTTCCACGGACTCCCCGTTCCGCGCACTGTAGTCCCGGCTTCAGCCGGCTGCCTTTTTCTCGTTATCATCCACGCCTAACAAAAAGCCTGTCCATCTTAAACGACGCCCTCCATGCCCCGCCAACCCCAAATCTCTGCCTTAGAAAATCCCGGCCTGTTCTTTGGGCGGCCCCTCTATGCCCTGGAGGGGGACTGGACCTTCACCGTACTAGGCCACGGCAGCTTCACCATTCCCTCCGGCTATCGGTTCGATGGCGCTAGCGTGCCGCAGGTCCTGTGGGGCTTCCCTTTTGGTTATACGCCCTTTGGTGTCCACATCGGCGCGGCGCTGGAGCACGACTGGCTGTGTGAGAAAAAGGTCATCCCGCACACCGCCGCCCACGCCCACTTTTACCACCGCCTGCAGGAGGACGGCCTGCGCCCAGGCCAGGCCTGGATGATGGGGCGGGCCGTGCAGCTCTTTGGCCCACGTTGGAAAATGCCCGTGAAAAAGTGAACACACCTTTGGTTATGCAACTCGGACACGGCATCGCCCTCTTCACCTCACCGCGCAGCGCCTCCGGGCCTGTGCCGGTGAATCTCACCCCGCCGCAGATCAGCTTCAGCAGCAGCCAGCCGCGCGGCTACACGGGCGATACCGCTACCGCCACTCCGGGCACCTGGGCCGGTGACCCCACCGCCTACACTTACCAGTGGCGCATCAATGGCAGCGACATCCCCGGTGCCACCAGCAGCAGCTACCCCATCGCCAGCGCCATCCCCGCCACTCAGGCCCTCACCTGCCGCGTCACCGCCACCGGTGCCCATGGCCCCAGCAGTAGCGAAAGCAGCCCCCGCTCACTGCACCGCACCCTTTATTTCAAAAGCGAAACCTTCACCGACTGGTTCGGCGGCGACTGGTTCCTGGAAAGCGAAGGCATCACCGAATCTGCCAACCCCGCCACCCATGACCGTGTGGTCATCAATCAACTCCTCAACGAAGGCCAGCCCGAGGGCCTCCTCCTGGATCGCGTACTCATCGAAAATGCCGAAGTCTGGCTCACCGGCATCACCTGTCGCCAGCTTGTGGTCCAGGGTGGCACCGCCTGCGGCATGATCATCGTGACGGAGCACGCTCTCTTTGAAAACAGCGCCACCATGGCCGGCGAGATCAGCGCTCCCACCGCCACTTTCCATGCCAATTCCACGCTCCAGGGCGTCGCCTTCGTCAGCGATCACGTCACCTTCAGCGACAGCAGCGGTCAAAACGGCAACCTCACTGGCAATGCCACCTTCGGCATCGAATGCAGCAACAACGGCAGCACCGAAGGCAGCCTCACCTTCCAGGTCGGGAGTTATAACAATGGCAGCATCGTTGGTTACGCCGCCTTTTACGGCAGCGTGAGCAATAGCCAGCCCATCAATGGCGACGCCCAGTTCAATGACGACTGCATCAACTACGGCAGCATCTCCGGGAACCTCGAACTGCAGGGGAATGCACAAAACTACGGCGACATCGCAGGCACCGCCAACGTCCACCACCCTTCCACCTTTCCCATGGGCGGTAGCGCGGCCAATATTTTCTATCACGGCTACCTATTCGGTTGCACAAATCCCTCCGCCACCAACTACGACCCCTCGGCCAATACCGACGATGGCAGCTGCTACTACGATCCCCCTCCGGGCGATCCTCCCGGCCCTTTTAATGCCCTCACCGTCGCAGGCAATTACGGCAGCGAAGGCACCCCGGGCCTGGACGTGAGCTGGGAATATTCCAGCGATGCCACCGGCTTTTACATCACCCTTTACGATGCCGGGCCGTCAGAGATAACCACGCTGGATGTGGGCTACGCCTTTGAAGTCACCAGCGCCTTCCTGGGCGTGCTCAACCCGCAGACCTTTTATCACCTCAAAGTCACCGCCTACAACCCCTACGGCAGCACCGACTGGTACAATGGCATCGTCCCTTGCCTCATCGAAGGCTGACCCCCTTTCTCCTCAGCGAAAACCCAACCTAACCAAAAACACGACCACACTATGAACGACGCCCATGCCAATCGCGGCTTTAAAAAGTGCTCCGGCACCAGCCCTATCAACCTCGCCAGCAGCCCCCTGCAAGGCTTCACTCCCATCAATGGCGACGTCGTCTTCGCCGCCCTCACCCTGCCCACCACACGTGGTTCGGCAAGCTACACCGGCGTCGCCGCATCCCTGGTGGGAGACACCTTTTTAGAAGGCGTCTATTACCCCCTCCCACTCACCGGTTGCACCCTCACCAGCGGCAGCTTCATCGGCTGGCTCGACTGATTCACAAACCCCACGAACCCATCCTTTGTTATGCACCTCGGTCACGGCCACAGCCTCATTAACCCATGCCGCCGCAGCAGTGAGGATCCACTTCAGCGGGTGGATTTCGCCCTGCGTCTGCAGACCCACAACGGCGTGGCCGTCTCAGAAGAAGCCGCCTACGTCGTCAGCGCAGGGGATGGGGCCGTGGGGCAGTATCGGTATGAATGGCACGTGGGCGGCGTGCGTCACCGCAATCAACTCACCGGCTGGTACTTCACTCAGGTGGTGGACGGCGTGAACGACTGGTGGGGCCTCTTTGACGCCAGCGACACCCTGCGCGGTTACGGCGCCACCCCCCTCGCCGCCAACCCCGCCGAAGCCGCCCCCTACAGCGTCTGCGGCGACCCCGTCTCGCAGCTCGTTCCCAACTACGCCCCCCTCGGTCTCTATCAAGACCTCGCCTGCACCGTCCCCGCCACCACTGAAGGCCACCCCATCGCCGCCTGGCGCGACGAACTCACCCCCAGCGGCCTGACAGCCGTGCAGGCGGAGGGGGAAAAGCGTGGAGTCTTGCATTTCATTAATGGGGTGCCATGCGTTCGAACCGATTCCGTGGATGATGGTTACACGATCCCAGGTTGTGACGCATTGATGCCTTATGTCATTGAAGTTCTGGCTGCTTGTCCTCTTGGGAATCCAGGGAGTATCGGGAGGTTGGTCAATTCGTCTGCAAATGTTTTTATCCAGCCAAACCGCACCAGTAACGGACCTCATTTCGTTAACGGTATTCTGGGCTCTTCCGCAGTGATGGATACGCAATTTCACAGCATGGCTATTGAGTGTGTCAGTGGACAGAATGCCAAAGCATATACTGACGCTGTCGATGTGACAACGCTGAGCCGTGCTTCGGTTGATTGGCCTGCTGTGGGCATTGGTGCTGTAGGAGCATGGTCAGAGACTGAGGCCGGTGCTGACTTGATATCGCTTTGTATCTATCCGCCCGAGCATCGTCTGATCGTCCAGCCCTACATCCAGAATCTGATGCCGCGCTGAAGCACCGTTGATCTGACAAAGAGAAAAAGCCGTCAGGAGCCGTTCCTCGTCCTGGAAGGACGAAAGCCATTAGCCGGGCGGTGAAGGCGCGAAGCGCCGAGAACCCCCGGATGCTCGAATAACAACACGTGTGACTAAAGGGGCGTCCTGGAAGGACGCGAGAAAGCCACGCCATGGCCTGCGGATCACGAGATAGGATCCGCCCTTCTCGCGTCCCTCCAGGACGCTCTTGGGGTGCTTCTAACCTTATTCTCCATCCGGGGGTTTTGCTCGTTCCTCGCTCCACCCCCGGCTAATCGCTCTCGTCCCTCCAGGACGAATGGCATCAAAAAATCAATGAAACCGCCTAACAAAAAGGAGCTTACATTATGAAACTACCCGCAAAAATCGTTGAAATCGCCACCGCAGAAATCGGCGTAGAAGAGGAAAATGGCAGCAACTGCGGACCACGCGTGAACGCCTACAAAGCCGCCACTTGGTTGCCTGCTGATAAACCCTGGCCTTGGTGCGCAGCCTTTGTTTGTTGGGTTGTTCAACAAGCCTTGAAAGCCGCCGGAATACCGGAAACTCCTACTTTCCAGCGACCTCAAACAGCGGGTGCGTGGGACTTTGAAGCCTGGTCTAAAAAGCAAGACACCAGCACGTGGACCAAGAAGCCTCATGGCGGCGACATCCTACCGGGCGATATCATCATCTTCACCTTTTCACACATCGGCATCGCCCAAAGTTCCCCCCTCCCCGATGGCACCATCTGGACCATTGAAGGAAACACAGATGCAGCGGGGAGCCGGGAAGGAGGTGGCGTCTTTCGCAAACGCCGCAAGCTCTCCCAAATCCGCAGCCGCATTCGCTTCCGCATTTAAGAGCCAAGTTCTTCATTGTAGGAACAATCCCTGTTATCCTCCAGGGCTCCTTCTTCGTCCTGGAAGAGGAGGGCCATTAAGCAGCCCAGCCTCGTCAAACGCCTAGACCATTATTGCCTCTCCTTCTTCGTCGAGGAAAGCGTGAGCCATTAGCCAGCTTAGCTTCGTGTAACGCCCAGACCATTATTGCTTCTCCTTCTTCGTCGAGGAAAGCGTGAGCCATTAGCCAGCTTAGCTTCGTGTAACGTCCAGACCACCATTGCCCAACTTTCTTCGTCCTGGAAGGACGAGAGCTATTAGCCGGGGGTGGAGGTGCGCAGCACCGGGAACCCCCGGATGCCTAACAAAAACGCGTCACATCACAAAGCGCCCTGGAGGGGCGCGAGAAAGGTCCCCTCGCTTCAATGGTACACCCTTTACCAAAGATGTGCTTCCTGATACGGGACCATCCCAAGCTGTAACATCTTGACGTATTCTTCCTGAAAAGTTTTAACCCGGTGATGTTGTTCTTGGTTCAAGACATAATTTCGCACGGACTCAATGTTCGAAGCACTGACAGTAAAAGCACCATATCCTTCCTGCCATGCGAAGCCTGCTAGACGGAGTTCTTTATGGATCCAACGCGATGATTCACTTTTCAGCTCCCGCATGACATCGGCAATCGAGTGAGTTGCACGCAGTCCCGCAAACACATGGATATGATCAGCAGTGCCACCCACTGCATGAGGAAACCCCTCCAAGCCGTGAATGATGCCACCAACGTATTCATGTACACGGTCTCGAGTGCTCGGAGGAAACCACGGATGACGATTTTTTGTGCTGAACACAAAATGATAGTGGAGTGAGAGGTGTGTGGAAGCCACGCGATTTTGCCTCAATCCCAGCTGGGAAAGAAGGCATGCAAGGAGGAAATGAAGCCTTGGCGGAATCGAGATGATGGCAACCTTTCTCGCCTCCCTCCAGGAGGCCACGCAGGCGGAGTGTATTTGAGTCTCGGAGGTCCGGGGGTTCTCGGCGCTTCGCACCTCCACCCCCGGCTAATGGCTTTCGTCCTTCCAGGACGATTCGTGAAAATGAAACCGGGGACTTCCAGTTTGCGGAAACTTATTTTCTTGAGTATCAAAGCGCGCAATCCCAATTTGGACTTCGCCACTATTTTATGGACTGGATTCGACTCATTAAAAACATTCCTCGCCGATTCAGAGAGGAACAGTCCGAACAATTGACTTACGCGAACCAGCACAAAGATGCATATCGCTGGATTTATCTGAATGAGGATATTCGTTTTTGCTGCCCCAGCGATGTGCTGGCCACCTGGGTATGGCGATTCCATGCCTTTACGCTCGGTGGACGTGCTGAACTTTTTAGCTTCTTAAAACTGGCCGAAGGTTGCACGCGCCTATTGGATGTCGGTGCCTCGGCGGGCATTTTCAGTGCCTTGTTTGCCAATACTCGTTCGAAGGCTGAGATCCTTGCGGTTGAGCCTGATGTGCCGAGTTTTAAGTTGCTCAATGAAACGGCTTCCTTGAATTCTCCTGAGAGTGCTCTTTGGCGCTTTTCGCCTTCCGTGATTAGCCACGAAGCAGGCCCCTTGAAATTCACCTCCACCGGATTTGGTGGAGATATCAGTGCTGAGGGTGAGAGCGTCCAAGGGCATACACTCGCCAGTCTTTGCGCTGTGGAATCATACGTGCCTGATCTGTTGAAGATGGATATTGAGTCCTATGAGTATGAGGCTCTCCTAGCTTCAGAAGTGTGGCTGCGACAGCATCGCCCCAAGATTTTCCTGGAGCTTCATTTTACCTTGTTGAAACAGCGTGGGAAAGATGCTCAAGACGTGGTGACCTTTTTAAATCGTCTAGGTTATCAACCCGTGGATGGAGGTAGCTTTGAGCAAGCCGTGAAGTCCACACTCGATCACGCTGGCTGTGCACGGTTGGCCTTGGTGATGAAAAATTAAAACGCCGATGGCGAAGCACTCTTTGTTAGGCTTTCTGGCAAATAAGTTTGTAGGGCAGCTGGTCCGTTTAGACGTTAACGGCTACTGCCCCCCACCTCTTCCAGCACTCCTCTCACGGACACGGTCGCTCCGCCTTGCTCCCGGCTGCGGCGGCCGGCGATGAGGATGGCCATGAGCTCCACGGTTTCCTCAAACGGCAGGGGTGGCACGCCGGTGCGCAGCAGGTCCACAAAGGCCACTAACTGCGCGCGAAAGGCGGTGTAGGTATCGGCATGTTTGAGGGCCAGATCTCCCCGGGTGCCGTAGAGGTGGATGGCACCGAAGCTGCCGTAGGCATCGTGGATGGCTCCGATCGTGAGGCGCACGCCGCTGGCGTGGGTGAGGTGCATCACATCGCCCCCGGCATCGCTTTGCGCCTGCACGGTCTGAAAGCCCCGGCCTAACAAAGGGGATAGAGCCTCCAGGGCGTGGATGCCATAGCGTTCCCAGGTCTTGCACGTGAAGCTGGTGATCCAGCGCAAGTCGCCCACCTGGGCCTGCTGCGCGGCATTGAGCTGCATCTCCGGCATGTAGCGCATGCCGCTGGTGGAAAGCAGCACGTGACCCTGCGCATGCCACTCCACAAACTGCCGCAGATCGGCCACGTTGGTGGCCAGGGGTTTGTCAATGAACACGGGCAAGCCCGCCTCGATGAACGGG
Source organism: uncultured Verrucomicrobiaceae bacterium (assembly GCA_942493005.1). GTDB lineage: Bacteria > Verrucomicrobiota > Verrucomicrobiia > Verrucomicrobiales > Verrucomicrobiaceae > Prosthecobacter. Next base: position 5,284,958 of record OW818661.1, read on the forward strand.
CGCACGCGCCGCACGTGATCCTCGCCATCATCGGTGGCCACGATGACGGCATCCACATGGCCGATGACATCCTCCGGCTGCGCCACCACGTGAGGGATGCGGCTGGCGGCCGCCACCTTTGGCGCATCGGCCGGGTCATCCGTCCACACATGCGTGACGCGCGCCCCAGGGATGCACACGGTCTCCAGCGGCTGCTTGCCGAGGTACACCGGGATGCCCACATACGGGCACGCCGCCATGGCCACGGGATCGTAACCATTGACGATGGCGCTCCAGGAATACGGGTGGCCATTGCCCTCGATCATGCCCAGCATGGCCAGGCGCAGTTCACGGTCAGAAGAAATCATGGGGATAAAAAACAGTCGTTAAACCAACGCGAGCCGCTGACGAAAAATCGCGTGGGTGCGAGGAAAAAAGAGTGGGCGAGCCGGGTTTCGATCCAACCCGTAACCACCTGCTGAAAGGGAGGTGGGGCCTTCGGGTGTAGCTGCCTGCGCCAGCAGGTGGGTCTCTGAAGGTGCCTCGGTCGAGAACAAACGGCGGCCGAGAGGTTCAAGGAGTGACGGCGTCCCGCCGTCAGCTTGGGGAGGGTTGCAACAGGGCCGAACGAGGCCCGAGAACGGAGTTCCGCGAGGACGCGAAACTCAGCACGCAAGATGCGTGCGCTCCATGGCGGACGATCAAGCGAGAACGCCCACACCCAAGAACCTCCGGTCACCTAACAAAAAACGCTTTCACAGATACCGCGCCCTGGAGGGGCGTGAGAAGCCTACCCCGACCCCACGCTCACCCCTCACCACCTCACGCCCCGAAGGCCATTCGACGGAGCGCGAATATCCTATTCGCCTAACTTTCCCAGCGCGGCCGGAGTTCCAGACCGTACCCCCATCCGCCGTACAGTATTCATCACTCTCCGAGTGATGCGTCCGCCCCCAGCCAGCCTCGTCCACCGTCTTTACACTCCAAGTCTGAGGGCCACGTCACCTTCAGGGCACCGCACTCGGAGAGTGCAGACTACCTTATCCCCATCCGCCCCCACCAAGCCCACGTCCCATTCCCCCCTCTCCCAGACCGCCTGAAGCCGAGACTACCATGCACGGACCCTCCTCGCTTCGAGCCAGGCATATAAACACACCTCTTGTTAATCCTGCCATCCTGTTAATCCTGTAAAAAACGGCGCGAGTGGGCTGGTCCCCATTCCCGAACAAAGGCGGAATTTACAAATCACGCCCCGCCTTGCTACTCCAGGTAGATCAATTCATTCGCATTCAGCAAAGCGCGGGTAAGGGCCGTGCGGTCTTGAGCCTCGAGAAAGCGCGTCCCGGCCTGTCTTTCCGCCTCCGTGGGCAGGCGTTGAAAGAGGATCTCATAGGCCTGGGGCAGGGGATCGGGCGCGTCCAGGCGCTGGGCCAGGGCCGCGGCCATGTCCAGGGTAAAGGTGTGATTCAGCAACGTCAGCGCTTGCATGGGCGTGGTGGTATTCGCCCGGCGCGGCGCGGCAAAGGAGATGTCCGGCAGGTCAAAGTCATTCAGTACATCCACCACACTCGCGCGGGCATTTTGATGATACACCGCGCGCCGATACGTCTCCGGCCCATGCACATCCAGCGGCGTGTAGGTAGTGACGTTGTTTTGCATCGCCTTATACAGCCGAAAGCCCGGGCCGCCCACAGGCTCCAGTTTCAGCTTGCCGGCCACCGTCAGCAGGGTATCGCGCACCTCCTCTGCGGTGAGCCGGCGCGGGGGGAAGCGCCACAGCAGCCGCGCCTCTTGATCCACCTGCGCCGCCTCGGCGCGATGCTGCCCCGACTGACGATACGTTTGCGAGAGCAGGATCTCCCGATGCAGTGGCTTCAGCCGCCAGCCATGGGCGATAAGTCGGCGCGCCAGGTAATCCAGCAGCGCCGGGTGCGTGGGCTGGCTGCCGAGAAAGCCGAAGTCGCTGGGCGTATCCACCAGCCCCGTGCCGAAGTGGTACTGCCACACCCGATTCGCCAAAACGCGCGCTGTCAGCGCATTCGCATCGTTGGTTATCCAGCGTGCCAGTTCCAGCCGCCGCTGCCCCTCCGGCGCGTCTTGCGGCAGGGCAAATTTCGGCGTCAGATCCGCCAGCACTTGCAGGCTGCTCGGCAGCACAGGCGCGGCAGGTTTCATCGGGTCACCGCCTAGATGCACAAACGTGGCCTCTTTCGGCTGCGCGTGCGTGCCTGCCCACACCTGCGGCAGCGCGGGTACAGCGGCCATCTCGCGCTGCACCTGGGCCAGGTCGCGATCCAGCGCCGCCAGCTGCGCGGTCTCCTCGTTTGTGATCACCGTGCGGCGTGCTTTGGCGATGCCGTGCGCCGGGCTCCAGGCCTCGCGTCCATCATCGCTGGCCACCGTTTGCCAGGTCTGCCCATCCAGCGATACCTGCACCTCATACTCACAGGGCGTGGCCCCGCGCACCTTGCTTTCGTCGATCTCGCGTCCGCCCTTCGCATTGATGAAGGTGATGCCTTGGATCTTTTCCACCTTGGGAAAAGTCAGTGTCAGCACCGCTGGGTGGCCGATGAACCACTGCTCGCCAAACTGGCCATCAATGCACAGTTGCGGCCCATAGGCCTCAGGGAAATCTTCTGCCGTGGCAGACTTCGCGCCCATCGCCTTTGTGCCTAGGCTGGCCAGGGCCACATTGCGTGGCTTGGCCTCCGCACTCCACACTTGGAACTCGGTGAGCTTGCCCGCGCTCGCCTTGCCACCCGGCTCCGTAGTTAGGGACTGAATGACGAAGCGCACCTGCCGCGCCTCCACCGGCGCAAAGGATTCCTCCGTGCCATGCACGTCGATCTTCGGGCGCGTGGGTTTCATCTGCGCATACGCCGCCTTCGCGCGCTGTTCCACCTGCGCATTCAGCGTCGCCTTGGTTTCATTGAGTTTTGTAACCCTTGCGGTTAGGGGTTTCATCGCCGCGGCATGGGCCGCGCGTTGCTCCGCACTGGCGATCACTCGACGCCCATGGGTCACCCCCTCAAAGGCTGCGCGCAGGCGATAATAATCCTCCGTGGGGATGGGATCGAACTTGTGATGGTGACACCTTGCGCAATTGATGGTTAGGCCCAGGAAAGCCCCACCCGTGGCCGTGATCATGTCATCCAGCGTGGCGGCGCGGATGTTCTTCTGCGCCACGGGATCTTGATTCCCCACATCATCGTAGGCCCCCGCCACCAGGAAGGCGCTGCCCACCTCCACCTCGGGTTGATCCTTGCCGATGACGTCGCCCGCCAGATGCTCGGTGATGAATTGATTGAAAGGCTTGTCCGCATTGAGCGATCGAATGACGTAATCCCGAAATGGCCACAGATCATCAATGACGAAGTTCCGCTCAAAGCCATTGCTCTCACCAAAGCGCACCACATCCAGCCAGTGGCGGCCCCACTGCTCGCCATAGCGCGGGCTGGCCAGCAGGCGATCCACCAGCGCCGTGGTGGCCGCATCGGCATCGGTCGTGTACACTTTTTCAAACGCTGCCACCTCAGCCGCTGTGGGCGGCAGGCCCGTCACATCGTAGCTCATGCGGCGGATCAGCGTGCGCGCCTCCGCTGGGCCATTCAGCGTCAGCTTTTTCTCCGCGAGGGCCTGAGTGATGAAGCCATCAATCGCCCCCTTCTTAAACTTGGTTAGGTCGCCCGAAACATCGCGCAGCGGTTGCAGAGACCACCAGGTTTTATCTGCTCGTTTGGCCTCTATCTTCACGCCCGTGCGCGGGTCGGGCGCGCCCATCTTCACCCAGGTGACCAGGTCCGCGATGACCGCCTCCGGTAGCTTCGGTTTTTTCGGCGGCATCTCCAGGTCGGGCTCCAGATGTTGCAGCGTGCGGATCAGCAGGCTCGCTTCCGGCTTGCCAGGGATGATCACCGACTCGCCACTGTCGCCACCCTTTTCCCAGCCCGCCTTCGAGTCCAGGTAAAGATTCCCCTTCAGCTTCTTCGCCTCCGCACTGTGGCAGGCGTAGCAATGCTCCACCAACACCGGGCGGACTTTCTGCTCAAAGAAGGCTACATCTGCCGCTGCCGGGACAGCGACTGCGGAGCTGCCCAGGAGAGCGAATAAAAGGTAAAAAGACTTCATGAAGGGGGAAAGGATGGGGGCGAGAACTCACAGACGGCTTGCAATAGGCCCTCTTCGGCATAGGATGTTTTGTGGCTTTAGATTTTTCATCCGTTGAACTGCCTCCTTCTGGGGTCGTTCTTCGCCTCCCACCAGACTTCTCCACCAAGAGTCCTGCGGTGACTGGAGACTACGTGTATGAACAAGTACGTCGTCAGTTAAAGGACGGGGCAGGTGCCTCAGAAAAGACGATGTCCGTTCAAATGAAGTCTCAACTTCGAATTTCTCATGCTCAGCCGGCAGGCGTTCGCTAGTCAGATTGACGGGCATACTTTGGAGAAGGAGATCGATAGGCTTTCCGGGATGGGTGGGGCTTGGATTGGAGCTGCCCAGATGCTTTCCCGGCGGATTAACTGCACGCTTGACTGGGCGACTTTGGGGCCCAAGGGAGCTCGTTATCAGTTTATCGCCAGTCGCGGTGAGGCCGTCGTATTTTGGGACCGAAACAATAGGTGTATTGTCAAGCTTCGGGGTCGTGAGGAAAACGGGTTCGGGACTGCAGGCTTTGGCTGCACGCTGGGGAGAGATAGCCGAGGACTGGTGATCTACCATCCCGGCACAATGGAGCAGGCGATCGAACGTGAATCGCTTAGTTGGTAATGTTTTGGTTTTGCATGCCGATACGAAGATCGCATCGAAGACAACTATGGGCTTTTGCTTTCCCAGGATTTTGTGGATGGTTCTGAGCCTACAGAAAAAGAAATCCGAGAGTATATGATCGCTGAGGGTTGGACCTGGTTGAACGGTGATCCAACGGTCTCCCCGTCTTTGCAGCAATATGCTTGGAGAAGAGGGCAAATCGGAGCCTTTGATGCCAATGAAACCAATTTCATTAAAGCTCACGCGGACGGGAAAATTTACCCGATTGATTTGATCGTGTGGCATTGGCCTGACTGAGATGGAGTTCTGTAAACACATTCGAAAATAAGAACCTTCCTCGTCATGCCCTGCCGTTCGTCCCTCCAGGACGCGGTGAAACGACCCTGCAGGTAACGATTTTCAAAGGCTGAATCAGCGCTCTCATGACCTGAAAGAAAACCGCTCGTTCATGCCAAGATCGGCGCCAGCACATGGCCGTGCACATCGGTGAGGCGGCGATTCGTGCCGTTGTGGTAGTAGGTGAGTTTTTCGTGATCCAGGCCTAACAAGTGAAGGATGGTGGCGTAAAAATCATACACGCTGGTCACGTCCTGCACGCTGCGGCGGCCAAAGTCATCCGTGGCCCCGTGGCTCACCCCACCTTTGATCCCCGCGCCCATCATCCAGGCCGTGTAGGCATCGGGGTTATGGTCGCGACCGGAGGTGCCCTGCTGGTGCGTGGGCATGCGGCCAAACTCCGTGCACCAGATGATGAGCACATCATTCAGCATGCCGCGCTGTTTCAGGTCTGTCAGCAGGGCAGCGGTGGGTTGGTCAAAGATGGGGCCGTGGCGTTCATAGTCGGCCTTCAGCGTCTTGTGCGCATCCCAGTTCAGCAGGCCATCCACCGCGCTCGCTCGCGAGGCGCAGTACAGGCTCACGTAGCGCACGCCCTGCTCCAGAAAACGCCGGGCTAACAAACAGTTGCGCGCGTAGGCGGCCTTCAGGTGATTCGCATCATTCGTCCCGTAGAGATCCTGGATGTGCTGCGGCTCGCGGGAAAGGTCACTCACTTCCGGTGCGGTGAGCTGCATCTTCGCCGCCAGCTCATAGGCCGCCATGCGCGCCCGCAGCTCCTCCTGGCCAGGGTGGGCCTGGGCGTGCTGTTGATTCAGAAAGTGCAGGTACTCCCGCGTGGCCTTTTCCTCCGTGGGCGAGATGGCCGCAGGCCGCGCCAGATTCCGCAGCGGCTGCTGCGCGGCCATGCTCACCGCCTGGTGTTGAGCGGGGAGAAAGCCATTGCTCCAGTTGGACTTGCCGTTAGGCGGCTCGCCACGCAGATCCTGGATGGAAACGTAGGTGGGCAGGTTTTCATTCAGGCTGCCCAGACCGTAGCTCACCCAGGAGCCCGCACTGGGAAAACCATCGCGGGTGAAGCAGGAGTTCATCGCCACACAGCCCGGCCCGTGCGTGTTCGTGCGTGAGGCCATGCTGTGGATGAAGGCGATGTCATCCACATGCCGCGCCATGTGCGGCAGCAGGGACGTGATCATCTTTCCACTCTGGCCGGCGGGCACAAAGTCCCAGGGCGAGCGCATGAGGTTGCCATTCTTTCCCTGGAAACTCACCTCGGCCTCACCCCCAGGCATGGGCGTGCCATGGTACTTTTCCAGCAGCGGTTTGTGATCCCAAAGGTCCACGTGAGAGGCCGCGCCGGGGCAAAAGATCTGCAGCACCTGCTTCGCCTTTGGCGCAAAGTGGGGCTGCTGCACAGGCGCGCCGTCGATCAAACGCGTCAGCGCCACGCCGGTGAGGCCGGTGCTCATGCGATCCAAAAAAGCACGGCGAGAAAGAAAGGTCGAATTCATGGTTAGGCCAGGTTTGGTCAGTTGAGTCCTAGGTCTTCGCGGGCAGTGACCAGGTGTTTGTGCATGGCGCGCGCAGCGGCAGCGCTGTCGCCTTGCTCGATGGCCTTCACCACAGCCGCATGCTGGCGGATGGCGGTGGCGGGCGTCACGCGCTGGTAGCCATGTTTCAGGCTGGCCTGCAGCAGGTCTGAAAGCGAGTGCATTAGCAGCCCCGCGATCTGGTTTCCCGAAAGCACGGCCAGTGCACGATGAAACTCCATGTCGGCCATGACCGATTCCTCAAACGTGGTCGCCAGGGCCAGTTTCTCATGCACCGCCCGCAGCGCCTTCACCTGCTTCGGCGTCGCACGCTCCGCCGCCAGCCGCGCGTTTTCAGGCTCCACCATGAGCCGCACCTCGATGAGTTGCCGCAGCCTTTCCGTGGCCTCCGGCACCAGCAGTTCCAGCGCGCCCGTGAGGGGCTTGTGCAGGTGATTCACCGTGCGGATGCCCAGCCCCTGGCGGATCTCCAGCAGGCCCTGCTGCTCCAGGCGTTTGGTCGCCTCGCGCACCACGCTGCGGCTCACGCCCAGTTGCGCAGCCAGCTCGCGCTCTGTCGGTAGCCAGTTTTCATCCTCCGCCACATCCCGCCGCGCGATCGCGGCCAGGCTTTGACAAACTTTTTCCACCAATGAAGGTGGGCGGGAAATGGTATCGAGGATCATGGCAGGGTGATCAGGTGGTCAGACCACTGTTAGAACGGCCGCTTCGGAAAAAGTGTTTCAGGAAAAAGATCAGCAGGCCGACAGACTCGGGATTCCGCCAGACTCCGCCAGGGGCTGCCGCCGCGTCAGTGCTACGCGAAGAGTGTCCGAAGGGCAGGGGAGGCCTCTCTTCAGGCGGGATCTCGCTTGCGGGGAGGGCGGGGCTCCGGCTATAGGTGGGCGCTGTTCATTATGGAAGATCCGGATCCTACTCTCATGCTTCCTAGTGAGGCGACTCCACCTGGCGCTGCGGTCACGGATTCCCAAGTGCTGAATCTCATGGCGCTGGGGGCGGCCACAGGTGAGACCACACAGGCGATGACACGCCATAGCTGGGAGCCGCCGCAGGTGGACGTGCTCCGTGAGCTGCTGCCTCAGTATGAGATCACGGCCCTGGTGGCGCGCGGTGGCATGGGGGCGATTTACCGTGGGTGGCAGGGGGCTTTGAAAAGGGCCGTGGCCATCAAGGTGATGCCTGGCGCGATGGAGGACAGCGAACTGCGCTTTACCGCACGTTTTAAACAAGAAGCGCAAGCCATGGCGAAGCTGGCACACCCGCACATCGTGGCCGTGTTTGACGCTGGAGAGGTGGCCGGATGGCTCTTTTTCGTGATGGAGTTCATCGAAGGCACAGACGTGGCGCAGATCCTCGCCGATGGGGAGGGCATGGATCCACGCCAGGTCGTCCAGATCCTCTCAGCCGTGTGTGAGGCCCTGGCCTTTGCGCATGAAGAAGGCATCATCCACCGCGACATCAAGCCTTCCAACATCATGCTGGATACACGTGGGCGGGTGAAGGTGGCGGACTTTGGCCTAGCGAAGACGCTGCATCCAGAGGCGCCGCTGCTGACGGATGAGCATGTGGCCATCGGCACGCCAGACTTCATGGCGCCAGAGTCGCTGCGGCCAGGGGCGCAGGTGGATGGCCGGGCAGATCTGTATGCCGTGGGCGTCATGCTTTATCAAATGCTCACCGGCAGCATTCCACGGGGCCGCTTTAAGCTGCCCAGCCAGGTGATGCCGCAGCTGAGCCGTGCCTTTGATACCCTTGTGGATAAGGCCATGCAGCCTCACCCAGACAATCGCTACCAAACCGCGCGGGAGATGAAAGCCGCCCTGGAACAGGCAGGCCTAACAAACGGTGTAACACAGGCAATGCCCGCCCGCATCACCTCTGGAAAGGCCAAGTCCTCAGCCCTGCGATGGGGCTTGGGAATGGGGGCGGCCTTTTTCCTGGCCGGTCCTTTTGTGGTCATGCAGAGGCTGCCTTCAGGAAAGGCGAGCCCGACAAACGCCCTCCAGGGAAATTTCCCGCCGCCTTTTTCACTCCGGCAGTGGCATGAGCTTTTCACGGTGGAGCAGGAGGACGTGTGGCAGAGACTTTCGGCCTATGAGAACGGGCGGCTGCATGTGAAGGCGAGTGTGGGCTTTAAAAAAGCGCTGCCGGGCACGGCGGATGGGGTGGTGCGGGCCGTCGTCCACATCCAGAGTGAAAATGAAAACCCCACGTTGTTCGGCCGCTTTCGTCATGGGGAGGGCTACTACCAGGCGCTATGGGATGTGAAGAGTGGCACCGTGGGCCTGAGTTATTACGGCATCGGCAATCCAAAGGTGTATGAGCACCTGGGCGCGCGGTCTCTGCCAGCGGAGGTGGCCCTGCAGTTAGGCGCCGTGCGCAGGCTGGAACTGCGGGTGGAGGGCGACCGCATCACCGCGCTGACGAATGGCGTCGCCAAGCTGGAATTCCGCCACGCTAAGCTGTCATCTCCAGGGGAGTGGGGCATCAAATCCATCAACGGGGCCTGGTTTGAGAGCGCTGAGATCCAGCCGATCCCAGCCCCGTGAGGAAGAGCCGGCGCGTAGGCCCCCGGGCACATTTCTCGCTCCTGCCTCACGGCACCGCAATTTGACAGAATGGATAAGCCTAACAAAGAGCGTGGGAAAGATCAGCGTCACAGCCACCCCATGCCGTGCATGGTAGTCCCGGCCTCAGCTGGTCTGGAAAAGGGCGAAAGCCACCCGCCAGGAGCACAGCGAGGCTCGGCGCACGCGCACCCCCATTGCCTAACAAAGAATGACAACGCCCCTCACACCTCACCGGCCTGCCAGCACCACCGCCGCGATCTCTTCCCACAGCGCGTCCACCTCACCCGGGCCCCGGGAAGGTTTCTTCGCCTTGGCAAACCAGTAGTCGCCATTCCATTGATCCCCCTCGATGACGTGCAGCAGCGCGTGGATCCACGAACCCAGCGGCGTGTGAATCTCCTGCGCGATGTCATGGGCCGCGTCCCAGTTCCCATGCTTCGTGTGCCAGAGAGCCTGCGCCTCCGGGGAAAGACCCGTAGGCAGGACGTGAGCTTGGGCGAGATCGGCAGCAGTCATGATGAAAATAAAAGGCCCCCCAGCCTTCCCAAGAAACCCCGCCCTGGCAAATGCAAACGCAGGTCTATCCTCACGCAGCCCCCTGCCGCAGAGCGGCAACCGTCTCTTAGCCCGGCCTTTCAAGGCCGGGTCTCATTCACCCACCGCACACTTCACCGCATGGCGTCGCAGAGTGACTCACGAAACCCTCGTCCTCATCGCCCTCCTTTCCCCCTGCCGCAGAGCGGCAACCGTCTCTTAGCCCGGCCTTTCAAGGCCGGGTCTCATTCACCCACCGCACACTTCACCGCATGGCGTCGCAGAGCGACGCACGAAACCCTCGTCCTCATCGCCCTCCTTTCCCCCTGCCGCAGAGCGGCAACCGTCTCTTAGCCCGGCCTTACAAGGCCGGGTCTCATTCACTCACCGCACACTTCACCGCATGGTGTCGCAGAGTGACTCACGAAACCCTCGTCCTCATCGCCCTCCTTTCCCCCTGCCGCAGAGCGGCAACCGTCTCTTAGCCCGGCCTTTCAAGGCCGGGTCTCATTCACCCACCGCACACTTCACCGCATGGCGTCGCAGAGCGACGCACGAAACCCTCGCCACACGTTTCCACTTCACCCCAGTCCCCTGACAATCGGATAGTGGCGAGGGGCTTTCAAAAATATTGAAGTAGGGCACCAATGCCAGCCTGCACAAACTTTCTGAAACCCGTTTCGAAGAGCCCCAAAAAAGAAGCCTAATACTCCTCTTCCTCAGCCTCCTCCGGCCCGCCATGCACCGGCACCGGGATGCCCAGCTTTTCCATGGAGGCCTCCACCGTCTTGATGTGCTTCAGCGGCAGTTTTTTACGCTGATACTTGCGGAACAGCAGATCGTGCAGCTTCAGCCACGTCTCAGACGTCGGCTGCATGGGCACCCAGGCCTCGCCATCCGGGTGCGCCAGGCGAAAGAGCCACTCGCGCGAGTTCCAGTGAGCGCGGATGTACTGCTTGCGGCCGTCTTCCAGACGTTCATGCCATTCGTGGATTTGGTTTTTGGTCATTGAGAGTGCGCAGGATGCGCTAGTATCGCAGCCATGCAAGCTGCCAACGCCAGCCCCCCCTCCGCCCTGCCCCGGCTCCTGCTCTACCTCGCCGCCGTCATGCTGGGTGGCGCACTCCTCGCCCCGCTGCTCTTTGACCTCGGGCAGTGGGCCAAAGGCTGGCTCACCGGCACCCCCAGCGGCCTCGGCCAGTGGCTGCTGGCAGAAATCCAGCGCGCCCACTTTTCCCGGTACTTTAACCGCGCCGTCCTCCTCTGCGCCATCGTCTTCATCCTCCCCCTCCTACGCGCCGTGCAGCTAGACCGCCACCTGCTGCCCACCTGGCAGCCCGTGGGGCGTGGCATCGGCCACTGGGCCCTCGGCTTCACCCTCGCCGCCGGCCTCCTGCTCGCCCTCGGCTTCCTCTTCCTGAAAATGGGTGCCTACCAGCTCCGTCCCCGGCCCGATTGGTTCAAATTTGGCGAGCCCCTCACCGCCGCCCTCGGTGCCGGCATCGTGGAGGAGTTTTTCTTTCGTGGCCTCCTCCTCGGCCTCCTCCTCCGCAGCATGTCCGTCCCCCGCGCCCTCTGGGTGGGCACCTTCATCTTCGCCATCGTCCACTTCATGAAACCGCCCGAAGGCTGGCAGATCGCCGATGCCGACGTCACCTGGACCAGCGGCTTCCTCGTCCTGCGCCAGATCGCCGCCGGGTTTGGCGATGTGGACTTCCTCCTGGCCGAGTTTGCCACCCTCTTCGCCGTCGGCTGGGTGCTGGCCCAGGCGCGCATGAAAACCAGCGCCCTCTGGCTCGGCATCGGCCTGCATGGCGGCTGGGTCTTCGGGCTGAAATACTTCAGCGCCCTCACCCGCAGCCAGCCCGGCTGGCTACCCTGGATCGGCAGCAACCTCAAAATCGGCCTCCTCCCCCTCCTCGTCGTCCTGCTCACCGGCTGGCTCGCCCTCCGCTGCCTGCCCCGCCCCCACGCCCGCCCAAACGCCGAGCCCCTCCCGCCTACTTGACCCGCTGATGCCAGATCAGCTCCGGGCCCACATAGACGCTGACGCGCAGCATGGCGATCTCACGCTCTTGTTCATGAGGAAAAACCGAATAAGTCCCCTTTTGGGAAGTTTTTTGGAGGCTCGCCTTTTCCTCACGGACTTGAATATTGGCGACCTCTCTCTCCAGCGTAGCCCCCACATCCAGAGTTCCCAATTCATGCACCAGTGGGGCGTCCTGAGGTTTTTGTAAAAAACGGTCGCTCGTCTTTTCGGGTGGCAGTTTAAACTCTAACTCCGACACCACCTTTACCTTCTGCAGCGGCTGGGTAGATCGATTCTGAATCGTCATCTTGCCCACCAAAAAAGTTTTGATCAAGGTGCCGGTGTTACTTCGAATCCGGTCCGTCTCCTGCCCTGAGACGAACCTCACAACGACATTGGCCCACTGCTTATCCCTGGCCCGCCCCCACTGGACGAGGGCCGTCTGGTCCTTCAGCGTGAATTGAGTCAAAGGCAGGTGCATCGGCTGATCCAAAGCAGACTTGAGCATCACCTCATCGCGCCCCACAAACACCACCTCCCCCTCCACCGTCTTCCCCGAGGTCAAAGTAAACAACCGCGGCGCCGCCCCCGCCGCGCTCACGCAGGCGAAGACCATCAGCAGAAGAAAAACCGAGCGTAAAGAAGCGCGCATCATCCCCGATCCTCCTAGGAAGATCCCACCCTGTCAATCTTCCTCCACTTCACCCCCACAAATCATTTGCACCCCCGCCCGCCAGAAGGAATGCTAACCCCTCAGCACCTCCTTGCCGGAGTGGCGGAATTGGTAGACGCGCCAGACTTAGGATCTGGTTGGGAAACTAGTGCAGGTTCGAGTCCTGTCTCCGGCACCATTTAAAGCCCTTCTCCCTGGGGGAGTGGGGTTAAAAGAGAGGCTGGAATAGGCTTGAAAAGGCCCGAAAAGTCACGATTGACGGCACAAGGGCGGCACACGATGAGTGGGGCGTGTCCATCAGAGAAAGGAAACTTCCCAGCGGAAAAATCAGGTACCAGCTCGACCTGGGAATCGTTGATGGGAAGCGGGTGCGCAAGCATTATGATACCGAGATCCTGGCAAAGAAGGCTCTCAAAAAACACGAGCAAGGCAAAGTGAAGCATGGTGATTCATTCACCGATTTAAGCCCAACCGAGGTCGCTGAGATCTTCGTCGTTCGCTCAAAATTGAGGGAGGCGGGAGCGACTTGGACCGAGGCGGTTAATTTTTTCCTTTCCCACGGCCAAGCTAAGGAGTCGATCACATTCGGCACCATGGTGCAGAGATTTCTAGACGAGAAGTATGAGCACGCCACGCCCCGGTATCACCGGCAGCTCAAAGTGTCTCTTGGAGCTTTGAGGAATGAGCTGGATTCCCGCGCAGCAAATGAGGTCAGAGGGCAGGACATCGAGCAGTGGCTCAAGCGGAACAAATGGGCCCCCAAGACATGGAGGAATTACCTCGGCGATGCGTCGGCCCTCTTTTCTTGGGGCATACGTAAAGGTTATCTGTCCCTCAACCCATGCCTGGAGGTGGCGAAGCCGAAGCTGGGTGATGGTGAGATCGGCACGCTAACGGTCGAGCAATGTGATCTCCTTTTGCGGGCAGCGGTGAGAGATCCACAGGTGGTGGGCTTTGTGGTGCTGGGGCTTTATGCCGGGTTGCGACCTGCTGAGATCGCAAGGCTGGACTGGACGGCGGTGGACGTGGAGGCCAAAACGGTGGTGGTGGCTGGGAGCCAGGCGAAGACCAGGCGGCGGAGGATCGTGGATTTAAGCGAGGGGGCCATAGCCTGGCTAAAGGCCGCGAATATCGAGATGAAGGGCAAGATCACTGGCAAGTGGTGGGACGGGCGCTGGAGAGTCTTTCGCGGCAAGTTAGGCTGGGACGCGGGCCACAGTGGTGATGGCCTGAGTAAGAACGAAAGGAAGAAGACTCGCAAGGCTCCTGAGCCCGCCCCTTTTGGCAAGTGGCCACACAATGCCCTGAGGCACACGTACGCCTCCATGCACTACGCGATGCATCAGAACGAAGCTCAGCTCCAAACGCAGATGGGACACGAGTCTGCGGCGATGCTGCACCGGCACTACCGAGCCCTAAAAACCAAAGCAGAGGCCGAGAAGTTCTGGGCGCTGAGGCCCCAGCAGTTTTATTCTTGATTTCATAGGTAGGCTTGGATTTAGTCATAGTGATGATTACCTATTGGCTCTCTAAGACTGGAGAAAGCGCTGCGGAGGGACCGTTTACTGACGCCCAGCTCTTGAACATGTGGCATTCCGGTTCAGCGACCGCTAAAGCCATGATCTGTGAGGAAGGCAGTCAGGACTGGACACCTCTGATCGAACATGTGGAACAGGCGGCTGACTTTCAAAGAAAAGAGGATGCCATCAAACATCGGCGGCAGCAGATGCAGAACCATGCTCGTCAGCAGTTCGAAGAGCGTAAAAAATCGCCAGGCTTGGCGCTCGCATTAAGCGCCCTCCTTCCCTTTGGAGGCCAGATTTATTGTCGGGCATGGAAGCAGATCTTTTTAGCTGTGGGATTCTTGGCCATCTTTGCCTTCGCTGCCCTGAGCAGCCTCGTGGCAGCAGGTTGGATCGTATGGGCCGCAATGATGGCTGATGCAGTGATCGGGGCGAAGGCTTACAATAAGAAGCTGGCAGCCGAGCTGGGTTTAGTGATATGAAAAAGGCCCGTGGGATTACCATGGGCCTATAATAATGTTGGATGATTGGTTAGGCTGCTCTAGGTCTACTTCTTCCTGCCAGAGCGATAAGTGACTTTCTTCGATTTCGCCTCGCCATCGGTTCCTGTCGCATGCTGCTCCGCTGCTTTCGAAGATGACGCGGGCGTGGTGTGCCCGAACAAATGAGCAGCTTTCACAATCGGGGTGCCCTCCCCCTGGTTCACGGCTAGGGGGACGGGCTTTGAAATTGCATCAAGGACAGCGCCGCTGATGTCATAGTTGATTCTTTTGAGATCGGCTAAGCCGATCCGAAGAGCTTCACGCATGGTCTCATGCAGGCTTTTATCGAGTTGATCAGCAGCAGCTCTGACTTCGTCCATGAGCCTATCACTGATGCGTATTGAAACGGGTTCACCTCCTTCGGTGCTTTTGGGGCGTGCCATGCAAGAGAGTGCATGTAGTTAAAAAAAACACAAAATAAAATTGATGGGATGCGTAATGTAGTTTAAACCGCTACATAATCATGAGCACAAATCCCCAAACAGACGAACGGAATGCAGTCAAGCCAATGAGTCTGCGAATCTCAAACGAGCTGAGTGAAGATATTGAGACTGCCAGCGTCGAGACTGGCTTGTCCAAGTCCGACATTGCGAGACTGGCCCTTGAGCGCGGACTCAAAATCCTTCGCGCCCAACTGAAAGGCACAACCCCCGAGGCGGCAGCACAGACTGCCATCGCTGCCTAAATCTGGAACGGCATTTTTTATCGCTCCATTTTATGACGCTTAAAATATTCGACTTTAACTCCCAGGCTGTGCGTGTGGTGGAAAGGGGCGCGGAGCCTTGGTTTGTGGCGGCGGACGTCTGCCGAATTTTGGAGATCTCCAACCCTAGCGAAGCAATCAAGGCGCTGGATGAAGATGAAAAAATGACCCTAGATAATACTGAGGGTCATTCAGGGAAACGCGGTGGGGCTCAGTGCTTCAACATCATTTCCGAATCAGGCCTCTATGCTCTGATCTTCAAGAGTCGGAAGGCTGAGGCTAAGAGCTTCCGCAAATGGGTTACCGCTGAGGTGCTGCCGAGTCTGCGCAAGAGGGGCGAGTACATCGCGGCAGAAGGGATGGGGGGCGTGCCGGACCGAGCTGGGACCCTTCCCGTCCTACGCTACATTGAAGAGGTAGGAAAAAATTGGCCCATTGAAAGACAGATCGAATTTGGCTTTTTGGTTCGTCGCTACTCCAAAGCCATGGGCTGTGTTTTCCAGGTGGAGGAAGTGGATACGTATGGTCGCTGCTTTGTTTTCCCCAGGGAAATCCTCGACACTTTGCGGCTGAAGTTTGGGAGGCTGAAACAGCTTCCTGACAGCGATGCTGTGGAATTCGAGCGGCTGCTTGAGATGATTCAAAAGAGCGGTGCTAGTGGTGAGATTTTGGACGCTCAGTTTGTTAGGGACATGGCCCAGGCCACGGGATTCTTCCCGCAGATTTTCAGGAAGGATACCACCATCGCCAGTCACCGAAGCGCTTTCGGGAAGCTGGCTGAGAGGTTCAACGGGCGAATCTTCCCCAGCGGCTACCAACTGCTTATCCGGGGCGGCGCTGTGAGAAAATACCAAATCAAAAAAATAGGGGCCTCCTACGAGGAGGAATAACAAACCAAACACTTGCCTACCTATGAGTGCGACTAACAAAAAGGCGATGAGTAAAGGGCCGGGGCGTTTGCGGTTATCGAGACGCGAATTTCATCTGGTGAGTTGGTCTCGCTACGTGGAGAACACAAAGGGATGGCTCTTTGACGCGAAGATTAGAGCCGAATCTGGAATGCCCGAGGCTGCTGAGCAGTGCCGCCAGGTTGCTCGTAAAAATGGCGAGCTAGCTCGTGCTCATTATGAGGCGGCTACAGTAAAAAGAAAGGTGGTGGTGGCGTGACTGCGACACTTGAGCCTGAGGTTATGCGAGTCAGCAAGCGTGTTTTGTTGCTGCTGCGTCTGATAGTACAAGAGCAAAGGGAGATCCGGATCGAGGGTTTATCTGGCCTCAAGTGTTGGCGGGGCAAGGCGATTGCTCCCCTGGCGCAATTCATGGCCTCGGATTCCTATTCTGGGGAGAGCCTGGCTTTCTTGAGCCTAACCGAAAAGGAGCAATTCGATTTGTTGCTTGAAGGCGAGGCGCGGAAGGCGCGGAAGTCGGACGCGGCGCAGCGCGTCCCTACCATGATGGGAGGTGGGCGATGAGTGAGCCGATCTACACGCGCCGCATTGTGCGGGAGGCCATCAAGGAATGGCTCGTGAAGATGAAGCTGGTCAAGGGCACGCCAGGGTTGCTGGATGCGATGACCGACGATCTGATGGCGGACATCGGGCTGACGTTTGTCTTTGAGATGACCCTCACGGAACGGGCGGTGCAGCAGGCCAAGGGCTACAATGCAACGCACGATGATGAGCACACCCACGGGGAGCTGACACTGGCAGCGCTGGAGTATGCGAGGCATGCCTTCGAGCAGGATGGCAGCGTGCGAACGGGGCAACCTTTGACCCGGCCCGCGCCTTCGAGCTGGTGGCCTTTCAGAGCTGGCGACTGGCACCCACGTGACACGGCCAAGGCCAATCTGATCGTGGCGGCGGCGATGCTACTCGCTGATGCGGAACGCATCGAGCGAGCCGAGGCCCAAGAGATTTCTGAACCCCAGTTGGATCTGAACCTGAACCTAGAAAGACCACGACCATGAGTGACACAAGCATGCAGCCGCTGCCATTGCGCAAGGCGGATGAACAGTTCCGCATCGCGGGCCTTGAAACGATGCTGCTGACCGTCAATGCGGGCAATCGCCTGCATTACGTAGCCGGTAAAGGCGGACAGGCGGTGATGGAAGAAGCCGAGTGGGAAGGCTACAAGCTGCTCTGCAAGCGCTTCGCTCAATCGCCGATGGATCGCCATGATGCCGATCCTTTCGCGGGCCTCTTGGAGCCACGCCTGACCACTGAGGATCTCTGGCACATTGTGACCGCGCTGGTTTATGAAGCCGATGAGGTGCTGAGGTTGATACGCGGGTCTCTCACCACACTGAGCGTGGAGGATTATGGCGATGCCCTCCAGGGCGCTGAGCGGCGGCAAACGAGGGTCGCTGACTGCCTTTTGCAACTCATGGTTAGGCTGCGCAAAGAAGTGCCCATGTCGCCGCAGGGCGCGCCGCTACCCAAGGCAGAAGTGACAACCACGGAAGACACGGAACACACGGAAGGGAGGGCACGCTGATGCTTTGTGAATGTACCATTCGTGCTGAGGGCAATGGGAAGCGCTGGACGCGCATAGGTGACGCGACCAGCACCTATGATGCCATGCAGCAAGCGCTCAAGCTGCCCGAGGTTGCGGCCTATTTTGTTGATCGCCCCTTCGCGCCGCTGTGTGTGCATGTGAAACCTTATGACGCTGAGGAGGCTAAGCAGGCGGCATGAGCTCACCGGTCACGATACACGATGGGCTTTTGTCCTGGGCGGACCTGGAGAAGCGCTGGCAGCCGCCCATGGAAGATCCAGAGCTGCGCCGCCAATGGATGCGACGCATGGCCCAGCGGTGGGGCCTAAGACCCATGACAGGCACCCGAGGCATCTACGCCCGCTTTCGCTCGGCTGATGTCTTGAGGGCCGAGGCCAGAGGGTCAGGTAACCGGAATCAATAAGCACAAGATGAGTAAGGAACTAAATAATAAAGATGTTGAGGATCGGGTAAACCGAGAGGGCGGTCGGCTTGCAAAGGTCATTTCCCAAGCCCTCTCGGCCGCTAGAGATCCCGCGATGAATGGCCAGGAAGCCAACTATGCCTGCATGAAGGCGCTGGTGACAATGACGGCCATTTATGCTGTGGATTTAAAGGTCCCTAACCAGACGCTAGAAAGCGCAATCGCTGATTATACTCAACAAATGGCCAAAGCCATGAGAGTGGCGCACCGCTTAATCATGAAAGGAGCGCCCCACGGATGAGAGTCCAGGTCTCCCATCATCATTCCTGTGCCTACGGTTACTTTTCCGATGCGACCGGGGAGACATGTCTGATCTCTGAAACGACGGCGAATTGGCCAGCGATCGTGATCGGGTATGAGCATCATAAAATGATGCTGAGGGTGGGACACGTGCGGGATCTGCTGCCGCTGTTGCAGCGCTTCGCGATGACTGGGAAACTTATTGAACCGGTGTGGGAGGATTATTCGATATGAAGTCACGGCCAATTTTATTAAGTGGGGCGATGGTGCGGGCCGTTCTGAAGGGCCGGAAGACGCAGACGCGGCGGGTGGTGACGCCGCAGTCGCAATCAAACTCTGCTGGACTCACTCACTACAAAGGGTGTTTGGTTTTCGAGCACGATATTGAGGCGATTGAAAAATTCTGTCCTTATGGACAGCCGGGGGATCGGCTTTGGGTGCGGGAGAATTTCTACTGTGATTATGGCACCTTCGCGGCGGGAGGTAGCCTGCCCAAAGAAAGGCCAGAGTGGGCAGACCAGAACCTTTATTATGCCGCCGATGGGACATGCTGTGAGCAGATTCCTGAATGCTGCTGTGCTGAGGTTGGTAAGCCGCGCTGGAGGCCATCTATCCACATGCCGCGCTGGGCGAGCCGGATCAATCTGGAGATCACGGGGGTGCGCGTGGAGCGGCTGCAGGACATTAGCAGGGCTGACACAGAAGCTGAGGGCGTGGGGTGTGATTGGCAGCCTGACTCGAATCAGTTTGCCACGTTCCAGCGACTTTGGGACTCCATCAATGGGAAGGCGAAGCCGGGAAAGCCGGATGTTTCTTGGAGAGCTAACCCATGGGTGTGGGTGCTGGAGCTTAAAGTTTTGGGATCAACGGCTAACCAAGATTGATATCATGAACTCTGACCAAAGATTGCAAGCGGAGTGCGAGCGGGCGGTGCAGGCTGAGCAGGCCATGCGCAAGCTGGTGGGGCAACTGGAGGAACTGAACCCGAATATGACTCGGCTGACGGTTTCGATCAGGCATGCGATGATCGAGATGTTGAGCTTTGTGAACGCGGTGAGAGCCACGCTAGCGGCACAGAGGATGGTTGGAGATGTGCCGCAAGATCCGCCTCAAGCGCGTGTTGAGGACACGCCCTTGTTTGCGGGAAAACCGATGTCTGTAAGGCTGGGGGCGAAATTCCAGGAAGATCAAGTTAAGCCAGAGGAGTGGCAAGAGATCTGGACGGGGGAGCGCATCGCGGCGGTGCCTGCGAAGCTGGAAAAGAGGATGGAGCAATCTCGCCACCGCGCTGGTGATCACACTCAGGATAGAGAGGGGGAAGCCGCTTGAGTAAAGCTCGTGAACAATACGAAGCCCATGTGGGAGCATTGCTGGCCAATGTGTGGCGGCGCGAAGGGGAATTCATCGTCGTGGACCCGGCTGAATTTAACACGCCCCTGACAGAAGTCATCGGACGCGAGGCAGGGTCTACACGTGTAGACCCTGACTGGCTGCCCAGTGATGAGCAGGCCATGCGTGACATGGATCACGAGGAGCTGATGGCCCTCGTGCTGCAACTCAAAGAGGAGCGCGACGAAATCCGGCGATTGGCCGTGAACACGGCGCTGAATTTCATCTTTGGTAAAGGCCCGGATCCTCTGACTGCGCTGGAGCGGCTCTTCATGCTGGCGCGTGCTCAACACAAGGCCCACGACTGGAACATGAAACAGGGGGAGATGGGCGCGATCTTTGGCCGCTCTAAACAAGACTGGCAACTCATGGAGGCGGCGGTGATCAAGGAGCTGGTAGATCGCTACAGCCGCCCGGAATTTGTGATGAGCGGCGGCAAGTCTGCCAGCGCATCCAAGGCCTACAGCGCGGCCCAGAAGGGGAATAAGAATCGCGCCCATGGCCACAAGGCCGGTGATGAGCTGCCGAGCCTGCCACCGCAGTGCGATGGCCTGCCCACGATGACGGCTAGGGCCAAGCACCTGGCTGAACAACAGCGCCGCATGGCTGAGCGGGTGCGGCTAGCGAAGCTTTGCGGCTGCAAGCCAGAGGAGATCGACCTCAACCTGATTGACCCCATCGACTGAATTTTTGCCAAACCAACAATCGAACAAACGACCATCCCATGATTAGCCAAACAGAACCCATGAACCAGGGGGTAGAGCCTCCCAAAATTCAAGTCCTCGACTACAACACGCTGCACGCCAGTGCGACCAACCCGAGGCAACACTTCGACGAGGCGGCGCTTCAGGAGTTGAGTGAGAACATCGAGGAGCATGGCATCCGCATGCCGCTGCTAGCACGCCCAAGTAAGCTGCACAGCGGAGGCTACGAGATCGTGGCAGGAGAGCGCCGCTACCGTGCCACGGGCAAGGCCTTGGAACGGCTAGCCGAGGCGGAGAATCCGCAGCGGTATGGGGCACTCTTTAAGCTGCCCGTGATCGTGGAAGATCTGGATGATGCCACGGTGCTGGAGCTGCAACTGATTGAGAACCTGCAAAGGCAGGATCTGACACCCCTAGAGGAAGCGAGGGGCTATCAACGGCTGCTTGACCTGGAAGGCGGGGAGTACACGCCAGAGAAGATCGCGCACAAGATCGGGAAGAAGATCGACACGATCCTCAACAAGCTCAAGATGCTGAAGGCACCGAAGATCCTCCAGACTGCCCTGGAGGAAGGCAAGGTCTCTGAGCGGCACCTCGTGCTGGTGGCCACGGTGCCTGGCGACAAAGCGCGGGAAGAATGCGCGAAGAAGGTGCTCAAAGGGACCTGGGACTGGCAGGCCCAGGAAGATAAGCCGCTATCGGTCCGGGAGACGTTGAGCGTGATCTCCGACAATTACCGCATGTCGCTACGCCAAGTGATGTGGAGCCTGGATGATGAGACGCTTGTGGAGGCGGCGGGAGCATGCAGCCGGTGCCCCCATTTCGCGAAGTATGCAGCGCAGCAAGATGCAGAGCTGGCAGGGAGCCTGGGCAACGGGCGAGGCCAGACGGACCCTCTCACGTGCATGAACCCTGAGTGCTGGAAGAAGAAGCAAGAGGCCACGCTGAAGGTGATCAAAGCCGCGCAGAAAGAAGGCGGACCGCAGGTGATGAAACCAGCGGAACAGGAGAAGATCATCAATGAACGCGGGGATCTGCTACCAGGCGCGAAAGTGGTGAAGCTGGATGACAAGCTAGGCTACGAGATCCTAGGTCACTACAATGACGACAAGGCCCCGACCTGGCGCGAAGTGATCGGCACGGAACTCGCCGGTGCGGAAGTGAAGGTGGCCAGCACCAAGGGTGCAGGGTTGGTCGAGCTGGTGGACAAAAAGGCAGCGATTGAGGCCGCGAAGAAGCATGGCAAACACAAGAAGATCTTCGACCGTGTGACAGAGGGCGGGAAGAAGATCAAAACCGAGCAAGAGCTGAAGCAGCGCGAGAAAGAACTGTTTCGCCAGAAGGTGGATCAACGGGCACGCTTCGTCCTCTTTACCCACCTCGGGGAAACGGCGCTGGAGAAGGGGGTAGGCCGGGAATTCCTGATGGCCTTATTGGACGTCTCGCTGAGAGAGGCGGGCATGGATGGCTGCCGATTCATGGCTGAGTGGCTGAAGCTGGAAGTGCATGCACCGAAGAAAGACACTCTCAGCCAGGCGCACTACCGGGAGGCGGTTATCGAGCACATCACGGCCCGCGATAGCACCCTCGCGGAATTGCAAGTTTTCAGCGCCCTGGCCACGCTGGCGAAGTGGGTGAAGGTGGCAGGCATTCACACGGAGTTGGTCAATCCCTTCGAGAAGCTCTACGGCTTTGATGAAAAGACCATCGAGGCCCTGGCGACCTCCCAGATCCAGTCGGAGATGGCGCAGAAGGAAGCCAAGAAAAAACCCAAGCTGAAGAGCAAGGGGCGTGACACCGATGCACCGGGCAGCACGCTGGAGGTCAATGCCCAGGTGGCAACGGCTGAGATCCTGAAGCAAGGCGACAAGGAACGGAAGAGAGCGCCCAGCCGCAAGCGCGGTACGGTGCCACCGGCTCCAGCGCCGATGATGAGCGTGCAGGAGCTGGCCGGTGAGCTAGGGCTGAATGAGCCTGAGCAACATCAGGAGGCGGGAGAGCCCATGACGTGGACACTCGAGCAAAAGGCAGCGGCGCTGCATGCTGGCACCCACGACCTCGCCACGCTGATCGGGCAGAAGCCTAACCGAAAGGACAAAGAGGCGCTGAAGGTCTGGGATGCTGAGCGGTATCGGGTCCGGGCTGCAGCCGCGAAGCTGCGGTGAACGCTTTTGAAGGAAACAACCAAACAGAAAGACACGAACATGAATGTGATGATTGATTTGGAGACCTTAGGTAACAAGCCTGGCTCTGTAATTGTGGCGCTAGGAGCGGTGGTGTTTAGCCGTGAGGGTATCTCGCGAGAGTTTTATACCCGCATTGATGCCGATAGCTGCGTTAAGGTGGGACTCACCATGGACCCTTCCACGGTGAAGTGGTGGTTAAATCAAGGGGAAGAAGCGCGGGCAGAGATATTGAAACCTGGCTTACCTCTGGCGG
The DNA here is from genome assembly GCA_942493005.1 of uncultured Verrucomicrobiaceae bacterium. Lineage (GTDB taxonomy): Bacteria > Verrucomicrobiota > Verrucomicrobiia > Verrucomicrobiales > Verrucomicrobiaceae > Prosthecobacter. Next base: position 5,307,913 of record OW818661.1, read on the forward strand.
TCGCGTGTATGGATTTCACCAACTTCTTGTTTGGTCACGAGGCCCAGGTCTGGGGCAATGGGGCGGCGTTCGATAACGTCCTACTCGCCGCTGCTTTTCGGGCTGCTGGCTGGGAAGTTCCGTGGAAGTTTTGGAATGATCGTTGTTTCAGGACGCTCAAAGCAATGAGGCCAGAGGTTCGATACGAAGCGCAGGGAGTGGCACACAATGCTCTGGATGATGCAAGAAGCCAGGCTCTGCATGCCATCAAGCTGCTTTGGTAGGTTAACCATCAACACGGGAGAAAACACCGAAATGAAACTATCTAAACTGATTGCCATTGTTGGAGACGAGTTTGTTGAAGTTCAGCATCTCTGGAATGATTACGACAAGGTCGATATAAAAGGAGGTAAAGCTGTTGTGGCTTTCAATACTTCCCCTGCAAAGGCTGCAAGCGTCGGGGGGCTCGGGGAGGTGACGCACCGAGGCATTGTGGTTTGGCTACCTTGTGAGCGAATGCAGGAGAATCTCGCTAAATACCACTGGCAGATGGCGCTGGCATCAGTGGTCGGTCGCAAAGTGACCGGATCACAGTTGCTTGATTCTTTGAAGCAGGAGGGCGTCGAAGAGGGGAGCTGGGATGGCATCTGTGAATCCATTGAGCGGCTGTCCCACGTGGAGACAGATGACGAGGGTGATTACATCGATACTCGCCCCACAGGTCAGGAAAGGGCAGCTCCCCCATGCCTGATGCAGGGACTTATGGGGCTAATGAAGGAATGGCAGGTGATGCATCAGAAATTCACAGCAGAAGGGAATGATGAGGCCTCCATCGCTGTGGGGGTCTGCCATGATAGCCTCAAAGAAAAGATTCTGGAGTGGGGCGAGTCGGTTAAAGCGTGGCCATTCCCCCAGCAGGCCGCCTAACCATCAACACGGGAGAACACGATGGCCAAACAACTGACACTGACACTGCCTGACGCGTACTATGCTGCGCTGGAGGCAAAGGGGGCACAGATAGAACAGAGCGCAGCCGAGTACCTTAAGGGCTGGGTGCTGGCCTCGGGCCTCGGAGATATGCCATCCCTGAAGCTTGTGGAGCTGGTGAATGCGTTCACCAAGAAGCGGAGTGAGCAAGCAGCCTCGCCGGTGCTGCTGTTGATGGATGAAGAAGCTCTCCAGGAGGGACCGGGGGGTGAATGAAACGGAGGCATGCATCTGGGCCTTGATCGAGAGGCCTGGGCTGGACCTGCACCCGGAAACGGCGGCGCTGAAACGAGCGGCTGCACGGGTGCAGGCTGGAGAGGCAAGCCTGCAAGAGATGATAACGACACTGACTGGAGAGCAACCGACCTATGAGCCACGAGACACCGATGCCTGACCAATACGATCTAGCGAAAGCTTGGATCGATGATGAGGCCGATGTCGCAGATGGATCAGGAGGGAAAGGTGGCCACGATACGACCTTTCGCATTTGCTGCACCTTGGTGCATGGATTCGACCTGGGGGACGCGGATCTGATGGGGTGCCTGGAGCACTACAATGCCACGAAGTGCGCCCCACCGTGGAATCACGGGGAGCTGATGCACAAGCTGAGCAATGCGAGGGCGACAAACAGCAAGTACCCCAAAGGCTGGCTGTACCGAAAGATATGCAAGGCGCGGGGCCTGGGCTACACAAGCAAGCCGAGCGGATACCGCGCCACGGTAGAGCCCAAGTATGAAGCGAAGTGGAAGCTGGACTTTGACCTGGAGGCGCTGAGGCGTGTGCAGCCAGGCACGCCCTGGAGCGTGGAGCGGCTGATGGCGGCCTCCCCAATCCCGGTCGAGACGACGACCACGGCGGACTTTTTGAAGCATGTCTTTGGGCCGGAGGCGATGGTGCTGATCTTTACCGTTTTCGGGAGCCAAGGGCAGTACATGTGGTGGCGAGGCCGCTGCTATCGGCTGGCTAATCGCCCCGGTGTAGCGGCGGTGCCTGCCGAGCTGCCGAAAGGAGGCCCGGACGGAGTGTGGTACCTCAGTCAACCTGTGACGGGCAAGTGGGAACCCAACCCCAGGGAGACAGACAAGCTGGGCCGGCCCAAGATGAGCCGCCGCAGCGAAGAGAGCGTGCGGGCCTGGGAGCACATGGTGCTGGAGGCTGACCCCGTGGACGAAGTGAAGCGAGATCCCAAAAAGATGGCTGAATTTGAAACCCTTTGGTTAGGCTTTCTGGCGCAACTGCCGCTGCCGATCAAGGCGATCTATACGAGCGCGGGAAAGAGTACGCATGCCCTGGTGCATCTGCCCGCGCCTAACAAAGAGAGATTTGATGCGATGAAGAAGATCGTAGGACCGTTATTTTCCAAGCTGGGGGCAGACCCCCGCGCATTAAAGGCGGTGCAGCTCACGCGACTGCCTGGCTGCATGCGGGGCAGCAAGCTGCAACGACTGCTGTACCTGAACCCCTCGCCAGACCCCTCGGGAATCACCATCGAGAAGGAGGCGGCGCGTGTCTGACGAGCTGCCAACGGATAACACCCTGGAAGAGCTGGCCGAACGCCTGCGAGCACTGCACGCGCTGGCCGAAGTGACGCTGCCTGATGAAGCCGCGAAGGCGGCGCCTACGCTGTATGTGGGGGCGGAAAAGAGCCGACCCCCTCCCTACAAGATCGCTGATGAGCTGGGGAAGCTGATCGGTGGCAAGCAGATGCTCTTTTTACGCAACGGGGTGGCCGTCACCATCGACCCTGTCACAGGCACCTGTGAGGAGATGAGCCCCCATGCCTTTGTGACCTGGGTGGTACAGCGGGCCGGGATCGTGCTGGTCAAGGGGTACGTCACCGAGGGCGAAAGCGGGAAGAAGAAGATCCTGGAGGGAGACCTGGGAGTGGACCTGGCGCGTGTGGTGCTGGCGAGCCCGAACTTTCGAGCGAAGCTGCCGGTCGTGGAAGCCATCAACAGGGTGCGCATGCCTGCCTTTCGTGATGAGCTGGACGAACAGGGGAAACCGGAGCGTAAGGGGTTCCGCAAATTGGCGCTGCTAGCCGAGGGCTACGATGCGCATACGAGGACGTACACGCTCGCCGGTGGACACTTCCGCGATGATCTGGATCCCATCGAAGCGACGGACTGGCTGGCGCATTTGCTGCGAGACTTTCAATGGGGAGACGAGCTGCGGTCAAGGTCGGTTTTTGTGCAGTACTTCATCTCGCTTTTTTGCAGGGGTCTGTACATCGGTCGAGCACCGTTTGGAGTGTTTGTTTCCAACTTGCCTGGCTCGGGGAAATCGAAGCTGGCGCAACTTTGCATTGAGCCGGTCGAGGGGGCTGTGGGAGCGCCATCGGGCTGGAACATTGAAGACAAGCAGGAAACGCGCAAAGAGATGGACGCGGTCGCGCAGGACTTCGCGAGTTACCTCTGGTTCGACGACGTGGACCGCATCAAGGTGCGGTCCACCGACTTGAACCGCTTTGTGACCTCTAAGACTTGGGCCTGCCGTGTGATGGGTACCTCGCAACGTTTCAAAGGACCGCTCAAGGCCCTAGTGCTGATGACGGGGAACGGCCTAACCGTGGATGATAACCTGGAGCGCCGAACCTTGTGGGTGGATTTGTTTGCCCGGATGAAGGCCAGCGAGCGACCTATCGCCGCAGACCGCATCGAGCTGAATGAACAGTTCTTCGAGGATGAAGCGAACATGAAGCACTGCCTGGCGGTGATGTGGAGCATGGTGAGGTATTGGGATGAAGCGGATAGGCCGCGCACGAAGCAGAGGTCCATCGAAGGCTTTGATAGCTGGTGTGAGGTGGTGGCCAGCATCGCGGATTGTTGCGGGTTTAAGAAGGGGTTGGCCCCCTACGAGGCCCCCGATGGTGGCAACCAGGAAGGGCGCGAGTGGAAGCTGCTAGCGACCGCGCTGATTGATCAGTATTGCATCGCCCGGAAGGCGGATAAGGCCGAGGTGACGATGCGTGATGTGATCCGGGTTGCACGGCTGCACGGGCTCTTTCAGGACGTGCTTAGTTCGCTCGACCAGGTGCTCGCGGATCTGGAAGAGCGCGTGGCCATGAAGAAATTCAAGTGGCGCGAGGTGGAGCAACACGACTACGAGGACGAAGATCCGACGAGCTTTAAACTGAGGGAAGCGACCGGCGAGGAAAAGCGGCTGCAGGCAGCGGAGTGGACCGACAAGAGCATGGACTCGACCTGGGCTAAGCGATTCCGCAAGAGCGCGGTGGCTGGGCAGTTCTTCACCGGCAAGGATGGCCGCATGTATGAGTTCGGGGATCGGGGAGCGAGCCGCAAGAGCAAGTTCGTGCTGGCCGCTGTCGGGGTCTAACGGGTGATGGGGACGGCGGGGCTAGCGAGGTGCCCCGCCAGCGGGCCAGCGGGCCGTGTGCGACCACGGCTGCCACGTGTGCAGAGGTTGAGGATGTTCGACGGCCCATGACGGCCACGATCTAGGGGCGAAGCGAAGGCAACGGCTCCCGGCTTGTTGAGACCGGGGAAGGGGAAACCTATGCCTACGTGCTCGCCGGTGATGTTGCGGCCGCAGGGCTAGGTCGACACGTGTAGGCCTCCAGAAGGCCGCTGATGCGGCCGCAGACGCCGGTGCGCCGCCGAGGCCACGGGAACGGCCGTCGAGCGCGTCCACGGCCCGCCAGCGCCCCGCCGCGACCTGCGCAGGTTCTTTTAGAATGACTGAACGGACCTGCGCATACCTATGCAGACCTGCGCAGCATTACCCCAGGTCGGAGGTAGAGAGGCCACGGCTTCGCCAAGGCCGGGCATGCTGACCAGTGCTGACCTCTGCACCCCAGCGGCAAACCTCTGTCAGCATCGAAGCCTAGTAAAACCAAGGGTTGGAAGAAGGTAAGCAGTGGTTGAGAGGGTTTAGGAGCCTATGAGTCTAATTGTCATCATGTCCCCAGAGAGGGGACGCGAGGGGGCGAAAAACCTCACGACCTCTGCAAATTCGCAAATATGAGAGTAAAAAGGGCTATTTTCTCATAAATGATATAATGAGACAGGTCGCAATAAGGAATCTTTTAGCCCTGAGGGGGCCTAGGGTAGGTTTAACGTCCCTGCCCCTTTTTGAGAGAGACCCCTTAAATTCTGAAATGTCCCCTGAGTTTTGACACTGGCCGGGGGTGTGACTGAACTCATCGCTGCTATTGAGACTGCCCGATTGCCGCTAAGCGGTATATTACAACACCCCCGGAATCCGAGGAAGCACCCTGAGCCGGGGTCCCCGCTCTGGGAGGTGATGAGACGATCACTGGAGCATGCCTACTTTGAGCCCCTGGTTTGGAATCGCCGTAACGGTTGCCTGGTGTCGGGGCACTTGAGGCACAAAGTGCTCACCGATCTGGGGTACACCCAGGTCGATGTGAGCGTTGTGGATCTGGATGAAGCGACGCATTACGCGCTCATGATTGCAGCGAACCGGCTGCTCGGGGATTGGGAGATGGATATCCTCAAAGCACTGGCCAAAGACATCGACCAGGCAGGCTTGGACTGCGCCTTGGCTCTGTATGATCACAAGGCGCTGATGGCGCTGGTCGAGTGCCCGGTTACGGATGACGATACAGAGCAAGTACAGGAGCTCGTATCCAAGGCTGAGCAGCTCCAGGAGAAGTGGAATGTGAAGCTGGGGGATGCCTACCAGCTCGGGGGGCATCGGTTGGTCTGCGGCTACTGCGAATCGCCGGATAATTGGCAAACCTTGTTAGGCGAGGGGCTGGCTGACATGATTTGGTGCGATCCGCCCTACAACGTCGCTTATGATCGCTCCCAAAAGAAGCGAGTGGCTCGAAAGAAAGCAGAGGGAGAGACCCCGCACGTTAAGCCGCAGATCATCTTAAATGATGATCTGCCTCGCAAAGAGTACCTCAAGCAACTCTCAGGCTGGATCACCATGGGGGCCGCTAGGCTGAGGCCAGGCGGAGCGGTGTACATCGCTCATGCAGACTCTTACGGCCTGGAGACTCGGCAGGCGGCGCGGGACGCGGGCATTAAGATCGCTCAGTGCCTGATCTGGGTGAAACAAGCCTGGACCTTGGGCCGTCAGGATTACCAGTGGCAGCATGAGCCAATCCTGTATGGCTGGAAAGCTGGGGGAGGACATCACTGGCAGGGTGGATATAGCCAGGCCACCGTCATCGACGAAGCCCAAGATCTGAAGAAGCTGAGCAAAGGCGAGCTGATCACGATGGTTAATCATCTGCGGAATGCAGCGGATACCACTGTGATCCGAGAGCCGAGGAACGTGGTAAGCGACCTGCACCCGACCATCAAGCCAACACGGCTGGTAGCGCGGCATATTTGGAACTCCTCAAAGCGAGGCGATACCGTGCTGGAACTGTTCGGGGGATCGGGCACCACGATGGCGGCTGCTGAACAGACCGGGCGCAGGTGTGTGGCCACCGAACTGGATCCGAAGTTCGCGGCTGTGATCCTGGAGCGAATGACCACCTTGGGCCTACCCGTAGAAAAACTCCATGGGATTCGATGAGATCCAACTCGAAAGCAGTCTCGAGGGCCTCAGCGAGTTGCTAGATCGTGGCCCAGCCAAGCCAGGGTTTGCCCTGCCGTCTAACCTATTTTTATTCAAGGCAGCGAAGGAAAAGGACAAGAGGTCCAGGCGAGGTATCAAAGAACTTATTCAGCCTGAGAATGCCGCTTGCGTGCTGCCACATCTGCCGGGCCCAGGAGAGAGAACGCACTGTATACTGCGGGGCGACTTCGTGCTCTGCGACCTGATCCCGGCAATCATTCGAGAGAAAGGGCGCTGCGACCACTTGCACGTGGCCACCTTAGGTCTGAGTAGCGCGAATGCTGACTGCCTCGCAACCCTGAAAGAAAGGGGCCTCATTGGTGATATCACGCTCGTTTGCAGCCACTACTTCGCCCAGGTGGACAAGAACACGACCTATCGAGATGTCACCCGAAGGTTGGAAGGCAAAGCACGCATCATCGTGGCCAGAGCACATGCGAAAGTGATCTGCATGCCCACGGCTAGCGGCGACCACTACGTGATCGAAGGAAGCGCAAACCTGAGATCCTCGGACAACACCGAACAGATGGTCATTTTTAACGACCAGGAAACCCTGCAATTCCATCGCGTCTGGATGGAGGCGCTAACTAACAAATCATGAGCGACATCCCGTCCGATTTAGCAGCCAAAGTCATTGGTGCCGATCTGCGAAACCTCGTGAAAAAGGTAAGTGATGGCAGTGTCCTGAGCTCGACAGAAAGAGAGATGATGGAGCAGGCCACCATCAGTGGCGCTTTACCGGAGGAACTTCAAACTGCGAGGCTGGCAGCTTTGATGCGCAGGTATGCGCAAGGCAAGCCTCTCACGAAAGACCAGCAAAAGGAACTCTCGCTGATTTTGCCGTCGAACCGTCCGATCGTGAAGCGGATCACGAGCGAAAGCTACCGTCACAAGCTGAGTCATTATGTGCCGATCCTGGGTCTCAAAGGCAAAGATCCTGAACGCAAATTGAAACGCTGGATAGCGGCCGGCAGAGAAAAATCACCTCCTGATTTACCCCCTTATGATCAACCTCAACTGATGGCGGAATGGTGGCGAAGAAACATGACCTGGAAGGTGCCTGATTACATCCAGGTCCTTGAACATCGGGCGGCAGATACCACGCCAGGCAGCGAGCCACAAGATGCACCTCCAGGGCCGACCATCGCTTCACCAAGCACCCCTACAAAGAATGGAGAGACGCAGGCCGAACCAACAGGCGTTCCAATGTTTTTGGACATGGGGGCTGAGGTTTCCTCAGACATTGGCCTACAGCAGGTTCGGGCTTTGGTGCAGGCGACATTTACGCAGCTCCAGCGATGCTTGGAGACAGGGCATATCAGCCAAGCAAACAGCTACCGGCGCGAGTGGCAGACGCTTGTTGGCACACTGAGGCAATGGGAAAAAGACATCGTTAAAATTCAGGAAGGCAAGGGCGAAGTGTTGCGCACGCGAGTGATCAACACAGAGCTGGTGAGGATCTTTACTGTAATCCGTCATAGCTTCTCGAACGCCTTGCTGGAGATGGCAGAAGTGCTGGCCCCTGAGATGGAGCCAAGCGAGCGGCGCGAGATGTGTGCGAAGCATCGAGACAAGTGCTTCTCCCACCTGAAGACCTCTCGATTTAATCAGGTGTATCAGACCTTGGAGGAAACCAAATGATTGATCTTTTTGCCGCTGCTCTCAGTGCGCAATTTCGCGGCACCGTTGAGAGTGATTTTTTGTTAGACCTGGCCGATTCGTGCCTGCACATGGCCCCAACGGAGGCGGTCTGGAAATGGGCGGAAAGAAAGGTTTGGCTGGATGAAAAGATGACGGCCAAGCCGGGCCAATATGATTCCAGCTACACCCCGTGGACACGCGAGTGGCAAGAGCTGCCAATGCGGCCTGAGGTTCGGGAAGGCATCTTCATGAAATCCTCCCGAACGGGCGTGTCCGAGGCCTCGCTGAATATTCTTCGCTGGATGCCAGAGAACTGGCCAGGCAATGCCCTCTATTCGATCAACAGCGACAAGAAGGCCAGGGAGGTCGCAGAGCGCCGAATCCTGCCCTCCGTTGAGCGCACCGCAGGCGGTCAGATGAGCGATGATGAGAACGATAAAACGCTCTCACGCATCAGCCTCAAAAACATGGACATGCTGATCTCTGGATCCGGCTCGGACGGCCCGTTCATGGAGATCTGGTACAGGCTGATCATCCTGGATGAGCTGGAGAAGCATGTGCTCAACCAAGGTTCCACGACCTACGACCGGGCGAAGTCACGACAAACAGACGTTGCCGATGGCTTGCTCTTGGCACTCTCAAAGCCTGAGGAAGCCGGGGGAATCATTGACCTGAAGTACATCAACGGCACCCAGAAGAAATTCCTGGTTCCATGCCCCAGGTGCGAGCGGCGCATTGAACTGCTCACGAAGTTTTTGATCGCCACACACTGCAAGGAAAAGGACGGCTACAACTTGGAGCGCGTGGTGCGTGACACCTACTATCAGTGCCAGCTTTGCCAGAAGCCGATCCAACACCACGAAAAGAAGGCAATGGTCAATGAGGGTATCTGGGTGCCAACGCCGGTCGCGCAGCGCCGCAGGCCGCCTAACGGGAAGTATGTGCCGCCTGAACCGGGTGTAGAGAGCTACCAAATCAGCGACCTGTACTCGCTGTTTGAGCGCGTGAGCTGGGGGAACTTGATGAAGATGTATCTCCAGGCCCATGAGATCAATCCCAACGAAGAGGCCAAAAAATACTTCCGCATGAACCATGAGGGAATGCCGTGGGAGAATGAGACCTATAACATCACAGGAGAGTCCATCGAAGCGCTGAAAGCTGGCCGGATTGAGGAAAAAGTCATTAGGGCCGCTGATGGCACCGAGAACCGAGTCCGGGTGCAATTGGGTAAGGAGTACCGCCTCGCCTATCGTGACGGGAAGTGGAGCTCACGTTTGCCGTTCAGGCCTGCCTTACTCACGGCAACGATTGATAAGCAGTTCGACTTCCTCAAGTACATGGTTTTTGCCTGGACGCCTGATGCGCAGGGCTACCTCGTGGACATGGGAAGGCTGAGTGATGAAGATCAACTCAGCCAACTGAGAAAGCGCCCCTATTTGGTCGATGGCAGAGATGAAAAGCCGGAATACATTTTCAGCGCATTGATCGACTCGGGACACCGACGGGATGAAGTGTTCCGTGCCTGCATTAAGGAGCAAACGACGGCTTGCGAGATCCACCCAGGAGGCTGGAATCTGCACCCATCACGTGGGGAAGGTAAACACGAGGACTATCGCGGAAAATTGACCCGCCTCATGACGGATTACATCGACGGGCAGGAGATCATTGTGCGCTACTATTACGACCACGGGATCAAGAACGAATTCTACCTGGGTCGCATCCAAAAGCGGAACGAGCCGAGGCTTTGGTTGCCGATAGATTACCCTGAGGCTTTGGCTGCGGAGTGGACTGCTGAAAGCTATGACAAAACGCAGAACCAGTGGGTGCATGACAAGGCCAAAAAAGGCCCCAACGACTACGGAGATACCGGGAAAATGCAGTATGTCATGCTTCAAGAGATGCGTGAGGATCTAAAAAATTTGCCCTTGCCCGATTGACTCGGCGTCGTGTTTGCTTGAGCTAAGAATACAATGATTACAGACATTCAGCGTCACCAGCTTGAAACGCTCCAGGAGGCTAAAGCCCTGTGCGAGAAGGCCGGGATCATCGCAAAGGTTGAAGGACACGGCGTGTTGCTCCTTTGTCTGCCTGTGTATGGCGAGCCGGAAGCCGAACAACTCTTCCTCCAAGCAACTGACCGAAACCCGAGCAAAGGCGGGTAAAAAGGGCGGGGAGGCGGGGCGTGGAGACGCAAAAGCCAGGCCTTATGAAACCGTCTCTAAAGGTGCTAGAGTGAGATGGGAAAAGTATCGAGAAAAGAAGGCGCTCGAAGCACAAAAGCGAGCTGAAGAGATGGCCAAAGAAGCGCCTCCAGAAGCCCCTGAGGATTGACATGCGGCGGCGCATGTGAGTGCCGCACCTTCGATCAATTCCCAACTTCTCATAGCAGGACTTTTACGGTCTGCGCGTGCCACCCCGGATCCACTCAAGTGGCTTACTGATCGGCATCAAGAGGCAATGACGGCTGTGATGGCTGGTGACGAGTTCGTGACCAGTTCCACCACCGAAGGCGGGGGAAGCAGTGCAGAGCGAGGTATGCCTGCGACGACGCTTCTCCAGCTCTACGAGTCCGCGCTGCAAGTCTATGAGGCAGAAGCCTCCGCAACTGCGGCCGGATTTTCCGCCCCCGGCTCCGTTCGTCATGCTGATTTCAGCGAGGGTCCAAGCATTCTCGGATGAAAACACAATCCGCCATGATTCTGGGCCCAGACGGCAGACCTGTGGTCTATGACCAACCCTCCAATCTGCTGCCTGAGGCCTCCTACGGATCCTTTCAAGGGGCACAGCATTCCCGAGATCGAGGGTATGTTTACCTGCCCACCTTGGACACAAAACAGGAGGTGGATAGCTGGTCGCACCTGGAGACCTTGAAGAGGGCGCGATTCCTCTACAACAGCGGCGGTGGGTTGGTTCATCGGGGAGTCAACGGAGTCGCCAGAATGGTCTGTGGCATGGGTTTGTTTCCTTATCCGCAGACACCCAATAAGAGCTGGAACCAGAAAATGCGGCTGCTATGGGGGCGCAAATGCGAGTCGAAAAACACCTTCGACCTTTCCAAGAAATTTACGTGTGGAGCGGCTCAACAGGGCATCGTGCGGGCCAAGATCAAGGATGGCGACCTCGCGCCAGTGTTAGCGCGGAATGAGAACGGGCGACTGCGCTGCATGTTCTACGAATCGCACCAAATCGGCCAGGGGTCTACACGTGTAGACCCCTCCCAGCGCTGGCACCACGGGGTGAAGCTGGATCGGCATAATGCACCGGTGGCATACCGGATCCTGAGCAACGATGCCAAGGGGAAACAAACAACGGTGGATGTGCCGAGTGAAAACGTTCTGTTCTGCGCCACCTATGAGCGCTTTGGCCAGGTGCGTGGCCTAACCAGGTTTTACCCGGTGCTGAATAAAGTCTTCGACCGTGGCGAGATCATGGCAGCCCTGACCAAAGGCATCAAAATGCGGGCGCAGATCGGTTATGCCATCGAGCAAGAGCTCGCCAGTCAGGTTTCTAACGCTCCTGGTAGCCGAGGTTCACTCGCGCCACGCCCAACCACGACCGTCGAAGTGAACGGTAAGCGGCTAACCCTGGAACAGTTCTTCGGGGGTGGGGAGTCCATGGAACTCCAACCAGGTCAAAGTTTCAAGACTGTCGAAAGCGACCACCCGAACGAGAACGTGCGAGAGCACCTGGATAACATCGTGAGAGATGTGGCCTGGGCACTTGGATATAGTCCAGAATTGCTCTGGAATATAACTCAGCTAGGCGGGGCTAATACGCGCTTCATCATGGCGGATGCGCAGAGTCAGATCGAGGTCGAGCAACAGGAGCTGGTCGATCAATTCCTGGGTCCGTGGTACATCGCCTGGGTGCGTGACATGATCGAAGCTGGGGAGATCGAGGACGTGGACGGCTGGGAGCTGCATACCTGGCTTTTGCCGAAGCGGCTCACGGTGGACTTTGGGCGCGATGGCAGGCTGCACATTGAGCAGGCAAAGCGCGGTCACATCACCATGAAATCCCTCTATGGTTTCACGGGGGACGAATGGCAGATCGAGGTCGATCAATACCTCGACGAACGCCAGTACATCAAGGAAGGCGTTGCCAGTCGCAAGCTAACCTGGGCTGAGGCTTATCCTGAGATCACCAATCCTGACGTCGCGAAAGCCGCGCTAGAGGCGACAACCAACAAGGTCGCCAGCGATGCCATGAAGCAACAAATCGACGAGGTGCATCAAGCCATCTGTCGAGCTACTGACAAACCTCCTGTTAGACTATGAGTGCCATTCAACTCCCTTTGATTTTTCAGGCCTTTTATTGCGAGCCGATGGCTCTGGAGCAAGGGCACTTCTATAGCCTGCATAACTTCCTCCTTTCGCGAATGTCGGGAGGTTCGGCAGAACTCATGCAAGCATTGCCGCCTGAGAAGCCGGGGAAGTTCGGCCACCAGCGTGCATCCATCGCCTCGCCCACACGGCTAGCGAGTGGGGAGGTGGATGGCCGATATTACTACACCGCGCCAGGCCGCCCGGATGTGGCCGTGATTCCTTGGAATGGCGTGATGGCGAAAAACGCGGGGTTTTTGCAAGAGGCCTGCATGGGCATGGTAAGCCATGACCGCATCTCACACGCCACACACCAGGCGATGGCCGCTCCAGAGATCAAGACCATCGTGTTCGATGTGTCCTCGCCCGGTGGCCAAGTGGTGGGTACCCCAGAGTTGGCGAGTCTCATTCGCGCAGCGGGCGAGGCGAAGATGACTTATAGCTTCGTGGATTACATGATGGCCAGCGCGGCTGTGTATGCGGGGATCCAGTCCCGAGAGACCTACATGACAGCGAGTTCGAGCATTGGCAGCATCGGTACGATCCTGGGTGTGCTGGATGATTCGGTGCGAATGGGGATGGAAGGGCTCAAGCTGGAACTCTTCTTCGCCGGGAAACACAAGGCCATGGGAAGGCCGGGGCAAAAGCTAACTGACGCAGATCGCGAGTATCTCCAGGCAACCGTGAACAGCGCTAACCAGAAGTTTGTGAGCGCCGTGAAGCAAGCGCGCCCCCAGGTCGCTAAGGAGGTGCTGACGGATGCAAAGATGTACGACGGGCAACAGGCCGTGCAGCTTGGCCTTGTGGATGGACTGGTGTCAGGCTGGGAAGAGTTTGTGTCGTTGCTTTGACATGCAGCGCGGAGCGTCATCAAGACGCTCTCCATGAAACATCATCTCTCCGCCTTCCGTCGTAGCCATTGGCTTTCTATCTTTTGCCTCGTCATTCTGGCCTTCATGTGTGCCCCGGTCGCGGTGATGGCCGCGCCTGGAACGGTGGGGCTGCCATTGGCGAATGCCGGGGGCTGGAATCCGATGTTGATGGGTAGCATCGGCCTGGGCGTAATCGCCTACGGTCTGCGCAGCAAAGCCGGTGAAGAAGGCGAGGACAACGGAGGTGGTGAACCCCTGGATCCCAAAGCGGCACTGGCTAAGGTAGAAGACAACTCCCTGACGATGGGGCAGCGATTGAAGATCGCAGCAAGCGCTCTGCGCGGCATTGATCCGACCGGCCAACTCGGGGCCGTGAATCAAAAACTCACCGACGTGCAGGCCACTCTGAGCGCGAAGGAAACGGAGCTGGCCCAGGTGCAGGCGACGCTCGCAGGTGTGCAGAAAGAATTGAGCGCCCGGCAGGCTGACATCGCGGGACTTGAGGCCTCGGTCGTGAAGCTAGAAGCCGAGAAGAAAGACCTGCTCGCCAAAGAGCAAAACCTTGAAAACCGCGCCGAAGCCAAAGCCAAAGAGAAAGTGGCCAGTCTGGGTTTTGATGGCAGTAAGCTGCCCGGATCCCAACAGGCGAGTGACAAGGAAGTGCCTCAGACGCGTGCTGAGCTGGAAGCCGCGATGGAGAAAGCGACAAACATGAAAGAGCGCCAGGAATTGCTGAAAGCCTACCGCGAAAGGGAAGCCGCTTAACCCCCTGCATTGACACCTTCACCCCAGCGAATCCGAAACATTCCTTTTTATGGCAAATACCATCGACTCCAAGTTGCAACTCACCGAAGTGCTCGACTCCAGCATGCGAGCGATCAAGCGTAAGCTGATGCCGCTTCTAGCCTTGTCCACCGTTTACCGGAGCGTGGCACTCAAAGGCGACGACAAGTTTGCGGTGCCCTATTATCCCCTGACACCTACAGGGACCAGCGTGACGCGGGCTGCCAACGGCAGCCGTAAAGCGCTGGCCTCCGGGACACAGACGGAATCTCGCGAGATCACGAATTGGACGAACAAGATGCAGGCGCTTTCATTCACGGCGAAAGAGCGTGCACGCCAGCCGATGTTCGACCCTGAGAAGCATGGCCAACTCAAAGGCGAGGCTTTGGCCTTCGACGTGCTGAAAGACATTTTCAGTGTCGTGTCTGCCAAGAATTACAACTCGGCGACCATCCCGGGTGTCACGGCAGCGAACTTCGATGAAAGTGAAGTGGGTGATTTGCGGGCCATTGTGGAAACTGAATATTGGCCCGAGTCTGGTCGCTCTTTGATCCTCAATCCTAGCTATGGGACAAATCTGCTCAAGCAGCCGCAGATCATTGATGCGTCGAAGCGGCCAGATGGAGCGAGAAGTTTTCGTGATGGGATCATCGGCAACGTCCTGGGCTTTGATATTATGGAGACGGCAGGCCTGCACAACAACAACGGCACGGCCTTCGCGATCACTGGCACCGCTGCGACGGACCTCATCAATGCCGTGGCTCACGGTCTAAATGATGGAGATCGTGTGATCTTCCCAACTTTAGTCGGTGGTGCGGGGCTGACTGCGGCAACGGTTGCTTACTTCGTTCGTGATAAAACTGCCGACACATTCAAGGTTGCCGCCACACTGGATGGGGCCGCTGTGGATATCACGACGAACTACGGTGGCGGCACCTGCCGTCGTTATGAGGACATTCAAGGGATCGCTGTCTTGCCCTCCGCCATCCTCGTGGGCTTTGCCCCTGTGCCTCCAACGCCCGCTATGCGGAAAGAGATCTTCGAGTATGAGGAGCTTGTCGATGAAGAGACGGGCCTTACGCTTCAGTATTATCATCTCGCGTATGCTGATACTGACGAAGAGGTGCAAACCATCGAGTGTCACTACGGCTATAACTTCGGCGATGGGGCGCAGTTGAAGATTCTTCGTGGCGTGCTGGCCTAACCATTGACGGTTTTATTCTCCTTATGAAATCAGGCATTCTTATCGCCCTCTCCGCTGATCAGCGGGGTGGGCTTTGTCTCTCCCAAGTGAGGCCGCTGGATGAGCTCATTAAGGCTTTCAAAAAAGCCGTTGAGAAGGATCTCGCGCCTGGAAAAGAATACCCCATCCTGGAGGTCTGGACACGGGGGGATGGTCGAGTGAAAACAAAACGCTTTGACCCTGCCAAGGGTTGCGTGGTCGATGATCTGGAAGAGCACCTGGAACTGGAAAGCCTGGAAGATGCTGGGGAAACCTTCGCGGTTCAGGTTAGCGACGACTTAATCATCCAGGTCGCATCAAAGGAGGATGCGGAGAATCTGAGCGTAGCTCTCCAGCACGCTAAGCAGGGCCTGAGTGAAATGGATCGGCTGCGTAAACGCATCGCGGATCTTGAGACCTTGGTGGCCTTGCAGACAAAGACGGACAAAAAGCCAGATGACCAGGCTGCGACTGAAGGAAGTGCCACGGCTGACCTTCTCACAACGAGTGAGACGCTAGCCGCAGCGCAACCCAAGGAACCGGCTACAGCTCCAGCAAAGGCCGGTTTAGCGCCGAAGCCGCCGAAGTAATTTCAGGGTTCATTTCTCTTCCCTGAGAAGGGTTACAGCAAAAAGCCCTGATGCGCCTACGGTAGCGCACCAGGGCTGGAGTCTTGGTTTAGGTGAGATCGTAGGTTATCGCGCTACTAGAGCCTTTAACCAACGCAATCGCATTCTGGCAGTTTTGCTTGGTGGTGTAGGATTCACCACTGGCAATTATCTGGCCGTTGGAGGCTTTGAGACGCTAGCGGTATTGACCGGATGAGAGATAGATTTCGTATGTCATAATGCAAGGTTGGCCGGTGGGACGTTCACCGGCTGGACTTTGACTTGCACCAGCACCCATTGGGGCTTACAACAACATCGTTACCTAACAATATTGTTCCTGGCGGAGTTCAACTGAACAACCCAGTGAACTCGCTTCGACCCAGGTGTTGCGTCAGGAATTGGTACTTCCTGACGTGATGCCTGGGTTTTTTGCTACCCGCAGTTTCCTGTTGGTGGAGTTACAAACCACTACATCTTGTGTTTTAGCAAAAACATTTTTTCCACCAGTGGTATTACCGTTGTTCCTCAGCGCTGCTGCAAGGGTTCCTCAGATAATAATTTTTTTTGGACCTTAATTAGAAACTTACCTTGGGTAGCAATATTCTTAATTACCATAAAGAATTGAAGGGTTTGTGACTGCTTTTGACACCCGCCCCTGGGCATGTACACCAGGATTGAAGAGCTGACGACTGACGAACATCGCAGGCAGGGCAAGCAGGTGATCCAGATCTCGGAGTCTGACGGCGAGGAGAGATTGACGATGGAGCTCCAGTGGGAGTCCAATGTTTCGCTGCCGGGAGATGCCGTGGTGCTGAAGCCGGTCGCGCATCCTCCGCATTCGAGCAAGCTGCTTGATCACTTGTTAGACTTGGTCTGTGCGCTTCGCCCGAACCCCTTCACGGTTAAGCCATTATGAACGCCCTCCTGATCCGAAATCGGCAAATCACAGGGGAGATGAAGCTGCGGGAACAGCGCCCATGCGAGCTGCGGTGGAAGGATGGCCCCACGGAGCTGAAAGCCGATGGCCGGGAAGGATTTGCCACCCTGGGTTTAGACGGGATGGAGGCGGGATTCGTGGAACAGAAGAAGTGCAAATTTTACGTGTTCCGGGATTTGATCGCTAAGGCCCCGGAGATAGATACCATCTTTGAGCTGGGAGGCCGGGAGGATCGGTGGAAGCTGAAGATTATCAGCTCCGGCCTTTCACCTCACGACCTCCTGTGGATCTTTGAATGCGTGGAGGAACATTCCTGAGATGGCTAAGCGCAGCGAGGTGGACATCCGGCCTTTGATTGAGAAGCTCAAGAAAGTGCCGGGGGCTTTTCAAAAGGAGTTCACGGGATTGGTCAACCAGGAGGCCAAGCTGTTTCTGAGCGGTGGACGTGGCACGCCAGGCATCATTGAAGTGACCCCGCCAGCGAACGCAGGTCACACGGGCCTGAAGGCCAAGAAGCAAGGCGAGGCAGCGGTGCAGCGGGACATCTACCGCATCTATGCCACTCCCAGGCAGGCCTACGATGCGCTGGCAGCCGTGGACAAGGATTCGGCGGACACCTTCTGGGCCTTGTATCGGGGCGGGGATTTTGCGGCTGCAGGCGATGTCCTGCGGAATGTGGGAGGTCGAACATTCGTCGCGGCGCGGAGCTTCGCGAAGTTTGACGGCGGTGTCATGCACAAGCGGTTCCGCTCGAAGAATGGCCGAATCACTCGGCAGCGCGTGATGATGGTGGTCACGGATTCAGCCGAGCTGAAAGCCTACATCAAAAAGATGCAGGGCCGGGTCGGTCTCCTAGCAAGTGGCTGGCAATCAGCCGCCGCGAAGCTGGGGGTGAGATTACCCGCATGGATCACTAGGCACGGGAGTGGCAATGGGGACATCGCGATAGAGATCTCAGGCACCGACAAGTTCGTGATCGTGATGAAGAACCAGGTGAAGTACGGGGCCGCGAATGACCTGCAAAGGCGCGTGGATGCGGTGATGAGATACCGCAAAGCGGCGCTGGCCAGGCGACTGCCCTACGTTCTACGAGCTGCGCTCAAGCGGGCGGGGCTGAACGTGAATCGTGCAGCGGCCTGATTGACACGGCGGGGCACGCATGGCCTACGAATGGACAAACCACTACGCGAAACTCTTCTGTGATTTCCACCTCGCTGGCGCGTTGGACGTCCAGTCCAATCTGCCTGGCATTGAGGTGCTACCACGGGCGCATCAAATGAAGACCGGCCAACTGAAGAGGCCGAGCGTCGTCTTTACCTGTGTGGCCAAAGAGAGCAACCATCGGGCGATCTTCGCGGGTGACGTGCTCATGACGTTACGCATTGCTCTGACAAAGGACGGCGAGCAGCCGGTCGAGGCTGATCAATGGATGGAGGCCAGCCAGCGATGGTTCGCCAACGAGGAAAAATGGGCTGCGTTTATCCGCACGTTGTCGGTGGCTGATCGAACGGGTTGGTCCATCTCGCACAAGCGCATCGAGCTGAATGTGGAGACGGAAACCGACGACGAAAAACACACACGTGACATCACTCTGCGCATTGCCATCCGCGCCATCGCCAAGCGGTGATTTTGACATTCCGAACTGAGCGAACTCGCAACTGCGGACCTCCCCATGAAACGTCTCCTCCTACTCCTCGCCCTCGCTGTTTCTTCTTTATCTGCCCCAGCGGCAGATCTCTCGATCACGGCTGCTAACGTGCTAGCCAGCGCCAATGCCCGTTACCAGGACGGCACCGCAGGTGCGACCCTCACGCGTGGCATGCTGGTCTATGCAGATGCGACTGACGGTGGCAAGATCAAGCCAGCGGATGCCAATGTGCTGGCCGCGAAAGCCGTGCTGGGGATGGCCTACAGCGATGCGGCAGCAGGGCAGTTCGTGCGTGTGATCATCGAAGATCCCGACCTGACCGTTGGCGCGACACTTTCGTTGGCTGCCCCAGGTGGCATCTACGTCCTTTCAGCCACGGCGGGCGGCATCTGCCCAGTCGCAGATCTGGCGGCGGGTTCTTATCCCATCGTGGTGATGATAGCCAAGTCCACCACCAAAGCCCACTTCAACCCTCGCAGCCTGCAAGGCTCGGTTGTGCTGGTCGCCCCTTAATTTCGATCCCTGGATTAACCATTTATTCAATCTTTTATGGCTGTCACTCCAATCATCGAACACGGCATCAAGCCTGGCTATGACCAGGTGGACGAAACGGGGCTCATCGTCATGAAGACGAGCTACAAGGGCACTCGCACCAAGGTCGAGAAAAAGAATCCTGAAACGCGGATGGTGACCTACGTGCGGGGCGAAGATCCGAAGATGACCATCACCATCAACGGCAAGCCGATCCCTGGCCCAGAAGGTGCGTTGACGGGCATCTGCTTGTTGCACCCCGGCAACGCCTACGCGCTCGCCAACTTCTCAGGCACCGATGCCGTCCACGGCTTCGCGGCTTCTGACAATCGGCTCATCTACTTTGATGATTTCACCCTGGACACTTCCGACGAAGAAGAGCCCACGGATGATCTCAACTTCACGCTGTACCCCGGTATTGCGCAGCCTGCCGGGCTGCCTGCCTAAACCTCTCCCGTGCCACCGGGGGTGGGCAGCTTAATTGTTTGGGCTGCTCACCCTTCTTTCGATCCCCTTTATGTCTAGTTCTTCATGGTCCACGTCCAACACCAAAGAGGCCGCATGCCTGGGCGCACTGAACCTGCCCATCCGCACGCAAGTCACCCAGGATGCCCGTTCAGGTAAAGTCCTGACGCAGTTCTTCGTTGGGGCGCAAAGCGTCCCTGGTGGACCTGTCTATCATCGAGACTACGTCCTTCAGAACTGGAAAAAAGGCACGCTGGAAACCGAAAAGCCGCTCCATGCTTTCCTGCAAGGTGTGCGAGCTGAGCACAACTACGAGCGGCTTCTGGATGCCCAAAAACAAGGGCGGCAAATTCGCCTTGTGGGAGTCGCTGATAGCTACGCAACGGAGTATCGTGACGGAGAGGAGCTGCCTGAAATGATCAATGCTAAGGCCGTCTTCCGCTTAGCTGATCTCTCCCTTGTTGCTGCACTTGGAACGTTAGGTTTTCCGTGCATCAAGATGGAGCACAATGGCCAATTTTTCATCTACACCCTGCCTGTTGAAAGTCATGTTCTGAGACTGAGGCATGGACCGACTGGTAGATACAATGGCATCCAGATCTCCGCCCGTGGGGAAGGCAAAAGCCTATTGCTTGAAGACACCGACCCATCGCACCCGCTCGTTGCCGCTTACAATGCCCGCCAGGTCCATGGACAGCTCTTAAAGCACCTGGGGCAGACAGGGCGAATGATCATCCTCCGACCCGAGGGCACCCAACGCAAAGCCATCGTGACGAGCCAAGCCAGCGGTCGCGTCATGGACATCGTAAACCAAAACATGAAACTCTGATTATGGCCAAACGAAAAGCAAATCCACCCCGACCAAAGCTCGCCGCGAAAAAGTCTGTGCAACAAGTGATCGCGGAAGATCTGAGCCCCGATGATGCAGCGGAGGGGTATTCCCAGGGCGGTGTAGCTGCCGGTGCTAGTGCGTCTCTGGCACTTCCCAAAACACACATCTGGGCCCGGCCTGTGACAGATGAGCGAACCAAGGAAGTGACCTGGCAAGAGTATGAGCTTCGGCCTTACCTTAGATCCGTGGAAGATCTCTGGCATCGCCTTTGTGAAGCAGATGTCCCACTGCCATTCGGCGACATGATGAAGAACCTGGATGCCTTTGCGAGTTGCGCGGTCAAACTGCTCTACCTCTTGAGCCATGAAACGTGGCAGTATCGGCAGATCCGGGGTGATACGGCCCGGTTCCTTGAGGTGATCGAGCAATGGGCCGATGAATGTGTGCCGCGCACCCGCACGATTGATGCGGTGACCTTAGTCTTGCGGATCCACAACCAGGCTCACAACAAAGATGCAACTGATACCGAGCGAGCCGGGGATTCGTCAGCTCAAGGCTGAGCCCGCGCTCCCCAACGCCAAGCCCGTCACTCTGGGCACGGACGGCAAACGCACGGCCCTCAGCGAAGCCGCTGAGGAGGCGCGACGAGCGGCCTGGAATGCGGTGTATCGCTGGCGAAGCCAGCGGCTGCATCCCTATAGCATGGGCCGGGAAGATTTGTGGATGCGGGCCTGTGATGTGGATGCCGCAGTCACTGAAACCTGGGGGCTGAATAAGCTGGAGGCCGGACACGCCATTAAGCTGCTCTACCTCTGCTCAACACCGGCTGAAGAATTGGCCGGTGCGGAGATCCTCGAAGTGGTCGAGGCGGCTGAGGCCTGGGGAGATGAGCACGTGCCACGAGGCCTAACCAATGAGGCCATCAAACTAGCAAAGCGGATTCGCAAAGATTCCGTGCTGCCTCAGGCGAGGCTGAAGCCCTCAGATCGCCGGACCGATCCCAGCAACACGGCAGTGCCCATCTGGCAGGGGAGCTACCTGGTCATGCTTGCGGCTGCATTGCAGGGTTCCATGTCGCCCTGGCAGATGGAATGGGAACTCAGCCTAGCGCGTGCTCGCACACTCATCCATGGGCGCTGGATCTACGATGGCACGGCGACCCTCTGGATGGACAAAGGTGCCACTAAGACGGGGGCCTGGATGGCCGAGGCGCGGAAACAGCTTGGGCTTTAGCCTTGAGTCCGATTGTTCTTTTGCCCAATTGAGTGAGCGATCATGCCTCCAACAATCGAGAGTAGGATGAGAACGAAAACCCACGGCCCGATGAAGGGGAAGCCAAGAATAACCATCAAGCTGCCCCAGAAGAACATCTGAAAGAAAAAGGCCGGGTTTGACATGCTCAAAGCATACGACCTCCCGACGTGGTCGCAAGCTCGATCCTCATGGCCTCCTCTTCACCTGACGCAATCGCCCGTGTGGGCTGGGATAACACCGCAGCACGTAAAGGAGCTGATGAACTCGTTGGAATCGCTCAGCGAGCCAAAAAGCGTTCTGAAGAAGCGCTAGGCAGTATTGGCAGTGGGATCAAATTTGCCGGGGCTTTTGCGGGCTTTGATGGGGCTGCAACCATTGTCAGAAAGACATTAGATGGCATTGAGAGAGGATTGGACTTCAACCAAACGCTCTCTGATTCCTCAGTCGGTATTGCAAACGTTTTGCGGCGATTCGATGGGTTAAATAAAGTGGCGGCCAAAAATGAAGCGGCTAAAGCTCTGGAGCGCATCATCGAGCTGGAGCCCATCACGGCGGGCGGTCTCCAAGATCTCGTTGGTGGTTTCATGGGCACGCTCGCTGCCTCCAAAGGCGTGGGGCTGAGCACGATGCAAAACATCGAGCTGGTGGCCAAGTTCGCCAACGCCATCGCCAATGCGGGTTTACCCCTTGATCAGATCCGGCAGGAATTCCGCTCCATCCTGACAAGCACCATCACCAAGGATAGTCAGATCGCACGAATCCTGGGCATCACGAATGAGGACATGAATGCCATTCGAGGTGATGGCGATGCTATATTTTCATTCTTGGTGGGCAAGCTGGGAGAGTTTGGGGAGGCTGGCGACAGTGCAAGCGTCGCGTTTAGCTCCATGAACAGCGCCATCGATAAGGGCCTGGGTGCAGCGACACAGCAGCTCTTTGAGCTTGCCGTCAAAGCGGCCAAGCAGCTTTCCGTGCAGCTCCAGGATCAAGCCTGGGTGGACCAAATGAAAGCGGCTGGCGTGGATGTGGCAAACACCGCTGAGAGCTTTGCTCAGCTCGCCAGCATCGTGGTCGAGTGGCTCCCGAGCGCATTAAAACTGGGTGCCAACTTAGCCCAGCTAGCTCCGAGCTTGGTGGCCATCGGGATCGCGATGACCGGCATGAAGATGGGTAAGGCGGTTAAAGATAAGCTAGACTTTGCCGCTGCTGCCCAGGCGAGCACTGCTGCCATCAAGCAGGAGACTGCCGCTCTCCAACAAAATACAGCCGCGCAACAGGCCAATGGAGCGGCCGGCACGGCAAAAGGGGTAAGAGATAAACGCTCGCCGTTTGTCACATCGACTGGCAATGCCTGGGAATCCTCAATCAACATCGGGGCTGCTGTAAGCGCGGCTAGAGCGGGAGGCGCTCAAGCAAGTATGGGGTTCATGGAAGGATTCAAGACGTCATTCCGCTCATTCCCGCAAACGGCAGGTGGGATGATGCTAACCAGCATGAATGGCATGGTGCCGATCATGCTCTCTGGCTTAACAGGAATGATCACAGATCGTTCCAAAGGGATCGCGGGAAGTATTGGCCAGGCCATTGGTGGTCCAGCAGGCGCAACTATGGGGACTGCGATTATGGATGGCCTGACGGTGGCGCTCTCTGCTATGGGGCCTTATGGGGCGCTAACATCAGCGTCTGTTCAAATCATTGATGGTGCGGTGGCTCTTGGGAAGCGGGCGGGCTTCGCGCTCGCTGAGGCTTATGATGAAGCGTGGAATAAAGACAATGCCGAATCAAAAAAACGCAATGGCGGTGATGATATCCGTGCATTGCTGGATAAAGGAAAAACGGGAGATGCGGAGCGGCTTCTCCAGCAACGATTGGAGTTGGCTCAGGGCTCATTAGCTCGCGCAAGGCATGAGGGTAAATCTACCGGAGATCTTGAATTAGAAGTCGGCATCCTTGAGGATATGCAGAAGCACTGGCTCGATGTCGTCGAGCGCAGCGCAGCCGTCCAAGCCAAGAATCGTCAAGAACAAGAGGCCTCAGAAGCTGAGCAGGAAAAAGCCGCCAAGCTCAAACAGGAGGCCGACGAGAAAAGGACGAAGGCCTGGCAACAGATCCACGCCCTAACCAAGGACATCTCTGATTCAAAAATCTCATTGCTGCCGGATGAGCAGAAGCTCGCAGCCTTTGAGTCTCAGCTTCGACGCATCATGGAAGACGCCAGTCTGGGCGCTGGGCAGTCCGGCCAGATCAGCACCATCAAAGATCTGGAGAAACTCGCTGCCGCTCAACGGGCCAGCGGCGATGCCACGGGCGCGGCGAATACGCTGGCCAGGCTTAAGGAGGCGCTGGCTCTGCAAGAGAAGCTGGCAAGCCTAACGGAGAGCATGCGCAACAAAGCCGCTGAGGATTCGGAGGATGCAGCCAAAACCGAAGCGGAGGCTAAGCACAAACGCGAATTGTTAGATCTGGAAAATCAGATCAACAAAGCCGTGATCGAAACCGGCGATGCTGAGTCTGCCAAGGTCACCAAATTGCAAGACGAGCTCGCCATCAAGCAGCGCACGAAGGAGTTGCAGGAATCGCTGAACATCACCGAGGCCGAGGCCTTGAGGTTAGCCCGCGAAAAAGTGAATGCTGAGCGTGCGATCACGGATGCCGTCAAACTCCGCCAACGTCAGAATGCCCTCGGGGAGCTATCGCAAGAACTGCAAATCATGCAGCAGCTCGCCGCTGGCCATGAGCAGCAAGCCAGGCAGATGGAACGCGAGCTGGAGATCCGCCGCGAGGCTAAGCGGCTGAGCGAAGAAACCGGCCTGTCCGAAGCCAAGGCCCTGGAGATCGCCAAACAAAAGGCCGATCTCCAGGACAAGATCAACAAGCAGCAAAAGAACTCGCGCTACGATGACGAGGGGCGTCGCCACACCGATGGCCGCAAGCGCATTGATGCCCACATCGGCCCGCCTGGGCAGCGCGACAGCGGATCAACCGGGGGGCTCAATGAGTTTTACAACAATCAGAAAACTCCATTGCGCGACACCTTCAAGTTCCCCGGCCTCGACGAGTACCAGCAAAAGCAGCAAACACCACTGCGCGACACCTTCAAGTTCCCTGGCTTGGATGAATATGAGGAGCTCCAGAATCAGCGCCCAGGAGCCGTCGATCCGCTTCAGGACAAAGCGCAGCAGAATGCCCTAGAGCCTAAACCTGCCGGAGATCCCAACTCGGCTGCAGCCCAGATCGTGGTGCAGTCCATGCCCCAAATCATCGCCTTACTCACTGGCACCGCATGAGCTATTTACTTTCAGATCCATTCGCGGAATACGGCACCCTCGACATGGAGATCGAGCCCGAGGAGCTGGTCAAAGTCAAGGATGGCTTGGACACCTCCATGCAGGTCTGGCAGACCGGTGAGGAAGAGTCCTTCATCGAGGGCGGTGTAACTCCAGGCCGCCCGCTGATGCGCATCAAGGAAGTGGCCACCAAACGCGATGGGCCGCGCTTCATTCACCGCCTGATGTCCGAAGGCTTTGTGAGGCCGAAAGACAAGATCGAGTCTAGCAAGATGCGGAAGCCGGAAGAGGGCTGGGACGAAGGACCGATGAGCATCCTCACTCTGAAGCCAGAGAACTATTTTAACGGCGGTCAGCATCCGCTTTACCCATCGTTGATCCTTCTCGATCTAGAGAAAGAAGATGTGAGCGCATTAGGCAACGTGTGGCGCATCAACTGCGAGTGCCGTGGCATCCTTCAGATCAAGGCCGTGAAGCGCCGCTACAGCACCAACGGGCGAGAAGTGACAGCTACCGAGGCCTTCGCACTTCCGACCCTCGCCGGTGGCGATCCAAAGCGGTGGACGTCCCCCATGCAAAATCTCCAAATGACCGAGCGATTCCTCATGATCGGTCAACCGCCGACCGGAAAGATCGGTCAGGTGTTGTTAGGTGGCGATGTTCCCTCAGACACGCCCATCATCTTCACCAGTGCGGTGAATGCTTTTTCGACCACCCGGCGCTGGAACTATCCATTCGGCTGGCGCATTGATTCGTTAACGGCTGATCGGCTGTATGAAGGTAGGCTAGAGCACGATGTCACCGTGCAGTATAGCTACCGTGAACTGAGTGAACCAGGAGGGACAATCTAATGGCTACCGATAGGCCCAAGCCTTTTCGCTTTCCTCGGCAGAGTGGCATCTTGCAGATCTGGATGCTGCGAATGTATGCCACCTGGCTTTTTCCGCAGATCAACCGGCCTTGGGAGTCGCCGGGGGTAAAAAGGGTGTTTCATCCAGACAGAGTCCAACCTGAAAACCCGCCCGAACCGCTGAAGCCTTATCGATTCCGCAAGAGCGATGGCCCTTGCCTGATGGCAGACCTCAAGCACTTCGGTGCTTATGTATTGCCTTTGCTACCTCAGCTTATACGACCTGTGATCTATACTGAGGTAGATCTCGATATTAGCGATCAACCTGTTAGAAATGAGGGGCCGCTGTATCCAGATCCCGACAAAAAGCAATATCAATGGCCGAGCAAACAGGCCATCGCCGAAGTGAAGCATCTGCGTCACCTCAATGACCATATCAGCAAGCTGCTCGACCAGCGAGAGCAGCCAAAAGAAACTGGAGACCTCGTCACTATCAGCGCAACTGACCCATGAAAATCACCTTTGAAATCACCACCTCGCGTCTTGTCATCAGCAGCGGTTCAGCTTCCGAGATTTCGCAGCTCGTTGCGCAGCGAGGTAGCGGGGAATACATTGCCCTAGAGCTGCTTGAGAACGGGCAACCATGGGCAGCTCCAGGAGGCACTGAGTTTGTCTTTTGCGTGAAGCACCAGGGAGACTTCGCTGGCGAAGCTTTGGCCGCTGCTGACACCTGGGTTTACGATGCCACCTCGGGGCTTTGGGAAGCGGCCATCAACTACGAGGTCGAGGCCTTGGATGAAATGCTCCTGGTGAGCAGTGAGAGAGAAAGCGCCTACGTCAACCTAGCGGCCCAGTTTGCTTTGCAGCGCTCTACTCTGGGCGAGTGGCGGCGGTCGCAAGTGGTCGCCTTCAAGTTGCAGAACAACCTCTGGAGAGGCAGCGAGGATGGCCCAGCGCTGCCATCGGCGTCTCTCTTGCGCCCGTCCATCGTGGCCATTGCAGCGGATGTGATCAACAACAACGCGGTCGCCAATACCATCGCCAATGTGACCGGCCTCAAATTTCCGGTGAAGGCAGGCAAGACTTACGGCTTCGAGTTTTTGATCCCCTACACGGCGGCGGCTATCACCACGGGAAGCCGGTGGTCGGTCAACGGCCCCGCGCAAACCTTGCTTGCTTTCCGCACCACCAGCACCCTAACGGCCACGACAGACACGACCACATACGGCAATGCTTACGACACACCCAGCGCAGCCGGGGCCTCAAGCCTAACGGCAGGTAACATCGCCACGATCCAGGGCGTGGTGAAACCCAGTGCTGATGGTGATTTGATTGCCCGATTCGCCAGCGAGGTGGCAGGCAGTGCGATCACGGTGAAAGCTGGGGCCTCGGTCAAATATTGGGAAATGCCATGAGCCTGAGGGTCTACACGTGTAGACCCCTCAGAGCATTTGACATGTGGCCACCACCGTGGATCCACAAACCCTCTTTATCGACATCGCTACAGGCCAGGTGCAGGCCGGGAATGTGGACACGAGCGCCCCCAGTGTTCGGGCCATCGTGGGCACGGCGCTGGCGCTTCGCGTGGGCTTTGTGAGTGGGGCGGTTCCGCAAGAGTTGGATGTGGAGGTGTCGGGGATGATTGTTTTCAAAAAACCCCTGCAACACGCTTCGCTCGCGCTGTTTGTGGATGCGGAATGGACGCAACAAGGGGTAGGGGCGGCAACACGTTATCTCTTCTCGGCGCTGGTATCTAGTGAAGGGCTTACGGCTTGGATGGAAGGCAAAGATCAGTCCATCGTGATGGCTCAGATTGAGTTCACGCTGGCGACTGAGGCCGCGCCTCGGCGGTCGCTGCCTTTTCCGGTGACTGTCTGCAATAGCTACATCACCGGCGAGGAATCCGCCTCACCAGCCCCGGCGCTGGCGAAAACGCCGAGGGTTTATCCGACGATCACGGCACTCGTGGGCGGAGATCCGACGGACTTCGATAGTGTGGCCACGGCCATTCTACCGGTCCCGACGGTGGCGGTTTTGTTCATCGGCGAGGAGCTGCAATTTTGGGTTTTGCGGTCTGGCACCACGGCCACGGACGGCATCGGTTACGTGCGAGGCACGGACTACGCAGGCGGCACGAATGAGAAATTCTGGGAGAAAAAAGCATGATGAAAAAACTATTCCACCTTTGGTTAGGCTTGGCTTTTTGTGGCTGCGCTATGAGCGCTGAGGAAACGCTCAAAAAGAATCCGCAGTCAGATGCGCTCACTGAGAATTTCAACGTGCCCACTGGCAAGACGATCACCATCGGCGCTGGCGGCACTCTGGTGATTGCCAGCGGGGCTACGATCCAGGCGCTGGAAGGTAGCACTTTGATAGGGCTCGGAAGTGGTGAGGGCGGCGGGCTCAGCAACGTGGCCAGCACGATCTCCGGCGCGACCTTGACTATGGCGGGCACATTAACCACGGGCCGCACGATTACCTGGCGGGATCTGGCCGGCACGGTGGCCTTGACGGATGATCTTTCCTCGTATCAGCCATCAAACTCCAATCTCACGAGCATCTCTGCTCTGACGACGACTGGCTTCGGGCGTGGCTTCCTGACCCAGGTCGATGAGGCAGCGGCTCGCACGTACCTGCAACTCGGCAACTCAGCCCAGGCAAATGCTACTTCCTCGGAAGGATCACCGTCTGCGGTCAGTCTAGCTAACCATACGCACGCCTTGAACGGCCCGTATATCTCGGGCACGCTGCCGATCAGCAAAGGGGGCACGGGGACGAGCTCCACACCGACCAACGGTCAGATCTTGATTGGGGTGACAACGAGCGGGTTGTACAATAAGACCACGATCACCAGCGGCACGGGAGTCACAGTCACGAACGGAGCTGGAACCATTACTCTAGCGGTGGATCAAAGCGCCCTGAGTCTGAACAGCATTGGTGGCACTTTGAGTGTAGCTAAAGGTGGAACGGGAATCACGGCTTTAGGAAGCGGAATTGCGACCTTTCTAGGGACGCCATCTTCTAGCAATCTGCGCAGTGCATTGACGGATAAGACAGGAACTGAGTCGGCTGTTTTTGCTAACACACCCACTCTGATCACGCCGAATATTGGCGAGGCTACAGGCATAAGTTTGAGTCTTTTGAGTGGTGCAGCGAGGTTAAATGCAAACTATGTCGTGGTAGCGGATTCAATCGCTCTGCATTCGGTGTTTGGTGTGAACGTGGGAAACCAATTTGGCATTGGGTTCACAGCGGATGGTCAATGGTTTGCGGCTCCAGATGTCGTGTTCAGGCGAGATGGGGTAGGGGTGATGGGCTTGAGAAATGCAGCCAATGCGCAGGCTTTCAACGTCTATCGGACGACGGACTCCGACCCGACAACCAACACCAATTACGAGCGCATTGCTATCCGATGGAGTGCAACCGTTGGGCAGATTCTCCCCCAGGCTGGAGGCACGGGAACGGCCCGTAAAATGGAATATCACACGACTGCTGACGGCGTCAGTTTGTCGTCAGGTTTTGGCAGTCCAGAGTCGGTCGTCACAGCAAAGGTTGGTTCAATTTACACCCGCCTCGATGGGGGCGCGGGAACGACTCTCTACATCAAGGAGTCTGGCACCGGCAACACAGGCTGGGTGGCCAAATAAGGACCGACATTGTTCAACCACACGTTAGACCATGCTTCCTCAATTTTCCGACCTCGCCTTTGAGATCAAGCTCATGCTCGCCTCGGCTCTCGGCCTTAGTGCCATCCTTGCAGATATCTCCGGCGACTACAAAGGCTGGGAAGATCTTTCCATGAAGGTGGTGCTTTTGATCGCCGTCGTCTTCATCGGCAAGCTCTACCTCCAGCAAGGCATCGAGCACAAGCAGGAGCTAGCCAAGATTTGGGCCGATCATAAAAAGGAAATGGCCGAGACTTGGGCCGAGCACAAAAAAGACGTCGAGACACGCGAGGAAAAGATGAATGACGCTCTCCGGGGGAACCGTGAAGACATGGCCGTCTTGATCGGCCTCACCAAAGAGCAGACCGACCATTACAAGTCCGTCACGAGGAAGCTCATTGAGGATCGGATCGCGAAGCCAAACTTGCCTTAGCATTGACACTGCTGCGCAGATGCCATGAAAGCAATCAAGCTCCTCAGCATCCTCACCTTCGCAGCGGCCCTTTGCTCTTGCGAGCACATCAAGCAGTATGATTACGCCGTTGGGACCAGCGGCAGCGGTTACTTCGTCACCGTCTCACCGAAGCCTCAGCCGCCTCCCCAGGCCACGAGCGCCAAGCAAGTGACCAGCGTGCGACCGTGATAGTCGAGCGCAAATGTTGAACCTCAAGCCCTGCCCTCGAAAGAAGGCGGGGCTTTTTTAGCGTGTGGATCTAAAGCATTTTTATCGGCTTACGATAAAACGATAATTTGACTATCATTAAACATGCTGCAATCATCACCAAAGATGCAGCTAGAGCTCAAATTTTTCAACGACCCTGACTCGACAGGCGATGTGGTATTAAGCCCAGGTGCATACATTCAAGCGGAACTCACCAAGCGTAAATGGGGGCAGGCCGTTCTAGCTGAGATCCTAGGGCGGACTCTAGCGGCTGTGAACGAGGTCATTAAAGGGAAAAGGGCAGTCACGCCAGAAATGGCTGTTGCTCTTGGAAATGCGTTTGGGCAGCCCCCCGCCCTATGGCTCCATCGTGAGGCTGCCTATCGAATGTCTCTCTTGACTCAAACGGATGACGGCACTACGGCCCGAAAGGCACAACTCTTTGATTGCGCGCCGATTAAAGACTTACAGAGGAGAGGATGGCTTGATCCCGACGCACAAACTGCTGATGAGCTCGAAGCGGAGCTAACTAGGTTCATGGGTTTCAATCCAATAGCGGAGGAAATGAAACAGGTTTCCGCGCTCGCCAGAAAGACATTTGCCTCCTGTGATTTTTCAAATGCTCAACGCGCGTGGCTTTTCCAAGCGGCGCACATGGCTCGTAAAACCAATGTGAGGACTTACAGTAGTCTTCAGCTCGAGAGTGCATTTTCTTCGCTTGCGAAACTCAGGAAGGCACCTGAAAACGCTGCAAAGATACCGATGGTGCTTGCAGAGGCGGGCATACGCTTTGTTGTGGTGGAGGACCTGCCTCGAACGCGAATTGACGGAGCTGCTTTTTTTCTGGATGAAGACAAGTGCAAGCCAGTCGTTGCACTTTCATTGCGTCAAGATCGAATGGATAGTTTTTGGCACACCTTGATTCATGAGATGAGGCATATTGCGAATCAAGATCCTCTTTCCTTAGACCTCGATATCGTAGGTGAAGACCGCGCGCGGATGGTTTCTGAAATGGAAAAAAGGGCAGATATAGAGGCTGCAAACTGGTTAGTGAATGAAGACCAGATTCATCGTTTTGCTCTTCGCGCAAAGCCATGGTTTAACAGGGAATCTATTATCCCATTTGCGGGTAGGATGGGAGTGCATCCGAGCATTGTAGTCGGCCAATTACAGCACAAGGGCATTATTGGCTGGGAACGTCATGCTGATTTAAGACCAAAAATTCGAGAACACCTTCTCATCACCGCGATGTGTGATGGATACGGGAAAAACAAGTAACATCGCAGCCACTACACTACAGTCATGTCTAAACCATATAACGAACAATTGATCGATCGATTGATCAAGGTCTATGAAGCTGAACACGGTTATGAGCCTTTCTCTAAGGGTGAATTGGCCGCTTGGGCTATTCAGAAGGGGCTCTGGGATGTTCCAATGAAGACTCAAGTTCAGCTGCTGAGTGACGAACTCGGTAACGCGATGGGCACCGCCCGGAAAAATTTCGGAGGCCGAAAGGTTCGTCAATACCACTGTATTCAGCAAGAATTGGAAGGGGGCGGTAAGCAGACCCTGTGGTGTCACGTGGATCTTGCCACCCCAGAGTTTCTTGAACAGAGTGTGTCTCGTCGTCGCCGCTCACAGCGGAATCAAAACATCCAGCTTCATAATGATGTCGTGTACATCAATGAAACCAAGCATACGCACATTCAGCTATTGTTTGATTACACTGACGACATTGCAGACTTTGAACATGAGTTGGCACAGGGGAATGATTTGAGGGATCAGGAAGATATGTTCGATCCTGAAGAGCATTAAGTTCTGCCAGGCTTATTTAGGCGTCCTTGGTCGCCAAATCACCACTGCAATTCCAGCTGCTCTGTGGGATCCGGCTTCTCGATGGGCCGGGGCGGGGAGAGAGTGGGTTGATCTTTGGTCACAAGCTCGCCTTCCCAGGGGCGCATAAGCGTGGAGAGCTGCTCTAGGGTGCTGATGGGATCCAGCCAAGTTTGCCAGGCCTCCTCAGGCAAAATAAGCGGCATGCGGTCATTATAGGGCTGCACCGCTGGCGTAGCGGGGGCACTGAGCATGGTGAAACCTTGGCTTGGCGTGTCCCGGCCCTCATACCAGCTATCGTAGATCCCTGCGATGACCATGGGTTGATCAGGGCTCTCAAAGTAGCGCGTCTCCCAGAAGCCGGTCGCCAGGACCAGGCAGCGCCGCATCCGGTAGGCCATGCGAAAGCTCTGCTTGATCGCGGCCGTCTCAAATCGAGCAAAGAGCAGCAATGTGCGTTGCCAGTCTGGCTGGATGCCCCATGGCATCATCTCGATGGCCGCGTGATGATCGTGGCGCTGGAGCAACACCGGCGCAGGTTTGCTGGGCCAGATGTCAGTCGGCTCTTGGGCAATGGGATAGACGCGGAGCCGCTCCACGATGCGGGAGATGTCACGGCCTGAGTAGTGGTAACGATTGCACATGGGAGTATCAGGATACGATTTTCAGCCGCCGATCACGGGCCACGTAAAGCGTGCGGCCGTGAGATTGCATGCCCACCTGGATGGCCCCAAAGAACCACGGGCCTAGCTTGGCGTAATAATCAGTGTGGAGGAGGCAGCTACGCCGAAGCACCTGGCCGAGATCGGGCAGACGGGGCCGCGCCCCCTGGATCTGCCTGAGGGGCAGGGGATAGGTGACGCCATCCAGATCCAGGCACCACATCCACCCTTCTGACTCTTCCTCGGCTTCAATGGGATACACCTGGGCCAGCTTCACCCGGCCACCGCAAGTCTGCGGGAGAAAGAAGTGCCACGTGGTTTGGATGACCATAAGCCAGGCGCGGCCTTTTAGCCGCTCGCCTGAGCTGAAGTAGTCCGTGCTGCGCACTTCGCCGCCATCGGTTTTGAAATCCATAATGCTGCACGTATGAACAGTACTCTTTTGCGGGTCAAGTACGAAGCGAGGGGGAGCAGGGGGAGGCAAAGGGCATATTGGGCAGCATGAACTGAGGCCAGTAGAGAGGCAAAATGAGGAGTGTTTAATCAACCAACTCCACAAGCCAAGCGCCCGAAAAGGCGGGAAACTTCACCTATAGAGCAAGCCGAGCTGTGCGCCAATGGCGCTAAGGGTCCTGTGATTAAACCGAAAAACTGACTCAGAATATCCCCATGAATCCCACTAAATCAGACTCAGATGGCCAGGAACTCTGGCACCACCGGCACTTGGATCTCCAGAAGGCAACGAGCAATGTTGGTGCTGGAACAGAGGCTAACAACCAACTGCCCAAGACAAAATTTTCCCTCTGCCGAACCTCGAAAATTTCATCCCACGCCGCCGCCAGTGCTCACCAGAAAAAGTGTAAATCCAGGAACGATATGAAACCAAAACGCAAAGCCAAGCCTCGCGCTAATAAGACAAAAAAAGCCACAAGTAAAAAGCCATGGATGGAGATGATGACTGAATACCTGCCAGTTGTAAGGCTGATTGTAGATATTGGCGTGATCGTAGCAAAGTTGACACGCCCCTAGCGGCATGGACGCAATCATACCTCTCTTCCTTAAGGCAGTGCATTCCCGAATCGGCATGGCGGTGCAGTGGCTCGTGGGAGCCGCGCTGGGCGCGCTGGTGACCTGGCTAACCACCCTCGGGATCGAGATCCCGCCCGATGTGTTGGAGAAGCTTACCACGGCTCTGGTAGCGACCGGGATTTGGCTCGTGACTGCCCTGGTTCAGTCTTACCAGAGCAAGCGAGCGCGGGAGCTGCAAGAGACGGTAGGCGCGCTGAAAGACGGCTGGATCGGTGATGAGACAATCCGTATCGCTGAAGATGCGATGAAACGCGTGGAGACCGCTCGGAAGCTCTGAGGCTAGGCCTTACGGGGCGCGTTGGATACGAGTGCGGAAAAAGCGCTTTTCGGTGCTTCCGCCATAGGTGCCAGGCAGGGCGGCAGTCCAAGTGATCATATCCGTGCTGGATTCCAAGATCACCTCGAATTGCCCCGTTGCGTCATTGGGAATGACGACCGCAGAGGTGGGAATCGTCGGGTTGAAAGAGGCAGAACGAGTTACCTCGATAGACATGATGGCAGGCGTGTTACCAGGCCGGGCGTAAACGACCGTAGCCGGACCAGCAATGGGAAAATTCCTGTATTGTTCATCCCAGATTTCGAATTCTAACCAGGTGCTGCCCATTTCTGGCAGGAGCACTCGCATATAGGCTCTACCGACATAACTGCTGCTGATTTGAGATGCAGAAAGATATTTAAAGGACTCTCCAGCTGCGATGGTGACAGGGGCGCTCTCCTTTGCTGTGATTGCTTTCAAAGTAATCACCTCTCCAGCATGGACTGCTGCGCCTAGAATGAAGATGGAAAGGGTGAGGGGAATTGAGCAGCGGAACATAAGGGCGAACCTTAGCACCTCCGTCAAGGCCCCTAGTGCCCCCGCTGGATTGACATGGCCCAGGGGGCATGAGCACCTCGCCTCCCTCTTCCTCTGCCCGTCTCTTTGCCGCCTCCCTCAGATATCTCGGGACGAAAGAAGTGCCAGGAGCTGGGAGCAACCCAAAGATCAAAGCCTGGATCAAGGAGGCAGCGACCTGGCTGAATGGCGATGACAGTAAGACCGCCTGGTGTGGGTGCTTCAGAGGGGGCGTGGGCTTCGAGACCGCCACCGGCGTGCCACCTGAGCACTACCGCGCCGCCGAATGGTCCAAATGGGGGAGAGCCGTGGATCTGAAAAAGCCCCAGACATGGCAGCGAGGGGACACCATTGTGATGACCAGGCCTGGGGGAAATCACGTCTGTCTTCTGGACCGCGTAGAGGGCCGCACTGCCTACTGTTTGGGTGGCAACCAAGCGGATAGCGTGAGCATTGCACCCTTCCCGATTTCGCGGATTACGCACGTAAGGAGGCTGGGTTAAAGCCTGAAACTATCTGCGAAAAAGGTCTGGTAAACGTTGATATACTTCGTTTGTTAGACCATAGTGTTTGCACGATGAAAACAGCACAAAACGCTCCCGAAGAACTGCTCAACGAACTTGTGATTTTGGGTTTTACTCCAGGTCGCTGGGACAACAAAGACTGCCGAATCCTAGACCTCAAAAACGGCGAAGGTCATACCGCCCTCCGAGTCACACTCGACTATGACGGTGAACCGAAGCCTCACACGACAAGCCTCCTAAAATTGGATGGCCGCAAGAGCCAGAGTGTCGAATGGTGCAGCCAAAACATGAGCGCCAGCATGCCCCTCCCTGGTCTCCTAGCCCTGATCAAGGCCTGCCTATAACGGCACACAGATGGCACACGCATAGGTTTTATGCCTGTATTTCAATAACCCTAGAATAATTCGAGTCCTGTCTCCGGCACCACCCCTTGATTTTCAAGGACTTAGAGCAGTTAAATCTCACGATAAACAAGACTGCGATTTTGACCTGTCGGACATTTTTCGGACACTTTGGGAGCCCACCATTCAGCCGGCCTTTTTACCGCCCATGGCAATTCGGCTACGGTTCCGGCACCAGGATCACGCCTCGGGTAATCATTTTCCGCACGCACGCCTCTTCTCGATACTGAATCGCCGCCTCCAAAGCGGCCGAGTGACGCACACCCGTTTCAAGATCTGGACAACTCACCAAAAAATGAAAGACCTTCTGCGCAAGGTCCCGAATGCGACCGCTCCGCATCTGCATGATCGCCACTCCTAGAGAGGTGCGTACCACAGTTGACCAACGGGTCACACACATAAAGCTCAAGTTAACATCGGCACCCCTCGCCACCGCTTCGCGCACCCCAGGCAGCCACGCACGCTGCAAAGATGCTTCGAGAAGCCTATCCACCACCCGGTCACTTTCCCCTTCAAAGGAAGGCTCGCGAGGAGCTGCCTCTGTTAGATCCATCCGGTGCATCAACGCCTGTCGCTGGGCATTCGCGTGCAACTGATCTCGTCCCTTTTCCAAAAGTCTTGCGAGCAAAGGCACACACTCGCACCAGACGGCACAGCACAGCAATTCCAGGAGAGCATCGGTGGATAGCTCAGCATCGTCCAAACGCGCCAAGATCCAGCTTTGCCATGCCCGCTTTTCAAGAATGGCAGGCGTCAGTCCATCACCCGTGAGGCCTCGCTCAAAGACCTGAGGAACCTCCGCCACACCCGCCAGGGCCAGGCCTCTTTCCTGGCGTGTTAGCCAGGGCCAACTGCGCTCAATCAAGCCCACGTGTCCCAAGCGCCCGACCTGCCACGCATGGCGTTTCACCTCACGCTGCATCCTCTCATCCAGCACCCTCGGCTGCCTTTCACAGAACTCCCAGAAAAGTCGCCACTCCTCGCGCAGCCCCAGATAAATCGAATACGGGGTAAAGGCTAACCAACTGTGATGAGGCCATGAAAACCATCCACGTGGTATCTCCACCGGTCCTCGTTGGATCTCCTTCACCACCTCTTCAAAATCCACCTCATCCACCTCCAGCGGGTATGGATACCCATCACTTCCTGCCAGCCAGTGGAGGTCATCCTGGATCTCGGCCCGCCGCTCAGGGTTCGTTTCCGCCGCCAGCAGTTCATGCAGTATTTCGAGGCTTCTTTGGGTTGGGGACTTCTCTCTGTAGTCGTCAGGATTGAGGAGGATAAAGTCATTCATCGTGATTGGCGTCGTGGGGGTTCGTTCCTCTTTAGCCAGGTAGGCACTCTCCCACGGATCATTTGCTCGACAGCACCTGCGGCCACCAAAAGGGCTTCCAGACTGTATTCCGGGAGCTCGCTACCTGGCGCTAAATGCCCCGATAAGTAGCGTGCCGAGGCAGGCCAAATCTGGCAGCGTTGACATACCAGCCACGCCACCGCCTCGGCCTCCAGTTCACGCCCAGGAAAGGACAAGGCCATGCGATTCGACGGCCCACCTCCGGGAGAAATCCCACCCAGGTGCCCGCAGAACAAATGCCCCAACTCATGGGCTATCGTGGCAAACTTTTGCGTGAGAGAATGCTGCTCATTCAGCCTCACTCGAAATCCCCCATTCGTCCGGCCAATATCCCCCGCAAGGTCACTCGGCAGCGCCACGCTCTCCACCAGGATTCCAGCCCTCGCACACGCTCGCAATAGCCGATTCCAAACCACTAGCGAGACCTCCCCCCTCACACTGAAGCTCGGCATCAAGAAACGGCTCACCTCAGGTGGCAACTCTGCCCCCTCGGTGTCCGCCACGTCAAAGACAAACATCACCGGGTGCATGGGCGCTAGGATCACCCAAGGCCGCGCGCCAGCCCTCAGGCCCCGCCCCAGCTTCCTCCATTTATCCGCCGGGGCCACAAAGGTCACTTCGGGATTTTGCAGGTGCAGCAGCAGGCAGTTGAAGGGCGAGTAAGCGGGAAGCCGACGCGTAAACTCCAGCAACGCCCGCAAAGCCGCCGGCGTGTGATAAGCCTGCGCACTGCGGATCAGCTCATCCACCGCAGCCACCCGTTCCTCCCGAGTTTCAAGACCATCCAACGAGGTTTTCATCCCGGTACCATCCGCCCAAACCTTCATTGCAAAAGTTGTTAAAATGGCGTATCTATATCCACACAGTTATGTTTGAATCCCTCTTCACACGTGGCGGGCTCTCGCTGGAAAGACTCCGCAGCTTTGTCGAATTTGCCGAAGCTGGCTCCATCACCAAAGCCGCCTCAGGCGACCTCAGCCGCCAAGCCTTGATAAGCCGCCAGATTCGCGAGCTGGAAGAATTCTTCGGCACAGAGCTTGCCATCCGCCGAGGCAAAACCCTCGCCCTAGCCCCCGCCGGTCAGCGCCTCGCCCGAGTCATTCGCGAGCAATTCCAAGACCTCAAAGACTTCCAGCTCGACCAGCAAAAGCAGCCCAAAATCTTCAGCTTCGGCGCTGGTGCCAGCATCCTCGAATGGCTCCTCCTCCCCGCAGCAGCAAAAATCCGCCGCTCCCTTCACCACCCCACTTTGCAGTTCTCCTCGCAGCGCAGCCGCGACCTCATCGAGCACATCCAAGATGGCCGTCTCGACTTCGCCATCGTCCGCGAAGATGCCATCCCCGAAGGTCTCCCCCGGCACCCCCTCGTGAAAGTTAGATTCTTCCTCTGCGCCTCACGTCGGCTCATCGGAGCCCAGCCCAAATCCCGGCTAGAAGATCCCACCCTTCTTTCCTCCTTGCCCATCGCCGCCAGCATCAGCGGCGGTCAGTTAGACAGCACCTTTCGTCGAGCCATGACCGATCTCTGCGGCCACTTTCAGCCCGCCTTCGAGTGTGATTCCCTCCTGCAAATGCGCGATCTCATCCTGCGCGGCAGTTGCCT
Source organism: uncultured Verrucomicrobiaceae bacterium (assembly GCA_942493005.1). Lineage (GTDB taxonomy): Bacteria > Verrucomicrobiota > Verrucomicrobiia > Verrucomicrobiales > Verrucomicrobiaceae > Prosthecobacter. The sequence continues at coordinate 5,346,307 of OW818661.1, forward strand.
GGGCCTGCTCCCCTCCATAGGGCTGCACGGTTTGGCAGAGCAAGACGTCATCTCCCGCGAGTTCACCCCCATGAAAGACTACGGCCGCCCCCTCGCCCTGCATTGGAACGACCGCCAAATGCGCCGCCGTGGCGTCGAACCCGCCGAGATCCAGCAGATCGCCAAAGCGCTAAGCTAACAAGTGGTCACCCGACAAACTTCGCCGCGCTCAGCCGCCTCTCACCATCCCAGCGGTAAGCAACCAGCGGCCCCTCATACGCCGCGCTAAAGTCCAGACAAGCCAAGTTATCTCGCAGCGGAGCCTTCACCGCATCCGCCGCCAGCCAGTAGTGGCCAAAGAAAACCGGAGGCTCCTGCCGCCCATAGTTCGGCAGTAGCCGCAGTTGCTCAGCCGTCGCATCCCCGGCATCGCTAAACGGCACCGGCAGGGCCAGTTCCCCCACCCGTGCCACCTCCGGCACATCCCACCAGCGCACCCGCACCCGGTTATACATCCAGCCCTGGTCATCATGGAGAAAATAACCCTCTGGCATGTCCATCTCCGGACCATTGAGCAAGCTATCCACCGCGTAAAAAAGAGCCGTCCCCGGCTGCGCACTCGCCCTCAGAACTGCATCGTTAGTTAGGCGCATCCCCGCAAGGTGGTGAATACTCCATTCATCCCAACAAGCGTGCACAGCGCGCAATTCCCCCAGGTCCAAAAACAACGGCAGTCCACGCATCCAGACCAGCCACCGCTGCCAATCCTCCTCCCGGCCCACAAATTGTTCCAGAGTGACACGAAGCCCCCGGTCTCGATCCTCCCTGCGAGCCCGCAACCAGCCCCCCGCACCATCCGGCGTGTGGTAGCAGATCGCATTGTATTCATGATTCCCCAGGATCGCCAAAGCAACCCCACCCTCCACCATCGCCCTCACCGTCACCAGCACCTCCCGCACCTTCGGCCCTCGATCAATGTAGTCCCCCAGAAAAATCACCCGCCGCCCCGCCGGATGTCGAAATCCCTCACCGCAAGACAGATAGCCGAGCCGCCCCAGCAGAGTCACCAGCTTATCAAATTGCCCGTGAATATCCCCGATCACATCATAACCCAGTCTTTTCATACAACCTCAGTTTACCCGCACAGCCCAGCTCACCCTAGCGGTCCTTATCCAGCATACCTAACTCTAGAGTTAAGTGTAGCCGCCTGCACCTGCAGGTGGTCTCCGAAGGCGGTAGCCAGACATCATGCAAACCTTTCCCGAGGCGCGAAGCTGCTTCGGATCATCACGCAGCAGCAGGTTTTTCTTCTTGTGGGATTGATTCATAAATCGCCTTGGAAAGCTCAGCAAAGGCGGTGCTGCCAAACTCGCCGTCTTCCATGTAGCGGGTGACGATCTTGTCATTCTCGGACATGCGTTGAATCATCAAATCTTCGATGAGTTGCTTGAGACCCATCTTAAACTTATCAAACGGGTTCGCTCGGCGTAGATTCACCACCTGCGGGTTGGATGCGGCTTTTGCGCGTATTTGCTCGAAGAAGAAGCGATCTTCTTCGGTGAAGTGAGTGCCAAAGCGCTCATTTAGAACTTTAATGATCTCCGAAAGCGGGACCTTCTCCTCCTTGGTGCGACCAGTGCCAACATCCGTCGGACTCTGCACACCTTCAGGCTCGCCCTCATGCAGCACGATAGCCCCTTGGTAGATTTGTTTGAGGCGGTAGTATTGCAGTTCCACTGCATCACCAATCTTCACCCTCTCGATATCCCGATCCAGCGGCAGGTGTGGAAGCAGGAAGGGGCCATAGCTGTAAAGCATCTCCAAAGCCGGGTTCGCATAGGGCATGATCTGCCTCATGAAGGAATAAATATTCACGAAGCCGCTGAGCTATTCACGGAACTTGGGGCGCTGGAAAAAGCTGGATGGCCATGCACATAGGAAACGCCATCGCTGAACACTTATCTTTGGGGGAATGGCAGGCAGGCGAAGGCCCTCGTCCCGTCTATTACTTCGATGCGGAAATGAACTTGGCAGACGTTCAGGAACGAATGCGCATCATTGGCATCACTTCGGAAAAGTTCTTCCTCCTCAGCAATGAACGCCTTTTCCTCACTGGGGGCCGGGGCGTGAACATTGCAGATCCCTTGCATCAAACGAAGCTCTCCGAAATGCTGCCCGAGGGAAGCATTTTCATAGGCGCTGCTTGCCCTTATTCGGGAAGGCATCGGCAAAAACTCAGAGCTTGCTACGCTACTGAATGTGGAGCCTGGGACCATCAGCAAGTGGGCGAACAAACTCAAAAAAGCAGGGATAATCAAAAGTAACGGCAGGGATTATGAAGCCATCGCGTAGGCTGCTGCGCTCCCTCAAATTCCCTCGTTTCCATTTTGCCCCCCTAGGCAGGGAAACGGGAAACGAAGCCAGCCCGCTGGAAATGATATGGAAAGAAAGGAATTCATGAGAAGAAAGCCTGGAAACGAAACTGACCGTTGGACATACCCGTTTGTTTCCTCTAGCAAAGGAAATGCCATTCGCTTAAAATGAGTCCGAAGCACTGGCGGAGTGCAGATCGTTCGCCTCAGCTGAGCTACAGAACAGTTCCGACTGTTATGGCTTCTGCCGCTGACAACGTGTCAGCCGCCTTGGATCTGATTGTATGGAATCCTGTAAAAATTGAACGGCATTTCTTGCCCTGATCATGATGCCCCGCTTAGATGCCTTCCAGACAATGGATGCTACTAAATGCCTACCGAAACTCCGACCAGTTATAATCTCAGTTTTACCGCTGCGTCATTGAGGCCGGAATTGGCACGGATTGTTGCAGAGTTCTATCTGCAGCTTGGAGATTGGGACCTCGCACGAGAGCGCATTCTTTCCTCGAATGCTCTTCAATGCCGAAGTGCCAGCAGCGCGATTCGCCTTGAGAGAGAACTCCGTCAGAGGCTGGAAAGGTTAACTTTGGGTCAGATCACACTCCTGGCTCAAGCCACTGCGGAAGACCGCGCAGCCATCGCTTGGCTTGCTGCTTGTAAACACATTCAATTCGCCTTTGAATTTGCCTCCGAAGTTCTTAGGGACAAACTCGCCGCGCATGATCCTGTTCTTCGCCATTCCGATTATGAAATCTACATCGAAAACAAAGGACTGATTTACCCGGAACTTGAACAATTGACCTCCTCATCAAAGAATAAAATCCGGCAGGTGTTAACAAGAATGCTCGCTGAGGGGGGCCTGCTAGCGAGGAGCAGCCCTCTGGGGATGATCCAGCGCCCAGCTCTTTCGCCCGCCGTCATCCGAGTTATCACTTGTGACAACCCAACGTGGCTGGCTGGATTTCTTGTTCCTGAAAACGAAATATCGAACTGCTGATTTTCACTGACCATGAACGACCTGTCTGAACGACTTTTTAATATCCTCAGTCATCCAAGTTTTCTGGCCATGAAAGGGCTCGCTAATGAAGTACCTATCTTCATTCAAACTTATGAACCTTCACAGGAGGATGCCATTAGACGAATGGTTGATGGTTTGGTGGGCCGAATACGCAGCACGGGTATCATTCTAAAATCCCTCGACCTGTTCAGCCTTGTTTTAGAGGAATTGGAAGAGCACGATATCCTTGATGACCTTTTGAAGGGTGAAGCGGATTCTGAAAAGGTGGAGATACTCGAAACACTCCAGAACTATTCAGACCCCAAGACCCACCTGATCCCGCGCCTGATAAGGGAAATCGGAGAAGACGGTGTGCAATTGACTCTGATAACTGGCCCTGGCCGGATTTTTCCATTCCTGCGCACCCACACCATCTTAGAGTCACTTCAGCCTGCCATGCTGAGGCATCCAGTGGTGATCTTCTTCCCCGGCGAATATGCACAGGACCCGGCAGGAGGTTCCCACTTGCGTCTCTTCGGTTCGATCCCGAGCCCTCGGATCAACAACCCATATTATCGTGCCACAAACCTCGATCACTATCGTCTCTGACCTCTCATGAAAATCCAGGAGCTTTTCCTTAAACCCGTCGAACGCCCTATTGATGGCGTCATCAAAGCCGATGACGACCGCAATCTTCAGACCGAGTTGGAGGAGTATGTCGTTACGCGCGATGTTGCCCGAGGACTGGGTGAATTCACCGACCGTTATCTCACCGAACTCACAGCCAACGGCGTTTGGATTTCCGGCTTCTTTGGCTCAGGTAAATCTCACCTGTTAAAGATACTTTCTCTCATCCTTAATGGAGAGCCCTTGACCAGCGGAGTCCGCCCATCGGATATTATTCTTCCCAAGATCGAGGATGAGATCGTGAAGGCTAATTTGCGCAAGGCGACTGCTATTCCCTCACGCAGCATCTTGTTCAACATTGACCAGAAATTCGATGGTATCGGCGGGGACCATGCTGCGCCCATTCTTGAGGTTTTTGTCAAAGTGTTGAACGAGTTGCAAGGTTACTACGGTAAACAGGGGTATATCGCCCGCTTTGAGCATGACCTGGACGTCCGAGGCGATTTCCTCCCTTTCAAAGAGACCTACCTGAAGATCAATGGTGCCCCCTGGGAGAAAGATCGTGAGGCTATCGCCACAGCTCGTAAAGCTGCCTTTGCCAAGGCTTACTCTGCGCATTTCAGCGTTACCGAATCCGAAGCTTCAACCCTCATGCGGCAGGTCCGAGAAGATTACCGCGTTTCCATCGAAAGTTTCGCGGAAATGGTAAAGGATTATATCGCCAGGCAGCCTCCTGGCTTTCGCTTGAATTTCTTTGTCGATGAGGTGGGCCAATTCATCGGCCAGGACTCGAAGCTCATGCTCAATCTACAGACCGTGGCGGAAACGCTCGGCACCGTCTGCAACGGCAGAGCTTGGGTTTTTGTGACCTCTCAAGCTGATCTCGATGGAATATTGGGAGCCTTCAAAACGAAGTTGGACCAAGACAATATCTCCAAAATTATCGGACGATTCAAAACTCAACTCACTTTGGCTAGTGACGATGTTCGGGAGGTCATACAACAACGACTCCTGGCGAAAAAGGAGGCGGAACCAGAAGTCCTCACTGAGATTTACGACCAGGAAAAAGACAATTTCCAGACGCTTTATCGTTTTGGCGACAACTCGCGGGATTTCAAAGGCTGGCGGGGCAGCGATGAGTTCTGCGGTTTCTATCCGTTCCACACCTATCAGTTCGATTTGTTTCAGCTAGCGATCCAGCAGCTCTCAAAGCACGGCGTTTTTACTGGCAAGTATCTCTCGGTTGGCGAGCGCTCCATGCTTGCCGTTTTCCAGGAGGTTGCCAAGACGGTGCGAAATCAGGAAGTGGGGCACCTTGCCACCTTCGATCTGATGTATGATGGTATCTCTGCGTCGATTCGTGGTGACATGCAGACCACGATCAAAATGGCGGAGCGGCAGTTGGGGGAAGGCATCCCGATCCGAATTCTCAAGTCTCTTTTCCTGCTCAAGTGGGTGCGTGAATTCAAAGCCTCTCCGCGCAATGTTGCCATTCTCTTGATCGACCGGCCTGACGTCGATATTCGTGCTCACGAAAAGGCTGTCCTCAAGGCATTAGCAGAACTGGAAAGTCAGTGTTATCTGCAAAGGAATGGCGATCTCTTCGAGTTTCTCACGGACACCGAAAAGGACATCGAGGTCGAAATCAAGAACACAGAGATTGATGATTCGCAGGTGGCCGATTTACTTGCCACCGTACTCTTCTCAGACGTCCTGCGTGATCCCAAGATCCGTTATGAGGGGAATGGTCAAGACTACACTTACGCGCGGAAGCTTGACGATGCGCTGATGGGCAAAGATGCAGATATTGCCCTCAATGTCATCACACCTGAGCACCCCAATCACACTGACGCCACCACTCTGGCGGCGCAGAATACTGGCAAAGCGGAACTTCTGACGGTCCTTCCTGCCGACACGCGTCTAAACGATCAAGCACGGCTGTTCCTCAAGACCAAAAAGTATGTACAGCAAAACACCGGGGCCGGAGATGATACTCGAAAAGCCATTTTGGATCAGCGCAGCCAGCAGAACGGACTCCGGGCTACCGCCATGCGTGACATGGCCAGTGAGTTCCTTAGCAAAGCCCCGCTTTATCTGAATGGATCGCGGCTCGACAGCGTGGGAGCGGGTGATGCTCGTAACCGTTTCTCCAAGGCCTGCCAGGAACTCATCTCATTCTCCTTCCCCAGTCTGCGCATGTTGAAGGGTGGCTATGACGAGGCAACCCTGTCACAGGCACTCCTCTCGCAGGATGACCTCCTCACCAGCGGCACCCAACAACCCTCAGAGGCTGAGCAGGAGATCCTCACCTACGTCTTGCGAAATCAAAATGACGGCTCACGCACCTCTATTGAGGAGATTATTCGTTTTTTTGGCAAGCGCCCCTACGGCTGGTATCCGATGGCCGTTCTCACCCTCGTAGGCCGCCTCTTCCGCATGGGCAAACTCGAGTTGCGTGCGGGTGAATTACTGGATGCCCGCCATGCCTTTGATCACCTGAAAAACTCTCGCCAGTATGGCAATGTGAAGGTGCGGATCCAGGAGCAGTTTGACGCTACCAAGGTCAATGCTTTAAAAGCCTTCCATCACGATTTCTTCGACCGCGCCAATGTGGGCACGGATGCTCGTTCTGTTGGCCAGTTCACCACGGAAGCCCTGGCTGCTGAGGCTCGGGATCTCATCGTGCTGCTCGACCAAGCCCCGCGGTATCCGTTCCTCGAACCGCTTTGCTCCATCGTCACACGTCTCACCACATTGGCGGCAAAGGACTACACCTACCTGCTCAGCCATCTGGCCGATTTCCAGGATGATCTCCTCGCGGCCAAGGACGATTTCGTTGCTCCGATCAAAGCGTTCATGCATGGTCCACAACGCACTGCGTATGATGAAGCCATCACCTTCCTGCGTGAAGAGGAGGCCAACTTTGCCGAAGTTCCTGCCTCTGAGGTGCAACCCCTGCGCGACCTGGCAGCGTCTCTTCATCCTTATCGTGGGAGTGGTGTCCCTGCGGCCAAATCTGCCGTGACCAAGTTGCGCGGCCTCCTTGCGGACCTGCTCAAGGCCGAGCGCGAACAAGCCCTGGCTACCTTGGACGCGCAGCAGACACGTATCCGGGCTATCGAAGATTTTGCCTCGCTTGATGAAGCTGGGCGCAAACAAGTCTTGGATCTCACACGCACAGCCCGTGAAACCATCCAGTCAGCCCGCTTCGTCACTGGCATTCGTGACCGCCTTCAGCGCTACCTCACGCAGGATTACCCAGCCCAGCTTGCCTTGGCTTCGCGGCTCGCCACTCCGGCCCCGGTGCCTCCCAGCAAGCTTGGTGAAAAAACGCCTCCACTCGCGCCACCGGTGCGCTACACCTCCGCCACCAGCCTTCGCCCGCAATGCAGTCTCCCTTACATCGCCTCCGAAACCGACCTTGATCAATGGCTGGCGGCTCTTCGCACGGCAGCCCAGGCAGAATTGGAAAAAGGCAACCGTATCAGTCTGTGAACCATTACAATACACAAATAATGCACGATACACTTGCTTTGTGTATCATGCATAAATAGTGTATTCAGCCATGATTCCCCTCTCACAGCGCCTGCTGGACTACCTCGAAACCGTCTCGGGTGAGCGTCCTCATCTGGCGGCCGAAAAGGCTGCCGGGCTGCCGCTTTTCCTGCGGGAACGCTACCAGATCCAAAGCCTTCACCTCTTTAGCCGCAGGTATCTGATTGCTCTGGAGAAAAACGACTGGGATGCCGGTTCCCCTGGCGAGTACGAGAATCAGGCCGAGACACTGAGAAACCAGCTTGGCGAAACGGTGGTGCTCGTGCTTCCCATGTTGCCCTCCCATGCCCGCAATCGCATGGTACGCTTGGGCATACCTTTCATTGTTCCCGGCAGCCAGTTGTTTCTGCCTACGGCAATGATTGACCTGCGCGAACGCTTCTCCCAGCCCAAACCGGAGCGAGGAAAACGTCTCACACCTGCCGCCCAGTGTCTGGTGCTTCACCACCTCCAGCGTCACACTCTCGAGGGGTTATCCCTGCGAAACATCGCCGAAAAGATCGGCTATTCACCCATCATGCTCACCAAGGTGAAGGATGAACTGGAGGTGGCGGATGTCTGCGGCACGTTGCGCCAGGGCCGTTCCCTCACGCTGGCATTCAAGGTCCATGGCAGAGAGCTGTGGGAGCAAATGCAGCCTCTCCTGAGCAGTCCAGTGAAAAAGGCCCACTGGTTGCAATGGGAGAAGCCTGGCTATCCGGCCCTTGCGGCGGGCATCAGCGCACTCAGTCATTGCACGGATATATCGGACGACCGTCTGCCCACCTACGCGCTGCCCTCCGCCACTTTCCAAGCCAGCCTCGAGAGCGGTCTTTACCGGAGATGCCAAGGGCCTGAGGAGGCAAATCTGCGCATGGAAAGTTGGAGCTACAATCCTCTCCTCCTGGGCAGTGACACGCAGGTTGATCCACTCTCCCTTTACCTCAGCCTACGGGAGTCCCCGGACGAGCGCATCCAGCAGCAGCTTGAAACTCTCCTCGCCCAAGTCTCATGGTAAAAAGCCTCGACATCTTCCGTGAGCGCTTCCGCCCGTTTGAAGGCTCCTTCACTCTCATTGGCGGTGCCGCCTGTGAAGAGTGGTTTGCTTCCGAAGGGCTAACGTTTCGTGCGACCAAGGATCTGGACATCGTCCTCATGATCGAGGTGCTAAGTCAGGATTTTGTTGCAGCGATGCGGGCCTTTGTGACGGAGGGGAAATATGAGATTCGCGAGCGCAGTGAAGGCGTCCCCATCCTATATCGTTTTGCCAAACCAGCACGGGAAGACTTCCCCTTCATGCTGGAGTTGTTCAGCCGCAGTCCCGAGGGCCTTGACCTCGGCCCGGACCAAGAAATCATCCCCATCGCCGTTGAGCCCGGTCAGCACAGCTTGTCCGCTATCCTGCTCGATGATGCCTACTATGGCCTGATCCAGACACACCACGACCTGCGGGACGGATTACACGTCGCCAATGCCACCGCGCTGATCCCTCTCAAAGCCCACGCGTGGCTCAATCTCACTCGGCGCGAGGCCGCCGGAGAAACCGTGGATGCAAAAAACACCAGCAAGCACCGCGCCGATGTCTTCCGCCTTGCGGCCACGCTCCCCGGTGAGCCGGGGCCAGAACTGCCAGCATCCATCGTAGAAGACCTCAAAACCTTCCTTCAGGCCTTTCCCACAGACTCCCCCGAATGGCCCGCCATCCTTGCCTCATTGAAATCCAACTCCTTGAGAACCTCGCGCCCTGAAACCCTCCGTCAGGCCATCCAGACCTATTTCCGGCTCTGATTCGCACCAGTCATGAAGCACCAAACACCACTGCCACTCGTCACAATCTTGCGGGCAATTGAAGAGCAGACAGCGAAGCTCACAGAAGCTGCGGCGAGACTGGACGCCACCCGGCACTTCACCCTTGATGGTCGCCTCGTTGGAGATATTGGCGAGATGCTGGCGGCACAGTACCTCGAACTCACCCTGGATGAGACTCAACGCCGGGGGCATGACGGCTTCACGACCATTGCTGGTCAGCAACGCGACGTTCAGGTCAAGTGTCGTAAAGCGAGCACCCTCATTGGCTTCAGCTCCGTTCCTGACCTGCTGGTGGTCATCGCTTTTTCCGAGGATTGGACCGATTGGGAAATCGTCTTCAATGGTGAGGGCACCCCAATTCGTCAGCGAGCACTCACCGCTCAGTTCGAAGTCGATTCAGAGGAACGAATCCGCAAAGGAAGTAGGAGGGCATCGCTCGATGTGAGTCTGAGCTGGTTCCGCTCGACCGATCTGGATTCCTTCCGTGCAGCAGGGGTCCCCTTGCGCCCGCAACCACTGCAAATTTTCACGAATCCGTAAATGAATACCTCCGCCCTCAAGACCTTCGCCCCCGCCGTCCGCCGCCAGCTCATGGAGGCGGTCACGCGCAAGTTGGATGTCGCACTCACCGCCCAGACACCGGATTATCTCACCACCTTTGCACCGCAGGTGGCGGCGCTGCGTAAGCTTGCCCAGGCAGACCGTGCGGGGCTCATTGAGCGGGTGGCTTACACTTGGTTCAACCGCCTCGCCGCGCTCCGCTTCATGGATGCCCGTGGCTGGCATCCATTCCGTGCCCGCGTCCTCACACCGGCCAGCGCGGCGGAGACACAGCCTGAGCTGCTCCGGCTCACCCGCAGCGGAGCCCTTCCTGAGGAGCTAAAGTCCTACACCGACCCGCAGCGGCTCAATGACCTCCTGGATGGCCGCATTCCCTCCCCGGATGCTCAGGGCGAAGTCTATCGCCACCTCGTTCTCGCCGCCTGCCGTTTCTACCATGTCCTGCTGCCGAACCTCTTCGAGAAGCTCGACGACGAAACCGAGCTGCTCCTGCCAGATGACCTCCTCACCGAGCACTCCGTCGTCCACGGCTTCCGCACCGAGATCAGCGATGAAGACTGCGGCGACGGGCAGCGGGCCAATGTCGAGATCCTCGGCTGGCTCTACCAGTTCTACATCTCCGAGCGGAAGGACCAGGTCATGGCCCGCAAGAGCGCCGTGCCCACGGAGGACATCCCCGCCGTCACCCAGCTCTTCACCCCGCACTGGATCGTCCGCTACCTTGTAGAAAATTCCCTGGGCCGTCTCTGGCTGCTGAACCGTCCCCAGTCCCGGCTGCGCGACCATATGCCGTATTACATCGAGCCTGCCCCGGCTGAACCGCCTGCCTGGCAGGCAGACTGGCAGCACCGCATTCAGTTCACGGAACATGATTTTAAAACATGGATGTGGCTCAGACCGAATGCCTCACTTCAGGGGGATTATGACGCCACCCTATGGTATGCGATGACCATTGATGGACAGGCATATGGCCGCACACGGTGGGGCATTGAAACGTTCGATGGATCTGGCGGAGATAAAGTCGAGGAACTGATTCTTGCTGGCTTGGACAAGGCCGGTTTTGAAGACCTGCGCTACTGCCTTTTTGTCGTTCAGCGGGGGATCAAGTGGCTCGGCGGTGGCGGACCGGTGGACGATCTGATTGAGAAATTCCATGCGGTCCATGCAGCCCTGTGCAAGGCCTGGGATCGTGAATGGTCCGGTCATACCACGGATCTGCCGGATCTCTCCCACGTGGGCGTTACCGCAGAATCGCCCGAAACCGACTTCCTCAAAATCACTAAACCCGAGGAAATCCGCCTGTGCGATCCCGCCGTTGGCAGCGGGCACATGCTCACCTACGCCTTTGACCTCCTTAGCCACATCTATGAGGAGGAAGGCTACGCACCCACCGAGATCCCCGGCCTCATCCTGCGGCACAATCTGCAAGGTGTGGAGATCTGCCCCCGCGCCGCCCAGCTCGCCGAGCTGGCCCTCGTCTTCAAGGCCCGGGAAAAGTCCCGTCGCTTCTTCCAGCCGGAACACCTCGTCCGGCCCCACATCATCGAGCTGCGCGACGTCCGCTTCGCGGAAAACGAGCTGCGAGACTACATCCAAGATCTCGCGCTGGGCGACCTCTTCAATCAGCCCATGCTCCGGCTGCTCCACCAGTTCGAGGAGGCGAAAAACTTTGGCTCGCTCATCCAGCCCTGCCTCGACGAACGGGCCATCGCCGACGTCCGTCGCGCCATCGAGGCGAAGGACCTCGGCGGTCAGCTCTTCCTGCGCGAGACGCACCTCAAAGTCCTGCGCGTGCTTGAACAAGCCGAGGCGCTCACCCAGCGGTATCACGTGATCGTGGCCAACCCGCCCTACATGGGGACGATGCAGATGAATGCGCGTTTCAAAACCTTCGCTGCGGAAAAATATCCGAACTCGAAGTCAGACGCCTTCGCCATGTTTATCGAGAGGGGATTTTCTCTAACCCAGCAATCCGGGTTGTCTGCGATGGTAACGATGGAAAGCTGGATGTTTCTATCCTCTCACGAAGACCTCAGGGAGCGCGTCCTTAACTCAGCGATGATCACTGCTATGGTTCACATGCCATACCTAGGGAGAGGAGGAACAAGTATGGGAATCAATTTTGGAACGTCTGCGACGATTTTCCTCAACGCGGCCCATCCAAAACGAACGGGGCATTTTCAATGTATTCGTTACTTTGAATGCGACGAAAGGGGAGTGCCGGTCCAGTTCCCCACACCGAACGAACGGTTAAGTCGGGCGTGTTCAACGGACTTTGGAAACATTCCTGGAAAGCCCCTAGTTTACTACGCTTCCAAGAGGGTTTTGTCGCTCTTTGCAACGAATAGGAATATCGACGCGATCGCGGACCCGTGTGCGGGGCTCACTACTGGAGATAATGAAAAATTTCAGCGGATCTGGACAGAAGTCGAGTGGAAGAACATCGGGATCGGATGCACCACCGAGCTCGAAACAGTTACTCGGCAAGCTCGGTGGTATCCGTGCATCAGTGGAGGACCAGCGCGGGCCTGGTATGGAAATCACGATACGGTGGTCGAGTGGCGGAATGCGGGAGATGCCATCCGGAATTTCCGAGACGCGAACGGCAAGCGGCGATCTAGTCCGAGGAGTAGTGACAGGTATTTTTCTCCTGGTGTGACATGGAATAAGATTGGATCAGGTCGCTTCGCTGCACGGCAGTTTCCCTCGGGATTCATCTTTGATGATACGGGGCAGTCGTGTTTTGCCGAAGGCGATCTCGACCTTGAAGATCTCACAGCGCTGATGTGTTCGGTAACGTCGCGCTTCTTTCTCTCACTACTTAGCGTGACACTCTCTTTCAACAAAGGTGATATTGCGCGTATCCCAGTGCCTAGTGGCCTAACGGGATTGGGAAAGCTATCAAGGCCAGCAGTAGAAATTGCTAAAAGCGACTGGGACAACTTCGAGACCTCGTGGGACTTCCGCGACCAGCCGTTGTTGCGGCCGGGGCAGAAGGGGGCGACGCTGGAGGCGAGCTGGCGGAATTGGGAGGCGCAGAGCACCGCTGCCATCCGCCGGATGCAGGAGCTGGAGACGGAGAACAACCGGCTCTTCATCGCCGCCTACGGCCTCGAAGGTGAGTTGCAGCCCGAGGTGCCTGAGGAACAAATCACCCTCGCCCGCGCCGAGACCCGCCGCGACATGGCCGCCTTCCTCTCCTATGCCGTCGGCTGCATGATGGGCCGCTATGGGCTCGACCACCCCGGCCTCATCCTCGCCAACGCCGGCGACACTCTGCGTGAGTTTCTGGAAAAAGTGGGGAAGCCCCTGGCTGAACTCACCTTCGCCCCCGATGAGGACGGCATCATCCCCGTGCTCGATGGCGAGTGGTTCGAGGACGACATCGTGGCCCGCACCCGTGATTTCCTCCGCGCCACCTTCGGCGAAGCCACCCTGCGGGAGAACCTCCGCTTCCTCGAAGACTCCCTCGGCAAGGATCTGCGGAAGTATTTCCTCAACGACTTCTACAAAGACCACCTCCAGACCTACAAGAAGCGGCCCATCTACTGGCTGGTGCAGAGCCCCAAGAAAGGTTTCAGCGCCCTCATCTACCTGCATCGCTACACGCGGGATACGATGAACCTGGTGCTGAACCGTTACCTGCGCGACTACCAGGTGAAGCTGCGCAACCGCATCTCCCACCTCACCCAGGAGCAGGCCACCGCCACCACCGCCAAAGCCAAAACGGAAGCCCGCAAAGAAACCGACAAGCTCACCAAAACCCTCCACGAATGCGAAGAATGGGAACGCCAAACCCTCCTCCCCCTCGCCCAAGCCCGCATCGAGCTCGACCTCGATGACGGCGTGAAGGCAAACTACCTAAAACTCGGCGAAGCCCTCGCCCCCATCGCCGGGCTGGCAGCGAAAGGGGAAGAATAAATCTATGTCGTTCCAAACACCCATTACCATTGCAGCCGCACTAGATAACATCGAACGGCAGTTTTACCTTTTGCCTGCGATCCAACGCGATTTCGAATGGGGGACCGACCGCATCGAACGCCTCTTCGACTCGTTGATGCGTGAGTATCCGGTCAGCTCATTTCTGTTTTGGGATGTGCAGGATCGAGCGCAAGCGGGTTATCGTTTCTATCGGTTCTTGCGAGTTTACCGCCAAGGTTTCAAAACGCAGAGCGAGGAAGCTGGCGTCAGTGGGCCACCGAATTTCCACGCCGTTCTTGACGGCCAGCAGCGGCTCACCTCGCTCTACATTGGACTGATAGGAAGCTTTGCTTACAAAGAGCCGCGGCGATGGTTGATCGATACGGAAACCAACATCCCGACCCGACACCTTTACCTGAACATTTCACGCACCCTCGCCAATGAAGAGGATGGACGGGAATACAGGTTCAACTTTCTCAAGGACCAAGATACGAGCAATGCCGATTTGCATGTTGATCCTGAAGGCACTTGGTTCCGGGTGGGCAAGATCATGGCGCTGGCTGATTTCTATGAATACACGAAATTCATAACGACAAACGAGATACCGGAAATTGGCCAGCGGATCTTGGCTCGTTTGCTCAAAATGGTTTTTCAAGACAGGGTAATTAACTTTTACCTGGAACGGGACCAAGATCTCCAGAAAGCCCTGAATATCTTCATCCGCATCAACAGCGGGGCAATTCAGTTGGATTTTTCGGATTTGGTCATGTCGATCGCGATCGCCAATTGGCAGAAGAAGAACGCACGCGAAGAATTTCACGCTCTCGTAACTCACGTCCAGGGAGTAGAAGGCTTCATTATCCAGAAGTCATTCATCTTGAAGACCTATCTTTACCTTTACAGTAAGGATGTTCGGTTTCGCGTGACGAATTTCTCGGCTCAAAACGCACAGGACTTCGAGACAAATTGGGAACAAATCCGCGACGCCATACAGGAGGCGTTCGCGCTTGTTCGAAGCTTTGGCTATACCGACTACACTTTAGCGGCGAAGAACGCCGTGCTGCCAATCATTTACTACCTCTATCATCGAGACATCTACGCCAATTTCACCACGGCCATCGCTTATCAGGAAGACCGTCGCCTCATCCGGAAATGGCTCCATGAAGTGATTCTCAAGCAAGTCTTCGGTGGCCAGGCCGACGCAATTCTTTCCCAAATACGACGTGCTTTTGTAGCCGATGTCACAGCAAAGCCCAAGATCGCTCCAGAGATTACTCAATTCCCTGTTGCAGGCATAAACGAACAGATCAAGGTCGACATGAGTGTGGGAGAAGAGTTCATTGCGAGATTGCTCGAGATCCGCAAGGACGACCGATATGCATTTTGTGTGTTGGCGTTGCTTTATCCGCATTTGGATTATCGCAACAACGACTTCCACATGGACCATCTGCACCCATGGGCTGGCTTCAACGCAAAAGCTATTGAGACACTGACGCTCACAGAAATGGATAAGGTGCCTTTTGTCACACCCGAATGGTATGACAGCATCGTCAATCTGCAGATGCTCGACGCTAACGAGAACATGTCGAAGCGGGATAAGTCCTTGCAAGAGTGGATCGATTTTGAGTCGCAGCACAAGAATCGCGATTTACTCCTGCAACGCTGCCTTATCCCACCATCCTCGAGTCTCGCGTTCAAAGACTTCGGCAAGTTTGCGGATCAGAGGAAATCCTTGCTTGCAGAAAAACTTAAACAGCTTCTGGCGTGAAATGAAACGAATCCACGACAGTCTCCATCAGGTTTTCCTGCGCCATCGTCTGGTCTTTTGGTATGACCCCACCAACGAGTGGGCGGAGACCTTCTACGCCTATCCCGACGAAGGTGTCACGAAGCTCTCCGTGGCAGGAAATGAGTTTGGCACCAAGGTACGAATCGTTCGCGATCCAGACCCGGAAGCCCGGTTCCTGATTCATGTGCCCACGTCCCGCCCGGCAGACGCGGACAACTGGCTGCTGGATCTGCTGCTGCAAGGCCACGAATACAAGGCGGACAAAGCCTCGCTGGCGCTTCAGGAAGTGGGACTGCCCCACGAGTTCCTGCATCTCGCTGAACAGCATGGAAAGTACTTCGCCAGCGCCAAGCGTGTGCAGTCTTTGAAAGAGCTCATCGGAAAAGATGACCAGAGCAGGGACATTCGTCTCAAGATGATGGCCGTGCTGGCCGAGACGGCGGTGGAGGTGGATGCCATGCTGCTGCGCTTTCTCCACACTGGCCCCGAGGAAGATCTGCTGGCCACCGATTCCGTGGCCGAGTGCTTTGATGCAGCGGCTTTGACGGAACCCTTTTGGCAGGAAGTGCAGCGTCTGTTTGGCTACACGGTACAGGCACCCTCTCTGAGGGACTTCGCCGTGTCGCTCTTCCGGGGGGCCAATCCCTTGGATGCTCAGGCGGCTCTTCACCCTCACGGGAGGGTCTTTCTGCAACGGTGGAAGGACAGTCAGGCCCACAGCAACGGGTACCGCAACTGGGCCCACCAGATGGAGAAAGAACTGCAAATCGCCACGGCGCTGGACGGGCTGGATCGGCGGAAGCCCCTTGGCGACTGCGACACGTTTGAGATCTTTGAGAAGTACGTCCTTCACCAGCTCTGCCAGTCGTTTGCCAACGGG
This sequence comes from uncultured Verrucomicrobiaceae bacterium, assembly GCA_942493005.1. GTDB lineage: Bacteria > Verrucomicrobiota > Verrucomicrobiia > Verrucomicrobiales > Verrucomicrobiaceae > Prosthecobacter. The sequence continues at coordinate 5,362,776 of OW818661.1, forward strand.
GCCGCAGCGATGGATATCCATGCGGTCGTGCAGCAGCGACGTGTCTCTATCTGGTGGCCCCAGCACTCCCATGGTTATGCCGCCTTGGAAAAAGCGGTGGAGCTGCGGGAGAGACTTGCAGGTGCTGAGCTGACGATGGATTCGGTCATGAGTGGTGTGAGCCGTTATGTGACCACCTGGTGGCGAATCGACATGGCCTACCGTCTCTGCACCTGGAACCTGCGCCGCTACGGTCAGGTGCAAGTGATGGAGCAGATCTCTCACTGGCTGGAGAAGTCCTACGTGAACAATTTTCTCCTTCCTCTGTCTGACCGCTGGAGCGACCAAGTGCGCAATATGGAAAAGTGGGAATGCGCTGGCGTGATCGCACAAAGGCGTTTCTTCAGTCACTACGTGCAGCCGTTCCTGACCAAGGGGCAAAAGGTATTCGTGATCATCTCCGATGCCCTCCGCTACGAGGCCGCCTCTGACTTTGCTGAGCGGCTGCGGTCCGCCAATCGCTGGACGGCTGAGGTGGAGGCACTCCTTGGCTCTCTGCCATCCTACACGCAGCTCGGCATGGCGGCGCTGTTGCCAGGCCAGCATCTGACCGTGGACGCAGCGACGGGGACGGTCATGGTGGATGGAAGAAGCGCCACGGGCACGGCCAATAGAAACGAGATCCTGCGTCACGCCTGTGACAGCAAGGCAACAGCCATTCAAGCTGAGGATTTCCTGGAATTAAACACGAAGACGGCGGGTCGTGAGCTTATGCGCGATCACGAAGTCATCTACATCTTCCACAACGTCATCGACAAAACCGGTGATGCAGCTAGCACCGAAGCGAAAACCTTTGATGCGGTGGAGCAGGCCTTCACGGAACTCGACCTGATCATCAAGAAGGTGGCGAACATCAATGGAAGCAACATGCTGCTCACGGCAGATCACGGCTTCCTCTTCCAGCAGGATGATGTGGCCAAAGACGATGCGGTGCCTCTGCCAGTCGCTGGGGAATGGACGCTCAAAAACCGCCGCTTTGCCCTCGGAACAGACATTGCACCAAACCCCAAAGTGAAGATCTTCACCAGCGCGGCCCTGGGACTGGACGGTGCCTGGTCTGCCGTATTTCCTCTCTCGCTCGGGCGCTTTCCCCTTCAAGGGTCCGGGATGCGCTACGTTCACGGAGGCAGCAGCCTTCAGGAGGTGGTCGTGCCTGTGGTCAAGATCCACAAAGCCCGAGCTGATGACACAGGCAGGGTGGAGGTGGAACTGCTGCGGGTGCCCGCCAAGATTACCACGGGCCAGCTTTCCATCGCGCTCTTCCAGGACCGCCCCGCGCAAGCCAAGGTGCTGCCCCGCACCCTGCGTATTGGCATTTATGCCAAAGACGGCACCTGCCTGTCAGAGATTAAGACGCAGACCTTTGATTCCAAAGAATCGGAAGCCCGCCAGAGGGAGACGACCCTGCTGCTGGTGCTCTCCGCTGCTGCCGATTCATTCAACAACCGTGAGGTGGATCTGCGCCTCGAAGAAACCGTTTCTGGGACGAGCCAGATCGTGACTTACAAAACGCACAGCCTCAAACTCCAGAAACCCTTCACCAGCGACTTCGATGAACACTGAACCCACCCCCGATCCCGCCGCCCAAGAAGAGCAGGACCCGTTTGTCGCCACGCCGCGCCCTTTGAGCCCTTTGGATCAAAAGATCCTTCAGCACTTTCCTGGACTGGTGGTGCGCAAGGACCTCACGAAGGGACTGAAGCAAAACGCGGTGGTCCCCACCTATGTGCTGGAATACCTGCTGGGACAGCATTGCGCGACGGACGACAACGAAGTCATCAAGGCGGGACTCGAATCTGTGCAAAAGATTCTGGCCAAGCATTATGTGCATCGGAATCAGGCGCAATTGGTAAAGTCCACAATCAAAGAAAAGGGACGGCACAAGGTCATCGACAAACTGACCGTGGAACTGAATGACAAGGGTGGTTTTTATGAAGCCGAATTCACCAATCTCGGCCTCAAAAAAGTGCCCGTGTCTGATGACTTTGTGCGCCGGTATCCCAAGCTGTTGGTAGGTGGGATTTGGTGCATCACAGACGTGACTTATGAAGTAGCCGAAGACCCCAAGGCGAGCCCATGGCAAATTGATACATTGAAGCCAATTCAAGTGGCCAGCGTGGATTACGAGCAGTTTCTGGCATCTCGGGCTCAGTTCACCACCGAAGAGTGGATGGACGTGCTCATGCAGAGCATGGGTTTCAATCCAGAAATGTTCGGACGGCGGGCCAAGCTGCTGACTTTAATCCGTCTCATCCCTTATTGTGAGCGCAACTACAACCTCCTCGAACTCGGCCCCAAGGGCACAGGCAAATCTCACATCTACGCCGAGTTTTCCCCGCATGGGATGCTCATTTCCGGCTCCGAAGTGACCGCACCCAAACTTTTTGTTAGTAATTCCAGCGGCAAAATTGGCCTCGTCGGGTACTGGGATTGCGTCTGCTTTGATGAGTTCGCCGGCAAGGATAAGAAGGTGGACAAGGCCCTCGTGGATATCATGAAGAATTACATGGCCAACCGCACGTTTTCGCGGGGGATCGAGCAGCTCACAGCAGAAGCTTCCATGGTCTTCATGGGCAATACCAAGAAGTCCGTGGCCTACATGCTCAAGCACTCCCATTTCTTTGAGCCCCTGCCGGACAAATACATCGACTCTGCCTTCCTCGACCGCATCCATGCCTACAATCCTGGCTGGGAAGTCGCACCTATCCGGCATGATCTTTTCACCAATGGATACGGTTTCATTGTGGATTTCATCGCTGAGGTCCTGAAGCACCTGCGGACCGAGGATTTCACCAGCGCCTACAAGCAGCACTTTGAAGTCACATCTGAAGTGTCCACACGCGATCAAACTGGCTTTGAAAAGACCTTCTCCGGCCTAATGAAGATCCTCTTTCCAAACGGCAATGCTACCCCGCAGGAGATCGAGGAACTGCTGGCATTCTCCATGGAATCTCGTCGGCGTGTGCGTGAACACATCCTGCGCATCGACGATACCTTCAAGCGGCACGATTTCATCTACAGGTCAATCAATGGAGGACCGCCAGTGACGGTGCTTACCCCTGAAGAAATTCAGTATCCAACCTTTGCCGGACCCCGAATACAACCTGCCGCAGAGGATGCGCCCGGTTCTGAATTGAATGAAGACAAGCCGCTTTCGATGGCTCCCGCAACTCCGAGCCCCAGTGTCGCGGATGAGCCTCAGCCTGGGCATGTGGTGATTCCCGAGAATACCAAGGGATGGAGCTACCGCCGCTTGTTTGCCAAACACCTTGTTGGTGCGAGCAGCATCACAATCCATGATCCCTACGTTCGGATGTTTTTCCAAGCCCGGAACCTCATGGAGTTCTTGCAAATGCTCCATGAACTGGTGCCTGAAGGCGATGAAGTGGCAGTGCATCTGAAGACACAATCTGATCCAGACTCGTGTGTGAAACAGCAGGAGAACCTCAATCAAATCGCAGATTCGTTCTCCGGGTCTCGGGTGTCATTTACTTGGAGTGATGACCAAAGTCCAAATTTCCATGCCCGTAACATCACCACCGATACCGGATGGAAAATCACCATCGACCGGGGCATTGACATCTTTCAGCGCTATGAAACAGGTCCTTTTTCACTCGCCCAAGCGGTGCAAGAGGCCCGGCTGACGCGTGGTGCCGAGATTACGTTTTTCAAATTCTGATCCACAGCCTCCAAAGCTCACACTTTGCCAATCATGTGCTCCAGTTTAATTCGATAAAAACCGCACAAATCTCAGAAACGCATGGCCAAGAATAACACTGCCAGTGATCTACCTGTCTTAACCTGCCGGGTGGATAGGAACACTTTCCTCGGGTTTATTCGGGGGCTGTATTCCATTCCATTTGATGGGCCTGTGACGTTTCATTTCCAGCCGGGAAGTTTGGAGATTTCATCTCAAAGCGGTGGGCGCACTATGGAAACAACAGGGAACTTTGCTCAAGTTGTTCAACTGTACCGCCCTCAAATAGGAGGTTTAAGCCGTGGCGGAAACAAGAGTTCTTCGTTGTGGATTGCCATCCGACTTGATCCGAATTTGAAAGAGTTCAGCGTTGATCATTGGGGGGGGGAGGCGGTGTTTATTGCCAGTTCGAACCCGAGCAAATCCTAAACTCAGAGGGCAAAAACACCATAATATGAGGATTCTCTGCCGCGAACGTTTGGACCGCATCCTGGATATTCTGGATCGCCAAGGCGGTGAAGAAACAGTGCGTCAATTTGAGCGTCGCTTTTCGGTAGCCTGCTGGGAGATTGAAGCCGCCGCCGCTAGTGCAAGCCGTCTCAAACGTCGCTATGATGTCAGAATAGCCCGCGCATGGTTTTACGCCCGCGTCGATGGCGATATTTCCAGAGACGAACCCATGCCAAGCACCCCTAGAGCCATCTGGCAGCGTTTGCGCGATGCTGGAATCTGGCGAGTTTCCTAGCAGTGACCTATTTCGAACGGTGATGCCTTTAGGGCGTTCATATCCTCATGTGCAGCCGCCTCAATCAAATGGCCAACCTTCCGCTCCTGGTGATTGAAGGGGAGGCGAAACCTGCCAAACGACGCAATGCCAAGCCCCAGGAGGATGTGCGTTCTCAAAACGCTTTCCTGCACAACCTGTGTCCGACTGATTATGCGGATGTCTTCACCCTGAATGCCGGGGACTCACCGCTGAACGCATGAGATTTGGCCTGATCGCCCACCTGGGCGAAGGGGACGAAGGCGGAAGTGGTGAAAAAGTTCCGCCTTACCTTCAATGCCAGGTCCGAAACGATTTTCGATCTCGCATCCTTCCGCACGCGCATCAAAAGCCGCCGTTGCTTGATTCCTGTGCAGGGCTGGCATGAATGGCCAGACCGCACCACGCCTTACTTCATTCATCAGGTGGACGATGCCCCTTTGATGTTTGCGGGCATCTGGGATTCTTGGGAAAGCCCTTATCCAGAGGATTACGAAAGCGGCCCTGTCATCACTTCCATGAGCGTCGTCACCACTCCGCCGGGGCGCTATCTAGGCAAATTCCATGATCGGTGCCCTTTGATCCTAGGAGGTGAGGAGGCTATAGCTTGGATGTCCGATGGGCTAGCCCCTCAGAATGTTCGGGCTTTGATCCGCCCGTATGAGAGTGACCGCCTGGAGGCTTACCGGGTGGCCCCTGCTTCCGTGCTGCCAAAGAACAAATCCGCAAAATCTTTGGTTCCCATTAGCCCGCCCGTTCCTCAAACGGGTGACTTGCCGGTCGCGGACGAAAATGAGACGCCTGAATTGGGATTGGAATTGTGATCACCTCGGTCCTCCGCATCAACCATTTGATGAGGTGCTTTTTGGGTGCGACGGTCATGTTCCGTCTGGGGAAATGGCGAATTGAGTGACGCGGATTTTACGGACGATAATCTTCAAATTCCCATCTTCCGAATTGCGATAGTTTTGAGGCTATTTGTTCCCAAGTCTCTCCCGTGGTCCTAGAACAAAGGCTTCTCACTCGTGCTTCGATGGCTTTTAGGTCATAATCGAAGGCGAGTATCATGTGATGGCCGAACACGACACATTGTGAAGCGCGGTGCTCCAACAGCCACTTGGGCGTGGATACCTCAAAATCGAACGACTCCTCGGTGTCAGTGCCTTCTGGCCCAATCATGGCCTGCATGAGGAAACAAAAGGACTCTGGATCGTCCGGCCAAAAGGACTCGATGTCCATATCTGGATAGTGAAGCCGTTTGAGTTCTGCTCGCATCATGGTGTTACGTTAATGTGTCCGATGCTTTTCCACTGTATCGAGTTTGTAGCACCCTCAGATTGGCCTGGTACCGGTAAGCCAAAGGTGCCAACACTACTGGAATGCACCCCGCAGGTTGACCCAAGAGTTATGAGAGTCTGAAGTGTGTGCGAGCACACCCACAGACATCATGAAACGCAAGAGACACACCCCGGAAGAAATCATCAAGAAGTTGCGTGAGGCCGCAGGCCTCATTGCAGGAGGCAAAACCGCTGAGGAGGCCGCCCGCCAGATCGGCGTCAGTGTGCCGACCTACCACTGCTGGAAGGAACAGCATGGAGGCGCGGAGAAGAGCACGGTCAAACGCCTCAAGGAGCTGGAAAAGGAGAATTTGAGGCTTAAAAAGCTGGTGGCCGAACAGGCTCTTGATAACGCCATGCTCAAGGAGATCGCGGAGGGAAAATGGTAGGCCCGGCGCGCAAACGTGAGGCCGTGGTGCATCTGGAAGACAAGTTCCAGGTGTCCCAGCGCCGGGCCTGTAAAAGACTCTCCCAGCCACGCTCTACCCAGCGCTATGTCTGCCGCCAGAGCGGCAAGGACGCCGTCCTTGCACGAGACCTGCGTCAGTTTGCCACGAGGCATCCGCGAGCGGGCTACCGCATGGCGCACAAGCATCTGCGGAGGGAAGGCGGCAAAGCCAACCTCAAGCGCGTGCAGAGGCTCTGGCGGCAGGAAGGCCTGCGGGTGCCGCGCAAGCAGCACAAGAAGCGCCGTCTGGGCAGCACGGAGGCAGGCAGCCAGCGCCAGCGTGCCACGCAGATCAACGAGGTGTGGTGCTACGACTTCGTCTTTGACCAGACCGAGGATGGCAAACGGCTCAAGTGGCTGCCCATATGCGATGAGTTCACCCGTGAAAGCATAGCCCTGGAAGTGGAGCGCCGGATGGAGGCCGTCGACGTGGTTCGGGTGCTGGAAACCGCTGTGGTCGCCAGAGGCTGCGCACCGAAATACATCCGCAGTGACAACGGACCTGAGTTCGTAGCCAAGGCAGTGCGGGAGTGGATCGCGGCCAAAGGATTTGAGACGCTCTACATCAAGCCAGGCAGCCCGTGGCAGAACGCCTACAGCGAAAGCTTCAACAGCCGGATGCGGGACGAACTGCTCAATGTGGAAAGCTTTGGTTCGCTGCTGGAAGCAAAAGTGCTGGGCAAAGAGTATCGGGAAGCCTACAATCGGCAGCGGTTGCACTCTTCGTTAGGCTACCTTCCCCCGGCGGAGTTCGCGCAGCGATGCCTTGCGGCTTCCTGCACTCCGCTCCGTCAGCCGCAAGGCATCGCTGATCCCCAAAACGAAGACAAAACCGCTGGCTCAAACCAAAACCCAAACTCAGAAACTAAACCGCCAGCACACCCAGGACTCTCATAAAAACTGGCTTAAACTTCGGGGTCATTCCAGAACATAAGGCCAACGGTGACTATTCAAGATGGGCAAAACGACGAGGTAAACAGTAGTTATGGATACAAACGATCAAATTGACTTCTCAAAAGTGGTTTCAATCACTGACATGGTTGGTGATGATCACGATGACACAGAGTTGCTGCGTCAGTCTTTCAAGGAGGCAACTTCATATTTGGAATCTCAGACGTGGTGTCAACATATTGAACAGAGCTATTTTGGCCTAGGCGTTGGCGGGATAGTCGCTGTATTTCTATTTCGTATCACACCCAAAACAGAAGCCGTTGATAACTACGTTTGGGTGGTAGTTGGCGATATTCCACCGCTTTATATAACGACGGAGCAGTGTCCTAACCCTGCTACAGCATTGGATGGTTATATTGGCGCAATGGAAGAGTGGGCTGAGGCAGCCTCAAATGGAGAGTCTGTTGAGGGGTTACCACCGGTTGTTGCTAAGCCAACTGTCGAAAACGGAATTAGATTGAAAAAGAGTCTAGCCTTTTTGGATCAAGAAATACTTGCCCATTACAAGGATGACCTTGTTTGAACCGCGCCTCCCTTTGGCCGTAGAAATTGGGGTAGTGTGCGAAAAGATCGACAAAGCTACAATCGTCAAGCCTAACAAATGATCAAATCACCCCTTGTGTTATCCCTCTCTTCACTGCTTCCACAAATCCCTCCGCATCACAAATGAGCCTTATCCGCTCCATGTGCCTGGCCTTGTAGCGGGAGGATACCGGGGACGATGCTGGTAGCGATGCCGCTATAACCGTAACCGGGGGGGGGCCAGTAGAGGGAGCCTTCATACTCGACCTCTTCATGGCCCGCCCAGTCCAAGAGCGGAGCCTGCGTGGGCCGCCGTGGAAGGCGCGTTGTATCGGCATCTGCGGCGGGTTGAGCGTGGGCGAGTGGGAGGCGACCACGGGCGAGCCTTCCGTCCTGGCCACCCCGAAAAAGATGCCAGGCAAAAGATGACTGTGAGTGTGCTTTTTTTCGCCCTGATTTCTTGCCCTGAAACCCCTGAACTCTTGATCTTCAAGGTGATGAGATTGAGCAGAAGCTCGTCGGTACCAATGCCAAGAGGGCCTCTTATCTAGCGGCACGTTCATGGTCTGGCGGGCGCAGGCGAGTGATGGGGAGGGGCGCATGGAGTCTTCCTCTGCCTCCGTTCGTTCTAGCCGCCTTTACCTTCGAAGAAGGACACACCGCGAGAGGTAGGAAAACCGCAGAGAAAGCCCTTCTGAAAACGTTTCTCTGCGGCCTTCTTACCTCTGCGGTGTCTCGTTCTTAGTCGGTTCGCGTCGGGAGGTGGAATTTTCAGACGGTGAGGGCGAACGGGGGTGGGGGAGGACTCCGGGCATTGTCGTCCCGTCCCGCACGCGGGACGATCTGGGAGTTGGGGGCGAACGCGGGTGGTGGAGGACTCCGTGCACGCTGGGTGGGCTAGGCGAGTTAAAAACTCGCGCTCCGTCTGGCGGGCTGCGGGGCGTCAGCAGTGGAGGGGTGGACGTGGGGACGGGGTGCGTTTCTCGCGCCCCTCCAGGGCGTGGGGAGGGTGGTCGCGTTGTGGGTTAGGCCACCGGGGGTTCTCGCTCGCCGAGCCTCGCTGCACCCCCGGCTACCGGCTTTCGCCCTTCCAGGGCGGGGGGGGAGGGTGGAACGCGGGCGTGAAGGTCTCCGGGCACGCTGGGTAGGCTAGGCGAGTTAAAAACTCGCGCTCCGTCTGGCGGGCTGCGGGGCGTCAGCAGTGGAGGGGTGGACGTGGGGGCTGGGGTTCGTTTCTCGCGGCCTTCCAGGGCGTGGGGAGGGTGGTCGCGTTGTTGGTTAGGTGACCGGGGGTTCTCGCTCGCCGAGCCTCGCTGCACCCCCGGCTACCGGCTTTCGCCCTTCCAGGGCGGGGGGAGGGTGGAACGCGGGCGTGAAGGTATCCGTGCACGCTGGGTAGGCTAGGCGAGTTAAAAACTCGCGCTCCGTCTGGCGGGCTGCGGGGCGTGAGGGTGAGGAGGGGCAGACGTGGGGGCATTTGTGCGTTTCATGGCGGACGGGGCTGTTTTGGGGCGAACGCATCACTCGGAGAGTGATGAGTACTGTACGCCCTGGAAGGGCGACGGAGGGTAGCCGGGGGTGGAGGTGCGAAGCACCGGGAACCCCCGGATTAACGAATAACAAAAAGTGTCGTATAGCGGTGCGCCCTGGCGGGGCGCGAGAAGGCCCCCCGAATCTCACGTCCACCCCTCCATGGCCGACGCTCCGAAGGCCACCAGACGGAGCGCGAATATCCTATTCGCCTAACTCTCCTCCCATATCCGAAGGCCCATCACGTCCTCGTTCTCTCACCCCGCCTCACCCAGGCCCAATGAGGTCAGCAGAACGGAGTTCCGCAAGACCTCGAAACTCTCCTCGCGTGTCCGAAGGCCCATCACGTCCTCGTTCGCTCACCCGGCCTCACCCTCTGGCCAAGGGGCTGTCGGCGGCAGGATCTGCCCTGTGATCTGACGTCGGCTGGGACCGTGACACGACCGCTTCTCGACAGCCGGTTTTAGCCCATTGCTCACGGGCCTCTGATGAAGTGATAATTGACGGATGGTGGAACGGTGGTTTGCTGCGTGCATGCCATACGCGGACCCTGAAAAGCAAAAGGCGGCGAAGGCCAAGTGGTACCGGGAAAAACGTGCGAGCGACCCGGCCTTTGCCCTGCGTGAGGAGGAGCGTGTGAAGGCGTGGAAGGAGGAGAACCGCGAGGTGCACCTGGAACAGATGCGCGAGTATGCGCGGCGGCGCTATGAGGAGGAGGTGAAGGCGGCGGCGAAACCGATCCGGGCGAAGAAGCAGGCGGCGGTGGCGAAGCCGGAGAAGGCGGTGCGGGCCAAAGGGAGCGCCCGGGATGTGGCGTGATGTGGGATGGGCTTGCTGGGGATCTGGGGCCCGTGAATGCCCGGCGGTGAGGAGGGGGCGAAACTTTTGAGGAAGGGTGGGGGCGTGGGTTTTTCCACGGCGCGTGTGGCGGCTGGGTAGAGGGCAGGGGGGCCACTTACCCGCCAATGTTTTCTTTTTACTTAGAAGTTAGTGCCTAGGGGGAAGGATGGGTCTAGGTGCCATAAGGACTACAAGGGAAAGAAAAAGTGCATCTTTCATATCTATTTTCTATTAATGCCGTAGTTTCTTATGGAAAATAATAAATATTATCAAAAATAGACCGCTCATGAAAAAGTGCTTAAAACTTTCTTTTCGGGAAATCCTCGAAGCTCTGCCCTCTCGTTTGACCTGCCTGCTGGCGGCGTCGCTGACGCTGAGTCCGGGCCTTTTTGCGGCAACGGCGCCGGACCTGAACTCGGCAGGGGACTTCGGTGTGTTGGCGGGCGGTGGCATCACCATCACGGGGGCCACCACCATCGCGGGGGACATCGGCACCTTTCCCACGGCCACGATCACCGGGCTGGAAAACCTGACGCTCACCGGCACGAACCACGCGGGGGATGGCGTGACTCAGGTGGCGAAGACGGATCTCCTGGCGGCCTACCTGGACGCCGCTGGGCAGACGCCCACCACCACCTTTGGTGCTATTTATGATCTCGGCTCGCAAACGCTCGGCGCGGGGGTTTACAACGGTCCCAGCTCCTTTGGCCTCACGGGCACGTTGACACTGGATGCCATGGGCGATCCGAATGCGGTGTGGATCTTCCAGGCAGGCTCCACCCTCATCACGGAGTCGGGCAGCAATATCAATCTCATCGGCGGGGCCCAGGCCGCCAATGTCTTCTGGCAGGTGGGCTCCTCCGCCACCTTTGGCACGGGCACGCAATTTGTCGGCAGCGTCCTCGCATCGGACTCCATCACCATGACCACCGGTGCGACGATTGATGGCGGGCTTTACGCTTTGAATGGCGCGGTCACGCTGGATACCAACATCGTGCAGGTGCCGGAACCAGGCGGCGCGGTGCTGCTGACGGTGAGCCTCATGGCGATGATGCTCACCACCCGCCGCCGTTGGAAATAGGGGCTGCTCACCTGGCGCTGGCGTGAGGGATTGCCCCCCTCGCGGTCAGCGCTTTTTTTTACCAAGGCCACAGCAGCAGCAGGGCCGTGCCCGCCGCCAGGGCGAGGCTAAAAGCGATGGCCGTGCGCAGCAGCAAAGCGCGCGAGCCCAGCATGGCCACGGTGCCCAGTTTAAAGACAAAATTTGCCATGGCGGCGATGAGGATGGCGTGCCAGGCCAGGCGCGTGGTGATGCTGCCGCTGGCGGCCATCTGCGCGGTGGAAAGGGTGATGGCGTCCATGTCCGTCAGGCCTGAGATGGCGCTGATGGCGTAGAGACCGGCTTCGCCAAAGCGCGCCTTTGCCTCCGCCACGCCGTAGATCACCAGGGCATAGAGGAGGCCAAAAAACAGCGCGGACTTAAACTCCGCCGGGTTCTTTTGCTCCGCCATTTCTCCAGGGTGCCGGCGGCTGATGAAATACAGCCCGCCCGCGATGAGCAGGCAGGCCCCCAGCATGATCCCCAGCGGGGCGGCCAGCGCCTGCAAGATGCCGGGGGCCACCACGGCCACCTCGATCAACACCCGCACCAGAGAGATGCACGAAGCGAGCATGATGATGAAGGCACCCAGCGGGGCCAGATTCGCATCGGCAGCGCAACGCCGCGCAAAGCTCACCGTGGTGGCCGTGCTGGAAACCAGGCCGCCGATGATCCCGCCCAGCAGCACACCGGCCTTCGCGCCAAAGAGTTTATAAAGCACGTACCCGCTGAGGCTGATGCCGACGATGAAGACGACCATGAGCCAGATTTTAAACGGGTTCCACACGCCGTAGGGGCCATAGGCTGCATTTTGCAGCACGGGTAAGATGATGATGCTGATGAGCACCAGCTGCATGATGGCACGCATGTCATGCGGCCCCATGGCGGTGACCGCGCGGTGCATGGGCTCTTTGAGATGCAGCAGGATGACCATGATGCCGCCCAGCACCAGCGCAGGCCCGATGCTGCCTAGGACGATGTAGGCCCCCACGGCATAGAGCAGCAGCGCGGCAAATTCCGTGGTCGTCCCCGCATCCGTATCGCCGTTGCGGATCTTTGTGTAGTTCGCAAAGATGACGATGGCCGTCACCGCCAGCAGCCCGGCGGCCAGCACCCATGGCGTCGTCGCCGTGGAAAGCTGCGCACATACCGTGCCAAGCAGGGCGATGAAGGGAAACGTGCGAATGCCCGCGATGGTGCTTTCAGATCTCTCCCGCTCCAGCCCCAGTAGCAGCCCGAGCCCCAGAGAGACGATGAGCTGCTGCAGGCTGAGGAGTTCGATCGGTGTCATGAGGGGCGGGAGAGGGGTTTTAAAAGGTGGCGCTTTTGGTTAGACTCCCGTGGATTTTAACAGCAGCAGATTGGGGCTCAAGTTGCTCCTAGAGATTCGGTTTGGAGACGATTTTTGAAGGTATGCAATGTCATCAAGGTGATATCAAGAGATAGCCCGTGGGATGGAACTGTGAGCCTCGCGCCAGCCGATCCGGGGAGCGAGCGAGGGCGTGGAGGGCCTTCGTGTGCGTTGGGAAAGTGAGGCGAGTTAAAAACTCGCGCTCCGTCTGCGGGCCTTCGTTGTCGGAGGGATGGAGGTGCGGACGTCCCGGTCCGAGGGCGCTTCTCGCGCCCCTCCAGGGCGCACTCCTTGGCGACACGTTTGGTTAGCTCGGGACCGGGGGTTCCCGCTCGCCAAGCCTCGCTCCACCCCCGGCTACCCTCTTTCGCCCCTCCAGGGCGGGGGTCGGCCTCATTCGCCGTACAGTATTCATCACTCTCCGAGTGATGCCGTTCACCCCAACCGAGCCCCCGTCCGCCCCCTTGCAACTCCCCCGCCCCGGAGGGGCGAAAGCCAGGATTTCGGCTAACCGTCACACTGCTGACGGCACCCCCTTGCAACTCCCCCGCCCCGGAGGGGCGAAAGCCATTAGCCGGGGGTGAAGGTGCGCAGCACCGCGAACCCCCGGTTAACCGAATAACAAAACGTGTCGATAAGGGATGCGCCCTGGAAGGGCGCGAGAAATCCCCGTCCGCTCCCCACCCCCCACCTTCCCAGACCACCTGCTGGCGCAGGCAGCTACCCCCCCGGCTACCCTCTTTCGCCCCTCCAGGGTGCAGGTACAGTATTCATCACTCTCCGAGTGATGTCGTTCGCCCCAACCGAGCCCCCGTCCGCCCCCCTTGCAACTCCCCCGCCCCGGAGGGGCGAAAGCCATTAGCCGGGGGTGAAGGTGCGCAGCACCGAGAACCCTCGGTTAACCGAATAACAAAACGTGTCGATAAGGGATGCGCCCTGGAGGGGCGCGAGAAATCCCCGTCCTCTCCCCACCCCCCAACCTTCCCAGACCACCTGCTGGCGCAGGCAGCTACTCCCCCGGCTACCTTCCGTCGCCCTTCCGGCTCGCTCTCATGCCACGGCCCGCCTGGGGTGCCTAGGGTTGGTAGGGCTGACCGTTGAGGGTCAGGCGTTTTTCGGTCTGGATTTCCGCATCCGGGTGCAGGGGTTCATCGGTCACTACCCACTCACGGGCGGGATCGCCTGGCAGCAGGATCTTCCGAAGGCCTGTCATTTGCAGCCCTTGCAGAGGGATGCGCGAGCCCAGGTTGGCATGCAGCGTTTCCCGCCACAAGCCGTGATCGCGCGTGAACAAACGATAGGTTAGGCCGCCATGGACGTTTTGCGTGAGGCTGGCGATTCGATCTCCCTCCTCATGCGCTTCGTGGAAGGCGGGGCCGTGGAGTGCTTCGTAGCCGCTGCTGAGATCGCGCACCAGCTCCCTCTTCCCACCCCGTGGCTGCCACATGAGCAGGCTCAGGCCCGTGTGCAGATTCTCCAGGTGATGCAGTTCCCCATCGTCATCGTGATAAAGGACTTTCTGCACTTGCTGGTTAGGCCCAGTGCTGCTTTTCGGCGGTGCCGCAGCGGTTTGGCGCGCATGCTCGTCGGCCAAGATCTTTTCCAGAGGCTCATCCCAGATGGCGGCTCCTATTTCAGTCCCTCGAGGATGATAAGGCTGGCCGTTGCAGAGGATGAGCCGCGCCTTACTTTTTGGAAACAAGGGAGTCAGCGGAATGTCCGTCACGACGAAGTCTAGGCGTTTTCCTGGCTGGTCATAGGCCAGGATTTTCCGGGTGGAGATCCACTTTAGATATTTAAAAGCGTTAATGCTCCCCATGGGCGATCGAACGACTTCCTTCCAGCGACCGTTTTTGCGGGTGAATAGGTGGTAGGTCAGGCTGCCTTCGGGACTGCCGGTGTGGCCTGCGAACTCATCCCCCTGACGATAAAAGGCATCGGGCGAGGCCCCAAGCTCCGCGCTGAAATCATGCACCAGCTCCGAAGGCCCTTCCTTAGGGTACCACACGATGGCACTGAACTGGGTGCCGCCATTGTAGAGGGTCCTCAGTTCCCCCGTGTCATCTTGGTAGATGACGCGACTCTCTTGTTTGTTAGGCTGGGGGTGCGGCGGCGGGGCGGTCGCGGCCTTGCGCGCAGCGTGATCCGCCAAGATCTTTTCCAAAGGTTGATCCCAGATGGCCCTGCCGTTTCCGAGACCTCTCGGTTTAAAGGGCTGGCCATTGAGGAGGGCCAGTTTCTCCAGCAGGTGACCTGAATCTGGATCCAGAGGCAGATCCGTGATGACGAGCTCCAACGAGTTTTCCTGGCTGTCCTCCACCGCCAGCGTCCGGGTGCCCGTCATTTTCATGTCCCAGAGGCCCCCGCTTCCACCCAGGGGAGAGGTGGCGGTTTGCTTCCAGCCGGTGGCGGTGCGTGTGAATAAACGGTAGGTGATGCTGCCGATGGTATCGTCCGTCCAACCGCCGATCTCATTCCCCTCGCGATAAAAGCCGCCGGGAGCCGTTCCGAAATCAGGGCTGAAGTTATGGACGACTTGCGGATGTCCCTGTTTTGGCTGCCAGACGAAGAGATTCTGGCCTGTTCCCAGGTTAAACTGGTGGTGCAGCTCTCCGTCCGCATTTTTGTACAGCAGGCGGTCTTGTTCTTTGTTAGGCCCGAGGGGTGGCTTCGGAGGACCTGCGGCCTTTAATCGGGCTTCGTGGTCCGCGAGGATCTTTTCCAGGGGCTGGTCCCAGATGGCTCCGCCCATTCCAATACCCCTAGGTTGGTAAGGCTGTCCGTTGAGAAGAATGAGCCTAGCGTTGTTCTCTGGAAAGCTTGGAACGAGGGGGATGTCCGTTACGACCAATTGCATGCGCTTCCCCTGCGGATCAAAAGCCAGTATTCTCCGCGGGGAGATATACTTTAAACGTTTGAATGTGTTAGTGCTTCCTAGGGGTGATCTAATGACCTCCTTCCATCCCTCCGCATCGCGGGTGAAGAGGTGATACGTGATTCCTCCCGGTGGGTCGCACGTGATACCGGCGAACTGATCCCCCTCGCGATAAAATTCGCCGGGTGCACCCCCATATTCCTGGCTGAAGTCGTGGACGATTTCCCGCTTCCCTTGTTTCGGCTGCCAGACGTAGAGACACTGGGGCGGTTCCTCTTGGTAGATTTGAATCAGCTTCCCGCCCTCATCTTGGTAACGGATGTGCTCCTCGGCCCCGGCCCCGAAGCTGAAAAGCATCCCGGCGAGGAGGGCCCAAAGGGACGCAGGGAGGGCAGCACGTTTCATAGGGATTTCACGGAATTTTGCCCATGCTGCCAGAGTGCCATGCCCCTGCCAATCTTGTTTTGAAGGGCAGGGAAATGGGGGCGGTGGGAAGTCGCGGGCAGTGGGGTGGAATTTCCCTCCAGCGATGCCTCGGCCCTCGTCCCCCGAGAGCTCTCGCCCGGCGTTTGCGAAAAAGATTTCCCTAAACGCGGCGATAGCTTGGCATGGCTGAGGCTGTTTGATAGACAGCACTTATGTCTGACCTTCCTGACTCTACTCCTGCGGCGGCGGTTTTATCAGATCAGGAGGCGGTGACTCTCCTAGCGGGGGCCCGGGAGCGCATCCTCGCGGAGGTGGGAAAGGTCATCGTGGGGCAGACGCAGGTGCTGGATGAAATGCTCATCGCCCTGCTTTCCGGGGGGCACTGCCTCATCACCGGCGCACCCGGCCTGGCGAAGACCCTGCTGGTGAAGACGGTGGCGGAGGTTTTTGACCTCAGCTTTCACCGCATCCAGTTCACGCCAGATCTCATGCCCTCTGACATCACCGGCACGGAGATCCTGGAGGATACCGAGCGCGGCCGTCAGCTCGTTTTTAAACCCGGCCCCGTGTTTGCGAACATGATCCTGGCCGATGAGATCAACCGCACCCCGCCAAAGACCCAGGCCTCTCTGCTGGAGGCCATGCAGGAGCACCAGGTGACGGTGGCGGGGAATACCCTGCCGCTGCCGCAGCCCTTCTTTGTCCTGGCCACGCAAAACCCCATCGAGATGGAGGGCACCTACCCGCTGCCCGAGGCGCAGCTGGACCGCTTCATGCTGAACATCGTCATTGATTACCTCAGTGAGGATGACGAGGTGGCCGTGGTCACCCGCACCACCAGTGGCAAGAGCGAGCCCGTGCAGCGCATCTTCCACGGGCCGCAACTCCAGGCCTTCCACCGGCTGGTGAAAAAAGTGCCCATTGCTGAGGACGTGGCCCGGTTTGCCGTTCGCCTTTCCGCCGCCACCCGCCCTGGCCGCGCGGGTGTGCCGGACTTCATCAATCAATGGGTGAGCTGGGGGGCGGGCACACGCGCCTCGCAATGCCTGGTGTTAGGCGGCAAGACCCGCGCCCTCCTGCAGGGCCGCGCGCATGTGACGCTGGAGGACATCCGCGCGCTCGCCCACCCCGTGCTGCGCCACCGCGTGCTCATCAACTACCGGGCCGAGGCCGAAGGTGTCACCGTCGGCAAGGTGATTGATAAGCTGTTGGAAACCGTGAAGTGAAGCGCCCCTGCGCCGCCTTGACCGTGCTTCTAGTTAGGCCGCGCTGAAATCCCCTAACCTTTTTTGTGAAAGTTCATCCGCTCACGACCGCCCTGCAATGGGATGCTGAGGCCCCGGCCACCGCCGCAGACCTGCGCGCCCTGGCCGCTGCCACGCCCTATCCTTTGCCGGAAGCCTACCTCGACTGGCTGCGCCGGGGCAATGGGGGAGATGGCCCCATCTCGCTAGACCCCGGCTGGCTCGTCTGCTGGTGCGCGGAAGATGTGCCCCAGGCGAATGCCGAATACGGTGTGCCCTTTCTGGCCCCCGGTTTCTGGGCCTTCGGCAGCAATGGCCGTGAGGAACTGCTGGCCTTTGACTTCCGCAGCAGCCCCGCCGCCATCGTCATGCTGCCCCTGGAAGGCCTCGCCCCCGAAGAAGCCATCCGCCTCGCCCCCAACTTCGAGGAGTTTCTCGAACTCGCCTTCCAAAGAGAAGGGGGAGGAAAAGTAGAAAGCAGAAAACAGAAAACAGAAAACAGAAAACAGAAAACTGAACACTGAACACTGAACACTGAACACTGAACACTGAACACTGAACACTGAACACCGAACACCGAACACCGAACACCGAACACCGAACACCGAACACCGAACACTGAACACTGAACCCCCACCGCAGCCTCTCTCCCCTCTACTTTCAACTTTCCCCCTTTCTTCTTTTTCCCTTTTCCCCCTTTCCCCCTCCCATGCCCACCACCCTCGATCCCGCCGCTCTGGCCCGCATCCGCTCTCTGGAATTGCGGGCGAAGGTCATCGTCGAGGGGCTTTGGAAAGGCATGCACCGCAGCCCCTATCACGGCTTTTCCGTCGAGTTCAGCGAGTACCGCGCTTACGTGCAGGGGGATGATCCACGCTCGATTGACTGGAAGGTCCTGGCCCGCAGTGACCGCACGTTCATCAAAAAATTTGAGGATGAGACCAACCTCCGCTGCCAGCTGGTGGTGGATCACAGCCGCTCCATGCAGTTTGGCTCCGGCCCGCTGACGAAGGCCGACTACGCCGCCACCCTGGCCGCCACCCTGGCCCTCTTTCTCATGCAGCAGGGAGATGCCGTGGGCGTCACCACCTTTGGCCCCAGCTTGCAGGAGCACCTGCCTGCGCGCAATCGCCCCGGCCACCTGCGCCGCCTCATGCTGGAGCTGGAAAAACCCGCCCCCGCCGGGGCCACTGCGCTGGACCTCAGCGTGAAACAACTGGCCGACCTGCTGCGCAAACGCGGCCTCATCTGCCTCGTCTCGGACCTGCTCGCGCCGGTGGATCGGCTGGAGAAACAACTCGGTTTGTTAGGCGCGATGGGGCATGACGTGGTGCTCTTTCACGTCATGGACCGGGCGGAGATTGACTTCACCTTCCCGAAGGCCGCGCACTTTCGCGATGCTGAAACCGGCACCGAGCGTTTCATTGACCCCGCCACTGCGCGGGAGACGTACCTGAACCGCTTGAACGTTCACCGCGACCTCATCCGCCGCCTGTGCGAGCGCCAGGGCATCGAGTACCACTGGACCCCCAGCGACCAGCCTTTGGAAAGCGTGCTCTTCGATTTCCTCTCCGCCCGCGCCCGCAAAAAAGGAGGCCCCCGGAGATGAAGCCGTCCGCCCCCTTGCACCCTCTCGAGGGGAGCGCGGACACTCTTGTCCGCAACGTTCGCCCCAACTCAGCCCCGTCCGCCATGGAGCGCACGCGTCTCGCGTGCTGGGTTCTGCGTCCTCGCGGAACCCCGTTCTCACGCCCCTCGTCCGCCCCCTTGCACCTTCCCGAGGGGAGCGCGGACACTCCTGTCCGCAACGTTCGCCCCAACTCAGCCCCGTCAGCCATGGAGCGCACGCGTCTCGCGTGCTGGGTTCTGCGTCCTCGCGGAACCCCGTTCTCACGCCCCGTCCGCCCCCTGCACACTCCCCAAGCTGACGGCGGGACGCCGTCACACCTTGAACCTCCAGGCCTTCGTTCGCCACCGACCGACCGCCCCCCCCTCCAACCCCACCTGCTGGCGCAGGCAGCTACGGCCTCCATCCGCTCTTCCACCCCGCAAACCAAACGGTTCAAGGAGTGACGGCGTCTCGCCGTCAGCACGGCACCCTCTTCCTTCACCACGCCCGTCCGCCTAACCTCCCGGCACATTTAGAGACCCTCACCCCATGATCTGGCTCTTTCCACTTTACCTGCTCGGGGCGGCCGCCGTTTTGGGGCCCATCCTCATGCACCTGCGTCGGCGCCCGCCGCAGGACCGGGTGGAATTCAGCTCGCTCATGTTTCTCGACGCGCAGACCCCCATGCCCGTGTCGAAGCGCCGTCTGGAGCACTGGCTGCTGCTCCTCCTCCGCTGCCTCGCCCTCCTCCTCCTCGCCTTCATGTTTGCCCGGCCCCTCTGGCGGGGGGAGGCCGCCACCGCCCTCGGGCAAAACCAGGCCACCATCCTGCTGCTGGACCGCAGCGCCTCCATGCGCCGGGGAGATCTCTGGGCCCAGGCCGTGGCGCAGACGCTGAAGGCCCTGCCCACCGCCCCGGCAGACCGCGTGGCCGTGGCCGTTTGGGATGATCAACTCACCCCCCTCTGGACCCTCGCCGAAGACGCTCAGTCTGCAGGCAGTCGCGCGGCTCTCATCCGCCAGCGCCTGCAGGCCACCCAGCCCGGCTGGGCGGGGACAGATCTCGGCCTCGCCCTCACCCAGGCCGCCTCTTGGTTCAGCCGCGAAGCGGGTCTCACAGGCCTAACCAAAAGCATCGTCCTCATCACCGACTTTCAAGAGGGCAGCCAGCTCGAGGCCCTGCGCAGCCGCGTTTGGCCGGAAAACATCCGCGTCAAAATCCAGCAAGTTTCCCTGCCACGCGCTGCGGATAATTTCTCCCTCACCCTCGCCGCCGTCAATGAAGCCGCCGCTGCCCGTGCCGAGGCTGAAACCCCCACTGCCTCTGTCTCTACGCCGTCCACCAGCCCCGTCGCCACCGCAGCCACCCAGCGTGTGCGCCTCGGCAGTGCGCGGGATTCCCAGGTGGCAGACTACACCCTCGCTTGGGAAACCGGCGGCGGTGCGCCCCTCAGCGGTTATTTGCCCGCCGGGGCCAGCCGTGTCCTGCCCGTGCCCCCCGCCGGGGAGGGCGCACGTGTCTTGCGCCTGAGTGGCGACGCGTGGGACTTTGACAACCGCGTCTTCATCGCCCCGCCCCAGCCCCGGCCCGTGCAGCTCGTTTTCATTGGCGAAGAAACCACACGCGACCAGGCCGCCTCACCCCTCTTTTACCTCAGCCGCGCGTTGCAAAAAACCGCCACGCTCCTGCCTGAACTTTCCGTTAGGCCGCCCACCGCCACGAGTTTGCCGGAGGGGACCGACATCGTCTTCATCGCCAGCCCCACGCTCGCCCCGCCGCTGCTCGCGGCCCTGCGCAGCTTTCTCCAGGCCGGCGGTTTGGTGGTGCAAGTCGTGGAGGACGGCACCCCCGCCGCCACACTCACCACCCTGGCTGGATTACCCGCAGGCAGCGTCCAGGTGGCCCCCGGTCGCCCCACGGCCGACTACCTCATGCTGGCGGAGGTGGATGCCACCCAGCCCCTGCTGCGCCCCTTTGCCGATGACCGTCTGCGCGATTTCACCAAGCTGCGTTTTTGGAAACATCGCCTCCTCACCCTCACCGGGCCCGCCCAGGTCCAGGTGCCCGTCATCGCCCGTTTTGACAATGGCGCACCCGCCCTGCTCACCACCGCCGTAGGGCAGGGCCGGCTGCTCTGGCTCACCAGCGGCTGGCACCCGGCGGATAGCCAACTGGCCCTCTCCACCAAGTTTGTCCCGCTGCTCTACGGCTGGCTGGAGGCCGCCGGATTCCGCCATGAGCAGGCCGCCTCCCTCCAGGTGGGCGATGCCCTGCCAAATCTCCCTGGCATCACCATCCTCACCCCCGAGGGGCAGACGCTCAAGCCCACGCCCGAGACTCCCCTGCGCGCCGAAAGCGTGGGCCTCTACACCTTGCAGACCCAGCCCCCGCAACTCCTCGCCGTGAACCTCCCGCCCGAGGAAAGCCGCATCACCCCGCTGGACCCCGCGAAGCTGCGCGAACTGGGCCTGCCCCTCACCGCTGCCGAGGATGCCGCCTCCGCCCCCGTGAAGCCTGAGGAAAAAGAACGCCTCGCCACCCAGGAAGAAGAAAGCCGCCAGCGCGTGTGGCTCTGGCTCCTCGCCGCCCTGCTCGCCATCCTCGCCGCCGAGACCTGGCTGGCCGGAAGAAACCGCACCCCTCAGCCCACCGCCACATGAAGCTGCCCCCCGTCCGCCATGGAGCGCACGCGTCTCGCGTGCTGGGTTCTGCGTCCTCGCGGAACCCCGTTATCACGCCCCGTCCGCCCCCTTGCACCTTCCCGAGAGGAGCGCGGACACTCCTGTCCGCAACGTTCGCCCCAAACATCCTCCGTTCCCGCACTTGCACCTTCCCCAAGCTGACGGCGGGACGCCGTCACACCTTGAACCCTCACGCCCCCGTTCGCCCCAGACCACCCTACCTTCCGCCCCACCTGCTGGCGCAGGCAGCTACGCTCACCCCTCACCTCCAGCGATACCGCAGGCCGTCAGACGGAGCGCGAGTTTTTAACTCGCCTAACCTTCCCAGCGCGCACGGAGACCTTTCCGCCCCCGTTCGCCCCAGACCACCCTACCTTCCGCCCCACCTGCTGGCGCAGGCAGCTACAGCCTCGCTCGATGCTCGACCCTAAACACATTTCTTGTTAATCCTGCCATCCTGTCAATCCTGTTAAAAAAAACGGTGCCCCGCTCTCTGTCACCCCGTTTGTACCTAAACCCCTTCGCAGGCAGCTCCGTCCACCCACCCCCTCCAGGCCATGAATGACCACATCCTCAAAGCCAAGTTGGATGAATTGCAGGCACGCCTGAGGGCCATCCAAAATCATCGCCACGCCGCCATCGTCACCCTCGGCACCGCCGCTGGCATCGCCCTGCTGCATGCGGGGGATCTCACGCCCCGCAGCAGCCTCGGCTGGTTCGCCCTTTTGGTGGCCCTGCCCACCGTTTTTATCCTCCTCTCCCTGTGGCTGCAGCCTTGGAAAAAGTGGGATCACCGCAGCATCGCCCGGTTGGTCGAGTCGCGCTTTCCGGAGCTGAATGCTGTGCTGCTCACCGCCACAGAAAACCTCACCGCCGCCGACGCAGAAAACCGCAATGTCTTCACCCAGCGCGTGCTGGAACAGGCCGTGGACCAGGGCGCACGCCAGGACTGGGTCACCGTCATCACCCAGCGCCAGCAGCGGTGGGTCCAGGGGCTGAACTACGTGGGCACCCTGGCCCTTTTTATCATGCTCACCATCGCCACCCTCTGGCATCGGGACCGCATCGCCGCACGTCAGTCTAACCAAGAGGTTGTCAAAAAGGACACGCCCGCCGCAGCCGCTGCGCCCACGCTTTCCGTCACCCTCACGCCGGGCGATGTCGAGATCGAACGCGGCAGCCGGGTCATCGTCGAGGCCACCTTCGCCCAGGACGTCCCGCCCGAGGCCACCCTGGTCGTCAGCGAGCTGGACGGCGCGGTACGCGAACGCCTGCCCATGCGCCTCACGGTGGATGGCCAGGTCTTCGGCGGCCTCATTGCCCGCGTGGAAACCGACGCGCATTACCACGTGGAGTTCGAGGGCGGCCGCAGCCAGCAGCATCGCCTAACCACCTTTGTGTATCCCGCGCTCGTGCGGGCGGATGTCAAGATCACCCCACCTGCCTACACCGGCCTGCCCGTGAAGGAGATCAAGAACACCCTGAAAGTCACCGCCATGGAGGCCAGCACCCTGGACTTCACCTTTCAGGTCAGCGGCCCCGTGAAAGAGGCCGAACTCTTCGGCGAGGACAAAACCATCCTGCCCCTGAAACCCAGCCCCACCGATGCCACCCAACTCATCGCCACGATGAAGGCGGAAAAGACCCAGCGCTGGCGCGTGCACCTGGTGGATGCGGCGGACCGCGCCAATAAAAACCCGCCCTGGCTCAGCGTGAAGGTGCAGGCAAATCAACTCGCCAAAATCGAAGTCGTCTTCCCCAAGCGCGACATCCAGGTCTCCGCCATCCAGGAGCTCCCCGTCGAGGCGAAGGTGTGGGATGACCTCGGCGTCACCCAGAGCGGCGTCAGCTTCAGCCTCGCTGGGCAGAGCAAGGAGGTCGTTTTTAAACACGGCCCCACCGCACCAGCGAAAAAACAGGATGTGCGTGAGCTGCTGGCCCTGGAGCATGAAAGCGCCCAGCCACGCCAGCTGGTGAGTTACCACTTTTGGGCCGAAGACAAAGGCCCCCAGGGCGAAGTCCGCCGCGCCATGAGCGACATGTTTTTTGCCGATGTCCGCCATTTTGAAGACATCTTCCGCGAGGCCGAAGCCCCACCGCCCGAGCCCGGCGAACCCAAAAAAGAGACCGACCTCGACAAGCTCGTGAAGCTGGAAAAAGAGATCGTCAACGCCACCTGGAAACTCATCCGCGAGGCCAATGCGGGCCGCACCATGGAGGCCGCCGCGCCCGATGTCAGCGTCGTCCAGGAATCCCAAAACCTCGCCCTCGAGCAGACCCACGAGCTCATGGAAAAAGCCGAAGATCCGGAGATCCGCAACACCCTCACCGAAGCCTGGAAAAGCATGAAGGATGCCCAGTCCCCGCTCACCCAGGCGGCGGAGGAAAAGAAACGCGCCTCGCTGAATCAGGCCCTTACCTTTGAACAAAGCGCCCTCGAATGGCTGCACCGCGCCCAGAGCCGCGAGCACCGCGTGATGCGCCAAAACCAGCCCAGCGAGAGCGCCAGCGCCTCCGAACAATCGAAACAAAACCAGATCATGAATCTGGAACTCAAGCAGCAGGAACAGCGCTACGAAGAGGAGAAAAAAGCCACCCCCGAACAAACCGCCGAACAACAAGAAAACCTGCAAGTCCTCAATCGCCTCAAGGAACTGGCGCGCCGCCAAGAAGCCCTGGCCGAGAAAATGAAGGAGCTGCAAAAGCAACTCGACAAGGCCCAGAGCGAAGAAGAAAAACAGGAAGTGGCCAACCAACTCAAACGCCTGCAGGACGAGCAAGAACAACTCCTCCGCGATGTGGACGACCTCCAGGAGCGCATGGACACCTCCGAAAACACCGCCAACCTCGCCGAGGCCAAAGACCAACTGGAGCAGACGCGCGAGCAGGTGATGGACGCCGCTGAAAAGCTCAAGCAGCAGCAACTGGCTGAAGCCGCCAACGCCGCCACCCGCGCCCAGCGCGAGCTGGAGGCCATGCAGGAGGACTTCAAACAAAAGACCGCCAAACGCTTCACCGATGAAATGACCCAGGTGCGCCAGCAGGCCCGCAGCGTGGCCGAAGTCCAGAAACAGATCAGCGAAGCCCTCGAAAACCAAAAGACCCCCAAAGCCGGCAGCGACACCAGCGCCGCCCTGGAAAAAGTCCTCGATGGCAGCCAGATCGCCCGCCAGATCGAGGATCAAGCGAGCGAGGTCAAAGACCTCCTCGAAAACATGCGCCGCCTCAGCGAGCAGGCCGAAGGCAACAACCCCCTGCTGCATCGCCGCCTCTACGAAGCCGTGCGCGACGCCCAGACCGGCGGTCTCGAAGAAAACCTCGAAGAAGCCCGCCTGCAATCCCGCTACGGCAACCGCAGCGAAGCCCAAGACGCCGAACGTCAAGCCAACACCACCGTCACCCAACTCCAACAAAACGTCGAAAAAGCCGCCGAAAGCGTCCTCGGCAGCGAAACCGAATCCCTCCGCCTCGCCCGCAGCGAGCTGGATAAACTCATCGAAGGCATTCAGCAGGAGGAAGGGAAGGGGGAGGCAGAAGGTCAAGGCAGTCAAGGCAGTCAAACCACAGCCAAAACTCCCGAGGGGAGCGCGGACACTCCTGTCCGCAACGAAAGCTCTACCGCCTCCAACAATCCCAAAACCCCCACCACCCGAAACCAACAAGGCGAAAACGGCCAAGGCAGTCAACCTAACCAAAAAGACGGCCAAGCCACCGCCCAAGCCCCCGGCGAAAAAACTCCCAAACCCGGCGAAGGCCCAGATTCCGCAGGCGGCCAAAAAGGCGAACAACCCAACGGCGAACCCGGGAACCCCACCCCCCAAATGGCCCAAGGTCAAAACGGTCAAAGCGGTCAAAGCGGTCAAAGCGGTCAAAGCGGTCAAAGCGGTCAAAGCGGTCAAAGCGGTCAAAGCGGTCAAAAATCCGGCGAAGGCCCCAACGGCCCGCAAGATCCCACCGCCCCAAAACCGCCTGGAGGTCAAGGCGGCCAAGGCCTCGCCAACACCCCCGAGGGGAGCGCGGACACTCCTGTCCGCAACGAAAGCTCTAACGCCCCCAACAATCCCAACACTCCACCGAACCCCAACGCCCCCAATCAACCCACAGGCCAAGACACTCCACCTAACAACAAGGGCGGCAACGGTTTAGCCAGCGCCAACAACGCCTCCAACTCCCCCGCAGGTCGCAACCTCTCCGGCAACGATCGCCGCAGCGGCTCCCCTCAGGCGGGCGGTGCCGACCGCAGCGGCGGCGCTTTCTTCTTCGACGAAACCGCCGAACAAACCGACCGCAGCCCCCTCACCGGCAGCGGTTACCAAGAATGGACCGACCGCCTCCGCAACGTCGAAGAACTCCTCACCCAGCCCCAGCTTCGCAACGAAGCCGCCAAGGTCCTCGACAACGCCCGCGCCCTCCGCATCGACCACGAGCGCAACAACCTCGCCCCCCAATCCGACCACCTCGGCATGCGCATCACCCAGCCCCTCGTCGAACTGCGCAACCGCGTCGCCGAAGAACTCGCCAAACGCGACCCCACCAACCCCACCGTCCCCGTGGACCGCGACCCCGTCCCCCCCGCCTTCCGCGACCTCGTAAAACGCTACTACCAGGAGCTCGGCCATGGCAACTGACCCTCTTCTGCCATGGAGCGCACAACAGCGCTTGTCTCGCGACTGCGGGATCTCGCGTGCAGGGTTCTGCGTCCTCGCGGAACCCCGTTATCACGCCCTTCGTCCGCCCCCTTGCACCCTCTTGAGGGGAGCGCGGACACTCCTGTCCGCAACGTCCGCCCCAACACAGCCCCGTCCGCCATGGAGCGCACGCGTCTCGCGTGCTGGGTTCTGCGTCCTCGCGGAACCCCGTTATCACGCCCCCGTCCGCCCCTTTGCACCTTCCCAAGCTGACGGCGGGACGCCGTCACACCTTGAACCCCTCGGCCTTCGTTCGCCCCAGACACCGACAAGCCCCGTCCGCCCCCTTGCATATAGATGCAAAGGCCCAACGAGCCTCAATAACGGAGTTCCGCGGGACGCGAAACTCAGCCCGCGAGACGCGTGCGCTCCATCGCGAACGCCACCCCGAGACCGCTCCCAAAGCGCCCCGGAGGGGTGCCAGCCTTTAGCCGGGGGTGAAGGTGCGCAGCACCGAGAACCCCCGGATACCCAAGCGAACAAATCACCCCGCCAAGCAGGCGCCCTGGAGGGGCGCGAGAAACCCACCCCGGCCCCCACGTCCACCCCTCCACTCCCACGACCCCGCAAACCCCCGACCGGAGCGCGAGTTTCCAACTCGCCTAACTTTCCCAGCACGTACGGCCACGCCGACGTCCTCGTTCGCCCCTCGCCCCCGCCACCTTCCACGCCCACCTGCTGGCGCAGGCAGCTACATGCCACAGCCCCCCTCTCCCGTCCCTCATGACTGACCTCGCCCTCCAGCACCCGGAGCGGCTCGCGCTCGCCCTCGGCCTCCTCGCCGTCGCTCTGGTCCTCCTCGTCCTCGGCTACCGCCGCACCTCCTGGCGCGGCCCCACCCGCTGGGTCGCCTTCGCTTGCAAAGCCACCGCCTGGGCCCTGCTCGCCCTTTGCCTCACCGATCCCGTCGCCACCCGCCGCCAGCCCAAAACGGGTGAGAACGAAGTCCTCATTGTCGCCGATAACAGCGCCTCCCTCAGCATCGCCGAACAGCCCGGCCAGCCCACCCGCGCCGCCCAGCTCCGCAGCGCTTTAAACGCCGATCAAACCACCCCACCCGCCTGGATCGAAGAGTTGGGAAAAAGCTTCCGCGTCAAGACCCTCCTGGCCGATGACCGCCTGCAAAGCGTGGCCGACTTTCGAGGCCTGGACTCCACCGGCCCCCGGTCAGAGCTGCACCGCGCCCTCACCACCCTGAGCAGTGGCGGCCCCGGCAGCCGCGTCGCCGCCATCGTCCTCCTCAGCGATGGCTCCCCCACCGATGCCCCCGCCACCGCACCGCCACCCGCCGGTCCCCGCATCCCCATCTTCACCGTCCAGGTCGGCCGCACCGCCCCCCAGCCAGATCTCCACCTCCTCCAGCACAGCCTCACCCAGACCTCCTTTGAGGACACCCCCATCACCCTCACCGCCCAGGTTGCCGGGCACGGCTTCAGCGGTCAGGACATCGCCGTGGCCGTCGTGGATGAGGCCGGAAAAACCGTGGCCAGCGAAAAACTTCGCCTAACCAAAGATGACACCGCGCACACCGTCCGCCTGCGCGTCCCCGCCGTGAAGCCCGGCGTGTCCTTTTACCGCCTCCTCGTCCTCCAGGCCGATCTTTTGCCCAAGCTCCCTCAGGGTGAATGGAAGACCCTCGCCAAAGAAGCCACCCTCGCTAACAACGAACGCCTCCTTTCTGTGGACCGTGGCGCAGGCCCCTACCGCATCCTCTACGTCTCCGGGCGGCCTAACTGGGAGTATAAATTCATGCGCCGCGCCCTCCTGGGCGATGACGAAATCCAGATGCCCTCCCTCATCCGCATCGCCAAACGCGAGCCCAAGTTTGAATGGCGAGGCCGCACCGGCGAGACCAGCAACCCCCTCTTTCGCGGTTTTGGCCAGCAGGCCGAAGCCCAACGTTATGACCAGCCCGTCCTCATCCGCCTGGGCACCCGCGATGCCAAGGAACTGAGCGACGGCTTCCCCAAAACCCCCGAAGACCTCTTTGGCGAATACCGCGCCATCGTCATTGATGACCTCGAAGCCGCCTTCTTCACCCAGGAGCAGATGAACCTCATCGAGCGCTTCGTCAGCGAACGCGGCGGCGCTCTTCTCATGCTCGGCGGGCAGGAATGTTACCAGGCCGGCGGGTACGACCACACCCCCATCGGCCGCATGCTGCCCGTCTATCTCGACCGCATCAGCCAGGCCCCCGCCCTCCAAAACGCCCGGCTCAATCTCACCCGCGAAGGCTGGCTAGAGCCCTGGACCCGCCTCCGGCCTAACCGAGAGGAGGATGAAAAACGCCTCGCCCAGATGCCCGCCTTTCAGGCCGTGAATCAGACCTTCTCCATCAAGCCCGGCGCCAGCGTCCTCGCCACTGTCAGTGGCGATGAACAAGAGGCCCTGCCTGCCCTCGCCGCCCAGCGTTTTGGCGAAGGCCGCGTCAGCGCCCTCATGGTGGGCGATCTCTGGCGCTGGGGCCTGCGCGATGAAGCCGCCGCCCAGGATCACCAGCGCGCCTGGCGGCAGATGATGCGCTCCCTCGTCGTCGATGTGCCCGATCGCCTCCAGATCACCGCCACGCCGCAGGCCGACCGCGTCAAACTCCAAGTCCGCGTGCGTGACCGCGCCTTCATCCCCCTGGATGACGCCCTGGTCAAAATCGCCATCACCACGCCCGATGCCCAAACTTCCACCCTCTACGCCGAGCCCAGCCTGAAAGAGCCCGGTCTCTTCGAGGCCGACTTTTACCCCCGCCAGCCCGGCCCCTACCGCGCCGTGGCCGAGGTCCGCGCCCCGCCCACCGCCGAGGCTCAAACCGCAGGCGCACCCGCCGCTCCCACCTTGTTGTTAGGCAGTCCCGCCACCGGCTGGGCGCACGATCCCCTCACCGCCGAATTTGCCCACCTCAAACCTGGCACCGAATGGCTCACAAACCTGGCCCAAGAAAGCGGTGGTCAGGCCCTCCTCCTCGCCGAGGTCGCCCAGCTGCCCGAGCTGCTCAAAAACATCCGCGTCCCCGTGGAGGAAACCCTCAGCACCCCCCTCTGGCACACGCCTTGGTTCTTCCTCCTCATCCTCGCCCTCCTCACCCTGGAGTGGTACCTCCGCCGCCGCCATGGCCTCGCCTAACCACGAATGCAAAAATGATGCGGGCATTCGCTTCGCGGCTTCACACCTGCTTGGACCCGTCCGCTCTTCCCTCCCGAGCTCCCAAAAACGCGTTCCCTCTCCCCCAAGAATTGGGGGGAGAGGCCAAGGTGAGGGGGCTGGTCGCAACACGCAAAACCCCGTTCGCAAAGCGGTGCCCTTTTTCAAAAATCGACACCTCCACACCCCACCCCCGAGACCTCTCGACAACCCCTCACCCCAGCCCTGCTCCCCGCAAGCGGGGCGAGGGAGGATGTGTTTTTCACCCCCGTCCGCTAAAACCCATTCGATGTCGTCCGCTCTCCCATCTCGAGCTCCCAAAAGCACGTTCCCTCTCCCCAAGAATTGGGGGGTGCGAAGCCGCGCAGCGAAAGGCCAAGGTGAGGGGCTGGTCGCAGCACGCAAAACCCCGTCCGCCACTCACCGAAAACTGAAAACTGAACACCGAAAACTCCCCCCAGCCTCCCCCATGCCCCGCCTCCTCGTCCTCCTGCTCACCCTCGCCACCGGCCTCAGCGCCCAGTTCCCGCAGCGGGAGGTGCAGGTCCTGCTCGCCCTCGGTGCGCCCGGCAGTGACGAATACGCCCCCCTCTTCCAGGCCCAGGTGACCGCCTGGAAACAGGCCTGTGAAAAAGCCAGTCTGCCCCTCCAAATCATCGGCCAGGACACCCCCGCGAAAGGCGCCCCCACCGACCTCGCCCAGCTCACCACCGCCCTCCAGCAAGCCTGCACCAAATCCACGGGCCAGCTCTGGCTCGTCCTCATCGGCCACGGCACCTTTGACGGACGCGAAGCCAAGTTCAATCTCCGGGGGCCCGACCTCAGCGCCCGCGACCTGGCCGAAAAATTAAAACCCCTCACCCAAGAGCTCATCCTCATCCACACCGCCTCCGCCAGCGCCGGATTCCTGCCCCCGCTCATCGGTAAAAATCGCGTCCTCATCAGCGCCACCAAAGGCCCCGACGAAGTCTTCTACACCCGTTTTGGCGAGCACTTCGCCCCCGCCATCGCCGGACTGCCCGAGGCCGATCTCGACCAAGATCGCCAAGTCTCCCTCCTGGAGGCCTTTCTCCACGCCAGCCACCAGACCGCCGATTTTTACGAAAAAGAAGCCCGCCTTGCCACCGAGCACGCCCTCCTGGAAGACAACGCCGACGGCCAGGGCACCCGGGCCGAAGCCTACGTCGGTGTCACAGCCCAAAGTCCGCAATCCGATGGCGCCCGCGCCGCCCAGATCGCCCTCGTGCTCAGCCCCGAAGAGCAAAAACTCACCGACGCCCAGCGCCAAAAACGCGACACCCTCGAGCGCGCCCTCGAAGCCCTCAAAACCCAGCGCAAAAAGCTCGGCGAAGACCGCTACTACACCGACCTCGAACCCCTCCTGCGCGACCTCGCCGAAGTCTATCGTTAACCCCGGTGTGCAGGAAAAAGTCCCTCACCCGCCCCGGAGGGGCGACGGAAGGTAGGGCGCATTGTCCCAATGCGCAGCGGGGTGGAGCCGGGGAGCGGATGGGGCATGAGATGGGAGTTCCGCGAGACGCGAAACTCGGCACGCAAGATGCGTGCGCTCCATGGCGGGCGAGGCCGCGTTGGGGCGAACGGCATCACTCGGAGAGTGATGAGTACTGCACGCCCGGGAGGGGCGACGGAAGGTAGCCGGGGGTGGAGCGAGGCTTGGCGAGCGGGAACCCCCGGACCCATGCCTAACCAAAAGCGCGTCCACACCTGCTGCGCCCTGGAGGGGCGCGAGAAGCGTGGAGACGCCGCCAATCCCGCCGAGATCCAGGGGCTAGCGGAGCTTTCTCGCGTCCCTCCAGGACGCCTCCTTATACGATTTAGTCACCCTGATTGGTGAAACCAAGCTTCAGGCCCGCATTCCGATACCTCTTTCCCCAGCCGCAGAGCGGCGTCCGTATCTTAGCCGCGCCTTTCAAGGCGCGGATTTGGCCCGCGCAACGCTTTCACTCATTGCGTCGCAGCGCGACGCCCGAACTGCCGCCATTTCACCAATCCATCACGCTAAATCGTATTAAAGGCATCTGGGGTGATTCGCCAGACCGGGGGTTCTCGGTGCTGCGCACCTTCACCCCCGGCTACCGGCTTTCGCCCTTCCAGGGCGGGGGGGATGATGCAAGGGGGGAAGGTAGGGCGCATTGTCCCAATGCGCAGCGGGGTGGAGCCAGGGAGCGGATGGGGCATGAGATGGGAGTTCCGCGAGACGCGAAACTCGGCACGCAAGATGCGTGCGCTCCATGGCGGACGAAGCCGCGTTGGGGCGGACGGCATCACTCGGAGAGTGATGAGTACTGTACCTGCTGGCGCGGCCCGCAGAACGCCCCCCGCCCCGGAGGGGCGACGGAAGGTAGCCGGGGGTGGAGCGAGGCTTGACGAGCGGGAACCCCCGGACCCACGCCTAACCAAAAACGCGTCAACACCCGCTGCGCCCTGGAGGGGCGCGAGAAGCGTGGAACCCGCCGCCAACCCCCGTCGAGGTCCAGGGGCTGGCGGACCTTTCTCGCGTCCCTCCAGGACGCCTCCTGAAAAGGCATGGGGGGTGATTCGCCAGACCGGGGGTTCTCGGTGCTGCGCACCTTCACCCCCGGCTAAAGGCTTTCGCCCTTCCAGGGCGGGGGGGGATGATGCAAGAGGGGAAGGTAGGGCGCATTGTCCCAATGCGCAGCGGGGTGGAGCCAGGGGAGAATGGTGCACCAGATGGGAGTTCCGCGAGACGCGAAACTCGGCACGCAAGATGCGTGCGCTCCATGGCGGACGAGGCCGTGTTGGGGCGGACGGCATCACTCGGAGAGTGATGAGTACTGTACGCCCCGGAGGGGCGACGGAAGGTAGCCGGGGGTGGAGCGAGGCTTGACGAGCGGGAACCCCCGGACCCACGCCTAACCAAAAACGCGTCCACACTCGCTACGCCCTGGAGGGGCGCGAGAAGCGTGGAACCCGCCGCCAATCCCCGCCGAGGTCCAGGGGCTGGCGGACCTTTCTCTCTCCTCTTGCACGACCAGGGACAAACCTCGCCGCCAAACCTCAGGACAGCACGGTGGGGGCGGACCACAGGGCCTGGTAGAGGAGGGCACCGGCGATGCCGCCCAGGATGGGGCCCAGGACGGGGATCCAGGCGTAGGCCCAGTCGCTGCTGCCTTTGCCAGAGATTGGCAGGAGGGCGTGAGCCAGGCGGGGGGCGAGATCGCGCGCGGGGTTGATGGCGTAGCCCGTGGGGCCGCCGAGGGACAGGCCGATGGACCAGACGAGGATGCCTACCAGGGCGGGGGAGAAGGCTTTGTCAAAGCCGGTGCCGGGCACAAGGTTTTCTGGTGTCAGGATGGCGAGCAGGCCGATCACGAGCATGGCGCTGCCGATGGCTTCACAAAGGAGGTTGGAGACGGGGTGGCGGATGGCGGGCGCGGTGCAGAAAGCGGCGTGTTTGGCCCCGGCATCGGGCGTGACTTTCCAGTGTGGCAGGTAGGCCAGCCAGACGAGGACGGCCCCTAGAAATCCCCCCAGCATCTGCGCGGCGAGGTAACCGGGCACCAGGGCCCAGTCGAACTTGCCAATGCTGGCCATGGCCAGGGTGACGGCGGGGTTCAGGTGCGCGCCGCTGATGGCGCTGGTGCAATAAACGGCAATCGTGACCGCAAAGGCCCACCCGGCCGTGATGACGATCCAGCCGCCGTTGTGCCCCTTCGTCTGACCGAGCACGACGTTGGCGACGACGCCGTTTCCAAGGAGGACCAGGATGAGAGTGCCGAGGACTTCGGCAAGGAAGGTGGACATGGCAGGCGGTGGTTGGGGTGCGAAACGTGGATTTCCAGCCCTGTTCTATCGGGATGCGAGATAAAGAACAAGCGCAGAAGCAGGACTGCACTGGGAAAGCCTGTGACAAGGCTGACGCAGGGGGGGGATAAATTGCCGACCGTTGAGTCGAACCGTTCACCCCTCGGCCTAACAAACAGTAAGTAAACGTGGGGCTGATAAAGGGGAGCGTTTGTGTGCAATTCGTTGGCGACCCCGACCTGCGCGCGCTCTTGGCAGTGCCACCTGGGGGCCTTTCATGAAACGGCCCTCTTAGATCAAACCTCCAGCCTGAGCAGGCTCGTCCAGCCTCCAGGTCGGGAAGCGTCTTCTTACGCCCAGCGCCTGCTGGGCCTGCCACAAATTCATCCCAGACTTCGCCATAAGAGCCTCTCATAAAAAGAACCGAACGGTGATGATTTTCAGAGGATTTACGGCGGCGATGAAGCTTAAGAAAAACAGGAAAATGAGACCCTCCTTGCCTAACCCCCATGAGCATGTTCAATTTTCATGCTCCGTTGGCTGTTTTTATGCTTACATCGCCTTGCAACTTGCAAAAATCAGGCCCTATGGAGTCTGACGAGAGGTTTTCTCGCAAGGATCCTGACGAGTTCCTTTCTCAGGCCTGCTTTATTTAGGCCCATAAGAGACTGGAGGAAGACGCAGGGACCTTTGATTTTCCTGGCCTTCAGCTCAGGGTTTTCTAGATTTATTTAAGCCTCCAGCAGCTTTTCAGGTGCAAAATCCCTGCAAGCAGAAGCTTTGGTTAAGTTAGAAATCCAATAAGCTTCATAGGCATGAGATGCAGATAAGCAGGCTAATCATGCAAATCTGAAGGCTGTACTAGGCATCAGCACCCCCACGTCTGAGGACACGAGAGGAAGAAAAATCAAGATATCAATCTTCTAAGAATCAACGTTTTACAGATTAAACGTGGACGAATAAAACCAGGAAAACTTTGGAGGCTGAACACCCAAAGCTAGTCTTTAACATGTATTAAATATAAGGAACATATTTGTTTATTC
Source organism: uncultured Verrucomicrobiaceae bacterium (assembly GCA_942493005.1). GTDB lineage: Bacteria > Verrucomicrobiota > Verrucomicrobiia > Verrucomicrobiales > Verrucomicrobiaceae > Prosthecobacter. The sequence continues at coordinate 5,396,841 of OW818661.1, forward strand.
TAGATAAACCTTAACATTATTCTTACATAAACGATTGGAAAGCGTGGTGGTTATGGTGGTAATGTTGTCTCCGGTTATTGCAGTCATTGCAGAATCATCAACTCACCCTTATGAAACCGCTCACAAGCTCCCTTCGAGGCTGTGCCCGTTCTTCCTTCGTGAAGCTGGCCCTAGGTCTCGTTTTGGCCTCTTCAGGCCTGGTTCAGGCACAAAGCTTGATCTCGTCTTCGGATTTTTTTAATCCTGACTTTGAGGCCCGCCGTCCCGGCGCAGGGGGCGTCATCGCCCTCACGGTAGATACCACGCTTTACAATCCCGGTTCACAGTCCGCAGGAAACGTCACCTGGACGCATCAGTCCGGTGGCCTCGTGCAGGCGGGGATCGCGCTGGTGGCGGATGTCCAGCTGGCAGCTTACACGCAGACGATTGGGAACTCGCTGGTCTTTGGGCGTGATTTGGATGTGGACCTGCTGGGTCTGCCGGATCTCGGGGGGCTGCTCACCGGCACGGTGAATAGCGTCACGGGGGCCAGCGCCATCAATAGCTGGGACTCCTCCGCCACGGTCGCAAACCTATCCTTGAGTGAAGGGGTGCTGTACTCGGCCAGCTTCAATGTGGCCTCCGGTGCGGGCTTGAACCTCGCCGCGCTCAGCGCAGCGAATTTCTCCCTGCTCAGTGGCGGTATCCCCATTGAGAACATCAACGCGGTGGAAACACTGAATGTGCTGAATCTGCTGACCATCGGCGGCGGACTGGCCACCATTGATTTCCAGTTTTACGCTCCGGCCGGTGCGGATGACCTGACGTTTGAGTTCGATGCCGCTACGGTCGCGAACGTGAACCTTCTGGGGACCATCACAGATAACCAGACCGTGCTGTCGTTCTCCAACTTCTCCGTGGCCCCAGTGCCTGAGCCCGGCAGTCTGGCCCTCGCCGCGATGGGTTTCATGGTCATCCTGCGCCGCCGCCGCCCGTGTGGGGTCTGAGGTGGGATCACAGTCTCTCACGCAGAGGCCGAATGAAGAGGTCAGGGAGATTTCTCCCTGACCTTTTTCATTTTGGGAGCGGGGCGTTCGTCCGCCCCAACTCGTAGCTGCCTGCGCCAGCAGGTGGCCTCCGATGGCCGCTTGGTCTTCCACCTCAAAAGCCAACGTGCGCGGCCCCCCCACGCCCACGTTCCCCTCACGCCCACATTCCCCCCACGCCCAGACCGTCCCGCGTGCGGGACGGGGCGACCATGCACGGTGCCGCTATTGCACTTCCCGTTAGACCACCAGGTGAAGTCGTCGTTGCCAGCGGCGGGCAGCGCGCGCAGTTTGGCGGCATGATTTCTCCCGTTGTTGTCACCCATCCGCTGGCCCAGATCCACCTCACGGAGCTGCGCCGTCAGCACACCTCCTGCGGGCAGTTTCGCTGGCACTTGCAGCGCCTGGCAGAGATCCTTTTCACCGAGGCCACCCGCAGTCTGGCCACCGCCCCCATCCGGGTGCAGACGCCGCTGGTGGAGACGGCGGGCACTGCCTTTGCGCGGCCGCTAGTGCTGGTGCCCATCCTGCGCGCGGGCCTGGGCCTACAGGAGGCCATTTTACCCCTGGTGCCTGAGGCCACCGTGGCACATGTGGGCATCGCGCGGGATGAAGCCACCGCCCTGCCCGTGCCCTACTATGCCAAGCTGCCCGCCGTGCTGAAAGAGGCCGATGTCTTTTTGCTAGACCCCATGCTGGCCACGGGCGGCAGTGCGTGCAGTGCCGTCACCCAGCTGAAAGAGGCCGGAGCCACGCGCATCACGCTCATCTGCGTGGTCAGTTGCCCCCAGGGCCTGCAGGCTCTGGCCGCCCAGCACCCAGATGTCGCCGTGGTCACCGCCGCGGTGGACCCGGGGTTGAACGAGCGCAGCTACATCGTCCCAGGCCTGGGGGATGCGGGAGATCGCTGTTTTGGCACCTGAGGGAGCCCCTCGGGCACGGAGCTTCTGGAAAAAGCGGGCATCCCCAGCCCAAATCCGCCCGCCAGCGTTCATCGCCCGTTCAGGGGACAAAAAAGTTGCGTTTGCACGGGGATTGCTCTGTTCATCTCCGCAGAGACGTGAAATAGTCTCCCGCATTCCATGAAAGAGTATGCCTACATTCACGAGGAAGGCCAATTGCCAGCACCGCTCAGTTCGGTGCCATTCCTCAACAGCTTTACGGAGGATCAGTTGGATGAAGTGCTGAATTCCTCCAGCCTGCTCCAGTGTGACGCGGGCGACATCATCATTCGCGAGGGCAGCATTGACTCCCGCATCTACATCCTGCTCAATGGCGAGCTGGAGGTGAAAGTGGCTGGTAAAAAAGTAGCCACCATCTCCCGCGTGGGCGACGTTTTTGGCGAGCTTGCCCTGGTGAATCAGGACAAGCGTGCCGCCTCCGTCATCGCGGGTAGCCGGGCGCTGTGCCTGGCGGTGGACCAAAAATTCCTTCAAGACATCCACCCGCGCGAAGAAGACCCGGCCTTCCACGCCGCCTTGTTTGAATTCGTCGCCCGGCTGGTGGCGAAGAAGCTGGATGCCACCTCCCGCCGCCTGGCGGAACTGGAAAAGGAACTGCGCGCCCTCAAAGGCGAGCCCGCTCCCGAGGCCCCGCAGGTCACGCTGGCGGAGACCGTGCCCCCTGTGCAGGCCAAAGCCACCCCGAAAACGGCGGCGAAACCAGCCAGCAAGCCCACCGCCAAGACCACGAAACCCCGCGCCAAGGCACCTCCCGCCCAGAAAAAGAAAGCGCTCGCCCGCCGTTAATCCGCCGCGTGGGTTCCACCGGGGCCGCCGGGATAGTCTCACCCCTCCTTAGCATCCGTTCGCGATGCTGAGGAAAGGTCGTGCTTTCGGTGAGGTGTGGTTTGAAAAAATGATGGAGTGCGTCGGTTCGGTGTGAATTTCTAGGCCGTTCACACCTCGTTTGCCTTTGCATCCCGAGCTTCCAAAGCACGTTCCCTCGCCCCCAAGAATTGGGGGGAGAGGCCCAGGTGAGGGGGCGGTCGCAGCACGCAGAACCTCGTTCGCAAAAGGCTGCCCTTTTCCAAAAGACGACGCCCTCCACCTCCGAGACCTCTCGACCGCCCCTCACCCCGAGCCCTTTCGCTTCGCGGCTTCGCAACCCCGCAAGCGGGGCGAGGGGGATGTCTTTTCGCCCTCTAAAGCTGAAGACCATACGGTGGTCGTTTGCTTTGAATCACCCCTCGTTCGCTCCCCCATCCTGAGCTCCCAAAAGCACGTTCCCTCGCCCCCAAGAATTGGGGGACGAGGCCAAGGTGAGGGGGTGGTCGTAGCAAGCAAAAAGTCCGTCCGCAAAGGTTGCCCTTTTCCAAAAAACGACGCTTTCAGTCTTCGATCCCTGAGACCCCTCGACCGCCCCTCACCCCTGGCCCTGCTCCCCGCAAGCGGGGAGAGGGGGGGATGTCTTTTCGCCTTCGATTCCTCAAGACCAATCCATCATCGTTCACTCTCCATCACCCCCGTTCGCTCTAGCGTGAAGAGCTTCCAAAGCGCGTTCCCTCTCCCCCAAGAATTGGGGGATGAGGCCCAGGTGAGGGGGCGGTCGCAGCACGCAAAAAGTCCGTCCGCAAAGGTGGCCCTTTTCCAAAAAACGACGCTTTCAGTCTTCGATCCCCGAGACCCCTCGACCGCCCCTCACCCCTGGCCCTGCTCCCCGCAAGCGGGGCGAGGGGGATGTCTTTTTGACTTCGCATACTGAAGACCAAACCACCTTCGTTCGATCTGAATCAGTCCTCGTTCGCCCTCTCATCCCGAGCTCCCAAAAGCACGTTCCCTCTCCCCCAAGAATTGGGGGACGAGGCCCAGGTGAGGGGGTGGTCGCAGCACGCAGAACCTCGTTCGCAAAAGGGTGCCCTTTTCCAAAAGACGACGCCCTCCACCTCCCAGACCCCTCGCCCGCCCTGCTTCCCACAATCAGGGAGCAGGAACGCATTTTGGGAAGTTCTATATGGAACGGGTGGACGGAGGTTTCTCGCGCCCCTCCAGGGCGCTCTGCGTTTGACGCGTTGTTGGTTATTCCGTGTCCGGGGGTTCTCGCTCGCCAAGCCTCGCTGCACCCCCGGCTACCCTCTTTCGCCCCTCCAGGGCGGGGATAGTGAATCTCCAGTCCACGGAGTCGAAAAGACCTCCCCCCTTGCAGGAAAAGGCCCCCCTTGCCCAACGAGCCCTCGCTCATCGAACACCGAAAACTGAACACTAAACACTGAACACGGAAAACTTAACCCCGAACACCTCCCCCTACGCGATGAGCTTATCAATCACCTGACCGCCAAACTGACTGAGCTGTTTGAAACGACCCGCGTGGTAAAAGGTGAGCTTGTTGTCATCCAGGCCCAGCAGGCGCAGGAGGGTCACGTGGACATCGCGCACGTGATGCACTTCTTCGATGGCCTCCATGCCACGATCATCCGTCGCGCCGATGGTGTGGCCCGCTTTGACACCGCCTCCGGCGAACCACATCGTCATGGCCTTGGGGTTATGATCGCGCCCATACTGGGTGCCGCCGCGCACGCCATTGTCCGGCGTGCGGCCAAATTCACCACACCAGACGATGAGGGTATCCTCCAGCAGTCCGCGTTGTTTGAGATCGGCGATCAGTGCGGCGATGGGTTGATCCACCTGCCGGATGAGGTTGCCGTGGGCGCGCTCGATGTAGTCGTGACTGTCCCAGGTGCCAGCGTAGAGCTGCACAAAGCGCACGCCTTTTTCCACCAGCTTGCGCGCCAGCAGGCACTTGCGGCCAAAGGCATCCGTGGCGTCTTGCCCCAGGCCGTACATGGCTTTCGTCGCGGCATCTTCCTTATCCAGGTCAATGACCTCGGGCACCTGCATCTGCATGCGAAAGGCCAGCTCATAGTTATTCATGCGCGCCTTCAGCTCATCATGCCAGGGATGGTCGTGGACATGCTTTTGGTTAAGCTGCGTCAGCAGGTCCAGGTTCGCCCGCTGGTGCTGGGGGGAGATGCCGGGAGGCGGCTGTAGATCCAGCACGGGGCTGCCTTTAGGCCGCAGGGGTGTGCCTTGGAAGTCGGCTGGCAGGTAGCCATTGCCCCAGTTCGCACTGCCGCCTTGCGGGTAGCTGATCTCTGGCAGCACGACAAAGCCGGGCAGGTCCTGATTCACCGAGCCCAGCCCGTAGGAGACCCACGCCCCCAGGGCGGGATCTCCGCCAAAGCGGTTGCCACAGTTCATCTGGTACATGGCCGTGGGGTGATTCACGCTGTCCACCTGGCAGCCCCGGTAAAAGCACAGCTCGTCCGCCACCTTCGCCAGGTGCTGCCACGGCTCGCTCATCCAGGCACCGCTTTGGCCATGCTGGGCAAATTTAAAGGGGCTGCGCACGTAGTAGCGTTTGCCACTTTCCATGGCGGATTTCATCGCGCCCTCGCGCACAAATTCCTTCAGGTGCAGCTTCTCCAGCGCTGGTTTGGGATCGAAGCAATCAATGTGACTCGGCCCGCCCTCCATCATGAGGAAGATGCAGTTTTTGGCCCGGGCCGGGACCTGCTGCGGCTTGGGGGTCAGAGGGCTCTGGGCCTCCGCCGCCATGAGGGAAGTCAGCGCCACGCTGCCCAGGGAGGTGCCCAGACCATAGACAAACTCGCGCCGCGTCGGCGCATGCAGCGCCCGCGCTCCGGCACAGGGAAAGAGGGGGGAGTTCATGGGGTGGGTACAGTCTCCCGTCTTCAACGCTACGAATGTCTAAAAGAGACAGATTTTTCTGAAAAATTTTGAGGAGATTCGGTAAACCGTTCGCACAGAAAGCGCGGATGGGATTGAGTAAGCCTGAATGGACTCCTTGTATGGCGATGAAGTATCCTTTGTTAGGCGTGTGGATTCCTTTTTTAAGATCGCTCAAGATTAAAAAGAGCGCCAAAAATCAACATAGCTGTTCCTTGCCTTTCGTCCTGGAAGGACGTGAGCCCATAGCCGGGGGTGGCGCGAGGGACGAGCAAAACCCCGGGTGAGAGAAAATGTGCGGCATCAGCCAATCAGGCGTCCTGGAAGGACGCGAGAAAGGTCTCCGGCCCCTCAGACTCCGCAGTGGGAAAAGGCGGGCATGGAGAGCGAGCGACCTTTCTCACCTCCCTCCTGGAGGCCCCTCTCACAGGGAGTGTTTGCATCCCGTTCGTCCGGGGGTTCTCGGCGGCTGCGCCACCTCCACCCCCGGCTATTGGCTTTCGTCCCTCCGGGACGAGGAGAATGGGCGCATCAAACCGTCTCAATACACATACGCAAACTCGTTGGAATTCAGCAGCACCAGGCACACATCGGCCAGGGCGCGGGTGCGGGCATCCACAGCGGCGGGTTGCAGATCAGGCACGAAGTCGGCATAGGCGGGCAGCTTTTCCTGAAAGCTGAATTTCTCTCCCGTGTTCTCCTCCACGGCCTCGCGGGTGATCTCCAGCGGCGGTGGCTCGGTGGTGAAGGTGAGGGCCTGCTGCTTCACCTCCATGGCCTGCCAGTGGGCGGTGCAGGCGGTCTTTTCTTCCACCGTGGGCGCGCGGCCATAGGCCAGGGCAAACACGCGCTCCAGGGCATCGGCAGGCTGGTCTTTTAACGCTCGATGGGCGAGCGCCAGCGCGCGGTCATACGAGGCCTGGCCATTGAACAGGCTGAAGACCTGCGGCGTTACGGTGGAGACCTCGCGGGCCTCACAGGAAAAGTCGGGGCCGGGTTCATTAAACACCTCCATGAAGGGGTCCCGCACGCCGCGAATTTTCAGCGCGTACAGGCTGCGGCGGTGCCGCTGGGCGGGCAGGGGATTTGGCACCCAGGCCGCGGCAAAGGTGCCCATGACCTGGCGCGGCTGCATGGCCACTTCCCGGTGGATTTCTGGCCGGTTCGGGATGCCGCCCAGCGTGGGGTTCAGCTCGCCCGTGACCTTCAGCATGGTGTCACGCAGCTCCTCAGCGGTGAGGCGGCGCGGTTTAAAAACGGCGTAGGCGGCCTCCATTTCTTCACGCGAGCGATGGGCGCGGGCGGCATTGAAGGCCCCCTCGGCACTCCGCCGGTAGGCCGCGCTGCTCATGATGAGGCGATGCATATCTTTCAGGCTCCAGCCCTGGTCCACCAGGGTGGCGGCCAGCCAGTCCAGCAGCTCCGGGTGCGTGGGTTTTTTGCCCGTGCTGCCAAAGTTATTGGGGTTGCCCGCCAGCGCCTGCCCGAAGTGCCAGAGCCACAGCCGATTCACGATCGTGCGGGTGGTGAGGGGATTATCCGCACGGGCGATCCAGGCCGCCAGGGCGCTGCGGCGGCCCTCCACTTCGGCGGGGATCTGGGCCTGCACCTGTGCGGTTTCAAAGAGCGCCGTCAGCACCCCTGGCTGCACCGGCGTGGTGGGTGAAAAGGGATCTCCCCCACCCAGGATGGCCGTTTGCTCCAGCTCGCCTGCGGTCAGCCGATCCTGCGGCACGCGCAGCGGCTGGTTCACACTGGTCATCGTCGGCGTGCGGCCATTGTAAACGCTGAAGGCATAGGGCTCGTAGCGTTCCATCTCCCACTTCAGGCGCTCCAGTCCCTTGCGGGCCACACGCTCATTGCCGAAGTCCACCGGCTGAAAGCCCACCAACTTGGGCGGATACTGATCCTCCGGCAGGCCCTGCTTTTGCAGGCTGTTGCGGGCCAGGTCATACACACCCATGAAGTTCCGTGCCTTGCCCTTGCCACCCTGGCCGGGGCCTTTCTTTGCACCCCCGTTTTGCATCGTTGCACGGGCTGCTGCCACGGCTTGGTCCCAGGCTTGGCGATCCAGTTTTTTCTCAGCGTACCACTTTTCCGCGTTGACGAGCATTTGGTTATCCAGCTTGCGCAGCACCTCCAGGTGCTCGGCATACCGCTGCTCCAGATACTGGCGTTCTTCAAAGCCGGCGGTGTTTTCTGCGGCGAGAAACGGCGCGGGGCGTTCGGCCAATTGCGTGCTGCTGAAGCAGGCTTGCATGGCATAATAATCATGCGTCGGCACGGGATCAAATTTGTGATCATGGCAGCGCGCGCATTGCAGCGAGTGGGCTAGAAAGGTCTCGCCCACGCTGTTGGTGACATCATCCAGGAACCGCTGTCGGGCCACTTTGGCCACCTCCATGCCCGTGAGTTCCCACGGGCCCATGCGAAGAAAGCCGGTGGCGATGAGACCTTCGGAAGTGGGGCGGGCACTCTTGCCTGCCTGTGCGGTATTCGCCGCCATCTCATCCCCCGCGATCTGCTCGCGGATAAACTGATCGTACGGCTTGTCATCATTGAAGCTGCGCACCACGTAGTCGCGGTAGCGCCAGGCATTGCCGCGTTCATAGTCATTGGCAAAACCGCTGCTGTCCGCGTAGCGCGCCACATCCAGCCAGTGCCGCGCCATGCGCTCGCCATAGTGGGGCGAGTCTAACAAACGATCAATCAACTGGGCGTAAGTCGCCTCCACATCCTTGCTCGTCTTCAGCGCCTGCTCAAAGGCCCGCACCTCCTCCGGTGTGGGCGGCAGGCCGGTGAGGTCAAAGGTGGCACGGCGGATGAAAGTGCGCGCATCCGCTGCCGGGGCCGGTTTTAGCCCCGTGGGCAGGTGTAGGGAAAGCAGGGCATCAATCGGGTGCGGGGCGGTAGCTGGCGGCGTGGGCTTTTTTACCGGTTGGTAACCCCACAGCGCGGCGGCTGGGTAACGGCGATTCGCCCAGTCGGGCGAAAGCGCACCCGTGGTCTTGATGATCAGCCCATCTTCCGCCTCCCAGGCCTGCGCATGCGCCTGGGCGATCTTTTGGCGCTGCGCCTCCTCCGGCCACGGGGCCCCCTGGGTGATCCAGGTTTTGAGCCACTCGCGTTGGGCTTCGGTGAGGGCATCCTTTTCCTTCGGCGGCATGGCCTCCCAGTCCTCATGGTCGCGGGTGGTGGCGAGGTAAAGCGGGCTGGCCTCCGGCTTTCCAGGGACCAGGCTGGGCGTCTCACTGTCGCCCCCCTTCAGCGTGGCGGCCAGCGTTCGCATGTCCAGCCCACCTTTGATCTTCGCCTCGTCCTGCCCGTGACAGGCTAGGCATTTTTCCTGGAACAATGGCCACACGCGCCTAACAAAAAGTGCCTCCGCCTCCTGCGCCGGAAGCGAAGAGGTGACGAGCAAAGTCAGCAGGGCAAAACGAAACAGCATGGCTAGGTAACGACGCAACAACGACGACATTTCGTCTCGGTGCCTCCAGTGGATGGAATTTTTTGGGCCTTCGTTCGCCAGTACAGTATTCATCACTCTCCGAGTGATGCGTTCGCCCCAAGCCGCCCTCGTCCGCCATGGAGCGCACGCGTCTCGCGTGCTGGGTTCTGCGTCCTCGCGGGACCCCGTTCTAACGCCTTCGTCCGCTGCTTCGAGAGCGAACGACCTCCGAGACAGAAAGTCTGGGTCGCTGCGCTCCCAACGTTTTAGAGGCGGGCAGGAGTGCCCACGCTCCTCTCGAGGGGCTTCCGCCCCTCACTCCCCCACGTCTAAAGCCCACCTCACCGTGAGCGCACCGCACTCGGAGAGTGTACAGTATTCATCACTCTCCGAGTGATGCGTTCGCCCCAAGCCGCCTTCGTCCGCCATGGAGCGCACGCGTCTCGCGTGCTGGGTTCTGCGTCCTCGCGGAACCCCGTTCTAACGCCTTCGTCCGCTGCTTCGAGACCGAACGACCTACGAGACATAAAGTCAGGGTCGCTGCGCTCCCAACGTTTTAGAGGCGGGCAGGAGTGCCCACGCTCCTCTCGAGGGGCTTCCGCCCCCTCTCTCCTCCAAGTCTCAGGCCCACCTCACCGTCCGAGCACCGCACTCGGAGAGTGCAGACTCCCCCCCCTCACAGCCAGCGCTGCATCTCCACCGGCAGGGGCGCTTCCCAGACGTGATGAAACTCGGGCGTGTGCACTTCCAGGCGGCTGGAGTGCAGGGCCTGGCGGGAAAAGTGCAGACGCTTTTCCAGGTCCGGCGTCCAGCCGGTCTCGATGAAATCCAGGTAGCAGCGCTCATCCGCCCCGTAGATTTTATCGCCTAAAATCGGGTGACCCAGGTGGGCCAGATGCACGCGGATCTGGTGCATGCGCCCCGTCACGGGGGTGGCCTCCACCAGCGCCAGCGGCCCCACCGTGGGGTGCTGCACCGTGCGCAGAAGGCGGAACCGCGTCTGGCAGGCAGCGCCGTCCTCATGCACAAGCTGTTTCACCCAGATGGGCGACTCCATGACCTCGCCTTTCCTCAAGATGGGCCCTTGGAAATCCAGCGTCTGCCAGGTGGGCCAACCGTGGACCAGGGCGAGGTAGGTTTTATGAAACTGGCGCTCCTGCATGGCGATGCCAAAACGCCGCGCCGCTGCCTGCGTTTTGGCCACCAGCACCGTGCCGGAGGTCTCGCGATCCAGCCGATTGATGATGGAGATCTGGCCGCCATTCGCCATCTCATAGGCCAGCAGCGCATTCAGCCCGTGCCACAGCGTCCACGTGCCATTGGGCGTGCTGGGGTGGACCTGTAGGGGCGCGGGTTTATCCACGACGATGTAGTCGTCGCTTTCGGCGAGGAGGGTGAAGTCAGGATTGACAGCGTGCAGCACGGGAAGGGGAATCTAGCACAGGTGAGCGAAAGGCAGACCAGTAAAACGAATGACGTCTAAGCGAATCTCGTCCGGGCCGTTTCATCCGCATGAGACGCCTCGCCTGCCTCGGGATCTTCCTCAGCCCCTGGGGCCTGAGTTTCAGCCACGCTGCCCCGCTGCCGGAAGCCGCCGTGCAGGCCGCTGCGCAGCGCCTGGATGCTGCGCTGGTGAAAGCGCGCGAGGAGGAGATGCAGCAGTCCCGCAGCCGAGATCCACAGCCCCCGCTGCCGCCTCCAGCCAGCGATGCCACCTTCCTGCGCCGCGCCTGCATTGACCTCGCCGGTCGCCTGCCCACGCCTGCGGAGGTGCGGCAGTTTATAGCGGATGCCTCTCCCACCAAACGCGCACAGTGGGTGGATCGCCTGCTGGCTGAGCCTGGCGCTGCGGAGGTGCGCTTTCGGGATCTGGCCGAGGGCCTCCGCGTGCGCGATGACGCGGGTGGGCAATCTCAGGCCGCCCTCATTGACTGGCTGCGCCAAGCCGTGCGCGAAGACCTGCCGTACAATACCCTGCTGGCCCAGGTCCTGCGTTCTCCCGGCCCTGAGGCCAGCGATCCCGCAGCCCACCTGCTGCCGCGCGATGGCGGCGACCTGCTGCGCACCAGCACGGAGATGGCCCGTGCCTTTTTAGGGGCGGACCTGCATTGCGCGCACTGCCATGATCACCCCTTTGCCGACTGGACCCAACGCCAGGCCTATGAATTTGCCAACTGCTTTGCTGACACCCCTGCCACCGGGCTGCGTCTGCCTCCTAACTATATGTATGTCAATGGTAAACCTGGGGATGCCGTGCCCGCTCGCTACCTGCCGCTAACCAAAAGGATGCCCAGCGATGTCCGTCAGGCCCTGGACGCCCAGCCCGATCCTGCACGCCCGCTGCGGGATCAACTGGCCCTCTGGTTCACCGGCCCGCAAAACGATCGCTTTGCCCAGATGGGCGGCCTGCGCCTGTGGCATCAGCTTTTTGGCCTACCGTTTCAGGCCGGGCGCTCGCAAAGGTTCGAGGCCGAGCCGCAGCCCTGGCATGGTGAACTGACGCGTCACGGCTGCGCTGCCCCACCCACCTGGACGGTGCCTTCGTCGTATGAAGAGTTCGATGCCAGCCAGCCAGCCTTCCAGGTGGTGCGTGCCCTGGGCGTGGAGTTTCAGCAGTGTGGTTATCGCTCGCGTGAGTTCCTGCGCATCCTCACGCGCACCGCCGCTTATCACCGTGAGGCCCTGACTCAGGAACCCTGGCACGCCCTCGTCGCCGCCCCCCGTCTGCGCCGCCTGCCCCCTCTCGTCACCTGGGATGCCTGGGCACAAATGCTGCCGCCAGCCGATGCCGAGGCCCGCTCCAGTGCCCAAATGCCACAGGTGCCAAAGGCTGCTCATCCGCTCTTTTGGTTAGGCCAAGGCGCCCGGGAATGGGCCGATGAAACCCGGCCCCTCGTCTCCCACCAGCTCACCGGATTCATGATCACCAGTCCGTTCATCGAGCGCGTGGCCACCTCCCCCCAGCTCCTGCGTGGCCCCACCGAGCCCACCCAGCAGGTGGAGGATCTGTTTCTGCGCATCCTCAGTCGCCTGCCAGAAACAGCGGAAAAAAACGCCGCCCTCCAGCACCTCACCCAGCACCCCCAAACCGGCCCACACGACCTCGCCTGGGCCCTGCTAAACACCAGCGAGTTTTTGTTTGAGCCATAAGGGTCTGGCCGATCCGAGGGCCGTACAGTATTCATCACTCTCCGAGTGATGCGTCCGCCCCAACTCGTAGCTGCCTGCGCCAGCACGTGGTGCTTTGATGGCCCCTCGGTCTTTCACTCCGAAGGCCTCAAGGTCCAAGGAGTGACGGCGTCCCGCCGTCAGCTTAGGGAGGGTGCAAGGGGGGCAGAAGAGGCCCGAGAACGGAGTTCCGCGAGGACGCGAAACTCAGCACGCGAGACGCGTGCGCTCCAGGGCGGGATCCTGCCGTCGCTGCCTGCGCCAGCAGGTACAGTATTCATCACTCTCCGAGTGATGCGTCCGCCCCAAGAAGCCATCGTCCGCCCCAACTCGTAGCTGCCTGCGCCAGCAGGTGGGGCTTTGAAGGCACTTCGGTCTTTCACGTCAAAAGCCAGCGGGCGCGGAGACCCTCACGCCCACGTTCCCCCACTCAATACAAAGCCCCCCGTTCGCCGCCTCCATCCTGAGCTTCGATACTCCTTCCCCCCGCCCTGGAAGGGCGAAAGCCGATAGCCGGGGGTGAAGGTGCGCAGCACCGAGAACCCCCGGTCCTGCGAATCACCCCAAATGCCTTTTCAGGAGGCGTCCTGGAGGGACGCGAGAAAGGTCCACCAGCCCCTGGACCTCGGCGGGGATTGGCGGCGGGTTCCACGCTTCTCGCGCCCCTCCAGGGCGCAGCGGGTGTGGACGCGTTATTGGTTAGGCATGGGTCCGGGGGTTCCCGCTCGCCAAACCTCGCTCCACCCCCGGCTATCTTCCGTCGCCCTTCCAGGGCGTACAGTATTCATCACTCTCCGAGTGATGCGTCCGCCCCAAGAAGCCATCGTCCGCCCCAACTCGTAGCTGCCTGCGCCAGCAGGTGGTCCCCGATGGCCTCACTCCTGGGGGAGGCAAAGGCCAAACGGGCCCCGATAAACGGGGTTCCGCGAGATGCGCAACGGTGGCGTGGCCATCCCCGCACGCGCTGGGAAAGTCAGGCGAGTTAAAAACTCGCGCTCCGTCTGCGGGCCTGCGGTGCGGGAGGTGTGGAGGGGCAGACGCAGCGTAGGGGCACCTCTCGACATCCCCCTTACTTCCCCTCATCCAAATCAATGCCGAACAGCGCGGAGAGGTCCGTCCCCTCCAGCTCGCTCGCTTGGCTCAATCCGGCGGCGGAGGATTCGCGGGTGGTGCTCAGCAGATCCGCCTGATCCACGCCGCGCAGGGTGAAGAGGAGCTGGGGCTGCGCATCCAGCAGGATGCCTGCGCCATACAGCACCGCCGCTGCGTGTTTGCACAGGTCCGCGTGGTCCGGGCAGGAGCAGTCAAAACGGATCTCGCCGGGCTGCGGGAACAGGCCGTCTTCGGCATGCGAAAGCACCTGCATCAGCCCATCGCCCAGCTTGCCCGTCAGCAGGTCTAACAAAGAGTTCACCTGGCCCTGACTGGCCTGGACGATCTCTTGCCAGCGATCCGCCGCCAGTGGGCGGATGTGGATGAGCGTGTCGTACAGCTCTGTCCCGGCCACCACGGCGCTGATCGTTCCGGGCTCCACAGTGAGGTCCAGCACCTTGCCCTGGCGCAGGTAGCTGCGGCCAGCGGGCAGGCGGGCCTCATAGTGCTGGTAGTTCGCCAGGTGGCGGCACCAGGCCTGACCCCAAAAGCTCTGGCACAGGTGACGGCTTTTTTGCGGGGCCTCCAGCGGCTGCAGGGTCTCGCCCCGGGCGCGCCGTTTGGCGATCTCCCGCTGCACTCGCTCCGCCGCTTCTTGCGTCTCTTCCCGGTTCCATGACATGCACTTTTTTAGCCCCGGCACACCGGACTTGCCAGTGAAACGAGTGGCAGGCAGGTCAAAGCGTGGCCATGCTGGCACCCATGACCCTGCGGGATAAACAAACCGAACTCATCGCCGACCTGAACCTCATCGAAAACGTTCAGGAGCGCCTCTCTGCCCTCACTTCCTTCATCCCGGCGGTGACGCTGCCGGAGGCCCTGCGCACGGACGATCTCCTCGTGCCCGGCTGCGTTTCGCGCGTCTGGTTGCACGGAGAAATGCGGGACGGGCGCTGCCATTTCCGCTGCGCGGCAGACTCGCCCATGGTCGCGGGATTAGTGGCTCTTTTGTGTCACCTTTACACGGATTCGGAACCGGCAGAGGTGGTGGCCGTGGAGCCTGAAATCTGGGTCGGATGCGCCTTCCATAAGGCTTTGACGCCCACTCGACTGAATGGACTGGCCTCCATGCGCACCCGCATGCGGGACTGGGCCGCTGCAAGCTCGCAGGCCCCGCACGCGTAGTCCTGTGCCTATGCCTGTCAGCCGCCGCACCTTTTTCAAAAACACTTCCCTCGCCGCTGCCTCCGTCGCCTTTCCAGCGGTGGTGAAGTCTGCCAACCCGAACTCGAAGCTCCAGGTCGTGTCCGTGGGCGCGAATGGCATGGCCTTCAGCGACATCAAAAACATCGGCGCGCATGCGGCGGTGAAGTACGTGGGTTTTTGCGACATTGACAGCACCCGCTTTGATCAGGTGGACAAGGCCTTCCCCGGCACCCCGCACTTTGCCGACTTCCGCGAGATGTATGCGCAACTGGGCGATAAATTCGACGCCGTCTCTGTGGGCACCCCAGACCATATGCACGCAAAGGCCTCCATTGATGCCCTGCGCCTGAAGAAGCACGTGTATTGCCAAAAACCCCTCGCCCACACCGTGTGGGAGGCCCGCCAGATGCGCCTGGAGGCTGAGAAAGCCGGCGTGACCACGCAGATGGGCAATCAGATCCACTCCGCCATCGAGTATCGCCTAGGCACCCGCCTGCTGAAAGAAGGTGCCATCGGCAAAATCAAAGAAGTGTACTCCTGGGTGGCCGTGACGGGGAACGAGCGCAACAAGCGCCTGGACCCCATGCCGGGCAGCGCCGTGCCGAAAAATGTGAACTGGGACCTATGGATCGGCTGCGCGCCCATGCGCGAATACGCCGCCTGTTATCACCCCTTCATCTGGCGTGACTGGCAGGACTTCGGCGGCGGTGCCATGGGCGACTTCGGCTGCCACATCCTGGACCCCGTTTTCACGGCCCTGGGTCTGAATGCACCCCTCACCGTCACCGCTCGAAACAGCGGCATCAATCAGCACATCTGGCCCACCTCCGAAGAGGTGGAATTCGTCTTCCCAGGCAATGAGCTGACGGCGGACAAAACCCTGAAAGTGACCTGGAGCGATGGTGGCCTGCGCCCCGACCGCAAGCTGGCCAAAATGCCCGATAACCTGGAACTGCCCAAGAGCGGCTCCCTCTTCATCGGTGAAACCGGGAACATGGTTCTCGGTCACGTCGCCGGTCCACGTCTGTACCCCACGGATAAATTCACCACCTTCAAATACCCGAAGGAAAAAGGCCTCAGCCACTGGCATGTCTGGGTGGATGCTTGCCTAACCAATAGCAAGACCAGCGATGGTTTCCACTACGCAGGCCCGCTCTCGGAGGCCGTTCAGCTGGGCAATGTGGCCACGCGCTTCTGCCCCGGCCCTATTGACTCCCGCACGGGCGATCCCCTGGAGCCCAAGATCCTGGAATGGGATGCGGCGAACCTCAGCTTCAAAAACTTCCCCGAAGCGAACAAGCTGCTGACGAAGACCTACCGCGAAGGCTGGGCAATCTAAAGCCCCGTTACCCAGAGCGTTCCTCCCGCCGAAGACGACCCTGAAAAGGGCACGCGGCGGGAGAGCGTGCGCGTAATATTTTCCCGCCCTGGTCCTACACTTGGCCCAGGGCGGGACTTGCAGCGCGCCTGCTTTGCCGCCAAGAAGAGGCATGCTGACGGATTACCACAACCACACCCCCCTCTGCCAGCATGCGGAGGGTTCCCCCCTGGACTATGCCCGCCATGCCCAGAGCATCGGCCTGGCTGAGATCGGCATCTCAGATCACAATCCCATGGCGCAGCACCTGGATGAATGGCGCATGCGTCTGGATGAACTGCCCCGCTACCTGGACATGGTGGAGGAGGCCCGCCAGGGCGTGAGCATCCCCGTGCGCCTCAGCCTGGAGTGCGACTACCTGGAAGGCCGCGAAGCCTGGACGGATGAGACCGCCGCGCTGGCCCCGTGGGATTACCTCATCGGCAGCGTCCACTACATCCAGGAAGACCTGGCCGTGGACGATCCCAAGTACATGAACCATTTCAAAACCCCCACCGAGATCGAGCAGATGTGGCGGCTCTACTGGCGGCTGTATGAGAAAATGGTGCGCACCCGCCAGTATGACTTCCACGCTCATCCGGACCTGGCCAAACGCTTTGGCGCGTTGCCCGCTGGCGATCTCCGCCCCTACTACGCGCCCGTCATTCAGGCCCTGGCCGATACGGGAGGCGTCATGGAGGTGAGCACGGCCAGCCTGCGCAAGGGGCTGACCGATTGTTACCCCTCCCGCGAGATGCTGGAGATGGCCTTCAGTGCCGGTGTGCCCATCGTCATCAATTCCGATGCGCATAAACCCACGGATGTGGGGGCCGACTTTGGCCACGCACTGGCCTTTGTGCGCAGTGTCGGTTATCGCGAAACCGTCCGCTTTCACCAGCGCCAGCGTACCACTGTACCCCTGCCTGAAACTTGGCCGCTATGATCTGGAAAGCCCGCCACCACACCCTCCACTTACCCCGCCGCCCGCTGGTGATGGGCATCGTCAATATCAATGACGACTCCTTTTGTGGCGATGGCACGCTGGACCCTGAAAAGGCCCTGGCCCAGGCGGAGGCCATGCTGCGGCAGGGGGCCGACATCATTGACATCGGCGCGGAGAGCGCGCGTACCAATCGTGGCCCCATCAGTGTGGAGGAGGAAATCCAGCGCCTGCTGCCTTTCATGGCGGCCTGGCCAGACCTCTTGGCGAAGGTGGAGGATGCTCCCTGGGACGCCGCGCAACTGTGGCCACCCCTGCTTTCCATCAATACCTGGCGCTCCGCCGTCATCGAGGCCGTGCTTCCGCATGGGGGCGACCTCATCAATGACATCAGCGCGCTGCCAGATGGCACCAATGCACGCCTGTGCGCGGAGTATGGCGCCAGCCTGCTGATCATGCACAGCATCGGCCAGCCGAAGGTGCCGCACACACACGTGGGCTATGCGAATATCCTGGAGACCATGGCGCAGTTTTTTGATGAAAAGCTGGCCCTGGCCGAAGTGGCGGGCCTGTCCCCAGAGCACATCATTTTGGACCCAGGCATTGATTTCGCCAAACAGCGGGAAGACAACCTCACGCTCTACCGTCATGCGGATCAGCTCCAGCGCTGGGGCCGCCCGGTGCTGCTGCCCGTCTCGCGGAAAACCGTCATCGGCCAGGTGCTGGATCTGCCGAATGCGGTGGATCGGGATGCCGGCACGGTCGCCTGCATCGCCGCAGGCATGCGCCAGGGCAGCCAGATCTTTCGCGTGCACAATGTTCAGGCCGCCGCCCAGGCCGTGAAGGTGCTGTGGGGCCTGCGGTCGCAGCTCGCAGCTCAGTAGATCACCCGGGCGAGGTAAAGACCTCCCGCAGGGGCCATTTGGTTGCTCTGCGGGGCGGTGTCATCCGTCAGCAGACTCTGGAACCAGGGCACGGTGGCGCGCCCCCGGGCCACCAGGATGAGACTGCCCACGATGAGGCGGACCATTTTATACAGGAAGCCGTCGCCCTCGAATTCCAGTTCCAAAACGTCCCCTTCCTGGCGCATCTCCGCCCGGTGGATGGTGCGCGTGGTTTTCTCCGGCAGGGCGCGGCGCAGGGTCTCCGGCATGTCTCCGCGATTCGCGGAAAGGCGCACAAAATTATGCGTGCCCACCAGGCTGTCCAGGCAGGTCTTCAGGGCAGCCATATCCAGCGGACCGTGGATGTGCCAGACGCGGTCGGATTCAAAGGGAGAAAGCTGGGGCGCGCGCCAGATGCGGTAGCGATACACCTTGCCCTTCGCATCGTAACGGGAGTGAAAGGTGGGCGGCTCCGCAGCCCGCACATCCACCAGGCGGATGGTCAGGGGCAGGCAGGCATTGACGGCTTTCACCCAGGCTTCATCGCTCATGCGCAGGCTCACCGGCACGTCCATGTGGGCCACCTGGCCCAGCGCATGCACACCCGCATCCGTGCGGCCAGAGCCATGCACCGTGGTGACGGCCTGCGTGGCCTTCAGCACGGCAGCGCTCAGTTCATCCTGGATGCCGCCGCCGATGGCCAGAGCCTGCCAGCCGCGCCAGGGCGTGCCGCAGTAGGCCACCACCACCCGCAGACGCCGCAGCCCCGGACCTGGGCCTTTGTTCAGCCCCAGCTTACTTTCGGCGTCGCTTCGGCTCATTCGTCCACTCCAGGTCGTAGGTTTCATCTGGCAGGAGAAAGCCCGCCGGGCCGCGCTGGCTGTTGAGGTAATCTTGCAGGATGACCACCGCGGCCAGTTGATCCACGATCTCGTTGCGCTGGCGTTTATCCGTGATGCCTGCCCGGGACATGGAGGCCTCCGCTTCCACGGAAGAGAGGCGCTCATCCACAAACTCGATGGGCAGCTCATGCTGCAGCGCTTTGCCCAGGCGATCGGCAAATTTCTCCACGCGCTCCGTCGCTTCGCCCCGGTTGCCACTCATGAGAAAAGGCATGCCGATGACGATGCGGGCGATGTGTTTTTCCCGCGCGATGCGGGCGATCTCGCGCTCCACCTCCGCCTTCGACTCCAGCGTTTTAAGCGGGCTGGCCGTCAGTTCCATCTCGTCGCTGATGGCCAGTCCGATGCGGACGGTTCCGTGATCAATGGCGAGGATGCGTGGCATGGGGAAAGGGAAGGGGAGGCGTGGGAAGTCCCCAAGATGCACCGCATTCGCCCTGGGATCAAGAGCCTGCCGCCCACTGATCCCACAGCAACTTCACCACCAGGGCAAAAACGACTAGGAGGAACATGATGCGGATGAAAGGGGCCCCATGGCGGATGACGAGGCCGCTGCCCAGGCGGGCACCGAGGAGCTGGCCGGCGATCATCACCGCAGCGATGTCATACCGCACACTTGCCGCGCCGATGAAGATGGAGACGGAAGCGACGTTGCTGGTGAGGTTCACCACCTTGGTGTAAGCGGTGGCGTGGAGGAGATTCAGCCCCAGGAGTGAGAGACAGGCCACCGTCCAGAAAGTGCCCGTGCCCGGGCCCAGGAAGCCATCGTAAAACCCCAGCACGCAGCCACCCAGGCAGGCAAAAACAGTGGGCGTGAGCCGGGCACGCAGGGCCTGCTGGCCAAAGCGCGGGCTCACCAGCGCATACGCGGCGATGCCCAGCAGCAGCCAGGGCACCAGTTTTCTCAGCAGGTCAGGGCTCACCTGCGTCACCGCCAGAGTGCCCAGCAGGGCCGCCACAAAGGTCACCGCCACCGCCAGCCGCACCTGCGCCCACTGCACCAGCCCCACCTGGGCATAGCGCCGCACCGCCAGCAGCGTGCCAAAAGTGCTCTGCATCTTATTCGTGCCCAGCGCCAGGTGCGGCGGCAGGCCCACCCACAGCAGCGTCGGCAATGAGATCAGCCCCCCACCCCCGGCGATGGAGTCAATGAACCCCGCGCTCAGCCCTGCGAGAAAGAGAAGCAGCAGCGTGTCCCAGCTCATGGGGGACAGTTGGTTAGGCCAGAAAGGGCACGGCAGCTGGGAATCATGGTGAGGATGCAACCAGACTTCGCTCTTGGCTGCAATCAGGGATTGCCAATTTCGCCCACAGCGGAACAATGGCGGACGATGAAGCTCCTGCTGCCCTGCCTTTTCGCCGCCCTCACCGCCACTGCTGCCGGACCTGGGGCCCCGGTGGGAAAATTTCAGCAGCTGGAGCAACTGCTGCCCACCCCCACCCCGCAGCGCATCGCCTCCGGCGCACCGGGCGCAGCCTACTGGCAAAACCGCGCGGACTATGAGATCCACGCCACGCTGGATGATGTGAAGCGCAGCCTCAGCGCGGAGGCCACGGTGACGTATCACAATCTCTCTCCAGACACCCTGGACTACCTCTGGGTCCAGCTCGACCAAAACTACCTCTCCCACCATGCGGACTCCCGCCTCACGCCTAACACCAAGCGTGGCATTGACCCCGCCAAGGTCACCTACTCCGCGCTGGATCGCCTGCTGGCTTATGAGACCTATGATGGGGCGCTGAATATCACCCGCGTCACCGATGCCGAAGGACAGGCCCTACCCCATACGATCGTTAAAACCATGCTGCGGGTGGACCTGCCCCAGCCGCTGAAACCCGGCAGCACCCAGGTTTTTAAAATGGCCTGGAGTTACCCCATCAATGACTGCAAGCGCATCAATGCCCGCACCGGTTACGAGCACTTCCCGGAAGATGACAATTGCATCTACACCCTCGCCCAGTGGTTCCCTCGCCTGGCCGCCTACACGGACTACGCGGGCTGGGTGAATAAGCAGTTCCTCGGCACGGGTGAATTTACCCTGGAGTTCGGCAATTACAAAGTCCACCTCACCGTGCCGGAAGACCACCTGGTGGCCGCCACGGGCCTGCTGCAAAATCCCGAAACGGTGCTGACTACGACCCAGCGCGAGCGCCTGCAAGCGGCTCAAGGAGAAACGAAAAAGCCCGTCTTCATCGTCACCCCAGAGGAGGCCAAGGCGGCAGAAAAAACCAAGGCCAAAGGCCAGAAGACCTGGATCTTCGAGGCGGAAAATGTGCGCGACTTTGCCTTTGCCAGCTCGCGCAAATTCATCTGGGATGCCATGGCCGTGGAGGGTGCCACCTTTCCACCCACACCCGAGCGCCAGGGCGGCATCGCGGATCGCATGTTCCGCCCGCCGGTCATGGCCATGTCGCTTTACCCAAAGGAAGGCATGCCGCTGTGGGACAAGTATTCCACCCACGCCATCGCCCACACCATCCAGACCTACTCACGTTACACTTTCAGTTATCCTTACCCCGTCGCGTGGTCGGTGAATGGCCCCGTGGGCGGCATGGAATACCCCATGATTTGCTTCAATGGCCCACGTCCAGAGAAGGACGGCACCTACCCCGAGCGCACCAAGTACGCCCTCATCGGCGTGGTGATCCATGAGGTGGGGCACAACTACTTTCCCATGATCGTGAACTCCGACGAACGCCAGTGGACCTGGATGGATGAGGGGCTCAATTCCTTCCTGGAATACCTCACCGAAGAGGAGTGGGAAAACGACTGGAAACACCGCCGGGATGCACGCGGCCTCACCGACTACATGCGCCTGAGTGATCGTGTGCCCGTGATGACCAATTCTGAGTCCATCGCGGATCTAGGTCCGAATGCTTACGGCCAGCCCACCGTGGCGCTGAATATCTTGCGCGAGCACATTCTTGGGCGCGAAGCCTTCGATCACGCCTTTAAAATCTACTCCCGCCGCTGGATGTTCAAGCGACCCGCCCCGGCCGATTTCTTCCGCACCATGGAAGACGCCAGTGGGGTGGACCTGGACTGGTTTTGGCGCGGCTGGTTTTACAGCGTGGACCACGTGGATGTCTCCATTGACGCAGTGAAGTGGCTGCAACTGGACAGCCGCGACCCCGCCGTGGAAAACCCGAAAAAGAAAAAGGAAAAAGACGACCTGCCGCAAACCCTCACCCGCCAGCGCAATGCGCCGCTGCCAAAGCGTGTGGACCGTTTCCCCGAGCTGAAAGACTTCTACGATGCGTTCGATGAAGCCACCGTGCTGCCCAGCGAAAAGAAGAAATACGAAACCCTGCTCAAAGACCTCAAGGAAGAAGAAATAGACCCCGCGCTGCTGAAGACGAAGCACAACTTTTACGTGCTGGAGTTCACCAATGTCGGCGGTCTGCTCACGCCCCTGATCCTGAAGCTGGACTACACGGATGGCAGCAGTGAGGAGCTGACCCTGCCTGCCGAGATCTGGCGCTTTAACACCGAAAAAACCACCAAGCTGCACCTCACGCCCAAGGAGCTGAAGGCCGTGACTTTTGACCCCCGCCAGGAGCTGGTGGACTGTGATGTGGAGAACAACTTCTGGCCTCGCCGTCCAGTGAAAAGCCGCTTCCAACTCTTCAAGGATGACAAGGCCCCGAACCCCATGCGCGAGCTGACCCAGCCAAAGAAAAAAGAGGCCGAGGAAAAGCCCGATGAGAAAAAGTAGCCTCATCCTCGCTGTCGCTGCCGCACTGCTCGTGCCCTGTCTCCACGCGCATTCGCTGCATCAGTCCACGGCGGAGGCCGAGTTCAATGCCGTCACCCAAAAGCTCGAAGTCAGCCTCACCGTTTTCCTCAGCGACCTCGAGCTGGCCCTGCAAAAGCAGCAGGAAAAGCAGCCCTCTCCAGACACGACTTTCGAGTCGAAAATTCAGGCCTACCTGGCGCAGACCTTCGTGGTCACCGATGCCGCAGGTCACATCGCGCCGCTCCTCTGGGTGGGCCGTGAACTGGAGGCGGACAGCCTCAAAAGCGGCGATCCCGCCCTGACGCTCTTCTTTGAAATCCCTCTGCCTCAGGGGCTGCAAGCCTGCACGCTCCGGCATGCCGTGTTTAACGAGCTCTTCGAAGACCAAGTTCAGCTCCTCAGCCTCCGCAGCGGCAGCGAAAAATCCCAGCGGCTCTTCAACAGGAAAGCCGTGGCCCAGATCCTGCTTCCGTAGCGCCACACCATTCGGAGGCTCTGCCAGAAAGTCCCCCTCCACGAGTCACTGGGTGATCCGTTTGTAGAATGGCCATGTCATCCCTGACTGACGCTATTTACTGACCTTTTTTACTTTAGCGCGTCGTAAAGACTTGGCTCGCCGTTAAAATGATTTTATTTATGTTCATGAGAAAACTTCGACTCGGTGGGGTTTGTGCCTGGGTAGCGGCTGCACTTTTGAGCGCCGGCATTGCTAAAGGAACAAATTATGTGGTCACCTCGACCTCTGTTTTTGAAAGCGGAAACCTGGGTCTTATCCTACAACAAGCCAGCATAGCTCCCGGCCCGCACACGATCACCTTTGATCCGGCCATCCTACCTGCCACGTTCACGATCAACACCTTTGGTCGCACAGTCATCAACTACGACCTGACGATGACGGGGCCTGGGGCGGATCAGGTCACCATAGACTTTGGTGGCTTTAGTCCTGGCTTCCAGATTTCAGCAGGGCGCACCGTGGTTTTTACCGGTCTAAAATTTGCCAATGCGCGAACCACCGGCACAGACGGGGCGTCTGGAAACTTCACCACTCAACCTACGCCTGGAGGCTCGGCTGAAGGCGGGGCCATCCTCAATGGGGGCAATCTCACGGTGACCAACTGCGTTTTCGAAGCCTGCAAAACCTTTGGGGGAAGAGGCGGCAGTGGTGCTTTCTCCACGAACCAGCAAGGCCAGCCCGGCGGGGCAGCTCGGGGCGGTGCGATCTTCAGCAACGGCACCAGCTTAACGGTGACTGGCTGTTTGTTTTTGGACAATTATGCCACGGGCGGCAATGGCGGATCGGGGTCCAGCGATACCCAAGGCGGGCAGTTCTCCTTTGGTGGTGGCGGCGGCGACGGGGGTGTGGGCCAAGGCGCTGCCATCTACGCAGCAGCGGGCACTTGCTCCATCACACGCTCCACTTTTGCTGGTCAAGGTGCTTTTGGTGGCGTGGGTGCCATCGGCGGCCAGTTTTCAAACACCTCCTCCTCGGGCTACAATCCTGGGGGAAAAGGTGCCAATGCGGAAGGTGCTGCCATTTACGCAGCCTCTCCAGTCACCCTGCTCCATTGCACGGTGGTCAATGGAGCTTGCCGGTCGGGCGCAGGCGGTTTCTCTGGCTTCGGCATGCCCTTAGGGGCGTCGGGTTTGGCTCGGGGTGCTGGCGTTTTTGGCGCGGGCGTGGTGACCGTGGGGAATACTTTGATGGCCCTGAACCAAGTCGCTGTTGGAAATACTCTGCAGACTCCTGGTGACGTCGGCGGGTCTTTCTCCTCTCTCGGTTATAACTTGATTGCAGCGCTGCCCGATGGAGTTGCAGGCTTCAGTGGCAGCACGGAGCTGACAGGGACGACAGCCGCACCGCTGGACGCCAAAGTTCAGGTCCTACCAGCGTCCAATGGTTATGCCGTTGGCAGCCTTCGCCTGCGCCCTGGCAGCCCTGCGGTGGATAAAGGCAAGGCGCTCTCTGGTGCCACCGTGGATCAGCGTGGCCAGCCACGCACGGTGAACCTGGACGATGCCCAGTTCCCCAACGCTGTCGGCGGCGACGGCACCGACATCGGAGCCTTTGAGTCACAGTCTCTGCCAAATACCCAGCCCATCGTCTTGCCTGGCAACTCGTTTGCGGGCAGCGCAGGCCAGGCACTCAGTGGTGCTTTTGTCTTTGGTTATGATGACGACAATGATCCGATCACATACACCATCGTCGGCACTGCATTGCCGACCGGGTTGACTCTGAACAACGATGGCTCCATCACTGGCACCACCACGGTGGTCGGCTTTGGCACCTACCGGTTCAAGGTGAATGACGGCAAGGAAGACAGCGAAGTATCTACCTTTACGCTCGTGATCAATGAGATCCCCTCCCTGGTGGTCAGCACCACGCAGGATACCCTTTCGAACATTGACGGCGTGACTTCGCTGCGGGAGGCCATCAGCCGGGCTCAAGACGACGGACTCACCACGCCGGTGACCTTTGATTCCACGGTCTTTGCCACCCCCCTGTCCACCGGTTTGCCGATTACTTCGATCTCGATCACCAGTGATGTGGAGATCATCGGTCCCGTCGCTGGAGTCACTCTTCCGGGCATGACCTTCTCCATCAGCGGCGGCACCGTGTCGCTTTCGAAGCTGACCTTCCGCGGCTCCATGAGCGCCTCTTATCTGGATGTCTCGGGCACCACGAATCTCACGGTCACAGGCTGCACCTTTGGCGATGGGCAGTTTTTTGGCGGCTTACCCATCAACAACAATGGCGGCACCATCACCCTGCGGAACTGCACGATCGCCAGCAACGACGGCAGCTCCAGCGGCAGTCCCGCCAGCGCCATCTATCAATCATCCGGCACCCTGCTGCTGCAAAACTGCACCATCGCTGCCAACACCGGACCCAACGCCATTTTCATCGCGGACGGCAGCTTCTCCATGGGCAACACCCTGGTGGTTAGCAACACCCTCGCAGCCTCCGGCGCAGTGGCCAACCAGATTCAAGGTGCCCTCACCAGCCTGGGGTATAACTTGATCGGTGCTGCCCCGAACATGACGGTGACTGGAACGACCACAGGCAACCAGTTGAACGTGGCCAATCCGTTGCTCGATCCCGCTGGTCTTCAACTCAACGGCGGCCCCAACCGAACCATCGCGCTTATGACGGGCAGTCCCGCCATTGACAAAGGCAAGGTGCAGGCCGCTGCCACGGCGGATCAGCGCGGACGCTTGCGCCCCTTTGAAAACAAAACCGTTCCGAATGCCACCGGTGGAGACGCCAGCGACATCGGTGCTTTTGAGGTCAGCACTCCCGAGTCTCAAATCTCCGTCCGGCCAGTACTTGGCCCGGATTCTTTTGGCCCCGAGCTCCTCAATGGAGACACCTTCGACTTCAGCCCATTCTTCATTCCGGAGGTCGGCACCGAGACCACGGTGACTCTGGAGATCCGCAACCGGGGCAGCGCCCCACTGCTGCTGAATGGCCCTCCCGTCGTCACCCTTCAGGGTTCCAGCGCCAGTTCTTACTACCTCGAGCAACCTGCCGTCTCGACCGTCGCCGTGGGCGCTTCCACCACCTTCAAGGTCACCTTTTGGCCTCAGACGCCAGGATTGAAACCGGCCAGAATCTCCATCTCTAGCAATGATTTGGATGAACCCAACATCAGCCTGCAACTGAGTGGCACTGCTGAAGATAACACTGCTGTCCAGCCTGAGCTGATTGCCCCCAAGATGAACAGCGGCCTCTACCCCATGGCCAACATCATCTTCCGTCTGCCAGAACCTCCAAAGGCAGGCACGGTGAAGTTGATTTTTCAGCTCCAGGATCCGCCCTACACAAATTACAATTTTGACCTTCCAGCCGTGGTCACTTCCGGCATTCACACGGTCACCGTGGACACCGTCGCCAACGACATGGGAGTGGGCCCTTACCTCGTTAACATCGAGTACCAGGACGTACTCAGTTGGACCAACGGGGCGAGAAATTCTGGTGTCCGGATCCGTCCCGTGGCCGCCAGCAGCACCCTTCAAGTGGCCAGCAAAGCCGCCGCGCCAGGGGCAGGGGTCTTCCTGCCAGCGGGTGCCACCATCACCAGCTTCAACCTCCCGGCCATTGATGACGCAGGCAACGTCACCTACTTGGCCAAGTGGTCCAGCGTCTCTCCCAAGCTCTCCGCCACGGGCCTGTTCTTGAACAACAACTGCTCCGGCTTCACCGGTGGGCCCACCTCGCTTCCTGGCGGCTCCAAATACACCGCCTTCACGGACCCCGTCATTGACGGTGGCCAACTTCTCAGCATCGCCAGCATTGCCGGGGGCTCGCCGAAACCGCCCGCCAAGGTGGTGGTGATAGCCTTCAGCTCAGAGAGTCAGTCCCGCCTCGGCACTCTCAAATCCCTGGGCGAAGCTGCCCCAGATGCCACCGGTGCACTGCCCACCGGCGGCCCCGTGTTTAAAGACTTCCGTGCGGTGGACATTCACGCGGGTGTCATCGGCATCTATGCCCAGCTCTCCGGTGGCACGGGCACGCTGAAAGTCACTGCCGCCAATGACGTGGGCCTGTGGCTCAAAAACGGCAATCAGCCCATGGCTCAGGCCCTGCGGGAAGGCCAGCAGATCGGTTCCAAAACCGTCGGCACCATCGTCAGCTTCATCTCCGGGGCACTCTCCGGCGGCCAGGGCCGTGGCTGGGTCACTAAACCCGCCGGTACCCAGGGGGCCGTGCTCGCCTTGGTCACCTTTACCGACCGCACCCAAGCGGTCGTCTCGGCGGAAAGAAATGGCGTCGCCACCGTCTTCTCCGCTGCGGGTGCCATCGGCACAGCCGGCGGCCCCACCCTCGCAGGTGGCAGCTTCGCCTCCTACGGCTTCCCGGCGGCCAATGACCAAGACACCAGCACCTTCCTGGCCACCCTGAAAGTCGGCACAGGCGGCGTCACCAAAACCGATGCGCGCGGCATCTTCCTCAGCAACACGGACGGCACCTACACCCCTCTGGCAAGAGTCGGTTTGCCCTCTGGCGTCCTCAATTCCGCCTACAGTGTCCTGGGCGACCCCGTCCTCTCCACCGACAGTTCCGTGGCGTTCCTCGCGACGCTGAAAGGCGGCACCATCAAAGGCCCGAATGCGACCACGCTCTGGTGGAAACCCGCGCAGGAGCCGCTCCAGATGTTGGTTCAAGGCGGTGGTGAAGCTCCGGATGTGCCCGCTTCCCAGTGGAAGGCGGTGACCAATCTCGCCATCGCCGGCGGTGGCCGCGGCCCCGTCTTCGCCGCTTCCCTCGTCATCGGCAAAGGGGGCGTGACCGCCAGCAATGACACCGGCGTCTGGGCCTGCGACTTCCTGGGCCGCCCGCGCCTGCTCTTCCGTGAAGGAGACACTATCAATGGCAAACGCCTGACCTCCTTCCTCCTGCTCAAAAGCAGCGTGGGAAATCTCGGGATCACCCGCAGCGTGAACGATGCCGCCAAAGTGGCATGGATCGCCACCTTCAGCGATAAAACGACCGCCCTCATCACCTCCGAAGTGCCCTAACTCGCCCGGTCTCGCAAGCCCGCGAAAGTTTCCAAAGCATCCCCGTCCACCCCCACTCGTAGCTGCCTGCGCCAGCAGGTGGCCCTTGGGGTGGAGAACCCCCCGGCCTCCGTACGCAGTACAGTATTCATCACTCTCCGAGTGATGCGTCCGCCCCAGCGAAGCTCCGTCCGCCCCCTTGCTACCCCCGCCCCGGAGGGGCGAAAGCCAATAGCCGGGGGTGAAGCGAGGCTTGGCGAGCGAGAACCCCCGGCCTCCGTCCGCAGTACAGTATTCATCACTCTCCGAGTGATGCGTCCGCCCCAACCCACCCCCGTCCGCCCCCCTTGCACCCTCAAGGAGTGAGGGCTTCCAGCTCTCTCCATAGCGTGATTGCCCACACCGTCCCGCGTGCGGTACGGGACAATAATTAACAGAACCCCCTGGCTCACCCCCCCCGCCCCGGAGGGGCGACGGAAGGTAGCCGGGGGTGAAGCGAGGCTTGGCGAGCGAGAACCCCCGGTTTAGCGCATAACCAAAAACGTGTCACAACAGGTGCGCCCTGGAAGGGCGCAAGAAGCGCCTAGCCCGCCGCCCTTGCACCCCAAGCCTGACGGCGAGACGCCGTCACACCTTGAACCCCTCGGCCACCGTCCGCCAGCTCCCCGTACAGTACTCATCACTCTCCGAGTGATGCCGTCCGGCCAGATAGATCCCGTCCGCGCCCTTGCACCCAGCCCGCTGCGCATTGGGACAATGCGCCCTACCTTCCCCTGCACCTCCGTTCTCACTGTGCACCTACTGCCAAACCTGACGGCGAGACGCCGTCACACCTTGAACCCCTCGGCCCCCGTCCGCCAGCTCCCCGTTCAGTATTCATCACTCTCCGAGTGATGAGTCCGCCCCAACCCACCCCCGCCCCGGAGGGGCGACGGAAGGTAGCCGGGGGTGAAGGTGCGCAGCACCGAGAACCCCCGGACCCCTAACCAAAAGCACGTCCACATCCGCCGCGCCCCGGAGGGGCGCAAGAAGCGCCCTCGGATCTCACATCCACCCCTCCACTCCGACGACGCCGAAGGCCCCCGTCCGGAGCGCGAGTTTCCAACTCGCCTAACTTTCCTCCCGTGCACGGACTCCCCCAAACCCCCGTTCGCAAAAGCCTCCCCCACTTCCCCCAAACCACACCATCCGCCCTCCACACCATCCGCTCCCCCGACACAAAAAAACGCCGCCTGTCTCCAGGCGGCGTTCGGAAGAGATCGCGCTCCCTTACTTCGTTTCAGCCAGCACGCGTTTGATGTCAGCGGCCTGTTCAGCCGTGGAGGCTTTGGCGTCTTTCCAGACGATCTTGTCGCCTTTGATCAGGAAGGCCTGGCGGCTGGCGAGGTTCATGCTGCCTTTGACAATGCGGTCCACCTTGAAGGCATCCACGATCTGACCTTCAGGGTCGGCGATGAGGTCGTAGGGCAGGGTGAAGTCGTCCTTGAATTTCTTTTGCGCTTCCGGTTTGTCAAAGGACACGCCCAGCACCTGCACGCCGTCTTTGCTCAGATCGGCAAAGGCATCGCGGAGGGAGCAGGCCTGCTTGGTGCAGCCGGGGGTGTTGGCCTTTGGGTAAAAGAAGACCACGGTGGGGCCTTTGGCATACACGTCGGCAAAGGCCACGGTTTTGCCATCTTGATTGATGCCGGAGACCTGCGGGGCGGGCAGGCTGACTTTTTCACCTTCGCCGGCGAGGGCGCTGGTGCAGAGGCTGGCGGCGAGGGCGAGGAGTGTGAGGGTGTGTTTCATGAACAAGGAAGAGTTTGACAGCGCTGCGCTGAAAACGCTTCATAAAACGTCTGAAGACGGCAAGTTATTCCCAAATCGCCGCCATGTTCTACGATGCCCACAACCATCTCCAAGATGCCCGTTTGGCGGACTGGCGCGCCCAGGGGCTGACCACCCTGGCCGCAGACCTGCCGCTGGCCGAGGCGGTGGTGAATGGCTGCACGGAGGCCGACTGGCCCGGTGTGGCCGCCCTGGCCCAGGCCCACGCGTGGGTGCGGCCCTCCTTTGGCCTGCACCCCTGGTATGTGGGGGCGCGTGGGGCGGGCTGGCTGGCCACGCTGGAGCACTGGCTGCACACTTTTCCCCAGGCGGCGGTGGGAGAAATCGGCCTGGATCGCTGGGTGGAAAATCACGATGTACCCACGCAGGTGGCCTGCTTTCACGCGCAGCTCGCCCTGGCCGTGAGGCTGGAACGCCCCGCCACCATCCACTGCCTGCGCGCCTGGGGCCTGCTGGAGGAAAGCCTGCGCAGCCAGCCGCTGCCCGCGCGCGGTTTCCTGCTGCACTCTTACAGCGGCCCGGTGGAGATGCTGCCTGGGCTGGTGAAAAAAGGCGCGTACTTTTCCCTCTCGCCCGCCTTTGGACAGTCACGCAAGGCGGCCCAACGCGCCACGTTTCAGGCCGTGCCGCTGGATCGCCTGCTGGCCGAGACGGATGCGCCTGACATGCCGCCACCGCCGGAACTCAATGACCACCCCCTGGGCCCGGCCACCGCGCCGCTGAATCACCCCGCAAATCTGCGGGTGAGCTACGCCCTGCTGGCTGAGATACGCGGCATGCCGCTGGCAGAGCTCACGGGCCACATTGAGGCAAACCATCAGCGTCTTTTCGGGACGCGGGCTTGATCGGGCAGGGGAGAAGGGCGCAAGAAAGAGGCGCGTGAGGCCGATTCGTCCTTCCCACTTTGAGTTTGAATGTCAAAAGACAATCGCATGATGCCACGCTTTTGGTTAGCCGCTTTTCTCCTCTCCTCCTTCAGCCTGCAGGCGCAGGTGGTGGAGGCAGATCTCCTCATCATCGGCGGTGGCGAGTCCGCCTGCGCAGCCGCCGTGCAGGCCGCGCGCCTGGGGGTGAAAAAGATCGTCCTCGTCAATGACATCGCCTGGCTGGGTGGGCAATTCAGCGCGGAGGGCGTGGGCTGCCTTGATGAGTGGACCACCGTGGGTGGCAAGCGGGTGAATTTCCCCCGCAGTGGCCTCTTTGCCGAAGTGGTGCAGCGCATCCGCGCCCACAATACCGCCACCTATGGCAAGGCCATGCCGGGCAATGCCTACTGCGGGACCGATACCGTGGAGCCTGCTGTGGCCGCTGCGATTTTTGAAGAATTGGTTAGGCCGCATGTCCAGTCGGGTGTGCTGCGCATTGAGCGCGATTGGGAACCTACGCAGGTTCTGGTGGAAGCCGGAGCTGTCACGGGCGTGACGTTTGAAAAAGTGCGCGGCCCCGGGGCGGATCTGACGGTGAAAGCCCGCCTCACGATGGATGCGTCAGACTGGGGCGATGTCATTCGTCTCAGCGGTGCCAAATACGGTGCCGGGCCGGATCTGCGCGCGCGATTTGGTGAACCCAGCGCCCCAGAAGCCTACGATGAAGCGGGCCGCCAGGAGATGAACCCTCTCTCCTGGTGCGTGGTGCTGCGCGAGGCCGGAAAGGACAGCACCGTGCCCGCCCCAACTAGCTACGATGCCCGCAGCTTCACCGCTCTGGATAAAACCCCGCCCTGGGTGGACAGCGACATGAGCGCCGGCCCCTATGCCAGCAGCGGCTGGAGCATCTACACCCACCGCCGTTTGGTGGACCGCTGGCACAATGACTTTGCCCCCGGCACCGAGGCCACTTTCCTGAACTGGCCCGTCCAGGATTACCCCCTCTGCCAGCTTCCTCAGAGCGTGGTGGAGGCACTGGAAAAGAGTGAGCCCGGAGCCTCCAAGAAAAACATCGTGGACCTCACCCCCGCACAGCGTCGCCTCATCTTTGCCGATGCCAAAGCCCACGCCTTGGGCCTGCTGCACCATTTGCAAACGAAGGTGCATGACCGCGTGGGCGATTTTCCCCAGTCCTTCCGTTACCTGAAATTGACCGATGAATTTGGCACGCCTGATCGCCTGCCGCCGAAACCTTACGTGCGTGAAGGTCTGCGTCTGGAGGCCCTGGCCATGCTGAGTGAGACGGACATCCGCGCCACAGCCCGCGAGCCGAAATGGGCCAAGGTGATGCCTACCGACAGCATCCTCGGTTTCCAGTTCAACATTGATTTCCACCCCACGCGCAGGAAGTTCCTCACCGGTGATCCCGCCGGTCCCTGGCAGTATGTCCACACGCCCACCCGCGGCTGGCACACGGATACAGATCGCGCCACTTTCCCCCTGCGGGGATTGGTGCCGGTAGAAATGAATAACTTGTTAGGCGCAGGAAAAAACATCGGCGTCAGCAGCGTGGTGCAGTCCGCCCTGCGCCTGCACAATCAAATGATGCTCATCGGCCAGGCCAGTGCCACCCTCGCCTGGATGAGCCTGAGAGAAGGCGTGCCACCGCGCCAGATCGCCAGCAGCCTGCCACATGTGCGGGAGCTCCAGCAAAAGCTAGTGCGCGGGCATGGCGGTCCCGGGGTGCTGCTGTGGCCCTGGCAGGACGTGCTGCCAGAAGACGCCTTTTTTGAAGCAGCGAATCTGCTGGCTGTGCGTGGCCTGTGGGTGCCGGAGGTGGACAGCGTCTTTTTCCAACCCGCGAAGACCATGACACGCGGGGAGCTGGCGGTGGCCCTGGCCCGGCTGCATCGCGCCACCGCTTTGGCCAAGGCGTGGCCAGAGCCCAGCACCCCGCCGAAGTTCACCGATGTACCTGCGCATGACCCGCAGCGCCCTTTCATTGAGGCCATGCTCACCTGGGGCCAATTCGGCCCCCAGCAGGCCACCTTCCAGCCGGAAGGCGCAGCCACCTGGGGCATGTTGCATCGTTGGTTAGGCGCGCTTGGCTTGCCCGCCGCCCCAGGTCTGCGGGATGTGGATCGCCAAGCTTTCCCCCTGACCCGTGGCGAGGCCGCCCAACAGATCTGGCGCAGCCTCACCCTCGCCGGTGAGGCCCTGCCACCTGCCCAGGCCTGGCTGCAACCCGGCCAAGATGAAGACCACGATGGCCGCCCAGACGCGGTGGATCTGCTGCCCTTTGATGGTGATAACAACGGCCAGCCAGACCGCCTGCAACCCCCAGCGGCCAAGACCGAGGCGAAACAGTAAGCGGCGCGGTGCCAGGGGGCGGTTAGTGACTGGTGGTCCCATTCATTCGATCCATTTGCAGATGTTGAAAGTATTCCAGCCGCTTATCGCTTTCTGACTTGGTGTCACTGGAGATAGTGTCTCGAAACATCTGATTCGCTATCCACGCCATGCCAGCGATCATCATCGCATCATGGGCTTTTTTCTGCTCTCTGTTACGCTGCCACTGGGCACGACCTGCGGCGAGGTCTGAGGAACTGCCGCCGCCGATTTTCACTAATTTAGCAGCCGTAGCAGAATGACCATTCACCGCAGCCGCATAAGCCAAAGATCGGCCTTCAGGACTGCGCGTTGTTAGCGATGCACCACTGTTGTAGAGCAGGTCTATCGCATCCTCATTGCCGTGGTTCGCGGCATAATAAATGGGCTGCACTCCGTTGATGGGGCGTGTGGCATTCGTGCGATTACAGGTCGAAAAAAGAGTCCTCGTGTCATTACTCACGACAGCTTCGGCAAAGGCACGATCAAACGAATGGCTTTGAAGTTCTGTGCAGGCAGATAATCCGACCACACTCATTAGAGCACAAAGAAAGGCTTTCATAGCTTCAGTGAAATGGAGTGATGCAGCGTTTGTTAGGGGTTATAAAAAACAGCATTCTGACCGCCCACGTTTACCACCGAACCATTTCTAGCAGAGGTCACTGGGTAAGATTTCTCCTCGGCCTTCCCTGCGACGAAAGAGCCGTCAGATCGTTTACTTACTTTGACACGCACCAGCGCGCGTTTGGAACCCGTCTGAGAGTCCCCTTGAACCGGGACGGCGACGTAACTCGCGCCAGAGGCTTTCACCCCACGCATCACGCTGTTGTTGGATGCCAGGGCATAGTTCGCCTGCTCCTGCGCATACCGTCTTTGTTGCAAAGAGGCTTTGTAAAGCAAGGAAACACCCGCCCCGGCCCCAGCACCGATGAGACCGCCCATAAGCGCCCGCTGCTGATTATTTTGACCATTGCCTGTAGCGCTGCCGATGACCGCTCCGGTGAGGCCGCCCAAGGCAGCCATGCGGTTCGGATCCTCCAAAGTTCGAGCGACTTCCGCACAGGAATTTAAAAGAGTGCCGGCCATGACACAGCATGACAGGCGTTTAAAAAGAGTGGTGGATGCACGTGAGGTGGGGTAAGGAATATTCATGGGGACATCTTGCTAAACCGCGCTTTAGGAGCTCCGTAACGCCCGCCTCATTAAAAAAAATCTCCCCGTGATTTTTAGTCTCCAGAACCATGCCGGATGAGCCTTCAGTCAAGGGGGGCTCTGTTTCGCTCACGCCCTCGGTCATGGGGCAACTCCTGGCCGCTGCAGACAGTGAGGTCATCCGCTCTCTGCGCCAGTGGCAACCTCCCCAGGTGGATGAATTGAGAAAGGCCCTGCCAGACTATGAAATCAGTCACCTGTTAGGCCGGGGTGGCATGGGCGCGGTTTATCAAGGCTGCCAACCCCACCTGCAAAGAACCGTGGCGATCAAGGTCCTACCCGCTCAACTGGAGGCGGATGACCTGCAATACACCGCACGCTTTCGCCAAGAGGCCCAGGTGATGGCCAGCCTGAATCATCCCCACATCGTCAATGTCTATGAATCGGGCGAAACTGCCGATGGATTGCTTTATTTCGTGATGGAGTACCTTGATGGTGTGGATGTAGCGCGCCTCATCGCTCGGGAGGGCAAACTTGATTTCGCCACAGCTCTCAACATCACTCTTGCGGTGTGTGAGGCTCTTAGTGCCGCTCATGCATGTGGTGTCATTCATCGTGACATCAAGCCCTCGAACATCATGATGGATCACGCAGGTAGAGTGAAGGTGCTGGACTTCGGCTTGGCCAAGCTTATCACCGAAAACGCCCATCAATTTTCCGGCATCTTGTTAGGCCTGGGCACGCCTGGGTATGCTGCTCCGGAGATGCATAGCCGAGACATCCAGGTAGATCAGCGTGCAGACATTTATGGCCTTGGGGCCACGCTTTACCAGATGCTGACGGGCCGTGTTCCTCAGGGCGTGCTCAGCTGGCCCGCCGCTACAGATCATGGTCTAGAGGCGCGGTGCTGGCCCGTGATCGCCAAGGCGCTGCAGGCAGATCCGCAGTTAAGATATCCAACGGCCTCTTTACTGGCAGAGGATGTGAAGGCCCTCTTGAGAAAACCTTCGCGTCAACGTCTGAGGAAGGGGCTCTTTCTCGCCCTCCTGCTCCCACTTTTCCTTGTGGGTTATTTTTTGAAAAGCCTACTAGATTCCCCACCTTCAGCAGGGAGCCCCGCGATTTCTAAGCGACCAGTGATGGTATCGGAGATGGATGCGGGTAAGGGCCCGCTTTTGGCACCGGGCACACCCAAAGTGAGCCCGGATGGATGGCACTCGCTGCTGCTGGAGAAACCTGAGCTGGTGAGCTTGTTTAAGATCAGCCATATTGGCGAAGGTTGGTACAATATCGGCAGCGGTTTCGCCCCGCTGGTCAAGGAAGAGCATGCCGCGCTGCGTCTCCGGGCCCGAATAATGCACCCTTTGGCAGGTCGTCTCGTCCTCCTTTCACGCTGGAATGAAGATCACCCTCACAAGCTAACTTTGTACCCCCACCCCTCCGGCAAGAAATTGCCCCAGCAGTATCAGAACGAACCCACCACAGCACTTCTGGACCGAGCCTGGTTTGGTTATCAGGTGAATTGTGCGACTCGGTTCGGGTCAGATCTTTTGTTTGAAGGGTGGGTGAGCACCACCCAGCGCATCAATGGCAAGATTTCACCGACGGGATTTATGCCTAGCGCAATGATCACTTTGGGCCCCAGTGGCAAAAAGGATTACGAAATCGAGCTTCAGAGTTTCAGTGATCAGTTGCGGGTTTTGATCGATGGAAAGCTCATCCAGTCTGTCTCAGGAGTGACCTTACCGCACGGTTGGCTGGCGATAAAAACCCAAGGGGGGAATGAGATTAAGTGCCTGGAATGGCGCCCCTTGACACCGCAGGGGCAGCCTCGATAAACGACTTCAGAAACGCATTGCCAGAGAGCCGCCTCTTGTTTTATCGAATCCACCTGTTCATGCCGCTCGCTTCACCCACTGATGGCCGATTTCCAACAACCTCTTGGACCTTGTTGGATCAACTGCGTGATGATGACATTCAGATCAGTCATCGGGCGCTGAGTCTTTTATACTGTCAGTATCAGTCGCCGCTGTATTGCCTCATCCGGAAAAAGGGCCTCAGTCATCACGATGCGGAGGATACCCTTCAGGATTTTTTCACCAAGCTCCTGAGGCTGGAATCTTTGAAAGAGACCCACCAGGATAAGGGCCGCCTACGGACCTTTTTGGCCACCTCGCTTTCACGATTTTTGATTAATCGCCACCACAAAATGAAGCGTCAAGAGTCCCTGGAGGTTTCCATCCATCTCGATCCCCATCTAGAAAGGCATTATGATAAGTATGCCAGCCACGAGAGCGAAACGCCGGAGATGATCTTTGACCGAGAGTGGCTCAATCGCTTGCTGCAGGCGGTGCTATCCCGACTGGAGGAGCGCTATGAAATGAACGGCCGGAAGGATCTTTTTCAGACACTCCGTCCAGTGCTGTTGTCAGGCGGTAGCCTTCGCCATCATGATACCCAGAGCCTTGCAAACTTTCTCGGAATGACAGAACCTGCACTCCGAAATGCCTTGCTCAGAATGCTAAAGTCCTACCGGTCCTTGCTGGAAGAAGAAGTGCGGCAGACGGTGAATACGGACGAAGAAATGAAGGCCGAGATCAAATACCTGCTCCGCTCGCTTCCGTCTTCGAAAGAATAACTTCTTCGGTGAACCGATGCCGCCTCACGGCTTTCGTGCCTAAGGCGCATTCATGATCGCACTTTTAGTTATTCTTTCATCAGCGGGTGACGCGGCCCTCACGCGGCGGCGGGCAGGGCGGCGTCTTCGTCTTTGAAGTCCAGTTCCTTCTCCACGCGCAGGTTGTCCACGATGTACATCTGGCGATCGGGGGTGTTTTTCCCCATGTAGAAGGTGAGCAGTTCCTTGATGCTTTTGTGCTCCGGCATCATGACGGGTTCCAGACGAATCTTGGGACCAATGAAGTGCTTGAACTCGTGCGAGGAGATTTCACCCAGACCTTTGAATCGGGTGATCTCGGCAGCCTTGCCGCATTTGTGGATGGCGCGCTGGCGTTCTTCGTCGCTGTAGCAGTAGAAGGTTTCCTTCTTATTACGCACGCGGAAGAGCGGGGTCTGGAGGATGAAGAGGTGACCGGCACGGACGATCTCCGGGAAGAACTGGAGAAAGAAGGTGATCATCAGCAGGCGGATGTGCATGCCGTCCACATCCGCATCGGTGGCCAGGACGATCTTGTTGTAGCGCAGGTCCTCGATGTTTTCGTCAATCTGGAGGGCATTCGCCAGGAGGTAAAATTCCTCGTTCTCATAGACGATCTTGCGGCTGAGGCCGAAGCAGTTCAGCGGCTTTCCACGCAGGGAGAAGACGCCCTGGGTATTCACGTCGCGGCTGCTGGTGATGGAGCCGGAGGCGCTGTCACCCTCAGTAATGAACAGGGTGCTTTCCTCACGCTGCTTGTCCTTGGAGTCGAGGTGGATGCGGCAGTCGCGCAGCTTTTTGTTGTGAATTTTGGCCTTCTTGGCGCTGTCGCGGGCGGCTTTTTGGATGCCGGAGATTTCTTTGCGCTCCTTTTCATTCGAGAGGATTTTTTCCTGCAGGGCCTTGGCGATGTCGGGCTTTTTATGCAGGTAGTTGTCCAGCTCCTTCACCACGGTGTTGATGATGTGGCTGCGCAGGTTCCGGCCATTGGGCTCCATGTGGGTGGAGCCGAGCTTCGTCTTGGTCTGACTTTCGAAGATGGGCTCCTGCACCTTCACGGAGACGGCGGCGATGATGCCGGTGCGGACGTCGCTGGGCTCGAACTGCTTTTTATAAAACTCGCGGCATTCCTGGACGATGGCTTCGCGGAAGGCGGCCATGTGGGTGCCGCCCTGGGTGGTGTGCTGGCCATTGACGAAGGTGTAAAATTCTTCGCCATAGCCAGTGCCGTGGGTGAAGGCCACTTCCACGTCCGTGCCTTCCAGGTGGATGACGGGGTACTGCGGGCCTTCGGTCAGCTTCGCGGCGATGAGGTCGCGCAGGCCTTCCTTGGACTTGAAGCTTTCACCATTGAGTTTCAGCGTCAGCCCGGGATTCAGCCAGGAGTAAAAGCGCAGCATTTCACGGACATACTCCAGCTTGAAATGCACGTGGGCGGTGAAGTTTTCCGGATCGGGCCGGAAGATGATGCGCGTGCCATCGGCCTCTTCCGTGGCCTGGGGTGTTTTCATGTCCTTGCGGACGAGGCCCTGGCTAAATTCCATGGCGCGGGTCTGCCCCGCACGATAGGCCTGGATTTTAAAATGGGTGCTCAGGGCGTTGACGGCTTTGATACCGACGCCGTTGAGACCGACGGAGCGCTTGAAGACTTCGCTGTCGTATTTGGCCCCGGTATTGATCTGAGCGCAGCACTCCATGAGCTTGCCCAGAGGGATGCCGCGTCCGTAGTCGCGGATGGTGACTTGGTGATCTTCGGTGATCTCCACTTCGATGAGTTTGCCGTAGCCCATGACGTGCTCGTCAATGCAGTTATCCACCACTTCTTTGAGCAGCACGTAGATGCCGTCTTCAGGCTGGGAGCCATCGCCCAGCTTGCCAATGTACATGCCGGGACGCAGGCGGATGTGCTCGCGCCAGTCGAGCGATTTGATGCTGTCTTCAGTGTAGTTGTGGGCAGGAGAGGACATGGAAGAGAGGGCGAAAGGACCAAAAAAACGAAACGCTGCCGGAAAGCCAGTGCGGGCGTCGCTCCTTTGGTAAGGCGGATTGGCGGGGCGTCAAGGCGGGGCGCGCACGGGAGGGGCCTGAGACGGTATTACCGGAGGCTTTAAAAAAACCGCATTTCGCACGCTGCGTAGGGCAGGTGGAAGGCCTTCGTGCAGGATGCGGCACCCCACGGGAAAGCGGATATTCAAAAAAAGTTTACTTTTTCCTGGAATATTTATGGTTTTTATATAAATTTACATAACAGTTACAAATTCCATATGTCCTTCTCCTTCTCATTCTTCTCCCAACGTCACCAGGCCGCGCCGCGCCCTGAGGTGGCGGAAGAGTCTGTGGAGAAACTGGACCAGCCGATGGATGCCCCCATGAACTGGGGTGCGGCAGAGCCAACGACGGCGCCCCCTGAGGAGACGCCCGCCCCCACCACGGGACTGGCCGCACTGGCGGTGCAGCAGTGCAGTGGCCTACTGGCCCCCCCGCCACGCCGCATGCCTAGCTACATGACGCCCGGCCCGGCCATCGCCGCCAGTCTGGCGCTGGCTGCCCACGCGCCAGCCCACCGGTCCGCACCGGTGGAGGCACCCCCGGCACAGACGGCCCCGGCGGCGAATCATTTCAGTGCGGTGCAGAGCCTGCAAAGCCGCGACCTAGCCCAGATGCGGGTGGAACTGGACGCCGAGCTGGAACAGATGCGGCAGGACCTCTTCGGCGCAGCTATGGGAGTGAGCACGCTGAAGGATCGCCTGGATGGTCTAGAATCGTCCCTAGACAAAAAACCTTCCGCTCCCGAGCCAATCTCGGCTAGCGATATGGAAATTTTAGTCCAAAATTGGTTGGAGACGCACCTCAACGCCCGGGTGGAGCAGGCCGTGCAGGCCAGCCTGGACCAGGCGGTGCAGCAGACCGTCAGCCAGCTCAGCAGTCACGCTTTCTTCCGCCTCACGGCTCCGCTGCCAGGCTTCGATGCCGAAACTTTCCTTTCCCAGCCTCCGCAGATCCTCTCCGCCACCTTGACATGAACTCACTCCGACTCCGATTTCTACTCCCGCTAGTGCTCTTCGGCTTCTTACCAGCCATCGGTGCGGCACGTCTCATGGGCCACTCGCTGGAGTGGTTTTTCGGCATGGAAGGGGTGCTGCTGGGTGGGGGTGTCCTTTTGGCCGCCTACCTTTTGAGCGGCTGGGTGCTGAAGCCCATCGTCGCCGTGATGAATGCCACCTCCTCCGTGCTGCGCGGGGTGCCACCGACGAAGGAAGTGGCGCAGTGGCTGCCAGCGGATTTCTGGAAACTGCGCTGTGACATCAACATGCTGTTTGCCAAACACCGCCAGTCCCTGAACGCGGCGGAGACCCACGCCTGCCAGAGCGCCCAGCGCCTGCTAAATGCGGAGCGCCTGCTGCGGGAGGCCTTCACGGCCCTGCAGGGCATCTTCGCCGCCAGCGATGAGGGTGTGGCCGTGGTGGATTCGCAGGGGACGATCATCGCATCTAACCAAAAGTTGGACGAATTTCTCGGCAGGCCGCTGGAAGAAGCCGGTAGCCGGGATGTGAACGCCCTGCTGAAAGCAATGGCGGGTCGTTTTGCCGAAGAGGAAAAGATGGCCCAGTGGCTGAACCAGGGCCTCCAGGACCCTACGTTTCAAGATCAGGTCGAGGCCGATCTGGCTGGCAAAGATGGGCGCAACTTCAGCGTCCGCACCGCCCCCATGACGACCGATACGGGCGAGGTCATCGGCCGACTGTGGATGGTGCGAGATTGCAGCCAGATGCGCGGCCTGCAGCGCCAATTGCGCGAATCGCAGAAGCTAGGCACCCTGGGCCAACTGGCAGGCGGCATCGCCCATGACTTTAACAACATGCTCACCGCCATCCGTGGCAACCTGACACTGGCCGAGCTTCAACCGGCCTCCAACCAAACGGAGGTGCGGGCCAAGCTGCAATGCGCGAACCAGGCCACCCAGCGTGCGGCAGATCTGGTGAAGAGCCTCCTGGGCTACTCCCGCCGCAGCACGGGCCAGAGCCTGCGCAAGGTGACGAACGTGAAGAAGCTGCTGGCCGAGGTGCAGACCCTGCTGAAACACAGCGTGGACCCCCGGGTGGACATCCGCGTGCGGGCTGGCATGGACGCCTCCTTTGTCGTGTCGGATGCGACCCAGCTGGAGCAGGTCATTTTAAACCTCTGCCTCAATGCCCGCGATGCCCTGCCAGAGGACCGTGGCATCATCGAGATCGGCATTGAAAATGTGACGCATCGCAACCCGGCAGAGGATCAAGCTCCGGCTGAATTTGCCATGATCGTGGTGCGGGACAATGGCCACGGCATTCCGGAAGAAGCGCGGGGACGGGTGTTTGAGCCCTTCTACACCACCAAGTCCGATGGCAAAGGCACGGGCCTGGGCCTCAGCATGGCGCAGGACATCGTGCGCGAGCACGGCGGCTGGATCGAGTTTGACAGCATCGTCGGCCAGGGCACGGAGTTTCGCATCTTC
The DNA here is from genome assembly GCA_942493005.1 of uncultured Verrucomicrobiaceae bacterium. GTDB lineage: Bacteria > Verrucomicrobiota > Verrucomicrobiia > Verrucomicrobiales > Verrucomicrobiaceae > Prosthecobacter. The sequence continues at coordinate 5,438,165 of OW818661.1, forward strand.
CTGCCCCGCACGGCAGACCCTGAAAATGTGGAAGAAGAACCCGTGGTGGAAGCGCAGGTCAGCAACACTCTGGCAGGCCAGCGCGGTAACATCCTGGTGGTGGATGATGAAGCTCCCGTGCGCTCCATCGCTGTGAATATGCTGACCTTCCTGGGCTACCGCGTGCTGGAGGCCAGCGATGGCCAGCAGGCGCTGGACATCCTCTTCCGCAGCGGTGAGCGCGTGGACGTGATGCTGCTGGACATCTACATGCCGAAGCTGAGCGGGCGAGATACCTTTAAACAACTGCGCGCCGCAGGCCATGATGTGCCCGTGGTGGTGTGCAGCGGCTTTGTCATTGATCCGGATGAATTCGTGATCCTGGGCGAGGGCCGCAACCCGCCGGTGGACATCATGCTGAAACCTTACTCCCTCGACGGGCTGAGCAAATCCATGGCCAAGGCCATCAAGAACGCCCCCTCGCCTGAGCAGTTCGCTCGCGAGTTGAATCCGGTGATGTCGGCGTAAGCCTCTCACCTCAAGACGAAGGCATCCGGGGACTCCCTCCCTGGGTGCCTTTTTTCGTGGGGCTGGGGAGCGCGGCGTACTGCTGCAGTCGCTTCATCCTGAAGGTGGGGCTGCCTTGGAGGGACATCGTCCTGGCCGCAGTCCTACACGGCGGGGGCACGACAGCACTTGCTAAAGCGGCGGTTTCGCGGCAAAGAAAAAGTCACGCCCCTGCGAATGAAGATTGCTGCGCAATCGTCGGAGTGGGATGATTGCTGCCCCACCTCGCATGTCTTTGCGCCCTGCCTCCACCGTTCGCGTTTCGTTCCCGGTCACAGCCTGGACGCAGGTGGTGATGGCCCGTGAGGGCGATGACGCCGCCTCTAGGGCCGCGTTGGAGGAGCTCTGCAAAGGCTACTGGCCAGCCGTCTATACCTACCTCCGCGCTCTGGGGTGCGACCGCGAAGAGGCGCTGGATGAGACCCAGGAATTCATGACCCATTTCATCCAGGGGGGCGGCCTGCACAATGTCTCCCCGGAGCGTGGGCGGCTGCGCAGTTACCTGCGCCAGTCTTTGCGCAATCACCTCACCACCGTGCGCCGGGATGCGGCGCGGCAAAAGCGGGGCGGGGGAAAAACCTTTGTCTCCATGGATGATGTGGAGGTCTTTGACGTGCCGAGCCAGCCGGATGCGGCGGATCAGTGGTTTGACCGCCGCTGGGCCTGGGCGGTGGTGAAGAGGTCCATGGATCGCCTGGAGGCCCGCTACCTGAAGCGGAACCGCATGGCGGTGTTTGAGACTTTGAAAGAGGGCCTCGTCTGCCCCGAGTTGCTGAAGCCCTACGCCGAGCTGGGCCAGACCCTGCAAATGACGGAGAACCAAGTAAAGCTGGAAGTCCACCGCGCGCGCCGCCGTTTTGCCGAAGAACTGCGCACGGAGGTGGCGGCTACGCTGGCCCCGGAATCCGATGCGGATGAAGAACTGCGCTACCTGATGAGTGTACTGTGCTTTGAGTGACACGCGTTCCAGCTTGATCGCCTGCCCCCGCTGCGGGAAGGAGCTGGCCCCCAAAATGATGGTGGGCGGCATCTGCCCTGCCTGCGTGGCGCGCACCATGCAGAGAGATTTCTTTGCCAACATGGATGCGGAGATTGAGGAAAAGGAACCTCTGTCCCTGAATGTGCAGGGGTATGAGATCCAGGAACTCATCGGCGGCGGTGGCATGGGGGAAGTCTATCGCGCTGTGCTCACCGCTCGGGGAAAAGTAGTGGCCATGAAAGTGGTGTCTGGCAGGCTGACCCGCGACCCGGAAGTGACAGCCCGTTTTGAGGCGGAAGTGGCCGCGCTGGGGCAGCTCAGCCACCACCACGTGGTGCGCGTGCTGGATCATGGGGAAACGGCGAATGGCCGCCACTTTCTGGTCATGGAATACGTGGACGGGTGCGACCTCCGCCGCCTGCTGCGCGCCCAGCGGCTGGAGCTGGAGCGCGCGCTGGACATCTTTTTAAAGGTCTGTGCCGGCGTCTCCCACGCCCACCAGCGCGGTCTGGTGCACCGGGACATCAAGCCCGCGAATATCCTCATCGGCGCCGATGGCACGGTGAAGGTGGCGGACTTTGGCCTGGCCAAGACCCTGGTGGAAAACTCCACCGCCTACGGCTTCACCCAGACGCGGGACACCTTCGGCACGCCCTACTACGTGGCCCCAGAGGTGACCCGCAGTGCTGGCACGGCGGATGTGCGGGCAGATATTTATGCGCTGGGCGTGCTGCTGTATGAGCTGCTCACCGGGTCCGTCCCCATGGGCCAGTTCACCCCCTTGTCTGAAAAGACCGGGCTGGATAAAAAGATAGACACCATCGTGTGCCATGCCCTGGCAGATGATCCCCAGCGCCGCCTTTCCTCCGTGCAGGAAATGGCCAGTGCGGTGGAAAAGATCGCCACGCAGCATCGCCTAGGTCATGCCAAAAAAGCCCGCAGCCGCCGCGTGCTGGCCGTGGCGGCCGCCTTCCTCGTCATGGGCCTGGGAGGGGCAGCCGGGGCCTGGATCCGGGATGGACGCCTCACCACCAGCCTGCGCTCCCGGGCAGAGCCCCGCCAGGCCACCCGCGCTCAACCTTGGGAAAATAGCCTGGGCATGCGCTTTGTCCCCCTGCCAGGCACCCAGCTCCTCTTTGCCCAGCATGAAACCCGCGTGCGGGATTTCACCGCCTACATCCGCACCCGCCAGGCCGCCCTCCCCGGCTGGCGTGCAGAGCTGCCAGACTCCCCGGCCAGCCCAGAAGACGGCCCCAGCAGCTGGGCCCGGCCCGGCTTTCCCCAGACACCGGACCACCCCGTGTGCGGCATCAGCCAGATCGAAGCGCGCTTTTTCTGCAACTGGCTCACCACCCAGGAACTGGCCGCTGGCTGGCTGAAAGAAAACCAGGCCTACCGCCTGCCCACGGATGCCGAATGGAGCCAGGCCGCCCTCCTCACCCAGGACCCCGGCCCGGATGCCCCTGCCACGATCCCTGCGCCCACGACTCTTCTGCCCGTGGGGAACTTTGCCGGACCGGAGGCCCGCCACTACCCCCTCTGGCCCGCCCGCCTGCCGACCGACGCGCCGGAGGACCCCTACGCCTGCACCGCCCCCGTGGGCCGCTTTCCGGCCAATGCCCTGGGCCTGCAGGACCTCTCTGGCAATGTGGCCGAGTGGACCGAAACCCGGCTGACCCCGCCCCCCGGCCGCCCGGCAAATCTTTACAGCCTGCGCGGCGGCTCCTGGGCCACCGGGAGTCTGGTGAAGATGCTGCCTGAAAATCGCCAAGCCACCCGCCGCTCCCGCGCCCAGCCGGACTTTGGCTTTCGCCTCGTGCTGGACCTGGACGTGAAACCTCAGCCCCCCCAGGCCCTGGACTCCCTAACGGTGGAGGAGTGAGGGGAAGGGAATGCGGTGAAGTTCCAACGCTCCGCACCCCGGCCTGCCGCGTATGTAATGACCTGGCATTCGCCGCAGCCGCCGCTTGCCTAGCTCCTCCCCTTTCGATACCCTCCCCCCACGTGGCCTCCCCCTTCCAACTCAATCGCGAATACGAACCGAAAGGCGATCAGGCCCAGGCCATCGCCAAGCTGGTCAAATCCGTCCGCGCGGGCAATCGGCATCAAACTTTGTTAGGCGTCACGGGCTCTGGCAAGACCTACACGATGGCCAACATCATTGCCGAGATCGGCAAACCGTCCCTGGTTTTCTCCCACAACAAGACCCTCGCCGCGCAGCTCTATTCCGAGTTCAAAAACTTCTTCCCCAACAACGCGGTCGAGTACTTCGTCAGTTACTTCGACTACTACCAGCCCGAGGCGTACATCCCCCGCACGGACACGTACATCGAGAAGGACAGCAGCATCAATGACGAGATCGAGCGCCTGCGCCTTTCCACCATGGGCGCGCTCATCACGCGCAAGGACGTCGTCGTCATCGCCAGTGTCTCCTGCATTTACGGCTTGGGCTCGCCCGAAGACTACGAAGGCATGATGGTGCCCGTGCATGTGGGCCAGCAGATGAGCCGGGAAACCTTCCTCACCAAGCTGGTGGACATGCTCTATGAGCGCAATGACATCCAGCTTAAGCGCGGGACCTTCCGGGCCCGAGGAGACGTGGTGGAGATCGTCCCCGCCTACCTGGATAGCGAGGCCATCCGCGTGGAGTTCTTTGGCGATGAGGTGGACCGCATCAGCGCGGTGGACATCCTCACCGGCACCGTCACCCTGAAGATGCCGAACTACACCATCTTCCCGGCCAAGCAGTTCGTCACGCCTAACGACAAGTTAAAACGAGCCGTGGTAAAGATCCGCGATGAGATGGAAACCTGCGTGGCCAATTTTGAAAAAGAGGGCAAACTCCTCGAAGCCCAGCGCCTGAAAATGCGCACGGAGCACGACATCGAAATGATGCAAGAGATGGGCTTTTGCCAGGGCATCGAAAACTACAGCCGCCACCTCACCGGCCGCGTGCCTGGGGCCACACCGGGCACCCTGCTGGATTTCTTCCCAGACGACTTTCTCTGCCTGGTGGATGAGAGCCACGCCACCATCCCCCAGATCGGCGGCATGTATGAGGGGGACCGCTCCCGCAAGACTGTCCTCGTCGAGCACGGCTTTCGCCTGCCCAGTGCCCTGGATAACCGCCCGCTCAAGTTCCCTGAGTTCATGGATGCCGTGGGCCAGCTGGTCTATGTCAGTGCCACGCCCGCGCGATTCGAGATCGAAAACAGCGTCGTCGGAAATGACACCTACATCCCGCATAAGCGCGACCGCATCGGCGAAGAAGAAGGCACCCCCGCCGCCCTCCCTGGCCTGGCCGTGCGGGTCAGCGGCAATTCCCAGCCGGTGGAAAAGTTCGATGTCGAAACCAAGGGCAAAGCGCTGGTGGTGGAACAGATCATCCGCCCCACCGGCCTGCTGGACCCCATCATCACCATCAAGCCCCTCAAAGGCCAGATTGATGAAACCATCGAACTCTGCCGCCAACGCATCGAAAAAGGCGAGCGCGTCCTCGTCACCACCCTAACCAAACGTACGGCGGAAGACCTGACCGACTACCTGCGGAATCTGGACATGAAAGTCCGCTACCTGCACAGCGACATTGACGCCATCGAGCGCGTGGAAATCCTGCGCAGCCTGCGCAAAGGCGACTGCGACGTGCTGGTGGGCATCAATCTCCTGCGCGAAGGTCTGGACCTGCCTGAGGTCAGCCTCGTCTGCATCCTCGATGCCGATAAAGAAGGCTTCCTCCGCAGTGAAACCTCCCTCATCCAGACCGCTGGCCGCGCAGCCCGACACGTGGCGGGGGAAGTCGTTCTGTTTGCCGATATCGAGACCCAGAGCATCCGCTCCCTGCTCAGCATCAGTGGGTATCGCCGCCAGGTGCAGATGGACCATAACGAAAAGTATGGCATCACCCCGCAGACCGTCCGCCGGGGCGTGCAGGAGTCTCTGCAAACCCTGGGCAAGGCCAAAGAGGTGGAAGACAACGTCCTGCGTGAAGCCGGCGGTGACTTCGCCGTCATAGATGTCATCCGGGAACTGGAAGGCGAAATGGCCGAAGCCGCCACCAAGCTGGAATTCGAACGCGCCGCCCTGCTGCGCGACCAGATCCGCGAACTGAAAAAACAAGCCGGGCTGAATCCCGACGAAGGCGGCGTGCTTCCGAAGTCGAAGAAAGTCATCTACGGCAAACCCAAGCGTGGAGGCAAGAAGGGGAAGTGAGGGCGTGATCGGATGCTCGGGGCCTTGGTATTGTAGTCCCGGCTTTAGCCGGTCTGGGGACGCCGACGGAGACAAGGTAAAATCATGATTGGGTAAAATCATGGTTGGTTAGGCTGGTGTGTGGGCGCTTCTGGGAGCTCGGAATGGAGCAGGCGGACGTGGGTTTCTCGCGCCCTTCCAGGGCGCACCTGTTTGGACGCGCTTTTTGTTATTCAGGGTCCGGGGGTTCCCGCTCGCCAAGCCTCGCTTCACCCCCGGCTACCGTCCTTCGCCCCTCCAGGGCGGGGGAGAATAGGGCCAGTGGCGGGCGTATTGCATGGAGCGTGATGAGCACTGCACATGCGAACGAGGGGCAGATTTGGTCTTGGGTGGACGAAGGCCAAAAGACATCCCCCCTCTCCCTGCATGCGGGGAGCAGGGCTGGGGTGAGGGGAGGTCGAGGGGTCTCGGAGGTGGATGGCGAGGGTGTCGTTTTTTGGAAAAGGGCACCTTCTTGCGAACGAGGTTTTGCATGCTGCGACCACCCCCTCACCTTGGCCTCTCCCCCAATTCTTGGGGGAGAGGGAACGCGCTTTGGAAGCTCCGGATGAGAGCGCGAACGAGGGCTAATTCAGAGCAAACGACCACCGGATGTTCTTCAGCCAACGAAGTCGAAAAGACATCCCCCCTCTCCCCGCTTGCGGGGAGCAGGGCTGGGGTGAGGGGCGGTCGAGAGCTCTCAAAAGTGGAGTGCAGGGATGTCGTTTTAAGGAATAGGGCAGCCTTTGCGGATGGACTTCTGCGTGCTGCGACCACCCCCTCACCTGGGCCTCGTCCCCCAATTCTTGGGGGAGAGGGAACGCGCTTTGGAAGCTCAAAATGCAAGCGCGAACGAGGACTGATTCAAAGTAAACGACTACCGTATGGTCTTCAGCTTTAGAGGGCAAAAAGACATCCCCCCTCGCCCCGCTTGCGGGGAGCAGGGCCAGGGGTGAGGGGCGGTCGAGGGGTCTCAGAGGTGGAGATCAGCAGCGTCGTTTCGCGGAAAAGGCCATCCCTCCCGAACGATCTCCGTCACGCTGCGCCACGTCCGTCTTCGCCCCGCCAGCTTTCAGCTCACGGCGCGGTCCGTCTGGAAGATGCCCGCGTGCGCCAGGAACACTTCCCAATCGCGCACCTGGTAGGTATTGCGAATGAGTTGGGTCACGGGCAGTTCACGGGGGGCAGAAGGGCGGCGCAGGAGTTTCAGCCCCGCTTCTTCAGGCAGCTTGCTGCCCTTTTTGCTGTTCACCTTTTTATCGGCCAGCACACAGTTATCCCAGGTGCTTTTGCCACCGCGAGAAACCGGCACGATGTGGTCAATGTTTCCTTCGTTCGGCTTCAGCTTGCGCCCAGTGTATTGGCACACGCCGCCATCGCGCTCCCAGATCGCTTTGGCACAGAACTTCGGCCGGCGCTTGGGCACGCGGTCAAAACGCGCCAGCACCAGGACGGTGGGCACGCGCACCGGACCGTGGACGGTGCCGATGGCATTGTCCCCCTCGTTCACCGGCAGGCGCATCCAGTCCTCCCAGGTGACGGGCGTCATGTCATCTTCAGCGGAGATATTCAGCGCTGTGGCATTGCCAGCGGCCATCATGCTAAAGGCATCGGCAGGTGATTTCACACCGATGGCTTGCCAGTTTCGATTCAAAACTAGGACAGTAGATTTGTTCAACACATCATTCATGCTTCGGCTCCTTATTAACGGGAATTGACGGCACGAAGGGACGACGCGGTGTTCGTTCCTCTATGTTGGGCACTTATCGTGCAGCAACTTAGGCATTTGCCAAGTGGCAAATTTGTCAGCTTTATGGTTACGCCTGGCAAAAGACTTTTGACGAAGGTAAGGTTAGGGAGTTTCCAGAAAGAAACTTTCCCAGGTGAGCGCCCCAAATTAGGGCGGTTCACATTCAATCTTCCGCCTTGTCTCCCGCCGGGCACATTTTCACAATGCGCGGCTGGAACTGCCCCAGCACTTCCACCAGATCTAGTTGCGCGGCCATGACGCTGTGGATGTCCTTATAGACTCCAGGCACTTCGTCAATGCCAGCGCTGAGCAGCTCGACCCCAGCCGCTGCGAGTTGTTTTCTCACACCGCCCCAGGTAAAGCTCTGCTTGGCCGCCGCCCGGCTCATCACCCGTCCAGCCCCGTGGGAGGCGCTGTTCAGGGAGCCCGCATTACCGCGGCCCCTCACCACAAATCCAGGCGTTGCCATGGAACCGGGGATGACACCCAGCTCCCCCATCGCCGCCGGGGTGGCCCCTTTGCGATGCACCACCACCTCGCGCTCCTGGCCCTGGATGACGTGTGTCTCCTTCCAGGCAAAGTTGTGATGATTTTCGATGTCGAGGATCACATGGGCCCCCACTTTTTTGGCGATGGTTTTGTGGATCAATTCGTGGTTAGCCGCTGCATAGCGCCCCATGAGGTTCATGGCCGCCCAGTACTCCTGGCCCGCCTCTTCCTCAAAGGTCAGCCAAGACAGGTGCTTCATGTCCTTCGGCAGGTCATAGCGCCGCTCCGTGGCGATGTGGCTGTAGTGCTGGCACACCTGCGCCCCTGCGCCGCGCGATCCACTGTGGGACAGCAGGGCCAGGTATTCGCCGGGCGGCAGGTCAAAACCGGATTCCTTCAGCGCCACCACCTGATCTGCGGTGACCTCAAAGGCACCGAATTCGACGAAGTGATTCCCCGAACCGCTCGTGCCGAGCTGGGCCCAGGCCTTGTCTTTGAACCTCCGAGTGATGGGGCTGACATTCCAGTCCTCGTCCATCACCTCGTGGTTTCGTTTGTCTTTAAACGCACCTCCCATGCCGAAGTTGGTTTCACGTTCCAAGATGTTGGCGAGGCGACCTTTCTGCCCGGGGATGACATTGGCCTTGCGGTCATACACGCTCAACCTCATGCGACAGGCGATGTCCACGCCCACGGCGTAGGGGATCACGCATTGCTCCGTCGCCAGCACCCCTCCGATGGGCAGGCCGTATCCCTGATGCGCATCCGGCATCAGCGCCCCCGCCACTGCGACCGGCAGCGCGCAGGCATTCGCCAGTTGCTGCACGGCGCCAGCTTCGAGACCCGAGCCCCACTGCTGCCAGGGGGCTAGGGCTTCGCGCTGCTTGTTAGCGGGCGCATAAAGAGCTCGAGCCAAAGCCTCGCGCAAAGGATCGCCGAGAAAAGCCGCAGGATCTGCGATGATCGCGCATATGTCTTCCTCCAGCCGGGAGGGGTCGCCGCCAGAGCTGCCATGATGGGCGACGAACGCCAGGCCGAAGCCCAGCGCTGCCCCCTCAGGAATGCCGAGGCGGGTGAGTGATTGAGAGTTCATGAATAATTGGTTAGAATGAAATAGGGGAGGACAGGCAGAGCCTTTAGGACTCCGCTGCCAAAGGAACTTGGAAAAAGTCGGTCCACGGGGACATGCACCCCGCTATGCCGGTTAAAAGCCGGCTGCTTCGCTGTCTAAGCTTTGGACCGTTGAAAAAATGGCGACCCTGACGGGAATCGAACCCGTATTATCCGATAGAAAGTCGGAGGTCCTGAGCCGTTAGACGACAGGGTCAAAAAAGCTGGCGGAACGCGGAGGGCATGCTCCCCATGCGGCACCTAGCCGCACGATCTCTTTAGCAAAGAGTCCCGGGGCCTCGCCCGGATCACGTTCCAGAAAAAGTGTCCCCGGCAGGATTTGCACCTGCGGCCTGCTGCTTCGTAAACAGCCGCTCTCTCTACTGAGCTACGGAGACGTGAAAATGGACTAACAAAAGGTGCCACACCTTGGATTCGAACCAAGAACCTCTGAGGTCTGAGCTCAGTGCCTCTGCCAGATTGGGCTAGTGCGGCGTAAACAAGGAGTGAGGCCATCTTGGCCTCAGCACGTGAGGGCTGGAAGCCCACACTCCTTGAATTGATAAAGTCGGTCTGGCGGGAGTTGCACCCGCATCTCTCGGGTTATGAGCCCGGTGCTTTGACTGTTAAGCGACTGACCGAAAGAAAATGGGTCGGATACCCCGGTGCTGCCCCGGGCGCCTCTTGTCTCCAAAACAAGCGAGTTCGCTGGCTCTCTCGTATCCGATTAAAAATGGACGCGTGCCCCAGACTTGCACTGGGTAAGGCGGCTTTGCAGGCCACTGACTCGGCTCTTTGTCTTGCACGCGGTTGGGGTGTGATCGTCATTGGCTAAACACACCTTTAGTTAGAAGAAATTCCCTCAGCCGGATCTGCCCCGGCACCGTCTCCGTCACAGGGAGGAATGCTGCTATTACACCATGAAGGGAGTGTGAAAATGAGACTCGGAGCACGCTGGAGACACGCTCCGAGTCGAGTGATGGAAAGCGGTCAATCGCCGCCGTTCAGGAGAAAACGGTTGCTGATGGCCTTGAAGGAAAGCCTGCCTCCCAGAGTGCTACTGAAGAGCTCCGACTGCGGGCGAATGACGATCCCCTCGCGCTCATTTTGAGTGCCTGGGTAATGGCCTTCCGCCAGGGACAGGAGAGACTCCAGGGAATGACCGAACGATTCCCCCTGCTCCACGATGTCCACCAAGGGCACCTGGATCTTCCTGAGAAATTTCGTGGCTTCGGGATGATCCAAATAACGGCCTTCATTCTGGTCATAGACATTGAAGACCCGCAGTTGGACGTCACTCAGCCCGAGGCGATTCTTCTGGATGCCAGGACCGACGAGCTCGCCCTGGAGGACCAAGTGAGGGTAGGCTTGCAGTGACTGTTCGAGGTTGTACTTCTCAGCCACCTTCCAGTAACCACCGCTGCCGCGTTTGAGGCTCCAGTTTCGTCCACAGACGCTGAATTCGCCTGTCTCTCGGTGGTAACCATAGGTGGCGGAGGTACCGTCACACTTGAGCGTGATGACATACGGCAGGCCGGAAAGTTCCTGGAGAACCTCGGGCACACTTTGCACGCGCATCTCATCCGTCTTCGGCACACCCAAGAGGAAGGGCCCGGCGACATCATCATCCATTGGCAAGGGCGCTTCCCATTTGCGCACCTTGAGCACGTCAGTGACATCGGTTCCCGAGCTACAGCCAGAAGGGATTTCAGGAAACTGACTCAAAGGGAGCAGTAAACCTTGGGAGAGAACTCCTCGGAGTCGCAACGTCTTGAGGCGAAAATTTTCTGGCTGCTGGGTGATGACTAGCTTTTTGTTAAGCCAAAGAAATTCAAATCGAGGATCGTCGGGCGGAATGGAGTCAATTTCCAAAAAGACGCCCGAGTCACCCGGTTGGAACTCGCCCTTTTTGACCACACATTGCCAGCCCTGAATGCGAGCGACTTCGATGGCGTCGGCATTCGGAATGGGCTGTATGGAATGGACGAGCTGAATGGAGGCGAGTTTACGTTTCATAAGCGTGGATAAGTAAAAGAGTGCGGCCTGCCGGTGCTGCCCCGGCGCGCTCTGTTTGGAAGACAGACATGCTTGCTGTTACATCAAGGCCGCGTGAAAAAGGTCGCTGGAGTTGGTAGCGCGCCAACCTGTGCGGAGCTTCAATCCGCCGCTCATCTGTCTGAGCCATCCAGCGTTGTAAAAAGAAAGTCCCTCCGCGTGGTGACGCTCCACGGTCTTCCGGTTATCAACCGGGTGCTCTGCTGTTGAGCTACGGAGGAGAAAGTGATGCGGCCACTCTTGGCTGCAAGGGGGAGGAGATTGGCGGAGCACCAGAGAATCGCACTCTGGACGCTGGTTAGGCGCAGCGGTTTTCAAGACCGTTTCCTCGTCTGTGCCGGACGTGCTCCGTGATTAAAAATGGAAAGTGCCCGCACCAGGAATTGCACCTGGAACCTCAGCCGTTAGAAGCGGCGCGTGCAAGTCTGTTACACCTTGCGGGCTTGATGAAAAAAGGGGGGTGCGGCGTTACGGTAATGCTCCGTGTCGGTCGGGGGACTCCTGGGTTACAGCCAGGCTCGTGTCTTTAACGAACTACCGCCGCATGAAAGGGACGCAGGGGCTGGAGTTGCACCAGCCGAGCGCGGCTTATGAGACCACGCTGAGCACTGGCTCTCCCTGCAATGACTGAAATGGTGGACGAGGACGGTAACGCTCCGTCACTTGCTGGATGCGAGCCAGCCGTGCAAACTTCTACACTACAAGCCCTTGTGGAAAATGGATCGAGGCCATGGAACGTGGGGACAGGCAGCCTGCCCGGACCTAACTTCCCCCAGGGCGATCCTGTGTCCCTGGGGAATGTGGTGGGCGATCCTCTGCGGCGAGTCCCCACGCTCCATGATGATTGGCGCGGCGGGTGGGTACTGCCCCCACATTTCCAGGGTTTGGAGTCCTGTGCATTGCTTGTCTGCCACCGCCGCTCTTTGGAATGGCCGCAGAAATCCACGCGATATGGATGAACTTGTGCGGCCATTCATGCGTGACGTGTGGAACATACCTTTTGGTTAGGCAGGGTTTCAGCACGTCACGTCTGAATAGAACGAACACCGCTGCCACGCACGGGAGGAGGGGTTTAACCTCGTCGCTGGCGTCGCACCCGCAGGGTATTTCACGGCGGATGTTTCGGTGTTTATGGCACACCTTCCGGGAAGCCTCTTCGTGATGTCGGGAAAGGGGCGTGGACTGCCTGCATTCACCTTGAATGCTTAGGAAATACTACGCGATTAACAGCGTCCGAAATTCATCTTTGCAGACTCCGCAAGACGGTGCTTTCACCGGGTCTCGGGCAGGCCGTTTCAGGGCCGCATCTGCGATGGTTATTCGGGGGTCTCACTCCGGCGTCTGGGCGACAGACGCCGGAGTTTTGACGAGTTAGCGACCCCGTCCAGGTGACGGGGGCTCAGGGGTGTGGGTTGTTAGGGGAATGGGTGGGAGGAAGGATCTTCCGGAGGGATGGGATGCGGGTGGGTTCTGAGCGAAAACAAAAAGCCCTGCTGCCTTTCGAAGGGCGAGCAGGGCTTTTAAAAGGCCGGTTCTGGGTAAAACCTGCGGCTTAGCCGCGCTGCTCGTGGACCTCCATGTTCGGGGTGCTCCAATACATCTCTTCATGGCCCAGGCTTCTAAATCCTGCTTCCAATTGGATGCCAAAGCTCCCTGCTCGGCACTCAGGAAGTGCTCGGAGGCTTGGGGAGTTTGTGGCTATCGGTTTCATGGAAGTGCGTGCTGAAGGTAGGCGGAGTTTGACACAGTCTTTGAAGACGTCAAATCCAAATAATCATTTTTTTTATCGAAGGGGAACCAAAATGAAACTTTTGTCCTTAGGCTTTCCTAGGGAGCTGGAAAAGCGATTTCCAGACTCTCCACATTCGATTCCATGCGCTCTAAAAAGTCGCCCGTTTCCGGCACGTTCGCGCAGGGGTCCAGGACCATGCTCAGCACGCCGATGGCCCGCAGCTTATCCACGCTTTTACCATCGGGCTGGCCTTCCCAGAACATCCACTTGGCCGGGTGCTTGGCCAGCAGGGCCTGCAGTTCGGCCATGGCTTTGTCATCCGGCACGGTCTCCGGCTCCCACAGCACGGACTGGATGTCCAGGCTGTAACGGCGGGCCATGTATTGATACACGGGATGCGAGGCCACGAAGGGCACTTCGGCCAAACGTTTGCCCACGTCTAACAAACGTTGATCCAAAGAATCCAGGTCTTTTTTCAGCTCCGTGTAACGGTCGGTAATGGCTTTCTTGGAGTTCTCAGGGACCAGGGTTTGCAGCGCCTTGGACACTTCCTGGGCCTGTAGGGAAGCTTGGCGGAGATCTAGCCACGTGGTGAAGGCGGTGCCGCTGTGGCTGTGTTCCCCACCTGGGCCGTGACTGTGCGTGGTGGCGTCTTTGACCTCGATGTATTGATCCGAATACGCGCTGCCGGTGTTCACCACTTTCTCATCGGGCAGGGTGGTGGTGTCCACCCATTTGGAATAGCTGGCACCATTCATCAGAATGAGATCTGCCGTCTGATATTTCTCCAGCGTCTCATCATCTGGCTGCCAAAAGGCGGGGTCTTCATCCGCAGGCGCGGGGAAGTGGACCTCCACCAGATCTGCCCCCAGGCGCTGGGCAAAGTATTTGAGCGGGTAATTGGCCACATAGACCTGGGGTTTACCGCTCTTGGCTTTGGGGCTAACGGCGGCTTGTTGGGATGGGGCGCAGCACGCCAGCGTGAGCAGACAGGAGAGGGCGAAGAGGACTTTCATGAAAGGTTAAACGTGAGGGAAATGAGGATGGATGTAACGGTGAGATGGGGAGCCATGTTGCCTGCGGGATTTTAGCGTCGCCAAAGGATGTCCGGGGTGATGTCCGCCACGGTTGCACATCCGGTTAGGCCCATGGCCACCTCAAACTCGGCGCGCAGGATGTTCAGCACATGCGCCACACCGATGGGGCCTGCGACACTGAGGCCGAAGATGTAGGGCCTGCCGATAAGGACGGCGCTGGCCCCTAGAGCCAGAGCTTTCAGCACATCGGTTCCCCGGCGGATGCCGCCATCCACCAGCACCGGGATGCGGCCCGCCACCTGGGCGGTGATCTGGGGCAGCACGTCCACCGTGGCTGGCAGCGTATCCAGGATGCGCCCGCCGTGATTCGAAACGATGACGCCCGCAAAGCCATGCTGGATGGCCAGCTCCGCATCGGCCGGTGAAAGGATGCCTTTCAGCAAAATGGGCAGCGTGGTGATGGAGCGCAGCCAGGCGATGTCTTGCCACGTCGGGGCCTCATCCAGCAGCGCGCCGAAGGCCACATTTTCTCCTGCTTGGCGCGGGCGCAGGTCCGGCGGTGCCATGCCCCGTAGATTGATGGCCTCCACCCCCGGTGGCAGGTGAAACTGCGCGCGCTGCTGGCGATTGCGGATGCCATTCAGCGGTGCATCCACCGTCAGCACCAGGGCCTGATAACCCGCCGCCTCCGCCCGCTGCACGAGGCGCTGGGTAAAGGCGCGGTCTGGCTGCATGTAGAGCTGAAACCACAGGCGCGTCTGCGCAGCGGCGGCGATGTCCTCCAGCGGTACGGAGGCGCGCGTGCTAACGACCATGCCCGCCTTCAAGGCCGAGGCCCCCAGCACCGTGGCCAGTTCTCCCTCCGCATGCGCCATGCGCTGGTAAGCGATGGGGGCTAGGAAGATGGGGTGGTCATACGTCTGGCCTAAAAGGGTGATCCGAGTGTGGCCACCGGTCATGTCACGCAGCACTCGGGGCAGCAGTTTCAGGGCGTCATAGCCACTGCGATTTTCCCGCAGGGTGATCTCATCTGCCGCGCCGCCTGCGTAGTAGGCCCAGGCCTGCTCCCCCAGATGCTGCCGCGCGAGTGCCTCATAATCCGTGAGCGCGACGATCTCTGGCGGGATCTGGGACAGGGCTGGCAGCGGGAAAGACATGGTCAGCCCACGTGTCCATCCGCCCAGGGGAATGGGCAAGTGGATTGATGCTAAGGGGGCGTCCGCAGAGGATCGGCCCATCTTTCACCAGCTTTGCCAGCCTGGGTTGACGTTTTAGGCTCCGTCATCTTTCTTTCCACCTCCCGGCTTTCAATCCTTCCGGGCATGACCCAGAGTCCAGACACCATGACCGCCGCCTCCAAGACCTTTCTTTTTGATCTCCTTTCCACCCCCAGTCCCACGGGCTTCGAAGTACGCGGCCAGCGCAAGTGGGCAGGCTACGTGGGCAAGTTTGCCGACCGCGTGGAGAGCGATGCTTACGGCACCGCCTGGGCCACGCTGGATGGCAAGGGCAAGAAGCCAAAGAAGATCATGTTTGAAGCTCACGCGGATGAGATCGGCTACATGGTGAAATACATCTCCAAGGAAGGCTTCATCAGCGTGGATCGTGTGGGCGGTAGCGATGTGGCCACGGCACGCGGTCGCCGCGTGGACATCCTGGGAGACAAAGGCACGGTGCGCGGCATCATCGGCAACATCGCCATTCACATCCGTGAAGATCGGGACAATGAAAAAGCGCCGAAGGTGCATGAGCTGTGGATTGACATCGGCGCACGCAGTGCGGGCGAGGTCAGCGATGCAGGCATCCGCGTGGGCCACCCTGCGGTGTATGCAGACACGGTGGAGGAGATCGGCGCGCATCGCCTCGTGGGCCGCGCTTTGGACAACCGCATCGGCGGATTCATCATCGCAGAGGTCATCGCACGCCTCAGCCAGCGCAAGACCCGCCTGCCCGCCTCCGTGATGGCGGTGAATGCCGTGCAGGAAGAGATCGGCGGCAATGGGGCGAAGATGGCCGCGCATCGGCTGATGCCGGATGTGGCCATCGTGCTGGATGTGACGCACGCCACGGACACCCCGAATGTGGATGTGAAAAAGCATGGCGAAGTGACCCTGGGCGGTGGCCCCAGCCTGACGCATGGCAGTGCCAATCACCCCGAGGTGGTGAAGCGGCTGATGGCCGTGGCCGAAGAAAAAAAGATGCTCATCCAGCATGAGTCTTCCTCCCGCTTCACCGGCACGGATACAGACGTCATCTTCACCCAGCAGCACGGCATCCCCAGTGCCCTCGTCTCCCTGCCGCTGCGCTACATGCACAGCGTGGTGGAGATGGCCGACCTACGGGATGTGGAGCAGGTCATCGAGCTTTTGGTGGGATTCGCCGAAAGCGTCACGGACAAAGATGCCTTCTCTGTGAAGCTGTAACGCGGGCACATGCTCGGGGGATGGAAACCTATCCGTTTGTGCCCACTTCGGGCCGCGCGGCGTGTCTTGGCACAGCCCAAGCTTATTAAGTTTGCACCCCCCCGAAACTGAAGCCCAAAACAGGCACCTCATGGTGCAGGAAGTCCACGGCCCGGCGCGGGCGGCGACTCTCCTGCACCATGAAAGCTTCATCTCCTCTGCCCCTGTTTTTTGGCCTGCTGATGTTAGCCAGCAGCCCGCTGCCTGCCCAGCTCACCTGGGATGCCGATGCCGTGACGAACGATGTTCAGAACGGCACCGGCACCTGGAACCTGACCAATACGAATTGGTGGAATGGCAGCGGCCCCGTCATGTGGGATAACACGGGCAGCACCATCGCCGCCTTTGGCACCAGTGCGACGAAGACAGGGGGCACCGTGACCGTGGAAGGCACCGTGAAAGTGGGTGGCATGGTCTTCAATCCCTTCAGCACTTCCACCGTTCAAGACCTGCCCGTCACCAGCGCCTACACCATCGGCGGCGGGACGATTCAGTTTGCCAACAACGCCATCATTGAGGCCGCGAACAACTCCTCCAGCGGCAGCTCCGGCGTGCTGTTTATCAATCTCAATTCCGTGATGGTGGGCAATGGCCTCATGCTCCAGCGCAAGGATGAAGCTCGCATCAATGCCTTCCAATACATCCGCTTTTCCACGGCTAGCCCGAACCTCACCGGAGTGCTGAATGTGAACAGCCGCTCCACCATCAATGGCATCTTTCTTCTGCTGGCAGGTAGCAATACAGTGAGTGGCATGGAGCGCATCGTGGTACAATCCGGCAGCGTCTTGGCGGCAGGCGGCACAGGGAATATCTACAACGTGCCCATGACCATCGCGGGGAACGGGCAGGGGAATGGTGCCATCCGGGTGGACAGCAGCAACATGCAGTTCAATGGCCAGATCACCCTCAGTGAGGAGGCTGGCATCTTCACGAATCGCAGCATCCTGAACACCGTGATCAATGCAGCCATCACCGATGGCGGCGGCAACTTTGGCTTTCAGCGTTTTTCCACTTCGACGGACAGTGTGGTCACGCTGAATGGCACCAGCACCTACGGCGGTGCCACCATCATCGGCCGCAGTGGAGCCACCGCGGCAGGCATCACCATCCTGAATTTCGCCGCTCCTTCAGCACCTCAGGCAGACATGCTCTACAGCGGGCTGGCCACTCCTGGCAGCCTCAGCCTCATCGGTGGCACCACGGCCCCCAGCGTCTTCATTCTTCAGGGCAAGGACTTCACTGATAACACCCAGCGATTTGGCGATCTCGCCGTGTCCGTGGCCCGCTCGAACCTGGTTCTGACTCCAGGTTTCGGTGGCAGCATGAAGCTCACCATCGGCAATGTGGTGCGCACCAGTCCCGGCTCGCTCACGCTCACCACCAGTCAACCGGATGTGGTCAGCACGACCATGGCCGATGGCTTTTTAGGCCCCTGGTCCGCCCAGGTGAATACCGCTGGTCACGGGGCGTGGATGCAGGCCTCTGGCGGTAAGTTGACGTCGTTTTTGGGCAGCTCAAATTACGCCACCGCAGGCCTGCTTTCCAGCTCAGGGGCCACGGCGGATGTGGCGATCCACGCGGATTCCACGGGCAATGTTTTGGGCGGCACGGGCACCTATCAGATCAATACCCTGTCCATGAACGATGCGACCTCCGCCCGCACCGTGGACATCGGCACGGGCAATGTGCTGCGCCTAGGCACCACCGGCGGCATCCAGATCACCCGCGATGCGATGAGCCTGGACGTGGGTGTGGTGGGCAGCGTGGGTGCTTTGAGAGCTGGCACGGGCACTGGTCAACTTTGGCTGACCAACCTTTCCAAAAGCGGCACCCTCACAGTGAATTCCGTCATCGAAAACAATGGGGCCAGTGTGCTGTCTCTGTATTTCAATGGCACGGGCAAGACGGTGCTGACCGGGGCCAATACCTTCACAGGGGCCACCCAGATCGGCAGCGGCGTGGTGGAAATCTCCCACCCCAGCGCGCTGGGCACCATCCTGGGAAACACCACCGTGCTGGCCGATGCCACGCTGAGACTCACGGGCGGCATCAGTGTGGATGAGCCCATCGTCCTCAATGGCCTGGGTTTCAATGGCACGGGCGCACTGGTCAATACCAGTGGCAACAATGAGATCACCCGCGCCGTGACAGCCAGCCAACCGATGCGCATCAACAGTGAATCTGGCACGCTACTTTTCAGAGCGGTCAATGGCACCACGGAGGCCATCACGGCGGCAGGCTCTGGAGTCACCACCACCTTTGGCGGCAGTGGTGACATCACCATTCAGGGGCGGCTCAATCCGGGTACCAACGTCGTCTTTAAAGATGGCGGCGGCACCCTGACCTTTGCAGGCACGCAGGTCTTCACCGGGGCCATCACGCCCACGGCAGGCACCGTGCATCTGGACTTTTCCGCCGCCACCTCTCCCACCACGAATATCCTCTACAACGGCGTCACCGCAGCCGCTTTGAGCCTAACCAATAGCACGCTCAAACTTACTGGTAAAACCGACACCGTGAATGCGCAGACGCATGGAGCTCTCACCACCACCGGCTACGCCAATATCCAACTCAACCCCAATGGCGCGACCAGTCTCACAGCCACCTTTGGCACCCTGACACGCAGCTTTGCCAGCCTTCTCGGCCTGGACATTCCCACGGGCGGCAGCGTGCTCACCACCACGGGCAGCAACAACACGCTCCTCACCAACAATGGGCGCGCCTTCGCCTTCATCCGCGACAGTGTGAATGGCGACGAATGGGCCGCCACGGGCGTGCTAGCAGGCAGCACGCGCCCGATTGTGAAGCTCTCCTCCATCAGCGGTTACACGGCCTCCACTGCCTCCACGCTCAGTGGCAATGCCGACATCACCGCAGGCATCCCCACCACCACGCTGGCGGCCAATGCCACGGCAGACAGTCTGCGTTTTGCCCAGCCGCAGGCCACACTGATCACCGATGGCGATGCCACCACCACCCTCACCACCGGGGCCATTCTCATCTCCAGCACCGTGGGTGCGAACACGACCCGGATTGAAACCAACATCCTGCGCCCCAGCCCCGCCATCGCCGCCATCAGCCCTGAGCTGAACATCATTCAAAACAACTCCCAGGCTCCGCTGGTCATCACCTCCGCCATCAGCAACAGCCTGAACACTGCCGCCGCTGTGGTGCCCACCTTTGTCACGAAAGCCGGGCCTGGATTACTCATCCTCAGTGGCGTGAATACCTTCACCGGCAGCCTGCGGGTGTATGAAGGCGCGGTGCAGCTCATCGGTGGGGATTTATCGACTTCGAGCGAGCTGCTCATCGGCACTGGGGCCCGCAGCGCTCGCGTCATCCTCGGCAGTGGCAGCACGGCTTCCACCCTGGGCTCGGTGGATTACGTGCAGGCCGTGGGCACAGGCACGGATAACCGCATCGTCGGCGGAGCCACGGCTTTATCTCGGCTGACTCTGACGGGATCGGTCTCCATCCCCAGCGATTTCCGCACCGGCTACCTGGGCGGGTCAGGAGCGAATGAGAATAACCTAGAGTTGCGCATGGCCTCCATCAATGGCCTCATCATGCTGGGCGCAGAGAATACTTACGCGGGCCGCACCATCATCTCCCGGGGCATCATTCAGGTGGAAAAGCTGGCCAACATTGGCGAGGTCAGCTCCCTCGGCACGGGCAATGCCAATGCCACCGCAGGCATCATCACGCTCTCGGATGCAACCACCAGCGCCACGGATTCCCCCGCCGTGTCCATCATCCGCTACGTGGGCCGTACCGATTCCGTGACGAACCGCCCCATCACCATCACCAACAGTGACTTTGCCAACGAAATTTCTTCCACTGTGGCCGTGCTGGAAAACATCGGCACAGGCACGGTCAAATTCACCGCCCCGTTCACCGTCGGCGGGACGAATACTTCAGACCGCGTCTTGCGCCTCAGCGGCACCAATACAGGCCTGAATGAGGTGGTGAGCATCCCAGACACCAGCGCCACCATCATCACCCGCCTGGAGAAAGAAGGGCGCGGCACCTGGGCACTGACGGGAAACAGCACCTACACGGGCGACACCACCGTGACGCAGGGCACCCTCCTGGCCAACAATCCCCTCACGGGCTCCGCCACCGGCCTGGGCAACGTGCGGGTGAGTGCCGGAGCGACCCTGGGCGGCACGGGTCGCATCGCCCCCGCAGCGGACAAGTCCATCCTCATCCAAGGCGGCGTTTTGAACCCTGGCCTCCCCGGCATCTCCATCGCAGCCGGGCGGCTCACACTCGTCACGTCAGGCACAGGCACATTGACCTTGGAAAACAGCGCCACCCTGGTCCTAGATCTCCTTTCTGGAGCTGGCTTGGGCGATCAAACAGGCCAAGCAGCCGCTGCAGATCAGCTGGTCATTGCTGGGCAGGCCAGCTTCGGCATCGGCAGCACCCTGCGCGTGCTGAATCCTAACCAAATGAGTGCCTGGGCCGCGAATGACCAGTGGCGGCTGTTTGACTGGACGGGCCTCAGCGCTCCTGTCACGGGAGGCTTCACCACCTATGATCTGCCTAGCCTGCCTGAGGGACTTCTATGGAATGTGGATGACCTTTTCGGCACTGGCATCCTCTCCATCGTCCTCGTGCCTGAGCCGGGCCGCCTCAGTCTCGTGGCCCTGGCTGGCTTTGGCCTAGCTCTGCGCCGTCGTCGTCGCTGAGGGGCTTGCATTCGGTGGCAGATAGAGGTCCCTTTCTGGCCATGCCGCCAGATTTCACCCTCCGCCCTGCGACCCAAGCCGACTGTGAAGCCGTGCGCACCCTGGTCTTCAGCGTGCTGGCAAACTATGACCTGCAAGTGGACCCCGAAACGACCGATGCCGATCTCTTTGATCTGGAAGGCCACTACGCGCAGCGCGGCGGCTGCTTTGATGTGGTGACCAATGCCGCTGGTCAAATCATCGGCAGCGTGGGCCTGCAACCTCAAGGGGAGGGCCTCTGCGAACTGCGAAAAATGTACCTGCACCCCGAGTATCGTGGGCTGGGCATCGGCAAAGCCCTGCTGCAGCACGCCCTCACCCGTGCCACCGCCCTCGGATTCACCGAAGTGCGCCTGGAGACCGCAGCGGTGCTGAAGGAGGCGGTCCGCATGTATGAAAAAGCCGGCTTTGAACGCTATGAACCCGAACACTGCGCCGCCCGCTGCGATGCCGCCTATCGGCTACGCCTGCCTGCCCAGGAATAACAGGGGTGACAAATCGAGTCTAACCCAAAGGACAGTGCTCGAAGCATCGCCAAAGTCGCAAGAGCTTTAGCTCGCCACGGCTTCGCCTTTGATCGGACCTGCGAAGATGCCGCACACCCCGTTAGGCCACCGCCCAGACTGTCCCGCGTACGGCACGGTACGACAATCCAAAGCCCCCAGCCAGCGGAGTTCTTTTTGCCCCCGCTCCCGTACAGTACTCATCACTCTCCGAGTGATGCCGTTCGCCCCCACCTAGCCTCGTCCGCTCCCTTTCCCCCTCGCCCCTCTCAAAAAAACCACACACGCCGTTAGGTCACCGCCCAGACCTGCTGAAGCCGCGACGGGACGACAATGCAAAGCCCCCCGTCCGCCCCTTCTTCCGGATCTTCGACACGCTTTCCTCCTCGCCCTGGAAGGGCGAAAGCCGGTAGCCGGGGGGGAAGATGCGCAGCACCGAGAACCCCCGGACCCACGCCTAACAAAAAACGCGTCACACCAGATGCGCCCTGGAGGGGCGCGAGAAGGGCGCTCGCATCTCACGTCCACCCCTCCATTCCTCCGACGCCGAAGGCCACCGTCCGGAGCGCGAGTTTCCAAACTCGCCTAACTTTCCTCCCGCGCACGGAGTCCTCCTCCACCCCCGTTCGCCCCCAACACCAACAGCCCAAAAAAGAGACACCGCAGAGCTAAGAAAACCCTTCTGAAAAACTCTTCTCTGCGGTGTTCCCATCTCTTGCGGTGTGTCCTTCTTGGAAGGCGGGCGGGTCTAGCGCGAACGGGGACGAACGACGACTCCGCACCCGCCAGGAAAGTTAGGCGAATAAGATATTCGCGCTCCGTCCGTCTGCCCATCGAGACCGCAGGAGGTGAGGTGCCGACGTAAGATCCCAGCCCCCTTCTCGCGCCCCTCCAGGGCGCACCCTTTGGTGACATCGTTGGTTATTCCACCCACCCGGGGGTTCCCGCTCGCCAAGCCTCGCTCCACCCCCGGCTACCTTCCGTCGCCCCTCCGGGGCGTACAGCACCCATCACTCTCCGAGTGATGCCGTTCGCCCCCACCCAGCCCCGTCCGCCCCCTTTCCCCCTCGCCCTGGAAGGGCGAAAGCCGGTAGCCGGGGGTGAAGCTGCGCAGCACCGAGAACCTCCGGACCCACGCCTAACCAAAAACGCGTCACCCCAGTTGCGCCCTGGAGGGGCGCGAGAAAGGCGCTCACATCTCACGTCCACCCCTCCATTCCTCCGACGCCGAAGGCCACCGTCCGGAGCGCGAGTTTCCAACTCGCCTAACTTTCCTCCCGCGCACGGAGTCCTCCTCCACCCCCGTCCGCCCCCAACACCAACAACCCAAAAAAGAAACACCGCAGAGCTAAGAAAACCGCAGGGAAAACCCTTCTGAAAAAACTCTTCTCTGCGGTGTTCTCATCTCTTGCGGTGAGTCCTTCTTGGAAGGCGGGCGGGTCTTGCGCGAACGGGGACGAACGACGACTCCGCACCCGCCAGGAAAGTTAGGCGAGTTTGGAAACTCGCGCTCCGTCCGTCGGCCCATCGAGACCGCAGGAGGTGAGGTGCCGACGTAAGATCCCTGCCCCCTTCTCGCGCCCCTCCAGGGCGCACCCTTTGGCGACATCCTTGATTATTCTACCCACCCGGGGGTTCCCGCTCGCCAAGCCTCGCTCCACCCCCGGCTACCTTCCGTCGCCCCTCCGGGCGTACAGGACGAATCACTCTCCGAGTGATGCCGTCCGCCCCCACCCAGCCCCGTCCGCTCCCTTAAAAATACCAACGTCCAGTTAAGCCGCTGCCCAGACCGTCCCGCGTTCGGGACGGTCTGAGTGCGGCCTAACAAAAAAGTGTATAATAAAGACGAATGAATATTTCTCACACCCCTCCTGGGCATTCACGAGCAACGCCAGCCGTACAGTATTCATCACTCTCCGAGTGATGCCGTTCGCCCCCACCAGCCCCGTCCGCCCCCTTTCCCCCTCGCCCTGGAAGGGCGAAAGCCGATAGCCGGGGGTGAAGGTGCGCAGCACCGAGAACCCCCGGACCCACGCCAAACCAAAAACGCGTTACCCCAGATGCGCCCTGGAGGGGCGCGAGAAAGGTCGCTACAAGCCCTCAGTGCATTGTAGTCCCGTGCCGCACGCGGGACGGTCTGAGTGCGGCCTAACAAAAAGTGAATATTAAAGACGAATGAAGATTTCTCACACCCCTCCTGGGCATTCACGAGCAACGCCAGCCGTACAGTACTCATCACTCTCCGAGTGATGCCGTCCGCCCCCACCCAGCCCCGTCCGCCCCCTTTCCCCCCGCCCTGGAAGGGCGAAAGCCGGTAGCCGGGGGTGAAGGTGCGCAGCACCGAGAGCCCCCGGACTCACGCCTAACCAAAAACGCGCCATCCCAGTTGCGCCCTGGAGGGGCGCGAGAAACCTCCGTCCGCCAAGGATTGCACCCGTCCCCCGCACTGCCACCTCCGCCCGCACTCTCCCGCACACGCGCACTTACTTCTTCAGGATCTCTTCGGCCCAGGTCAGAATGCGGCCCACCTGCTCGGCATCTTCGGCGATTTTTGCAGCCTCAAGGGCAGTCTTCGCTTCGATCAAACGCCTAACCAAAGGAATAGAAACGACGGATTGGGCGGCGACTTCCACATCGGTGTAGCGTTGTTTCAGCACGGTGAGATCAATGTCGCCCGGTGAGACCTGGCTAAAGTCAGGCGCCGGGACCGTGGCGGTTTGATCCAGCTCACTGTCGAGGATGAGCTGATCCAGGGCCTTGTCGGCAGCGTCGTAGTCGCCTGCCCGCATCAAAGAGACGATGGCCTGGCCACGGGCCTGCATGGCTTGGGTGGGGGGCACTCCCAGGGCATCCACAGCGGTTTTGAGACGTTGGGCTTTTTCCTTCACCTGCGCTTCAGCGCTGCTGCGTTTTCCCTGGCGGCTGGGGGCCAGGGTCACGGCCTTGGCCTGCTGCTCCGGGGTGAGCACATCCCGCAGGGCCAGCAGGGTGCGCAGGCGCAGTTTCTTCACCTCGGCCTCCGCCGCCAGCAGCGGGGTCAAAGCCGCTTCCGCTTCTGCCGCTGTGGTGCTGGGCTGGCGGAGCAGGCGCGTGAGTTCCTTTTCATGCTCACGCACTTGTTTTTCCACGGGCTCAGCCTCTGCCATGACCTCCTTGACCAAGGTCGTCATTTTTTCTTCCTGATCCTTGGTTAGGCCAAGTTCAGGTTTGAGGGAGGTGATCATTTCTGGGGTTAAAAGACCGGCCTCCAGCCAGGCCTCGGGCCCGGCGATGATAGGGGAGGTGAAGCAGAGAAAAAGCAGGAGAAAACGTTTCATGGCAGTTCGATTTGAAGGTGAGCAGGAAGAAGGAAATCACTGGGGCTGGAGGCAGGTGCTTCCAGTCCGGCAAAGAGCGGCGCAGAGGGGTTATCGAGCAGGACCGGCAGGGCCTCGACCAGGCGCGGAGTGCGGGCGGGTAGGGCCAGCCAGGTGGCCACGGCCAGCAGGGCGGCGGCTCCCAAAGGCAGGGCGAAAAGGCGTGGATTCAGCGCGGGTTTTCGCTCACGCGCCGGAGCCTGATGAAACCTGGGCGACCACCCAGGTGCCTGCTCTTGCTCGGCCTGACGCTGGGCCTGGAAGCGTGTGCGGAGATCGTTATCGGGGGCGGGTTTCATGGTCGGAATCGGGGGTTTGCAGGTGGCTGCGCAGGCGGGCCTTCCCGCGTTCGTAATGCTGCCGCACGGAGCCCAGCCCCACCTTCATGACGATGGCGGCCTCGCTCAAGGTGAGGTCCTGATAGAAAACGAGGTGCAGCACCTCGGCCTGGCGCGGGGGCAACTGAGCCAGCGCAGTACGCAGTTGCAAAGTTTGTTCGTCCAGTTCCACCTGCCGGGAGGGGGAAGGGCGTGGATCGTGAGAGTCCCCCTGGAGTTGCGACCACAGTTTGCCCAGCAGGGATTCGCGGTAGCGCAGCCGCCGAAATTCTTCGTGGGCGGTGTAGCGGATGATGCCGAACCACCAGGTCTTGAAGGTGGAGGTACCTGCGGGATGGGTGCGGCCCTGGGCCAGTTTCAGGTAAGCGTTTTGCAGCACCTCCTCCGCTCGTGAAAAGTCCCCCGCACAGCAGTGCAGGGCCCAGCCGTGGGCATCGGCATGCAGGGCTTCGAGTTGGTTGGCGAGTTCGCGCTCCATTCATTTGCCCTCTAGGTGACCTGGGCCTGCGGTCTGTATGACAGCGCTGCGTTTAAGAACCGGGAATGTAGATCCAAAACGTGGCGCCGCCGCCTTCACGATTTTGCCCGCCCGCGTTGCCGCCGTGGGCCATGGCGATGGAGCGCACGAGGCTGAGCCCCAGGCCCATGCCGGAGGTCTTCGGCCGGGCCGCACTGCCGCGCACGTAGCGGTCCCAGATGACCTCCAGTTCCTCCGGGTGCAGGCCAGGGCCGGTGTCTTCCACGGTGATGATGGCCCCGGTGCCTTCGCCCATCCAGCTCACTTTGATCTCCCCACCCGCATGGGTGTAGGCCAGCGCATTATCCAGCAGATTGGAGACGGCCTGGGTCAGCAGTTCACGGTCCACATTCAGGGTCAGACTGAGGCCGGTGCCGAGGGTGAGAGTCAGCCGGCGATCCTCTGCCGCTGGGATAAAGAGCTCCACCAAACTGCTGAGGAGGTCATCGAGTGACGTGACTTGGCGATGCAAACGCAGGGCCACATGATCCCCCGCGCGAATGGTGAGGAGGGTCTGCACCAGCTGGGTCGCGCGGTCAATTTCCTCCAGGCTGCGGGCGGCTGCTTCGCGGGCCATGACATTGTCGGTCTGATCATGAAAGTGCTCCAGGTTTCCACGCACGCGAGCCAGTGGCGTGCGCAGTTCATGGGCCAGGAAATCATTCGTGGACTGCAACTCCCGCGTGAGTGCGCGGATCTGGTCCAGCCCGGTATTCACCACACTGGCCAGGGCCTTCAGTTCCGGGATGGCGCTGGGGGCCCGCAGCCGGGCGCTGCTGCCGGGCACGCGCATGCGCTCGGCGCTGATGATGAAGGACTGGATGGGCCGCAGCACGTCATTGAGGAACCACACCACCGGCAGGAAGGAAATGAGCGCCGCAGTGAGGCCGGCGAACCAGAGATGCCGCTCGATGTTGGCCAGGTGCCGCCGCGCCTGCGCATCGGACCGGCCAAACCACAGCGTATTTCCATCCCACAGCCGGATGGCCCCCACATGCAGGCGCAGGGTTTGGTCTGGCGAGGTGACTTCCATGAGGTCCATGTCCCCGGCCTCCAGCAGGAATTTCACGGTCTGCTCAGGCCAGGCGAAGGCTTTCATTTCGGTGGGGATCTCCTCATGCAGGATCTTGCCAAAAGCGGTGGTGAGACGCAGGCCATTCCAGTCAACGTGCTGGCTGGCATGAAAGACTTTTTTCATCCCATTGAGCCCGCCGTTCGTGTACAGCACGGAGTATTCGATGAGGTCATCGGTGACGCGGTTACGATCCACCTGGCGCATGTCCTGGCTGACGGCGATCCTCACGAAGGTGAGGATCAAGAGAATGTTCACGATGACGATGAAGCCCATGAGCAGGGCCAGACGCCAGAGTGAGGGGAGCTTTTCAGGCCAGAGTTTTGAAAACATATCCTTTGCCTCGAATGGTCTCGACCAAAATGCCGCTGCCTGGCATTTCCAGTTTCCGTCTCAGTCGGCAGACCATGGCATCCACCACATTGGTGCCCGGGTCAAAGTGGATGTCCCACACCTGCTCCAGCAGGAATTTTTTTGGCAGCACGCGGCCCTCATGATTCATCAGCACCTCCAGCAGGCACCACTCGCGGGGTTGCAGTTCCACGCTCTCCGCGCCGCAGCTCACGCGGCGGCGCACAAAGTCCAGGCGGCATTTGCCGAGGATGCGGTGGGTGGGCACGTGATTATTCACACGGCGGTGCAGCGCCTCCAGCCGGGCCATCAATTCCTCCACCGCAAACGGCTTGGTCAGGTAATCATCGCCCCCAGCGGCCAGGCCACGCACGCGGTCAGACACCTCCGCCCGGGCCGTGAGAAAGAGTACCGGCGTGCGCAGCCCCCCCCGGCGCAGTTTCTGCACCAGGGTAAAACCATCCGTGTCTGGCAGCCCCACATCCAGGATGATGACGTCATATCCCTGCTGCTTCAGCGCCGCCAGGGCCTCCGCACCAGACTTTTCCCACTGCAAGCGGTGGCCGCCATCCGCCATCCACACGGCCACTTGGCGAGCTAGCTCAGGTTCATCTTCGACAAGCAGGAGATTCATGAAAAAGTTTAGGGGGTACTAAAGAAATGGGAAGGTGAGGTGAAAGTGACTGCTTGCGACGAATGGGCTTAAGCATCTACGATTCAGAGAATCTTTCAGAAAAATTCGGCCTATTTTTGATTCATCATTACCAAACGGTAAGGTGACTTTCGGGGGTTTGTTTCGATAAAGTGCAGTCGTTCGTGAATATCACGAATATACATCAATATCCCCCACTTGATCCACACACGGTTTTCGAATCGTTCCTCACTTTCCATCTCGCCATGCGCCGCTACTTAGCATTTTCATTCATCGTTCTCGCCCTAGCTGGCGCGATGACTGCTGTGCTGAAAGACCATGCCGAGCATCCGATGCAGAGCCCGCATCCGGAAAACAATTCTGGGAGATCCACCGCTCCGGGGGGGGTTGGTGGGCACCAGTCGCAACTCTCGGCGGTACCAGGAAACATCTGATTCCTGGTGCCGCCGAGATCGTTCGACTTTCCCTAGCGCAAGGCGCGCCACGCTTTCTCAAAAGACTTAGGTGAGCTACCCTGTGCCCCGTATCGAGCACTGGCATACTGTTGGGCCAGGGCCACCACCTCCGGTTTGCTGCCGCTGAGGCGCTGCGCATAGGCCAGGGGTCCTTCATTTTCCCGTCTGGCTGGGAGGCCCAGGCTTTCAAGGTGACGGCAAAAACGCCGCCAGGTCTGCTGCCAGGGGTCCGTCTGCCGGGCGGGACGGCGCAGCCACAGGCCCATGATCCCCGCCATCAGCACCACTAAAAAGGCACTGATGATGAGGAGATAAGATTTTTTCAAGCCGCTGGCCCCCAGCCAGCTCAACCAGCCAAATTGGGACTCGCCATCGAAGTTGATGATCATCTTGTACCACTGGTAGTTCACCTGCTCCCACACCTGGCGGGCCTGCTCCATGGAGCGCCAGAGGAAGCTGTTGCGCTGCCGTTCCAGGGCCTCTTCACCGCCCAGGAAACTCTGCAGTCCCAGGTCCAGACGCCCAGGGGCGAGAGCAGCGGTGGGGTCCACCCGCATCCAGCCCGCGCCATCCAGCCACACTTCTGCCCAGGAATGCGCATCGGACTGCCGCACGATCATGTGCGTGCCGGTCATGGAAAGCTCCCCGCCGAGGTAACCCATGACCACCCGGGACGGCACGCCGGCGGCCCGCATGAGCGTGGCAAAGGAGGCGCTGAAGTGCTCACAAAACCCCACCCGGCGGCGCAGGAAAAAGTCCTCCAGAGCGGTGGGGCCCAGATAGGAACCCGGCTCCAGCGTGTACTCAAAACCCTGGGTGCGCAGGTAATTCAGGCCTGCCTGCACCACTTCCGTATCATTGGCCGCTCCCTCCCGCCAGCCCTGGGCCAGCTGGCGCAGGCTGGCGGAGAGGACAGGCACGCGCAGCGCGGCATTTCGCTGAAAATCGGGCAGCGGCTCCCAGGTGAGCTGCGGGCGGGAGTGGATCTCGATCTGGCGCATCTTACGCACCGTGTCGTGAGAGTTCAGCACGCGCTCGGAGGAGAGCTGGTAACCGGTGCCGCCACCGGAGCCACGCAGGGGGTAATCCAGGCCGGGCAGCCAGTATTGGCCATGAGGCTCCAGCGTGATGATCTGGCGGATGTCTTGCCCCTGGCGCTCGCGATTGCCACTGGGCGCGTAGCTGAGCGTGAGGCCACGGCTCCAACTGAGGCCCTGGCAATCCCACAGGACCACACAGCGCCAGTAACGTTGATTGTTAGGCGGCATGTTGCCATCGGGGAACTCCACGCGGAAGGCGGTCTCCGTGCTGCGGGCCACTTGCAGGACCTTGCCTGGATCCAGCGAGGACGGCACGCCCGTGACAGCAGTGCGGCCAGAGCCGAGACGGACGAGATAGTCCAAACTCACGCGGGGAAAAGTGAGGAAAAGCAGTACCACAAGTGGCAGGGCCTGGAGTAAAATCCGCCCCGTGAGCCGCGCCGGGACCCACACCCCCGGCACCCCCCGGCGAAAGCGCACCATGCAGCCTGCGATGAGGATGTAAGCGGTGAACATGAGCAGGGAGCGGGTGATGCTTTGATCCGCCATGAGCCCACAAAGACAGAGAAACCAGCCGATGATGGCGATGACCTGGAAGTCATGCGGCGTGCGAGATTCCAGCATTTTACCGCCGGTCAGCACCACCAGCACGGCAATGCCTGCCTCCATGCTCATCAAGTCCCCCTGACTGAAATACACCCCCGCGATGCCGATGACGATGACCGCCAGCGGTAACCAACGATGCTTCACGGGCTGCGTGAGAAGGCTGCGGTAAGACAGGCTTAAAAACAGCAGCAGCAGCACCGGCAGAGCCACGAGATCCTGCAGCGGCAGCGCGATGAAAAAGAGCACCGCGCTCAGCAGGGCCAGGGGGCCACGCGGCACGCCAGCCCGGTGTTCATGGCTGGCGGGCACCTTCACCGGGCGGGTGGTCTCTGCGGCAGACAGGCCGCCGGTATGGATCTCAGCCAGCGCGGCGAAGCAGCGCCGCGCATGCGCCTCCCCCTGGCCTGCGGGGATGGTCTGAGAAGGCAGCTTCAGGGAGTAGGCGTGGCCCTGCTGCTCGCACATCTGGATCCAGCGCACCAGCTGCCCGGCTCGCTCACCCACAGGCAGCGGCAGCGCTTCCCAGTCCATGGGCACGGTTTCATTCACGCCGCGCGTCCAGGTCTTCACCAGCAGCGGACGACCACGCGCGACGGCGCGCCAGTCAATGTGCTTCGGGGAATCTCCCGGCTGCCATTCTCGTAGCCCGCCAAAGTCATCGCCCTCCCGGCTGGGGATGGACTGGGCCCCACTGCGGCCAGCGGCGGTGTTTGTCGGTTGAGACAGCGGCTGGGGCAGGGGTAAGTTTCCCGAAGCCTGCGGCAAGGCCCGGCGGGTGAGCTCCACATTCACCACGCGCTGCGCCCGCAGCAGCCCCAGTGGGTAGGCACTTCGCAGCAGCAGCTTCACCGGGCCCGCACTCGCAGGCAGGCGGAGCTGCAGCCGCACGGACTGGCCGCTGGGGATCTGCTCCACAAAGGTGCTTTTTGCCGCGCCGATGACGAGGATCTCCAGGCCGCACGGTGTCATGCCGGTGGCCGCGCGCAGCTCCACGGGCAGCACTTCCCCCAGACCCGACTGATAAAGGGGAGAGGCCCCCACACGCACCTCCAGCCCGCGCAGATTCGCCCGGGCATAGGCGTAACTCAGGGCCCCCAACGCCAGGGTGGAAAAGGCCAGCAGGTAAGCCGCCCCGTTTGCCTGCACAGCCCCTGCATACCCCATGACGGCACACAGGCCTAACCAAGCAAGTGTGTGCAAACTAAAACTGATGCGCGTGCCGGGGCGCGTGACCACGGTGGAGCGCGGGCCAAAGGGCAACCATGCCAAAACACGGCCCAGCCACCCGAGGTCGGGGAGCTCATCCTGCCTGCTGCCTGCCTGACTCATGGGGGGAATGAAAGGGGCGGTTTACGGAATGGGGGTTTCTTCCAGCAGGCGCAGCGCCGTCTCGCCATCGCCCTCCAGGCGGTGGGACATCACCGCCGCGCCCACGTCCTGCACATCCTCCGGCAGCACCATGGTGCGTCCTTGGAGCAGGGCCCAGGCACGGGCCGCATTCAGCAGGGCCAAACCACCGCGTGGGGAAAGCCCGCGCCCACTGGCCCGGCTGGCGGCGAGGACGTCCTGCACGTAGTCCAGCAACGGCGCTGAAACATGCACCTGCCGGGCCTGGAGCTGCATCTGCTGCATCTCCGCCCAGGGCAGGATCTCAGGCATGGCCTTCAGCATTTCCCGGCGGTCCTGCCCCTGCAAGATGGCACGCTCGGCGGTGCGATCTGGCACACCCAAGGCGAGGCGCATGAGGAAGCGGTCCAACTGCGATTCCGGCAGCATGAAGGTGCCGATCTGCGAGGATGGATTCTGCGTGGCGATGACAAAAAACGGCTGGGGCAGGGAATGCGTGATACCGTCTGAGGTGACGCGGCCTTCTTCCATGGCCTCCAGCAGGGCGGATTGAGTCTTCGGCGTGGCGCGGTTAATCTCATCCGCCAGCAGCACCTGCGTGAAGACCGGACCAGGATGGAAGACAAAGCTGCCCGCTTCCCGATCATAAATGGAGGCCCCTAAAATATCCGCCGGCAGCAGGTCACTGGTGAACTGCACGCGGCGGAATTGCAGGCCCAAAGACTGAGCGAGCGCCTGAGAGAGCAGCGTTTTGCCCACGCCTGGCTGGTCTTCAAACAAAAGATGGCCTCGGGCCAGCAGGCAGGTCACCGCCAGGCGGATGACTTCCTGTTTGCCCAAAATGATTTGGGAGATGCCTTCGATGAGGCTTTTCAGCTTCGCCTGGGTCTGTTGGGCCACGGCTTCAGGCAGGACGGCATCGGGAGTAGAGGGGGGACGAGCAGACACAAAAGTGGGGGGATTGGTGATTTTTGGAGTGTCGCTTTTTCTGAACCGCTCTGGCAAGCTCTCATCCGCATCTCACATAGAATTTACGTCTGAAAATATCTGACCGGACATCTCCGTAATCTCCCGCTCATGTCGTACACTTTTTCTCGCTCCTCCGACCTCTTTGCCCGTGCCCAAAAAAGCATCGCGGGCGGCATCAACAGCGGCATTCGGAAAATGGAGGTGCCCGTGCCACTCTACTTTGACCACGGCCAGGGCAGCCGCCTGTGGGATGTGGATGGCAATGAGTACGTGGACTTTCAAACGGGCCAGGGGGCCCTACTGTATGGTCACGCCCCCGCAGGCATGGCGGAGGCCATCGCCACCCAGGCGAAAAAAGGCACCCACTGGGCCGCCCAGTGCGAGCTGGAGATAGATGTGGCGGAACGGCTGCAAAAGATGATCCCCGGGGCTGAGCGCGTGCGCTTTAACAACTCCGCCACCGAGGTGGTGCTGGCCGCCTTTCGCCTCGCCCGCGCTCACACAGGGCGGAAGTTGATCCTAAAATTTGAAGGCCATTATCATGGCTGGGCGGATGAGGGGCTGGTGGGTTTTGCCCCGCCGCCGGACCAGTGGGGGACCGAGGAGGAGCCGACCCGCCTGCACCCCAGCCAGGGAGTCATCCCAGAGGTGCTGGATCAATTTGTGGTCGTGCGCTGGAATGACATCGAGCACTTGCGCCGCCGCGTGGACCAGTATCGCGGGCAGATCGCCGCCATCGTTTTTGAGCCCGTGCTGTGCAATACTAGCTGCATGGAGCCCGTGCAGGGCCTGCTGCAAACCATCCGCGAGCTGTGTGATCGCGATGGCATGATGATGATCGCGGATGAAACCATCACCGGTTTCCGTTTCGGTGCTGGATGCGCGCAGACCCACTACGGGGTGGTGCCAGACCTGACCATCCTGGGCAAGGCCATCGGCGGCGGTGTGCCTTTTGCCGCCCTGGTGGGCAAGGAGGCCTCGTTTGCCAAGATCCTCAATGGTCAAGTCGTCCATGCAGGCACGCTCAATGCGAACCCGCTCTGCCTGGCCGCAGCCAAGTGGTGCCTGGATCAAATCCTAGACCTGGGGGATGCACATCCGCATCAGCTCATCGGCCTGGGGCAAAAGATGATGTCTGGCCTGCGCACCCTGGCCGATGAACACGGCATTCCCCTGCGCCCGCAGGGCCCTGGGCTGGTCTTCCACACCACGATGCTGAAACCCGGAGCTGCGGAAGGTCCCGTCACCAGCTACCGCGACTACGTGCAGCGGCAGGATGCGCCGCGCTGGGCACATTTGCGGCGTTGTTTGTTAGAGGAAGGCGTGCGCGCCATCGAGCGCGGCCTGTGGTTCCTGAGTCTGGCCCACACCGAGGCGGATGTGGACGAGGCGCTGAAGCGGGCCTCGAAGGCCTTTGCCCGCCATGCGGCGGAGTGGAATGCGTGAATGCTAGCGACCACCGAGGGCACGGGCCACGAAAGTTGGAGGTATTGCTCCCGCTTCGTGTCTGTACCCTGGTAGTCTTCCCCTTATGAGCCGCCCCCCTCGCATCCTGCTCGCCGGACTTTTCCACGAGACGCACACCTTTCTCGAAGGCACCACCGCGCTGGAGGACTTCACCCTGCGCCGAGGGGATGAAGTGCTGGCGCTGAAAGGCGATGCCTCACCCTTTGGGGGGGTGCTGGATCTGGCGGTGGAATTTGGCTGGGAAATCCTGCCCATGGTGGACTACCGCGCCCAGCCGAGCGCCCTGGTCGAGGATCTCGTGATCGAGGCTTTTTGGGCGGATTTTCAAGAGCACGCTGGGCCGCATCTCACCGCCGGGGTGGATGGCATTTTCCTCGTCCTGCATGGGGCCATGGTCTCACAGTCCTATGACGATGTGGAGGGGGAGCTGCTGCAGCGGCTGCGGGCGCTACCAGGGGCAGGGCATGTGCCCATCTTTGGCGTCTTCGATTTGCATGCGAATTTCACCGCCCGCATGGCAGCCCTGTCGGATTGCCTGGTGGCCTATCGCCAAAATCCGCACACAGATGCCCGCGAAGCTGCCTGCGATGCCGCCCGGCTGATGCAGCGCTGCCTCACGGGAGGTGAGCAGCCTAACCAACAGTTCGCTCATCCGCCCCTGATGTGGCCGCCTACCGGCACCGGCACCGCCAGTGAGCCGATGCTGAGCCTGGAGGCCATGGCCCGCGAGATGGAGCAGGAGCCCGGCATCTGGGCCGTGAACGTGGTGGCCGGTTTTTCCTTTGCCGATACGCCGGATACGGGCGTGAGTTTTGTCATCGCCGCGACCGTGGATGCCAGTGCGCATTTGAAAAAGCTTTGCGATGCCGCCTGGTCCCTGCGCAGCCTGGGCAATGCCACCGAGCCACCGCTGAGCGAAGTCATCGGCGGTCTCACCACGCCTGCGGAAGGGCTGACCGTGGTGGTGGAACCCTCCGACAACATCGGCGGCGGAGCCCCTGGCGATGGCACCGGCCTGATGCGGGCCTT
This sequence comes from uncultured Verrucomicrobiaceae bacterium, assembly GCA_942493005.1. GTDB lineage: Bacteria > Verrucomicrobiota > Verrucomicrobiia > Verrucomicrobiales > Verrucomicrobiaceae > Prosthecobacter. The sequence goes on from OW818661.1 coordinate 5,472,984, forward strand.
CATCCACTGGCGCGTGCCAAACTGCGCCGTGTGCATTGCCGATGCCGAAGCGGTGGCCACCGTGAGCAAGTACCGCAGCGGCGACCGCGTGATGGTTTCCATCGGTGGCAAAGGCAGTCGCTTGGATGCCGGGCCGGTGGAGATCGAGGTGGAAGTGGTCTCCCACAGCACCGGAGAATTTACCCTGGAGGATGAGCAAAGTCACCTCGCCTCCATGAGCGGTGGCCACTTCAGCATGGGCCCCTGTGCGGTGGTGCGGCATAAGGCGCTGACGATCCTGCTGACCAGCATCAAGACCCCGCCCTTTGACCTCGGGCAGTGGCGCAGTCAGGGGCTGGAGCCACAGGACTTTTCCGTCATCGGGGTGAAGGCAGCGGTGGCGCATCGGCGCGCTTATGACCCCATCGCCACCCGCATGATCTGGGTACACACCGCCGGCCCATGCACCAGCCACCTCAGCACCCTGCCTTTTCAGAAAGTCACCCGCCCCATTTATCCGCTGGATGAAATGGCCTAACGGAAAGTGTGATTTAAAGCGGCAGTTCGGCGGGGTTGGATGAAGACGATGGGGGATCGCTGGTAGATCCAGGAGAGGGTGCCCTCTTCCCCAAAACGACACCTCAGGGGTCCACCCCCGAGACCTCTCCACCGCCCCTCACCCCGAGCCCTTTCGCTGCGCGGCTTCGCAACCCCGCAAGCGGGGAGAGGGAGGACGTCTTTTCGTCTCCGTTGGCTGAAGACAAGACAGCCTTCGTTCGCTTCCTCATACCGAGCTTCCAAAACGCGTTCCCTCTCCCCCAGGAACTGGGGGTGCGAAGCCGCGAAGCGAAAGGCCAAGGTGAGGGGGTGGTCGCAACACGAAAAAACCTCGTTCGCAAAGGGGTGCTATCTTCCCCAAAACGACACCTCTATCATCCATCCCCTGCCGGTGCTGTTTCGGAACAACCGTCACACAATGGCTCCGCCTGCCGAAGCCCCCACTGGGCACTCTGCCAGAGGGGGGGGAATCTTGCACGGTGGGGCACGGGGAGGGAAGACCCTTTTGCCCAGGGGAAACGGCCTTCAGCATGCGTGGCACGGGGCTTGCAATGCAGCATCCAACCCTTTTCCTCCTCATGAATGCCCTGCCTCACCTCCCCCAGCTTCATAACTTCCTCTTCATGCTGCCAGCCACCACCACTCCGGCAGAGCAGGAAATCATTGTCAGCTTGGCTCGTCGCATGACGGCCCTGGGGTATGTGTACATCGCCAGCGCCCATGAGGGCACCATGGTGGATCGTGAAGACATCCGCTTCATGCCCTTGCATGAAGACATGCTGCCTTCGTTTGGCGTCATGGCCGCTGTGTTCATCGTCAGAGATCAGCGCATCGCCTGCGCTGCGCGTGAGGTTTACCCAGATGCGCATGTGCTGGTGATTGATCCTGACCGCATCCGCGAAGACCTGCCCGACTTTGAGCCAGAGGTCATCCGCTCCTGGCCCGTGCCCAGTGCTGAACGGCCCGTGGTGCAGAAAGAGTGGGCCGCTGCTGCGTAACGCAGCCTAGCCCGCTTCTCGCCGCCGCATTGCCTAAAACCCACGCTTGCGCAGCCCCGCCTCTCTGGGGCAGCGTGGGGCATGACACCCCTCCACCATCTCCGCGCAGGCATCATCGGCACCGGCTTCATCGGCCCGGTTCACATCGAGGCACTGAAGCGCCTGGGCATCCAGGTCACGGCCATCTGCGCCTCCTCGAAAAGTGCGCGGAAAACGGCAGAGATGTGGGGCATCGAAGAAGCCTATGGCGACTACGATCACGAGGCCATGTTCGCCAGCCCGAATGTGGACGTCGTCCACATCACCTCGCCTAACAAAGCGCATGTGGAGCAGTGCCTGGGTGCCCTGGCCATGGGCAAACACGTCATCTGTGAAAAGCCCCTCGGCATGACCACGGCTGAGACCGCGCTGGTAGTGGACGCTGTGAAAAAAGGCGGCAAGGCCGGGCCTGTCTTTGCGGTGAACTACATGTGCCGTTTTTTCCCCGCCGTGCTGCAAATGCGCGCCTTGGTGGAGCGCGGAGACCTGGGGGAAATCATCCATGTGCAGGGCCACTTTTTCCAAGACTGGCTGCTGCACCAGACCGACTACAATTGGCGCGTCATGGCCAGTGAAGGGGGCAAACTGCGGGCTGTGGGAGACATCGGCACGCACTGGATTGACGCCGTCAGCTTCATCCTAGGGGCCAAGGCGGAAAGCGTCTTTGCCCACATCGAAACCTTCCACAAAACTCGCCTGCGTCCGAAAGGCGAGGTGAAGACCTTTGCCAAAGTGGACCCCAAAACCATGGTCCCTTACAAGGTGGATACCGAAGACTTCGGCAGCGTGCTGCTCAAGTTCGGCAAGTCTAAGCATGGCCACGCCAACGGCGTCCATGCCAATGCCAGCATCTCCCAAGTCGCCGCCGGGTGGAAGTGCAGCCTGGCCCTGGGCATCTACGGGACGAAAGGCAGCGTACAGTGGGACCTCCAGCAGCCGAACGAAATCATCCTCGGGCGTCGCGATCAGCCTAACCAAATTTTGCAACGCGGCACCCCCGGCTTCCTGGAAGACGTGGCCAACTTCACCGACTACCCCGGCGGCCACGCCGAAGGCTTCAGCGATGCCCACAAGATGCATTACCGTGCAGTCTATGAACACATCGCCAGTGGCAAACAGACCCCCGTCCTCTTCGCCACCGCAGCCGATGGCCACCACGAAGTGAAACTGTGCGAAGCCATCCTGGAAAGCAGCAAGGCTAAAAGCTGGGTCAAAGTGTAGGCTCCGGGCGTGCTTTTTTGCCCCCCGCCCCGGAGGGTCGAAAGCCGTTAGCCGGGGGGCAGCGAGGCTTGGCGAGCGGGAACCCCCGGTAGCCTAACCAACAACACGTCCACCTCCGTTGCGCCCTGGAAGGGCGCGAGAAACCTCCGTCCGCCCCCTCCATCCCGTTTTCCCCGGCGCATTATCTGGGCACCACCGCCACGTAATTGCGCACCGTGCTCCAGCCGGGGCGGCTGATCTCTTGGCCATCGGCCTGCCGGGCATAGAGAGCGGTGGAGCGTCCGCCATCCAGGTTCAGGGCACGCTGCACTTGCATCCCAGGCAGCAGCCCGTCACTGGCGAGCAGATCCCCCAGCCCTGCTAACGTGGTGCTACGCACCGTCCCCACGGCCCACTGCCGCTGGCCGTCTGTGGCGATGAAGGTGCGGGTGGCCTGCTTCGTGCGGTTCAGCGTGGGCAAAGGCCGGCCGGCATCCACCAGTCGTGGCCCAGCCTGCACCATTTGCGTCACGCCTTGAGCCCCTAAAAACTCCGAGTTCCACACGAGGTAGGGTTCTTGGCCGATGACCACCAACGCCCCAGAGACGAGGCTGCTGCGGGTAAACTGGCCGGTCTGGCCACGGGCCGTGATCATGAGCCCGAGGGTGGAAAAGTCCGGGTGAAAAAAGCCGCCGTTCACGCCTGCGAGGGCTCCCGCCTGGCGCATCAGCGCGGTCAATCTCCCGCCCCCTGCGTGAGAATCGGGCTGGTCCAGCACCTTCAGCGCGCACTGCTGGCTGTCGAAAATGACCACGCTCACCTCGGCTGTCCCTTCGGCGCTGCGGGCGGTGAATTCATGGAGCTGAGCCCCTGCGCCCAGGGGGCTGGTACGCACGCCCGAGGCCTGCTGCCAGCGGGACAAAGCCTGCGGTGGGGCCACCTGAGGGGGCGGCAGCTGCACGGGCGGCGGCGGGCTAGGTGCAAATGCAGGCGGGGGAGGGGGCTGCGTGGCCGGGTAGGTCGGCGCAGCCTGGTAGGCCTGCTGGGCACACTGGGTCAGACACAGGGCAGCTAGGGCGGGTAGCAGGCGGGCTTTCATGGTGGCGGATGCACGTCACCCCTGGAGGGCTGACTGAGCATACGCCATTAGAGCTTCCGGGCTGCTTTGCAGCCATTTTTGCATGGATTCCAGCGCGTGGGCCCGGTGGCTGAGCTGGTTTTTCACCTCCGCAGGCAGTTCGCCAAAGGTCTGGCTGTAGTCTTCCGGAGTGAACATGGCATCATAACCGAAGCCCCCACGCCCGCGCTCGATGGTGCTCACCTTTCCTTCGATGGTACCGTGGGTGACATGCAGCACCTCCCCATCCCGCACCAGGGCGAGGCAGCAGCGGAAGCGGGCGGGAAAGATCTGGCCGGGATTCGTGCTCACGCGACGCAGGCGTTCCTTCAGTGCGCGGCGGTTGTCCTCATCGGTGGCATTTTCTCCAGCAAACCGGGCCGATCGCACCCCAGGCTCCTTGTTTAAAATATCCACTTCCAGACCGGAATCGTCCGCCAGCACCAGGATTCCAGGCCGGGCAGAGCTGGCCGCCTGCGCCTTGATGATTGCATTGGCTTCGAAGGTCGTCCCGGTCTCTTCAGGCATGACCATCCCAGGGATGGAGCTCAGGTCTTCCACCTGCCATTCGGTGCCAAGCATGGCGGAGACTTCTTGGGTTTTGTGGGCGTTGGCGGTGGCGAGCAGCAGTTGCGGCATAAATTTTGTAAAAGCTTTGTAATATAAGAAGATCGGGCGATCAAATTAAAGATTCTTTAGCATGTGATGGTGATATTGAATCAAGAGCATCCAGAATCAACGGAGAAGTTAGCAGGGGTTTATTACTCAATATTTGGATTAAGTAAAAAAGTGGACGCGAGCTTTCCCTGATCTTTCTATCCCGGGGAACCCGTGGGGCATGAGGGGGAAATAGGGGGCGGCGTTTTTTCTGCCTTTTTTCAGAAGCGTTGAGGAACTTCAGGGAGAAAACCAAGATCTGAGAACCTGCCCGTGAACTAGGGAATCAGACCCCTCCTGTGACGAAACTGCTGAAAAAAAGCCGTTTGGCCCCTGAAAATCAGCGGCAAACAGGTGCCCTGGCGGTGAGATCCCGCACGTCTGGATGGGATTTTCCTTTGACCCCACCCCCCCACGCGGCTAAAACGGGCATCCCTTTCCATGCCTGCATCAGACCGTCAACACACGCTGGCCAAGCCGGCCTCCATCACTGGCACCTCTCTGCACACCGGTGAGCAAGTCACCCTCACCCTGCAGCCGGCGCCAGAAAACTTCGGTTTTAAATTCCGCCGCATGGACCTGGAGGACAAGCCCTTCATCCCCGCTCTGGTGGAGAAAGTGCAGAAGGTGGAGCGCGCCACCACCATCGCCGAAGGCGGCGTGAATGTGCACACGGTAGAGCACGTCATCAGCGCTCTGGCGGGCATGGGCGTGGACAATGCCATCATCGAGATGGATGCCAATGAGCCCCCCATCGTGGACGGCAGCTCTCAGCCCTTTGTCGAGCTCATCAAAAAAGCAGGCCTGCAGGAGCAGTCGGAGCCGCGCAAGATCTTCGAAATCCGCGAACCCATCTACCAAGAGACGCGAGATGGCACCATCATCACCATCGTCCCGGATAAAAAATTCCGCGTGAGCTGCACCAATGTGGGCCCCGGTGGGCGCTTCACCCAGTACCTGTCTTTGGAGATCAATCCCGAGACCTATGAGAAGGAAATCGCCCCGGCGCGCACCTTCGTTTATTATGAGGACATCGCCCCGCTGATGGAAAAAGGGCTGATCAAAGGCGGCACCCTGGAGGCCGCCGTGGTGGTGCGCGGAGACACACTGCTGTCGAAGCAGCCCCTGCGGTTTAACAATGAGTTTGTCCGCCACAAGATCCTCGACATCATCGGCGACCTGATGCTTTCCGGCAAACGCATCACCGGCCACGTCATCGCAGTTCGCCCAGGCCACGGGCCAAATACGGAGATGGCCCGCGCCATCGTCTCTCAATACAACGCCATGCGCGCCATGGTGCCACCAGCGGTCAATATCCCCGGCGGGGAAGCCGTGCTGGACATCAATGAGGTGATGAACATCCTGCCGCACAGGTACCCCTTCCTGCTGGTGGATCGCATCATCGGCTTCGAAGGCGAAACGAAGTGCCGTGGCATCAAGAATGTGACCATCAACGAGCAGTTCTTCCAGGGGCACTTCCCAGGTCACCCCATCATGCCCGGCGTGCTGCAGCTGGAGGCCATGGCCCAGGTGGCCAGCATCGTGCTCCTGCGAATGCCCAGCCACCAGGGGAAGATCGGCTACTTCCTCAGCGCCAACAACGTCAAGTGGCGCAAGCCCGTGGTGCCGGGGGATACCCTCATCATCGAGACCGAGATCACCAAGGCCAAGCGCAGCGTCGCCCAGGCCATCGGCCGCTGTTTGGTCAATGGCCAGGTCGTCTCCGAAGCGGAGCTGATGTTTAACGTGGTGGACCGTTAACCCGCCCCCCTCGCCGGAACTCTTCCTGCTTTTTCCTCCCCAGTCTGATCCACTGCCCATCCCTTCTGCATGCCCATTCACCCCACTGCCATCGTTGATTCTTCGGCAAAAATCGGTGCCGATGTCTCCATCGGTCCCTACTGCATCATTGGTGCAAATGTGGAAATTGGCGATGGCACTTCGTTGCAGCATCACGTGACGATCCTGGGGCCGACCAAGATCGGTAAGAACAACCGATTTTACGCCTACGGCTCCATCGGTCAGCAGACGCAGGATCTCAAATACGCGGCCGAGCCCACGTACCTGGAGATCGGCGATGACAACACCTTCCGCGAATTTTGTTCCGTCCACCGCGCCACCAGTGCCGGGGATAAGACCTTGATCGGCAGCCACAACAACTTCCTCTCCTACGTGCACATCGCCCACGACTGCATCGTGGGAAATCACGTCATCTTTTCGAACAACGGCACCCTGGCTGGCCATGTGGTGGTGGAGGATCACGTCATCCTCGGCGGCCTCAGTGCCGTGCACCAGTTCTGCCGCATCGGCACGCGCAGCATCATCGGCGGATGCTCCAAAGTGGTCCAAGACGTGACCCCGTACAGCACGGCCGATGGCAACCCCGCCCGCACCCGTGGGCTGAACATCGTCGGCCTTCAGCGGGCCGGTTTCTCACGCGATCAAATGCGCGCTATCCGCGTCGCCTTTCGCAAAGTCTATCGCAGTGGTTTGAACAACGCCCAGGCCGTGGAAGAGCTGCGCAGCGGCCCCCTCACCCCAGAGGCCACCCTCTTCACCGACTTCGTGGCCGCCACCAAGCGCGGCATCACCCCCGGCAGCAAAGCCGGCGTGGAAGATGGGGAAGACTGAGATCTCCGATCTGGGGATCGAAGAACGAATGGAGCTTTCTCGTGCCTCTCTAGGGCGTGGGGAAATATGCCGGATCTCGGGATGTCGAGCGCACGCGGTCGTGGCATGGTCGTCCCAGCTTCAGCCGATCTGACCATCGGCCTAACAGAAGGTGAGGGAAAAACGTCCCACCTCGCCCCGCTTGCGGGGAGAGGGAACGCGCTTTGGGAGCTTGGGATCGAAGAGCGAACGACAGGTGTTTAGTCTTCAGCCAACGGAGTCGAAAAAACGTCCCCCCTCTCCCCGCTTGCGGGGAGCAGGGCCAGGGGTGAGGGGCTGTCGAGAGCTCTCGGGGATCGAAGACTGAAACCGTCGTTTTTTGGAAAAGGGTAACCTTTGCGAACGGGCTTTTTGCGTGCTGCGACCACCCCCTCACCTTGGCCTTTCGCTTCGCGGCTACGCACCCCCAATTCTTGGGGGAGAGGGAACGCGCTTTGGAAGCTCAGAATGCAAGCGCGAACGAGGACTGATACGAATTCACCACTTTGTCTGGCATAATTTTGGGAAAGGGTTTAAAGTTGTGTATGGCTCGCCCCCGAAATCCATTGGATCCGCTGAATCAAGGTGCCCAAGTTTTGGCGCTCCACCCCCGTGAAAAGGTCGGCTGGAGGCGTGAGCGCCTCCTGGCCGTCAAGCTTGGCCTGGAAGGCGCGCTTTCTTCCAAGGCCATCGCCGCCCAGCTTGGTCACAGTCAAACAACCATCACCAGTTGGTTCAACCTCTACCGTAAGAAGGGGATTGAAGGCCTTCTGGAGCAAAAGCAACGCGGCCAAGGTTTTGCTCCGGAGCTGGATGAAGGCCAGATGCAGGAACTGGCCGTTGAACTGGAAAAAGGCCGCTGGCGCACGGCCAAGGAGGCTTACGCCTGGCTCAAGGAGCGTTTTAGCGTCAAGTTTGGTCTGCCGCAGACCTATCGCTATTTAAAAAAGCTCGGAGGGCGCTTGAAGGTGACGCGCCCCTGCCACACGAAAAAAGACCCGCTCAAGGTCGTCGCCTTCAAAGAAACACTGGCCCAAAAGCTCATGGATCTTGAGTTGCCAAGGGATCGTCCGTTGAGGCTGTGGATCTATGACGAAGCTCGCTATGGACTGGCACCGGTGACGCGGCGCATGTGGACCCTGAGGGGCACAGAAGTAGTCTGCCCGGTCAACAAGCAATACCAGTGGGGCTACGTCTTTGGAGCTTTGCAAATTGGAGGAGCAGGCTGCGAATTTTTGTTCAGCCCGACTGTCAGCAAGGAAGCGGACCGCAAGTTCCTGGAACAGATCTCGCAGCGTGATCCCAATGCCATGCGTGTGGTCATTGGAGATGGAGCGGGCTTCCATCACCGGGAGAAGGACTCACAAGAAGGGCTGCCCAAGAATGTGCGCATCCTGACCTTGCCGCCCTACAGCCCGGAGCTCAATCCGGTGGAAAAGCTATGGGATATTGTCAAAGATGGCTTGTGCAACCGGGTGTATGCAACGTTGGAAGAAGTGGAGCAGGACATCACCCTGGTGCTCAAGGGCTTTTGGGAAGATGGCAGAAAGGTGTTCTCGCTGATCGGTAAGGGGTATCTACTGTCAAAACTAAACGCTATTTGAGATTTTGCCATTACACCAGTTTGTGTGGTTAAATCGTATCAGAATGCAAGCGCGAACGAGGACTGATTCAAAGCAAACGACCACCGTATGGTCTTCAGCTTTAGAGGGCAAAAAAACATCCCCCCTCGCCCCGCTTGCGGGGAGAGGGCCAGGGGTGAGGGGAGGTGGAGAGCTCTCGGGGATCGGTGAGGTCAGGACATAGGTAACACATCAGGCTCAAGACATGGGTTACACATCGACGTGGTCTGGGTTACACATTCTGAGGTTCGTTTGACTTCGTTTTCTTAGCCTTCGGAGGCTCTTACTTCAACTCGCTTCCTTTCGCCAGCTTCCAGCGAGCCGCTAGCGGCTCGCTGGAAGCTGTGCGTCGCGGGCTCCAATTGCCCTAACAATAAGTTGGCAAAATATAGATCGATGAGCCCATCTTCCCGGGGTGACAACCCCACACTCCATCCCGCAAGGGCTTCTGAGATGAAGATGGAACGGCTCTTCCACTTTAACAGCCCACGACGACTGATCTTGCGGCTCTGGGGCAGTTTCTCATAACGGAGGTCTTCGGGTAAGCCTCCATAGCTTTTTGACGATGCGGTGTAGACTTCTCCAGGGGTTTTCATGCCCAGGGCCTGGTGCGGGCGCTGGTGATTAAATTCTTCTTTCCACGCATCCAATGCGTCTTGGCTCCAGCCTTGGGATTGGCATTGCAGTTCGTTGCTTATGTCCCGATGCATCCGCTCGTGAGCTCCATTGTCTTGCGGGCAGCCGGGCCGACCGCGTTCTAAGTCAATGCCCAGGGCCAACCACCGCGCCGAGAGTCGGCTCAGTCCCAGCACCCCGCCATGACTGGCAAAGGGGCTGCCGTTGTCGCTGCGGATGGCTTGCGGTAAGCCATGGCGCTTAAAGAGACGCTCAAACCGGTCCCACACCGCTTCAGTGTCGCCTTTGACAAGCCGATGACAGTCCAGGATGTAACGACTGTGTTCATCCCGCACGGTCAAAGGCTCACACTTTTGGCCTTCAGGATCTCGCCACCAGCCTTTAAAATCCACGCTCCAGACCTCATTGGGGGCTTGGCCTCGACGGCCGCTATTGAGCCGGATGGCCGAGTGAGGGGCAGGCCGGATCCTGCGCTTAACCACCAGGCCTGTTCGTTCCAGCACGCGTTTAAAGCTGCTTAAACTCGGAGTTTGTTGAGCCCCCCACTGACGCTGATAAACTTCTCGTAGCTTCAGGGGGCCCCAATAGGGGTGCTTGTTTTTGAGGAGGATGATCCCACAGATCTGCTCTTCGCTGAGTTTGGTGGGGGCATTTTGAGGCTTGAGACTGGCTTCGTGGAGGCCTTCCAGGCCATGGGCTAGGAAGCGCTCCTTCCACTTGTAGCCCGTCTTGGCACTGATGCCGTAGTCACGACACAATCGCCGGAAGTTCCCGCTGTTGAGGGCCTTTAATGCAAATTCAATTTTTTGGTCCATTGGGGTGCTGCGATGCCACGGCATGTCGCCATGCTAGCCCCTGCGGGCTGCCCAATGTGTTACCTATGTCCTGAACCTTTTGTGTTACCTATGTCTTGAAACAGCACCCTCGGGGATCGAAGACTGAAAGCATCGTTTTTTGGAAAAGGGCACCTTTTGCGGACGGACTTTCTGCGTGCTGCGGCCACCCCCTCACCTGGGTCTCATACCCCAATTCTTGGGGGAGAGGGAACGCGCTTTTGGGAGCTCTGGATGGAAGAGCGAACGAGGCAGTGCAAACGCGGCGGTGATGGCGAGCGAACGGGGGCTGTTTGGTCTTGGGTAGCGAGTGTGGAAAAGATCGGCTTTAGACACATTCTGCTTGATCCCTGGACCCCGTTTTCCAAGCATGGCGCATGCTTTCCCGCATCGAACGCATCAGCCAGGAAATCAACCCGCAGAGGCTGGAGTTGATCGAGTTTGCTCGGTTGCTGAGACAGACCGCAACCGACGCAGAATCGCTCCTCTGGGCTTGCTTGCGTGATCGGCGCATGAATGGGCGCAAATTTCGGCGACAGCATCCGGTGGAGCCCTACGTGCTGGATTTTTACTGCGCTCGATTGCACCTGGGCATCGAACTGGACGGAGGGCAGCATTCGACCCCGGAGGGGCGCCGCCATGATGAGGCGCGGGCGGTCTTTCTGGCAAGCCAAGGCATCCACTTGCTGCGCTTCACCAATACCGACGTTTTGAAGTTCACGGACAGCGTCCTTAACCGAATTTGGAACTTCACGACGGATGATGGGCCTTGAAGGATGAGGACGGGAATGGAGCGAACGGGGCTGTTTGGTCTTCAAGCGAACGAAGGCCCAAAGACATCCTCCCTCGCCCCGCTTGCGGGGAGCAGGGATGGGGTGAGGGGCGGTGGAGTGGTCTTGAGGGTGGATGATAGAGGCGTCGTTGTGGGGAAGAGGGCAGCCTTTTGCGGACGGGGCTTTTCGTGCTGCGACCACCCCCTCACCTTGGCCTCTCCCCCAATTCTTGGGGGCGAGGGAACGCGCTTTTGGAAGCTCGGGATTAAAGAGCGAACGATGATGGATTGGTCTTGAGGAAACGAGGGCGAAAAAACATCCCCCCTCGCCCCGCTTGCGGGGAGAGGGCCAGGGGTGAGGGGCGGTGGGATGGTCTCGGGAGTGGAGGGCGGAGGCGTTGTTTGGGGGAAGAGGGCAGCCTTTTGCGAACGGGATTCTGCGTGCTGCGACCACCCCCTCACCTTGGCCTCGTCCCCCAATTCTTGGGGGAGAGGGAACGCGCTTTTGGAAGCTTTAGATATGTCCCGGTCCCACCATTCACTTCACCTGAAGTGACGAAATAAATTCACACCAACTCTTTGAAAGGGGTGCCTCCAAGGAAAGCTGCCGTTGCTCATGATCATAAAAATTATCCAATGATCCATACCAGTTGAGATCGGGAAACCATAAGGCTGCGATGACGTCAATAAACTGATCGTATGAGGCCGCTAAGCGCATCCAATCACCCGATCCTCCCTCGTGATCCAAATAGTAAATTGCCCCTTGTTCTTGTTGGCCGCTAATTTCGACAATGAGGTCACCATTATCCAGACTGAAGACTGGGAAAAGATCCTCGTATCCAAAAGGAGGGGCCTTATTTCCATACTCTTGCCAGTGACTGAATGAGTGCTTCCAGCCTTCGAGAGAATCTAGAGTCGTTTCATAAAAATTGAATACAAAGTAACCGCTGTTGGGGAACTCTTCCAAAAAATTAGAGTGCTCACAAAACCGTGATTCCAGAGTCCACGAGATGTTCACCCTAGAACCGATGTCAGTCGCCATCCGGAGGATGCCCTGAGGAATCGTCCGTATCACCTGCTTTTGCCGCCAGCTCATTTCTTTAGTCGTGGCGGGCTTGCTTAACTGCATCGAAAAATCAGAGCAACAAAGTGCCAGATGAGCCATGCGTTCTACTAGCGATTGCTTGCTCAAATTCATTTGGAACAGGTCACATCGTTTACTGATCACACCCCCACATCCGACTTCGGATCCAGCGCATCGCGCAGGGCATCGCCGATGAGGTTCAGCGCGAGCAGGGTGGCGCTGAAAAAGAGGCCGGGGCCGATGAGGAGCCAGCGGTAGGTTTCCATGCTGTCGGCGCCTTCGCGGATGAGGACGCCCCAGCTGGCATCCGGCGGCTGGATGCCCAGGCCGAGGAAGCTCAGCGTGGCCTCCAGCAGCATGACGCCGGGCACGGTGAGGCTGGCGTAGATGATGACGGGCCCCATGACATTCGGCAGCATGTGCTTGAACAAGATGTGCCAGAAACCTGCGCCACTGGCCCGGGCGGCGAGGACGAACTCCAGGTTCTTTAAAGCCAGCACCTGCCCACGCACCACGCGTGCCATGGTCAGCCATTCCACGGCCCCGATGGCGACAAAGATGAGCCACAGCTCACGACCAAACACGAGCACCAGGATGATGACGAAGGTGATGAAAGGAAAGGCGTAGAGGACATCCACCAGCCGCATCATCAGTGCATCCAGACGGCGCGTGGTGAGCCCTGCGATGAGGCCATAACCGACGCCAATCACCGACGCAACTCCCGTGGCGAGAATGCCCACCAGCAGCGAGATCTGACCGCCTTTCAGGATGCGAGTGGCGAGGTCGCGACCCAGTGGATCCGTGCCTAACCAATGCGCGGCGGAAGGGCCTGCGGCCTTGAGATCTAGATCCTGGTCACTCTGCGAATAAGGCGACACCAGCGGCCCTAAAAGACAGATGCCGACGAGCGCCACCATGAAGAGCATGGCCGCTACGGTGATACGGCTGCGCGTCAACCGGCGCCAAGCACGCTGGCCGGGGGATTCCGAAGTCGGCGACCGCAGGGGCAGCAAGGCGGCTTGGTCGGCTGAGGGCTGGAATCCCTCGTTGCTAGGAATCACATCGCTCATGATTTGAATCCGATGCGGGGGTTCAGCAGCGCTTGGAGGAAATCCACCAGCAGATTGAAACCGATGATAAGAACGGCGTAAAAGGCGGCGGTGGCCATGGCGAGAACAAAATCCCGATTCACCGCAGCGCCGACGAAATGCTGGCCTAAACCGGGAAGCTGGAAGACGGTTTCGATGACGATGGAACCTGTCATCAACCCTGCGGCGGTGGGGCCGAGGTAATTCAGCACAGGTAGGCAGGCGAGCTTGAACGAATGACGGAAAACGATGGCCAGTTCGGAAGCGCCTTTGGCCCGAGCGGTGCGGATGAAATCCTGCGCCAAGGTTTCCCGCAAGCCCCCGCGAGTGAGGCGGGCGATGTAGGCGCTGTAAATGATGCCTAACGTCAAGGATGGCAAGACCCAGTCGTCCCAATCATACCAGCCCGCCGCATTGAACCAACGAAGTTTTAACCCCAACACCAGAGCCACCAGGGGCCCCAGAACCATGCTGGGCGTGCAGATGCCCAGGGTGGCCATGAGCATGCAGGCGCGATCATCAAAGGTATTCGCCCGCACCGCCGCCAGAGCCCCCATGGGGATGCCAATGCCGATGGCGATGGTGAGCGCAGCCAGGGCAACGGTGGCCGAGACCGGAAAGGCCTGCACGATGATCTCATCCACCCCACGTCCTGGATTCTTCGTGGAAGCCGGAAAATCGAACGTGGCAAAGTTAACCAAATGTTTCCATAACTGCACATAGAGAGGTTTATCCAAACCATATTCTATCATTTTCCTAGCACGGATGTGCTCTGGGATGTTTCGCTCACTCTGCATAGGCGAGCCTGGGGCCATCTTCAGCAGAGTAAAGGTGATCACCAGCACCCCAAGGATGACGGCAAGGCCCTGCAAAAGACGGCTGAGGAGGAAACGGAGCATCGGCGGGTGATTCAACAGGGAAGGCGGTGCAGCATCAATGCCAAATCACGCTTCAGGCCAAAAGCTTTTCCAGTGCCTCCTTCGTCGTCACGGGGGCCTGGCAGGCGTAGTTTTGGCAGACGTAGGCGGCGGCTTTTCCCTCCACGGGCTTCATCGCAGCCAGGGCCTCGTTTTGTTTACCTAGCCAGGCCTGCGCTTCGCCGCCATCGGCATGGAGCAGCACGGCCTTGGGCAGCAGGCGACGATGCACCACGGCGGCGAGGGCTTGGAACTCCGGTGAGGTGGCATCGCCCGCGAGGACGATCTGCTGCTTGCCGCTTTCCAAGAAGTCTGCGGCCATGACCAGCACGGGCACGGCGGAGGGGCTGGACTGCAAGGTATTGCCAAAGAGCGTGGTGATCTTGGCCGCCTGGTCCGCATAGGCCTGGTGATCCAGCATGGCCGCGAGGCGGGCAAGGTTCAGCGCGGCGAGCGAGTTCGGCGAAGGCTCCGCGCCATCGTAGTCCTCTTTGATGCGCAAAACGGAGTGCGCCATCTCGGTGTGGACGCTGTAGTAACCGCCGTTTGCCTTGTCCAAAAACAGACCATCCATCTCCTCTTGGAGGGCGACGGCCCACTGCAACCACTTCACTTCAAAACAGGCCTGATAGAGATCCAGCAAACCGTGGATGAGGCAGGCGTAATCAGTGGCAAACCCTTTGGGGCCACGCTCGCCCGCGCGCCAGCTCCGGTGCAGCCCCTGACCGGGAGCCGCGCAGAGTTCATCATGCAGGAACTGGGCCGCCTCTGCCGCCAGTTTGAGAAAGCTGGACTCTCCCAGGGCGGCTCCAGCGCGGGCCAGACCGGCGATCATGAGCCCGTTCCAGGCGGTGATGATCTTGTCATCCAGATGCGGGCGTGGGCGCTTCGCTCGCGCTTCAAACAGCAGCTTCAGCCCCCGTCCCTGGATGGCGAGGACTTCCTCTGGGGTCTTCTTGAAAAACTCCGCCGTCTTTTTCACCGAGTAGGCGCGGAAGAGGGTGTTCAGCCCCGTGAGTTCACTGTGGGGATCGCTTTCGGGACGCGCATTGCCATCGCGCCGAGCGCCAAAAGAATAACGAAAGATGCTGCCTTCTTCCTTGCCCAGGAGCTCGTCAATCTCGCTGGCTTTCCACACATAAAAGGCCCCTTCTTTTTTATGGTCGTCGCCTGCCTGGGCATAGCTGTCCGCATCCTCGGCGGAGAAAAAACCGCCCTGAGGATGGCGCAGGTCCCGCTGCACGTAACCGACGATTTCCCGCGCGGTATCCGCCAGGAAGGGCGAGTCCGTGATGAGGTAACCCTCTGCATAGGCCCAGAGGAGCTGCCCCTGATCATAGAGCATCTTTTCATAGTGCGGGATGTGCCAGTAGCTATCCACCGCGTAGCGATGCATGCCGCCGCCCACGTGATCCCAGATGCCGCCATTGGCCATGGCGCGCAGGGTTTTCACCGACATCTCCGCCGCCCAGTCGGACTCGCTTTTGCGCGCCTCATCCTTCAGCCAGGCTTGGTGGATGCGAAGCAGCAGATTGATGGAGCTGGAGCGGGGAAACTTCGGCGCGCCGCTGAAACCGGCCTCGTGGTAGTCATAGCTGCTGGCCAGGTCGTCGTAGGCTTTTTGCACCACGGCGTCTGTTTTCACCTCCGTCTCGGCATTTTCACCGTCCAGATGTTCCTGGAGTTTGGCGATGGAGCGCTCTGAGCTGGCCTGGAGCTTGGCGCGATCTTCCATCCAGGCTTTGTGCAGCTCTTGCAGCAGGTTTTTGAAACCGATGCGGCCCTGGGCATTTTCAGGTGGGAAGTAGGTGCCGCCAAAAAAGGGCTTCAACTCCGGTGTGAGAAAGACGGACATGGGCCAGCCGCCACCGCCCGTGGCGGCCTGCACGTAGGTCATGTAGGTGAGGTCCACGTCTGGGCGCTCCTCACGGTCCACCTTCACGGGGATGAAGTGCTCATTGATGTAGGCGGCGATTTCCTCGTTCTCAAAAGATTCGCGCTCCATGACGTGGCACCAGTGGCAGGTGGAGTAGCCGCTGGAGAGGAAGATGGGCTTGTCCTCGGCCTTGGCTTTGGCGATTGCCTCATCCCCCCAGGGCAGCCAGTTCACGGGGTTGTGGGCATGCTGGAGCAAGTACGGCGACTTTTCGCGGATGAGGGCGTTGGTGTGTTTGGGGGTGGAGTCGCTCATAATAGTTAGACAAACGTGGCGATGGGGGCCGGGGTTGCAAGCGGCGGACGGCTTGGGGGTTGCGTTTGGGGTGGCATGTGCTTGTTTCCGGCTCCTAAAAACCTAGCCATGTCTGCGCATTCCCACTCTCCCTCCGAAGAATCCGGCTCCATCTGGAAAATCCTCAATGTGATCATCGCCCTCGTTGTCGGCGGCTTCACACTCTTTTGGGGTGCCACCCTGCTGATCGGCGCAAAGAATGCCGCCTCTCCGAAAGAAGCTGTGGCTGAAGTGGCCGCTGCCAGCACCGCGCCTGCGGCGGAAGCCCCCGCAGCTCCCGCGACCACTCCTGCTGTCGCTGCTGCCACCGCTGCCCCAGCCGCCTTCGCCGGCCCTGCGGCTGAGATCACCATCAAGCCCGACACGGCCAATCCCCTGGCTTACGACTTGAAGGAATTCAATGTGAAGGCAGGCCAGAAGGTGAAGATCACCTTCAACAACACCCACCCCGCCGTTCCTCAGATGCACAACATCGTCATCGGCACCCCCGGCAGCAAAGACAAGATGATGGCCCTGGCCATGCAGATGGTGGCCGCCCCCGATGGCATGGCCAAAGGCTACATCCCTGAGGGTCCAGAAGTCCTTTTCCACACGAAGCTGCTCCAGCCGAACCAGACCGAAGTCCTGGAATTCACCGCCCCTGCCGCCGGTGACTACCCTTACCTCTGCACCTTCCCCGGTCATGGCGCGATCATGAACGGCGTGATGCACGTGGAGTAAAACGACTTTAGATAAAGGTAAATCGGGCTCAGGCGGAACTCCGTCTGAGCCCGTTTTGCGTCTAGGACGGGCGTGAGAGGGGTGCAGGTGTCAAACACTCACTTTCCAGCGCGTATGGAGGCCTGTCGCATTCACGCACTCCCCCAAGACCGGCTGAAGCCGGGACTACAATGCACGGAACTCTGGCCCGTGCTGCCCCCTCTGGTTGATGCTGCTGCCCTGTCAAAAACGGTGCCTCAGGCATTCGGGGATTCGTTGGCTCCCGCAGGCAGCCGTGGGGGCGGACGGACGTTTCTCACCTCCCTCCAGGAGGCATTGGAAATGAAGCCTTTTTTCGCGTAGGTCCGGGGGTTCTCGGTGCTGCGCACCTTCACCCCCGGCTACCTGCTTTCGTCCCTCCAGGACGAGGGAAACGGTTCCCACTAGGGACTGCTTGGTCCACCGCTATGTGTCCAAGCAGGACGCGAGATGAGAGTCAGGGCAGCGAGGCTTGACGATCTCTTGGTAGAGGGCAGGCTTTTCTCTGGATCGCATCACTCGGAGAGTGATGCGTACAGTATTCCTCACTCTCCGAGTGAGGGGCTGGGAAATGTCCGCGAGGTCTTTGCACTTTCGAAGAACCCACCCAGGGGACGCCTGCGGATCTCATGGTAGAGGGCAGGCTTTTCTCTGGATCTCATCACTCGGAGAGTGCGTACAGTATTCCTCACTCTACGAGTGAGGGGTTGGGAAATGTCCGCGAGGTCTTTGTGCTTTCGAAGAACCGACCCAGGGGACGTCTGCGGATCTCATGGTAGAGGGCAGGCTTTTCTCTGGATCGCATCACTCGGAGAGTGATGAGTACTGTACTAAGCAAACAGCTTCGTCACTGGCTTGGCTTTCACCAGTTCGCGCGGTTGATTCAGGTGGTTATAGACGATGGTCTCGGGATCAATGCCCACAGCGTGGTAGATCGTCGCTAGCAGCTCCGTGGGGTGCACCGGATCTTCGGCTGGGGAAGAGCCTGTTTTGTCCGATTTGCCATGGACGTACCCGCGCTTGATGCCTGCCCCACCGATGATGGCGGTGTAGCAGTAAGGCCAGTGGTCGCGGCCATCGGCGCTGTTGCCATTGCCAGAGGTGGACACGCCTTTTTCGGGACTGCGGCCAAATTCACCCAGGGCGACGACGAGCGTTTCATCCAGCAGGCCGCTGGCATCCAGGTCCTCAAAAAGGGCGCTCAGACCCTGGTCCAGCATGGGGCCGCTCTGGCTTTTCATGCGCTGGGTGAGGCCCACGTGATGATCCCAGGAATGGTTGTCCGAATTCGCCACCTTGGGCCAGATGAGCTCCACCACGCGGGTGCCGGACTCGATGAGGCGGCGCGCCAACATGCAGCTTTGGCCAAAGGTATTGCGGCCGTAACGGTCGCGCAATTTTGGCGATTCACGATCCAGAGCAAAGGCATCGCGTGCACGGCCACTGGCGATGAGGTTCAGCGCCTGGTTGTAGTAGCTGTCCAGGCTCATGTCCTTCACCGCTTCCTCAATGGCTGGCATCTGGTCATTGATGGCATCGCGCAGCTTTGCACGACGCTGGAGGCGCACGCTGAAGAGGTCGGGACGCAGTTGTAGATCTTCGATCTTGATGCGGTCCATCTTGCCCATGTCCAGGTCATCGCCATCGGGGTAGAGGGTGTAGGGATCGTACGCCTTGCCCAGGAAACCCGCAGTGCCGCCTTTGCCCACCACATTGGATTCCTGAAGCGGACGCGGCAGCATGACAAAAGGCAGCATGGGCTCATCCATCGGCTTCAGGCGGATGATGTTGCTGCCGAAGTTCGGGAAGTCCTTGGCGTTCGGCGGCTCGAGCTGGCCGGAGGGGCTCACCTTATCCGTGGTGTAGCCGGTCATGATCTGGTAAATGGCCGCCGTGTGGTTGAACAATCCGTTAGGCGTGTAGCTCATCGAATTGATGGTGGTGAACTTGTCATTCACCTTCGCAAGCTGGGGCAGGATCTCGGTAAAATGGTGGCCGGGGATCTTGGTGGGGATGGTCTTGAAGGCGGAGCGCACCTTGTCCGGCACGTTTTCCTTCGGGTCCCACAGGTCCAGGTGGCTAGGGCCGCCCTGGAGGTAAATCATGAGCACGTGCTTCGCCTTGCCCCAGCCCACACGACCCGCCGCAGCGGAGTTCACGGAGGCGGCCTGGGCGCGGAACATGTTGTTCAGCGTCAGGCCCATCATGGACGCTCCGCCGATGCGCAGAATGTCCCGCCGGGTCATGCCCAGGTCTTTGTCACAGAGGTCTTTGCCGAGGGCTCCAGGGATGCGAAACATGGCGGTAGAGGTGGTGGATGGGGAAAGCTTACTCCTTCTGGCCTAACCAAGACAAGAACGAATGGATACTCCGCCCTTACGAAGATGAGGGGCGCATCTTGCCAAAGGAGGCGAAATCACCCAGGATTCCCCTGGAAAGTCCATTGCACGGATGGAATCAGCCATCCTCTTGAACATCGGCGGCCCGAATGACATCCAAGCGATTCACCCCTCATGCGCCTGCCCCTCCTCGCCGCCCTTAGCCTTTTCACCACCTCCTGTGGGGCGGACGCGCCTGAACGCGCTGCCGCAGCCCGCGCCCGACTTCCCGCTGCGGATACCCACTTTGCCACCCGGCTCTGCCATGCCGCCCTGGACCGCACGGCGAGCACGGTGCGGTATGATGGGGCCTACGTGCGCATCCCCTACCCTGGCGGCGATGTACCCGCCGATACGGGTGTGTGCACGGATGAGGTCATCCGCAGCTATCGCAGCCTGGGATTTGACCTCCAAAAGCTGGTGCATGAGGACATGAAGCGGCACTTTTCCGCCTATCCTAAAAACTGGGGCCTGGCCAAACCGGACACGAACATTGACCACCGCCGCGTGCCGAATCTGCAAACCTTCTTCAAGCGCCAAGGAGCCGCCCTACCCATCACGCAAAAGTCTGCCGATTACCTCCCTGGCGACCTCATCACCTGCACGGTGGCAGGCAAACTTCCGCACATCGCCCTCGTCGTGCCTGCGCCCGATGGCGGTGACACCCCCTGGATCGTCCACAACATCGGCAGCGGGCCCCAGTTAGAAGATCGTCTCTTTGAGTTTCCGCTCACCGGGCACTACCGCTGGCATCCGGTGAAATAAGGTGGACTCCAACAGCCTTCTGAATTCCAAGATCAGAAATCACGCCATACCCATGGCATCCGGCAGTGTCACTGGATGGTGCAGAAGCAAACGAACAGGACTGCGAGCGTTCAGGAACCCGCCGGATAGTTCGGCGAAGGGGTGGGGCGATGTGAGCGGGAGTTATTCGCGCCGAACACATCCGGCCTACGACCTCTGCGGCAACACGTAAGACGGATATGTTTGGCGGGGAACACATCGAGCCTTCTTGAGTATAATCGCCAAACTATCCGGCTGCTGGGCGACGGGGCGCAAACGAACGGGACTGCGAGCGTTCAGGAACCCGCCGGATAGTTCGGCGAAGGGGTGGGGTGATGTGGGCGAGATTTATTCGCGCCGAACACATCCGGCCTACGACCTCTGCGGCAACACGTAGGCCGGATGTGTTTGGCGGGGGACACCTCGAGCCTTCTTGAGTATAATCGCCAAACTATCCGGCTGCTGGGCGACGGGGCGCAAACGAACAGGACTGCGAGCGTTCAGGAACCAGCCGGATAGTTCGGCGAAGGGGTGGGGCGATGTGGGCGGGATTTATTCGCGCCGAACACATCCGGCCTACGACCTCTGCGGCAGGGGGAGTTGGCCACGCAGCCATCCCCTGAGATCGCCTTTTCGAAAGTGCTTTTCGTGATTTCTTAAGCCTAACAAGAAAGCTTGCCCTTTCGCAGCATCCACCGTTAGCCTGCGGTCCATGAAACTGCTGAAGGTCCTGTCTCTTTTTTCCGCAACTCTCATGGCGGCGGAAAAACCCCTCGCCGAATCAGCCTCCGAGGCGGCTAAAAAGCTGAAAGCCGGAGGCATCGCCACGGCGGAAAGTCTGAATGGCAAGGTGGCTTTTGCAGGCTTTGCCGCCCCTGCGGAGAACTCGAAAGACTACCATGAAAAGGTGCTGTTTGAGATTGGCTCCATCACCAAGGTTTTTACCGGCCTGCTTTTAGCTCAGGCCGTGGTGGAGGGAAAGGTGACCTTGGAGACGCCCGTTTCCAAGCTGCTCGATCCGCGACTGAAATTCGAAGATCCGCGCATCGCCGCCATCACGCTGAAACAGCTCTCCACGCACACCAGCGGCCTGCCACGCCTGCCGGGCAACCATGCCGCTGGGGTCAAAGATGGCGATCCGTATGCGGGGTATGATGAAAAGCTGATGCTGGATTTTCTCACTCGCACCAAACTGGAGGGTGAAGGGCCTTACCCTTGCAGCTACTCAAATCTCGGCGTTGGCTTGTTGGGTCATTTGTTAGGCAAGGTCTATGGCACCTCTTGGGAAAAAGCCGTGGTCAGCAAGATCTGCCAGCCGCTGGGATTGGCAGGACACGCGCATGACGATCACGAGCAACCTCTTGCCTTTGGCAGTTCCTCATGAGGATGATAAACCGGCCAAGTCCTGGCACTTCGATGCGGTAGCGGGGGCAGGAGCATTGAGATCCACCACCACGGATCTTGTCAAATTCGGCCAAGCCATGGCGAAACCCGAGTCCACCCCCTTGGCCAAAGCCTTTGCCCTCGCCATGCAGGCCCATGCCGAAGTCCCTGGCGATGGCCAGATCGGTCTCGGTCCTTTCATCTCGAAAAGTGATGGCCACCTCACCTACAATCATGACGGCGGCACGGGCGGCTATCGGTCAGGCTTGCAGGTCATTCCCGCGACCAACACGGTGCGGGTGGTGCTGATCAACAACACCGAGCTGGACGGCGGGGCGGTCATCGCTGGCACCCGTGTGGAAGCGCCGAGGGTCATGCCCCAGGAGATCACGCTGGAGGGCGAAACGCTGAAGGAGTACCCCGGCGTGTATGCGCTGAGTCCTGACGCGCGCTTCACGATTTTGCTGCGTGAGGGCCAGCTCTGGGCACGGCTCACCGGACAGGCTTTCCTGCCGATGTTTGCGCGCGAGAAGGATCGCTTTTTCCTGAAAGTGGTGAATGCGGAAATCCACTTCACCCGCAAGGAGGGCCAAATCACCTCCCTCACCCTTCTGCAAAATGGACGCGAACAATCCGCCGCGCGCACCGATCAAGCCGTGCCCGCTATCATCCTCCACAAAGCAGATGAACTGAAACCTTACGTGGGCACTTACTCTTTGTTAGGCCTAAAAGACCTCACCCTCAGCCTGCGAGGCAACACGCTGTATGCTCAACTCACCGGACAGGGAGCGGTGCCGATCTTTGACATGGGCAAGGACCGTTTTGAATACGACGTGGTGGAGGCCTCTTTGACCTTTAACCGCAATGACCAAGGCGACATCATCGGCCTGATTCTTCTGCAAAACGGATTTCCCGTGCCTGGAGCGCGGAAAGACAAATGATGGAGCGACAAAGAGCGTAGAAACAAGCCCGCCAACCCGTTCATGCATGCATGATCAAAGGGTTTGTTTTTCTATTCTCGCTGATGACCACATTGGCCTCTGCCGGGGAAATCAAACACGCGGGACCGCAAGATTATCGCAAGATTTTGAGCGGCCTGTCCGCAGGGGACACGCTGGTTTTAGCCGCAGGCGTTTACAGCCGTGGACTGCCCGTCACTGATTGCCATGGCAGGGCCGATGCGTGGATCACCATCCAGGGGCCGGAACAAGGCATCGCCGAGATTCGCCAAACTCAAAGCGCCAACTGCGTGGAGCTGCGCCAGTGCAGTTATGTGGCTTTGAAGAAGCTGTCCATCCTGGGTGAAGGCCCCACGGGCATCCCCGGTGTGTTTGGCATCAGCGCTCAGGGAGGTCTCAAAAACCTCGTCCATCACATCTTGATCGAGGACTGCATCATCAGCGATTGGAACACCTCCCAGCAAGCGGTGGGCATCTCCACCAAAACTCCCACGTGGGACTGGATCATCCGGCGCAACATCATCCGCAACTGCGGCACTGGGCTGTATCTCGGCAATTCAGATGGCACTGCACCTTTTGTTAGAGGCGTCATTGAAAACAACCTCGTTCATGACCCCATCGGCTACTGCATGGAGATCAAATATCAAAAGGCCTACCCCGATCTACCAGGGCTGCCCACCACCCCGTGCAGCACGCTCATCCGGCACAATGTCTTCCTCAAGAATGATCAACCCAGCCCGGATGGAGATCGGCCTAACCTACTCGTCGGTGGTTTCCCAGACAGCGGCCCGGGCTCCATGAATCTCTATGA
Source organism: uncultured Verrucomicrobiaceae bacterium (assembly GCA_942493005.1). GTDB lineage: Bacteria > Verrucomicrobiota > Verrucomicrobiia > Verrucomicrobiales > Verrucomicrobiaceae > Prosthecobacter. The sequence goes on from OW818661.1 coordinate 5,496,415, forward strand.
GATCTACGGCAACTTCATCTGGCATAATCCTCGCGAGTCCCTGCTGCGCGCCTCGGGCCGGGTCTCCATCCATGACAATGTCTTGGGCGATTGCCCCGCCACGCAGCATGAGGCCATCACCCTGCGCAGTCATGACCTGCCTTTGAAACTGGCGCATGTTTATCACAACACGATTTATGCCGCCGCGCGCGGCATCCGGGTCGGCAGCACAGCCCAGGAGGGCCAAGCCATTGTCGGCAATGTGATTTTCGCCACCGAGCCGCTGCTGGATCAAGCCACGAAGAACGCTTCTGAAAATGTCACCGCGCCCATTGAGGCAGCCGCCGATTATCTGATGAACCCGTCCCTGACCTTAGGGCAGCTTGATCTGCGCCCCCGTCCTGGCCACTGCGAAGGCCCACCTCTAGACCTCTCGCCATTTCGTGGCGAAACCGACTTTGACCAGGACTTTGAAGGTGTACCGAAAAGCAGCACTCGCGGCGCTTATGCTGGGGGTAAGACAGGGCGTTTTTGGATGCTTCAGAAGGCCATCAAGAGTCACTAATTCACTTCACATCCCGCCACAGCCATGTGAGGGCTTCGGGGAGTTTGGGGGCCATGCCGCGGCTGCCGTGGAAGCATTCGGTCCAGTCCATGCGGTAGTCGTAATTCATGTACTTGAGGCTGGCTTCCATCATGCGGTTGGCCAGGGGCCAGTTGCCGAATTTGTTGTCGAGGTCGTTGACGCCATCCAGGAGATACACGCGGATGGGTTTGCGCTCGGTCACCCGCACCAGATAAGGGTAGGCATTGCCGCCCCGGATGTCCACAAAGGTGCCGACCCAACTGAGGACTTTGTGAAATTTATCCGGTCTTTCCCAAGCCGCGGTGAAGGCGCAGATGCCGCCGGAAGAGCCCCCAGCAATGGCCCAGGCCTGGGGATCTTGACGGAACTTCACGCTGTAACGCTTTTCCACCTCCGGTAAAATCTCGGTGAGGAGGAAACGGGAGTAGGCATCCCCCAGACTGTCGTATTCAAAACCTCGATTACCGGCTTTATCTCCAGGCTTTTGGTTAGACTTGCGACCAGGATCAATGAAGACACCGATGGTCACGGGCATCTTTTTCTGGTGGATGAGGTTGTCAAAGACGGTGCTGACACGCAGGGAGCCATTCGGGTCCACGTGGCGGCCACCATCCTGCCAGACCATGAGGCAGGCTTCGCTGCCTGCCTGGTATTGCTGAGGCACATAGACGGTGACTCCGCGCACGGTGTCTGGGAAAACTTGGCTTTGGGACCAGTCGAATTTCTCCAGGCGGCCCAGCGGCACCCCAGGCTGCTTTTCACTGTCGGCGGTGTAGTCGTAGTGCTCCAGGTGCACGGTGCCTGCCACACGGGCCATGCCATCCACCTCGATGCGGTAGCCGAACTCCTGGAAGTTTTCCATCTTCTGCACCAGCACCTGCAGGCCGTCATCGCCCACACGGATCATGTTGCCAATGAGGGTACCATTGCCACGGACCACGACAGCAGGGTTCATGTCCATGACAGCCCAGGCCACCGTGGTGGCTTCGACCTTGGTGCCCGGCTTGCCTTGCAGCAGGCGCTGGCGACCGAACAGACGGATGACTTCATCATGGAGCTTCGCGAGCTGCGCGGCATCGGGAGAGGTTGCGAGCGTCTTTTGCAGACTGGCCAGGGAGACTGGAGCTTGCTTAGGGGCCTGGGCCAATACGGACGAGGAAAGAGCGAGGGAAAAAAGGAACAGGCGCCAGAACATGGGCTCAAGTAAACGACGGCAAGACCCTGTACTTTCGCTGAATGCAGGGGAAAAGCCGATTCGGACTCTGATGCCCAGGCTAGGCCTTCGATTCGGTCACCTCTTCCTTCGGAGCTCCGCTGATTTTTTCCGCCAAGGTCTGCACGACGACATAGAGCCAAGGGATGAAAAACACACCGATGACGGTGGCTGCGGTCATGCCAAAGCAAACCGCTGTGCCCAGGCTCTGACGGCTGGCGGCCCCTGCCCCACTGGAGATCACCAGCGGCACCACGCCGAGAATGAAGGCCAGAGAAGTCATGATGATGGGCCGGAGACGCAAACGTGCCCCCTCCAGCGCTGCCTCGCGGATGCCCATGCCCTGCTCCCGCCGGCTGCGGGCAAACTCGACAATCAAAATGGCATTCTTCGCAGCCAGCCCGAGCAGCATGACCAGACCGATCTGCACGTACACATCATTGGTTAGCCCGCGCAGCCATGCGGCCATGAACGCGCCAAAGATGCCGATGGGCAGGCCAAAGAGCACGGCAAACGGCACGGCCCAGCTTTCATACTGAGCGGCTAGCACCAGGAACACAAAGAGCAAGGCCAGAGCGAAGATGGTGACCTGCTGGCCGCCGGCTTCTTTTTCCTGAAGCGCGGTGCCTGTCCATTCATACCCGTAACCGGCAGGCAGGTTTTCTTTGGCCAGATCTTCCATAGCTGTGATGACCTGGCCGGAGCTCACGCCAGGCTTGCCCGTGGCCGAGATCTCGGCCGTGCGATAGACGTTGTAATGCGGCAGAAGGTCCGAGCCCGTGGTGGACTCCACCTTGGCAAAGGTGCTGAAGGGCACCATGCCCCCTTCGGCATTGCGCGTGTAGATGCCGTAGATGTCCTCGGGCTTCATGCGGTATTCAGGCTCGGCCTGCACCTTCACCTGAAAGCTGCGACCAAAGAGCGTGAGGTCATTCACATAGATGCCGCCGAGGTAGGCCTGGAGGGAGCTAAACACGCCATCCAGGGGAATGCCAAGCGTCTTGATTTTATCGCGGTCCAGCTCCACCAGGGTCTGCGGCACGCGGGTGCTGAAGAAGGTGAACACGCGAGCCAACTGCGGATGCTGCGAGGCTGCGGCGAGGAAACGATCTGCCACCTCTTGCAGTTGCTGGGGTGTGCCGCCGCCTTGATCCTGAAGCTCAAACTGCACCCCACCGGCATTGCCCAGGCCCTGGATGGGTGGTGGCGAGGTGGGGATGACCATGGCCTCCGGGATCTGGCTCACGCGAGCAAAAATATTGGGGACGAGCTGCGCCACCTGCATGGACGGGTCCGTGCGCTCCTTCCAGTCTTTGAGAGAAACAATGCACACCCCTGCGCTGGAACTGCGCGCGCCGCTGAGAAGATTCAGACCGCCGATGGTGATGACGTCCTGCACACCGGGTGTCTTTTGCAAAATGTCCTCCACCTTGCGCAGCACCCGATCCGTGCGCTCCTGGGAAGCACCATCTGGCAGGGTGGTGATGACAAAAAGATAACCCATGTCTTCATCCGGCAAGAAGGAGGTGGGGAGCCGATTTAGCAGGCCGATGATGCCCGCGTAGATGCCAAACAGCAGCACCGCCGTGATCAACCCAAAGCGCATCATCCACCGACAGACGCCCACGTAACTTCCGGTTAGGCGATCAAAAAAGCGGTTGAAGGCCCCGAGCAGTCGGCCAAGCGGTCCCTTCGACGTTTTGCGTGGGCGGAGCAGCATGACACAAAGCGCCGGCGTGAGCGAAAGCGCCACCAGGGCCGAAAGGATGACCGAGACGGAAAGCGTCATGGCAAACTGCTGATACAGCTTCCCCGTGATGCCCCCCATGAAGGAGACGGGAATGAAAACGGAACACAACACCAGAGCGATGGCGATGACGGGACCGGAGACTTCATCCATGGCCTTTTTAGTTGCCTCCAGCGGGCTCAGCCCATGCTCGATGTGGTGCTCCACCGCCTCCACCACCACGATGGCATCATCCACCACAATCCCGATGGCCAGCACGAGGGCAAAAAGCGTCAGCGTATTGATGGTGAAACCCATGACCCCGAATAGGGCAAAGGTGCCGATGAGAGACACTGGCACGGCCAGCATGGGGATGAAGGTGGCGCGCCAGTTTCCCAGGAAGATAAAGACCACCAGCACAACCAGCACAAAGGCCTCCACCAGCGTGTGCATCACCTCCTCCAGCGAGGCGGTCACAAACAGTGTGGTGTCAAAGCTGACCTTCGCTTCCATGCCTGGAGGGAAACTTTTTGCCAGCTCCTCCATACGCTCGCGACAGGCAATGGCCGTATCCAAAGCATTCGCCGTGGGAAGCTGGAAAATACCGATCAGCGCCGCTGCCGAACCATTGATGCGACCAAAACTGGCATAATCTTTTCCACCCAATTCCGTGCGCGCCACATCATTCAGCCGCACCACAGTGCCATCCGTTAATGTGGTAATGACGATGCTGCCAAATTCCTCCGCACTCACCAGACGACCGCGAACGTTGACGGAAAACTGAAACTCCGTGCCTTTCTCCGCAGGCGGTGCACCGATCTGGCCGGCAGCGGCCTGGATGTTTTGCTCCTGCAAAGCGCGCGTCACATCCGTCGCCGTCAGCCCCAGATTCGCCAGCTTGTCCGGCTGCAGCCAGACCCGCATGGAGTAATCCTTTTGCGTGAAAATATTCACCGCGCCCACGCCCGGCACACGGGCCATCTGCGGCTGCAAATTCAGGAAGGCGTAGTTGTTGAGAAAGAGATCGTCATACTCGCCATTCTTGGAACTGAGCGCAAAGACCAGCAGCATGTCGGGCGACTGTTTGGTCACTGTGATGCCGTTTTTCACCACGTCCGCAGGCAGGCGCGATTGAGCACGAGCCACGCGGTTTTGCACATCCACGGCCGCATCGTCAATGTTCTTGCCCACGCGGAAGGTGACCTTGATGGAGGCCTGGCCATCGCTGGTGCTGCCGCTGGACATGTACAGCATGTCTTCTGCGCCATTGATCTCCTGCTCCAGCGGGGAGGTCACGGTCTCTTCCACCACTTGAGAACTCGCGCCGGGATAGGTCGCCGTCACCTGAATGGTGGGTGGCGTCATGTTGGGATAACGGGCGATGGGCAGCGTGCGCAGCCCGAGCCAGCCGACCAGCACGATGAGGATGGATAGCACCATCGCAAAGACACGGCGTTTGATGAAGAAGTGGGCCATGGCGGTGAGTCCTCAGGAAAAGATTACTTCGCTGCTGGGGCGCTGGCTTCTGGCTTTGCAGGCGCAGGGACGGGGCTTTCCGCTTCGGGCTCGGTGGGGTTCACCACCATGCCAGGACGCGCTTTTTGCACCCCTTCGATGATCACTTGGTCTCCTTCATTCAGGCCGCTGCTCACAATGAATTGGTCATTGTAACGCCCTTCGGTTTTTACCGGTTTTTGGATCACCTTGTTGCCTTCGCCCACGACTAAAACGGACTGCAAACTCTGGGTTTCGATGACGGCCCGCTGTGGCACCAGGAGGGCATCGGGCCGCTCCTCAGGCTTGGCCCGCACGCGGGCAAACTGGCCGGGGCGCAGGAGGTTTTCCGCATTCGGAAAGCTGACCACGATCTTCAGCGTGCCGGTCCTGGAATCCAGGGCGCGATCGGCAAATTCAAAGCGGCCTTTGTGTTCATACACCTTGCCATCGCTGAGGATGAGCTCGAACTCCATCTTCGCGCTGTGCTCCTCTTTGGCGACTTCATCGCCCATGAAGCGCCGCTGAAAGCGCAGGTAGTTTTGCTCTGCCACATTGAAGCTCACCCGCATGGGGTCCGTGGTGGATACGGTGGCTAGCAGCAGGGTATCCGCACTGCTGCCGACGAAGTTGCCCACGTCCACATTGCGCGCGCCGATCATGCCATCAAAGGGGGCGACCATCGTCGCGTAGCTGAGGTTGAGTTCCGCTGTGGCCAGGGCGGCTTTCGCGGCCAGGAGGTCGGCCTCGGCCACTTTCGCCGTGGTACCTGCGGTATCACGATCTTGTTTGGAAATGGCGCTGGCGGCTACCAGGGGTTCCAGGCGTTGCAGGTCGCCTTTGGCCCGTTCCAGGGAGGCTTCCGCCTTGGCCACATTGGCCTTCGATTGATCCACCACCGCTGCGTAGGAGCGCGGATCAATCTTGAAAAGCAGGTCTCCCTTTTTGACGAGGCTGCCTTCTTTAAAGGGAGCTTCGGTGATGAAGCCATTGACCCGCGCGCGGATCTCCACCGTCTCCGAGGCCTGGGTCTGGCCGACGTTTTCCACGTAGATCGGCACCGTCTGTTTGGTCACCTTTCCCACGATGACGGCGGGTGGCGGTGGGGCTGCGGCGGGGCCTGCCTGGGGAGGTTTGCAGGCAGGCAGCAACGAGAGGCCTAACAATGAAAGCACACTACACCAAGCGGAGGGAAACAGTCTCGCATTCATAACCAAGAGGAGAACACACGAGCACAACCTTGGCCAATGATTCCCACGGAAATAAACGCCACTTTCGGGGCTGTCGCCGCAGTTATTCACGCCTGATTTTTCAGGCATCCAGTCCCGCCGTCAGGTGCGATTACAGGGATGCTGTCATCGGCCCGCGAAGGCTCTGTGCGGTGACTTGATAGACCTTTGTCTCGATGTCTTCCACCATGCGGCGCACGTGCGGCCACTTGGTACGGTCCCGCATGATGTCCATGCTGCGCTGGTAGGAACCCCACTGGATCACCTCAATGTCCACATGGCGCACGCCCCAGTCATTCATCTGGCCCTGAGTCGGTTTGTAGAGATCAATGGTGCCTGTGCCTACCAGGGCACTGCCGTAGTCATCCACCTCGTAAACGACATCTGGCTGGCCCGCGATGCGGAAACGGGTACCCACGGGGTAGCGGGACCAATCGGCCGCAGCACTGCGCACAGAACCGAACTTCAAAGGCGTGCCCAGGGCATTCTTCACGCCATAGACGATGTGGTCATCTTCATCGTGGCAGTAGGCTGTGGTGCGCACGGTCATGCGGCGGCCCGCCACCTGAGTGGCTGCCATGAGCGGGGGACGTGGCGCCTCCATGACAAAGTAGTAGCGCTTCATTTCCTGAGGCCGGAAAGGTACGCCTGCGGCCAGCGCTTTCCGGACTTCATAACGCACTCCGGCTTGCAAAGGCGATCCCGCCTTCGCCTTCGGCGATGCCCACCCGACGGTCTCAAGCGGTGCCAGGGCACAGGAACTCAAGGATGAAATCGTCACCACAGTGGCGAAAGACCAGCAAAGGAGGCGCGGTGTACTCATGATAATATTTATGATTTCGAGATATTTTAGTGAATATTTAACCTGATTTCAATATAAAAACCATAATTCACAGCATTTTTAATCTTCTTTGGTATTTAAAAGCGCTTAAAAAGCGCTTCTTAAGGCTGCGCTGAGGGCTTCATTCGGGCCGCTTTGCCATCTTTTTCACCCACCCTCAGGATGGGGTCGCCCACTCGCTAGGCGATGCGTCGCCAGCATCCACCTCTGCCTGCCAGAAAGTTCGCCGAAACAACCTCTCGGCACGGACGTTTCACATGCACTTTGCCCTCCTCTATGAAGCGACTCTCCTTCTTTGCCCTCTTCCTTTCCCTGTGCGGGCCTGTTTTGGCCGATGAGGCGAGCGACCTCCTCCAGCAGTCGGGAGTCAAAGGTGGCATCGTTGTGCATGTCGGTTGTGGCGATGGTCAACTGACCGCCCGTCTCAAAGCCAACGAGCGTTATCAGGTGCAGGGCCTGACCCAGGATGAGAAGGCAGTGGCCAGCCTGCGCGAAGCTGTGCACAAAACCGGGCAGTATGGAGCCGTGGCGGTGGAAAGCTGGAATGGCAAACACCTGCCTTACATTGAGAACTTCGTGAACCTGCTGGTGGTAGAAGACGCGGCTGTGAGCAAAGAAGAGATGGACCGCGTGCTGGCCCCGCTGGGAGTGGCGATGGTGCGCAAAAATGGGGCCTGGGAAAAGACGGTGAAGGCCTGGCCTACAGGCATGGATGAGTGGACACACTACGCCTATGATTCCAAAGGCAACACCACCTCCAAAGACCTGCTGGTGGGCCCGCCCACGCGCATGCAGTGGGTGGGAAATCCCCGCTGGAGCCGCCACCATGACCGCATGTCCTCCGTCAGTGCGAAGGTCTCCTCGGGCGGGCGCATCTTTTACATCATGGATGAGGGCAGCCGCATCTCCATCCTCATGCCGGCGAAGTTCATGCTCATCGCGCGCGATGCCTTCAATGGCACCATCCTTTGGAAGAAGCCGATCCCGCAGTGGAGCACGCACCTGTGGCCGCTGAAGTCGGGCCCCACGCAGCTCACCCGCCGCCTCGTTTCCATTGGGGACAAAGTGTATGTCACGATGGGTATCGCAGCCCCCATCTCATGCCTGGATGCGGCCACGGGCGAAGTCATCCGCGAGTATCCGCAGACCGCTGGCACGGAGGAAATCCTGTATCGCGACGGCACCTTGTATGCCTTGGCCAATCAGGAACCTTGGCGCTTAAACGAAGAGTTTGCCGTCAAGGCGCAGAGCGATCAAAAGCGCGTGGAGACGGAGTTCAACTGGGATGGCAAACCGCGCAATCTCTTCGCCATCGAGGCGGAAACGGGCAAGACGCTTTGGAAGAAAGAGGACCGCATCGCCCCGGTCACGCTCTGCCTGGACGACAAACGCATCGCTTACTACAATGGCGATGGCCTGGCCTGCCTGGATGTGAAAACGGGCGAGACGAAATTTGCCGATGTGCCAGCGCAGCGCCGCAAGCTCTACGAGTTCAACTTCGCTCCGCGTGTGCTCCTGCACAATGACGTCATCCTCTACGCGGGGGGTGATGGCAGCATGAAGGGTGTGGATGCAGACACGGGCAAGGACATGTGGACGGCCTCTCATGAAAAGAGCGGCTACCGCAGCATGGAAGACCTCATTGTGGCCCAGGGCCTGGTCTGGAATGCGGGCACCACCAGTGGCAACCAGAGCGGTGAATACACAGGGCGTGATCCGCTGACCGGGCTGGTGAAAAAGAAATTTTACCCGGATGTTCCTGAAGGCACTTATTGGTTTCACCATCGCTGCTACCAGGCCAAAGCGACGGAGAAATACCTCATGCCCTCACGCACGGGCATTGAGTATGTGGACATGGAAAAGCAGCACTGGGATCTCAATCACTGGGTGCGCGGGGCCTGTCTCTACGGGGTGCTGCCTGCCAATGGACTCACCTATGCAGGCCCGCACAACTGCGCCTGCTACCCGGAGGCGAAGCTGGATGGCATGAGTGTGCTGGCCTCCCAGCCGCGCTACCCCATGCCCGCCTACACGCCAGATGCAGAGCGTCTCAGCCGTGGCCCGGCCTACGCGGAAGCGGTGGAAGAAAAAGAGGCCGATGCCAAAGACTGGCCCACCTACCGGGCCGACAATGCCCGCAGCGGCTCCTCAAACCAAGATCTGCTGCCAGACCTGGGCCTGGCCTGGGAGGTCAAATTGACCCCACCTCTGAGCACCAGCTCCAGCGCCGGAGGCCTCACCTTTGTCGCCGAGGTGGATCGTCACACCCTGCACGCGTTTGATTCCGCCACGGGCCAGGAGGCCTGGCACTTCATCGCCGGGGGGCGCATTGATTCCCCGCCGAGTTACTGGAAGGGCCGGGTGTACTTTGGTGGCAAAGATGGTTATGTCTATTGCCTGCGGGCCAAGGATGGCGCGTTGATTTGGAAGTTCCAAGGGGCCCCGGCCCAGCTCAGCCATGCCGCCTGGGAAATGATGGAGAGCGTGTGGCCGGTGCATGGCAGCGTGCTGGTGGAAAATGGCCTGGTCACCTTTGTCTCTGGGCGCTCCTGCTTCCTGGATGATGGCCTGTGGTTTTACCGCGTGAATGCCAAGACCGGCGAGATGAAAGTGAAGGAGCACTACGATGATCGCGATCCCGACACGGGCGGGGATCTCAACGACCGCCACAAGACCCTGCAAATGCCGGTGGCGCTGAATGACATCCTCAGCAGCGATGGCAAGTGGACCTACCTGCGCACGCAGAAAATCGGCAACGATGGCAAGCGCGTGGAAGTGGGCCCGGTGTCCGGTGACTTTGACAAACAAGGCGGTGCCCACAAAGGCGAAGGTCAGCACCTGTTTGCGCCCATGGGTTTCCTGGATGACTCGAATTTCCACCGCAGCTACTGGGTCTATGGCAAGAGCTTCGCCGGGGGCCATGGCGGTTATTTCCAGGCGGGCAAGTACGCCCCCGCTGGCCGCATCCTGGTACACGATGACAAGAACGTCTATTCCTACGGACGCGAAGCCCAGTACTACAAGTGGACGACCACCATGGAGTACACCCTGTTCTCCACGCCCAAGGCTCCGCCCGAACAGGCCTACGATACCGAAGGGGCCACCACAGAACGCAAAGGCAACTCAGTGGTCCTCGGTCCCGATGGCCAGCCCCTGGCCGTGCAGCCGAGCAAAGAAACGCAGGTGGGCCACAGCGAAACGATGAAGGCCAATGCCGCTAAGAAAAAAGGCAAAGGCAAGGGCAAAGGGGCCGCAAAGGGCAAGGCCGTGGCCAAAGGACAGCCTGTCCCCGGCTCCGTGCAGTTCCCTGACATGGACGTGCTGGACCCTAGCCAAAAGGCGCTTTCCATCGAGGCCTGGGTGCTGCCAGACACGGCCAGCGGCACCATCCTCCACCACGGTGGCCCGCTGCAAGGCGTGGTCCTAGACATTCGCGAAAAGAAACCGCAACTGCACGTCCGCAGCGCGGGCAAAGTCACCACTATCGTCTCGGCAGAAACCTTGACCGAAGGCTGGCACCACCTCGTGGGCACGTTGGCCCAAGACAAGGTGATGAGCCTTTACCTGGATGGCAAATTGGTCGCACAAGGCACGGGTGAGCTCATCGCCGCACGGCCCAAAAATCCGCTCATGCTGGGCAATGGCCAAGGCGCAGCGGAAGGCAGCGCGGGAAGCTTCAGTGGGCTGATGGATCAATTCGCCCTCTACCACCAGGCACTCACCCCGGCTGAGGTGGAGTCACGTTTCGCCGCGCCAGATACCCAGCCCAAGTCCGCGATGCTGGTCTGCAATTTCGACAATGGCGACTCCCGCGACAGCTCGGGCAACCAAGTCCACGGAGTGGGCGCTGGCGTGGAAACGGGCAAGGGCAAAGTAGGCGCGGCCCTGTGGTTCAAAGGCGGTGCCAGCGGCGGTGGCAAAGCGGGCGGCAGCTTTGTCAAACACACCTGGGACCGCTACGTGCCCATCGTAGCGCGCAGCATGGCCCTGGCCGGCAAGACCCTTTTTGTCAGCGGCCCACCGGATACGATTGACGAAGAGTACGCCTTTGAACGCCTGGCTGCACGCGACCCAGAAATCCTCAAGGAACTGGCGGAGCAAGACGCCGCCCTCAGTGGTGAACGCGGGGCCAAGATGTGGGCTGTGAATGTGGAAACGGGAGAGCAAAGCGCCGGCCTGGAAATCACCAGCCCGCCCGTCTGGGACGGCATCACCGTGGCGCAAGGCCGCGTGTACGTGAGCACCATGGATGGCCGGATTCAGTGCTTCGGCAAAAAGTAGGCCCCTCGGGTGCTGTTTCAAGACATAGGTAACACAAAAGGTTCAGGACATAGGTAACACATTGGGCAGCCCGCAGGGGCTAGAGCATATTTAATAATTGTATAGCCACGCGAACGAAGTATGTTAAGCTGTTTCATATGGCAGCTCTATCCCTTGATTTACGCAAACGCATTGTCAGCGCCTACCTCTCCGGCGAAGGTACCCGCGAGGTCATCGCCCACCGCTTCAACGTCTCCCTAGGCATGGTCAAAAAGCTCCTCCAGCAGCAGCGCAAACTCGGTCACATCAAGTCCCTCCACCACCGCGCTGGCCGCAAAAGGACCATTGTCGCCGAGCACCGCATTGCCATCCGCAAGCTGCTGGCAGACAAGCCCGACATGACGCTGGCTGAGTTGCGCGAGGCGCTTGGTCTCACCTGCACCCTGCCCGCCCTCCATTACGTGCTGGCGGACATGAACCTGACTTTTAAAAAAAGACGCTCCGGGCCTCTGAGCAAGACCGGGACGACATCCGCCTTGCACGCCGCCGCTGGAAAAAACACCAAGGAGGATTAGAGCCCGGACGCCTAGTGTTCCTGGATGAAAGCGGTGCCAAAACCAACATGACCCGCCTTTACGGACGTGCCCCCCGAAAGAAGCGGCTGCATGCAGCGGCACCCTGCGGACGCTGGCAGAGCACCACGATGATCTCATCCATCCGGCTGGACGGAAGCACAGCCTGCATGCACCTGCCTGGAGCCATGGACACCGATGCTTTTGTCACTTTCGCCACTAGGGTTCTCTGCCCGAGTTTACGGAAAGGCGACATTGTGGTGATGGACAACCTTTCGGTGCACAAGAGTCCAAAGTTTGCCGAGTTGGTGGAAGCGGCAGGAGCCGAGATCAAGTTCCTGCCAGCCTATTCGCCCGACCTTAATCCGATTGAGAAGATGTGGAGCAAGATCAAGTGGCTGCTGCGTAGCGCGGAGGCGCGCACACAGGAGGCCTTGGATGAGGCCATTAGTATGGCCTTCTCCAAAATCAGCGCCAGAGATGCCGCTGGATGGTTTGCTTCATGCGGCTACAGTATTATTTAATATGCTCTAGCATGGCGACATGCCGTGGCATCGCAGCACCCCAATGGACCAAAAAATTGAATTTGCATTAAAGGCCCTCAACAGCGGGAACTTCCGGCGATTATGTGTCGTGACTACGGCATCAGTGCCAAGACGGGCTACAAGTGGAAGGAGCGCTTCCTAGCCCATGGCCTGGAAGGCCTCCACGAAGCCAGTCGCAAGCCTCAAAATGCCCCCACCAAACTCAGCGAAGAGCAGGTCTGTGGGATCATCCTCCTCAAAAACAAGCACCCCTATTGGGGCCCCCTGAAGCTGCGAGAAGTTTACCAGCGTCAGTGGGGGGCTCAACAAACTCCGAGTTTAAGCAGCTTTAAACGCGTGCTGGAACGAACAGGCCTAGTGGTTAAGCGCAGGATCCGGCCTGCCCCTCACTCGGCCATCCGGCTCAATAGCGGCCGTCGAGGCCAAGCCCCCAATGAGGTCTGGAGCGTGGATTTTAAAGGCTGGTGGCGAGATCCTGAAGGCCAAAAGTGTGAGCCTTTGACCGTGCGCGATGAACACAGTCGTTACATCCTGGACTGTCATCGGCTTGTCAAAGGCGACACTGAAGCGGTGTGGGACCGGTTTGAGCGTCTCTTTAAGCGCCATGGCTTACCGCAAGCCATCCGCAGCGACAACGGCAGCCCCTTTGCCAGTCATGGCGGGGTGCTGGGACTGAGCCGACTCTCGGCGCGGTGGTTGGCCCTGGGCATTGACTTAGAACGCGGTCGGCCCGGCTGCCCGCAAGACAATGGAGCTCACGAGCGGATGCATCGGGACATAAGCAACGAACTGCAATGCCAATCCCAAGGCTGGAGCCAAGACGCATTGGATGCGTGGAAAGAAGAATTTAATCACCAGCGCCCGCACCAGGCCCTGGGCATGAAAACCCCTGGAGAAGTCTACACCGCATCGTCAAAAAGCTATGGAGGCTTACCCGAAGACCTCCGTTATGAGAAACTGCCCCAGAGCCGCAAGATCAGTCGTCGTGGGCTGTTAAAGTGGAAGAGCCGTTCCATCTTCATCTCAGAAGCCTTAGCAGGATGGAGTGTGGGGTTGTCACCCCGGGAAGATGGGCTCATCGATCTATATTTTGCCAACTTATTGTTAGGGCAATTGGAGCCCGCGACGCACAGCTTCCAGCGAGCCGCTAGCGGCTCGCTGGAAGCTGGCGAAAGGAAGCGAGTTGAAGTAAGAGCCTCCGAAGGCTAAGAAAAAGAAGTCAAACGAACCTCAGAATGTGTAACCCAGACCACGTCGATGTGTAACCCATGTCTTGAGCCTGATGTGTTACCTATGTCCTGACCTCACCCAGACCATCCCACCGCCCCTCACCCCTGGCCCTCTCCCCGCAAGCGGGGAGAGGGGAACGTCTTTTCGCCCTCGTTTGCTGAAGACTTGGAAGGAATTGAAAATGAATGCAATCCAGCAATCCTTCGCAATTCAAGGATTCAATCTTGACGGGGGGGTTCACCAGGATTGCAGCTCCCCAGCAACCGCCACGCCCTCCACATCAGCAGCACGGCGGCGATGCCGAGGCCGACGGCTAGGGCGGCCCAGATGCCGGTGGCGCCCCAGCCTCTTTGGATGCCCAGCACCCAGCCTAAAGGCAGCGAGATGATCCAGTAAGCCAGCACGGCGATCCAGGCGGAAACCGTCACATCATCCACGCCACGCAGGGCGGCGGCAGAGACGACTTGGAGCCCGTCGAAGAGTTGAAAAAGTCCCGCCACCAGGAGCAGTGAGGCCGTGAGTTTGATCACCTCCGGTTCATTGACAAAAGCCCGCGCCAGGGGCTCACCCCAGAGGAAACAAACCAGCATGGAGCAGGACATGAAGGTGGTGGCAAAAATCCAACTGCCCAGCAGCACCCGATGCAAACGCGGCCGCTGATTCGCGCCCACAATCTCGCCCACCCGCACGGTCGTGGCCATGGAGATGCCCAAAGGCACCATGTAGGCCGTGGCGATGCAGGTGATGGCCACCTGATGTGAAGCCAGCGGCACCACGCCCAGCCAGCCGATCATGAGTGAGGCCAGCACAAAAGCCGTGACCTCCGCGAGCTGGTGAAAACTGGTGGGAATGCCGATCTTCAAGAGACTGGCGAACTCCGACCTCTGCCACCGCACCCACCACTTCTGCGGTGTCCACAGGTGCAGCGTCCGGCTGTTTTTCAGCCAAACAAAAAGCGCGATCATGCACAGAGTCCGCGAGACCAGGGTGGAGTAGGCCGCGCCTGCCAGCCCCATGGCGGGGAAGCCCCATTTGCCATGGATCCACAGCCAGTTCAGCAGGATGTCTAGAAACACCGACCCCAGCGTGATCCAGAACGGAGGCCAGGGGCGATTGAGGGCATCGGCATGGTTTTTCCACACCAGCGAGATGAGCGAGGGGATCAGGGAAACCGCACAGGGCAGCAGGTAAATGGGCGTCTGCAGCGTGACATCCCCCGGCTGGCTAAAATGGCCCAGGAAGGGGATGAGCAACAGCGTGGCGAGAACCACCGCCAGGCCCAACCCCAGAGCCAGCCAGGTGCCGTGAATGACGGCACTTTGGGCATCTTCGGGTTGTTTGGCCCCATGCGCCTGCGAGACCCGCACGGAGACGGAACTCAGCAACCCCATGCCCACCACAAAGGGCACGGCCAGCAGGGTATTGGCAAAGGTGGCCGCACCGAGCGAGACGACCCCCACACTGCCGATCATCACCGTGTCAGACACGCCCATCAGCATGTGACTGAGCTGGCCGGAGATGAGAGGAAGCGCGAGTTTTAAGGTCGCCCGGTTTTCCTGGGCAAAGGTGGGCCACGGCTGGGGTGGCGGGGTTACAGGCGATGAAGAAACGGTGGAATGCATAAGCGCTGCCGCGAAGGGTTGGGGGGAGAGTGCAGGGACGGGCAGCGGCGCAAAAAAAACCACGGCCCGGGGTGAGGGGAGCCGTGGTGGGAGTGTCGTCAGATTCGGTGCACTCAGCCTGCCACAGGCCCCTGTCCAGCCAGGCGAGAGCCTAGCAGGGCGTCAAATTTGGGGCGGGCAATCCGAATCATGTCGTTAGGCTGCCATCGCGGCAGTGAAATGTCAATTCGCAGGTGAAGCACCTTTTTGTCACCTGTCCCTCATTCCGCAGAAAGAAGGCTTTTGTTCAAGTGGGGAGAAGATTCATACTGCGACGTGAGTTTTTCTCCTTCTCGCCCGTTTTGTTTTGCCCTGCCTATGAACCGTCTGCTTTTGCCCCTGCTCGCCACCTCGGCGTTCGCTGCTGATTTCCCGAAACCTTTCAATTCCGAAAAAGGCGATCCCATGTCCGCCGAGGAAGCCGCCGCCACGATGCAGCTGCCGCCGGGCTTCAAGTGCGTGGTCTTCGCCGCTGAGCCGGATGTGCAGCAGCCCATCGCCATGACCTGGGATGCCAAGGGCCGCCTCTGGGTGGCAGAAAACTACACCTATGCAGAAAACCCCGCCCGCTGGGACACCAAGCTGCGCGACCGCATCATCATCCTGGAAGACAAGGACGGCGATGGCAAGCACGATGGCCGCAAGGTGTTCTGGGACCAGGGCGCCTACCTCACCAGCGTGGAGTGGGGCCACGGCGGGGCCTGGATTTTGAATGATGGCACCCTGAGCTTCATCGCCGACAAAAATGGCGATGATGTGCCGGATGCCGCGCCCCAGATCCTGCTGGATGGCTTCAATACCAAGACCATCGGTCACAACATCGTCAATGGCCTGCGCTGGGGACCGGACGGCTGGCTTTATGGCCGCCATGGCATCACCGATACTTCCGCTGTGGGGGCTCCCGGCACACCTAACGAAAAGCGTGTGAAAATGAACTGCGCCATCTGGCGTTATCACCCCACACGCAAAGTCCTGGAAACGGTGGCCCATGGCGGCACCAATTCCTGGGGCCATGATTGGAATGCCGAGGGTGAGCTGTTCATGATCAATACCGTCATCGGCCATCTCTGGCATGTGATCCCAGGGGCCTACTATCGCCGCATGTTCGGCACCCACCTGAACCCGCATGTTTATGAAGTGATCGAACAAACCGCCGACCATTTCCATTGGGACACGGGCGCTGAAAAATGGAGCGACATCCGCACCGGCATCAGCAACAAGACACTGGAACTCGGCGGCGGCCATGCCCACGTTGGCATGCTCATCTATCAGGGCGGCACCTGGCCGAAAGAGTACCACGGCAAGATGCTCACCTGCAACCTTCACGGACGCCGCATCAATGTGGATACCCTGGAGCGCGAAGGCTGCGGTTACGTGGGCAAACACGCCCCTGATTTCATGCAGGCCAAAGACCCCTGGTTCCGCGGCCTCGACCTCATCACCGGCCCCGATGGCAACGTCTTCGTCTCCGACTGGAGCGACTCCGGCGAGTGCCATGACAATGACGGCGTGCATCGGACGAGCGGGCGCATTTACAAGATTGTGTATGGGGAGCCGAAGCCAGTTGACCCCGCCAAGTTTGAGGAATTACAGCGCCAAGCAAAGAGTGATGAAAAGATCACTGAAAAGACGAAATTATCTGGGTCTCAAGAGCCGAATAATTGGTGGCAACGTATGAGACTTCAGCTCTCGAATTATAACGTTTCTCTTACGAGGCCCGACATAGCTACCAACCCAGGTGGACTTATAATGTGGTTTATGCCGTTCTTGTATCCCACGATTCAAGAAGAAGATGTGGGCTGGGTTTTTAATTCAGTTATCAACCATTGGCCGATTTATTCCGCTCCTGAGAATACACCTCCTGAAATGCTGAAGGAATGTGGAGAGTTTTTTTCCAAACTTGCTGAAAAAAGCGATTCAGGACTTGTTCGATTGCATGTGGCGTCACTTCTTCAGCGCCTCCCACTCGCCTCCCGCTGGCCCATCGCCACCGCTCTTGCCCAGCGCGCTGAGGACGCCAATGATCGCCAGCAGCCGCTCATGATTTGGTATGGCATCGAGCCATCCGTGGCGGCCGATCCGATGCGTGGGGTGGAACTCATCGCCAGCGCCAAGATCCCAACGGTGCGTCGTTTGGTGGCCCGTCGCATCACCGAAGAAATCGAAAAACAACCTGCGGCGGTGGAGGCCTTGGTGGCCCTGCTTGGCAAACAGCCCGAGCTGCAAAAAGACATTCTCGATGGCATGTCCGCCGCCCTGAATGGCTGGAACAAAGCCCCGAAACCGAAGGGTTGGGATGAAGTGGCGAAGCTCTTGGAAACAAGGAGTGAGGCCATCCTGGCCTCATCGGGTGAGGGCAAGATGCCCTCACTCCTTGAGAATGTGCGCCAACTCTCCACCGTCTTTGGCGGCGGTCGCCCGATGGAGGAACTCATCCCCATCGTCAAAGACATGGAAGGCGATGCCTCCGCCCGTCGCAATGCCTTCGCCAGCCTCACCCGCAGTGCGAAGCCCGAGCTGCTGCCCCTCATTCGCGGTCTGGTGAATGACAAAGTCATCGGCACCGAAGCCCGCAGCGCCCTGGCTGCCTATGATGACCCGAGCATCCCGAAGGCCCTGCTTCAGCCCTGGCCCGGACGCAGTTTGGAGCAGCAGACGGCCACGGTGAATACCCTCATCAGCCGTCCCGCTTATGCCCATGCCTTGCTGGACACCCTCAAAGCCGGGAAGGTTCCTGCCTCCGTCATTTCACCTTATCAAGCCCGTGCCATCGTCAGCTTGAAGAATGAAGCCCTAACCAAAAAGCTGACCGAAGTCTGGGGCGAGCTGCGCGATACCCCAGAGGCCAAAAAAGCCGAGATGGCCAAATGGACCGCCGCCTTGACCCCGGCCGCCTTGGCCAAAGGCGAGGCCCCCAAAGGCAAGATGGTCTTCATGGCCGCCTGTGCCGCCTGTCACAAGCTCTACGGCGAAGGCGGCATGATCGGCCCCGACCTCACGGGCGGGGATCGGCACAAGTTGACCTACCTCTTGGAAAACATCCTGGACCCCAGCGCCATCGTGCCGGCGGACTACCGCATGACCGTCTTCAAGCTGAAAGATGGCCGCACCATCACCGGCGTGATCCCCGAGCAGAATCCCAAGACCGTCACCGTCCAGACCCCCGCCGAAAGACTGACGCTGGAGCGCGGCGAGATCACCGAGCAGCAGCAGCTCTCCATGAGCCTCATGCCCGAAGGCCTGCTCACCGCCCTGGGTGAAGAGCAAGTCATCCACCTCATGGCCTACCTCCAGAGCCTGGGTCCCGTACAGTAGTCATCACTCTCCGAGTGATGCGATCCAGAAAAACGTCTCTCACTCCAACCCTCATCTCCGTCCCTTCAACGCCCACCCTCCTTCGCGATCCCCCCAAGCCCATCACTCGGAGAGTGATGAATACTGTACTCCGAGTGATGCTATATCCCCAAGCCCGTCATTTGGAGAGAGGAATGCCGCACTGCCGCAGATGAAACTCCCCAGGCCTGAGGTGGGCTTTGGCCGGGTTTTCGGCGATGTAGCTCTGCAACCTTTTGAACTGGCTTTCATGGCGAACCAGATGGTCAAAAGCATCCTGCTGCCAGAACCGGCCTTCAGCGCCGAGTTTGTCTTGAATCAGCCGACCCGTGTATCGTTTCCAAGATTCACACTGCTTTAATAAGACGTCTTTGTCCGGGAACATTGCTAGAAAATGCACGTGGTTAGGCATGATGACAAAGTCCAGCATCTCATAACGGTCACCGTCGAAATGCATCAGGCTTTCAGCCACCAGACCGCTCACCTCAGCCTCACGCAGGACACAGGTGCCGTGGCATTTGTCCAGCTCCTCATGCCAGCGCGAAGTGAAGTGATCGTGAAACTCCGCGATGACAGTTGAGTCCAGTTGGTAAAGCTGCCTTTTCCAGTCGCGTTCACGCACATCAATCCCACGCTGCTCCAGCCAAACGCCCCTTGCAGCCAGCCACTTTTCCACCACCGCTTTCGGCATGGAATCATGCATCCGCCAGGTGATGAAACACACCACCCCATCCTGGGACCAATGAGGCAGCTTCCGCTGGGTGATGACCAATTGATCTTCAGGATCAAAAAAGCGCATAACGAAATGTGACTTTTGCCCAAGGCAGCACCCCCGCAAGAGCAAAGGATGAAATGTTTCAGTACAGTACTCATCACTCTCCGAGTGATGCGATCCAGAAAAGCGTCCTTCATTCCAACCCTTATCTCCGTCCCCTTAACGCGCACCCTCTTCTCGATCCCCCAAACCCATCACTCGGAGAGTGATGAATACTGTACTCCGAGTGATGCGATCCAGAAAACGTCTCTCATTCCAACCTCGATTTACTTTCTCCACCTCTGTTCCTTTCTCGATCCCCCAAGCCCATCACTCGGAGAGTGATGAATACTGTACCTCACTCGGAGAGAGTGAGACTGTACATCACCACATCCAGCCAGCGGCCAAATTTATACCCCACTTCCCGCAGATGCCCGCAGGCTTCAAAACCCTGCCGCTCATGCAGGCGAATGCTGGCGACGTTGTCGGCATCAATGACGCCGATCATGAGGTGATGCCCCTGGGCCTGCGCCGTGGTCACGAGACGCTCTAAAAAAAGCGTGCCTAACCCCTGGCCGCGAAAGCGCACATCCAGGTAGATGGAATGCTCCACCGTGAAGCGATAACCTGGATGCGAACGAAAGGGGCCGTAGCTGGCAAAGCCCATCAGCACCCCTTCTTCATTGATCAGGCCCAGCACCGGAAACCCACCTTTTTGTTTGGCGGCGAACCAGGCTTCCATGAAGGCCGCCGATCGCGGTTCATCTTCATACAGAGCCGTCGAGTTGGCGATGGCCTCGTTGAAGATGGCGCGGATGGATTCCAGGTGCTGAGGGCCGCAGTCGATCCAGGTCATGCTTTCGGTTAGGTGGAAAGTTTCGCCATGGCGGTCAGCGCGGGGCCGGTCACGCGCATGATGCGCCAGTCGCTTTTCATTTCAGCGCCCAGGCTTTCGTAAAAGCGGATGGCAGGCGTGTTCCAGTCCAGCACGGTCCACTCATAGCGCCCACAGCCCCGCTCATAGGCGATTCGGGCCACGGCAGTGATCAGCGCCTTGCCCAGGCCACAGCCGCGATGCGCAGGCTGCACGTAAAGATCTTCCAGGTGCAGGCCCGGCCTAGCCAGGAAGGTGGAGTAGTTTTGGAAATACAGGGCGAAGCCCACGGCCTTCCCATCCACGCAGCCCATCAGCGCCTCGGCACAGGGGTTCGGGCAAAACAGCGTTTCCAGCAGGCTCTCCACCGTGGCCACCACCTCGTGGGTGAGTTTTTCATACTCGGCCAGTTCGTGGATCAGCGCCAGGATGGTGGGCACATCGGCTTCAGTCGCTGCGCGGGTGGTGAGGGTGGCTGGCATGATTCAGAAGGTTCGCCTGGATTGTGAGCGTGGGCCAATCGCCTGCCAAGCCTGAATTGGCCGTATCCTTCATCCGACTTTGCATCGCAGGTAAATTCACCACTGCAACGCATTGCCAAACGAGGGCTTCCCGCTATTCTCGCCACACCATGTCCCTTGAAGCCACTCTCCAGTCCGCCGCCGATTCCGGCAAGCTCCTGCCATCCAGCCTTGAAAACATCCAGGCGCTCCTCTCTGCCAGTGAGAATCCGGTCTATCGCTCCAGCATCGAAGAGCTGGCGAACTCGGCCCAGTGGGATGAGCTGAACGATCGCTTTTTCCAGGCCCTCAAATTTGGCACCGGTGGCCTGCGCGGACGCACCGTGGGTAAAGTGGTGACGACGGCAGAGCGCGGTGACGCCGCCGCAGATCAGCGCCCGGACCATCCCTGTGTGGGCACGAACTCGATGAACTACTACAACGTGGGCCGTGCCACACGTGGCCTCGTCGCCTATGCGAAGACCTACCGCGCCACCTCAGGCCTGACGGGCAAACCGAGCATCGTCTTCAGCCATGACACGCGCCATTTCTCCGCTGAGTTCGCCCAGAAGTGTGCCCAGATCGCGATGGATAACGGGGCGGATGTTTACCTCTTCGATGGTTGCCGTGCCACGCCAGAAATGTCCTTCGCCGTGCGCCACCTGCGTGCCGATGCCGGCGTGATGATCACGGCCTCGCACAACCCAGCCCACGACAACGGTTTCAAAGTCAATTACAGCGATGGCGCAGGCATTGTGGAACCCCACGCCACCGGCATCATCAAAGAGGTGAATGCCATCGTGGATGAGGCCTACAATCCGCTGCCGGAAGATCAGCAGGGCAAACTGACGATGCTGGGCGAAGAGCTGGACGAGATCTACCTCAAGCGTGTGGAGACCATGATGCTGCAGCCGGAGCTGCTGAAGAACGAGAAGGCCAAAAACCTCAAAATCATTTACACCGCCCTTCACGGCGCAGGTGGCGTGCTGGTGCCCGTGCTGCTGAAGCGTCTCGGCTTCAATTTCTTCACCGTGCCTGAGCAGGACGTGCGCGATGGTCGTTTCCCGACCGTGAAATCGCCGAATCCGGAGAATGCCCCGGCTTTGAAAATGGCCGTGGATCTCGCGAACAAGGAAGGCGCAGACATCGTCATCGGCACAGACCCCGACTGCGACCGCATGGGCGTGGGTGTGCGCAATGCGCAGGGTGAAATGGTGCTGCTCACGGGCAACCAGACCGGTTCCCTCATGGGCTGGTATCGCCTGAAGACGATGACGGATCTCGGCATCCTGAATGACGAAACGCGGAAAAATGCCGTCTTCCTGAAGACCTACGTCACCAGCCCGATGCAGGACACCATCGCCGCCAAGTATGGCGTGCAGTGCATCAATACCCTCACCGGTTTCAAATGGATAAGCGCTAAGCTAGCAAAATACGAAGCCGCGCTGCCAGCGGAAATTCTGGCGAAGTACCGCGACCTGCCCGCCGCAGAATCTCGCGCCGCTCGTCTCCAATACAGCAAGTTCCTCGTCTTCGGCGGTGAGGAAAGCTACGGCTACATGGGCGACGACTTCAGCCGTGACAAGGATGGCAACGGTGCGGTGGTCATGTTCGCCGAACTGGCAGCCTACGCCGCCTCCCGGGGCCTGACCGTGGTGGAGCTGCTGGACGAGGTTTACAGCGAGGTCGGTTACTTCCTGGAAGTAAACCAGAGCAAAGTCTTCGAAGGGGCCAGCGGTGCCGCCCAGATCGCCAAACTGGCCGATACTTACGGCACCAATCCTCCCACGGAAGTGGACGGCAGCGCCGTGGTCAATGTGCGCGATTTCCGCAAGGATGAGATCCACGACGAAGAAGGCGAAGTGGTTTCCAAGGAGAAGATGCTCTTTGTGGACCTGGCCGATGGCCGCAGCTTTGCCGTGCGTCCCTCCGGCACAGAGCCGAAGATCAAATACTACATGTTTGGCCGTCAGGTGCCTGCGGCTGGGCAAAAGCTCACCGCAGATGAACTGGCGGCAGCGAAGACCCGCGTCTCCGCCTCGCTGGAAAGCATGTGGACCTGGCTGGAGAAGGACATTGACAGCCGCCTGGCCTGATTTCTGCCTCCAGCAGCATTCCATGCTTTCTTCCGCAGTCTGAGTTGCTACGTGACTCAGACCGCCGATAGTCGCGCGCCCTGGGAAAGTCACCCAGGGCATTCCTCTGCATGAGCACTGCCCAAATGTCCCGACCACCCCTGCACCGGCGGCCTGAGAATGCGCCGCAGGAGCCGCTGAGTTGGCTAAAGCCCAAGCACTGGTGGCAACTGTGGAAAGGCGAGGATAGCTCCATCCTCACCACCTCCACGCGCAATTCCATGCTGCCCGTGTTGATCGAGGTCTTTGCGGGCTTTTCCAAGCTGGATGGCGAGGTGGAGGAGGAGGAAATCGAGTCCTCCCTGGGCTACCTGCGTTATGACTACAGCGGGGCCATCTATGCGGACATGCGCCGCCTTTACTTCGAGGCCCTGCAGCAGCCTCAGGACCTGGCCCAGCGGGCGAAGGAACTGAGCAATGAGCTAACCATGGAGCAAAAGATTCTGCTCTGCGTGCAGCTCTACCTCCTCATCTCCAGCTCGCTGACGAATCAGCGGCAGATGGTGGAGTTCTACCTCTTCATGACGAATCTGGGCATCGCCGCCCAGGCCATTGACATCGTTTATCAGCTCAATGCGGGGGACAAGCCTGCCGAAGAAGACTTCACCAGCAAAAGCGGCCAACCTTTGGAAACCCTACGCGTGGGCTCGGGGGATGCTTGCGATGTGCTGCTGCGCTCGCTCTCAGCCGACTGCTCCGTTGTCGCTTTCCGTTTTCAAAATCTGGTGCTGCTAAAGAACACCGGCGGCATCCCCATCCTGGTGCGCAGCCGCCGCCAGCCACCGGGGGATTTCTCCCGCCTGTATCCGGGCGAGCGCGTGGTGCTAGAGGACGTGACGCTGGATTACAACGACCTCATTTCCTACTTCAACTCGAAGAAGACGGTCACCGGTTCCCAGCTTTATCTCACCCTCACCGAGACAGGCGATGCCGAGATCGCCCAGCAGCGCGGACGCGGCACCAATCTGCGCGTCAGTTTCGGCCTCGGCGTGACGGTGGAGGCCCTGCGCAGCACGGATGCCACGATCAATGGCGTGGCTCTGAAAGAGGGCACCATTGTCGAGGCCTCCATTGAGGACAGCATCATCGCGCAGGGAGAGATCGAAATCTCCCTGCGGGATCTGCGCGTGCGCGCCCAGGAATTTGGCGGTCAGTTCCGCCTGGAGGGCAGCCGCAATACCTACCTGGTTTCTAACAAACCTGAGCTGCTGGATGAAGGGGACATTCTCCTCTCTGAAGACACCGAGGGGGAAATCCTCCTGCGCATCGAGTGCAACTACTCGCAGAAAACGGGCGAGCTGGAGGTGCTGCGCAGTTCTCGCCCCATTTACGTCGGCCAGATTCCTGTGCGTGACCGCATCATGCTTAGTGATGGCGATACCATCACGCTGGGGGAAGGGCAGTTCCTGCGCTGTCATTTCAGCGACCGCATCATCGAGGAAGAGCGCAATACCATCCGCCAGATGGAAGTGCGCGAGCTGGCCCACCGCTTTGACGGGCGCGATACCGCCCTGGACGGCATCAGCTTCATCGCCCGCCGTGGGGAAATGATTTGCGTCATGGGCCCCAGCGGTTGTGGCAAAAGCACCCTGCTGCGCGTGCTCGGCGGTCAGCTGAAAACTCGGGGCGGGGAAGTGCTGATGAACAGCCTTTCGCTGTACAACAACCTCCACAATCTCACTCCTTACATCGCCTACATCCCGCAGGAGGATGCCTTTGACCCGCTGCTGAAGGTGCAGGAAAACCTGGACTTCTCCGTGGCCGTCCGCTGTCCCCATTTGAAGACGGAAGAGCGGCGCAAACGGGTGGAGGCGAAGCTGGCCGAACTGGGCCTGGCGGACATGCGCAAACGCCTCGCTGGCACCCCGCAGCAAAAGTACCTCTCAGGCGGCGAGCGCAAGCGTCTCAATGCCGGCTTGGACATGATCGGCATCTCCGATGTCTATCTCTTCGATGAACCCACCTCCGGCCTGTCCTCGAAGGACAGTGAGCACGTGCTGGAGATCATCCGCAGCCTGGCGCGCAACAAGATCGTCCTCACCTCCATCCACCAGCCCAGCATGAGGCTGCTGCAGATGTTCGATAAAGCCCTGCTGCTGGATAAAGGCGGGAAGCTAGCCTACTTCGGCACGCCGCAGGGCATGATCGAGTATTTCTGGAAGGCCTACAACGACGAGACCGGCCAGCGCGAAGCCGAGATGCCGGGCAACCTGACGCCTGACTTTGTCTTCGATGTTTTGGAGACTCCCCTGCGCGACATCAGCGGGGACATCATCCAGGAGCGAAGTGCCGATGGCCACCTCGTCGCCGCGCGGCGTTTCCCGCCGAATTTCTGGCGCGACCGTTACCAGAGCCACCTCATGCTGGAGAGCATGGCGAAGGCTCAGGCCTTCCCAGGCAGCACGAATCTCATCGCCCGTCCGCGAGAGGATACCCACACCACGGGCCGCTCACGGGCCATGCCCAAGCCGCCCAAACACACGCTGCGGGAAGAGAGCATCCTCTTTTACACCCTGCTGAAGCGCGCCTTTCTGAGTAAGCTGCGCAATCGCACCAACCTGCTCACCACGCTGCTTGAGGCACCTCTGCTGGGCTTCCTCATTTCCAGCGTGCTGAAATACAGCGAGGAGGAAAGTTACACCTACGCCACCGCCTTCCACATCCCCACCTACCTCTTCATGAGCCTGGTGGTGGCCATGTTCCTGGGCCTAACGAACAGTGCGGATGAGATCATCCGTGACCGACATACGTTGAGTCGAGAGCGTAACCATAACCTGCGCACGTTTTATTACCTCAGTGGCAAGATCATCTCCTTGAGCACCTTTGCGCTCATCCAGTGCTTCATCTACCTGCTCATCGGCAACAATGTGCTGGAGATACGAGACATGTTTTTTGTCCACCTCTGGTGGATGTTTGTCACCGCACTCACGGGCATCTGTCTAGGCCTGCTCATCTCCAGCGTGGTCACGGATAACCGCACGGCCATCAATGCCATCCCGCTCATTCTCATCCCGCAGATCATCCTCGGCGGGGCACTCATCAAGTATGAGGAGATGAACAAGAACCTCGATTTCGTTTACTCCATGCAGCGCTGGCTGGACAAGGCCGGCGTGACGGAGGAGAGCGAGCCGAGCAAGCTCAAGGTCCCCTTCATCTGCCAGTTCATGCCCCTGCGCTGGAGCTATGAAGCCATGCTGATCTCTCAGGCAAAGCTGAATCCTCTCACAGCTGCGCAAGACCAGCTCGAGGCGCGCATTCAGGAACTGGTGAATCTGCCGAAGGACATCAAGATGACCTCCGACCAGCAGCGGGATCTGGATGCCGCCAAACAAGGTCTGGCCGTGGTCTCAGGTCTCTATGCCAAAACGGAACGCGAGGCGGCCTCCAAGCTGCGCGAGATCCGCGATGCCACCATGCGCGGCAGGGTCACTCCCAAGCTGCTGCAAAGCGCCCTGGAGCAAGAAGACGGCGTCAGCGCGGAGGAGATTTATGTAAATCGTAAAGTGCTAGACCTAGTCACCAAGGCAGAAATGGAGCGCACGGATTACCGTCGTAAAATCCAGCCCAATGTGTTCTTCGGCACGGTGAAACGTTACTTCGGCACAGACTTCGATACCCTGTGGATCAATGCCATGGTCATCTTCATGACCCTCGCCGTCTTGATCACCGTCATTGAGATCTCGCTGCGC
This sequence comes from uncultured Verrucomicrobiaceae bacterium, assembly GCA_942493005.1. Classification (GTDB taxonomy): domain Bacteria; phylum Verrucomicrobiota; class Verrucomicrobiia; order Verrucomicrobiales; family Verrucomicrobiaceae; genus Prosthecobacter. The sequence continues at coordinate 5,523,036 of OW818661.1, forward strand.
CGTCAGCTTACCCGCGTGTGAGGCGGGAAAGTGTTGCGTTGCACGTGTTGCGCCGCGCAACAGATGCCACCGAGTTTGGCCAGTGAAGGAATGCGTTGGGCTTTTGCAAAACGTTGGTTTCCAGTGGATTGAGGATCGAAAGGTAGCGTTGGCATCGCAAATGCCATGAGGAGTCATTGCTTCACCGGAAGCATCCCGACTCCCATGAAAACATCCCTCCCACATCCTCTCCAGGGCGCCCTTGCGCTCCTTGCGTTCGGGGCCTGTTTGGCCCTCACTCCCAGCTCACTTCAGGCGGGCGATAAAGCTGTCATTTCTCCCATCGTGGAGCCTCCTCCTTCCCAGTGGGTGCATGCTTTGCTGAAGGTGGATTTTTCAGATCACTACATCACGCCGCGTGGTCTGAATGTGGAGAATCAGGGCCTCATCGTGCAGCCGTTGTTTTTGGTGTTTTGGAATCTGTATTCGAATCCAGATGGCTTTCTCAATGACGTCACTCTGACCACAGGCGTGTGGAGCTCCGTCCACAGCCGTGAGTCCGGCCCCGATGAGGGCAACTGGAATGAGTTCGACCCCATCGCAGGGCTCGCCTTCAAGTTCGCCAAATACTGGCAGTTCGATGTCAACTACACCGCCTTTGAGAGCATGGTGTCAGCCTACCCGACCTCGCAGCATCTGGAGTTGAAGCTGTCTTTCAACGATGCCGCTTACACGGGTAACAAGGTCTTCTCGGTCAATCCCTACATCGCCTTTTGGAAAGAGCTGAAGAACAAGGCCACGGTGGCCTTCAATCCGGCCACTTCCAGCGAGAGCCATTACTTCACCGTCGGCATGACACCGACGATTGACCTAAAGAAGGTGAAGTTCGAGTTCCCCACCTTCCTGAATTACTCGGACAATGACTTTTACCAGCAGTTCGACGGCACCGGCGGTGGTTCAGGGGTAGCAGTGATCCGCACCGGGGTGGTGGCCACAGTGCCGCTGACCTTCGTGCCAAAAAGCATGGGCTTCTGGTCTGTCTATGCCGGCGTGAAATACTATCACCTGAACAATCCCGGCCTGCTGGATGGAAACCAAGTGCTGGGAGCCGATGGCAGCCGCAAGCGTGACCTCGTGCAGTTTCACGGCGGTGTTTCCATCTTCTTTTAAAACCCGGCACGCTATCCGCGCTGAAGCCCCCTGATCATGGTTATGAATGACTCCATCCACATCGAGGCAGAGCCTTACACCTTTGAGTTAGTGCCTGCCAAATGTGCGCTGCTCATCATTGACATGCAGCGTGACTTTTTGGAACCCGGCGGCTTTGGCGAGATGCTGGGCAACGATGTCTCCCAGCTCCGTCAGGCCATCGTGCCTAACCAAAAGCTGCTTTCGGCCTGGCGGGCAGCGGGGTTGCAGGTCCTGCATACCCGTGAGGGGCATCGCCCGGATCTGGCGGATCTGCCACCTGCTAAAAAAGTGCGCGGTCACGGGGCCAAGACCATCGGCGATACAGGGCCCATGGGGCGCATCCTCATCCGTGGTGAAGAAGGACATGACATCATCCCTGAGCTCTATCCGCTCCGGGGGGAGCCGGTCATAGATAAACCGGGGAAAGGGGCCTTCTTCGCCACGGACCTTCATGCCATTTTGCAAAATCTGGGCATCACCCAGTTGGTCGTAACAGGGGTCACTACGGAGGTCTGTGTCAATACCACCGTCCGCGAGGCCAATGACCGCGGTTACGAATGTCTCGTGCCGGAGGACTGTGTGGCCTCCTACTTCCCCATCTTCCAGGAGATGGGGCTGAAAATGATCAAAGCCCAAGGCGGGATCTTTGGCTGGGTCACAGACTCTTCCAAGATCATTCCCGCTCTGGCCTAACTGCTGATGAAATCAATGAATCGCAAACACCTCTGCTTCTGCCATGACTGCTTCTGATACCAAACCTAAAATCTGGACCCCCGGAGACTGGAATGCCTTTTTCGGCTTCGGGACCAATATCCTTGTCAACCTGCTCACCCTCACAGCGCTGCTGCGTTTTGTGTTGAAGATGCCGGATGAAATCGTCTTTGGCCGCATTCTGCCCGCCACCGGCCTCATGCTCTGTCTCAGCACGCTGTATTACGCTTGGTTAGCCTACAAACTGGCGCTGAAAACCGGGCGCAATGATGTCTGTGCGCTGCCTTCTGGCACCAGTGTACCGCACATGTTTGTGGTGGTCTTTGTCATCATGCTGCCCATCTCGTTGCAGACGGGAGACCCCATCAAAGGGTGGGAAGCGGGGTTGACCTGGGTCTTCATCCAAAGCTTCGTCTTGATGATCGGCGGCTTCATCGCGCCCGTCATTCGCAAGATCACTCCACGGGCCGCCCTGCTCGGCACGCTGGCGGGGGTTTCCATCAGCTTCATCTCCATGCGCCCGGCTTTGGAAATGTTCACCACGCCTGTCATCGGGGTGGTCTGCTTCGCCATCATCTTGCTGAGCTGGTTCGGCGGCGTGCGTTATTACAAAGGCATCCCGGCGGGTCTGGTGGCCATTGCTGTCGGCAGTGTCATCGCTTGGGGGTCGAATCTCTTCGGTCTGAATTATGGTGACATGACTCTGGCCAAGCTGACGGGCTCTTTTAGCAACTTCGGTTTCTCCATTCCGCTGCCTGCTTTTGGCCACATCTTTTCCGGCTTTGAGTTTCTCGGCGTGATCCTCGTCACGGCCATTCCTTTTGGGATCTATGATTTGGTCGAGGCCCTGGACAATGTGGAAAGCGCAGCCGTTGCGGGCGATGATTTCCCCACCACACGAGTGCTGACTGCAGACGGTGTCATCAGCCTCATCGGTTGCAGCTTGGGCAATCCCTTCATCAATGCCGTTTACATCGGTCACCCAGGGTGGAAGTCCATGGGCGGGCGCATCGGCTACTCGGCAGCCACGGGGGTGGTGGTGATTATCTTCTGCACCTTTGGCATCATCTCGCTGATGTCATCGCTCATCCCCATCGTGGCCATTTCACCCATCCTGCTCTACATCGGCATGTTGATCGGGGCGCAGGCCTTCCAGGAAACACCGAAGAGCCACGCGCCTGCGGTCATCCTGGCCCTCACACCTCACTTGGCGGCCTGGGGCAAGTTGCTCATTGATAACTCCCTCGGCGCAGCTGGCACGAATGCAGCGGCTGTGGGCCTGGAGAAGTTAGGCCAAGTGGGCGTGCTCTATCACGGCCTGGAGGTGCTGGGCGGTGGGGCGATTTTGAGCGGGGTGATCCTGCCTGCCATCGCGGTGTTCGTCATTGATCGGAAGTTCGCCATTGGGTCCTACTTCGCTTTGACAGGGGCCTTGCTCACTTTCTTCGGCCTCATGCATGGGGAGAAAATCGGCATCGGTGAATCTCCCGTGATCGCTTGCAGCTACGTCCTGGTGGCGCTGGTGCTGGCGGGCTGCGCCAAGTTTGCCGTGGTGGCCCCGAAACCTGCCGAGGAGGAAGAACTGCACGGGCATCTTCCCATGGCCGCCGACTGATTTCTTCAGGTGTTGGTGAGAGAGTCGGGTGGTTCTGCGGTCTGGTTAACCGCAGGGCCACCCGAACTTGGTTCACTCTTTGCTACAGAATTTTAAAACAATCCTTCTCATGCCTTACGTCGAAGCTGATCCTTATCCCTGGCCTTACAATGGTGACCTCCGGCCCGCGAATACTGCGTTTCTGGTCATTGACATGCAGACAGACTTTTGTGGCCCCGGTGGCTACGTGGACAAAATGGGTTACGACCTCAGCCTCACCCGCGCGCCCATCGAGCCCATCAAGCGCGTCTTTGAGGCTGCCCGTGCTCAGGGTTATCACATCATGCACACCCGTGAGGGACACCGGCCAGATCTGTCGGATCTCCCGGCTAACAAACGATGGCGCAGCCAGCGCATCGGCGCAGGCATCGGCGATGCCGGGCCCTGTGGTCGCATCCTCACACGTGGAGAACCAGGGTGGGACATCATCCCGGAGCTCTATCCCCTGCCAGGCGAGGCCATCATTGATAAGCCCGGCAAAGGCTCCTTTTACGGCACGGATCTCGACATGCTCCTGCGGCAAAAGGGCATCCAAAACATCGTCCTCGCTGGCATCACCACGGATGTCTGCGTGCACACCACCATGCGTGAGGCGAATGACCGTGGCTTTGAATGCCTCATGCTGTCTGACTGCACAGGAGCTACCGATCATGGCAACCATCTTGCTGCGCTGAAAATGATCAAAATGCAGGGCGGTGTTTTTGGAGCCGTGAGCGACTCCGCTGCCTTCATCCAGGCGATCACTTCTTAATCTTCTCACACCCCAGCCCGAAGTTTCCCCAGCACGCAACCCGGCTCCTCACGAAGTCCTCTACTGTGAATCCAGACGATCCCTCTCCCCCGCCTAGCTTCACCTTCCCTCATTTTGAGTTGAAGGACATCTTCAATATTTTAGCTCAGGAGGAGGACATTCCCTGGAGTTACTTTCGTGACGGGGTGGATATCTATCGCTTCTATGGAGATGGCATCACAGGGCCCACGGCGGCGCTCATTCGTTTCCGCAAAGAGGCGCGTGTGCCCATGCATTTGCATGAGGGGTGGGAGCATATCTTGGTCCTAGCCGGCAGTCAGCGGGATCAAAATGGCATCATCCATGCAGGCTCTCTGCGCATCCATCCCCCCGGCACGTATCACAGCGTGGTGAGTGAGGCCGGGTGCATTGTGTTGGCCATCTATGAGAAACCTGTGCGCTTCATGGAGCGGCCTCTCAAGCCGGACGAGTGAACCTTATTGAGTCGGATATAAGAAAAAAGTTCATGGCTGGAAACCGCGCTGGCATGCGGAGCCTCCGGTGGTTAGTTTTCGCTTTCTATGAAGAAGCGAGCTGCCACCAAGTCTCCGCGCCCTGCTAAGCGCGAAAGCCTGCCTGAAATCGTCACCGATTCTTATGAGGAGCATTTTCGGCTTCTGGTGGAAAACATCGGGGATGTGCTCTGGTTTCGTGAGGTGGACCCGCCGCGTTTTTCGTATGTCAGCCCAGCTTTTGAGCGCATCTGGGGCGTGAGTCTGGCAGAGCTTCGGGAGCAACCTCAGCTCTGGGAGCAGTCCATTTATCCCGATGATCAAAAGGCGGTGCGTGCTGCCCTGCGGCGTTGGTTCACCGGGAAGACAGATCATTACGAGGTGCATTACCGCGTGCAGGGAAAGGATGGTAAAGTCCGCTGGCTGGCAGACCGGGGGATCATTCTCTCGCGTAAAAATGGCCGCCCGCACCAGATCGGCGGCATCGCCCGCGACATCACGGAACGTGAGGCTGCGGAGGCCATGAACCGACGCATGGCGGCGGTGGTGGAGACCACGGACGACTCCATCATCACCATGAATCTCGATGGTGAGATTGACACCTGGAATGCCGGTGCTGAACGCATCTTTGGTTATACCCAGGAGGAGGCGGTGGGCCGGACGATGTCCTTCCTGCGCCCACCCCAGGCCGAAGATGATGAGGCGGTCTTTAAGCGCATGATTGAGCGCGGGCTCCGGATTGATCATTACGAAACGCAGCGCCGTCATAAAAATGGAGCCATTCTGGATGTCTCGCTGACCATCTCCCCCATCCGCGATGCCCATGGCCGCTTGGCTGGTTTCTCGAAGATCTCTCGCGACATCACGGAGCGTAAACAGGCGGAGCAAACCATCCTGCGGTTGAATGCAGAGCTAGAGCGCCGGGTGGAAGAACGCACAGCAGAGCTGCGTGGCCAGATCGCCGCACGGCGGCAGCTCGAGGAGGAAATCCTGCGCATCAGTGAGCGTGAGCAGCGCCGCATCGGCCAAGACCTGCATGATGACCTCGGGCAGCAACTCGCCGGGGCCTGGATGATGGCCGACGTGCTGGCACGCACCTTGGCTGCCAATGGAGCCCGTGAGCAAGAGGCCGCGCTGAAGCTGAGCACCCTCCTTGGCAAATCGCTGAACCACACCCGCGCTCTGGCGCGTGGCCTGCATCCAGTCGCTCCAGAGCAGGGCGGGTTAGGTGCCGCGTTAAAGAACTTGGCGGAACGTTCGGCGGATTTGTTTGGCATCACCTGCCAGTTTGAATCGCGTGCCGTCATCATGCTGGAGGATCAGCGCAGCGCCATCCACCTTTACCGCATCGCCCAGGAGGCCATCAACAATGCCGTGCGCCATGGCCGCGCGCAAAACGTGCGCATTCGCCTTTCCCGGCGTGGTGGCAAGGCCGCCTTGTCAGTGATTGATGACGGCCTTGGCATCAAGGAACCAGCGGCCATGCATGAAGGCATGGGCTTGCGCATCATGCGTTACCGGTCTGAAATGATCTTCGGAACGCTCGAAATTGTGAAAGCTGCAAAACGCGGCACTTGTGTGACCTGCGTTTTCCCACTGCCGCCCGCTTCCAAACCCACCTCTTCTTCAAATGGCCTCAAAAAGCTCTAACACGCCAGCTGCCCCCCAACGTGTGTTGATCGTGGATGATCATCCCGTCTTCCGGGCGGGTCTCACGGGTCTCGTGGGCATGGAGCCCGACCTAGCCGTCTGTGGTGAGGCGCATGATGCGGGGCAGGCCATGGCCGCCATCGCCAAGCTGAATCCAGACCTCGTGATGATGGACATGAGTCTGCCGGATAAGAGTGGCCTGGAGACGCTGAAGGATGTCCGCGCAGCCTATCCTCACATCCCCGTTTTGATGATCTCCATGCATGATGAGACGCTCTACGCGGAACGCGTCATCCGGGCCGGTGGTCGGGGTTACATCATGAAACAGGAGGGACCGGAGAAAGTCATCCAGGCCATCCGTAAAGTTTTGGCAGGGGGTATATCGGTGAGTGAGCGTATTTCCACGCTCATCCTGGATGCCCTGGCCAGCTCCCAGAACCCGAAGCAGGAAGGGGCCTCCGTGACCAAATTGACCGATCGCGAATTTGAGGTCTATCGCCTGATCGGGCAGGGGAAAGAGCCGCAAGAGGTCGCGCGCTTACTTCATCTCAGTGTGAAAACCGTGGACACTCACCGCAGCCAGATCAAAAAGAAACTGGCGCTGAAAAACAACACCGAGTTGGTCCATCACGCCACCCGCTGGGCTGCGGAACAGGGGTGAGGCCGAGTCGTCCCGCTGCTGAGGCCATCTCAGCAAAATGCTGAGATCTAGCGCGAGAGCCTGCTCATTGGTCGCTGTGCCCTCCTGGCGCAGCGTGGTCGTATGTTAGACTGTGAAGCACACGTCTGTGGTTCACATCCCCAACAAGTAACATTCACCCATCACATGCTGCCATTATGAGAACCATGCTTGAACTTTCCAGGAACGCTGAGTACGACGTTATCGCTGCTGTTTTAATCGTTGGCGTCATCGTGGCGGCAAAGTACTGGATCCACTCTTTGAACCGCGAAGCAAAGAACGAGAGCATCAAAAACCGCTAGTTCTGAATCTGTCACACTCCGCGTGTTCCCTCTTAAATCGGTCATCCTCCGTTTGCTGTGGATGGCCGATTTTTTTTCGACGTTCGATTGATCCCCTTTGGAAATTCATGCTAGCAGTGGCCCAGTCTTTCTGAGATGGGCTAACTGTATGAATGTGACGAAATAGCATTGAAAAACGACAACCCTGATTCTGCATCTATCGTAGTAATTTCGCAAAAAATTCCCTGAATGCCTGCGCTTTCACCTTCCGGCAACTCACCTGCTGACAAACCTACACGCCCTCTGTCTGTGAACACGTTGGCGCAGTTGAGTGCCATTACTGGAACGGAGTATGATCATGAGCGGGCGAAGATCGCGGTGCAAAACGCGACTCGGGCCCAGACCGAGCCTCTGGGGCAATTGGTCAGTGCCGCGTCTGAGGTGTACATTCATGTATCTCCTGTGCGCTTACCGCTCACCGACCTCGTGTGGCAGGCCCACAATGATACTCCAGTCATCATTTGGTCCGAGAAGGAAGAGAGCTGGATCGTCATCACCTTCGCGGGTTGGTTCAGCATCCGCATCGCAGAGGGGGACCATCCCACGGCCCGCCGCAGCATCACGCGGAAGGAGCTTGCGGCCAAGCTGGGCCTCAGCGGGATCAAAGAAGTTGTCGAAGCCGGCATCGTCCATCCAGAGCGCACCGCGCATGACATGAGCGTGCATGCGGCCCAGGCCCGGCATGCGCAGATGTATGGCAGCAATGGAACGGGCCAGCACCGAAATGGCCATGGGAATGGTCATGGAAATGGGCATGGGCACATGCACCTGAGCCCGGTCACTCGATTTTTTCGGCTTTTGAAAGCGGAGCGGCAGGAGATTTTAACGCTGCTCATCTTCTCCGTCTTCTCCGGTATCCTTTACCTGGCGGCTCCTTTGGCGGTGGATGCGGTGGTCAGTAACCTCGCCTTCGGCGGGCAGTCGCAGCCTTACTTTCAGGCCTTGGTCATCGTGGGCGTGGCCTTGATGGCTGCCCTGTCTCTCCAGGCCTTGATCACAGGCCTGCAGTATTACATTTCAGACATCATCCAGCGGCGCATTTTTGTGCGGGCGGCAGCAGACCTCGCTTACCGGCTCCCGCGTGTTCGGGCAGAGTCGCTGGAAGGTGTCCACGCTCCTGAGTTGGTGAATCGCTTTTTAGATGTGGTCACCGCGCAGAAAAGCACCGCGCTGCTCCTGCTGGATGGGGTGAATTTGACCCTCGGCAGCCTCATCGGCATGGTGCTACTGGCTTTGTATCACCCGGTGTTGTTGATGTTTGTGGCCATCTTGCTCCTGCTCATCGTGCTGGTGCTCTGGCTGTGTGGGCGCGGCGCGGTGGAGACCAGCATCGCAGAATCCCGCACGAAGTATGACCTGGTGAATTGGTTTGAGGAGATCGCCGCTTACCCCTTTCTCTTCAAAGGTCCCGGTGGTTATCAGTTGGCTTATGAGCGCTCGAACCATCTCGCTTCCGAGTATGTCATGCGTCGCTCCGCACACTTTCGGGTGGTCATGCGGCAGATCATCGGCCTGCTCATTCTCTCCGTCCTGGCGGGTGCCACCTTGCTGGTGCTGGGGGGCTGGTTGGTCGTCAGTCAGCAGATCACCCTGGGCCAGTTGGTGGCCAGTGAGCTCATCATGAGTGCCATCGTGGCTTCTTTGGCTAAAATGGGAAAAAAGCTGGAGGCCTGGTATGATGCCATGGCGGCCATGGATAAGCTGGGCCACATTTTTGACTTGGAGATCGAGCGCGAAACGGGGGAGCAGCCGGTGAAGAAGGAAGGCGGGGCCTCCGTCGTGGCGGACAGCCTCACTTTTGGTTATAACGAGCATTCGCCTCTGTTCCATCTCCGCACCTTCACCATCCAGCCAGGCGCGCGGGCAGCCATCGTCGGCCCGCACGGCGCTGGGGCCAGTTCTCTGCTGGATATCCTCTTCGGCCTGCGCACCCCCACCTCGGGGCATGTCTGCATTGATGGGCTGGATCTGCGAAGCTGGTACCTGGAGGCTTTGCGGGACCACGTGCAGCTCCTGCGCCGGGATGAAATCGTGGACGCCACCGTGGTTGAAAACCTTCGTCTTGGCCGGGCCGATATCGGCATGGATGAAATCCGCGAGGCGCTCGTGCGTGTGGGCTTGCTGGACAGGCTCCTCGCCCGGCCTGAAGGTCTAAACCTCCGCCTCAAGATCGGCGGTGCCCCTCTCTCAGGCAATGAGCGCACGCGCCTGCTGCTGGCACGCTCACTGGTGCAGCGGCCGCGCCTCCTTCTCATTGACGAGTTGTTTGACAGTCTGGATACCGAATCCTTCAAGACACTCTCCGCAGCCATCCTGGATAAATCCCTGCCCTGGACCGTCGTCCTCACCACACGGGATCACGATGTCACTCAGCTCTGCGACCAAGTGATCCAACTCGCCCCCTGTAACCTGACCGATGGCACCGCTTCGACCCAGCTCAAAGGCTAAGCCCGACCTGCTATGACTGACTTTGCCTCCTCTCCGCAACTGCCCGCGCTCTCACTCGCGGGGGCCACACGTTACACGCGTTTGTTCAGTCGTGTGCTGGTGCTGGGCTTCATCGCTTTTGTGCTGGGCTGTTTCTTTTTGCCCTGGCGCCAGTTTGTTTCCGGCAGTGGCAGAGTCATCGCCTTCAATCCGCTGGATCGTCGCATCAACATCGAGGCCCAGGTCTCTGGTCGGGTCAAGCACCTGCATGTGGTCGAAGGGCAGCGGGTGAAAAAAGGCGACCTCGTGGTGGAAATTCAGGACAACGACCCGGACCTCATCGCCAATCTCCGAGCCCAGCGCGAGGCGATTGACAGTCGGCGAAACTTTGCGTTAGGCCGGGTGGAGTCGCTCATCGCCCAAATCACGCAGCAGGAGCTGGCGAAGGCGCAGGCCATTGACGGGGCCGAGCAGCGCGTGGCGGCTGCCAAGATTGCCGCTGAAACGGCGGCCCTGAACTATTCACGCACGCACGCCTTGTTTGAAAAGGGGCTCTCCTCTCAGCGTGAGCATGAACTGGCCACCCTGCAGCGGGACTCCACGACGGCCGACTTAAAGTCTGCCCAGGCTGCCCTGAAGCGCACCAGCAATGACTTTGATGCCACCATTTCCTCCATCCACGCCCAGAAAGGATCTGCCCATAGCGATGTCGCCACGGCGGACCGTGACCTCTCAGTCATTGACGTGCAGATCAACCAATCGCAGCGGCAGATCGTCGAGTCTCCGCGTGATGGCATCGTCCTCCAGGTGGCCGCCACAGATGGCACATACCTGCGTCCCGGTTCATTGATCTGCATCATCATTCCAGAAACAGACAGTCGTTTTGTGGAAATCTGGGTCAGTGGCAATGACATGCCGCTCATCCACGCCCGCAAAGAGGAAGGTGGTGTCGTCACACCCGGCAGCTCCGTCCGTCTCGCCTTTGAAGGCTGGCCCGCCGTGCAGATGATCGGCTGGCCTCAGCTCGCCATCGGCACCTTTGGTGGGGAGGTCGTCTTTGTGGATGCGACGGATGATGGGTTAGGCCGGTTCCGTGTGGTCATCGGCCCCTCGGAGGATGTGGTGAACCGAGGCGACGGCCAGGGCCCCGTGAAAGTGGGCTGGCCGGATAAGCAGCGCTGGCTACGCCAGGGGGTGCGTGCGAATGCTTGGGTCATGCTGAATGAAGTGCCCCTGTGGTTTGAACTGTGGCGTCAGATCAATGGCTTCCCGCCTCTGATCTCGAACGCTGAAGGAAAACTCGACCCCACCAAAAAATGAAGATGCTTCTCCCGCTTTCTTTATCGGTGGGTCGGTGCTTAGCCGTCGCCTCGGTCACGTTGGCCTGCCTGGTCCTGCCTGCGGCCTCCGCCGCCTCGAAGCCGCTGCTGCTTTCAGAAGTGCTGGCCAGCGTGCAGACCCAGTACCCGCCCTATTTGGCGGCTTTGATCGAGCAAGACATCGCCAATGGTCGCGCCCGTCAGGCCCTCGGCGCTTTTGATCTCAACATCAACGTCGGCGGTGCCTTCAAGCCAGCGGGTTATTACGATGGCCAGACGGGGTATGCCGTGCTGGACCAGCCCTTGCCCTTTTGGGGCGGCAATGTGTATGGGGGCTATCGTCTCAGCAGCGGTTTCTTGCCTAACTATAACAAAGAGCGCACCAGCACCGATGGTGAGGCCGTCTTGGGCTTTCGCATGCCCCTGCTGCGTGACGGCACCATTGACCGCCGCCGGGCCACGTTTTGGCAGTCCCAGATTGACCAGGAATTGGCCGATCCCATGATCCTGCGCCAGTATCTGGACTTCATCCGCGCAGCCACAGTTTCTTATTACAGTTGGGTCGCGGCCGGGCAGCGGCTCAACCTGACCGAGGAGCTGCTGCGCATCGCTAAAAATCGCGACTCAGGCATCGCGGAGCAGGTCAAACGCGGTGCCTCTGCGCCCATCGTCCAGATTGATAACCAGCGCCTCGTTGTCAGTCGTGAGATCGCCGTGGTGCAGGCCCTGCGGCGGTTTCAATCGTCCGCCATTGAGCTCTCGCTCTTCCATCGTTCTCGCGAGCTGGCAGAGCCCATCATCAGCCCGCGCGAGCGTGTGCCTGCCGCCTTTCCTCCGCATCCCCGGCCCGATGAAACGCAGGTCACGGCCGCCATCGCGAAGGCCGCTATTTTCCGCCCTGAAATCCGCCGCATCGAGCTGACGATCGAAAAGAACGAGATTGATCGCAAGCTCGCGAAAAACAACCTCATGCCCTACCTGGATGTCGGGGTGGAGGCTGCGCAGGCCACCGGAGGCACCTTGCCCAAGGACATCGAGCGGACAGAGATCGAGGCCAAAATCGAGTTCAAGATGCCGCTTCAGAGACGTGAAGCCAAAGGCCGCCTGGAGGTGGCGGAGTCCCTCATTCAGCGCCTGAACAATGAGAAGCAGTTCGCCCGGGACCGCATCGCTGCGGACGTGCGTGACAGCCACAGCGCCATCATCGCGGCCTATGACGCATTACTTCAGACCCGTAAAAATGTGGATCTCTCGCAGCAGCTCGAAGATGCTGAAAACGAGCGTCTCAAACAAGGCGCGACCGACCTGCTAGCTCTGCAAATCCGCGAGCAGGCCACCTTTGATGCCAAGGTGCTGGAGGTGGAGGCGCAGGCAGAGTACTTCCGGGCCCAGGCAAACTACCGCGCCGCCACCGCTGCGGATGCGCCACCTAGCCTAGCACGCTAAGCCTGCTAGGCGGGCTGAAGGTGGCCGGGCTGGCATGATGGGTGCTTGAGAAAGAGGCCCCAGCCTCACCATGCCCCTCTCTGCCTGCCCTGACACTCCTGTGAGGGCACCCGCCTATTTTGCGCTGGTGCTCGGCGTGACGGTGTCTTTGCTGCTCACCGTCATGCTGCTCCAGACGCGTGAAGATGATCGGCAAGATGAAGTGAGGAGAGTGGCCAAAGATCGCACGGAGGTCATTCGCGGGCAGATCCTCCGCTCCATGGAGGTGCTGCATGGGATCGTGGCTTTTTTTGAATCGCGAAAGGAGATCTCCCGGGCTGAGTTCGGCACCTTTGTGGGCAGTTTTTTGACCCGGCAGCCGGAGTTGCAGGCCCTGGCCTGGGACCCACGCGTGGAGGGGGCGCAGCGCCAAAGCTGGGAACAGCGCGCCCGTGCAGAGGGCTTTCGGGAGTTTCGTTTCACCGAAGAGGAGAGCGAAGGGAAAATCGTCACGGCTCGTCCTTCGGATGAATACTTCCCAGTGTTTTACCTGGAGAGTTTGCAAAAGAATGCGCCCGCGCTGGGCTTCAATGTCAAGGCCGAGCCCCGCCGCCGCACCGCCCTGGAGCAGGCACGCGATAGTGGCAGCGCCCAGGCCACCGCGCCCATCCGGCTGGCCCAGGAGCAGGGATCTCAGCGCGGCTTTGTGGTCTTTGAGCCGCTTTATCAGGGCGTGCCCACGACGGTGGATGAACGTCGGCAGCAGCTCACCGGTTTTGCCACAGCGGTCTTCCGCATCGGGGATCTCATAGATCTCTCTCTGGCAGAGGCACGGGACAGTGGCGTGGCTCTGTCTCTGCGGGATGCGGGAGATGGCACCCTGCTGTATCATCAGGAGGGCGCACGTCTCCAGGGCTACCCCACCTGGACCACGGAGGTGGATGTGGCTGGCAGGCAATGGACACTCTTGTTTGAGCCCACTCAGGGATTCCTCAGCCTGCGCTCAGACCTCATGCCCTGGATCACCCTCACGGGCGGTCTGGTGATCACCATGCTCCTGGCCTCCTACTTATGGAAAACGGCCAGCCAAACAGCGGTGGTGAATCGCGCACGAAAAGAGCTTCTCGCGGAAGTTTCGGTGCGTAAACAGGCCGAGGCGACAGCGGAGGCGGCCAGCCGGGCGAAGTCGGAATTTCTCGCCAACATGAGTCACGAAATTCGCACCCCCATGAATGCCATCTTGGGCTATGCGCAGATCCTGGCTCGGGATGCCGCCCTGCCGCGTTTTCATCGCGATGCGGTCGCCACCATCCTCAACAGCGGAGACCATCTGCTGCACCTCATTCAAGAGATCCTGGACCTATCCAAGATAGATGCTGGGCGCATGGAGGTGGAAAAGACGAACTTCGACCTGGCGGCACTCGTGCGCGAATTGACCGCCATGTTTCAGCATCCCTGTGAGGAAAAACAGATCGGCTTCCGCATCGAGGCGGCGGATCTGGAGAAGGCCACCCCGGTCCATGGCGATGAAGGCAAGCTGCGCCAGGTGCTCATCAATCTCCTGGCCAATGCCGTGAAGTTTACCGCCAGCGGGCGCATCATTCTACGGGTGCTACCCTTGGAAAAGGAAGCCTGGCGTTTTGAGGTGGAAGACAGCGGCATCGGCATTCCCGAAGAGGCCCAACAACGCATTTTCGAGCCCTTCCAGCAGGAGGCGGGGGCCCGTGGTGGGGCGGGGCTGGGGCTGGCCATCGCCCGCCGTCAGGTGGAGATCTTGGGTGGTCAATTGGGGTTGCACTCGCAGTTAGGCCGGGGCTCCTGCTTCCATGTGGAGCTCACTCTGCCCACCGTGGCCGCACATGGGGTTTCACGGGCCTCGGTGCGGGAATTGGTCAGCCTGGCCAAAGGCTGCACCGTGCGTGCTTTGGTGGTGGATGACATTCGGGAAAATCGGGAGGTCTTAGCCTCAATGCTCACCTTGATCGGCTGTGAGGTTGTCCTGGCAGAGCACGGACGCCAGGCGGTGGAAGTGGTGCAGGTCTCGCGTCCACAGATCGTCTTCATGGATATCCGCATGCCTCAGTTCGATGGGTTGCAGGCCACTCGCCGCATCCTGGAAGAGTTCAACACCACCGAGATCAAAATCGTCGCCACCTCCGCTTCCGCCCTGGCTCATGAACGCGAGCTTTGTCTCAAAGCGGGGTGCGACGACTTCGTGGCGAAACCTTTCCGGGCCGAGCGCATTTACGGTTGTCTGCGTCATTTGTTAGGCGTGGACTTTGAGTATAAAGGGGAGCCACCCGACGCAGAGGCAGGCGAGTCCATAGATCTCAGCCAGATCACCTTGCCGGAGGAATTGGCCGCCCGGCTGACCATGGCGGCCGAGCTGCACAGCGCCACCGTCTTGAAAAGTTGCCTGGCCGAACTGGAGCAACTGGGCACGGCGGGCCAGCGGCTGGCACAACACTTGCGCGGCTTTCTGGCCAGTTATGACATGAAAACCATCCAGCGCATCATCGCCCAGATCTCCATCTCATGAATCGTCCCCGCATCCTCATTGCCGATGATACTCCGGCCAGTCTGTCTCTGCTCAGTCATGTGCTGGAGCCGCAAGGTTACGAAATCCTCGCCGTCTCCAGTGGCAAAGATGCGCTGAAACTGGCGGAGCGTGCCCAGCCAGATCTCATCCTGCTGGACGTGATGATGCCGGGGCATGATGGCTTCCATGTCTGCCGCACGCTCAAGGCGGATGAAGCCACGCGGGACGTGCCCGTCATCTTCATCACCAGTCGGAATGAGACCGCCAGCGTGCTGAATGGGTTTCGTATGGGGGCGGTGGACTACATCGTTAAACCTTTCCAGCCAGAGGAAGTGGTGACCCGCGTGGCCACCCACCTGAAGATCAGCCGACTCACGCGCGAGCTGCAGCAGCGCAATGCCGAGCTGGAGGCGGAGGTTTCCCGCCGCGTCGCCGCAGAGACCTCGCGGGATAAAGCCACGCAAAAGCTTTCCACCCTGGCTTCACGCGAGGCCGAGCGCTGGGGCCTGGATGGGTTTGTCGGCGAAAGCCCGCACATGAAGCGCATCCTGGCCGATATCGAGCGGCTGCGTCAATTCAGCAAAACCAGCGTGCTCATCACCGGGGAGAGCGGCACGGGTAAGGAACTGGTGGCCCGCGCCCTGCATCATCACAGCTCGCGCGCGGCTGAGGCCTTCATCCCGGTGAACTGTGTGGCGGTACCGGCGGATCTTTTGGAATCGCTTTTTTTCGGTCACGTCAAAGGGGCCTTCACGGGGGCCACGGCAGATCGCAAAGGTTACTTCGAATTGGCCGATGGCGGCACTTTGTTCCTTGATGAAATCGGCGACATGCCTGCCGCTCTTCAGGCGAAGCTGCTGCGCGTGCTGGAGGATGGGGAAGTGACGCCGGTGGGCTCCACCAGATCCCATCGAGTGGATGTGCGCGTGCTCAGTGCCACGAATGCCGACCTCGCCGCGAAGATCCTCACGGGAGACTTCCGCCAGGACCTCTATTACCGGTTGGCACGCTACACGGTGGAGACGGCTCCGCTGCGGGAAAGGCGTGAGGATTTACCTTTGCTGGCAGGCCATTTTTTAAAGGTGTTCGCAGCCGAGATGGGCATGACAGCCCCGGCCTTGGATGCCTCTGCACTCACCTTATTGAGTCACCATTCCTTCCCAGGGAATGTGCGGGAACTCAAGAACGCCATGGAGCGTGCCTTGATCCTCAGCGGTGGCCAAACGGTGAAACGCGAGCACTTGCAGCTGTTTGAAGCCACAGCCGCCACCGTGGCTAAAGCACCTGCACGCACCTCTGCTGACACCGTGCCTTTGGATCTGGGTGCTGCCGAACATACTTTGATTCAACGTGCTCTCGAGCAAACAGGTGGCAATGTGACGGAGGCTGCGCGGCTGCTGAACGTGAATCGCAGCCGCATCTACCGCCGCATGCCGGTGAGCAAATGACGCTCAGCTCTGCGACTGAATCCAGGCCCGCCAGCCACCGTGGTGGGTGATGTCCTGCGGCGCAGAGACCGCGCTGGGTTCACAGAGGAATCCGCACACGCGCTGCCCATCGGCCAGCTCTACCCAGCCCAGTCCCAGCGGCGGTTTGATGCTGTTGAAAAAACTGCCCAATGCCGCCTCTGGCATGTCCCAGACCTCCAGCGCGATGGCGCGGCCACCTTCCGCAGAGCGGATGAGACCTGGGCGCGGCGGCACGCTGCCCGCGCCGGGCAGGTGATACAGCTGGTAGCACGGGGCCGTCTCCGTGCGGCTGCGCAGATGCGCCCCACAGGCCAGCAGCCCAGGATTCAGCGGCAGCCCCTCCATGTGCGCTCCACACACCGCCACGGGCATCCAGCCAGGGGTGGCTGCGGCTTCGGAAGTTGGCGGCACGGGGATGTCTGTCGCGCCCAGCTTTACGCCCGTGGCCTGGTGCAGGAAACCGCCGATGCCGAGGAGCCGCAGGTCATGAAAGGCGGGGGCAATGAGCGTCACGCCCCAGGCACGCCCATTGGGCAGAAAACCTGCGGGCACTGCGTAACCGCAGAGGTCCAGCAGGTTCATGAAATTGGTGTAGGTGCCCAGGTTCGTGTTGTACGCGATGGGCTCCGCCTCGATCTCCTCCCGCGTGTAGCTGCGCGGTGCCGTGGGCGTGAGGATGACATCCACATACTGCCACACCGCCTCACTCTGCCGGCGCAGGGCGGCGAGCTGGTACATCGCCCGGAAGGTATCTGCCGCGCTGGGTTTGACACCGCCTGAAATGATCGTGCGTGTGACAGGTAAAAACGCCTCGGGCTGGCTTTCTAACAACGCCGCCGTGGCCACGTAGCGCTCAGCCACCCACGGCCCGCCATACAGGAGACGCGCAGCCTCCATGAAGGGCTCAAAGTCCACCTCCACGGCGATGCCCCCCAAGGCGCGCAGGCGCGTGATGCTGTTTTCATAAAGTTCGTTAGCCGACTCTTCGCCAAAGTAGTGCCTTTGATTTTCCGGCAGCACGCCAAAACGAAACCCTGATCCAGGTGCCCAACCCGGTACCGCTGAGGCAAAGGGACGCGCGAGGGCATCGCTCGCATCGAAGGCATGAGCGATTTCAAAGACCCTCGCGGCATCCTCAGAGGTGAGGGCAAAGATGGACACGCAGTCTAGGCTGCGGCAGGCGGGCACCACACCCGTGGTGCTCAGCACTCCACGTGTGGGTTTCAGGCCCACGATGTTGTTAAAGGCCGCAGGCACCCGGCCAGACCCCGCCGTGTCTGTGCCGAGGGCAAAGGTCACCAGCCCGAGAGCGACCGCCACCGCTGAGCCTGAGCTGGACCCTCCTGAGATCACCCCTGGGCTGATGGCGTTTTCAGGGCTGCCATACGGGCTGCGTGTGCCGACGAGCCCTGTGGCAAATTGGTCAAGATTCGTCTTCCCCATGGGGATGGCACCGGCATCTATCAAGGCCTGCACCACGGATGCCGACTTTTCCGGTGTGTAGGCAAAGGCCGGGCACGCCGCCGTGGTGGGGGTGCCAGCGAGGTCAATGTTATCCTTGATGGCAAAGGGGATGCCATAGAGCGGCAGGCTATCTGGCGAGTGCCCTTCCAGCAGATCCAGGTAGGGCTGGATCTCATGCCGATCCATGCGGTGGATCCAGATGGCAGGGTCTGCGGCGGCCGATTGAGCCAGCAGGGTATCCACCAGTTGGCTGGGGGTGAGATGGCCTGCACGGTAGGCAGCATGGAGGGTGGCGAGAGTGGGTGCTGTCATGGAGTTAGTTAGGCGCGTGCAGGCGGTCATCGCCGCGCCGTTACGCAGTCCTCCAGCAGCGCCCATGCCAGCCCTTTGAATGGGCGGGTTTCTTGGGTTTCTCGGTGGCGCTTCGACCTCAGAAAACGAAAAGACTGTTGCAGGTGTGCCGCCTTGCGACATCTGCAACAGTCTTCAGCAAATCACCGCCCCATTCAGCGCATGGTTTCCAGGCGCTTTTTCAGGATCTCTTTCTGGCTCAGCCCTGCCAGCTTCGCCTGGGTGGAATCTATCCACTTTTGCTCCAGCGCATTTTTGGTGGGGCGCTCCACTTGGTAATAAACGCCGAATTTACCGGGCGAAGGTTCATCCGCCATTTTGAAGGCCGCCACATCATCCGTGACGTCATGCTGCGTCTCGTCAATGATGTCATAGACACCGCCTTTGCGGGGCGTGCTATCATCGAAAGAGCCTGCATAGAACATCACGCACTCGCTCAGGCATTCCACCACGCTGAAGCCATCGTGCAAGATGGCCCGCTCAAAGGTATCCATCATGTGTTTCACCTGCGCAGCGTGCGTGCGGGCGATGAAGGTGGCACCGCTGGCCAGCAGTTGCTTCATCGGGTTGATGGGGCGGTCAATGCTGCCGGTGGGATCGGTCTTGGACTTGAAGCCCTGAGGGCTCGTGGGGCTGGTCTGCTTTTTGGTTAGGCCATACACGAAGTTATCCATGATGACGTAAGTCAGCTTCACGTTTTTCCGCGCCGCATGGTTGAGGTGATTTCCTCCGATGGAAAATCCATCGCCATCCCCACCAAAGACGAACACATGCACATCCGGTCGGCTCAGGGAAATCCCTGTGGCCAGGGGCAGGGCACGACCATGGATGAAGTGGATGCCGTGGCTATTGACGAAGTAGGGAAAGCGTGAGGAACAGCCGATGCCGGCCACGCAGACGATCTTCTCATGCGGATACTGGAGTTTTTCCAGCACCTTGTAAAACGCGGCGAGCACCGCAAAGTCACCACAGCCAGGGCACCAGGTCGGGTGGTCAGCCGTGAGGATTTTTTTGGTTAACTTGTCAGCAGCAGGGACAGCGGAAGCCGTAGCCTCCAGGGTGGCAGAGGACATGTGGGTTGGTTAGGTTGGAATTCTCAGGCTAAACGAATTCCGGATTCACGGTCAATCAAGAACGTGTGCTTTTGACGAATATCCTCCTAACCAAGAGCTTACACAAAATCCGTGATCGAGCCGAAATCGGCATCGAACAGTCGGCGGTAAGTGCGGAAGGCAAAGCTATCCGTCATGCTGGCCACCCAGTCGCAGACGAGCCGCGCACGCGTGCTGGCATCGGGCGCTTTTTCGATCTCGGCCTCCAGCGTGGCTGGCATCAGGTGCAGGCCGCTGTCTCGGGTGTTCTCCACGTAGCGATCCCGCAGCACCTCAAACAGGCGCGTCAAAATGAAGTCGGCTTTGTAGTCGAGCTGCTGAAGCTGGGGGCTTTTGAAAACGAGATCGAAAGCGATCTTTTTATTCAGCCTGGACTCCGCCTGGGTGGCGGGATCAATCTCCAGCCGGAACTGATGCCGCCGGGTCATGGCGCTGAGAAACGTGCTGTTAGGCACCAGCGTCACGGCCCGGATGTAGCGGCCGATGGCGCTGTTGAGCTTCTTTTCCACGTGACCATCGCGGATGGCGGCACAGAGCTTTTGCAGGTGGGTCTGGCCCGTCTCATCCAGCTCTTGCCGCTGCGCCCAGCGCTCCAGCGTGGCCACATTGATGAACCCGGCATGGATGCCATCGGCGATGTCATTGAGCGAGTAGGCCGTGTCATCGGCCCAGTCCATGATCTGGCACTCGATGCTGCGGAATTGGTTACGCTCTTTTCCCGGCGTCAACTCAGGCGGGAAGGACTGCTGGCCCAGGGTGAAGTCCAGCCAGCTTTCCTGGTCGTTGTAGAGGTAGTGGTTCTTTGCACCTGCCACTTCCGCCTGGAGCGTCTTGTATTTTAAAACGCCATCCAGCACCGCGCGCGAGGGGTTCATGCCTTCACGTCCTTCATTGAACAACGTCTCCGTAAGGATGCGCAGCGTCTGGGCATTGCCCTCAAAGCCGCCATAGGGCTGCATCAGCCGATGCAACGTCCGCTCCCCCGTATGACCGAAAGGCGGGTGCCCCAGGTCATGAGATAAACAGGCGCACTCCACCAGGTCGGGATCAATGAAACAATCGCCTCCCAGGTCATCACTCTGCTGGAGAAGGTAGGCCGAAATGGAGCGGCCGATCTGGGCTACCTCGATGCTGTGCGTCAGCCGCGTGCGGTAAAAGTCATACTCCCCCGAGAGGAAGACCTGCGTTTTATTTTGCAGCCGCCGGAAGGCACTGCTGTGGATGATGCGGTCGCGATCAATCTGAAACGCATTGCGATACTCGCTCGCGTGCGAGGGGCGCGGTGTCAGCGTTTCAGAATCAAAGGCGTTGTAAAACCGATTGGCAGGCATGAAGGTGCAGAGTCCATGGTGCAGGTCCCGTGGTCAACCTCTAGGAAGCGACCCCGGAGCCGCCTCTTCAGATGCTGATGGTCGGCTGGCTGTTGTCCAGGTATTCAGGCTGCACCTCAGGCCGCAGGCGATTGCGCAGGCGTGGATCATCCAGCGCCTGGTCCACCGCATCTTGCAGGGCCCCAGAGACGAGATCCCGCAGCACCGGCACAGGGGAGCCACTGCCAGGGACGTAGGCGCGCGCGCTGCGCTCACCGGAATAGACGTGGCTGTGGATGATCTGGCCCGTAACGGCATCCAGCACCGTCACGCGGACGCGGGCATACCCATACGGGCGCACCAGCATCTGGCAGTAGAGATCCAGCACATCTCCAGTGACCACGTAGCGTGCGCTGCGAGGCGGAGTCAGCATGCCGCGTGTCTGCAGCCCATGGCCAAAGGCATTGGTGACCACTTGGCTTACAGGCACACGTGTTTGCACATGCTCCAGCGGCGTGCCGATCTGCGTGCGCACGGTGCCCAGATCCAGCTCACCCGCACCGCGCTGGTCACTGAAGGGCCGGGTGGCAAACTCCGACTGTCCTGGTCTGACGTGGCCTGGGCCAGGCACATAATCCAGACTGATCTGGGACGTGGTGCTGCAAGAGACCAGCGCAAACAAGGCCAGCAGGGTGGCGAGGGGAAACAAACGCTTCATGATGTGTGCTACGAATAGCCTCTGCCGCAGGACTTTCAATCGGGCATCCGCATCTTCATCACCCTGACTAGAAACAAACAGCCCTGCCGGACTTGGCGCTCAGGAAAAAAACCCCCAAAACCTGAAGCCAATTAATTATCCGGCAGGGCCGATTTATGTTTATATTCGTTTCGAACTTATCGAGGCAATCTCAAAAATGATCGAACATTCAAAATCAGCTTCCTGGTGGATACAATGTCATGACAACACCCAGAGAGGAGGGGTGGCGCTGACACGGAAGTTTTTTTCACCCGGTCTCCTGCTCTTGATCCTTGCCGCCCTTTTTCCGGCGGCGGCCAGTGCCCAGATCGGCAACAGCGTCCGCCAGGTCATCGTGGCGCAGGCACCCGGGTGGAACTCCAATACGGCCACCCTTCAGGCCTATCAGCGGGCTTCGGCCAATAGCCCCTGGCAGCCTGTTTTCGCCCAACCCGTCCCCATTTTGCTCGGGCGTGCCGGATTGGCCTGGGGCAGGGGAGTCTTCACCCCGCCGCGCAATGGCATCCCCATGAAGGTGGAAAAGGACTGGCGCGCTCCCGCCGGGGTCTTCCAGCTGGGTTCACTTTTTGGTTACGCAGCCCGCCCGCCTTCGGGGGCCAAGTGGCCTTACATCCAGGTGGGGCCGTGGGATGCGTATGTGGATGACTCCAACAACCCCTACTACAACCAGCACGTGCGGGTGGACCCCCGGCGCGTGCCCCCGTGGTTTGAAAAACAGCGCATGCGCCTGGGCGATGCCGCTTACAAATGGATGCTGGAGATCCGCCACAATCAGGGGCCCGCAGCTCCCGGCTACGGCAGCGCCATCTTCTTCCATGTGCGCCGTGGCCCCACGAAACCCAGCGCGGGCTGCTCCACCATGGCGGTGGAAAATTTAGAAAAACTCATCCGCTGGCTGGATCCCCAGGCCTCCCCCCATTACGTGCTCCTGCCCAAGGCCGACTACGCCGCCCTGCGCGGCCCTTGGCGCTTGCCGTGAGGTGAGGAAAACGAAAAAGCGGAAAGCAGGCGCTGCCCACTTTCCGCTTCACACTTTAAGTTATGGGGCAGTGACCTTACTTGGCCGCTGGCTTCCAGTTCTTCACGAACTCCAGGCTCTGCTTGATCTCTGGCAGGCTGGTTTCCCAGTTGTGCTCATACTCCACATGCAGCGGGCCGGGGTAACCCTGGGCATGGTATTCTGCCAGGATGGCGGGGATGTCTGACTTGCCCGTGCCGAAGGGCAGATCGTGCGCCTTCGGATTGCCAAATTCAGTCAGGTCCTTCATGTGGCTGTCAAAGATACGGCCCTTGAGGATGCGGATGCAGTCCACCGGATTCAGCCCACTGCGCACCCAGTGGCCCACATCGGCGCAGGCACCCATGCGGGGATCACGATCTTTCACCAGTTCCAGCACGTAGTTCGGGTCCCAGAACAGATAGGCACGGTCCAGGGGGCGCTTCGGATGGTTGTGAATCGCCATCTTGATGTCGAACTCCTTCACCAGAGCTTCGATGCCATCCAGGCCCTTGACGTCCGGCTCGGTGATGACGATGCCGATGCCCATGGTTTTGCAAAACTCGAAGACTTTGCGGTCTGCCGCAGCGTCGGCACCCAGTTTGATCACGCCGTAACCCACCGCCGTCACGCCCTGCTCGGCCAGCTTGGCCTTCACGGCGGCGATGACTTCAGGGGGAGACTCGTGGTTAAAGACTTGGTCGGGCTTCTCTGGGGACAGTTTCTGCTTCGGGTAGAACTCGATCGTTTTGCCCCCGGCAGCGGCGGTTTTTTCGATGGCTTCCATCACGGAAAACAAGCGGAAGCTGTATGCCTGGCAGCCAGCGTAAAACTGGCCCACCTTGGCGGTTTCGGGGATCGTCGCAGCGAAGCCCGCGACGGCGAGGAGCAAGAGGGGGAGAAGGAATTTCTTCATGGGCAGAATGGAACGGGGTTGGTCAGGGCTTCTTGCGCTGGAGAGTGGCTCCAGGCAAAAGCCTTTCCGCATTGTGCCGACAAGATGCGCGAGGGCGAATGCGTTTTTTCCCTCATGCGTATTCCCTGCCTGCTGCTCCTGCTCGCCGCTCCCGTTTGGGGCCAGCTCCCTTCCGCCAAACCCGTGCCGCGCGTGCAGGCGGTGCCCCTGCCGCATCACATCACCTCCTTTCAGCTCGATGGGCGAGAGCTCACCGCCTGTCATTTCGATCCGCAGGATATGCGGCCTTTTTGGTATCCCATCCGCGCTTCGCGAGACATCAGCCTCACCCGCATGGGGCATCCGCATGATCCTTTGACTCACAGCCATCACAACAGCGTGTGGGTCACTCATAATAGTCTCAATGGCCTGGATTTCTGGGGTGACTACGCCAAAAAACAGGGCCGCATCATCAATGTGGAAGTCTCGCGGGAAGGCTACGAAGACAGCGATGACTACGCCAGCATGCGCATGGTGAATCACTGGATCAGCGAGGCGGATCAATCCGTGCAGTTGATCGAGGTTCGCCGCACGGAGGTGCGCCCGGTGGATGGGGCCAAGAGCTGGTTCCTCATCATGGATCTGGAGTATGCCCCGCCCAAAGGCCAGACCGCCACCTTTGGTGCCTCCGGCTTTGGCCTCGTGGCCGTGCGGATGGCAAAGAGCCTGGGCGTGCATGATGGCGGCGGGCGGCTTTTAAATTCCGAAGGTCTGGTCAATGAAAAGGCCATGTTTCGCCTGCCTGCCCGCTGGGTGGACTACAGTGGCCGCATCACCAATGAGGAAACCGGTTTCGCGGGCATGACGCTCATGAATCACCCCATGAACCCGCACAATCCCACCGCCTACCATGTGCGCGATGATGGCTGGATGGGCGCCTGCCTCAGCCTGGATACCCCCCTCGAAGTGACCGAGGCAAAAAAGCTGCGCGTGCGTTACGGCCTGTGGGTGCATGATGGGCTGCCCACTCAAGAGGCCATTGAGGCCCAGTGGAAAAATTTCACCGCGCTGCCGATAGCGGATCTAGGGGATAAAAAGCCCCGTTGAGCCCCTAGTCTGTGGGGTGGTCTGTAAGAGGGCGAGACGGGCCTTGTTCTCATCAGCGTTCCTGATACTCTCCCCCCTTAACGCTCATGTCCACCAAAGCGACCCGCATCCTGCTAGCCGATGATCACTCCGTTGTTCGCAACGGCTTCCGCCTGATTTTGGAGGCCCAGTGGGACATGGAAGTGGTCGGCCAGGCCTCCAATGGCCGCGAGGCTGTGGAGCTGGCCGAAACCCTGCAGCCCGATGTGGCCGTGATGGATGTGACCATGCCTGAGCTCAATGGCATCGAGGCCACCCGACGCATGGAAAAGGTGTCTCCAAAGACCCGCGTGCTGGCGCTTTCCATGCACAAAGATGCCGTCTATGTCCGCGAAATTTTGCGCGCTGGTGCCCGTGGTTACTTGCTGAAGGATTGCAGCGAGGCTGACTTTCTCACCGCCGTGCGAGCCGTCGCTGTGGGCAAAGGTTACCTCAGCCCGGAGGTCTCAGATGCTGTCCTGGATGACTACCGCAAGCATGTCACCAATCCCATTGATCTCCTCTCCACTCGCGAGCGCGAGGTCCTTCAGATGATCGCGGAGAGTAAGACGAACAAAGACATCGCCAATGCTCTCAATCTCAGCGTTTACACCGTGGAGGCTCACCGTGGCCGCATCATGGAAAAGCTGAACCTCCACTCCGTCGGGGAACTGGTGCGCTTTGCCCTGCGCAATGGGCTCATTGACTGAGCGCCTCCATGACCCGCTTCATCTTCCCCTTCAATCGGCGCATCGGCGAACGCTCCGTCTTGTGGGGGCTCATCATCGGGTTCGGCCTCGTCGTCATTCTCTTGGGGATTGCCGGGCTCGTTGCCGTGCGGGACAGCCATGCCATCCGCAAAAACGCCGCACGGCTTGTGCAGGAGCAGCTCCTGGTGGCCCGTCTGCTGCATGAAGTGCAGGCGGAAGAAGATGCGCTAGCCCTCATCGTTCATCGCATCGTCAGAGAAGTGGGCATGGAAGACCGAATGGCGCGAATTGAGGATCTGAAAAAGGCGGACAAAGCCGTGGCCAAGCTGGCCCATGAAGCTCGTTTGACCGCGCATGCTCAGGATTGGCAATCGCTCGCTCAAGCCACCCAGCTCTTCTCTGAAAAAGCCCGCACTTCTCTGGAGCATGGCGGGGCCACCTCCCGCGCGCACATGGAGGAGCTCATCTCCAGCCATGAGGTGGTGGTGAAACTCATCCATGATCTCATCCTGCACAGCACGAAGCATCTGGCGGAGGTGGATCAGCAGATCGGCCTGCAACTTCAGGACTTGGCGGATGAATCGGCCGTCTTGCTTGGCTCCAGCCTGTTGCTCTCGGGATTGTGTGCCACTGGCACGATTCTTTTTGTTAGGCACAGCATCCGCCGCATCGAGTGGCAGCAGGATGAACTCAGCCGTGTCTCCTGGCACATGCTGCAAACACAGGAGGAAACCGCCCGGCGCTTTTCTCATGAACTGCATGATGAACTGGGCCAGTCCCTCGCCGCCGTGCGCTCCAACCTCGTCCGGCGGGTGGATGAAAACTTTGAAGACCGCCGGGCGGACTGTGTGCTGCTGGTGGATCAGTCCATCGCCAACGTGCGCGAGCTTTCCCAACTGCTGCGCCCCGTGATCCTGGACGACTTTGGCCTGGATGCCGGACTGCGCTGGCTGACGGAAAAGTTTGCCCAACGTGCCCAGGTGGAAATGACCTATGACTCCCAGCTTGAGACTCGCCTGCACAGCGACCTCGAGACCCACCTTTTCCGCATCGCCCAGGAGGCATTGACCAACATCGCCCGCCACTCCAAGGCCACTGAGGTCAAAGTCACTCTGACCACGGAGATGGATCAGGTGCAACTCATCGTCGAAGACAATGGCGGGGGCCTGCCCATGAATCGGGAACACTCCCGCCAAAGTCTGGGCCTGACCGGCATGCGGGCTCGAGCACGCGAGTGTGGCGGTAGTCTGGAACTGCAACCCGTGCGCCCCCATGGCCTGCGTATTTTTGTCACCACGCCCATGCGACTGGCGGAGGATTGATCGCATCGTTGGTTAGGGGGCTGGGGTTATTCAAATCATGGTGTCCCCTCCGAAGATTGAATCCCCACATGGCGAGGGATTGCTAGACCCCATTCATTTTAAACTCTTCAAGTCTATCGCACGCGAGGGCGAAAAGACGTCCCCCTCGCCCCAGGAACTGGGGAGAGGGCCCGGGGTGAGGGGAGGTGGAGAGCTTTCGGGGATCGAAGACTCAAAACGTCGCTTGAGGAAAAAGGTACCTCTTTGCAACGAGATTTTGCGTTCAGTGACCTCCCCTCACCTGGGACTCTCCCCTGCAAGCGAGGGCAGAGGGAACGCGCTTTGGGAGCTCGCGATTTGCTAATGAGCGATGGCTTATGATGGAGCAGGTGATATTAGAAATTCACCTGCACCTGGGCGTAGCCAAACTGAGCCGTGTCGCTGGCACCCGTTTGTGCCAGATACTTGCCCGCGAAGAACACGCTGTACCCTGCCTGGAGGGCCACATGGCTGTTCAGCTTATAGTAGGCATTCAGATCCACCTCTTGACCGCGAAAGCTGCTGGCTCGGCGCGCATCGGCGTTCACGGGGCGGACGGTGGAGGTGGTGTTGGCCCCATACCAGGCGTCGTTGTTGGTGGCGTTCCAGTAGAGGTTGTAGTCCAGAGTCAGCTTCAGTTTGCTCGTGGGCTGGATGGAGAAATTCAGCTGGGGATTCTGCAGGTTCATCCAGCCGGTCGTGTCCATGAAACCATACAGGGCATGGTTACCCGGGAACATGTTTTGGAAGGTGTTGTTCGTGCCGTCCGTGGCATCGTCATCACCGCTGGCGTAGTTATACTGCACGCCCAGGCGCGGTTTCCACGCATGCTCAAAGTTATAGCCAGTGCCCCAGTGGCCGGCGAAGGCCAGATGGTCCAGCCCCGCCACGCGCCCATACTGCAAGGCCATTTCCATCTCGTAGTCCCAGTTATGCAGTTTTTTCGGGTCACCCTTCATCAGGGTTCCCAGGGTGAAGAAGTTGGTCTTGCCCACGGCTCCCAGTGGGGAACCTGGCGCACCAGCGGCCTTGTTGGCCTGCTCATTCAACAGATAAAAATCCGTCAGGCTCTGCCACGGAATCAGAGATTTCGAGGAGAAATACAGCCCGCTGACAATGGCGTTGCGCGCTTCACGGGTGCTGAAATAGTCCGACTGATTCCAGCGGTTGTTGACGAAGTTCACCGGGCTTCCCACGAACAGATCCAGTTGCCAAGTTTCCTGGGCATAGCGCAGTCTCAGCGCATCCCAGGCGCGCGTCGGGTTGGACCACTGCGGATTCCCCAGCAGACGTTGATCTCCATAGTTCAGCGGCTGCCGCCCAGCGCGAAGGCTCAAGCCATCCTCATCATGGCCGAAATCGGCCCAGGCTTGCAGCACATCAAAAACATCGTCCCCATCAGCCCCAAAACTACCGATGTTGTTAGGCCGACTGCCACCGATCTCGCGAATGTCTTGCCCCTGCACATACACTTTGAACCAGGACGTCGGCGTCACCAGCATGCCTAAGCGAAAGCGGGTGAGCAGCCACGACGCATCTTGGGGACCATTGACGGAACTGTCGAAATCATAATTGTTATCCCGCACTTCCACCCGGCCTTTCAGCTCCGTATCAAAGGTGATGAGATCGGTTTGAGCCACGGTTTCCACCGGGGCGGGGGAGAGGGCTGGAGTGCCTGCGGGGCTCATCCACGGCAGCAGGCATAGGGCTGAGAGGAGAAACCTTTTTTTCAATCTGGGGTGAGGGATCATGTCTTTTTAATGGGGGGAGAAATGGCATGCAAAGTCCGTCTCCGGGCCGTGTCTGGCCCGGAAGCGGGGTGAGGAAGATGGGCTGGGGAAACTAAGCGCGCTGCCTCATCAGGCGGGCTGCCTGGGGATGTTCGGACACAGGGCGGTGGTCTTCAAGACCTTCGATGATGAGCTCTCGATTCTCCAGCTTCCAGTCCTGGACCATCTCTTCGAGTTTCTTCATCACCGAATGATCCACGAGGTGGGTCTGGGACAGATCCACCTTCACCTTCGGGTGTTGAGCGAGCCCGAGGAGTTGTTTGCGCAGGGAGAGCCAGTTGCTGAACACGGCAGCTTTTTTGACCGTCAACACAGGGTGTCCAGCCTCTTCATCATGAGTCATTTCAGCATGAGGCACAAAGAGATTGCCCACGCTGGTGCCGCTGATCACGTGTAGGATCAGTTTCACCACGATGCCAAAGGCAATGCCGATGAGGAGATCGGTCGCCAGGGTGGTGATCATGGTGACCAGGAAGATCAAGAGCTGCCCTTTGCCCACATGCAGCATGTGGTAGAATTCCTTCGGCGAAGCGAGATTGTAACCGGTGAAGACCAGCATGGCGGCCAGGGCTGCCAAAGGAATCATGTTGAGCAACCAAGGCACGCTGGCCACCAGGATCAGCAGTAGAGCACCGTGCCAAAAATTCGCCCAGCGTGTGCGGGCACCATTGTTGCGGTTGGCGGAAGAACGCACGATTTCCGAGATCATCGGGATACCGCCGATGAAGGCGACCAGGGTATTGGCCACGCCCACGGCTAGAAGGTCACGATTCAGGTTCGTGCGGCGCTGCCATGGGTCCAGCAGGTCAATCGCCTTGGCACTGAGCAGAGACTCCAGAGAGCCGACGAGGGAATACATGATGATCCATTTCAGGCTGGTCAGGCTGAGCAGGCCGGAGAAGTCGGGATGGGTGATGGCCTTCAGCATGTTGCCCGGCAGGGTCACCAGATTCTTGGGGCCGACGGTGTAGGCATGACCGTGGAACTGGTACATGTGCTCATGAGCGATGTCGAAATACACGGCCAGAGGCGTGGCAACGGCGAGGACCAGCATGGGGCCGGGGATGGCCTGCACGACTTTGTTTTTGATGAACAGCCGGCCAAAAAGCAGCAGTAGAGAAATGGCCCCGATGAGGGCGATTTCCGGGTTCATGTGCATGACACTTTCCGGGATCTCTGCTAGCAATTCCAGCGGCTCCTTCGCATGAGCGGCGACGCCTAAAGCCACATGCACTTGCTTTGCCACGATGATGACACCGATGGCGGCCAGCATCCCGTGCACAGCCGCTACGGGAAAAAATTCACCTAGGGTGCCGAGGCGAAGCGCGCCGAATAAAATCTGGATGATGCCCGCCACGACTCCCACGGCCAGGGCTTTTTCATAACCGAGTGCTTGCACCGAACCCAAGACGATGATGATCATGCCTGCCGCAGGGCCTTTGATCGTGAGCTCTGAGTTACTGAGGAACGGGGTGAGTAATCCACCCATGACAGCGGTGAAGATACCTGCGATGGGGGGAACCCCCGATGCGATGGAGATGCCCAGGCACAAAGGCAGGGCAATGAGGAAAACCAGAAAGCCGGAGACGAGATCGTTTTTCAGATAACTCTGAAAACCTTTCCAGTTACCGACGGGGACGGGGCCAGGGGGCTTAACTGCGGGGGCGGTAGGTGCTGACATGTGGAGGTAATTTGGGACGTGAACAAAGACGCAGGTCCGTTGATGAAATCCCATCCCCTCGTCAGGGTAAATTACTCCCCCGTTTTGGGGGTCCCGTCAGTAGGGTGCTAATACCCCCTGAAGAGGGGATAGCATGAAAGCCCGGCCTCGCGTTAGTTCGCTGCATCACTGACTCATGAGCGCATCCTCTTCCTCTGCCCCCTGCGACTGTCACGGCCACCCCGCCGCTTCGGCATCTGGAGATGCGAAGGCAAAGTTGCATCATTTGTTGGACCATGCCTCGCACTACCTGCCTGCGCAGGGGCCCATCGGTGTCTTCATCCATCACAATACGCTACACGCTTTCCAGCATGAGCCTTTTGAAAAAGCCGTCCTGGACGCTGCTCAGATTTTCAAGACTGAGCCCTACATGTCCGAGGAGGCCTACCAGAATGAACGTCAACGCGGTCGCATCTTGGATCAGGACATTGACGCGGCGGTCAAAAATGAGGCCGATGCAGAAATCATCCCCGGTCGTTTGACACGCCGCCAGCTTCGCCGCGCCTTGCTCATTCCAGGTGTGCGCCGTGTCAATGGTCGCAACATCGCCTGGCATGTGGAGGAGGGGGAGATGCTCCAGGCCTTCCGCACAGATTTGGACCCCCTCGCGGCACGCGCTCTGGCCACCGATACTCCCCAAGCTCTCTGGGAGGTCTGTTCCCGCCGTTACAAACCGCAGCCAGCCCCCGTCCTGCCAAGGCCCAAGCGTCCTCGCGAGGCTGTTTTGGCCAGTCGTGGGGTGGATCTGGACCACATCGTACATCCGCCCTTGATTCGTCTCACCGGAGCCTACCTGGATCAAGGCATCGCCTACTGGCCCATGCCGCTGCGGGAGCATGGCCTGCTCAAAGCCGCGCGCCAGATCATCGCGCTGCCATTCTCAGTCTATCCGGCGCACCTCAGCCGCATTGGCCAAGTATTTGCCGATCAGGAAAAGCGTGGCCTCGGCGCGGATGCGGTGGTGAACGAAATGTTGGTTAAACTCGGGGTGCCAGAGTCCGAGTGGCAGGACTACATCATCGCCGAGCTTCTGCCCCTCGCAGGCTGGGCGGGCCTCGTCCATTGCCTGGAAAAAGATCCCTCCCTGGCCCCGCATGATCGGGTGCGCTGCTCCCTCATGGAGTTTTTGGCACTGCGCCTCACTTACACCGCGGTGGCGCTCGAGTCGGTGATGGGAGATACCACTTCTTGGCGTCGCCTGAAAGCCCCTGTGGTGTCATCAGACCCCCTCACTCATCAGGCCCGTCTTTATGATGCAGCCCAGCTTTTGGGACTGCCTAGCAAAGACCTCCAGGCATTGCCAGAAGGGGTATTCACTCACCTCTGCGAAGAACTGGAAGCCTGCAATGAACTGGAGCGCCGTCGCCTGCTGCACATCGCCTATGAGCGGCGTCATGAACGCCAGATCCTCATCCCTTTGGCAAAACACCGCGCCCTGCCGCGCATCGGCCCCGAGAGCTGTCGCTTGGCGGCTCAGGTCATGTTTTGCATTGATGAGCGTGAGGAGTCCATCCGGCGCGCCTTGGAGGAGATTGATCCTAGCATTGAGACTCACGGTGCTGCCGGGTTCTTTGGCTGCGCCATTGATTACACGGGCATTGATGATGCCCGTGGCGTCGCCCTCTGCCCCGTGGTGGTCAAACCCGCGCATGAGGTGCGTGAAAAACCCATGGAAGGGCACTCTGCCACGGATGCAAAGCGCCAGTCTCTGCGCCGGGTGTGGGCGAAGGTGGTGCGCCATGGTTACATCTCTTCCCGGACGTTGGTGCGTGGCTCTTTCAGCACCGCTTTCCTCGGCTTTTTCAGCCTCTTCCCTTTGGCGCTGCGTGTGCTCAGTCCGCTGAGTTACGCCCGCCTCATGGGTAAATTGAATGAGCTCTTCCTGCCAGAGCCCCGCACGGAACTCTCCTTCATGCGTGATGACGCCACGTCAAAGGATGCCACGTCGGGGCTCTTGCTGGGATTCAGCACGCAGGAGAAGGCAGACCGCGTGGCCAGCGTGCTCGGACCCGCAGGTTTGTACAAAGGCCATGCCCGTCTAGTCGTGGTGCTGGGCCATGGCTCCACCAGCCTGAACAATCCCTTTGAATCAGCTTACTGCTGTGGAGCCTGTGGTGGGCGCAGTGGGGGACCGAATGCGCGCGTTTTTGCAGCGATGGCCAACCGGCCCGAAGTCCGGCTCGCCCTCAAAGAACGTGGCATTTGTATTCCTGACGATACTTGGTTTGTCGGGGGGTATCACGATACCTGCAATGACAACATTGACCTCTATGATCTCGATTTCGTCCCCTCTTCTCACGTCCAGGATTTAAACCGTGTCCGGGATCAACTGGACCAAGCGCGTGCGATGAGCGCGCATGAGCGCACACGCCGATTTGAGGCCGCAGACTCTGGGCAGGATGCCGCTGTCGGACTTCGTCATGTGCAGGAGAGATCCCAACATCTGGGCGAACCCCGCCCTGAATATGGCCACTGCACGAATGCCGTTTCGGTGGTGGGACGCCGTAGCAGCACCAAAGGTCTGTTTTTAGATCGGCGCTCCTTCCTGGTGAGTTATGATGCCGCCTGCGATCCCCAAAACAAGTCGCTAGCGGCGTTGCTGGGGGCCGTGATACCCGTGTGTGCAGGGATCAGTTTGGAATATTATTTTTCTACCGTGGATAACGAGGGGTATGGCTGCGGGACGAAGCTGCCTCACAACATCACAGGACTGTTAGGCGTGATGAATGGTTTTCAGGGTGACCTGCGCACGGGGCTGCCTTTGCAGACGGTGGAAATTCATGAGCCCATGCGCATCCTCTTTGTGGTGGAAACTACCCCTGAGCGTGTGATGAGCACCATCCTGGCGAATCCCTTGCTCAAAGAGTTTTTGGTGAATCGCTGGATCCGTCTCGCCACCATGGACCCTGAGGATGGCCACATCGAAATCTATCGCGACGGCGTCTTTGAAAAACTGCAAGGGGACGAGGAGCCCCTGCCCGTGGCCGCCTCCTCCATGGCTTATTACTCGGGTAAAATCGAGCATCTGCCCGTCGCTCGCATTGAGCCCCCTCTCACCCACGCAGCGTGATCGGTGCCTTCCTTTGATCCGACCTTTCCCCTCCCATGTCCCCTGAAAAAATCATCCTGACCGTGGTCGCCCTGCCCGGTGTTTTCTTTCTTTTGTTAGGCCTCGTCTGGCTGCTCGGCGGCCATCTCTCAGAAAAGGCGCTGTCTCGACTCACGAGAGGGGCCTATGCCGTGCTCACGCTGGCCGTGGCTTCCATCGGGCTGGAAATGTGGCAGACAGGCACGCCCTCCATTCAGATCTCTCTGGGGGATTGGTTCCAGGTGGATCACTACGGTTACCCACTGTCGTTTTTAGTGGACCGCCTGTCCCTGCCCATGATGGGCATCACCGTGGTTCTGGCAGGCATCGTGGGTTCCTTTTCCGTGCGTTATCTGCATCGGGACCCAGGCTTCTATCGCTTTTTCCTACTCCTGCATCTCTTCACCTTTGGGGCGCTGCTGGTCTTTACCGCAGGTTCCTTGGACTTGCTCATGGCCGGCTGGGAGATCGTGGGCATCACGGCTGTCATGCTGGTGGGCTTCTTTCAATATCGGCGTGAGCCTGTGCGCAATGCGCTGCGGGTCTTTGGCATCTACCGCATCGCGGATGTGACTCTTTTGCTAGCCATCTTCTTGGCGCATCATTGGTTCGGCACAGCCGCTTGGACCGGTATGTTTAGCGGCGAGTGGCCAGGCCATATCAATAACCTGAATGGCACGGCTGCCACCGCCATCGCCGTGCTGCTCATCTTTGCCGCCTCGGGCAAATCCTCGCAGGGGCCTTTCTGCGGCTGGCTACCTCGGGCCATGGAGGGACCTACCCCCTCCAGCGCTGTGTTTTACGGGGCGATCTCCGTTCATGCGGGAGCTTACCTGCTGCTGAGGATCGAGCCCCTCATTCGCAGTTCTTGGGTGGCTACCAGCTTGGTCATTTTCATTGGCCTCACCACGGCTGTTTTGGGCACGCTCGTTCATCGCACCTGTGCCGATGCGAAGACCTCCCTCGCCTACGCATCGCAGACGCAGCTCGGCATCATCTTTGCCGAAATCGGCCTGGGGTGGACCACGCTGGCCATCTTCCACATCATCGGCCATGCCATGGTGCGCACCATGCAGTTCCTGCGCGCTCCGTCCATGCTCCATGACTACCACCGGGTGCATGCCGCAGCCGGCGGTCACCTGGACCCCACGGGCGAGCATTATGAGTCTCTACTGCCGAAGTCGGTGCAACTTTGGTTATACCGTGTGGCACTGGGACGGGGTTTTTACGACAGCATCTTGGACCGTTTTGTCATCGCTCCGGTCAAAAAACTCGCAGGTGCCCTAGCCATCTTTGAACTGGGCCGCACGGACAAAACCGACGTTTGATTTTTCTTCTTCGCTTTCATGGACTCTTTATCTTTTCCTTTTCTCACGGCGGGTCTGGCCTCTCTTTTGGTGGGGGCAGGGGTTTGCCTAGCCTCAGGCACCTCAAAGGTCGCCCGTCCACGGGCCTTGCTCTTTGGTTTTCTTTCTTTGTTAGGCTTCGTGGCCGCTGGCCTGCAGGCCATGGCTGTGCCTCACGCTCCTGGTCTGCTGGATTCGCTCCTGCCTTGGCTGGAGGTGGACACGCTAAATGCCGTGCCCATGATCTTTCTGGCGGCCTTGACGTTGTTCTTCATTCTTCTAGCACCTCAGCGGGATTCGGATGGCCGCCAACTCGCAGGCATGCTGCTCATCGCCCTCTCCACTCAGCTGTCTTACGCGGCGGGTAATCTGGTGGTGATGATGGTAGGCTGGTGGTTGGCCAGTGTGCCCTTTGTCTTGGGCTTCTTTGGCCCCATGAAAGGGCAAAAACTCGCCCAGGGTTTCCTCATCGCCAGTTGTGTGGCCCTCTCTGTGGCGGTGCTCATCCTGCACACGGTGGAGATGCAGGATCTTTCCCACGTCAGCGTCGTCGCTTTCAGTCTGTTGATTCTCGCCGTCATTTTGCGCAAAGGCATTTTCCCTTTTCACTCCTGGATGGTGAGCGCTTTTGAGCACGGCCCGCTGCTGCCCACAGCCCTGCTTTTTAATGGCCATTTGGGGGCCTTGCTCATCGCCCGCAGTGAGGCGACCGCCCTGCCACAAACAGCGCGCCACGCCTTGCAGATCCTCGGCATGGCCGCTTTGGTGACGGCCCTGGTGACGAGCCTGCGCGGTTTTGCAGAGAAAAAACCCCGGCGTTTGCTGGCCTACATCTGCGTCAGCCAGGCCAGCTTCATCCTGGCAGGCCTAGCCACGGCCAATGCGCAAGGCATCACCGGGGCGTTGATCCACTGGCTTGTGGTCGCCGCTTCTTCCTCAGGCCTCATCGCGGTGGTGCGTGTCATCGAGGTGCGCATTCGCGATGCCGCAGATCCGGCGGACTACCTGGGCCTCGCCGTGAAGGCACCCCGCCTCGCCACCTTTTTCCTCATCTTTGGTTTGGCTCTCGCAGGGCTGCCCGGCACGCTGGGTTATTGTGCGGAGGATCTGTTGTTCCATGGCTCTTTGGAAAGCCACCCCTGGCTGGGCATCGCCATCGTTTTAGCGACGGCTTTTAATGCCATCCATCTCATCCGCCTCTTTGGTGTGCTGTTCCTGGGCGTGCTGCCAAAGCATGTCATTGACATCCCAGATGCCTTACCTCGGGAGCGCTGGCCGCTGGTAGCCTGTGTGTCGTTCCTCATTCTGGGCGGGCTGCTTCCCACGGTGGCCATTTCCTGGCGTGCCCCCGCTGCGCGCGCCATGACGGAGGCCATCGGGGCCAAATCAGCTCATTGACCCCCAATCGCCGGGCAGTAATCCACCTTGCGCCTGGGCGCTAGAGGCGGAAGCTTTTGCACCTACCCCCAAAAGCTCATGAATCCCCGCTACATTGCCCTCACCCTGGTCATTGCCTCTCTCGGCTATGGCATCTGGCATTATCATTCGGACGCAGGTCGCCTGCGTGAGGAAATGGACCAGCTCAAAGCCGCGCAAGAGCTGGCCTTGCAGGCCAAGGATGAGGAAATGCAGCGCAGTCTCGCGGCCCAGAATGCCCAGCATCAGGCCGCTCTCCAGGGGCTGAATGACGAGTATGATAAAAAACTCATCGGCATGCGCCAGGAGCAGCGCCAGCAGATGGCCACGGCCTACAAAGAGTTTGAAAACATCTTCTCAGGTAACAAACAGACCATCGAGTACATCAACCTGCTGGAAGGCAAGGTGAAGGCTGGACAGGCCCTTTCGAAAAACGAAGTGGAGCGGCTCACCGTCATCACCAGCGGCATCGGTTTCCTGCAAAAGCAGTATCAAAAACCCATGCAGGAATTTGCCGCGCTTCAGGACTACTTCGAAGCGGCCTCGAAGCGCCCCAATGAAAAACCGAAGTCCAATTTCGGATTCTTCAAACGCATGTTCAGCAAAGACTTCCGTGAAGCTGAAAAGGAGCATCTTCGTGAGGAAGGCGCCCGCCGCGCCTTCACTGAAGCTCAGGGTAAATTTGAGGGCGTCTATGCCTCCGCGCAGCGTTCCATGCGCAGCGTGAACCTGGATGCCGATGCCCAGATCAAGAAACTCAACGAACTGATCGAGGATAAAAAATTGGCTAATGCCGAAGACCTTTCCTCCTTCTTTGACAAAGCCCGCCAGGCGCTGCGCACTCACCAGGATGTCCTCGACTTCGAACCTGCCGAGCTTCCCCAGACACCGCGCGTGCAGCCCTGATTTCCCTGGCAAGTAATGCTTGCCTAAATGCGTATTTTTCTGTCACGCTTACCTCCTTTTTATGGAAACCAATTCTACTGTCTCCTCGCGTCGCGAGTTTCTTAAAACCACGGGCAAGACATTTGCCGGGCTGTCTGCCCTTTCTGGCGTCACTCTGCCGCACGTCCATGCCGCTGGGAATGACACCATCAACATCGCCCTCGTCGGCTGCGGTGGCCGTGGCACGGGCGCTGCCAGCAACTCCATGGGCGTGAAGCAGTCCACCCGACTCATCGCCATGGCAGACGTCCAGGAAAATCGCCTGGAAGCCAGCTTCAATGGCCTCAGCGGCAAGCATCCCGATCGTTTCTCCGTCTCTGCAGATTCCAAGTTCATCGGCTTCGATGCGTACAAAAACGCCATTGATATGCTGAAGCCTGGCGACGTCGTCGTGCTGGCCACACCACCGGCTTTCCGCTGGGTGCAGTTCAAATACGCCATCGAAAAAGGCGTGAACGTCTTCATGGAAAAACCCATCTGCGTGGACGGCCCTAGCGGCAAGCGCATGCTGGAACTGGGCAAAGAGGCTGAAGCGAAGGGCCTAAAAGTCGGCGTCGGCCTCATGTGCCGCCACTGCCGTGTGCGTGGTGAGCTTTTCGACCGCATCCAGCAGGGCGAAATCGGCGACATCATCCTGGGCCGTGCTTATCGTCTCCAGGGCCCCGTGGGCACCTGCTTCACCCTGCCGCGTGATCCGAAGACAGACCCGAGCGAGCTCGTCTGGCAGATCAAAAACTTCCACTCCTTCCTCTGGGCCAGCGGTGGTGCCTTCAGCGACTTCAACATCCACAACATTGATGAAATCTGCTGGATGAAGAACGACTTCCCGATCGAAGCCAAGGCCACCGGCGGCCGCACGGAGCGTGGTGACCACATTGACCAGAACTTCGACCATTACAGCGTGGAGTACACCTTCCGCGATGGCAGCAAATTCTGGTTGGAAGGCCGTAATGCCATGAAAACGCACAACGAGTTCGCCTCCTACGTGCATGGTAGCAAAGGCATGGCCGTCATCTCCACCGCCGGTCACTTCCCGTCCCGCGCGATGACCTTCAAAGGGCAGAACAAGAACCCCAAAGAAATCATCTGGCGCGGTCCGAAGCAGGAGCCCAACCCCTACGACATGGAGTGGGAAGACCTCATTGACGCCATCGTTAACAATAAGCCTTACAACGAAGTCGAGCGCGGAGCCAAGGCCAGCCTCGTCACCGTCATGGGCCGTATGTCCGCCCACACGGGCCAGTTGGTGACTTATGACCAGGTCGTCAATCACGACCATGAGTTCGCCCCGAATGCGGACAAGCTGTCCCTGGACGGCCCTGCGCCTCTCCTGGCAGATGCCAGCGGCAAATACCCGATCCCGTACCCAGGCCGTCACGGCATGTATGAGTACGTGGTGGGTGCTTAATCGCCACGCTCGAACACTCAAAAAAAGAAAGGCACCGGGTGATCCCCGGTGCCTTTTTTTTAGGCTGTTTAAAAGTTTAGGAAGCACCTGAAACGCGCGAAACCTCAGGCATCCGTTGGCCGGATGTGTTTGGCGCGACAAGCGCTGATGTTTCTCGAGTCCCACCGCCAAACTATCCGGCTTTCTGGGAGGGATGGAGAGATCTTGCCACCCTGCTTGCTCTTCCGAAAAAACGAATGCCGGGGGAGACTGCCTAGCGACCTCCCCCGGATCATTTTCCCGTCATTTTAACCCACCTTGGTCCAGGCAGCATTGGCCTTGCTAGAAGCCACCACGGCCTCAATGAAGGCCATGCCACGGACACCGTCTTCGATCTTCGGAAAGTCGTTCTCGATCACGGTCGGCTCACGGCCTTCCAGACGAGCGCGGATGGTGTTGGCAAAGTTCTTGTAGATATTCGCAAAGCCTTCCAGGTAACCCTCTGGGTGAGCAGGCGGTGTGCGGCTACCTGCGGCAGCGGCTGCGCCGAGATAACCATTGGCCGTGCGATACACCTGCATCGGCTGATCCAGCCATTTGACCAACATCGTGTTAGGCTCCTTCTGGTGCCACTCCAGGCTGCCTTTTTCACCATACACGCGGATGTTGAGGTTGTTCTCCTCACCCACGCTGATCTGGGAGCAGTGCAGCACGCCCTTGGCTCCATTGTCAAAGCGCAGCAGGATGTTCGCATCGTCATCGAGTAGGCGACCTTCAACGAAGGTGGAAAGGTCCGCTGCCAGTTCACTGATCTTCAGGCCAGAGATGTACTCGGCCAGGTTTTCTGCGTGTGTGCCGATGTCGCCCACACAGCCAGCTGCACCGGACTTGGTCGGGTCGGTGCGCCAGGCAGCCTGCTTCTGGCCGCTTTCCTCGACCTTCGTGGCCAGCCAGCCCTGGGGGTATTCCACCACCACTTTGCGGATCTTGCCCAGCGTGCCGTTGTGCACCATCTCGCGTGCCTGCTTCACCAGCGGGTAGCCTGTGTAGTTGTGCGTGAGGCCATAAATGAGGCCCGTTTTTTCCACCAGCTTGGCCAGCTCTTGGGCTTCCTTGAGGTCAAAGGTGGCAGGCTTGTCGCTGAGGACGTGAAAGCCATGCTCCAGGGCCATTTTAGCGGGCGGGAAATGCACGTGGTTAGGCGTCACGATGGCGATGAAGTCCATGCGCTCCCCTTCCGGCAGGGCAGCTTCCGCTTTGATCATTTCTTCGTAGCTGCCGTAGCAGCGGTCCGCTGGCAGAAACAGGTCTGCGCCGCTGTCTTTCGACTTCTGCGGGTCGGATGAAAAAGCTCCACAGACGAGTTCGATCTGCTGATCAATTGCAGCTGCGATGCGGTGTACTGCGCCGATGAAGGCACCACGCCCGCCGCCGACCATGCCATAACGAATTTTCCGACTCATAAACAGGTGTTCTGGATTCTGGGGTTAGTTTTGAAAAAGGACTGCGAGTGTGGCGCAGGCGCACCGGGTGGGTCAAGAGCGTAGCGGAGCTTTTGGGCGAGAGAACCGGATCGTTCATGGCTTCGGAGGTTGCTTCCAGGTGCATTCTGCGGGTAGCCTCGCTCCATGCCAGCTTCCCAATCCCGCTCCAAGGTCAAAACACCGGACGAAATCCGTCGGCTGGAGGATCTGCCCAATATCGGTCAAAAGCTCGCGGCAGACCTGCGCGCGGCAGGGGTGAGGCAGCCGCAGGATCTTTTGAGTCGTGAGCCCCTGCCTTTGTTTCGTGACTTGGCCCCCATCATGGGGCCTCGCCATGACCCCTGTGTGTTCTACACCTTGCTGGCGGTGAGGCACTTTTTACAGCATTCAGAAGCACTCTCTTGGTGGAAGTTTACCGCCCAGGGAAAGGAAATTCTTAATCGCTGAAAGGCAAAATGCGAATCGCAGGGCTATGTGCATGAAATGAAGAAATCTTGAATAGAGGCCACAGAGGGCGGGTCAAACCCACCGCTATGAAAACCTCTCTCATCTCCTCAGTTCGAGCATGGGGCACCGCAGCTCTTGCGGCAGTGTGTCTTTTTGCTTTTCCCATGAATTCAGAAGCCCGTGACCATCGTCACCACGGCCATCATTACAGCCGTGTCTATCGTGGGCATCACCACCACCACCACTACCAGCCGCGCTATCGTGGCCACCGCGTGATCCGCAGTCCCTACTACAGCTATCCGCGCTCTTCGGGCTTTGTGATCTCCTTGGGTAACGGTTACGCGGGCCGTGGTTACTACTATGGCCCACCCCGCCGCTCCTATTATTCTAGACAGCCCGGCGTGGTCTTTTACAGCCGCCGTGGCCTGGTGCCCTCCAGGTATTGGTAAGCGGTGAATCATCAAGACCACCGGTGAAATTCCGGTGGTCTTTTTGGTTAGGCTAAGTGAAAAAATCCCATCAATCCATCCCTCGATACAACCAAAAACACTCAGACATTCGAATAAAATTTGAAGCCATTCGATCTAACTCAATGCTTATGAAAACT
This sequence comes from uncultured Verrucomicrobiaceae bacterium, assembly GCA_942493005.1. Classification (GTDB taxonomy): domain Bacteria; phylum Verrucomicrobiota; class Verrucomicrobiia; order Verrucomicrobiales; family Verrucomicrobiaceae; genus Prosthecobacter. The sequence goes on from OW818661.1 coordinate 5,563,953, forward strand.
CCCTTTTACAAATCGTCCCGGACTTTGGGTATTGCCGCCCTGGCTGCGATCAGCCTGCTGGCCATCTCTCCAGATGCCTCCGCCAAAGACAAAGATGACCGCCGTGGTCCAAGCAAGAAACCCTCCAGCAGCTCTCGCAGTTGGTTCGGGGATCGCGGCCGGGGTCATGATCATCGTGATCACCGCGACGATGACGACCGCCGCCGCTTCTTTGCCCACCCTCGCACGTCCTGGTCTGTCACCTTGGGCAACGGGTATGCAGGCCGTGGTTATTATTACGGCCCGCCGAATGCCCCCTACTACTACCAGGGCACCGGCGTCTCTTATTACAGCAGCCGCGAGCGTGTACCCTATGACTACTGGCGTGGAGCCCGTCTGGCTGAGATGAATGCGGCCGTGCAGTCAGAGCTTCGCCGCCGTGGTTATTACCGTGGACCTGTGGATGGACGTCTTGGCCCTGCCTCGAAGTCGGCCATTTCCCGTTATCAGTCCTCTCGGGGTCTGGCCGTGACAGGCAATGTCAACAACCAGACCTTGAGCGCTCTGGGTATCCGCTAACTGGATCGCTGGCACCTTGTCAGATTCAATCCAAGCCGACGGTGAAAACCGTCGGCTTTTTGTTTTCTGATTTGGGGGGATTACTTCCGAGCCGCTTCTTCGCGTGCCCACGCATCGGCCTCGATCAATGTGGCGAGGTCCGGATGCTGGATGACCTGATGTTTTTCCATCACTCGAGCCACCGTTTTCCAAATGTCTGGGAATGAAGTGCGCTCATTTAAAAAGGCCTCCACCGCCACCTCGTTGGCCGCGTTTAAAACGGCAGGCAGGGTGCCTCCCACTTCCCCCGCGTGCCGGGCCAGGTCCAGGGCAGGGAAGTCCTGGGTGCGCGGAGCCTCAAAATGCAGAGATGCCAGTTGGGCGAAATCCAGCGGACGCAGGTTATTGGGCACCCGTTCAGGCCACGTGACGGCATATTGAATGGGGAAACACATGTCGCTGTGGCTCAGCTGCGCGATCACGCTGTTATCCACAAACTCCACCATGCTATGCACGATGCTTTGTGGATGCACCACCACCTCGATCTGGCTCATGGGCACATCAAAGAGCCAACGGGCTTCGATCATTTCTAACCCTTTGTTAAACAGCGTGGCTGAATCAATCGTGATCTTCCGGCCCATGCTCCAGGTCGGGTGCTTCAGGGCCTGGGCCACCGTCACGTGTGGCAGTTGATCGGCTGGCAATTGGCGGAACGGGCCGCCACTGGCCGTGACTAAAAGACGCCGTACATCGCTGCCACGGTGGCCTTCCAGGCATTGGAAGATCGCATTGTGCTCACTGTCCACGGGCAGGACATTCACACCTTTGCGTTTGGCAGCCTCCATCACAGCTTCGCCTGCCATGACCAGGATCTCTTTGCTCGCCACCGCCAGGTGTTTGCCTTCTTCAATCGCGGCCAGAGCTGGGGCTAGACCCGCCACGCCCACGATGGCCACCAGCACCATGTCCGCATCACTGGCCCGCACCAGATCCACCAGGCCCTTCGGGCCCACATGCAGGACCACATCCGCTGGCAAAAGCGCACGCGCCTTGGCAGCTGCGGCTTCATCCGTGAGCGCCACTTGCTTCACCCCCGTTTCCTTCACCTGCTGTACCAGGGCCTCCACACTGCGCGCCGCAGCCAGTCCCACCACCTGCATGCGGTCGGGGATGTCCTGGGCGACTTTGAGCGCACTGGTGCCGATGGAGCCTGTGGAGCCCAGCAGCAGGACTTTACGAGGAGGCGAGGAAGGGCGGTCAGTCAGAGAAGACATCAGAAAAAAGAAAAACGGGGGTGGGAGTGGCTGCCGCAGGTTTTCTTCATTCCCCTAGAGGGTGGGCAGTGCCGACTTCAAAATCAGGCTGAAATGGCTTCCAGGTAGAAGTAAAACACCGGGGCCGTGAACAGCAAACTATCCGTCAGGTCCAGGATACCACCGATGCCCGGGAAGGCATGCCCAGAATCCTTGATGGAAGTGCAGCGTTTGATCACAGACTCCGCCAAATCTCCCGTGATGCCTGCCGCACAGAGAATGGGCGCGAGGATGAGGCCATGCAGCCAGTTCAAGGGTAGAAGTTCCACCGGCTTCCACCACAGCATGATGACCGCAGCGAGGAAGGACGTCACAAAAGCACCGACCAAACCTTCCCACGATTTCGCCGGGCTGATGTGCGGGATCATTTTGTGCTTCCCGAAAACCACGCCGAAAGCATAGGCCCCCATGTCACTGAACTTCGTCACCATGACAAGGTAGATCACCAGAAACAGCCCGGTGGGGTTCTGGCCATCGCCATTGAAATACATGAGGCGGGCGATGAAGCCGAAGAAGATCACCGTATAAACCACACCGAAGACCGTGGAGAAAATGCGCTGCAGCGTCACCGTCCCTTCGAGCTGGTGCCGATAACAAAGCAGAAAGGCCCCATGCACACTGGTCGTCAGTGCCGCCAGCTCCAGCCACATGGGCGGCGCTTTTTTCTGCGTCATCACCCACCACGTCATCGTCGCCCAGTAGGCCAGGCAGATCGTCAGCCCCAGAATATTAAAGGAGCGGGCCTGCGCATCAATGCGTAGCAGGCGATAATACTCCACCGCACCCGCGACCCCGAAAAAACCCGTGAGCGCGATGAGGAGCCAATTTTTTTCCCACTGCACCGCCGCCCAGATGATGGCCCACAAAATCAGCGTGCTAAACAGTCGGGACGCAAAAACACGGCGCTTGCTCGGTGGGGTGGCTGCGGCGGTGTCTAGGCTCATGCGATAAATTCAAGAGGCGAGGAAAGTGCGCAATAAAGAGCAGTTGCCCGGGAAACTGCAATCAGCATTCGACAGGGACTTTCACCCTGAGCGTAACCTTGGCGGAAAAGGGTAACTTTAACATTAGTTTTGAATGATTTTGAAACTTGGCATGGTTTCCGCTCATGCAATCATCACGAACTTCGATCAGGAAAATCACAAATGATTCTCTATGGTCGTTGCAATCCCGCCAAACCACACATCTAATAGCGACAGCCATGAAAAAAGTCGAAGCGATCATCAAGCCCTTCAAACTCGAGGACGTCAAAGAAGCTCTCTCTGAAGTGGGAGTGGAAGGAATGACCGTCGTTGAGGTCAAAGGATTCGGCCGCCAAAAAGGCCACACAGAAATTTACCGTGGTTCCGAATACACGGTGGACTTCCTTCCGAAGGTGAAGATCGAGGTGGTCGTCGAAGACGCCCGCAGCGAGACTGTCGTTGATGCCATCGTGAAGGCTGCTAACACCGGCAAGATCGGTGACGGCAAGGTTTTCGTCAGTGACGTCATCGAAGCTGTTCGCATCCGCACGGGTGAGCGCGGTTCTGATGCCATCTCTGGTTCCTAGTCTTTCGTTCCAAATCCTTTTTGCAGACCCGCTCCTTCACTGGTGCGGGTTTTGCTTTTTAGTGGGTCTGCCTGGAGGCTCAGGGAGTGACATCATCGTCACGGATAAGTTCTTCACAGAATTACGATTCATTGTGAATAAATGGCTTGTTGCCTGCTTTACAAACTGGCAGCCTGTAAACGCCCGTGATTCAAATTCAAAAATCACATTGTGGACTGACAGACCTGGCATCCCAAATGCGCCAGGTGAAAAGACTAACCCCACCCGGCAAGTCCACGCCTAACCAATAACCCAACTACCTCATGGACCGCGACGACCATCCTGCCAACGTAGCCCCAACCTTCATTGATAACGTCAATCTTGGCTCCAGTCAGCACGTCCTTCGATCTCCCTCTCCACGCAAACGCAAGTCAGCGGCCAGCCACCGCCATTCCGCCAATCCCGTCGGCACCAAGACTTTCATCCTGGACACCAATGTCCTCCTTCATGACCCCGCCTGCATCCATCGTTTTGCCGAGCATCACGTCTGCATCCCCGTGGATGTCCTCAGTGAGCTGGACCGTTTTAAAAATGAAATGACCGAGCGAGGGGCCAATGCACGCGAAGTGCACCGGGCCTTGATGAAGACCTTCTCCGCGCCCGATGCCTCCGTCACCGATGGCGTTAAAACAGCCGGCGGCGGAAACATCCGCGTCCTCATTTACGATCCTGAAGCGGCCAAACAAGTGGCCAGCGTACGCGAGTTTGAGCGCATCTTTCCAAACATTGATAAGGTGGATCACCGCATCTTGGCCTGCGCTCTGTGGTTGCGGGAGCAGATCAGCCCACCCGTCATCCTGGTGAGCAAGGATTTGAACATGCAGCTCAAAGCCCGCGCAGTCGGCATCGAGTGCGAAGATTATCTGCATGACAAGGTGGAGCCCCGAGAGGTCTCCAACTTTGAGATCGCGCGCCTGGAGGTCAGCGCCCATGAAATCCAGCGCTTTGCCAGCAGTGGCAAGCTTTCCATTTCGGCCAATCGGTTAGGCGATGTGGTGGCCAATGATTATGTGCTGCTCATGGCCGGGGAGAAAACCTCCATGCCCGCGAAATTGAATGCCCACGGGGATCTTGTGCGGCTGCTCCACACGCCTGAGTCCATCAAAGTCGGGCAGGGCCGCAGTGTGAAGCCCATGAATCTGGGCCAGGCCTGCTTGTTGGATGCGCTGCTGGATCCCGAAATCAGCCTTGTGACCTGCTACGGTCAGGCAGGCACGGGTAAAACCCTGCTCGCCGTGGCAGCGGGGCTTTCGCAGGTCTTTGGCCGCACCTACAATGGCCTCACCGTGAGCCGCCCCATCGTGGCCATGGGGCAGACCGTGGGTTTCTTACCCGGATCTCTCCAGGAAAAAATGCGCCCTTGGTTGCAGCCCGTTTATGATGCGCTGGATCTGCTGATGCGTCCGGTGGATAGCCAGCAAGGCCCGCAGCGGAAAAAGAATCGTTTCCTGCCAGACCGCTCACCCGCCCAGCCAGAGGGCGCTGCACCGTACGATGGCCTCATCCAGCAGGGGGTCATCGAGATCGAGGCGCTCTGCTACATTCGCGGGCGCAGCATTCCAGATCGTTTCTTCATCCTGGATGAAGCGCAGCAGTTGACGCCTCTCGAGGCCAAAACCGTCGTGACGCGCATGTCTCGTGGTTCCAAACTCGTCCTGGTGGGTGATCCCGCGCAGATTGACAATCCGTATGTGGACAGCCGTTCAAACGGCCTTGTTTACACTCGCCAGCGCATGCGTGGGCAGTCTTTTGCCGCTCACGTGCCTTTGGCGAAGGGCGAACGCAGCCCGCTGGCGGAGGCTGGGGCGAGACTGCTCTGAAACGAAAAAACAGCGTTCTAGAAAAAATAGCTGAAACTGTGTGAGAGGCCCCGCGTTTAATGGCGCGGATGGGTCAGTTGATCTCAACCCCCTCTGCTAAAACCAAACAGAACCAAAGAACAATCATGAAAGCGATCACCACGATCCTCTCCGTACTGGCCCTTGCTAGCTTCACCCTGAACGCCGCTGAAGGCGACGCTCCGAAAAAGGCCAAAATGGACCCTGAAAAGGTCTTCGCCAAGCTGGACGCTAACAGCGACGGCTCCATCACCAAAGAAGAGTGGGCTGCTTCCCCACAGGCCAAAAAAGACGCCGCCAAGGCCGAAAAAGCCTTCACCGGCAAGGACAAGGACAAAGATGGCAAACTGAGCAAGGAAGAATTCACCGCAGCTCCAAAGAAAAAGAAGAAGGACGCATGATCCTTTGAAAGCGACGACCCAACCCGCCGCTTTCATTTCCCAGCCGCACCCACTCACCTGGGTGCGGTTTTTTGTTTTCAGACCGGTGAAAGCCAGGGCCTGATCCCGACGAAATAGCTTTCTGATGATGCGTTTGCCCCTCTTCGTTTTTCTGGCCCTGGCAGCCCCCCTTTCTGGGGCGGTGGATTACATGGCCCAGATCAAGCCGTTGCTGCAGACACATTGCGTGAAATGCCACGGAGCCACCACTCAAAAGGCGAAGCTGCGGCTGGATACCGCTGCCGCTGCCCTTCAGGGTGGAGGACGTGGCGCCGCTGTGCTACCTGGCAAGGCGCAGGAAAGCCTGCTTTATCAAGTCATCGCCGGCACCCATGGCGAGATCGCCCAGATGCCCTACAAACGCGGGCCTCTGGATACCCCGCAAATGGCCCTCATCCAGCAGTGGATCGCCGAAGGTGCCCAGGCTCCCGCAAACGAACCTCTCAGCGATGATCGGCATTGGGCCTACATCGCCCCAATGAAAGCGGAGATTCCTCCGGCAGCGCAGAAGCTGAATCCGGTGGATCATTTTATCCAGGCTCGATTGACTCAGGAAGGCCTGTCTTTGGCCCCACCTGCGGTGATGGAGACTCAGCTCCGCCGTTTGTATTTGGATCTCACCGGCCTGCCCCCATCCCCGGCCCAGGTGACCGCATTTGTGCAGGCTGCCCAGACCTCCCCCAAGGCTTATGAAAAGGAAGTTAGCCAACTGCTGGAAAGCCCGCACTATGGCGAGCGCTGGGGCCGCTGGTGGCTGGACCAAGCGCGGTATGCAGATAGCCACGGCTACAGCATTGATGCACCCCGCAGCATCTGGCCCTACCGTGACTGGGTGATCCAGGCGCTGAATGCTGACATGCCGTTTGATCGTTTCAGCATCGAACAACTCGCCGGCGATATGCTGCCCCAGCCCACCCAGGCCCAGCTTGTCGCCACCGGTTTTCATCGCAATACCCAGATCAACCAAGAGGGCGGCATTGATAAGGAGCAATTTCGCATCGAGTCCGTCTTTGATCGGGTGGCCACCACCGGCACTGTTTGGTTAGGCCTCACCATTGGCTGTGCCCAGTGCCATGATCATAAGTTCGATGCCATCAGCCATGAGGAATACTTCCAGTTCTTCGCCTTCCTCAATAACCAGGATGAACCCACGCTGAGCGTGCCAGATCCAAATCTGGATAAAGCCGCGCTTCAGGCCGAACAAAAAGCGCTTCAAGAAAAGATCACCGCCTACATCGCCCGCCATCAAAAGGACTTCACGCAGTGGGAGGCCGAGCTGTCTCCGGCTAGCCGTGCACAACTGCCCAAAGATCGGCAAGCCACACTGAAACGGCCCGCTGCCCAGCGCAGCCTCACGCAGCAGCGGCTGCTCTTCGCCAGTGGTCCTGGCGTGGCAGATCAGGAGTTTCGTGCTTTCAACGAGCGCTACATGGAGATCACCGGCCTGCTGGAGCGGGGCCTGACCACCTTGGTCATGAAGGAGCTGCCTCAGCCACGCAAAACCACGCTTTTCATCAAAGGCGATTTCACCCGCCCGGCTGCTGAGCAAAAGCCCGCCGTGCCTGCCGTTCTGCATGATTTAAAGGTGGCGAATCCGACTCGTCTCGACCTAGCCAAATGGCTGGTCCGTCGGGACAATCCCCTCACCGCTCGTGTCATCGTGAATCGCATCTGGCAGCAGTATTTTGGCCGTGGGTTGGTGGACACTGAAAATGACTTTGGCACCATGGGCAGTCTGCCCACCCATCCGGAGTTGCTGGATTGGCTCGCCGTGGAATTCATGGACTCCGGCTGGAGCCTCAAGCACCTGCATCAGCTCATCGTCACCAGTCAGACGTATCGGCAGAGCAGCGTGGCTTCTCAGAATCCACAGGCCGTGGCGCGGGATCCTAACAACATGTGGCTCGGGCGTCAGAACCGCTTGCGACTGGATGCCGAGATCGTGCGCGATGTCTGCCTCACCTCCAGTGGACTGCTGGTGCCCAAGCTGGGTGGTCCGCCCGTTTATCCGCCTATTCCCGAGGGCGTCCTTAGCCTCGGTCAGGTGAAAAGAAGCTGGCCCTTGAGCAAGGGGGAAGACCGCTATCGTCGTGGCCTCTACACCTTCATCTTTCGCGCCACACCACCCCCGGGGCTGAGTGTTTTTGATGCGCCCGATGGCTTCAGCACCTGCACGCGCCGTCTGCGGAGTAACACCCCGCTCCAGGCCCTCACCCTGCTCAATGACACTGCCTTTGTGGAGTTCGCCCAGGCCCTGGAAAAGATCGTCAAGAAAGACGGGTTGGAGGCTGCGTTTCAGCGCTGCACCGCCCGTCTGCCCACGGATGAAGAACGCGCCACCCTCAGCCAACTGAGCCCCCAAGAAATCTCCCGCGTGCTCTTGAACCTGGATGAAACCATCACGCGGGAGTAGCCGCGCGAGGGGGTATCACAGGCTCGGCGGCGGGGTCGGCGTGACTTCCTTGGACTTGAAGAGTTTGATGACCAGAGTGAACGGCAGCAGGATGATTTTCAGCGCCAGTCCCACCGTCATCGCGACGATTTTCATCGGCACCAGCAGGGCTTTGAACAGGGGCTTTAACGCCACCTGAACTCCAGGCACCTTCGCATACAAAATGGAGATGCCCAGGATGAGGACGATGCCCACAAACTTACGTTCTGGGCCGACATGCACCGGGCCCGGGAAGACCTGGAAACCGCTGGTAGGATCGCTGAGCAATTCATAAACCAGGATGCCGCCCACGTAACCGATCAAGACAAACGCGGTGTCTGCCAAGATGGGGAATTTTTCCAGCAGCCGGATGCAGGCCCCAGCGACGAAGCGCAAAGCCAGGATGCCAATGAAAACGCCTGTGCAGACCACCCACAGTTTCGGGCTCATCGCCACGGCAGCCACCACGTTATCCACGCTCAGGCTAAGGTCCATGATCTCGATGCCGATCACGGTGGGCCAAAAGCCACGCTGATTCGCACTGTCCGGTTTGCCATCATTGTCTTCATCCCCACCGCCCGTGAAGTGCTCACTCATGAGATACACGAGGTAAGCGGCCCCGCAGATTTTCAGCCAAGGATTGGCAATGATGTAGGCGGCAAAAGCCAGGCAGATCCCACGGAAGACATAGGCACCGATGATGCCAAATTTGAGGGCCAGGAACTTCTGCTTTTCCGGCAGGTGATTCGCCATCGCGGCGATGGCCAGGGCATTGTCCACACTCAGCAGTCCTTCAATGATGATCAGTGAGATGATGATCGGGAAGGCATCCATCAATTCCGCCGTGGAGGGCAGAGCAAAGGCTAGGAGAGCATCAAGAGGGAAAAGCATGGCGAAGATCGAGAAACGCTTACCTACATGGTCACAAGTCCCTGCCAATGGGTTTTTTCGCTCAAGTGTGTTTCCTGGCGGGCCCGTCGAAGGGGCTATTTTTCCCCTTCAACCTCTCCTCGCCAAGCTGGATTTTCGCGTCATGGTCAGGCGCATGCGTTGGATTGTTTTATTCTTGCTGGGCTGCGGCTCAGCCATGCTTCAGGCTCAGGAAGGTGCTGATCGAGGAGCGGATGCCCAGGTGCCGAAGGACCAGAACACGATTTTGCAATTGCAGATCTTTTTGGACAAACACCTCTTTGGCCCTGGCAAGCTCGATGGGGCCGTGGGGGAGTTCACTTACAAGGCGGTGGTGAATTACAATTTCGCCAGTGGTTACAGCGAGCTTTACGATTGGACGCCCGCTCTCAAAGCCGCCGCGAAAGAGGTGCCCGTGGTTTTTGCCGCCTTTAAGATCCGCAGTGATCTGGCCAAGTTTGTGAACCCCAAGCTGCCCGAAAAACCGGAGGAACAGGTGAAGTATGACTACATGGCCTACCGCAGTTATGCCGAGCTAGTGGCGGAGCGCTTTCACACCGACGAAGGATTTCTGGCCAAGTGCAACCCCGAGCTGAACATGGCCCAGTTGCAACCTGGAGATGTGGTGGTGGTGCCGAACGTGCGCTCCTTCCGCATCGAAGACGTGAAGCCCGTGCAGAGCTTTGCTAAAGATCCCGCCCTCAGCACTCACACCATCGTGGTGGATACCACGGAGCGCATGGCCGCTGTCTATACCAGCGATGAAAAGCTCCTGGCCGCCTTTCCCATCACCCCGGGGAAACCGGAGTTCATCCCCGTGGGCACCTGGAGTGTGAAGACGATGATGACCACCCCGAGCTTCCGTTATGACAAACAATTCCTCGAAGCCGGTGTGCGTGGCAAAGAAGCTTATCAACTGCCCCCCGGACCGAACAGCCCCGTGGGCATCATCTGGTGTGGATTGAGCAAGTCGGGCATCGGCCTGCACGGCACCGCCAGCCCGCGTACGATCGGTCGCAGCCAGAGCGCGGGCTGCGTGCGGTTAGCGAATTGGGATGCCATTCGCCTGCCGACTCTGGTGCGGCCAGAGTCGCGCGTCATCGTGAGGTGAGGTGCCGTCGGCTCAGGGCTTCTTCTGGGCAAAGAGCCAGGTCCAAAACTCCTCATTGTCGTAGGTCTGTGTCCAGGAATCGTGAGCGACTCCTGGGTAAATGGTGAGCTTGGCCGGGCTGCCCACCTTTTGCAGGGCTTTGTGCATCTGGAGGGAGTATTCCACCGTCACGGCCTTGTCTTGGTCGCCATGGAAGATCCAGCAGGGCTGGGTCTTGAGGCGATCTGCCAGGAGGAAGCCGATGCCTGCGCCACCACAAATCGGGGCGATGGCTGCATACGTGTCTGGGTAGGCCAGCGCGGTATCCCAGGTGCCAAAGCCACCCATGCTGATGCCCGTGAGGTAAAGGCGGGACGTATCCACCCGGTGCGTGCGCACGATCTCATCGGTCAGCGCTTTCACGCCCTGTTCATTCCACACGTTTCCCGTGTGGACCTGCGGGCAGACCACGATGGCTTCGAACTTTTTCCCCGCCGCGATGAGTTTCGGCGGGCCGTGCTTTTTCAGCAGTTCCAGATTATCCCCGCGCTCTCCTGCGCCGTGCAGGAAGACGACGAGAGGCCACTTTTTATCGGCATCGGCCGCGTAGCCTTCCGGCAGGGTCAGCAGATACTTGTAACCGACTTTGAGGGTGACCTCTCCTTCGAAGGATTGGGGCGTCAATTCCGCAGCAGGCAGGGAAACGGTCATGGCCAGCGCTAGAGCGGCGGCAAAAAGGGGACGGATCATGCAGTCGCAAACGGGGCCGGGGAAGGGGCTCTTGCTCAGCATTCTATGAAAAACCTCCTTTCCAGAGGCCACGGCTGGTCCTTTGATAGCAGCCCTCCCCATGCGCGCGCTTTTTTCCAAACCTTGGTTCATTGCCCTTTTGATCCTGCCGCTTTTCATCGGCGGGCTGGTGCGGCTAAAACTGGAGACGGATATCCTCGCCACCCTTCCTGGTGAGGTGCCGGAAGTGCGCGCGCTGAAGCTGCTGCGGGACGGCTTTGCCGGCGGCAGTGATTTGCTCATCGCCCTGGAGGCTGAAGATGAAGCGGCAGCGGAGACTGCCATGACGACCCTGGCCGAGCGCCTGCAAAAGCGCACGGACCTGGTGAAGGAAGTGCGCTGGGCTCAGCCCATGGAGCAGCAGGCCCAGTCCGGGGCAGCTTTGATGGCCTGGTCCCTGCAAAATGCGGACCCCGCCCAGTTGCAGGCTGTGCGAGCACGGCTGGAGGGGGACGGGGCCCAGGTGAAGATCCAGCAGTCTCTACAAACGGTGGCCAATTCCCTGGATGCCGAAAAGGTGCAGCGCGCCTCGTATGATCCCCTGGGTCTGCTGGATAGTCTGGACGCCTCCGCCATGAGTGCGCTGGAAGGTTCCATGTTCGGCCTGGTTTCTGAGGATGGCATGTTCCGGCTGCTGCTGGTGACCCCCGCGACCAGTGTGGGCAATTACAAATCGGCTGAGGCGTGGCTCCAGCAGATCAAAGCTGAGGTGGCCGACTGGCGCGGAGACCAAAAACTCACCCTGCGCTACACGGGCGAGCCTGCCTTCCAGGCCGAGATCGGCGCAGGGATTGAGAAGGACATGTCCAGTACCATTGGCATCACGGAGGTGCTCATCGCGCTGCTGTTCTGGGTCATGTTTCGACGCCTGAAGCCACTGCTCTGGATCCAGGGTCTGCTCATGCTCAGCATGGTGCTCACCATGGGGGCGGGTGGCCTGCTGGTGGGGAAACTTTCCATCATGAGCCTGGGTTTTGCCGCCATCGTCCTGGGTATCATCGTGGATTACGCCGTGCTCATCATTCAGGAGGCGCGGCAGCATCCGCAGTTGGATGCCAAGGGTCTGCGCCGTTTGGCTGCCCCTGGCATCATCGCCGGGGCCTGCACCACATCTACGGTGTTTCTTTCGTTGCTCTTCAGCGGTCTGCCAGGCTTGGCTGAATTGGGCCTGCTCGTGGCCTTGGGCGTTTTGGTTGGTCTGTGTGTGATGCTAGCTTTTGCGCCTCGCTTCACAGCCGGTAAACAACCACCGAATTCAGTGGTGGAGATCACCGGGCCACCGGCTCGTCCGGGTTTGGCGATTCTGGCAACGCTCTTTTTGTTAGGTGGCATGGCGTGGGTGTTTGCCACCCACGGTCTGCCCAAGTTCATGACCGGAGCGGAGTCTCTGCGCCCGACCAATAGCGAGTCCATGGACACGCTGCAGTGGATGCAGGACCGCCTAGGCCAGCAAAACGAAGCCAGCCTGCCCATCCTCATCACCGGGCCAGCGGGGGAGCTTCGTGCGCGCGCCCAGGCCCTTTCGGTCAAGCTCGATGCAGCGGTCAAAGACGGCACGCTCATCCGTCAGGCTTTGCCCACCTTGCTCATCAGCGACCCGGCAGCCCAGATGGCGAACCGCGAATTCATTCAGTGGCTGTTGGCCGAACAACCCCGCCTGGAAAAGGCCGTGGACGCAGCCGGGTTTGCCGAGGCCGCCGTGGCTCTGCTGCGAGGTGTCTGTGCTGTCTGGAAGCCTGCTCTTGGGGGCCCCTGGCCTCAGGATGAAGCCACCTCCGCCGCCGCACCCGTGCTTGGCCGCCTTTTGGCCACGGGCGCACGCGCTGCCAAAGCGGACATGAAAGCGGGTGAAGGTGTGGCCCTGGCCTCCATCAGCCTCGCGGGTAAACCAGGCCTGCCTGACCGGGCAAAACTGGCCGCCGTGCAAAAGCTGCTGACACCGGATACCGGCGCCTGGGTGGCAGGGTGGGAAACACTGGGCGGTGCCCTCTCCACCATCGTCCAGCATGATCTCAATCAGCAGCTGCTGCCCATCATCGGCATCATCAGCCTCACCCTTTTGATCACCTTCCGTGGGGTCAAAGATTTGCTGCTTTCCGTGCTCCTCCTCGCAGGTGGTTTAGGGGGCCTGGCAGCGACCATGAGTTTGTTAGGCCTGGGGTGGAATCTGGCCAGTTTGGCCGCGATACCTTTGTTGTTAGGCACTGGCATTGACTACGGCATCCACATCTTGCTGGCCTTGAAACGCACGGGCAATGACATCCGTTATGTGCAGGCCACCACAGGCAAGGCCGTGTTCTTTTCCGGCATGACCACGGTGATCGGTTTTGCCAGCCTCTTCTTTGCGGGAAATCGCGGCATCTCCAGCCTGGGCCTCGCCTGCTGTGTTGGCACCCTGTGGATCTTGTTCATCGTGCTCTGGCTGCTGCCTCACTGGCGCGCTTGGCTGCGGGTGAAGTAGGAGGGCATCACGGCTTTTCGGCCGTGAGCGGATCTCCCAAAGCGTTCACGCTTCCGCGCCCAAAGGTGGCCTCTTTGTCATTGGTGAATCTGAAATAAAACAGGACCGGCGGGGAGTCTGGGAACATTTGCCCCTCAGCTTCCACAAGGTCATCGGCGCGGACTTTCCATTTCAAAGGCGTCTTCGTCGCGCCATGCTTGCGAAAGCCCTTTTGGTCTTTGGTGAAATGGTATTCCGTGCCCACCGCGCTGTACCAAGATTTTTCCACAAAGAACTCTTCGACCTTCGACGACTTTGCCTGGGGACTCGCTTCAGCAGCGGCCGAGGACACACTGCCTAAGGTCACTTTTTCACGAATTTTGGCGATCTTCAAAACGGCCTGCATGTCCTTGCCCGTGGGCGATTTCAGCAGCGCGTCTAACCGTTGAAGGGTGCTGTCTTGGATCGGCTTCAGGGCGTTGGCTCGAGCCGTATCATACTGCCCTAGAAGCTGGGTAATTGCCGGGTGAGCCGAAGGAATTTTGGTCCCATCGAGTTTAGCACTTAATTGTTCTGAGACCGTGGCCGCACCTGCGGTATCGCCTTTGGAAACTAAGTTCGCAGCGATGGCTGTGCCTTCCCGCTGGAGTGTCGTTTGGAGTTTCTCCGTGGCCTTTGAGGCTTTGGTTTCATAGTAATTTTCAATCTCTTCGGGCGTCTGTCCCCGCGCAATTAAAGTGCCGAGCATCAGCAGGGTGAGAATAATCTTCGTCATCATGATTAAGGCCTATTTTGGCCGCGCTTCCTGGTTGCCTGCAAGCGCGATTATTCCCCCTCGAACTTCCTTGCGTGCGTGCGCCCGCATTTCTCAGGCATTCACGGTCGCCTCCAGATTTGTCTCGGCCACCACTTGCTTTTGGGCATTGATTCCTAAAGCCAAGATCCCTGCGAGAACGAAGGCCACGGCGCAGAGAAGGATGCCTTCCTGGTAGTCATGGTTGTCGTCAAATGTGAGCAGGACAAAGGCAAAAAGTTTCGGCTGGATGGCTGCGCCAAAGTTCCCCCACATGTTGGACCAGCCAAACAGCTGGGCCTGATGCCGACCACTGATGTCCTGCATGCAGGCCCAGGCAGCGGGCAGGGCCAGATCGGCAAAAAAGGCCACGGCCCCGAAGGCGATGGCGAGAGGGATGGGGGAGTCCAGGGTCAATGCCACGAGGTAAGCGCCGGCAGCGAGAAAACGGGTGGTCGCCAGGGGCAGGCGGCGTCCCCAGCGGCAGCCCAGCTTGCGCGTGCAGTAGTCCGTGAGCATGCCACCCAGGGGCAGCGAGGCAATGCCAATGGTGAGGGCCAGAGTGGAGATGGTGCCCGTCTCTTTTTCGCTCAGCCCCACGGCTTTGGTGAGGTAGTCAGGCAGGGAGAGAATGAGGAAGGCCCAACCAATATTGGTGAGAAACTGGTAGCCATTCATCAGCCAGAGATTGCCGCTTTGCAGGACGGGCCCCCAGGGAAAACGGCGGGGCGGGGCTTTGATGGGGGAGAAGTCGCCACGCCCTTCGGCTAGCAGGGCCACCTCGCTAGCATTGCAGGCGGGGTGGAGTTTGGGGTGCTCGCGGTAAACCTTCCAAAAGACCCCAGCCACGAGAATGCCAAACACGCCGTAAAGCCAGCCTGCCCAGCGCCAGTCACCCAGGCTTAAAATGACGGTGGCCGTAAGCCACGGAGCCAAGGCCCCGCCGATGCGCCCGCCCATGGAGATGATGCTGCTGGCGAGGCCACGAGACTCCACCTGCGCCCATTTGGTCATGAAGCTGCTGCTTGCCGGGTAGGCCCCAGCCTCCGCCAAGCCACAGCCCAGCCGCGCAATGAAAAGGGTGACGAAGCCCACCGAGAAACTCGTGGCCAGGGTGAAGACCGACCAACTGGCGATGTACACCGTCATCAGCACACGACCGCCAAAGCGGTCGCTCAGCCAACCGGCCGGCACCTGAGCCAGGGCATAGGCCCAAAAGAAGGCACCTTTGACCCAGTCCATCTCGTCACTGGTGACGTGCAGGCTCTCTTTGAAAGACTCAGACCCCACGATCCAGGCCAGGCAGACCCGGTCCAGATACATCAAGAAAGCAGCGAGCGTCGTCGCTGCCAGGATGGAGTGACGGACCTTCGTGGGAGCTTCGGGCATCTCATCTCTACGGGCATGCTCTGTGCCGCATTGCAGGATTCTATGCAGCCAAATGTGCTGGCTTCTGGTATGCGAATCCTAGTGACTCACTCGGCTACCCTGCTGGGCCTCAATAGAGCAGCACATTGATCTCGGAATCCGTCAGGAGAGACGTGTCATGCACGGCAAGCAGATCTCCCACTTGTTCCAGATTTTTCCACTCGGTCTCAAATTCAGGCACGAGGGGAAAGTCATTTTCAACCGTGGCGACCTCAGCGGAAGGCACGGTGGTCTGCGCCACCTGGGGTGAGGAGGTGGTGGGTTGATAAACCACGGTCGCTGTTAGCAAAACCACAGCAGCAGCGGCGGCCCAGGTGAGTCCGGTGCGCACACCATCCTTTTCCTGCCACCAGGCCCGGATCTGTGCCAGCCACCCACGCTCTTGCGGAGTCTGGCGGGCAAGACGGACGACGTTTTGAGTGAAATTTGGACGTGGCTCGACCGGCTTGGCCTGGCCAAGCACTTTCCAAAGGGGGTCGTTGGGGGTGAGCGGTTCCATGTTCGTGTCTAGAGGCTAAAACATCGTGCGGGGGAGAAAGTTGCGCCGAGGGCCGAACTTTTTTCTCCCACCATTAACCTGGAGGCCAGGCGAGATCTCGCCCTGCCAGCAGGTGGACATGCAGGTGGGGCACGGTTTCGCCCGCGTCTTTGCCATGATTGATGACCAGACGGAAACCCTGGCTGCGGTCTTTGATGCCGAGTTTATCGGCAATTTTTCCGGCGGCGAGCAGCAGCGCACCCAGGGTGGCCTGGTCTTCCGCCACCGCTTCACCCACGCGGGGGATGACTTTTTTCGGCACGATCAGGACATGGATGGGTGCCTGGGGGGCGATGTCATTGAATGCGGCCACGAGGTCATCCTCGTAAACCAGCGGCGCTGGGATCTCGCGATCCACGATCTTTTGAAAGATGGTTTTTTCAGACATGAAGGGAAAGGGGCCAAATGGCAGCCGGGGCATCAAGACAGGAAGGTTTCGTCAATGAAACAACTCTTCCTGGCTCGTGTCTCGCACCCGGCGGTTGCCTAGGGACTTGATCTCATCAATGAACTCACCCACGTCCTCAAACTGGCGATAGACGGAGGCGTAACGGACATAGGCCACGTGATCAATGGCCTCCAGTCGGCGCATGACTTTGGCTCCGATGACCGTCGAGGGGATTTCGCGGTAGCCTTCTTCCTCCAGCTCATTGGCGATGTCGTCCACCAGCTGCTCCAGTTGCTCCATCTTGACGGGGCGTTTTTCGCAGGCTTTGCGCAGGCCGGACATGAGCTTTTCACGGTCAAAGCTCTGCCGTGCCCCATTGCGTTTCACCACCCGCAGTTCTTCCCGTTCCACGATCTCGTAGGTGGTGAAGCGGAAGTTGCACTTCATGCACTCGCGCCGACGGCGGATGGAATGGCCCTCGCGTGCCTCGCGGGAGTCAATGACCTTGTCTTGGGAGCTACCGCATTTGGGACAGCGCATAGGTGGGGGCGGGAAAGGTGACACCTTGCCACCACTTAGCAAGTGGCGGCGTGCCAATCAGCCTAACTTTCGACATGTAGAACAAATTTCGTCCCCGGCATCGGTCACGCGGAAGTTCAGGGTCGGGTCATCCACCTCGGTTTTTCCACACACCTTGCACTGGTGGAAAAACGCCGCACCACTGTTCGCTGCCTGGGCAAATTCGTTCCGGCGGCTGGCTACCTTGGCAGAGTGGAGGCGGCCTTTGATGAACCCAGGGCCGAAGGCGACGGCGTAATTGAGGAGCGCAAAGAAGATGGGGATCAGCAGGGCGGGGGAGCCCACCGCATTCAGCCCCAGCGTGGCGGCGGCAAAGATGGCGATCCATTTGATCTTCACCGGCAGGATGAAAAACAGCAGGATTTCCTCATTCGGGAAAAACGTGGCAAAGGCGAACAGGGCCGCGAAGTAGAACCACATGGCATTCGCTTCATACCCAAAAATGAGGGCACCGGTAGCCAGGGAGATCATGCCGCCGATGACGTACAGATTCACCCGGAAGGGGCCCCAGGCCTCATCCAAGCCACGGCCCAGCCACATCATGAAAAGTGCCCCAATCACGGCAAACAAAGGCTGCTGGCTGGGAATGAAAATGTAGGTGAAAAGCCGCCACACCTGCCCCTGCATGATGAGGTCCGGCTTCAGCAGAAGAAACTGCTCATACGCCGGGCGTGACGCATCCCCGATGAAGATAGAAATGATTAAAGTAAAGAGCTGGAGGGCGGCAATCGCCTGGATGATGCCCGGAATGGCGAAACGGCCGAGACGGGATTCGAGGGAGTCAATCAATGGCATGGGTAGAAGAGCATACGACTAGCACTCGTCCCTTGCGAATGCGAAGAGGGATTTCCTTCACGGTTCCTCCAGCCAGATCACCCGCAGCCCCAGCCTTTGCGCCACTTTCCGGCCTTTTTCCGGTCCCAGGACCATCAGAGCCGTGGCATATCCATCCGCCAGAGCACACTGGGGGTGTATGACGGAGACGGAGACCAGCCGATGCTCGATGGGCCGCCCAGTGCGTGGGTCCAGCAAATGGCTGTAAGTGTGGCCGTCTTTTTCAAACCGGTGCCGGTAACTGCCACTGGTGGCGATGCAGGTCCCCGTCAGTGCCAGGGTTTCCAGGCTTTCGCCCTGGTTCCCATCAGGTGCCTGCACGCCGACTCGCCAGGGCTGCCCATCGGGCGCATGACCCTGGGCTAAAACCTCACCGCCGACTTCAAGGAGGTAATTTTCCAGCCCCCGCTCCCGGAGCTTTTGGTTCAGTAGGTCCATCGCATACCCCTCGGCCACAGCGGCGACATTCACCTGCACCTGCGGCTGGTGCTTTTTCAGCCGGGGCGGCTGGGTCTCTACCTCCAGTTTGTCCCAGCCTACCTGCGCCAAGGCGGCCTGGAGCTCGGCCTCGTTCGGGAGCTGGGGGAGGGGTTCCTTTTGGTTGAATCCCCAAAGGGCTACCAGCGGGGCGAGGGTGACATCCAGCGCCCCATCGGTTTCCTGGGAAATTCGCCGGACGAGGGCCACCGTTTCCGCTAGCGCGGCGGGGACGTCTTGCCACTCGCAGCTCGGGTTTTGATTCCAGCGGCTGAGGTCAGAGTCTGCCTGCCAGTGGGAGAGCTCGTTTTCCAGTTTTTGCAAATCCTGGCGGATCACGGCGGCGATCTCCTGGGCCGTGGTTTCTGGGATCGAGTCAGCGATTTGCAGGCGCCAGGTGCTGCCCATGGTGCTACCCTGAAGGGGGGCTGGCGGCCTTTCACCCCCGCACCCGGTGAGGGCCAGGCAGCCGCAGGCCATGACCCGGGCCAGAGAGGAGAAAAAAGCATTCATAATGGATCGGCCCGCGCTTATGATTGGAGCAAAAGCGGGCTGGTTTGCAAGATGAGGACCTGCACCCGCGCATCTTAGCCCATGTCTGACCCCAGTCATCCATCTCCGAGACTTCAGCCTTCCCCCGGCTACTTTGATGTGGCTCTGGGGGAGGTGGGAGATGACTGCGTGCCACAGGATACGCCAGGCACGGTCATCGGCGGGCGCTACGTGCTCAAGTCCATTTTAGGTGAAGGGGGCACCGGGTATGTCTGGCGGGCCGAGCAGACACAGCCCGTGCAGCGGGAAGTGGCGGTGAAAATCATCGGCCCAGGATTAGCCGCCGGACCGGTGGTGACTCGTTTCAATCGCGAGTGCCAGGTGCTGGCGCGGCTGGAGCATCCAAACATTGCCGCGATCTTCGATGCGGGCGAGTTGGCCGATGGCCGCCCTTTTTTTGTCATGGAGGTGGTGTCTGGACTGCCAGTGACGCAGTGGTGTGCACAGCGCGACATCTCCGTGAACGGGCGGGTGGAGATCTTTCTCCAGGCCTGCCAGGCGGTGCAGCATGCCCACCACAAAGGCATCCTGCACCGGGACTTAAAGCCCTCGAATGTCATGGTCACGGAGGTGAGCGGCAGGCCCGTGGTGAAGGTGATTGATTTCGGCATCGCTAAGGCCCTGGTGGAAGATTTTCAAACCGGGGCCGATGTCACCCTCCGTGGCATGGTCCTGGGGACTCCGCGCTACATGAGCCCGGAGCAGGCTGGCCTCACCGGACAGGATGTGGATACCCGCACGGATGTGTATGCCCTGGGCGTGCTTTTGTATGAGCTCCTCACTGGCAGCACCCCCGTGACCGAGGGAGAGGAGAAAAACACCACCCTTTCAGACCTACTCCAGCGCGTGCGTTATGCCGAGACGGAGCTGCCCAGCCGCCGCATTTTACGCACCGATCCTGCGGCCCGGTCCAAAGCCCGCGCGGTGAGTGGAGAACTGGACTGGATCCTCCTCCGAGCCCTGCAAAAGAATCGTGAGCACCGCTACCCCACCGCTATCGCTTTGGCGGAGGATTTGCAGCGCCACCTCCGGCTGGAACCCGTGCTGGCAGGCCCGCCGAGCACCGGCTACCGGGTGAAAAAGTGGGTGCTCAGGCATCGCCATGCCGCCCTCAGTA
Source organism: uncultured Verrucomicrobiaceae bacterium (assembly GCA_942493005.1). Lineage (GTDB taxonomy): Bacteria > Verrucomicrobiota > Verrucomicrobiia > Verrucomicrobiales > Verrucomicrobiaceae > Prosthecobacter. Next base: position 5,584,034 of record OW818661.1, read on the forward strand.
CGGCAGCAGTCTGCGGGGTCCTCTGCGCAGGCGTGGCCACCACCTGGTGGGCGCTGGACCTGGCTGAAATGCAGCGGCAGGAGGCGGCACGGCAGAAGGCCAGCGCGCTCAATGAGGCGGACCTAGCCAGGCAGGTCAGCGGCCAACTGAGCGAACTGCTGGCCGGGGCGCGTAGGCATGTGGAGTCCGGCATGAATACCCAGATCCTGCGCAATCTGGCCGACGATGTGGCCAAAGGCATGCCCCGTTTTGCCCAGCAGCCCCGGACCGCCGCCCAGCTCTCTCAGCAACTGGCGGAGCTCTACACGGCCCTTCAAGAGCCCGCCCGCGCCCTGCCATGGTTTAGACGCCACTGGGAACTTCTCCGTGAGACGGAGGGTCCGGCCACCCGCGCGACCGTGGATGCCCTTTATACTCTGGGATGGCGGAGCATCTCCTGCAACCAGAGTGCCGCTGCGGTGCCACTCCTGGAGCAAGCCGTCGCTGATTACCAATCCCTGCCCAACCCCGCCCAGCGCTGGATGGCCAACCATGCCCGCAAAGAACTGGCCCGGGCCTATTCCCGTCTGGGGCGGCATCCAGAGGCCCTGGCTGCCATGACACTGGCTCTGCAAAGCCAGAGTCAGGACTCGCCCGATGAGGTGGCCGTCTGGCTGCGTCAGCATGCCGACATTTTGAGAGCTGCGGGCCACTTCGAAGAAGCGACAGCAGTCCTGCACCGGGCGCTGGCCCTGCTGCCTGACGATGAGGCGCATGCTCACCAGCGCTCCAGTGCCCTCCATGCCCTAGCCACCACCAGTCACCAAAGGGAGCATTATGAGGAGGCCTTAGCCGCTTCCGCAGAGCGCGTCAGCATTGTGGAAAAAAACATGGGTAGCAACCATCCCCAGTTGATCCTTGCCCTCATCAGCCACGCCACCCTGGCCTGCAAATGCCCCGGCTGCCCAGGTGCGGAGGACGCTGCACGCCGGGCCCTGGCCCTTGCTCAAGCCGCTGGGCATGAATCGCTGCTGGCAGATGCCTGGATCACCTTGAGTGAATCCCTGCGCATGGGCCGCCGTTATGCCGAGTCTGAGCAAGCCGTGCGCGATGGCATCGCTGCCGTGAGCCGCACCCAGGCCGAACGCTGGCGAGTGCTGGAACTGCACCGGCGACTTGGCGATTTGCTGACAGCTCGCAGCAACTTCGAAGAGGCTCTCAGCGCCTACCAAACCGCGGCGACAGACTGGTTCACCGTGACGCCCGTGGGGCGTGCTCGTGAAAAGGAGGAACTCATCTTTGCTAGCTTCATCAAGTTCTGGGAGCTTGCTGCCCAGGCCGCCTCCCCTGTGGCCGATCCGCAGCAACTGGAAGAATGGCGCAATAAATACGCCGCCTGGAAAGCCGAGCGGACGCCCCCCACCGCCCTCACTGGGCTGCCGTGAAGGGTCATAAAAAAGGCCGACGATTGCTCGTCGGCCTTTCGGGGATGATGAATCGGTGAATCAGACCACCACGCAATGCACGCGGCTGATGCCTTCGATGGATTCCAGCTCCGCGATGACAGTCTGGCTCGGGGTCGAATCCAGAGTCAGGAGGGTCAGGGCGGTGCCGCCTTCTTTGTTCCGGCTCAGGGACATGTCGGCGATGTTGATCTTGTGCTTGCCCAGGATGGTGGAGTAGGCGGCGATCATGCCAGGGCGGTCCTGGTTTTCGATCAGCAGCAGGGTGCCTTCTGGGCGGGTCTCGATGTGGCGGCCATTGACCTTCACGATGCGAGGCTCCCCAGCGAAGAAGGTGCCGGCGATGCTGGCGGTCTCCGTGCCATTGCTGGCCTGGACTTCGATGAGGTCGGTGAACTCGCTCGCGTCAGGCACGCGGCTTTCGGTGGTGCGCAGGCCCAGGCCTTCCGCCACGCCATTGGCGTTGATGTAGTTCACCTGCTCCGCGCCGACGGCGCGCTCCAGGAAGCCTTTCAGCACGGAACGGGAGATGAGGGTGGTGTCTCCAGTCCCCACTTTGCCGCTGTAGCTGATGCTGACGACGTTTGAGCGGGCTGGGGCAAACTGGGAAAGCAGGCGGCCGAGGAGCTCGCCGAACTTCAGGAAGGGCCCCAGGTCGGCCAGGGTCTTCGGGTCCACGTTTGGCATGTTCACCGCATTCACCACGGTGCCCTGCAGCAGGTGGGCCTTGATGACTTCAGCGATTTCAATGCCGACATTTTCCTGGGCCTCTTCGGTGGAGGCACCGAGGTGGGGGGTGAAGACCGTGTTCGGGGCCTTCAGCAGCGGGTAGTCAGCCGGTGGGGGCTCCACTTCAAAGACGTCCAGCGCAGCACCTGCGATGGTGCCATCCGTGAGGGCGGCAGCCAGGGCAGCGTCGTCAATCAGGCCGCCACGGGCGCAGTTGATGATGCGGCAGCTTTTCTTCAGCGAGGCCAGGCGCTTCGCATTGATCATGTGCTTCGTCTCCGGCGTCAGCGGCATGTGCATGGTGATGTAGTCTGCCTGCACGATGGCGGCATCCAGGTCTTCACACAGCTCCACGCCCAGGCTTTCAGCGCGGTTTTTGGAAAGGTAAGGGTCATAGGCCACCACGCGCATGCCAAAGGCCTTGGCGCGTTTGGCGAATTCTGCGCCGATGCGGCCCATGCCGAGGACGACGAGCGTCTTGCCATAAACTTCGGTGCCCTGGAAGCTTTTGCGATCCCACTTGCCACTGACGATGGTCGCGTGCGCCTGGGGCGTCTTGCGGGAAAGGGCCATCATGAGGGTGAAGGCCTGCTCAGCCGTGGAGATGGTGTTGCCACCAGGGGTGTTCATCACCACCACGCCGCGTTTGCTGGCGACTGGAACGTCAATGTTATCCACACCCACGCCAGCGCGTCCCACCACTTTCAGCAGGGGCGCGGCATCCAGCACCTTCGAGGTGACCTTGGCACCGCTGCGGACGATGATCGCGTGGGCATCGCGGGAGGCTTCCACCATGGCGTCTTCCGCCTTGAGGTCCATGTTCACCTCGACGGAAAAGGACGGCTCCGCTTTGAGGAGATCGATGCCTTTGCTCGAAATGGGGTCGTTATTACCGGCGATGAGAATCTTGAACTGCTGGGCCATAGGGGCGCGCAGAGTAGGCGACTTTGTCGGGGTCGCAAGTGGCAGGTGCATCTCTCGCAGGAAACTGCCGGTCTGAAAGAGGGCTCGCTCGCTCCCCTGGGTTCTCATTCTGGAGCATGCTGCCAGCTCCCGCTGCCCCCGCCTCACTCGCTGGCTGGGGTCTCCACGCGGACGCGAGCAAAACGGCGTTTTTGGACCTCGATGCTGGGATGCAGGCGTACTTTGACCAGCTCTGTCACGCCATCTCCGGTCGGGGCGATGGAGAGATATTCAATGGGGGCTGATAGAGGCTGCCAGGCCTGGAGGCCGTCGCTGGTTTCCACCAGGTAAAGAATCTGGGAGGGATTGCTGATGAGGCGGCGGTAGCTGAGAATGAGGTGAGTCTGGCCGGTATCCGGATGTTTAGCCGCTGAGATGATGGGCAGGGCTTTGGAAGGCAAGTTGCCTGCTGTGTGGAAGGCATAATCCATCAGGGACGTGATGCCGTCGCCGTTGGCATCCGCTTCGGGATCAGTGATGCGGGTGATGGTCCAGGTTACATTGCGAACGTTGGGCGGCACGGCCTTGTCGGTGGCGGTGAGGGTGAAAGTATTGAGTCCTTCGGCCAGCGATAAGGACGGCGCGTTCCAGTTTGCAAAGGAATCCTGGGAGATGCCGACGATGTCATTCACCATCACGTTGCTGATGCCGCTGACGGTATCTGCCCCCGCACCGCCTAGATCCACCCGACCGAGGGACGTGAGCCCCCCAGATGGCTGAGTGAAGGCGATGGTCGGCGGGGTGGCATCCTGGGTGGAGCGCTCCACCGGGGACCACTTGCCCAAGGCCCCGCCAGTCCGCGCCCGACCCCGGAAGTGATAGAGCCTCCCATCCGTCAGTTGGCTGAAAAGGTGCTGGGGAGAGGTCACGTAGCCGCTGGAGGCAGCATCGCTGAAGTCCGCCTGGGTGGCCCGCTGGAATTCATATTCGTAGCCATCGCCCAAAGATTCACCGCTGAGGGTATTGGAAAGTCCCCCTGTAAAGAGCGGCTCTGAAGTGAGGACAAAATCCCCCACCATCACGACATCCAGGGGATCAGACAGGCCAAAAAGAGCGGCATTTGCGGCGTCTCGCGCCTTCAGGCGGAGGCCACTGCCACTGTCCAGCAGGGTGATCTGTCCACTCCAAGTGGCTCCGTTAAAGGGGCCACTGGTTTCAGGGCTGAGCGGGACTTCTTGATCGGCGCGGCGCAGCCGTAGATTCGGCAGGCCATTGTAGGCGAGCGGGGTGGGGTAGTTCCCTGCCCAGGTCAGGGGGTCGCCATAACCACTGTCAGTCCGAAAGGCGAGGGTGCGGTAGTCATTGGTGATGGTGGTGCGGGTGGTGCCATCGGTGGTAAAACCTGCATTGTTAAAGCTGATGTCCACCATGAGGTTGCGCGTGCCATCGTAGTCAAAAGGGGTGGTGAAAACGAACCAAGTCCAGCCTGGGGTGCTGAAGGTTTGCTCCGTCGCATAGACGGTGGTCCACTCCTCATTTTCCCAGGTCAGACCCGCGCTGAGGTAGTCGGTCTTCGTGGTGTGCTTGAGCCGCAGGGTGAACTGGGTCAAAGGCTGCCCTGGGGGCGTATTGACTTCGATCGCTAGCGCCGTGAGTTGCCCAGCGGGCCCCGCCTCAGCCGGGGTATAAATCATCTGGCTGCGGGCATCGTGGTAGTTGGTGGCCAGAGGGAAAGTCCACGGGTAGGTGCCCGTTCCGGTGGTGGATTCGGGTTGTTTGAGCTGCGCGGTGAACGGGGTCTGGCTCTCGTAACGGGCGAGAGGAATGTCATACTCGTCCACCGCCGTCACTCGCACGGGGAAGGGTACTCCCAGCGCCACGGCGGCTGGGGTGGGGTCCCACACAAAGTGGTGGAGGGGGCCGACGGGGGGAGTTTTAAAGGACCAAATGGCCCCTGAGCGTGTGGCACTGCCCCGGCGTGCCACGATGCGCCAGTAATACTGCGTGGCGGAGCGGAGCCCAGGCAAAGGAAACTGCCAGGAAGTGGCACTGGTGCTGCCTAGAAGTTCCGTGGGGTCTGGCCGAGTGCCAAAGTAGATTTGGTAGCTTTCCGGGGCGGCCCCACTGTCTGCATCATACTGCCAGGTGAGGCTGGTTTTAGGATGCGTGGGGTCTTGCCCATTCGTGGGGGTGGGCAGCACGGGGAGGGCAGGCACTTCATCATCCGTCACGCTCAGGCTGGTGGTCGCTGTGATGAAGGTGGCGCTGCTGGCGGTGACGGTTACAATTTGGTCCCCATCGGTCAGGGCATCGTCTTGCAGTTGCAGGGTAAACCGGGCCGAGGCACTGCCTGCGGGGAGGGTCACGGTCGCTGGGACGGTTAGCTCGGTGGTATCATTGCTGGTGAGGTTCACCGTGAGGGCGGTGGCCAGCAGGCCTGCCACACTGACGCTGCCGCTCTCATTGAGTGTGCCCGCACTTTCCCGGCGTTTGGCTGGCAGGGTGAGGGTGATCTGGCGGGATTCATTGTCCGTGACGGTGAGGTTACGCTGGGCGTTAGGCCAGTTGGTAACGGCGGCGGTGAGCGTGACGGTTTGACTGCCATCAATGACGACATCTTCCGGAAAAGTGAGCGGGATGGGCACGCTCTGCTGGCCTTGGGGCAGGGTAACGCTGGCGGGAACTTGTAACTCCGTGGTATCGCTGGATTGCAGGGAGATGACGATGTCGGCGGCGGCAGGCTGGGCCAGTTGCAGGCTCGCGCTGTTGAGGACTTCGCCACTGCCTTCGGCAAAACTGGCTGGCAGGTTCAGCGTCAGCGCCCCTTGCTCATCATCATGCACCAGCATGGTCGCGACGCTGGTGGGATAATCCTGGGCAGTGGCCGTGAGGGTGACTGGCTGGCTACCGTCCACCAGAATGTCCTGAATGGCCGAGACTTCAAAATTCACCTCCAGCGCCCCAGCAGGAACGGTGACGAAAAAAGGCAGGCTGAGTTCTGCCCCTGGGCGGCTGGAGGCCAGATTGACCATCAGAGGTGCCGGTGGGGCCGGGTTCACGCGGATCCTGGCGGGGCCTGCGGAGCTGCCTTCGATCAAGGATGCGGGGAGCGTGAGAGTCAGCTGGTGCTTCGGCGCACCGAGGATCTGGATGTCATCCAGATTCCACCCGGAGTAAGGGTAAGTGCCAAAGTTAGCCACCTGGTGCCCCCAGCGGATGTACACCTGCGGTTTGCCATCGGCATAGGCGGAGAGGTCATACTCGATCTCTGTCCAGGCAGCGTCGCTGTAGGGCGTGCTGCCGTTTTCCCACAGCGTGTTCCAGGTGCTGCCATCGGAGGAGACCTGCACCGTGGCATACACCCAGGTCTGGTAGTCCGAATTCAGCCAGCGCTGGAATCGCAGGCGGGTGCTGAGGTGATCCGTGAGATTGAAGGGCCCGGCGGTGAGGTATTGCGGGGGGGCGATGTCGGTGGAGTAATCGCCCGTCAAGTTGATGCCCAAGACCTTGCTGCCAGTGGCACCGCTTTTGGGATCTGGGCGGCCATAGGCTAGGCCCCCACCCCCTTGCGGCACGCCATAGGCCCACTCGCCCGTGCGCGGCCAGCCGGGGTCCGTTTCCAGATCAAACTGATACACGGGCACGGAATTCACCTGCACGGCCAGGCTGCGGATCTGCGTGCGGCCCGTGCTGGAGTTCAGCACGGTGAGGGTCGCGACGTGGGTGCCTGCGGGAAGCTCATTCGCCTGGGCATTGATGCTGGCGGTGAAGGTCATACTTTCACCCGCAGAAAGTTGCCCACTGGGTGGCGTGAGGGTGATCCAAGTTTTATCCACCGTGGCCGTCCAGGTGGCTGTCGTCTCGGTATCATTCGTTAGGGTGTAAACCTTGTTAGGCGGGGCGAAGGGGCCGCCGAGTGGCCCGAGCGCGACCAAGCCGCTGCCAGGGGTCACCAGGATGTCATCACTGGCCAGGAGAGCGTTGTAGAGATTCAGCCGCCCACCCGTGACGGTTTTGCCTGCCAGGGAGGGGATCTGATCCACCGACCGGAGGATGAGATTGCGGATGCTGGCGTGAGTCAGCGTGGGGCGGAAAGCTTTTAAAAGCGCGCAGGCACCTGCCACATGCGGGCAGGCCATGGAGGTGCCGCTGTTATAAACGTAACCCCCACCATGGGCCGCGCTGTAAATGTCCTGACCGGGAGCCCCAAGATCGGTAGAAATGGGCCCGTAATTGGAGAATGCGGCGAGGCCATCCTGGCGAGTCGTGGCAGCGACGGAGATGATGTTCGTGCCGGGATAACTGGCGGGATATTCGGGGTAGTATTCCGTGTAGGAGCTGTTGTTGCCTGCGGCGGCGATGAACAGGATGCCTGCTTCATTCGCCTCTTCAATCACGTCGGCCATCGCCTGGGAGTACTCTCCGCCCGTCCAGGAGTTGGAGGTCAGCGTGACGCCCAAGCTCGTGGAGTAAGCGATGGCTTCGATCCCGTCTGAAAGTGTGCCATTGCCGGAGGCATTGAGCGTCTTGAGTGCGATGAGGGAAACATTCCAGCAGATGCCTGCCACGCCTGTGTTGTTGTTTCCCACGGCCCCGATGGTGCCTGCGCAGTGAGTGCCATGGCCGTGATCATCCTGCGGTATGGCATCGTTGTTCACGAAGTCCCATCCCCTCACGTCATCAATGTAACCGTTGTTGTCATCATCCAGCCCATTGGCCGCCGCCTCTTCATGGGGATTGGTCCAGAGATTGGGAGCTAGGTCGGGATGAGTGAGATCAATGCCGGAGTCAATGATGGCCACTTTGACGGCACGATTACCGGTGGTGAGAGCCCAGGCTTCGGGGGCATCCACGTCGGCATCGGCGATGCCGCTGTTTTGGCCTGTGTTATGCATGGCCCAGAGTTCGCCAAAGGCTGTGTCATTGGGCACGGCGTTGGTGCTCATGATGAAATCTGGTTCGGCATACCGCACCATTTTTTTGATCGCGCTGATCTCCGCGACCATGCGCGGTACGGTCTCCAGATCGGGTTTGCTGAAAGCGATGAGCCAGGTGCCCGAGGCGGGCATCTTGCGGCGCAGAGTTGCTCCCTCAGCCTTGAGTTTTTCCAGCAGCTCCGTTTCGCTCATTTGAGCATCTGTGGGTTTCACCAAAACATGATCTCCCACCATGGCCACCTGACGCATGAGGCGGTCTCCTTCCGGCCCGCGCACGAGCTCGTCCTCCACGCGAATGAGGGGATACTTGAAGGAGGGATCCCGCAGCAGGCGCACCCGTTTGACCTGCTGAACACCGGCGACTTCCTGAACGGTTTCCTTTTCTGCGATGACTTCGCGACCGGCGAATTTGTCCTGCTTTGTCACCGGTTTTTCCAGGGTGACGGTGCCGTTGCTAGCCTGAGCACTCGTGATGCCACGATGAGAAGTCGAGGTGACCTTCGTAGCCGGTTCTGGGCTTGAGATCGTGGCGGGATCTACGCGGGACAGCATCTGCCAAAGACCGATGCTGAATAGCACCAGAGCCGTGGCTGCCAAAAGGCGCTGGGTGGGAGATCTCATGGCGGAGGCAGGGGGGAGGCAGGCGCGGCGAAAGCCGTGTGGATCAGGAGGGCTTAGGGTGTTTAACAGCCTAACGGAAGAGACGTCGCTCTGTAAAGTGCCGAAGTGGTGGCGAGATGATGCGCTTTCAAAGAAACGCCAGCAACGCTAAAAACCCCATGGCAAGCCAATCTCTCAGGCCTAGGCGGTCGGCATCACCGGTGAAACGCAGGAGCTTAAACACCGCTCCGGTGGGGCAGCCGTATTTGCAATAGGCCAGAGGCGTAAACAGCGATGCAGCGAGTCCCACCAAGGCGATGGCGATGCTGGCCACGCCTGCCACGCGGAAGACATAGGCGTCAAAGGGTTCCACGTCATTCAGATCCACACCCCAGCCCACCACCACACTGAGGAGGACAAAGGCCAGCAACAGAAAGGGCAAGCGAGTCAGCACGGCCTCCACCTGGGCTGGAATGCGCCACTGCCAAGGCAGTCGCCTAGCCAGGAGCTGCTGCAGGGCTCCGTGCGGGCAGATGTGGTGACAGTAGAGCTGTTTGCTGGTGAAGACTGGACCCAGCAGGGCTACCACGCCTAACAGGAGCAAGCCCGGGGCGCTGCGCCAGGGCGTGCCATGGGCCGCCCAGCCCACCAGCAGGCCCTGAGATAAAAGCTCCCCCGCGATGAAGCCGCCATATACCACCAGGAGAAAATGATGCGTGTGCCTGGCCCAGGCCCGACCCCGCAGGCGGGTGAAGGCCATGACGAAGGCTGCGAGGATGATCACCAAATGTCCGCCATCCTGCCAGCGCCATTGCAGGCGGCGCAGCCAGCCGCTGGGGCGCTCCTCCAGCAGACTTTGGGCCCGCCGCTTCAGCCCTTCGGCCATGGACCAACTGGTCTCCGTAGCACCAGAAACGCCCTCGATTTTTTCCTTTTCAAAATCCATCTCCGCCAGAGCCTCTAAGGGGCGGTCATTGAACAAATTCAGGAAGTAAGCATCCCCCGTCACGTAGGCGACATAACGTTTAGTATCGTAGCTGCGGCGTAGGGCGATCTTTTTCAGCACCTCGCCGCTCGCATCCAGCAGCATGAGGGTATCCGTCGGGCCTTTGTAGCCGACCAATGTATCCGTGACTGGGGAGGTGCGCACGGCCAGGGCGATGACCTGCCCGCTTGCGTCCAGCACTTCGTGGCGGCCTGGAGTTCTCGGTGCCGGGCGCAGTGCGGCGGCGTTTGGCAGTAAAGTCTGTACTTCCGCTAGAGTGATGTCCTCTGGAAAGCGCAGAGAAATGGCGGCGGTTTGGCCCATTTTGGTCATCACCCCCTGGGCGATGGCCGTGCTGGTCAGCGTCGCCCCTGTGACCGTGTGCAAGGCGGCGGGGGCAGCGCCTTCCTCTGGCTTATCTGTGAACTGTTTGAAAAAACTCCGGTCGGCAATGACCTCGGCCAGATGGTCGGAGGTGTCATGACTCTTCAGCACGCGCAGGCCAATGAGTTTCTTCTTCGGATCAAAGGCCAATAAAGTGGTCGTGGGCCCGGAATAACCAATGATTTGATCAGACTCCGGCGCAGTCGTGGTGACAAAGCCCAGCGGCTTCTGGGCGGCATCCAGCACCTGCCGCCAGCCACTGCTGGAAGGGGCTTCGGTGAGGAAGGCCGCTTCCGGGAAAAAGTCGCGCAGGCGCTCCGGTTTCAGAGCGGCTACGGCCTCGTCCCGGTCTTGCTGCTGCACGGCTTGGCGGATGACCACCACGGCCAGCACCAACAAACCAATCCGCCAAAGGCGAATCAGGTGGGGACGAAGGTGTGAAGTGACCATGAGGGAAGGGATCAATGCGGCGGATCAGCGGCCTCGCAACAACTCTGCCACCATGCCTTTTGCAAGGCGGTCAGGTTCTTAGCGGGCGAAAATGGAGTAACACTCTCGGTCGGAGTAAAGATATCGGATACTAAGAGTAAAAAAGGGTGTTAAACTCCAATATCGAATTATCCGATTCGTTTCTTTTATGCACGCTTGGACCTTACTTTATGCACGAGTTGCATCCTTTTTTTGCGTTGCGGTTCTCTCCTGCAGTTTAATCCAGGCCCAGGCTGAGTCTGACTCTTTGGGGGATCTCGACAAAGACGGGGTATTCACGGCTCACGATCTGGCTCGATTGGTCGGCCATACGGCAGGGACCTCTTTGCTGGCTGAGACGCTGCTGCCCTTTGCCGATCTCAATCAGGATGGCGTGATCAATGACGCGGACCATGCTGAGCTGGTGAAACTGATCCTGGAGACCTCGACCCCACAGTCACTGCCTCTGGCGCATGTGCGTTCCGCTTCGCCTCACAATGGTGCCGGTGGCGTGGCCGTGACGCGGGAAACGATCCTGTATTTTTCGATGCCGCTGGCCTTGAATGCCGTGCTGGATACCACGCAGTTTTACGCGGAGTTCGGCGGGCGAAAGATCCTGTCGCGAGCGGAGATCTCTTCAGACAAAAAGAAAGCGACGCTGTTTTACCAGGAGCCGCTGCCCTCCAATGCGCGCATTCATGTCACCTTTGCTCCCACAGGTCTCAATGATCTCATCGGCCGCCCGGTGGATGCCGATGGCGATGGCACCAGCGGAGGTAGCTACACCACATCGTTTGATACGCTGAGCATCACCGGTCTGGCAGGCACTGCCATCACAGGCCGCGTGTTAGCCAGTGAATTGGGCGTCGGCGGGGCGGACGTGCCTCTGCAAGGCGTGACGGTGACCGTGGATGGTGCCGAGGAAACCCTGCGTGCGACCACGGATGCGAATGGCAACTTTACCCTGACCCCATGTCCTGCTGGCAGTTTCTTTGTGCATGTGGATGGCCGCACCGCCTTGGTAAGCGAGTACCCCAATGGCGACTACTACCCGAATGTGGGCAAACGCTGGGACGCCCTCGCGGGCCGCATGGATAACCTCTCTGGCAACAGTGACGACACAGCGCGCGGCACCATCTACCTGCCGAAGATCATCGCAGGCAGCCTCAGTGCCGTGAGTCAGATGCAGGACACGCCGATTGATTTTCCTCCGAGCGTTCTTGCAGAATACCCTGAACTGGAAGGCACCGAACTCCTCGTGCCGGCGAACTCTTTGTTTGCCGATGACGGCACCCGTGGCGGGCAGGTGGGGCTGGCCCCGGTGGACCCCAATCGCCTGCCTAGCCCGCTGCCACCTGGGCTGGAGCTGCCCATGGTCATCACCATCCAGACGGATGGCGCGAGTAATTTTGACACGCCCGTGCCGGTGTGTTTCCCGAATTTGCCAGATCCTGCGACGGGCCAAAAGCTGCCGCCAGGAGCGAAGTCGGCGCTGTTTTCCTTTAACCATGACACGGGTGAATGGGAAGTGGTGGGGCCGATGACGGTGACAGAAGACGGCAACTTTGTGAAAACCGATGACGGCGTGGGTGTGCTCCAGCCCGGCTGGCATGGCACGAACCCGAGCGCGGGCAGCGGCGGCCCAGGAGATCCAGGCTCCCCACCCGGGCAGCCCAATGGGCCTTCCATCGGCAGTCCCGGCGCGCCTGAGTTGCCTCCCTGCGGCCCAGGTTTCAAAGACCCGCAGGATCTCCAGGAAGTGCAGGAGATGATCGCTGCCAATGCCACCAACGCAGGCATGGGCATCGGCGGTCGCCTCATCAAGATGCTGGGCGACATCCCCCGGGGTGTGAAGGAGCTTTTCAAATTTGGCAAAGGCGCCCGCAAGGAGTTCCAGGAGATGGACAAGATGGTGGCGGATGCCCATGCCTACCGGCTCTATCTGGAGGCCCTGCGCGACTTTTATGCGGAGTACGCGGATGGCATCGGCCCGGGCCGCCCCCCGCTGCCCTGTGCGCCTGCCGTCCAGTCAACCAAGGGCAAACGTACATCGGGGGCCTCCGTCATGGCAGGTTCTGGCAATGCCCAAGTGGACAGTCTGGTGATGAGTTACGAGGCCCTGGCTGCCTCCATGTTGGCGCATTACCAGATCGAGCAACAGATCCAGGACATCTATACCGGGAAACCTGAAGGCTACACGCCGACCGTGCAGGAGCAGGCTGTCATCACCGCGGCGAAGGCCCAGCTCAACACCCACCTTGGCGGTCTCAGCGCGCATGAGTTTTATGAGCCGCTGTGGGCGCAGCTTCGTCAGAAGCTGGCCACCGTGACCACCACGGGCCTCTTCCCGATCCCCCAGCCGGAAAGCGCCTTTTTTGTCTTGATGCGTGAGGACAATGGCCTGGTGGTACAGCGTGGCCGGACCTCCAGTGCCGGTGCCCTGCCAAATCTCATCCTTGCGCCAGAGACGGACTTCGTCGTGCGGTTTTTCTACCCCTCCACCCTGGCCGTGGCAGAGACTTCCTTTACCAGTGGCCCCACGGGCAGCCAGTCCACGCTGCTGTTCCCCGGCATTTCTGCCGCCAATGGGACGACGGTGGACCTGGATGGGGATGGCCTTTCCAATCTGGCCGAGTCCGTCATCGGCACGAATCCGGCCCTGGCAGACACGGACAATGACGGCATCCCTGATGGCACAGAAATCCGCCAGGGCAGTGATCCCGCCAGCGGTCTTGCCGCCTCCACGGGCATCGTGGCCAGCGTGCCCACCTCCGGTCCAGCGGTGGATGTGGCCTCCAGCAACAACCTAGTCGTTACAGCCAATGGCGCGGCGGGTATCAGCATCTTCAATGTGGCCACTGGTCTGACCCCCACACGGGTGGCCGATCTGGATACGCTAGGTGAAGCCGCCTCCGTGGCCATCTCTAGGACCACCGCTGTGGTGGCGGATGGGCTGACGGGCCTGGTGTTGGCGGATCTTTCCGTCCTCAACAATGTCCGCATCACCGCGCAGGTGAATGTGGGCAATGGGCAGCACAGTGCCCAGGTGGTGACTGTCAGTGGGCCCACGGCCTATGTCGCCATGAGCAATGGCACCGTGGTTGCGGTGGACCTCGTCAGCCGCACGGTCCTGGAGCGTATTCCTTTACCCCTGAGCGCGATCATTTACGATTTGGCGGTGTGGCGCGAGCATCTCTACGTCCTACAGCAAGGCCGGGTGACGTGCATCAGCCTGTCAGACCTCAGCGTGGGGGCGGTCATCCCCCTGGTGGACCAGACCATCACCGGCTGGCGGCCTCGTTTGTTTGCAGGTGAAGGCACCCTGTATGCCGTGCATAGCCGGGGTTTTCATTTGCTGGATACGACCGCCAGCGAGAGCAATCCTCCCGTCCTGCAAAACTTCCTCACCAACCAAGTCGCCTGGAAGCAACTGGTGAGCAATGGCTCGGGCCGGGCACTCGTCGCGGTGGGGCCGAATTCGCCGTTGTCAGATCCGCATGATGTGGATGCCTACCAGCTCGGCAATGATGGCCGCCAACCTGTCTTTAACTCCACGTTCTTGACGCCCGGTGTGGCCACCGCGCTCTCCATCTTCAATGGCATCGCCTACGTGGCAGATGCGGCCAGCGGCCTGCAAGTGATGGCTTATCAGGCCTTTGACACTCAGGGCCAGGCCCCGACGATCTCCTTGAGCTCCAACTTCGCCCTGAATCAGGCCGATGGCACCGGCGTGGCGGAATCGGGCAAGCTGATGCGACTCTCTGCGGGCGTGGCGGATGATGTGCAGGTGCGCAATGTCGAGTTTTTCGTGGATGGTGCATTGGTCTCAGTGGATGGGAACTATCCCTTTGAGCACCGCTTCCTCACCCCGAAGACCACCGCCTTGCGCACCCAATTCAAGGTCCGTGCCCGGGCAACGGACACCGGCGGCAATGCAACCCTGACCCGCGAATTTGTCGTCACGCTGGTGCCGGATACCACACCGCCAGTGGTCACCCGTGTGGGTCCTTCTGGCCTAACCGGAAAGGTGACCAGTGCGCTGGCCTTCATGAGCGAGGCCCTGGATCCCGCCACCGTAAATGATGCCACTTTTGTGGTCACTGAGGCCGGTCCGGACGATGTCTTTGGCAGCGGTGATGATGTGCCCGTGACGGCCTCCGCCGTGACCTTCCGCCCAGAGATCCAGGCCGCCTCCTTCACCGTCACGGGTGAGCTTCCGCCGGGTGTTTACCAGGCTGTGCTCACCACCGGGGTCAAAGACCTTTCTAACAATGCGCTGGCGGCAGATCGCACCTGGCAGTTCAGTGTGGAGGGTGACCCCGTCTTCTGGACAGGCGGCAGCAGCGGTGACTGGAACAATGCAGCCAACTGGAATACGGGAGCGGTCCCTGGGCCTAACGACCTAGTGGTCATCAATGGGCCTCCAGAGCTGGCGGTGAACCTCGGTGGGTCCTATGTGGAGGCCCGCGCCATCACCACCCAGGGCGGCGCACGTCTGGTGGTGGCGGAGAATTCCTCTGTGGCCCTCGCCGGGGTGACATTGGGCAGTGACCTGCTGGTGGGGAAACGCAGCAATGTCACCGTCATCGGTAGTCTGAGATTGGAAAATGCGAACGTGGTTTTCCTAGATCAGGATGAAGCCTATACCCGTTACCTAACCATCTATGGTAGCGCCAGCACCGTCTCAGGGACGGGGGAATTTGTCTTCGGCACAGGCGGTCAAGTTTACGCCCAGATCCATGCCACACTCGGGGCCGGCATCACGGTGAGGGTCCGGGGGGAGGCTTTTATGGCTTCTCAAGGTTTCTTTGAGACAATGGTGAACCAGGGCACCATCCTAACAGATGCCGCAGGCGCGCACTTGCGCCTCAGCAACCTGAACAACCAGGGCACCATTTCGACAGCCCTTGGCCGCATCAGCTTGGTCCATAGCTGGGTCAATAACGCCACCTTGCAAGTGAGTGCTGCCGGTCGTCTGGACTTCGGTGAAGGCGGTTATGTTGTCCCTTACAGCGCCATCGGCACGCTGAACCGGACGGGTGGCCGCGTGGTCATCGCAGGCTACCTGGACCTGGACGGTGGCACGCTGACTCTCAATGCCACGACGGGGAACTGGGAGCTGTTTGATGGCGAGATTCAGAATGGAACTTTCACCACGGCGGATGGAGCGGCCCTGGTCGTCGGAGGCACCTTCAGTTCTCGGATGCGCAGCGTGGATATCCAGGGGCTAGTCACTGTGCAGTCGGGCGCTCGGCTGACGCTGACGGATGACTGGGCCAATCATGGCACCATTAACGGCACGAACGGGACGGTTCTCCTGGAAGGTGAGTTCAAGCTCAACGAGATCGGCAACTACACCGGCACGGGCAACTCAGTGCAAATCGTCGGCATCTTGGATAACGTCGGCGAAACCCTCATGCTCGATGCACTGCCGAACTTTGTTCGCATCGGCAACACTGGCACCATCAAGGGCGGTATCCTTTCCGGCTCGGCCCCGGTCAATGTGCCAGCCAATTCGGATTGGCGGCTGGATGGAGTGACGGTGAATCAGGACCTGATTCTCGGCTCCAGCGTGGTTTTCTACATCTACCACGGCCTGGTGTTGAACAATGCCGACCTCATCGCCAATCCTGCACCGGGCTTTTTTAACCCGGTGTATCTCTATTTTTACGGCACCCAGTCGGTCTCAGGAAATGGGGCGTTTCAATTCGAAAGCGGTGATGGTTTCCATGGGCTGGAACTGAGCACCAATGATGGTTCCGTTTCCGGGGCGGTGGACCCCGGCGTGCTGACTTTCGAGGCTGGCATCAGCCTTCATTTAGGCCATTACGCAGGCTTGCGGGCTTATGGTCAAACGGCGCATCTCATCTCCAAAGGCACCATCACGGCCAATCTACCCGTGCCACCGGAGATCAATTACGCCACCGCCGTTTACATGACTGGACGCTTCACCAATGAGGGCACCATGACGGCAACGGCTGGGCATTTGTATTTCCAAGGTTACACCGACCAACCGTGGAACAACCTGGGCACCGTCAACCTTTCCGGCACGGGCAAGTTGACCATGGCTGGGGACTTTACTCGGGCTCAGCTCGGCACGCTGAATCGCACGGGCGGCACAGTGAACATTGCAGGCACTCTGGACAATACTGGGAGAACGCTGGCGCTGAATGCCGCCTCTGGGGACTGGCACATGATCTCCGGCGGTAAGATCCTGGGCGGCACGGTGACCATGGCAGATGCAGCCCTCCTCATCGTGCCCAAAGGGGCTGCGGCGGCTCTGGAGTCAGTAAACCTTCAGGGCACCGTGCAGGTGACGGAGGGGCACCTGATGCTGAATGGGGACTGGTTAAACAATGGAACGATCAATGCCACCGACAGTCGGCTCGACTTTGGCGGCGAGTTCCGCCTCAGCGAGCTCGGCGTGATCAATCGCACCGGCGGCAGCCGTTACATCACCGGCATCCTGGACAATACCGGCTTCACCTTTGTGCCTGATACTCCGGCTGCTCCCTGGCTCTTTCAGGGAGGCACCCTCAAGGGCGGCAGCTTGGCCAGCGCTGGGCCACTGCTGACCGCTACCCACTTTGATTGGACTCTCGACGGTGTCACCCTAGCCACCGATGTGAGCCAACCAAACGGCTATCTGAAGGTGAAGAACGGCTTGTCCATGGGGAGCCAGACTCTGACGCTGAACTCCACCAGCATGCAGTTTAACGGCACTCAAACCATCAGCGGAACAGGGGCGCGCATCATCCTCGCTGGGTCCATCTTCTCGGGGGCTTCCTTGAATGTCTATCCGGTGGATGTTTTCAATCCAGCACCCTCCACGCTCACGTTCGGTGCAGGTCTCACCATCGTGAACCAGACCAACAGTTACCTCTACGGTTACTCGTCTCAGCAGGCCATCTTGAACCTGGGCACCATCCGCTCAGAGGTGGCGGATACCACCCTTTACATCAGCGGTGCCTTTACTAACCAGGGCCAGCTCCAGCAGGTCAACGGTGGCCAGATCGTGATTCAACCCTGATCCCTTTTTTGTCGTCATGAAATCTGTCTTATTGTTTCTCGGGGTCATCGCTTTGCCTCTTCTCGGACTACAGGCCGCCACATCGGTGGGCATTCTCGAGCCGGAGCCTGCCGGAGTGAAAAACAGCCGTGTGCCCATCACCCTCACCTCCACTCTGCCAGACAGCGTGGTGGCCCTGCAGGCCGATGTTCAGTTCAATGATTCGCTCTACACCGCGAGCGATGCCGAGACTGTGCTGCAGCCTGCGGGGGTGAAGGTGGAATCGGCCGAGATCTCGCCGGGCCGCATGCGCGTGGTGGTGTATCATCGCAACAGTCAGGGACTGGGCGGCAACGTGCTCTTTGCCGTGCCGCTGATGGCAAAGAATGGCGTGGTCTCGAATGATCCCATCCTGCTCACCAATCTCATCGTCGCGGGCCAGGGCGGCAGCGCGGTGACGGCAGGCATTCAGCCGCGTGTGCGACTCACTGGCCTGCGTGATGGGCAGAAGGTGAATGGCCGCCTGGGCATTGAGCTCACTTCCACCGCCAGTGCCACGGACGGTGAAATCAGTTACGTGGAGTATTACGTGGGCGGCGTGCTGCTGGGGGAAGGCGAGGGGCCTAACTTTAAGTTCTTCTGGGAGCCTGAAACCTCCGGCCCTTATGAGATCAGAGCCGTGGCCTATGATGAAAACGGCCTCCAGTCCTCTTCTCGCACCATCCCCATCATCGTCACCCATGTAGGCACCTATGACGGTCCTGTTTTAGGCACCTACGCGGGCCTCGTGCGTGCGCCCACTTTTAGCTTTGCGGAAGAAGGCTACGTCAGCATGACCTCGACGGTGAAGGGGGCCTTCACCATTAAGCTTCTCATGGGCGGCAAGACCCTTTCCGGCAAAGGCCAGTTCAATGGCGCTGGCAATGCCACCGTTTCACTTGTGCGTGGCAAGGGCATCACACCGCTCACCGTCGTGCTGGCGCACTCCACCGATGCGCAGGTGGATCAAATCCATGGCCGTGTGGCGGATGGTTCCTTTGTGAACAATGCGTTTACCGGAAACAGCTTTGAGTCCGAGTTCGTGGCGGACCGTCTCGTCTGGAATGCCAAGACCCTGCCTGCCGTCAAGCGCGGCAGCTACACGGTGCTGCTGCCTGCGGCTGAAGATGCCCAGATCCAGGGTGCTCCACGTGGCACCGGTTTTGCCACCGCCACCGTCGCACCTGCCGGCACGGTGACCGCAACGCTGAATCTGGCCGATGGCACCAAGATCACCACCGCGAGCATCGTCTCCAAAGATGGTGCTTGGCCGTTGTATGCCTCGCTTTATAAAGCCCAGGGTATCATCCTCGGCGAGATGACTTTTGATCCCATCGCAGACGTCAGTGACGTGGATGGCCTGCTCACTTGGCTGCGTCCTGTGGATGCGAAGGCGCTGCTGTTTAAACCTGGGTTTCAAACAACGGTGGATGCTGTGGGCAGTCTTTTTGTGAAACCGGTGGCCAATCAGCGGCTCATCCCGCTGGCGAATTTGGGTAGCAATGCCTCGCTGTTTTTCAGTGAGGGCGGTCTCCTGGGGCCGGTGGAAAATCGCACCACCTTTTTGGCGAGCAATAAGGCGCTGGTGCCTTTGCAGGATGCGCTTCGGCCCACGGTGCTACCCGTGGCAGCCACGGGTTTGTTGTCCGGTGCCTTCTTCCATCCAGACACGCAAAAAAGTGTCAAATACCAGGGCGCTGTGTTGCAGAAGCAGCAGCTCTTCGGCGGCTATTTCCTGGCAGGCACCCATGGCGGGGATGTCTCTCTGGCCGCTAACGAAATGTTTTCCAACACCGTCTCTGGCCCCATCGGCACTGCTCCTCTACCCGTGGTGAAAATCGTCTCACCCAAGGCCAACGCCACCCTCGCCAGCGTCGTGGGAGAAAGCGTCACCGTCAGCGGTACTGCGGCGGACAAGCAAGGCATCGCCAGCGTGACCTACCAAGTTTTGCATGATGGAGAAATATCGGCTCCAGCCACCGCGACAGGCACCACTAGCTGGAGTTTTAGCGTCCCCGTGCCCAATGGCGAAGGCGGGCTCTACATCGTGCATGTGAAGGCGGTGGATACGGTAGGTCATGAGAGCGAAGTGGTGACCACGCAGTTCTGGAACCCGCTGAAGAGTGCCCTCGCTGTCACCGTGGTAGGGCCTGGCACCGTGACAAAAGGTTTTGAAGGCAGCACCGACCGGGATGTGGGCAAGCTGGTCACTTTGAGTGCCAAGCCAAATGCCAAGAAACGTTTCCTCGGCTGGAGTGGCAGCGTCACTTCTTCTTCGCTGAGCATCACTGTCCTGATGAAGGAAGGCACCGCCCTGCAGGCCAACTTTGGAGACTGATCGAATGAAAAGCTTTTTGTTATTCCTGCTGCTGTGCGCGTCCTCCGTTCACGCCTCGGAGATCATCCAGGACTGGAACTATGTCTTCCTCCAGGCCGTAAGGAAGGAGACACCGCCGCCTTGTTTGGTGTCGAGAAATCTGCCCATCTTTCACCTCGCCATCCATCGTGCCGTGCAGGGCGCGATCAAAGCCGGGATGGATGAGCCCATGCAGTGCCAGGCCGCGCACCATGCGGCCCGCGCGGTGTTCCTGCGATTCTTTCCCTCTCAAGAAAAAATGGCGGAGCAGGTGGAGGCGAAGAAGCCCGAGGGGCAAATCTCCGATGCCTGCCGAAGCCTCGTGGCCGAGGCGGTGCAGCGAACCTTTGCAGAGCGTGAGAACGATGGCAGCTCCACCACGGTTCACTACGTGCCGAGTGACAAACCCGGCCAGTGGCGGCGCACCCCACCTAACTTTCGTCCCCCAGAGTTCCCCCACTGGGGAAAGGTGAAGCCCTTCATGGTGGGAGACGTAGTGGAGTTCCGTGCTGCCGCGCCCCCGGCCCTGGACAGCGCCGCCTATGCGGAGGAGGTGAACCTTCTCAAAGATCTGGGCGGTAAAGTGAGCACGAAACGCACCGCCGAGCAGACCCTCATCGCCAAGTTCTGGGCCGACTTCAGCTACACCAGTTCCCCCCCTGGCCACTGGAATGAAATTGCCCGTGAAGTGTCCCTAACCAAAAAGCTGAATGTGGCAGAAACCGCACGCATCTTTGCTACGCTCAATCTGGCCCTGGCGGATACCTGCATCACCATCTGGGACACCAAGTACCACTACAACTTCTGGCGTCCCGTCACCGCCATCCACCGGGCGGATGAAGATGGCAATGAAGCGACGGTGGCCGATAAAAACTGGGAGCCGCTGCTGCGCACGCCGCCGCATCCGGAATACGTCAGTGGCCACTCCGGTATCAGCGGTGCGGCAGCGACTATCCTGGAACATTTCTTTGGCCGCGAGAACATCAGCTTCGAGGCTTCCAGCGATGATGTGAAGGATACCCGCCGCCGCTTCACCTCCTTCCAGGCCTGTGCGGAGGAGATCGCCCAGAGCCGAATCTATGGCGGCATCCATTACCCCGCCGCCGGGCGTGAGGGCTTAATGATGGGGCGTCGTATCGCTGAAAAGGTACTGAAGACCTTCAAGGAATAAGGTGGCCAAAAGTGGTGCGATAAGAAGCGACCTGCTTTGCCGTAGAGTTGGTTATGTTCTCGACTCGATCCATCGCGGCAGGCGGTTTGCTCTTCTTCGCTGCGGCCTCGCTGGCCCTGGCAGCTCCGATTTTGCATCCGCAGGCGCAGCCGCTGCCGACAGAGCAACAGGGGCCCTTTGTCACCCTGAAAGATGGCGCGGTGCTGTGCGTGGATGCACAGCACGCGAACGTCAGCCGTGATGAAGGTCGCACCTGGACCAAGACGCCCGTTTTCAAAAACTCCGCTAAGCACCAGATCAGCAATGAGCGCGCTCTGCTGCGCACTCGTGAAGGCACCGTCATCGCCTCCTACATGAACCTGAAGGAAAAGACTCACACGCCCGGTTTCAAATGGGGCGGCAGCGAGGCCGAGTATAACCAATGGGTGCTGCCCATCTATGTCTGCCGCAGCCTGGATGAAGGCCAGACCTGGGAAGAGCCCTTGAAACTCAGCACGCCCTGGTGCGGCTGCGTGCATTCGATGATCCAGCTTAAAACGGGGCGCATCGTGCTCGTAGGGCAGACGGTGATTCCTGAGTGGCGACATGCCACCGTGATGTTCGTCTCCGATGACCAAGGCCGCACCTGGCAGCGCAGCAACGTGCTGGACATCGGCAAAGGTCGGCATGATCACGCGGGCTCTTGCGAGGCCACGGTGACGGAGCGGGCCGATGGCAGCCTCTACCTGCTGCTGCGCACGGAGGAGGGTGTGCAGTATGAGGCCGTCTCCCGCGATGCCGGATTGTTATGGACGGACTTCCAGCCCTCGCAGGTGAAATCCGTGACCTGCTGTGCGCAGATGAGTCGCCTTGCCGATGGGCGCGTAGCCTTGCTGTGGAATCATCCCCCACGTCACAACCCCACCAGTGCAGGCAGTCGTGAGGAGCTGTTCCTGGCCTTCTCCAAAGACGATGCGAAGACGTGGTCCGCTCCGGTGGTGGTCGCAGGGGCTTATGGCATCGGCCAGCGGGTTTCTTATCCGTATCTCTATGAGCGCAGCCCGGGCGAACTGTGGATCACCACCATGCAGGGCGGCCTGCGCATGAAGGTGAATGTGGCGGATCTGAGCAAGGGCGAAATCCCCGTGCACAAACCTGCCCCTCCACCGAAACCGAAGCTGGGCAGCATCATCATGTTTGGAGACTCCACCACGGCGGAGCGTGCCTCCGTCTCCAAGGTCTATGCCAAACGCATCCAGGAAAAGCTGGAAGGTGTGGGCTCCAGCCTGCAAGTCTTCAATGCGGGCATGGGCGGCAATACCACACGCGATGCCAAAAAGCGTTTTGAAGCGGAGGTGCTCGCGTATCAGCCCCGCATCATCGTCATGCAGTTTGGCATCAACGACTCCGCTGTGGATGTGTGGAAAAAACCGCCTGCCACCGCTCCGCGTGTGCCTTTGTCTGAGTACGTGGCCAATCTACGGGACATGATCACGAAGGCCCGCCAACAAAAGATCCAGGTCATCCTCATGACACCGAATCCCCTCCGCTGGACGGAAGGGCTGAAGAAGATGTATGGCCATCCGCCTTACGATGTCACCGACCCCCTCGGTTTCGAGAAGGCCACCTTGGTCGGTTATGTCCAGGCTCTGCGTCAGCTCGCCGATGAGCTCACCGTGCCTTTGGTAGATGTTCACGCAGCTTATGCGGCCATGGGCCATCTTTCGGACGACTTTCTGCCAGACGGCATGCACCCGAATGATCGTGGTCATGCCCTGGTGGCAGAAAATCTGATGCCAGAGTTACGCTCAGCTCTGGTTATGCCGAAGAAGCAATGATGGTTAGGCGTACGCCTGCCGGACTTCATCCGCGAGGATTTCCAGGGCTTCCTGCACGATGTGGGCCGGTTGGCTGTACGTGAGGCGCAGGCACTCGTGCGGGTGTTTCCAGGCTTCCTCCAGGCCAAAGGCAAAGTAGTGGCCTGGGATCACGAGCACCTTGCGCGCTTTTAGTCGGCGGTAGAGTTCCGCCGCTGTGATGGGCAGGTCCTTGAGCCAGAGCCACAGGAAGAAGGCCCCCTCCTGCGCATGCAGCGCCCAGGGCAGGTTATCTCCCAGGGCCTGGGTCAGGGTGGCTTTGGCAAAGTCAGAACGTTCTTTGTAAAAGGGGCGGATGACCTGGCGGCCCAGGCGCAGCAGGGTGTCATCCTTCAGCAGCGGCCCCAGCAGCGCCTGGCCCACATTGCCATTCGCCAGAGAGACGATGGCGTTCATGTTGGACAGAGCTTTGACGATGGTCGGATCTGCCACCACCACCGAGGTGCGCACGCCGGGCAGGCCTACTTTGGAAAGGCTGATGCTGAAGATCATGCCCGGCTCCCATTTGGGCCGGAAGCTGCCATGGATCACATCGGGGAAAGGATGACCGTAGGCATTGTCAATCATCAGCGGGATGCCGTGATGCCGGGCGAGATCACGCAATTGGTTAAACTCGGCCTCCGTCAGCACATTGCCCGTGGGGTTCGTCGGGCAGGAGACGCACATCGCCGCGATGTCTGGGGTGATCTTGAGCTGCTCAAAATCCACATGGTATTTAAACTCACGCTCACCCTGAGGGGTGATGATGGGCCGGTAGGCGGTGAATTGGCCTTCGGTCAGGGCCTGGTTCGCATAGCCGATGTAGTCCGGCAGCAGAGGAAAGAGGATGCGTTTTTTCCCCGTCGGTGTGTCCCCAGCCAGGAGGTTAAAGAGCAGGAAAAAAGCGCTCTGGCTGCTGGGCATGACAGCGATGTTTTCTTTCGTCACGTCCCAGCCGCATTCGCGTTTGAGAAAAGTGGCGAAGACTTCGCGGAAGAGAGGATTGCCCCCGGGTGGGTCGTAATTCAGCAGCGTGCGATCCAGGCTGCCATCGGCCAGCATGGCCTGCATTTGCTCACGCCACAGGGCCTGCACTTCAGGGATCGCCGCAGGCTGGCCACCGCCCAGCATGCGCATGTCTGGAGTGACGGAAAGCGCCTCCCCCAGGTCATCCATCAGTTCTTGAATGCCGCAGGGGCCGGAGAGCCGCTGGCCGATGGAGGAGAAGTTAGACATGGAAAAGGGTTGGGGCTGGCAAGGTGAAGACGCTGGGGTAGCACACCACAGCATCACGCTTTCGTCACCCCTTCATTCATCCTTTCTTCACTCCACATGCGTGCTGATCCAGCCGCGCAGGTCAAAGTCATCCGCCACCTTTTCCAACTGCCAACGGCCATCGGCATTCAGGCGAAAGGTGCCAATCCACTTTTGATGCCAGGATTCAGGCTCGATCATGCTCAGGTGGTGTTTTCCCTCCACGGCGTAGAGGTGATAAACTTCACCGATCACCGGCTCAAAGCCGAAGTGAGCTTCATAGATCAATTTGTTCCAGTTGAAGGAATCAATGACCTGAAGGTACTTTTCTCGCAGTTCGATGAGTTCCTGCTGCAGCTCTCTTTCCACCCGGGACACGCCTCGACTTTTAAAGTTGGTGAGGTCCTGCGGGATGATCTTGGCCCCCAGTCGAGAGGTGGGATAATGCAGGAAATTTCCGCGTGGGGCGGTCTGCGCGAGGTCGGTTTCGATCGGGTCGTGGGCCATGGATTCGGGAGTGGTGACCTTGCATTACGCCAGCCGGGCGTTTGCGGTTTGGATTGAAAAGCGGCTCTGGGGCCATTAGCGTGCACTTATGCGTCTCCGCCACGTTTTACTTTTTTGCCTCGCAGCCTCCTTGAGCGCCTGCGTTTCCAGCATGCCCACGGCTGAAAAGCTGGATGAATTGGAACAAAAAATACGGGCGGAATATCGGCAGGAATACGTGCTGTTAGAGGACCAGCGTCGCAGTGGGGCCCTGGATGCGGAAGGTTACCAGATCTCCAAAACACGGCTGGATCAGCGGGTGCAAAACCGCGTGGATACCATGGCCTGGAGCCGCCACGCCCTGGTCCAGAGTGAGATGAGGGCGAACGCCATCCCTACGCCAGACAGCCCCCAGATCAATACCCCTCCGGGCGTCGGTTCCCTGCAAGGATCCGTGTACAACTCCACTCGCCAGAACGGCATCGGCAGTCAGGCGCTAGGCAATCTCGTCCGGGACATGTCCAGCGGCGGCGGCGCTGGGGGCCGCAATCCTGGCACGATGTATGACAACCCCTAATGGGTCGCGATGACGGATGACCGACTGGCAACGCTGGCTGCGGCGGAGGTGCGCCAAACTCTGCGTGGCCTGCCTGAGGATATCCGCGAGGCTGCGGCGGACTGTGTGATCGAGCCTGTTTTCATGGCGGACTGCTTGGCTGCGGGAGAAGTCATTGAAGAAGACATCCTGGGTCTGTTTGAAGGGAATTCACGGGCTGATCCTGAACCTGAATTTCCCGGTCAGTTGCCGCGCATTCGGCTCTTTCTGGACAATCTCTGGGACTACACAGGGGGCAAGCCGGAGCTGTATCGGGAAGAAGTGCGCGTGACCCTGCTGCATGAGCTGGGGCATTACCTCGGCTTTGATGAAGCGCAGGTGACCGATCTGGGGCTGGCCTGAAGTCATGGCAAGACGCAATCCGCGTTCGACTTTTCTCAGAAGTCAGTATCTTCACCACCCCATGTTTCGCGCTGCTCTTACCGATCGTCTCCAGGCTGCTTTCACCGCCGCTGGCATTGTTTTGCCAGAGGGTTTCCCCGTCTCGGTGGAACTCGCCTCTGACACCCGATTTGGTGACTATCAGAGCAATGCGGCCATGACGCTGGCCAAGCAACTGAAGACCAATCCACGTGCCCTCGCGGAGCAGATCAAGGCGGCCTTTTCAGCCGATGAACTGTGCAGTGAGGTGAGCATTGCCGGACCTGGTTTCCTGAACTTCCGCATCAGTCCTGCCGCGCTTTCGGCCAAGGTGCAGGCCATCACCACAGGCACGTCCTGTGATGTGGTGCAGGTGGCGCAGCCCAAGACCATCGTCATTGATTTCAGCGCGCCGAACATCGCCAAGCCCATGCATGTGGGGCACATCCGCAGCACCTTCATTGGTGACTGCCTGGCCCGTGTGTCTCGTTTCGTCGGGCACAAGGTCATCACGGACAATCACGTGGGCGACTGGGGCACCCAGTTTGGCATGATCATTCATGGCTGGAAGACCCAGCTCGATCATGAGGCGCTGAAAAAGCACCCCATTCAGGAACTGGTGCGCACCTACAAACTCATCAATGCGGAAGCCAAGGCCGACGAGTCCGTGCTGACCCTCTGCAAAACGGAGCTGGTGAAACTGCAGCAGGGCGACGAGGAAAACCTGACCATCTGGAAGGAATGCGTGCGGCTCACCCTCGTGCAGTTGGAAGAGGTGTATGGCACCCTGGACATCGAGTTTGACCACTACCTGGGCGAAAGTTTCTACAACGAGGCGCTGGGGCCCTTGGTGACGGATCTGCTCTCTCGCGGCATCGCCGTTTTGAGCGAAGGCGCGGCGGTGATCTTCAGCGAAGGCACGGTGGCGGTGGAGGATGATCCCTTCATGACGCGTGACCGCGAGACGAAGGAGTGGGTGCAGCTTCCGCTCATCATTCAAAAGTCCGATGGCGGTTTCCTCTATGGCACCACCGACCTCGCCACCATCAACTACCGTGTCCAGGAGTGGCAGGCGGATGAGATCTGGTATGTGGTGGGCGCTCCGCAGCAGCTTCACTTCCGTCAGGTCTTCGCCGCCGCTAAACGCATGGGCCACAGCACTGCGATGACCCACATCGCCTTTGGCAGCATCCTGGGGCCGGATGGCAAGATGTTCAAAACCCGCAGCGGTGAAACCGTGGGCCTCCTTGAAGTCATCGAGGAAGCGATTGAGCGTGCTCGCGCAGCGGCAGAAGAGAAAGATCAAGGCCTCTCCGATGCGGAGAAGAACGAGATCGCTCGCATCATCGGCAGCGGCTCCGTGAAGTATGCCGAGCTGAGCCAGAATCGTCTCACCGATTATAAATTTAGCTGGGATAAGATGCTGTCCTTGCAGGGCAATACCGCGCCTTACCTCATCAATGCCTATGTGCGTACTCGCTCCATCTTCCGCAAGCTGGAGGGCAGCGATGTCACGCTAACGCCTGAGATCGCGCTCACCGAGCCTGCCGAAATCGCCCTGGCGATGAAGCTGGCCCAGTTCGCCGAGGCCACGCATGACGTGCTGGTGGATCATCGCCCGAACACGTTGGCTAACTACTTGTATGAACTGGCCAATACGTACCACAGCTTTTACGAAGCCTGTCACGTGCTGAACAGCGCGGGCGTCGTTCGCAATACGCGTCTCACTTTGTGTGAAGCGACGAGTCGGGTGCTGAAGACCGGGCTCGGTTTGCTGGGGATCCAGACGACGGAGCGGATGTGATGGGGGAAAGCGGCGAGGGCGCCGCCGGCACCGGAGGCAAAGCGACGGGGGCGTCGCTTCTACGGATGAGCGACGGGGGCGTCGCTTCTACGCCCCATGCTTTTTGATCACCTGGATGAACTCGGGCAGGTAGGTGTGGGCTTTCTTGTCACCGACGCCGCGGATCTTTAATCCGGCCTCGACGGATGTGGGTTTCAGGCGGGTGAGGAACTCCAGGGTTTGATTGCTGAAGATGAGGTAGGCAGGCACGCCCTCGGCCATGGCCAGGACGTTGCGGTGGCGTTTCAGCTTTTCAAAAAGCGCGTCGTCAAAACCCAACTCGCGGGTGGAGATCTCGGCAGGGGTGAGTTTCGCTCCAGGCTTCAGCGGTTGCTCCACCTTGGGTTCCGTGTTGGGCCACATAATGCGCACATTGGCCCCCTTTTTCATCACGTCCGCACCTTTGGCGGTGAGGGTGACCAGGGGGTATTCACCCGTGGTGGTTTCGATGAGGCCCTGCTTTTCCATTTCGGCAAACAGCGGGTGCAGGGCATTGGACCCCACAGCCTTCAGCAGGCCGTAAGTGGTCAGTTGATCCAGACCCGCATCCACAATTTCCTTCGACTTGCTACCCACCAGCATCTGGATGATGCGGCCTTTGCCATAGCGGCCTTCCCAGGTGCCGTCGGTCAATCGGGTGGACATGCGGGCGATGCCGCTGAGGGCCTGGCGCAGCATCATCACCTCGGCCGCGTTGCCATCGCGGGGCACCTGCACGCCGCTGCGTCGGCAGATGTCGCAGGTGCCGCAGGGCTGGCTTTCCGTCTCGCCAAAGTAGGCCAGGATTTGCTCCTGACGGCAGCGCTGCTCATCGTAACAGAGATCCACCATGGACTTCAGTTTGGAGCGATCTCGGCGTTCCTTTTCGCGCAGGGCGTCCACGTCGAATTTCAGGCTCCGTGTCATCACCTCAGGTTGCAGCAGGCGGGTGCCACGGATGCGTTTGCCGGGAATGTCGAAGCGTTCGATGTAGCCCGCACGGCCCAGGTGACTGAGCGCCGAGCCAACGGCCATGCCGTTCTTTACGCCGGCGCGGTCCGTGATGTCGTCAATGCTCAGTTCGACTTCATGCTGTTGGTTAGACGCATTCAGCAGGGCTTGATAGACGCTTTGCAGGGTCTCCAGGCTGGGGTTGTTCCCCTCGATGAAAAAGTCCTGGGTTTTGGTATCGGCAAAGTTGAAAAAAAGCTCGCAGTGGGAGGGCTCGCCATCACGTCCCGCACGGCCTGCTTCCTGGTAGTAGGCCTCGACACTGCCGGGGATGTCGTAGTGGACCACGAAGCGTACATCGGAGCGGTCAATGCCCATTCCAAAGGCATTCGTCGCCACGGCGATGTCGTGCTTTTTGGAGATGAACTTGTTCTGCCGATCCTCGCGCTCCTTATCGTCCAGACCGCCGTGATACTGGATGGCGCGGATGCCGAACTCGCGCAGGGCATCGCCCACTTCTTCCACCCGCTTGCGTGTGGAGCAGTAAATGATGCCCGTCTTGTAGTCCTGGATGATCTTTTTCAGCCGGGTGTATTTGTCGTCGCCCTTTTTGGTGTGGGTGACGTTGAGGCTGAGATTGGGCCGCTCAAAACCCCGGATGGTGATGAAGGGATCTCGCAGATCCAGCACGCGGCGAATGTCCTCGCGCACCTCCGGGGTGGCAGTCGCGGTGAGGGCCACCACCTGCGGGCGGCCCAGGGCCTCCAGCGCCTCGCCTAACCGAAAGTAATCTGGCCGGAAATCATGTCCCCACTGTGAGAGACAGTGCGCCTCATCCACAGCAAAAAGGGCGATTTCCACCTGCCGCATGGTGTTCAGAAACATCCGGCTGCGGAAACGCTCCGGTGCCACATAGACCAGGCGATATTCCCCCCGACGAAGGGCGGCGATGCGCTCCTGCTGCTCGCTCGGTGAAAGGGTGCTGTTGATGACAGTGGCGGGAATGCCGCGCCGCTCCAGGGCATCCACCTGATCTTTCATCAGGGCGATGAGTGGGCTGACCACAATGGTGACGCCCTCCATGACCATGGCGGGGAGTTGATAGCAGAGAGACTTACCGCCGCCCGTGGGCATGATGACCATCGTGTCTCGCCCACTCAGGATATTCGCCATCACCGTTTCCTGGCCGTCGAGGAACTCGCGAAAGCCAAAATACTTCCGCAAAGCCTCGCGGGCATCGTGAATGGGGGTGGATGTGGCGATGGAGTCGGTTTCGGTCACTGGGCACTCACTCCCTTGCAAGGGACGGCGGCTTTGTCCATCGGATCGCGTAAATTTAACAACGAGAAGTCGCCTGCGCCTACGTACTGTATGTGTGTCACTGGGTCGCTTTTGGTCCGGTGTACCATTGGTTCAATCAACTAGCGCTTCATCTCATGAAAACTCTGTTCTCCGTCCTCGCCCTCAGTGCGATCGCCAGCTTTGCCGCTGCGGCCCCAGTCAATACCGAATGCCCGGTGAAAGAAGGCAAGCCAGTGAAGGCCACCCTCACCACCACCCACAAGGGCAAGGAAATCGGCTTTTGCTGCAAGGGCTGCAAAGAAAAATTCGAGGCCGATCCAGCCAAATACGAAAAGGCCATCAAGTAAGCCTGACCCCTCAGGTTTTCCCCAAGCGGTGTCTGGAAACAGGCACCGCTTTTTTGTAGGCTCGACACTCAACCTTTTTTTGCCCACCTTGGCTACCTGCTTATGAAATTGCTGCCTTCGTTGCTTTGCCTTCTTCTGTCTCTTTCGCTGGTCGCGCCTGCCGAGACCCCTGTGAAATCGGCCCCCATCCAGGCCGCCTTGCAGCCTTTCATGGATCAATCGCAGCTCTCTGGAGCCGTGACGCTGGTGGCGCAGGACGGGAAGATCCTCAGCTTTGAGGCCACCGGTTTGCAGGATCTGGAAAGCCGCACGCCGATGGCAAAGGACAGCCTGTTTTGGATCGCCTCCATGACGAAGCCGATCACCGCCATGGCCGTGATGATGCTGCAGGAAGAGGGGAAGCTGAGCATCGAAGATCCAGTGGCGAAGTATCTGCCTGAGTTCAAAGGACAGATGCTACTGAAGGAAAAGACCGAATCTCAAACCGTGCTGGTGAAGCCCGCGCGGCCCATCACGATCAAAGACCTGCTCACCCACACCAGTGGTCTGGTGGGCAACTCGCCTTTGGACAAGGATGCCATTGATGTGCTGAGCCTCAAAGAATCCGTGATCACCTATGCCCTGAGCCCGCTGCAGTTTGAGCCCGGCAGCAAATGGTCCTACTGCAATCCCGGCATCAATACCCTGGGCCGCATCATCGAAGTGGTGAGTGGAGACGAGTACGCGAAGTTTTTGGACAAGCGTTTGTTCAAGCCTCTGGGCATGAAAAGCACCACCTTTTGGCCCAAGGATAAAGAGATGGCTAAACTGGCCACCTCTTACAAACCCACCGCTGATGGCAAAGGCCTGGAAGTGGCGACGATCAAGTACCTGACACCGCCCTTCTCAAATCACAAACGAACGCCCCTGGCCGCAGGCGGTTTGTTTTCCACCGCCGAGGATCTGTATCAGCTCTATGCCATGCTGCTGAATGGCGGCGAGTCTAACGGCAAGCGTTACCTTTCTGAAGCGACGCTGAAACTCATGACCCAAAATCACACCGGCGACCTCAAAGCTGGTTTTACCGAGGGCATGGGCATGGGCCTTGGTTTCCAGGTGGTGGTAAAGCCCGTGGAGGTGACTGCCATGCTCAGCCCTGGCACTTACGGCCACGGCGGCGCCCATGGCACCCAGGGCTGGATTGACCCCGTGAAAAAAACTGTCCACATCCTCCTCATCCAACGCGCAGGCCTCGCCAATGGCGACGCCTCCCCCATGCGCAAAGCCTTCCAAGAAGCCGCGACCGGGCTGCTGAAGTGAGCGTTTAGATTCCGTGCATTGTAGTCCCGGCTTCAGCCGGAATTCTGAGATGAACCGGCTAAAGCCGGGACTACAATGCGAAGAGGCTGCATTGCGCATCTGTTTTAAATCTTAGCCGACGAGGAAATCCGTCATGTACGCTTGGCGTAAGTGGAATTTAGAAATGCGTGAGCAGGTCCTGGCTCATCGTCAGTTGCATCGGCGGCCTTGGCATGGTCCTCCCCATTTCGAAGGGCAGCAGACAGATCAATATCTTATCACCGGGGCCTGTTATGAACATGCCTGCATTTTAGGTTATTCCCAGCAACGCCTGGACGATTTTGTGTCGCTCTTGCATGACGCCTTTTTAGACCAACAAGCGGTGATCCATGCGTGGTGTCTATTACCCAACCATTATCATGTGCTCGCGACTGTGGTGGACTTGCGCGAGCTCATATCTCGCTTGGGGCGATTGCATGGTCGCACCTCACGAGGGTGGAATGTAGAGGAGAATAAGCTGGAGCGACAGTGCTGGCATCGGGCCACGGACCGCGCGATGCGGAGTGAGAGTCATGTTTGGGCAACGGTGAACTACATCCATCACAATCCCGTGAAGCATGGATACGCCACTCAGTGGTCAGAATGGCCGTGGTCCAGTGCTCATGACTATCTTCAAGCAGTCGGCAGAGAAGAAGCTCAGCGGCTTTGGCGCACTTATCCTTTGGGAGAGTACGGCAAAGGCTGGGATGAAATCTAGACGCTGAACTTCCCTCTGAGGTAAACTTTCGCCTGCGGATTCCGTGCACTGTAGTCCCGGCTTCAGCCGGAATTCTGAGATGAACCGGCTAAAGCCGGGACTACAATGCGAAGAAGATGTGCGCCGCCGAAGACCGCTATCCGCGAGTCACTTTTTTAAACTCGCGGGTCGACGGCTAGGACCTAAAAGGCTGGGATGAAATCTAGATCCTGAACTTCCGTCCGAGGTAGATTTGCGCCTGCGGATTCCGTGCATTGTAGTCCCGGCTTCAGCCGGAATTCTGGGATGAACCGGCTAAAGCCGGGACTACAATACGAAGAAGATCTGCGAAGCCGAAGACCGCTACCCGCGAGTCACTTTTTTAAACTCGCGGGTCGACGGCTAGGACCTAAAAGGCTGGGATGAAATCTAGACGCTGAACTTCCCTCTGATGTAAACTTTCGCCTGCGGATTCCGTGCATTGTAGTCCCGGCTTCAGCCGGAATCTGGGATGAACCGGCTAAAGCCGGGACTACAATGCGAAGAAGATGTGCGAAGGCGAAGACCGCTATCCGCGAGACACTTTTTTGAACTCGCGGGTCAGGGTGGTCAGTGAGTCTTCCACGCCCATGCGCTCTAGGCTGCTGGCGCCCACGAAGCCATCGGCCGTGGTTTTGCTGAGGATGAATTCCACGTCCTTGGGCGTGTTGATCGGCCCGCCGTGGGTGAGGGTGAAGACGTTCGGGTTCACGCTCTTCGCGGCATCAATGATGTCCTGGGTCACCTTGACGGTGTGGTCCCAACTCACCACCGCATTGGTCACGCCAATGCTGCCACCGACGGTGGTGCCCACGTGGGCGATGATGGCATCGGCTCCGTTCTTGGCCATCTCGATGGCTTCTTCCGGGGTGGCCACATAGACGATGCTGAAGAGGTCCATGCGCGTGGCCAGACCCACCATTTCAAATTCCTTCTGCACGCTCATCCCGGTCTCCTCCAGGACGCCCCGGAAGTGACCATCCACAATGGTGTGGGTGGGGAAGTTATTGACGCCGGAAAAGCCCATCTCCTTCACGCGGCCTAACCAATGCCACATGCGGCGGCGTGGGTCTGTGGCATGCACGCCGCAGATGACCGGGATCTCTTTGACCACGGGCAGCACTTCGTATTCGCCGATCTCCATGGCGATGGCATTGGCATCTCCATAAGCCATGAGGCCGCAGGTGCTGCCGTGACCCATCATGCGGAAGCGGCCGCTGTTGTAGATGATGATGAGGTCCGCGCCGCCTTTTTCGATGAACTTCGCACTGATGCCCGTGCCCGCGCCGGCAGCGATGATGGGCTCACCTTTAGCCAGCGTCGCCTTGAGACGATCCACGACTTCTTGCTTGGTGTAGGGATTTCCGGTTCCGGTCCAGGGATTAGGCATAAGGTAAAGTTGGCGGTTGTTTGCGATAGCTGGCTGTGGATTGCCGTTGTTTGAAGAACCACCGCAAACGTGCGAAGCACAAGCCACGGTAACCAACTGCAAACCTTCCGCAATGCACGCAGCTTCTTCCATCCTCGAACTATCCGAAACGCACACCCACGGGGCCGATACGGAATTTCGCGTGGTGCGGGCCACGGAGGCGGATAACCGCGCCTGGCTGCGCGGGGCCCCGGTATGCGGCACGCTGAAGACGCATCGCATCTCTCACGCGGGAGTCATGACGGCCCGGGCCCCCTACCGCATCGTGCGCATGCACCAGGGCGGGCTGTATTTCCTGGCCTGTGTGGCGGGGGAGGGGCGTGTGCTGGTGGATGGCCGCTGGCAGAAATGCAGTGCGGGCATGGCTGTGGCGCTGCCGCCATTCATGGTGAATGCCTTTGAGGCCGTGAAGGGCAAAGACTGGCGCTGCTGCTGGGTGCGGTATGAGCAGCAGCCCGAGCAAAAACCCATCCTCAGCAGCAGCTCTCCGCAGATGGCAGCCTTTCATGGACAGGCGCTGTGGAGTGCCATCGAGGGTTTGATTGATGAAAGCGGTCACGATCCCAAACCTGCGGCCATGTTTCATTGGGTGGAGCTCATTCAAAGTTATGTCGAGCGCTTTGCCCAACCCTGGCAGCAGGATGATCGCCTCTGGCGCGTGTGGGAACTGGTGGCTGCGGACGTGGGCCGTGACTGGACGCTGGATGAACTGGCGCATCAGGCCCATGTGAGTGCCGAGCACCTGCGCCGCCTTTGCCGACGCGCCCTGGGGCGCACGCCTATGCATCACGTCACCTGGCTGCGCATGCGCAAGGCCTGCGAGCTGCTTTCCACCACGAACCTGAAGGTGGAAACTGTGGCTCACACCGTGGGTTACCAAAACCCCTTTGTCTTTAGCAACACCTTCAAAAAATGGATCGGCTGGCGGCCCAGTGAACATCGGTCCAAGATGGCGATGTGACATCGCTTCCTGATTGACGCATTTTTCGTTAGGCGGTTAAAGGATGATACAGCCCGTCTGTACAGGTGAATTTCTGGGCAGTTCACACCTCGTTCGCTCTTCAATATTGAGCTCTCAAAAACGCGTTCCCCCGCCCCGGAGGGGCGATGGAAAGTAGCCGGGGGTGAAGGTGCGCAGCACCGAGAACCCCCGGTTGACCGAATAACAAACGATCCCGCAAACGAGGCGCCCTGGAGGGGCGCGAGAAATCCCCGTCCGCCCCCACCCTCCCGAGCTCCCGAAATGCCCTCCCTCTCCCCGCTTGCGGGGATGAGGCCCAGGTGAGGGGGAGGTCGCAGCACGCAGAAGTCCGTCCGCAAAAGGGTGCCCTTTACCCCCAAACGACACCTCCGTCCTCCACCCCCGAGACCACTCCACCGCCCCTCAACCCCTGGCCCTGCTCCCCGCAAGCGGGGCGAGGGAGGACGTCTTTTCGCCCTCGTTGGCTAAAGACTTCGAGAGCCTTGAAAATGAAGGTGACCCATTCCCTTCGCCATCCGGGGATTCGATCTTTAGGGCGGGTTACACCAGGATTTAATAGGCTCTAGGCAGCAGCGGGCGGCGCAGTTTCCTCAGTCACCACCGTTTCCTTTTTCCCGAGGAACCGTCCCAAGATCATGCCCACGGCGATCAAGGCGGTGGGCAGGGCAGGTGGGCACCACAGGAGGTTCGACTGAAAGCAGAGGTAACTCACCACCAGTGCCGCAAAGATGAGGCCCAGTCCCGCCCGGAAGGCGCGCACTCGCCGCACCCGCAGCACGATCCACAAGGCCGCAGCCCCCGCGATGCCCCAGGCGATCCACTGTTCCATCTCCGTCAGCACCCGCAGCCGTGGCAGGGCCAGCAGGCGATTTAGCGCGCGGGCATACAGCGTCGGCAGGGAAGCGGGCGCACCTGGGGCCTCGGCCTGGGTGGTGCCCAGCACCAGGATGCGGGCCTTTTCCAGCGCTGCCTTATCCTCTTCGGGCAGCACATCCACCAGATTGCCCGCCATCAGATGCAGCGCATTCACCGTCGGCACCGTGGCGTCCTCCGGCACGGTAAATTCGCCAGTGATTTCCAGGGGCACGTATAACCCACCTTGCAGGTAAGCCCCCGCCCCTGGGCCCAGGCGCAGACGATGCCCCCCCGAGTAGGGACTGCGGCTGTGACGCGCCAGCGCCGCTGCCAGCACCGTGGGAATGAACCGATCCTGATCCCGCAGCGCATACGGCAGCCGCCATTCATCCTCCACACGATTCGCTGAAAGCAGCCCCAGCTCCGTGGAAGCACGGACGGAGGCATCCGGCGCGGTGATGAGGCTGGCCAGCCGGGGCGCGCGGCTGAGATCGCCCCCCACCTGCTGAAAGTGCGGCAGCAAAGAGTCCAGATCTCCCAAAAAAGCCGCGTCCGTCTTCGTCTCTTCCGCCACCTGAGTTTCGATGCCCAAAATCACACTCGGAAAGGCCAGCAAAGCGTCCGCCACCGCCGGGGCAAAGTCCGGCGTCGGGTTCCCCCAGTTCAGCGGCGTGGCGATCACCAGCACCTCCGGTTGATAAGTCTGAAGTTGCTTCAGCAGCGTCTGCCAGTCCAGCGGTGGTGGTGGCCAGGCCGCATAGTCGGCCCGCTCTTGCTCGCGCATCTCCACCAGCACCACGTCACCCCCGCCTTCCGGTTTTTCAAAACGGCCCCGCGTATTGGAAACCAGGAAGTCCAGGAACAGCTCATCCACCCGGTGAAACCGCCCCGCCTTCTGTTCACGGTCCAGGTACCCAGCGGTGGCCGCCAGGCAGAGGAGAGTCAAAACAACACGCACAAACATGCCCCACTTTGGGCGAGCCCACTGATTCTGCCAGAACAATTCCCCACCCACCCCACTGCCTGCTGCCCCTGCGGCACCCCTTCAGCGTCACCGCAGCCTCACGCCCGAGATTCGTCATTCCTCAAGAACCTCCGCTTGCACTCCCCGCAAACCCTGCCAGACTGCGTGTCCCATATTCACTACCCCTTGGTGTAATGGTAACATAACAGATTCTGACTCTGTTGTTCAAGGTTCGAGTCCTTGAGGGGTAGCCACTCACAGAGCCTCGCATTTGCGGGGCTTTTTCGTGTCTGCTCCTGGGAAAGGCGGCCTAAACGCGGTGTCCGGGTGATGCAAATCAACATCAAACCCGCAATTAACATTCTGGCCGTTTCTGGCGTTATCTATTTGGTTTTCACCTAGCAGATCACCTAGCAAATCGAACCGGAATGCGCATACACTGTCATGAGCAAGCCATTCGCTGGATCGTTTACCTTTTACCGTCAGATCAAACCCAAATCACGCTGGAAGATTCCTCATGTGCGTGAGTGTGATCCGTCCTGGGTTGTGGTTATAAATCTCCCGGGTCTGCCTGAAGATCGCCGTATGCGGTCCCACTTGCCGCTTTGTGAGGACTGCAAGGCCTGGCCTGATAATCCGGTGAAGGCACGGCCCAACTGTGCCTGCATTAAGGCCGTGGAAAAGTGGGGAAAGGAGGAGTTGATTACCCGAACGGCGCTCCTTCAACAGCAGCGGATTGAGGAGCTGCAGGCGATGGTGGCGCCGAAGAAGTTGGCGGGCCTGCAGGAGGTGGTGAAGGTGTACCTGGAAAGGGGACCGAAGGATAAGAAACAGCGGGTGAACTCGCAGAAGGCGATGTTTGAGCAGTGCTCGGGCCGTGAGTTTGAGGAGATGGGCTGGAAGGATCTGACTCGGGATCTGGTGTACTCGTGGGCGGAGATGCGCCAGGAGGCGGGACGGCGTGGCTGGCTGGGCTTGAAGGATGTGCAGGCGATGCCGGCTGATTGCTGGCCGCAACTGCGGGCCCTGAAAGCTGAGGGGAAGCTGCCTGCACTGGACCGCAAGACGGCGATGTCGGCGAATACGACGGTGCTGGGCTACCTGACGAATGTGAAGACGATCTTTGGCCAGGACTCGCGCCAGCATGTTCTGCGTGGGATGAACCTGGCGGATCTGGAGCACTTTCTGGAGACGAAGCTGACTCTCAAGAAACCGAAGGGTCACAAGAAGATCGAGGCGGGCCGATGGGCGGAGATGATCGAGGCTGAGGATGAATTGAAACAATCGAACCTGCGGGTGTGGGTGCTGCACCAGCTGCTGCTGCGCCTGAACTGCCGCCCGAAGGAGGCGAGGTATGCGAGGCCCTCGTGGCTGGGGACGGTGAAGGCCACGGTGGGGGAACGCACGCGGATCGTGATCGTGAACCGCCCTGAAGAGGGGTTTATTCTCAA
This sequence comes from uncultured Verrucomicrobiaceae bacterium, assembly GCA_942493005.1. Lineage (GTDB taxonomy): Bacteria > Verrucomicrobiota > Verrucomicrobiia > Verrucomicrobiales > Verrucomicrobiaceae > Prosthecobacter. The sequence goes on from OW818661.1 coordinate 5,621,764, forward strand.
GGCTGGGGATGGAGCCACAGAGCGGGCCATTTGGCTGCCTGATATTCTGGTGAAGGCCATCCGCGAGGTGAGCACGGAGACGAGCCTGATCGGCGCTAAGCACCAGACGGAAGCAAAGGGGCTGCTGGCTGAGCATAGCACCTGGATCAAACAGTTCCTGCCGAAGGGGAGCACTCAGACTAGTTATCTGCTGCGGCATTCAGGCGCGGCGGAGCGGATGACCAGCGGGGATTCCACCCAGGCGGCGGCGCTGCTGGGACACAAGACCACCCAAATGGTCGAGACGACCTATGGAGCGGTCCTGGAAACCCTGGACCCGATCAGTGATGACGAGATCCTACGGCGGGTGGCTTGATCCCATTATGGGGAAATCTCTCGGTCACAAATTGTGACCGAGAGATTTGATCTCTAAATCAGCGGGTTAGAGCTTCAACCGCAAACGCTCCCACCATTTTGATAAGCTCCCAGATTTCGTCCCAGTGCCTCGCAGTGAAGCTCAAAAATCTGCACAGCTTCATTGTGTTATGAGGCGTTCCCCACCTGATGGCGAGGAGGAATGCTTTTTCTTTGAGTTTTTTGAGACGTGCTCTCCAGAATCTTTTTCGAATAATAATGAAATATTTATTCTTGATTTTTTGACGAAATGGCGTAAATAGTGCGATGTCTGAATGATTTAATGATTTGTTTAGTTGATTGGCTTTTAGCATTTGCTGTCTTCTTACTTATTGTTTTTCCTTTTGACGTTTTATGAGGCGGTTGGTGCGACCCAGCTGCCTCACCCTAATTGAAAAAACTCAAGGTGTGAGAATCCTGTTAGTAGCAGGAAGTTCACGCCATGAGTGTTTTAACGCTCTGAACCATAGCAAGAATCCCTAAATGTCAAGGGCGTCTTATCTGTTCTATCGGTTTTTATGCACGTTTTTCTCAGAATTGAGACGTTTTAAATATAAATCGTGTAAATTGCAATTTTTAAATTGAGTTGATTTTAGTGTTCTTTGGACCACTGGTGTTCTAAAGAACACAGACTCATGAAAAATCTATATCCTGTCATTTATGGAACCGAATGCCCTGAAGCTCTGGCTGCCCAGGCCCGCCTGGATGCTTGGTTGCAGGGGCTGACGCCTCAACAACGAAGCAAGCTGCGGAAGGAGTTTCTGGAGCCGGACAAGGTGCGGACTCGGACCCTGAGCCAAAAGGCTCAAGCAGAGATTGAATCGTTGATGGGATTCTCACCTTCGGCGCAACCCTACACCGAAAGTCCTGACTGGGGATTGGCCATCCGCGCCTGAAACCTTTGCGTGTCTTCCTATGAGTGAACGCCAAATCGAGTTTCACGGCGGGCGGCTTGATAGGTTACTTACCGCACAGGGACTGTGCTGGCTACCTCTCCTTCAATACCCCCCAGCCCCAATGCTGGCATTCCCCTCGCTCTCACCCGTCGCTTCGCGGCGGCGGTATTCGTCGAGGATGGACTTGGTGGCGCTGGCGCCGAGGCGGGTGCAGCCGAGGTCGCGGACGAGGATGAGGCCGTCGAGATCGCGCACGCCGCCAGCGGCTTTCACCTGGACGTGGGCGGGGCTGTGCTGGCGCATGAGTTTCACGTCGTGCTCGGTCGCGCCTTGGTAGTTGTAGCTGCCATCGGGCTGCTTGTTAAAACCGTAGCCGGTGGAGGTCTTCACCCAGTCGGCCCCGACACGGGCGCAGATTTCGCAGAGGTGAATTTTGAGGTCATCGTTGGGCAGGTAATCGTTTTCAAAGATGACCTTGAGCTTGGCCCCGTGTTTGTGGGCTTCATCGGCGATGACCTGGATCTCCCGCTCCACGTAGTCCCAGTCGCCACCGAGGGCTTTGCCGATGTTGATGACCATGTCGATCTCGCGGGCTCCGTCTTTGCAGGCGAGTTCGGTTTCGTAGCGTTTCACCTCGGTGCTGCTGTTGCCCGCAGGAAAGCCGATGACGCAGCCGACGATGACGCCCGTATCGGCCAGCAACGAGGCGGCGCGGGGGACGAAGTAGGGCTTCACACAGACGGAGGCCACGCCGTATTCGGCAGCCAGGATGCAACCGGCCTCGGCTTCGGCATCGGTGAGACCGGGCTGAAGCAGGGAGTGGTCAATCATGCCCGCGAGTTCGGCGTAGCTGTATTTCATGAGGAGCAGGAGAGGGGATAAAACGGCGGCGTTTCAGGACCGGGGGCAGGACTATTCCAGACGAGACAGGCTGCCGATGCGGAACATGCCATTCATGAGCTGGAGGTTATCCTTCTCCACCTTGGTGGCATCGAGGTACAGGATGAAAGGGAACTGGTCCAGCTTCACCACATGCAGGCCATCCTTGGGCTTTTTAAAGGCCTCGGCCACGTCTTCGATCTGGGAGATTTTCACGCCATTGATCTCATCCACCACTTGGCCGCTGAGGCGCTCGTAACCCTGGGTGCTGGTGGTGGGCAGGACAGCGCTGAGGAAGACCACGCGCTTGCGGCCTTTCTTCTCATACTCTTCCGGATTGCTGGCAATGCGGGCCAGGCGCAGGATGGGGCCGCCCTGTTGCTCGGTACCGAAGGAGTTCAGGTAGGGGCGGGTGAGCTCCTGGAAGAGCATGCCGCCATTGATGAGGTACTTCGGCCCTTGATCGAATTGGTAGGGCAGCACGAGGTAGTCGGTGGGTTGCTTGCGGGCCAGCTTGCCCGTGAGCGTCACTTCTTTGCCATCGCGCAGGACTTTCATCTCCACTTCATCACCCACGAAGGCTTTGCCCCGGACGATGTGGCTGACGCTGAGGGGGCCGAAGAGCGGGTCCTGATAGTCGCCACGGGAGTCAATGGTGAAGCCATTGATGGAAAGCATGATGTCGCCTTTTTTCACCCCGGCCTTGTCGGCGGAGGCGCCTTTGGTGACGCTGCTGATGTAAACACCGGGTTGGTCGGCCTTCATGCCCAGGTAGTCGCGGAACTGCTCATCCAGGGTGATTTGGAACTCGATGCCCAGGGAGGGGAAGCCATCGTATTTGCCATCGGCCACGTCTTTGAGGAAGTGCTCGATGATGGGCGCGGGCAGCAGGGTGGCGAGCTGGTTTTTTGAATCGTAACGCAGCAGCAGCGCGGCGAGTTTGCGACCCTTCGCCACAGGCAGGGTGAAGCTATTCGCCTCACTGCGAATGATGCCCTGCGCTTCATAAACGATGAAGCTGGCGTTCTCCACCACGTAGCCCTGATTCATGACCTTGCTGATGCGCATGGGGGTGACGATGAGCTCACCCACGCGGCCGGTTTGCCAAACCACCAGTGTGTCACCGATGCGGGCGGTGGTATCCACTTCCATGGGGCTGAGCCCGGCGAAGAACGCCTCCTCACGGGCGGGGGAATTGGGCGCGAGCAGGGCGAGATTGGCCTCATAATCCACGGCGATGACGCGGGCGGGAATCTTCTGGCCGCTTTCGGGCAGCTCCAGCTCGATGTAGGTGGCATCGCTGACCATCTGGCCAGTGACGAGGATCCGATTTCCCTCCAGCACCACGCCCAGGCCGCGACGGCCCCCGGCGCTCTCTTTCTGCCAGGGGATGCGGAGGTTGTAGCTCTGGTAGGTGACGTTCACCTTCAGCAGGGAGCTGGTCTGGAGGCCCGTCTGCTGCTGTGGCTGCGGCGGCTGGGTGGGGGCATTTGGATTGATGAGCACCCGACGCGGGCCGATGGGCGGCTTCGGCGTGGTGGGGGCGACCTGGGCCTGCACGCTGGCGGCGGTCAGCAGGGCGAAAAGAAAGGAAAGGGACTTCATGAGCACGAAAGGAAAAAAGGTGGCAGGGACAGTCTCGGAAAAGAGGGCGGGTTATTCGCCCAGGTAGGCGTCTTCCGGGATGTTGTAGGTCTGCATGATTTTAGGGTGGGCGGCATCGGCGAGGTCGCGCTTCAGCACCAGAGGGCGGCCTTTTTCCAGCAGCTTGATGACGATGAAGTCTGCCTTTTCACCCTTCTTCTCCAGGGCGGTTTTCACGTCCTTAAGGCTACGGATTTTCACCCCGTTGATCTCATCCACCACGCTCTGCGCGTAGGGGGTGATGTAGGTATTCACTTCATCGGCCAGGATGCTCGTCAGCAGCACGGGCTCGGGCCGTTCCACGTAGAGTTTTTCCGTCAGGTAATTGTCAAACAAGTAGTTAGCCGCCGAGTCAGCGATCTGGTGGGCATCAATGAGGTTCTTGTCCATGGGCTGGAAGACCAGACCGGCATAGACGAGGTAACGCGGGCGCTGATTGTACTGCTCTCCCAGCTTCACGTAGGGGTCAAAACGCTTCAGCACCACCTCGGTCTCCGTCTTTTTGCCATCGCGCATGTAGGCCAGCTTCAGCTTGTCCCCGGCGAACTTGCGCTCCACCACTTCGTTCATGTCCATCAGCTCACCTTCAAAGCGGATGAGGCCATTGTTCATGATGGGGTTGTCATCCATGGAGAGGAGCACATCTCCGCGCTTCAGCAGATTTCCTGCGCTGCCCGCAGGCTCCACATCGGCGATCATCACGCCCACACCACCGCCATTGAGGCCCATGGCCTTCTTCTGCGCGCTGTTTTCGATGGGGAAGTCGCTGACGGCGAGGTCCACGTAGTGGTCATACTTGCCATCGTCCACATCCTTTAAAAAGCGCTGCACCACTGGCACGGGGATGATGTAGCCGACATTCTGCGCCACGCGGCCATTGAAGCCCTGGAAGGCCACGCCCACGACCTTGCCATCCTGGATGACGGGGCCGCCTGAGTTGCCGGGGTTGATCGCCGCATCCACCTGAATGGCGAGGTGGGAATCCACCTGCGTGTGGCTGAAGGGGCGGAAGTCAATGCGTGAGACCACGCCACGAGTGACGGAGATGCGATCTCCGCCGATGGGGTAACCGACGGCGATGACCTCCGTATTCAGCTTGGGGATGCCACCAAAGGTGAGGGGCTTCAGCTTCTCAAAGTGGGAGCCATCTTCAGCCTCCAGGATGGCGAGGTCACAATCATGCGCCACATGGACCACGCGGGCCGGATGGGGCTCGGGGTCATTGGTGGTGCGGATCACCAGCTTGGTGGCATTGCTGATGACGTGGGCATTGGTGAGGAAGCGGTTTTTACCGATGAGGAAACCCGTGCCCGAGCCGCCTGAAGGCTGGCCAGCGTTCCACGGCTCGCGGTAGTCAGGAAGCAGAACGGAAGCGTCAATGTTGACGATGCCTTCCCATTCATCAATCAGCGGAGCCTCAGGAGCAGGAGGAGAGGCGGCAGGGACGGAGTCCGGCACGGTATCCGGCGCAGTTTGCTGGGCAGGGGAGAGTACGGAAAACGCCAAGGCTGCGACGGCGGGGTAAAGGGGACGCATTTTCATGAAAAGGACAATCTATGCCAAACATACGTAGGGCGGTGCATCAAAGACAAGCGCTTCTGCCGACCTGCTCAAACAATACGCAACGAAGTTCGCGGACTCTTGTTGCTCCGTTTCAAAGATTCGGCAGGATCAGGCCGCAAATCCATGGCCAATCCCTCTCAGTCAGAATCCATTGATCAACTTCGCCAGGATGCCTGGGTGGGAGATGCAGTGCTGGAACTTTACGTCCGCAGTTACATCCTGCGCCTGCATGGCAAGGTGGATGCGGAGATGAAGACCCGCTTCACCTGCAATCAGTTTCTCAACTGCGTGGGCAACCCCACCAAGGTGGAGGCCGACATCGGCATCATCTACCAGAAGGACGGGCTGGAGACGGCCTTTGCCTGGATCCGCGAGAACCTGGAGCCGCTGTTTATCAAACAAGAGGCCAAGCGTGTGCGAACGGGGAAGTGACCGCGAGATTCAAAAAGCCCTTTCTTGACAGGGCCTAACCATTCGGTTAATCACGAGCCTCGTTTGATGAACTCTCTCCGTCATCCATGCATCGCCGCCGTCGCTGGTTCCCCAGCGAAACGTGGCGTCATGGTGTGGGCCGTTAACGCGGCCTGGCCACGCCAGGTGGGTTGAGATCTTCGTTTATCTAAATTTCCAAACGTATCTCCCAAACCCACCCCGGACACAGGCGGTGGGTTTTTTCTTGCCGCTGCGTGATTCCCCAAATCACTTTTCATGAGCAGCCCCAGCATCCCGGTCGAATCTTCCGCCTCGCTTCCCCGCGAGGTCGTTCCCTTACGCCCTCCGTTCAGTCTCGTCATCGCAGCCTTTGCGGCGGTGTATTTGATCTGGGGGTCCACGTATCTGGGCATTCGTCTGGCCATTGATTCCATCCCGCCCCTGCTGATGGCGGGCAGCCGTTTTGTCATCGCTGGCGGTGTTTTGTACCTGGTCATGCGAATGCGCGGTGCACCGCGTCCCGACTGGGACCACTGGCGCGGTTCCATCATCATTGGTGGCCTGCTGCTGATGGCGGGCAATGGCGGTGTGTGCTGGGCCCAGCAGACGGTTCCTTCCGGTGTGGCGGCGCTCATTGTGGCCTCCGTACCTCTCTGGATCATGCTGGTGGACTGGCTGCGCCCGCAAGGTCTGCGGCCCACGCGCCGGGTGGTGGCGGGACTTGTCATCGGCATGACGGGCGTGGCCGTGATCATCCTGGGTCGTGGGGCCTTGGGCCAGCGAGTGGTGGAGCCCGTGGCGGCTCTGGTGCTCGTGGGAGCAAACATCTGCTGGGCTCTCGGCTCCATCTATGCCCGCCATGCACGAAAGCCCAGCTCAGCCCTGCTGGGGGTGGCCATGCAGATGCTGTGTGGCGGTGGATTGCAATTGTTGTTAGGCCTGATTTTGGGTGAAGCGCAGGATTTAAATCTGGCTGCCATCACTCCCACCTCGGCCTGGGCTTTTGTTTACCTCACCTTCATCGGCTCCCTGGTTGGCTTCACCGCCTACATCTGGCTGCTGCAGGTCAGCACCCCGGCACGGGTTTCCACCCATGCTTATGTGAACCCTCTCGTGGCGGTGCTGCTCGGCAGTTGGTTCCTGCATGAGCCTATCTCCCAGAACGTCATCATCGCAGGCGCTCTGGTGCTTTTTTCCGTGCTTCTCATCACCCGTTCCTCTCCCTCTCCCAAGTGAACACCCTTTCTGTTAGCGACTTTTATCTCCCTGCCGCCTCGGCTTCTGCGGCGGACCTGCCAGCACGGCGCAGTGCGGGCACACACGCGTCTTTTGCCCTGCCCCTGATGCGGCCGGGGATGCGCCTGCTGGACTGCGGCTGTGGCCACGGTTCCATCACCCTCGGCCTCGCGGAGCGCGTGCGGCCTGGGGGCATCATCGGCATTGATGTCCAAGGGGACTCGTTGGCACAGGCCAATGAAAAAGCGGCGGAACGCGGCCTGAACGCCGCCTTTTTGCAGGCCAATCTGTATGAACTGTCCTTCGGTGCGGCCGAGTTCGACGGGGTGTTTTCGCATGCTTTGTTCGAGCATCTGGCGCATCCGCTGGTGGCTCTGCGTGAGCTGCGGCGCGTGATGAAACCGGGGGCGTTCATTGCCCTGCGCAGCCTGGACTGGGGTGGTTTTGTCCTGGAGCCCTGGGATGAAACCGTGGCTGCTGCGCTGGAGATCTGCAAACAGATGCAGGCCCAGAAGGGCGGCGACATCCACGCCGGGCGGAAGCTGCCTGCCTGGTTGCGAGCTGCGGGCTTTCATCACGTCACCCCTTCCGCCAGTTATGAGATCCATCCTTCGACCACTTTGATCGCCGGGGACCTCGCGCAACAACTGGAGCAAGGGGGACACACCGAGGCAGCCCAAAACATGCGCCAATGGGCCACCCAACCCGGTGCCCTCGTCGCCCAATCCTGGTTCGAAGCCGTCGGCTGGAAACCCTGGATGTGAGGTGCCCGGAACCGTGGAGGTGTGGAGCCTCCAGAGAAGATTCGCCAGCTCTGCTGGTGTCTAGCATTTAGGCGAGGCTTCGGTATTCGATGTTTCCCTCAATTCCCTAAAGGCTATGCACCTCCACCGGAGGCGATGGTGCGACCCGTGGCCAGACCAGCGCAGTCGTTGGTTTGGCAGGTTCCACCGTTTGTTTCAAAGAGCGGAGCCAAAAAGCCCCTGCCAACATGAGAAGTGCCCCGATGAAAATGTACAGCGAACGAAGATTGATGGGTTCCATGGTGCCAGCCCAGTGATCCACCAGGGAAGCCGCCGCTGCGCCAACGACAAAAAGGACCACGCAGTAAAACCAAGCTTTGTGAATCCGCGCGGAGTTGTGAATGGAAGCAGGGGGTAGCTCAGGACGTGAAAAGCCACCCAGTAGTGCAAAGCCTCCCAAGAGAATGGCGAGAAGTAAGAGGCGGCGAAAATCGAAATTAAACTCCATGATCAGGTCGGGCTTTGATCCGCATGATGCCCGTGTGGGTGCTGAAATCAATCTTGCTCATCTGGGCGAGCATGAGGATCTCTAATCGCCGCTCCGGATGATCCTCAATGGACTGCCATTTGTTCGCCATCCGTAAGAGGCTGAGTGTCTCATGCAGCCGGGCCTCCAGTCCTTCCATTGTCGGCAATCGCTGGCGCAGGTGTTTGATGGCGCGCAGTGCGAGTAATGGGCCACCCAGGAAAATCTGGCTCAGAAGGTAGGCTGGTCCAGTGACCCGATGCGTCTGTTCCTCCACCAAAAAAGCTCCGCCCGAATTCCCCAAATCATGAAACAGGGAGGACTCAAGATAACTGTTAAAACCATCCCCTCGCTGCCACTGCCGCCACCCCCCATACGTGACAGCCCCGAGTGCTGCGAGGCTGAGCCAGGGAACCAGTGTTGCAGGCAGACGAAAGGAATGAAAAACAAAAGCCAAGCCATAACGGAAGAACATCCAGGCCACGGCATAACAAACGATGGAGGCGGCCAGTAAGAATAGACCTTTGAGGATTTGCAGACGGTTGTAGGAGGCGATCATGCACTTGGAAAATGGGGGCAGTTTGGATTGCGAGCCGAGCACTTACTGGGAGGAAAGCCATGTCCGAGGCGGGGATGGTGACATGGTTCTTCGGACGAGGATAAAGAGGCCTGTGGCTGTGGCCTGTAGGATGAACATGGCCAGACTGAGGAGCGCGTAAAAGCCGACAAACTCTGGCGATGTCAGCAGAATGGCCAAGCCTGTGGCTATGGCAAAGGTGGTCATCATCCACGCGATGCGGGCTTTCTTTGACTGATGGCGTATCCATGAATGAGGCAAAAAGCGAAGGTCGAAAGCCGGGTGGAGGATCATGAAATACCTTACCACCCAGCCAACGGGCGCTAAAAGCATCAATGTGCCTAACCACCAAAGAATGACGGCAGTCCAAAATTTAATGGCCAAGAGATGCAGGAGCAGCAGCCAGGGTTTGGATTGAGCGATGCTGTCAAAACTGACCCTAAAAGCGTGGAGTGAACGCCAGGGAAAGGAAAGGCAGCGATAGATAAATGACTTTCTCTCAAAGGTCTCTTTCCAGTCTAGAATGACCACGGCACAAGTGGGCTGTGCAGCCAATGAGCGGGACAGCCAGTGCTCAGCAGCAGCAGGCCTCTCAAGATCCTGGAGAAGGGTTCCCACTTGCCATAAAATCACAGGATCTTCAGGGTCATGTTGAAGGGCATTTTGGAGGGCCTCGATGCGCTCTTTCCAATGGCCATGAATCCCGGAATTGGCACGAAAAACAAATTCTGCGGTGCGCCAAGTTTCCACGGACCCAGCATCCAGTTGTTTGGCTTTATCAGCGTGTGTCTGAGCCTGTTTTACTTTGCCAAGGACGGACATCACCGTGGCCATCAGGCGATGGAGTGTCGGGTATTCTGGGTCCAATGCTAAGCCTCGTTCCAAGTGCCTGCGAGCCTGACGAAACGCGGATTGCTGAACGGCGATCTGCGCAGCTAGAACGTAGTGAAAGGGGTTTTCAGGATCCTTTTGCAGAAGCCAATCCACGTGCTGCTTCGCTTCTTTACTTTGACGAAGTTGGATCAAGGCAACGGCTGCGCAACGATGCCCGGCTTCATCTTCGACCTTTTGGGCCAGCCGCTCTCTCGCCATGGTTAGCAGACGCTCCCATTGTTTGGCCTCAATCAAGTGATTGAGAACAGTCACAGAGGGGTGGATATCCAATGCTTCTGCACCAGATTCGGAATCCTGACCAGGGGCGAAGGACATCGGATTCTGATGCTCTTAAAACGTCCAATCAACAAGGCGATTTGTCGAAATCTCCTAGGCCATCATGATGAAGGATCTCCATGCGCGTGCTTACAGGGTGCTCTGAACGAGCTTGGGCGAAGATTCGCCAGCAGAGCGAATCAGGCGTTGGAGTAACGCGCCATTGAACGGTCTCGATGACTGGCAAGATCACCTGCCCGAAAAACAGGTAATCTAGCGATGGTCCGGGAGAGAAGCGTGTTAGTCGAGCTTGTTGTTCGCGCGTTGGTTGGACTCCTTGAGTATTTGGTGCTCAAAAAGCTCCAAATGATCATTCATCTTCTGCGGAACAGCACCGAGGGTGTCCTTCAATTCACGTATGATTTCGACGATGCGGCGTTTTTGATCGAGTCTTCCGTGCGCTTTTGCATCGGCTACTGACGAATCGTATTCCTTCCTGAGATTCTCAAGATGACGAATTTGGGCTCGACACTTTTTGCAATGCCGAGGGTAAGCATCAATCCAGAATCGGTATTCTTCGAACCATGTTTTTTGCTCGCCTGCCGTCCAAGTAAATTCTTGATGGCATTGGGCGCACTGAAAATCCGCATCGAGATACCAATGCCGAGGCGCTACCGAGAAGTTCTGATTTCTAATATCCGCTGGTATGGCGGATGGGTAATGCAAATGGACTGCACCTGCAAAAAAGTGCCCAGGCATCCGTTTGGGATCTGTGCTGCCGAAGGTCTCCACGACAGTCAAAATCACCTGCCCGCCGGGGCGAGGTGGTTCGCCTCGGCATGCACACGCAGTTCCTCCACGGCCTCTAGGATCAGCTCGCGGTCCATTTCGTGGACTTCGAGTTTTTGACCCACTTTGGGCACAAGGGTGACGGTGAGTTCACCGCCGAGGTGCTCGCGGAATTCTTCGAGGCCTTCGAGGATGGTGGGCTCGCCGGTCCTGCCTTCGGCAAGGAGGCTGGGGTGGTAGGTTTCAAAGCCGATCTGCTCCACCAGGCGCATGACACGCTGCGCGGTGGGGGCATCGAGAATGCCTTTTTTCACCGAGTAGAGGAGATCCACGGCCATGCCGATGGCCACGGCTTCGCCATGCGTAACGGCAAAGTGGGTGATCTGCTCCAGCTTATGCGCGGCCCAGTGGCCGAAGTCGAGAGGGCGGGCGCTGCCGAGTTCAAAGGGGTCGCCCCCGGTGGCGATGTGCTCCACATGCAGCTCGGCACTGCGCTGGACAACCCGCTCAAGCGCAGGCTGCTCCAGACGGGCGAGGGCCGGGGCCATCTGCTCGATCTCTTCAAAAAAGGCGCGGTCGCGGATGAGGGAAACTTTGATGGCCTCAATGATGCCATTGCGGCGTTCGCGCTCAGGCAGGGACTCCAGAAAGGCAAAGTCATTCACCACGGCAAAAGGGACGGCGAAGCTGCCCACCCAGTTCTTTTTCTCGAAGTAATTGACGCCATTTTTCACGCCCACGCCGCCATCGCCCTGGCTGAGGGTGGTGGTGGGGAAGCGCACGTGGCGGATGCCCCGGTGGGCTGTGGCCGCCGCAAAACAAACGAGGTCCAGTGCGGCCCCGCCGCCGATGACAAAGACGTAACTGTGGCGGTCCAGCCCGGCATCGTTGATGGCCTGCCAGCATTGCTGGACCAGGGAGAAGTCATTCTTGCAGGGTTCCCCACCGGGCAGGATCACGGGCTCGCCCGCGAGGTCCAGCACCTCGGCATGGGCGCGTGCATACGAGCGGATGCTGTCGAGAAGTTGCGGGTTGGCTGAGGCCACATGATCATCCACAAACACCAGCACACGAGGGACCTTGTTGGGATGGTCCAGCAGGAGGAGATCGCAGATGGTCGTGTTTGCAGCAGCAAACACATCGCGGGTGAAAAGGATGCGATGGGCGTATTCGAGCCTGATTTTCTTCTCCAGCATGGGCGGTTGGGTCTCATTGATCCTTACGTCAAAGGTGACGAAAGGGAAAGACTAGAACGAGCTTTGCCGCCGTTTCATGCAGTCAGGAGACGTGGAAATGCATGCTTAAGTGGCTGCAATCCAGCGCTGCCAGAGGCGTAGCAGTGGGGCCATTAGGACAAAGCCACAGGCCAGAAATAGGGAAACCTGCATGACGGCCAGCGCATCCACCACGGCGATGCCTGCCAGCAGGATGCCCACCGCCCGGCCAATCGCGGGCCCGCCCTGGCGCATGACCCGTGTGGCGTAGGCCACCATGCCGATGAAAAGCAGGATGAAGGGCAGGGGTGCGAGCGGCGTGAGATCCCCTAAAAGAGGAATGAGCCGCCAGTTTGCCCGGCTGAGCCAGAGGACCGTGGCGACCAGCGCAGGAGCATAGAGCAGACCTTTGGCCAAAAAAGCGCGCAGACGGGAGGTGACCGCCCCCTTAGCCTCCATGCGGGCGACCATGGTGAGGCCGACGATGTAAGCACCTAGAGTGGGTGCAAAAATCAGCCCGTCACCACTCAGCCACCCGGGAGTGCTGGCCCCGCTGCCGGGCAGGGCCGAACTGGCCATGAGATAAAGCAGCACCCGGCACGAGCCCATCACCCACACAGCCCCTGGCCAGGGTTTATGGTAGAGATCATAAAACAGAATGGCGGCGACGAGGGCGAATGTGATGCCCAGGCTAGCTCCGGCAGTGAAGATGGCCACCATGGCTCCCACGGCCATCATCCCCAGCCCCACGCCCCAGGCGGTGCCGGCGCTGATTTTGCCGCTGGGGATCGGGCGTTCCTTTTTGTGCTCGCGGTCGAATTTAGCATCCGCCGCGTCATTCAGGATCATGCCGCCTGTATAGAGAAGGGAGCCCGCCAGCAGCAGCCAGCCCAGCTTGGCATCCATCCACGGGCCACCTGCCAGCAGCCAAGCGGCGGTGACGTTGGTCCAGACAGTGGGGAGATTGGAGATGCGGGCGAGTTCGAGCCAGGCGCGGAGCATGGGCGGACCCTAGCGCAGGCTGTGTGCTGCGCAAAGGCGCGGCTTCATTTCGCCTTCATCGTCCGCTTTTGATGCTCTTTAAAAGCTTCGCGGGCCTCGGTTTCGCGGCCCATCTTTTTATAGGCGTAGGCCAGATTCATCCAGGCCTGCGGGTGCGTGGGGCGCAGGCGCACGGTGTTACGATAGGCTTTGGTGGCCTCGCCCGGATTCCCCTGCTTATCAAAAAGCAGCCCCTGATAATACCAGGCCTCGGAGTAGCCAGCGTTCAGCTTTAGGCTTTGGGAAATGGCTGCCTGGGCTCCGTCATAGTCTTTTAGCCGACCGCGCACATAAGCCTGCAAATAATGCGCCTGGGAATACCCAGGAGCCAGCAGGGTAACACGGCGCAGGGCATCATCGGCCTTGCCCAGATCCCCATCCCGCACGTGGCGGCTGGCCAGCAGCAGCCAGGCCAGTTGATCATTCGGCCGCTGCTCCACCGCCAGTTCCAGTGCCTCGCGGTCCTCAGTGCTGTCCGGCAGGCCGCCGGGGGATTCGCGCAGTTTAGCAAAGGCCAGTTGGTGCCAGTAGAGGCCCGCCTTGGGGTCCAGAGCCACGGCTTTGCGCTGGCAGTTCAGCGCCTCAGGCGAGGCCCCTAGATAGGTGGCACTCAGCCCCAGCAGGGCCCAGCATTCTGCGCTGCGCGGGTACTTCCGGGTGAGCTGCACCAGCTTACGCATGGCAGACTCCACACGTTTTTGCTGGAGGGTTGCGAAGGCGGCGACGAACTCAGGATCGTTGGCCACCTCACGCAACTTGGGGCTCTGGGGCAGTTTCGACAGCGGTTGCATGGGCGCGCGGTTTTTGCGCAGTTCAAAGGCGGCGGCATCGCATGGTAGGGCAAAGTTCATCCAGCTCTGCAGCGGCACCTTCATGCCCACCACGGCCATGACACGCCCAGCCTTCGACAACACGGGGGAACCCACCGCACCGGGGGAATCTGTCCCCTTCAGATTCAGCCAGCCCAGGCCTGTTAGAGCAGGGTCCATCTGCACCTTCGCATCCGCCAGCACGAGACCGCGCTTTTCAGAGACGGCGAGGACATGGCAGGCGCGTTCTTGGGCAAAGTCCGTGTCAGGGGCGAGTTCCAGCGGCGTGGTGTCCCTGGTTTCACTTTGCAGCAGCGTCACTCCAGTGACGAGGTCCGCCAGGTAGAAACCGGCCACTTTATGATTGGTGCCATCCGCGCCGGTGGTCGTGATGTAGTCCACCTTTTCTGCGATCTCCGGGTGAAGCAAACCGGTGTCGGTAAGGATGACGCCGTCTTTTGTCACAAAGCAGCCGACGCCGCTGCTGATCTGATTGCCAAATTCATCCCAGACACGGATGCCGACGACGGAGGCGGCCACCTTGGCCCCCAGGCTGCGCAGTTCTAGCTCTTCCGGTGTTAGCGGTTTGTCAGGCGTGCCGGCGGGGGCTTGCTCCCCCGGAAGATAAGGCGAGATGGGCGGCAGCAGCTCCAGGTTCTCCTCATCGGCCATGGGCAGGTCGCGCTTCTCACCCTGGAAGAGCAGCAGCGGGTTCTCGTAATTGTTCACGTCCACGGGGAATCCGGCGTTCTGAGGGAGCGCGGGTTCACCCGGTCCAGCGGGTACGTTTGGGGAGATGGGATCCAAAACCGCCGCCGGGGCAGGGGCGGGTCGGCTAGGCTGTTGGGCATGCAACGGGGCCGTCAAAAGGGCCAGGCAGAGCATCAATAAAGGTCTCATCATGTGGCAGAGTGTGAGCAGAATGTGACACTTTGCGGCGGGTAACGTGTGACGAATTCTTCACATCGAACTCATTTCAGCAGGGGAAAGCACAGATTAATAAACGCGGCAATTCCATCTCATCATGCGTTCCCTCGCTCTGCTCACTCTTACCTTTTGTGCCCTGGCTGCCCCAGCGGCCGAGCTTGAACTCAAGTCGCTCGGCGGTGAAGGCGCAGCTCAAAAGCGCAAATACGGCCCTTTTGTCGGCGTGTCCGTGGGCGAGTCCTTCGGTCAGAGCGGGGATGTGAAGATCGGTGACAAAAGATTTAGCCTGGATGACTCCGACGGTGCTGCCAGTTTCAGCATCGAAGTCGGTAAGAGCTGGAAGATGAAGCGTCTGCCTATCCTGGCTTCCGTGGATGTGGAAGGAACCTTCATGTCCACCGAGCTTAAAGGGCGCTCTGCCGATGCCAATCAGCCTGCGGGTGGTGGCCGTCTGGCGACCGACACGGTGGCTTATCAGGCCGATATGAACTCCTTGTTCTTTAACCTGAACGGCACCCTGGCCCTGGATCTCTACCGTTACCGCGCTCGCATCGGCAAATTCGCCGCTGGTTTCCGTCCATACGTGGGCGCAGGCTTTGGTGGTGGTCAGGTGTGGTATCGCAATGCCACGGCTAAGTCCCGTGCCCAGTTTAACAACACAGGCACCAGCACCCCTAGCACTACCCCCTTCAGTGTGGATGAATTCATCAATTCCTGGAACTGGTACGCAGGGGTCGAGTGGACCTGGAAAGACCAGTATTCCATCTTCGCCGAGTATCGTGACTTCCATGTGGGTGACCTTGAGGAGCTAACGAACTATGCTTCCGATGGCTACCTCATCGGCTTCCGCTACCGCTATTAATTTTCAATTCGCCCGGCTCTCCCTCAACCCACACCCATGAAGTTCTCCCGCCTGTTTACTTTGGGCCTTGCCACCGTCGCACTGGCCTCCTGCAAGACCATCACCTCGGAGCGTCTTGCGTTCCCTAACGCCCCTGTGAGTTATCAACTGGTGAGCGATATGGTGGATGAAGAAACGATCGAAAACACCATCAAGTTCCGCAACTTGGGGCAGCAGATCGTCAGCTTCGACTACACCATCTCCGATGAACCCGGCATTCCTCATGTGGACTGCCTCGGGCCAAACTCCGGTCTGGTCGAAAACCTCTATCCTGGTGCCGAAGCCAAGGTCAAAAACCCTCTGGATAAAAACGGTGAGTTCGTCACCCTGGGTCGTGTGACCTTTGGCAAACGCAGCACGGAAGAACTGGCCAAGCAGTACAAGCCAAGCACCTTGATGCCTGCCAGCTCGACCGGTGGTGGTGCCTCTCCGCTGCCTGTGCTCGAAGCGGTGAACGCCCCTGGTGAATGATTTCAAAAGCTTCAGCGATGTCTCTTCTTAGCAGCCCTGTTCGTGCAGGGCTGCTTTGTTTTTTTGTGCTCAGCGCTCTGCTGCCCGTGCAGGCTCGGGATGCCGATGAGTCTGTGCGTCGTCTGTATTCTCGGGCTCAGAAATTGATGTCGGAAGGCGAGGCGGAAGAGGCGCTGGAACGCTTTCTCAATGTGGTCAAACATTACCCCCGGACGGAGTGGTCGGGCTTGTCCCTGTGGGAGGTGTATCGCATCAACATTCACCTGGGTGATGATGAATCCGCCTTTGAGGCCCTGAACCGTCTCATTGTGGAGCAGCCCGGGCATTTTGAAAAAGCCCATGCTGCACAGCTTCAGTTGGTGCAGCGCCTACTCGGCAGTGGCAAGGAAAGCCGCCGCACGCTGGAAGTGGCCCGTAAATCTCAGATCACGCCGCCCGAGATCCTGGTGGAGATGCTGAAGACGGTGATCAAAAACGGCCCTCAGAGTGAGGTGGGCATCCAGGCGCATTATTACCTCGCCATTGCACAAGAAAAAGCCGGGGAAAAGAAGGTGGCCATCGCCACTCATGAAGACTTTACAGAAACCTACCCCAAGCATGAGTTGGCGGATGATGCCGGCTACCAGGTGGCCTACATCGCCTACAAAGACTGGAAGACCATGCGCAGCAACAGTCCGCATCAGCGCGAAGGGGCAGCTGTCTCCTTGGCCTGGTTCATCGCTCGTTTCCCTGAGAGTGATAAGGTAGCCCAGGCCCGCTCTTGCCTCTCGGAGGTGCGAGCTTCTGAAATGCGTGAGTTGTTAGGCCTCGCACGTTATTATGAAGGCCGGGGGAATGAAAAAGCGGCGGCGGTTTATTATGAGCAATTGGCTGAGCGTTTTCCGGAAGCCGTCGTGGCGGATAAGACCCTTGCCGACAAGATCCTGAAAACCCAACCGGCCGCCGAAACCGTCGGCCCGGTGAGGTGAGGGAAGTGTCACGTTCTTTGGGTCGTTCGCCGTCCGTTTTCGCGCATCTTAAGTTGGGATGCTGCGTCGCACATGGCTTCAGGGCTGGCTCATCGGGACTGCGCGGGCAGTCACGGGATTAGCCTGGGCGCGTGGAATGGTGATGGAGGTGGCCGCTTTGCAAACAGGGCCGGGCGCTTTGTATTTGTCCCTGGCCAGCTTTCCTGCCTTGCAGTCGGTAGGCGGCTCTGTGCAGGTAAATCTCAGTGCCGTGGACACGGCCCTCATTGTGACACGTGCTTCGGCTTCCGTCTTCCATGCGCTCGATTCTGTCTGCACGCATGCAGGTTGTACCGTGGGCACCTTTGTGCAGCAGCAGGGTTACATGCAGTGCCCTTGCCATGGCTCCCGTTATGACATCCAAGGCCAAGTGGTTCGCGGGCCTGCGGAAGAAAATCTGGCCTCGTTTGACATTGAATTTGACGGGGCCGATGAGTTGAAAATCACGCTGCCGAATCTGCCCCTGGATGTGAAACCCATCCAGCTTTACCGCCGCGCTGGAAATCGGCTGCGCTTGAAGCTGACCTTTGAGGGCAAGTCGGGGCAGCGTTATCAGCTTCGATTCAAGGCGGATGTCGCCTCTGCTTTTTCCACTGTTCCCTTTGCGGTGACGCCGAATGGCCTCGTCGAAAGCTCTGAGATCACAGTCACGAGTGATGGCCCTCGCCACCTTTATGTGGACTCAGATAACCAGCGAGGTTTTTACATCGTGGATGAAGTGGACTGAGTTGTTTTAATCCCCCAACGAGCCGCCTCGGATGATGGCGATGTCATCGGCACTGAAGCCTGCAGCCTTCAGCCCTTCGTCATTCACTTTTCTTTGTCGAGCTTGCTGCGCGTAAACCCGTAGCTTTGCCTCATGACGGTGCGCCTCGTCCGGGATGGCTTCGATCCACGCGAGCGCTGTCTGCATCTGCCCCTGATTGGCAATGCCAAGCGCGAGTGACGACAGGCTGGGAACGAGGTCGTCAAAGCGCTCGGTTTGGTTGATCCAGTCCGTGGCGGCTTTCGGATTTTGGTCAAACCAAAGCAGCAAGCTGTCATTGAGCTGGCGTGCCTCGCCGTTTGGCTCCAGCGCACGCACTTCGGCCTCATAATCCCGCTGGATGGAGGGACCGCTACGTGTTGGGAGGATGACGTGGGCGGGTGCATCCAAAGTGACAAGATCCGGCACGCTGGCATCCTCCCAAAAAGGGCGTTCCACTGCCTGGGGCTGTACCTTGATCGGGCGAGGAAGCACAGCTTGCTGACCTTCAGGTTGGCCCCAATAAAGACCCAAACCGGCGGCCATTAGCAGCGCTGTGACCATCAGCAAAACACTCGCAGACTTCTTAGACATGGGCCGACGTGAGTGATAGTGACGGAGGGGTGGCAGCTTCCTCCTGAGGCTCCATTTCCAGGCCGTCAAAGCGGAGCAAACGTGCGCTGTTAAAGATCACAAAGAAGGCGCTGAACTCATGCATGAAAGCAGCGGCGATGGGGTTGACAAAGCCCAGGCTGCTGAGCGTGATGGCCAGGATGATGAAGGCAAATCCACACAGCAAGTTTTGATTGATGATGCCCACCGTGCGGGCGGAAAGCAGCAACAGGTCTGGCAGACGACGCAGGTCATGGGACATCAGGGCCACGTCGGAGGTATGCACGGTGACATCATTGCCCAGGGTGCCCATGGCCACGCCCACATCGCCTTCCGCCAGAGCTGGGGCATCATTGAGTCCATCGCCGATCACCAACACCCGACGGCCCAGGGCTTTCAGTTCGCGGATGTGGCGCACCTTATCCTCTGGCAGGCACTCAGCATGCAGATGAGTGATGCCTACCTGAGCTGCAATGTGCTGAGCCACTTCCAGACGATCTCCCGTAAGCATGTGGAAATCTTGAATGCCTAACAGCCGAAGCCGATCCAGGGACTCACGAGCCTCTTCACGCACTTGATCGGCTAACAAAAAGGTGGCGATGTGACGACCGTTTTGCGCCAGGAGCACAAGGCTGTGGCGGGTGAAGTCGGCGGGATCAATCGCTAACGGCATGCCACTTTTCATTAACCAGGAGCTGCGCCCGATCTGCAAATGCCGCCCCTCACTTTCACCTTCCAGTCCCAGGCCGTGATGCTCGGTGAAGTGGGTGATGGCGGGCAACTCTTGTCCCTCACCTGCGGCTGCAATAGCCCGTGCCACAGGATGATTCGACTGCTGTTCCAGCGCGGCGGCCAGTTGGATCACCTGCTCGCGAGTCAAGGATTCATCATGCACCAGCACCTGCTCCAGTTCGAGCTGGCCCAGCGTCAGGGTGCCGGTTTTATCAAACACCACCGTGTCCACCAGACGGGCCGTTTCCAGATGGCGAATGCTCTTCACCAGCAATCCGAGACGTGAGGCGGAAGCAATGGCCGAGACCATGGCAGAAGGACTGGCCAGCACAAACGCACAGGGGATGCTGACAACGAGTACGGCGATGGCCCGCTCCATGTCCTGAGTGAAAAAGAACACGCTCGTGGCGATGAGTAGGATGAGCGGGGTGTAGTAGCGAGCGTAGTCTTCGGCGAGGCTGATGATGGGGGCCTCGGATTCCTTCGCCTGCTCGATGATGCTCTGCACCCGGCCCATCACGGTATCCATGCCAGCGCCCGTCACGCGCGCTTGGAGAAAGCCATTGAGATTGGCCGTGCCAGCGTAGATCTCGCTGCCGGGGGCAACCTCCACCGGCACAGATTCACCCGTGATGCGGCTTTGATCCACCATCGCTTGACCGGTCACGACCGTGGCATCGGCAGGCACCATTTCGCCCGGGCGAATGAGGATTTCATCACCGATGCGTAGCTCGCTGGATTCACACTCTTCGTCGGTATCCCCGATTTTACGGCGGGCGCGCAGGCGGGTGAGTTGGCGCAGTTTTGACAAGGCCATTTCCACCCCCACGGTGGTGCGTTCCTCCAGCATCTGGCCAAACAAAAGGATGATGGCCACGATGCCCCCGGTGAGATACTTGCCCGTGGCTAAACATGCCGCCAGCGCGAGCACCACATACTGGTCCATGTAAAACTGAGTGGCACCAAATCCTGTGGCCCGAATGGCTGTGATGACGCCGCGAACAATGGGTGTGGCCACAATGAGCGTGGCCAGCAGCGCCAGGGCTCCCTTCACGGTCTCCTGCTCTGGGCGTAGCCACCCAGTGATGATGGAGGCCGCCATGAGAGCTGTGGCCACAAAGAGTAGCAGCAGTCGCTGGCGGGTCGTTGAGTCGAGATCATTCATCGGGCAAATTCAGGGGCGGGCTCTAGGATGACGGTGGGGCGGGCCTGCTGCATCGGCAGCAGGGTGCGGGAGGAAACCTGGCCCATCACTCCATCCAGCGTATCCCGCAGCAGTCGCTGGGAGACGAGTTGGGGATTCAGGCGATAGTTCCCCAGCAGGGAAGTGAAGGAGGACGCTTCACCTTTGGCAGACTCCACCAGGCCCGTGGCATAACCTTCCGCACGGAAAAGGATGGAGGCGGCTTCACCCTCAAACTTCGTGCGCGTTTCCGCATCGTATTGACGGGCGTTTTCAAACATGGTTTTGGCAAACTGGCGTGCATTGGTCACCTCCTCAAAGGCCGCCAGCACCTGGGCGGGCGGAGAAAGAGCGCGGATGTCCAGCCCCGTGATGCGCACACCCAGGTGCAGCCGGCTGGCTTCAGCCTGCACCTGTTTCGTCGCCTCGGCCGCCACATCACGGCGGTCGTCGGTCAGGCTGGCATCAATGCGCCTGCGGGCGAGCTGAGCCGTCAAAGCTCGGTAACTGAGTTTAGCGAGCAGAATTTCGATGCGGTCGCCTGCGATGGTATAATGAAAAGGATCGTCAATGCGGTAACGCAAATTGAACTGACCTTGGATGAGATTGGTATCCAGGGTGAGGGTGTAGCCATGGTCCAGCGGATTGAGTGTGGTGTGTTCGTAGGTGGGGTATTTGGCCCCTTCCACGTCGCGGGAATTCATCTGCTGAATCAGCTCTTCATTCGTCGGTTCGATCTGCTTATCAGGATCCCCGATCTTGGTGCCGATGAGTGCCCAGGCATCGAGTGGCAGGCTGGTATCCTTGCCCGTTTCAAAAAGCAGCACTTCATCAAAGGGACGTGGCAGCCCCACTAGTAAGCCTGGCTGATGCAGGTGGGGTTGCAGGCGGCCCAGCCTCCTCACCAGTGCCGTCTGCTGAGGCTGGATGGTGTGTATGCCGGAGACCGCATAAAGGAGCAGCAATGCCGCAAAGACCCAACGGGCGTGAGCGGTGAGCTGCTTTAAAAAAAGCAACAGTGCCTCCACGACGTGGCCTTCATCCCGCAGGCTGATGGGGGGGGGGGCAGGCTTCATGGCGTGGGGTCCAGAGCGGCTGGGGCAGGGGCGGGCGTGGTGGCAGCGCTGCCCTTGGCGACGGCTCCTGGTTCCGTGGCCTTCAGCCAGTGAAAGGGGGCCACGCTGGTGTCCAGGATCACGGTGGTGTTCTTATCCACCACGCTGCGCAGGCTCTGCAGCTCCCGCAGGAATTTGTAAAACTGCGGATCTTGACCATGGGCCGCTGCATAGATGGCGGAGGCTTCCGCTTCCGCCTTGCCGCGCATCTCTTCGGCCTGCCGTTTAGCATCTGCGATCATTCGCGTGGCTTCCTTGTCCGTTTCCGCCTTCATCTCGGCCGTCTTGGAGCGGCCTTCGGCGCGGTACTGGGTGGCCTCCCGTTTGCGCTCTGCACGCATGCGCCGGAAGACAGATTCCGTATTGGCCTCAGGAAGCTGGATCTGAGTGATGCCAGTGGAAATGAGCTCGATGCCCAGTTGCTTTGCGGCATCTCCTGCGGCCAGGGCCTGCATTTCGCTCTCCAGTTTTTCGAGCGGGCTTTTTTGATTTTCGCTCATCAGCAGAGCCGTGAAGTCGTGACGGCCTAACACTGAGTTGCGTGCGCTGGTGACCAGGGCATCCAGCTTGATGTGGGCCTGCTGCAGCTCACGCACGGAGGTGTGAAACAGCAGGGGGTCTGACACGCGCCAAGTGAAAAACATAGGCACGATGACATTGCGCTGGTCTCGTGTCAGCGTTTCGCTGAGGCGGATGTCGGCGTGCTGCAGGCGGCGATCCACGCGGACGATTTGCTCCACCGGCATGGGCAGACGGAAGTAGAGGCCAGGGGCGCTCAAAATGCGCACAGGTTTACCAAAACGCAGGATCAGCGCATGCTCCGTCTCGCTCACGATGAAGCAGCAGGCGGAGGCAATGACGCTGAAAGCCACGGCCAGGATGAGCCCGAGGCGCAGGCTGATGAGGCGGTTTTGAGAAGAGGGAGAAGGGGCTTCGCTCATGGCTGAGTCTGGGGGGGTGGCGGAGTGGGCATGGAGGATGAGGCTTTCAGAACATTGTCTGCATCCGGGGGTGAAAAATCTGGGGCAGGCACCTCGCCTTGGTCCGCGCGCAGGTAGCCTTCGATGTCCAGATCAAAGGCGTCGGTGGATTTCACCGGGCGCGGCACCAGGGTCTGCGGGCGCACGGGGGCGGTATCCACAAAGTCGGGATTCAGCACTTTGCGCAAATCCACATGCGTGGGCATATCACCGCGCATGGATTCATCGAAGATGGCCTTCTTGGCCCCACTGAGGGTCTCATCCAGGGCCCGGAAACCTTCGCGCCATTGGTAAAGATCTTTGCCCAGCGCCCAGGATTTTTGCATGGCGGTGAAACGGTGCGCCTGGCCCTCGGTCTGCATCAGGCGATTGCTCGCACTGGAACCTGCGGTGATGAGGATGGCTTTGGCATCTCCCTCCGTGCGGGTGAGGATGTCCCGGCGGTAGGCTTCCCCCTCATGCAGCAGCGCCTCTTTTTCTTCCAGGGCACTGACCACTTCCTGGAAATTCGGGGCCACACTCACCGGTGGGTGGATGTCCCGCAGATAGACCTCGGCCAGCACTAGCCCACTCTGGCGCTCATCCAGCGCGGCTTGCAGATCCCGGTGCAACTGCTGGCGTAGCGCCTCACGTGAGGTGGTCATGATATCGCGTGCAGGCAGTCGCAGAGTGAGATTGAGCAGCACCCGCTGAGCCAGGCTGCGCAGCAGGGCCTCCGCATCGGAGGACGACCGCAGATGCAGCGCGGCATCTCCGACCCGATAAAAAACCGGCACACTGATGGAGAGAAAATCATCTCCACTGCCCACGAGTGAATGCTGCTCTCCCTCATAGTGGGCTTTTTCCCAGAGGATCGGCTGGCCAGGATCTGTGCGAAAGCCGAGCACGATCTCGCGCAGGCGAGTGGTATCCACAGCCTGGATGCTACCCAGGGGCCAGGGCAGCGAAAAATGCAGGCCAGGGGCCAGGGGGCGGCTTTCCCAAGTGCCCAGGTGATGACGCACCCCGGCATGGCCAGCGGGCAGCTCATGCACGCTGCTGAGTAGCCAGACCAGAAGGGCGATGGTGCTAAGCAAGGCGGGCAGTGCGGCACGCACAGTGGGCCACATCCACATCTCCGCCAGTTTGAGGTCAAAGCTCTCATCCCGTGCCGTCGTTTCAGGCAGGCAGGAACGCCACTCGCCGCCTAACCAACGATAGAAAAAGAAGGCCCCCGGCTCTGGCAGTGTCTGCCAGTGGCGCTTGGGCGTGTAGAGGCGGCCTACCAGGCGCAGCAGGCAATCCAGCACCAGCAGGGCATTCAGCACCGCATAAGCCAGGGCCAGCCAACGCTGCCAACTGCCACCCAGATACAGGGCTCCGAGCAGAACCCCTGCCGTAATGAAATGAAGAAACACCGCCAAGCGAGCCAGACAGAGCTGGACGAGGCTAAAGTCACGCTTTTTTAAGGCGGTGTGAATATTGAGAAAAGCGAGGGCTGCCCCGATGAGCAGGGCCCCGATAGGGTGGGCCGTCAAAATGGCCCCGTCTGCCATGTTCTGCCCCAGGGTCCAAACCCAGCCGCCGGTGGCGACGACGCAGACCACGATGCCCACTCCCAGCCAGCGACCTGCAATGCCAGCCAGAAGGGCCGTGCATCCCACCAAAGGTAAGAGCCAATACATCTTCAAAGCTAAAGCGAGCGCGCTTAAGCCGATAGCCTCCAGCCCCAGGGCGAAGCTAAACAAAGGACGTTGGCGATTCATGAAGAGCGAAGTGAAGTGAGTGGATTGACCCACCCGATTGAAAATGCAGATTCCCGGTTAGGCCTGGGCCTAACCGGGAATGGTGCAACTAACCAGGAGGGTGGCCAATTATCAGTCTGCGACTGGGCGCATGAGCAGCACCTGACCATCTTCAGCGAAGAGGCTCACGGCTTCTGCGCGTGTGTAGGTGCCACCGGTCGGTTTCGGGATGTTGGAGCGGATGGAGGTCGCGAGATCACCACTTGCAGGAGTCAGGGTGACATTGGTGCGGTGGGCCTGGACGTTTACCACGAAGGTATCTGGGCCAAAGACTTCATCCGCACGGATGATGCCTGAGCTTTCCCAAAGTCCACGTGTGATGATGGCGGAGTGGCCGTCACGGGCTTCCACACCCGCGTAATTGAAGGTGCTCTGCAGTTTGGCTGCATACTGCTGATTGCGATTCAGGCTCCAGAGACCGCCGTTGCGGGAGTATTTGGAAAAGACGGCATCCGCAGGGCTGTTGCGGTCTTCCTGCACCATGATGAAGTTGTTGGAGATGGCGATGTTGTCAATGCTGACGGGGAAGTCCACGCCGTTGTTGACGTCGCCACCGGTGTAGTTACCCAAGGAACCGGTGATGCCATTGGCTGCCACCAATTTACCCACGGTACCGTTGTAAGTGCCACCAGGAGTGACGATGGTGTCTGCATTGTAAACGACATTCAGCGTGCCATTGGCCACTGGGTTGGTAGGGTTCATCGTCAGTTCATAAAGACGACCCAGGCGGTTCGGGCCACTGCCGCCAGTGGTGGCGAGGAAGAGGCTACGAGTAGGCTTGGCAGGGTCGAATTCGGCATCTTCCACGCGCACGAAACCAAAGGCTCCAGCGGCATCTGCTGCGGTCAGCAACTGGGCATCGGTCAGGTTACCGCCGTTCGGGATCTGCACCCACTTCACGGGCAATTGACCCGTGGTGAAGGTACCTTCGTTGTGCTGGGCATTGCGGCCGCAAAGCACATAAACTTTACCATCTGTCAGGCCATTGCGATCCAGCGGGCTGGTGGAGCGAGGTTGTTTGCGCCCAACGTACATATAAACATAGGAAGGGGAGCCGGCATCTTCCGTGGAGATCGCCACTGTCAGGCTATCGCGGCGGGGTTGGATGATGGTGGTTTCACGACCGATGCGGCCCAGGTCAGGCGCGGTGTGCATGTTCCCATTGGCGATGACCACGGTCTGAGAACCTTTGGCGGTTTCATAACTTGGAGCACCGAAGGTTTCTTCATTGGTGAAGAACAGGGGGCGATCCATGCCATGAGCGCGGCTGGCGAATGAGCCGGAGCAAAAGCGCGTGAAGGAATTCAGTGCACCTTCCAGGGGAGGTGTGGTGGAAACTTCCGTGTTTTCGAGGAAAAGTTTGGCGTGGGCAGGGGCACCGCTGACGACACCGCCATTGTTGGCCAACACGTAGCGGGAGACGAAGGCTCCTTTGAACTTAGCCTGGCCAGGGATGGGTTCACTGATCACGGTATTGCCGACTTCATGAGCCACGAAGAGAATGTTCTGGCCGCTCACGGTGTCTTTATAGAGACCCATGGCATCAGGAATGCCCACGAAAGCGAAATCCTTGCTGGCATCGCCAGTCAATGGCACGCGGTCACCAACGGTGACGATGGGCTGATACGTGAAATCAGCGCCTGGAGCCGGAGTCAAATAAGAGAACTCCGAAGTCTGAAAGCCTTGTCCGAAGGCGGCGGAAGCGAGCAGAAGGCTCGCAGCAAAGGTGGTGGATGTTTTCATGAGAGGATGGTCAAGGAAGCGTTAGGAAATGTCATTCCATCGGCACTGCCATCCCAACCCCATGTCCAAGCTGCCCACAAACAAGCCTGCGTAACACTTCCGCCTCATGGCAGAAATGTCACGCAATGGTACTTTGCCAGAGAGCTTCAAACCTAACCAAAAGCGGAATAATAAGATTAAATCGGATGATTGGCTTTTAGACTCATTTTAGAGGCCACAATGTTGCCAGTCGGATGTCACAATAGTCGTGAGATGCTCAAAACAACTCATGGGTCATGACATCCCACATTTTGAGAGGGGCAGGGCGAATGAGAAAAGAATGTGTCAAGGCGCCTGTGACGAAAACGTCGCATGGAAACCATTGTTGAGCCGCCAGCCCACGTACCCAAAAGACCTAGCGGAGTACTGAGCCTCATTAAGAAAAGGTGTAGGTGACGAAAGTGTTGCTGAGGAGCTTTTGTCCCGTGGGGGGAAGTGGGTTCATGTCGCCGGACGGTGCTTCAGAACCCTCGCACCTCCACGACCACCTCAATATCATGACAATGAAACTACGCTCTCCCTTCGGATGGCTGGCACTGGCGGCGCTGAGCGCCAGCCCACTGTGCGGCCAGGAAAACTTGCTGCCAGTCAGCCGCACGGCTGGTGTGCTGACGACTGATCTGCCTGCTGGCAAATCCACGCTCTTGGGGATGCCCTTCGCCAGCATCGTGGCAAGCGGCACGGTGAGTGCAGTCAATGCGAGCGACTTGACGCTGGCTTCTTCACCGATTGTTCTTCCTACCTTTTCGACCCCTCACGCCATCAAGATCACCAGTCGTGTGGATCAGCGCGGCACGGGTAGCAATGCTCCTGCTGGCGTCAGCCGGAATGCCTATGGTTTTACGGCCAAAATCACCGCTCAAAATGAGCAGGTGGTGACCGCCCCTCTCGCCGTCCAGCCCAATGAAGGTGATGAATTTGTGATCTACAAACTGGCGACTCTTTCCAGCCTGTTCGGAGCTAACAACAGCGCCAACCTTAAAGAAGGTGAATCCGCCGAGACGGCTGACATTGTTTACCTCGCTTCTGCTGGTGAACTGGTCGGCTACTTCTACCACAGCACGGCAGATGTCTGGCGCGCAGCCGCCACGCCTACCGCAGGGGATGCCGGCGCGACGGAGATCGCTCCCGGTGCCGCTATCTTAGTGGTCCGCAAGGCAGACGGCGCAGCCAACATCGAAATCACCTTCACCGGAGATGCCCTCCCAGGTCGTCAGTCCTTCGATGCCAACACAGGCTTCCAGGTCATCAACAACCCCTACAGCGTCAGCACCACGCTGGCTGCCAGCGGTTTGCAGACCTTCATCACCGGCGGCACTGGCGCTGCCAGCGCAGACGTGATCTACCTTGAGCAGGACGGCGTCCTCTCCGGTTACTATTACAAATCAGGTGGTCTCGGCGGCATCGGCTGGCGCGCCATTTCTAACAACATGGCAGACGCAGGTGCCACGCTCGTCTCCCCCGGCAAGGCTATCCTTTTCAAGGAGCAGGCTGGCTCGGTCGGGTTCGCTCTTCAGGAGCCCTTTGCTGAGTAATTCCTCTCAATCTTTCTCTTCATACTTCTCTTTCACCCATGAAAAAAATATTCCTCTCCGCGCTTTTGGCGCTGGGTACTTTGGGCAGCGGCCAAGCGGCCAATCTTTACTCCAGTAACCTGGGTAACGGTGTTTCTCTCGATGGCAACCTCGCTGGCATCGCTTCCGGCACGGTGCGTTTTGGTGTCTTCCCAGACAACTATGACTTCGCCGCCAACGTGTCCGATTTCAACGCTCTGGACGCAGCCTTCATCCAGGTGGCTTCGTTCAGCGGCGACCTCAGTGTCAATGCCATCAATGGTTTCTACCAGCAGGCCATCAGCTATGATTCATCCATCAGCTATGAAGGCACCTCGTATGCTTCCGGCATCGCGGGCAAAAAGGTTTACGTCTGGATTCTTAACAGCGTGAATCCTGAAGAAGTGACGCAGCAGCTCATCGCTTCCTCCAACCAGACTTGGGCCGCTGCGGATGCAGTGGTGGCAGACACCTTCGCCTCTCCAGATAGCGGCGTTGCAGGTCTCACCTTCCATGTCGGCAGCCCAGGCGGTGCAGACATCGGCGCAGGTGCAGCCTCTCACGTGCTGGGTGGTGCGCAGACAGCCGTCACAGAAGTGACGCTGGCCGTGGCTCCAGCCGGTGTGGTCAATGCAGGGACCGCAGTCACCTTCACAGCAAGCACAGACGGTTCTCCCGTGAAGACCTTCAAGTGGCGCAAAAACGGAGTCATCATCCCGAATCAGTCTGCTAGCACCCTGGTGCTCGCGACCTCGGTGGCCCAAGACACGGGCGTCTATGATGTCCTCGTCAGCAACAACTTGGCTACCGACGTTCCTAGCAACACCGTCTCCCTGACGGTCAACACGCCGAAGCCTACGATCCTCACCCAGCCTCTTTCCACCGTCCTCGCTGTGGGTGATACGCTGGAGCTGAACACCGAAGCCGTGGCTACGGGCAACCTCCAGTTCCAGTGGAAAAAAGGTGCCAACATCGCTGGTGCTACCACCAATGAACTGGTGCTGCCAAACATGAGCCTCGCCCAGGCAGGTGCTTATACCGTGAGTGTGACCAACGCCCCAGGCGCTGGCACAGGCACCGTTACGAGCGCTAAAGCTGAAGTCGTCGTCGTTGACAAAACTCCAGCCGTGGTCGCTAGCGCTGTCGGTGGCAATGTGTCCCTCACCACGCTGACCGCGGGTAAGGTGCAGAGCTTCCAGTGGTTCAAAGTGGGCGAAGTCAATGCCCTGCAGAACGGCACCAAATTCTCCGGTGTCACCACCAAAACCCTCCTCGTCCGCAGTGCCCAGGAAGCTGATTCCGGTGATTACTTCTGCGTCATCACCTCCGGCGCGGACACTGAGAACTCTGGTATCCGCACTCTCAATGTCTTCACCCAGGCTCCTGAGTTGGATGACGCCGCAGTGGCTCTCATGCCAGATGCTGAAATCGGCTCCACATACTTCTTCAGCGTCCCAGTCCTCGGTGGTGCTGTGAAAGCTCCTCTCACATACGCCGCTCGCGGTCTCCCAGTTGGTCTGAAGATTGATGCCAAGACGGGTCTCATCAGCGGTCGCCCAACTAAAGCAGTAGAGAACATCACTGTCACTCTGACTGTGACGAACCGCGCTGGCACAGATACCGCAACGGTCGACATCAAGGTCAATGCCTCTCCTGAACTGGCCGGTCTGGCTGGCAGCTACGTCGGCCCGATTGACCGCAACATTGATTCTGATCTGCCAGGTGCAGAGCTGGGTGGTCGTTTTGAAATGACCGTCTCGACCCTCGGTGCTTTGACTGGTAAGCTTTACTTGGGCGCTGTCACGCTGCCTGTGAAAGGCTTCCTGGAACTCAATGACGACGTCCCATATGCCTCGTTCGCCGTGGCTCGCACGGGTGGCCTGACTCCTCTACTGGTCGGTTTTGAAATCGAAGGCGACAACCTCGTCAACGGATTCATCAGCGACACGGAAGACGAAGTGAACTTTGATGGTTATCGCAATGTTTTCAGCACCAAGCTCAATCCTGCCGACGACTACAAAGGTCTCTACAACTTCGCGATTGGCTTTGAAGAAGGCAATGCAAACATCGGCGAGGCCTCCGTGCCACAGGGCGCTGGTTTCGGCTCCTTCACCGTCGCTGCGGATGGCAAGCTGAGCATCAAAGGCAAAACTGCCGATGGCGAAGCCTTCACCACGTCTTCCTTCGTCAGCCCGACAGGGGATGTCTTCCTCTTCCAGACTCTCTACAAGACCGTCAAGAAGGGTTCCATCCATGGTCGCCTGATCATTGACTCCACAGACGACAACCTCATCGAAGGCTCGGCGACTCAAAACCGTCCTTTCGACATCTCGGCCAAACAGCGCACTTACGCTGCTGGCTTCTCCATCACCGATTCTACGGATGCCTACGTGATCCTGGGTGGCCTCTATGTGGCTCCTGTCTCACCGCTGGTGCTGCTGAACAAGGCGGTAAACACGAATGTGGAGCTGAGCCTGAGCGGTGGTGCAGATGCCTCTGCTGCTGAAGCTTTGGTCACCTTGCAGGCGGCTAACAAAATCCTCGTCGGCACGAATACCGCCAAGACGAAGCTGGCCATCAATGCGAAGACCGGTCTCATCACTGGCAGCTTTGCACTGACGGATAAGCGCGCTGGCAAGATCGAAGGCGTGGTCATCCCTGACGGCGATAACTTCATCGGTCTGGGTTACTACATCCTCCCAGAAGCCACCCCGACCATCACCACTTCGAAAATCCTTTCCGGTCTCATGAGCCTGGATCTCCCTGCGGCTCCTCCGGCTCCTGCTCTTGACTAAACCTCTCGAAGAAACTGACGAAGAACTCCCCATTTATTCCTTTATGAAGCTACCCAATCTGAAAGCCTTCGGTCTCGCCTGCGCGGCCCTCGGCTGTGCCTTCAGCACGGCGCGTGCTGACATCATCGAGATCAGCGGCAACATTGCCTCCGATACTCGTTTTACACGTGACAACGTGTATGTGATCACACGGGTCATTTACGTCCTGCCTCCGGCTAAACTCACCGTCGAACCCGGCACCGTCATTCGTGCTCTTAGCTCCACGGTGACCGGCTTTACCAACAGCCCTGGTTCCATCGTGGTGACTCGTGGTGCGAAGATCATCGGAAACGGCACCGTGGATGATCCCATCATCTTCACCTCCGTGGATGATACCTTCGTTCCTGGTGGTGCCAATACCATCCCAGTAAACGTGACTGGAAACGCCGGGACTGTCGCCATCGCTCCCAAGGATTATTCCGTCTCAGGTCCTCAGTTCTCAAACGCCTTCGCTTATTCCAAAGAGTGCGGCGGCCTAGTGCTCCTGGGTCGTAGCCCTCTGGGTTATGACAGTGATGGAGATGCCAATAACCTCCAGTGGGACGGCACCGCTCACAGTGCAGACACCATCGCTTATCCGAATCTTTTCGCGAAGACGACTGGAAACGGCACTGGCTTTGCTTTGATCGAAGGTCTGACCTCCACCACGACGACTCTGGCCACTCCGTTTGACGCGGACGGCGCTGGCGCTGTCTTTGCTCCTGACACTGCATTCCCTGTGGGTTTCTTCGGTGGCGTGGATGAAAACGATAACAGTGGTGTCATCCGTTTCTGGTCGCATCGCTACGGTGGTTTCAACCTTACGGGTAACAACGAAATCAACGGCGTCACCCTGGGTGGTGTGGGCCGTGGTACGGTCATGGAATTCCAAGAAGTTGCTCAGAACGCTGATGACGGCTTTGAGTGGTTCGGTGGTTATGTCAATGCTCGTTACTTGGCTTCCGTTCTCAATGGTGATGATGCCTTCGACGGTGACTTTGGTTACTCCGGTAACCTTCAGCACCTGTTCGGTATCAACGACAATGAAACCTACCTCCGCAGCGGCTACGGTGAAAACACCCTCATCGGTCGTAACACGGCTGCTGTGAGTGACAAGATGGTCGAGTGGGATGGTTCTGAAAACAACCTTAGTGGGGTGACTCCAGAGACAGACTCTCGCACATTCAACTTCACCTTCATTGGTAACAAGGATGCTACCAATGGTCTGCCGACCGGCAATGACAGTTCCCTCAACTTGCTGCAAGGCACGTCCGCTCAGTGGTCCAACGGGATCTCTGAAGACATCTTTGCCGCCGTGGTTCTGATCAGCAACTCCATCACTGCCTCCAGCAACAACGTGAACGGAACGGATGGCGATGTGTTTAACCTGCTGTATTTCAACATCGGCAGCGTGAGCAGCGGAGCAGACGCAAACAACGACCTCTCCACCGTCACCGCAGCTCCTATCTCCCAGCTGCGTGCTAAAGGCCATGCCACCAAAAATGGCCTGGACCCACGCCTGGTGAATGACACAGACGTCGGCAGCATCGCTCGTGACTTCACGATGGCGCTGCCTTCCCGAGTTGGAGTTTCTGACTTCTTCTCCCCCATCCGCTATCGCGGCGCTATGCGTGACAACAACTGGCTCTTTGGCTGGACCTGGACTCACGCTGCGGAACTCATGACCACAACCAATGTTGATCGCCCACGCGTCACCCTGGCTGTCGCTGGAGCAACGGTTTCCGTTTCCTTCGCAGCAGATATGGATGAAACCGCTGGTGCTGACAAAGTGCTCTACGTGATCGAACGCTCCGTTGACGGTCGCGTTTGGGCACCGATTGGCACCGTTCAGGACAACTCCACTGTGGATGCTCCTAACCAAGTGTTTGCTGACAGCAATGCAGCCGCTGGTCAGATCACCGTGGCGGACGCCGCCTACGCCTATACAGGCAGCCCAGTCCATTACCGCGTGATTCCTCAGTAAGGTATCTCCAGTCTTCCTTAATCAGCGGGGCGATCCACACGGGTCGCCCCGCTTTTTTTGGGTCTCGAATGAAGGTTTCCTTGTCAATGCTAGGGAGGCTCTTTCCCCTCCCTTGTTTTTCCACAGTTCCAATATGGAACGACTCAAAAGCACTGATTGGGTTTGTGACAGAGGTCTCCACCCAGTCATTTCCCTGGGGAAAAGGGGAAATCTGACAATCTGTGACAAAACCGTTGAGCGTTAAGTGACTGATTTGTCACCTTAATCAGGTTTCTCCGAAGGCGAGTCACAGCACATATCAAGGCCGCCCACCTAGCCTCGGGCGGTAGATCTATGGATTTTCCTTTTGCTATCAGTGACCCTCAAAACCGTGCGTGCCGCCAACGTTCTCTGCGGGTATGCCTTCAGTGGTGTGGCCCTCTCTTGAGTGTGGCTGTGCTGGCTACCAGCTCAATGGTTTTAGGCAGTGAATCGAGTGACGATCTCGTTGCGCGGCTGGTAAAAGAGTCCCAAAAGCATGTAATCCCACGGGATGTCAGCCCCACAGATCCCCTGTATCAAGCTGAAAACTATGCGGTGGGACTGGCGGCCGATGTGGCGGAATTCAATGTTTGGATGTTGGAAATCATCAAGGCCTACGCAAACCGAGGCGATTTCAACAGCGCTGCTTATTTAGCCAAACGCCTTCCAGGCAGTGGCAAGGGTATGGCCCATGCAGAAATGGCCGTATTCTTGGCCGCACTTCCAGGGCGTCAGGCAGAGGCTGAGCCTTACCTCAAAGTGGCTTTGAAAGAATTGAACCAAGTTTCAGGCTTGGCCGCAGAACTCATGCGCGCTCGCTGCGTTCTGGCTCTCTATCATTTAGGCCGCAAAGAAGAAGCGGTGAAGATGGAGGATGGACTGGGGAAATTAGAGCTTCTGTCTCTCAACACTCAGCTTCAGTCGGCAGACCTTCTTCCCCCCCTCACTCTGCTGGATGCTAAGAGACTCTTGGTGACATTGACTGAGCCTGGAAGCGATGAGCGAAAGGCACGCTTCTTGTTAGCCTGTGCCCAGCAGCAGTTCAAAAAAGGCAACACTGAACTGGCACTGCCTTTTTTAGAAGAGATCGGCACCATGTCCATGGAAGCTGGGCTGCCTTCTGCGCAGCGGGTGCTTTTGGATCTCGCCCGCACAGCGCATGCGGGTGGCCAGGCTAAGCTGGCAAACAAGAGCATGAACCTCTTTTTGAAATGCTGTGAGGCCTACTCGGACAACGTGGAGTGGAAGGCTCTCTTTTTGGCCTCGGCCTCGGAAGTTTTGATGGAATGGAAGCGCCATGACGAAGCACGTGCTTGGCTGAAAGTGGCGGAAGCGGCGATCCCGAAAATCTTTGTCATGGAGGCACCTGCCGCCATGCTTCTCATCGCCCAGCAGCGCGAGAAACTGGACGGTGCTGCCGCTGCAGAGCCTATCTTGCTAGCCGTGGCTCGTGCAGGTCGTTCTCACACCCATCCGCGCTTCTTGGCCGAGACGGCGGTGCGGCTCTGCCTGCACTACAATACCCTTTCACGCCTCGTGTCTGCGGAAGTGACTAAAATTCTGAATCCAGCGGATGTGGAGGTGAAGGACTGAAGATGATGGCGCGGTGCTTATACTTGATCGTCGTTTTTTCTCTTTGGCTGGGAGCTGGTAGCTTACTGGCACAGGGGGCCAATGGGGGCCTGCGTGGCAGCGTTCAGGACGCTGACTTTTACGTGCCTCTACCTGGGGTTTCGGTGCAACTCGAAGGCACCGGCTTCGCCGCCACGACGGATGAAAATGGAAACTTTTTCATCAACAATTTACCCCCTGGACAGTATGCACTGTTAGCCACAGGTGGCGGTTTTATCCGCGAGCGTAAGACCGGCATCGTGGTGACACCCGGTAGCGTCAGTGAAGCCTCCTTGAGCATGACGGCTGAGGTGGTGGAGTTGGATGAGTTTGTGGTTTCGGCGGAGGAATTGGTGGACACGAGCTCCACGGTTTCATCGCTGACTTTGCGCACGGAAATGAAAAGCTTTGGCGATGTCTTGGGCGCTAAGTTCATCACTCAGTCCGGTGCGAGTGATGCCGCAAAGCTGCTGGCCAAAACGACCGGTGTGAACGTGGCCGATGGTAAATTTGTGGTCGTTCGTGGTCTCAATGATCGCTACAACGTCGTGAGTCTGAATTCCCTGCGCGTGCCCAGTTCTGATCCTGACCGCCGTGCCGTGGCTTTGGACCTTTTTCCCAGCACTGTTATTGAAGATGTGCGCACGAGCAAAACCTTCGTGCCAGATTTGAACGGTGAGTCCACGGGCGGCACAATCAATATCATCACCAAATCCGTTCCGGAGGAAGACTTTGTCAAATTTAAGGTCGGCACGGGTTACAACACTCAGTCCACAGGCAATGATAAGTTTTTAAGTTACAAAGGCGGCGGCACTGGGACTTTCGGCACAGCGGATTCTCGGAGATTGCCCGACTTCATTAAATCTGCGGACTTGCCGGATCTACTGGATCAGTCGGCTGGCGGTGTGGGAGATGGCCTGACTCGCACGGATAATCCGATTCGTCTTTTCAGCCAGAAAGCCAATGATGCCCTGAGCCCGGTGATGGGAACGCAGGAGGTGAGTGCCCCGGTGGACTTCACTCTGGAGGCCAGCATGGGCCACCGGACCGAGTTCATGGGCGCACCTGCCGGTATCACCATCGCGGCGGACTATTCGAAAAAATACATCTACAACGACGACGACCAGATCGGGCGTTACTTTTTCAATGGTCTCGGACTGCCCAATGCGGGGGAGGTGCAGATCCTCCGTCGTCAATCGGTCGTGCGCTCAGGGCAGGAGACCATGCGTGCGGGCCTTCTCGTTTCAGCCGGGATTGAACCTGAAGAAGGTAGCGAGATTGTCTTCACCTACTTCTTTAACCGAGTCGCCGAAGACCGCGCTACCTTGCAGTACGGGCTCGTGGATGACAGCATCATCAATGAAAACGAAAGAGATTATCGAGAGTCCATTACCTACACCGAGCGCGAGCTGAAGGTGATGCAGCTCGCCGGTAAACACGAAGAAATGATCAACGGCAAAGACCTGAAAGTGGAATGGGGCTTGGCCTACAACCAGTCTTCCCAGCTTGAGCCCGACCACCGTTTTGTCAGAGGCTTGTACAACGTGAACAATGACTCCTATGACGTTTTCCCTGGAGTACCTGCTGTGCCTGAGTTCCAGCGCATCTGGCGTGAATTGTATGATCAGAACTACTCGGGTCGCTTCGACATCACGACAGATCTGTTTGAGGGCTCCGACGGAGAGCGGATTCAATTGAAATTCGGGGGCTTCCTGGATGTCAGCAATCGAGAGTTTCGTTCGGATTCCTTTGCCTACCGTCGCGGGTCCGATAACATCAGCTTCCCAAATCCACTTAAGCCTGGATTTCCTGGAGCAACGTGGGGAGATGAGTTTCTGTCTGGCAATGCGCCTGTGGGCTCTGACCCTGACGGCATCCTCAACAATGGCCCGCTGACCAGCGTCCGGCAGTTTACTTACCTCTACCGCTCGAACGATGCGGAAATGTACTCCGCCTCCCAGCTTTTGGCCGCAGGTTATGCGACCTTAGACTTTGATCTCGGGCCGAGCTTGAACATCAGCTTGGGCGGTCGTGTGGAAACGACGGATATTGATATCCAGTCCACGCCGATCTACCTCTACCCTGAGGAACAGTTGCGCTTTGCTTTGCTCAGTGAGGCGGGCCGTTCAGACCCGGTGCTCACTCAGTTGTTGAATGCCGCTTTTGAAGGGAATGTGGATGCTCAAAATGATCCGCGCATCACGGAAAGAAGTCGCGCCATCATCGCCGAGCAGCACTTTTTGCCCGCCCTCTCGGCAAACTGGGAGATGACCGATACCATGCGAGTGCGCTCCTCAGTGGCGCGCACCGTGGCTCGACCTTCGTTCAAAGAGTTGGCCCCAGTTATTTTCCTCAATGTGGAATCGGGGGATATCTTTGTGGGGAACGTGGATCTGGAGCTCTCCACCATTATGAATTACGATGCCCGCTGGGAGTGGTATCCGACCCCCGGCAGCTTGCTCGGCGTCAGTTTCTTCGCCAAGCGCATCAACAAACCCATCGAGCTCTCGCAGGAAAGTGGCAACGTGGACATCATCCGTTATGTGAACTCGGTCGAAGGTTCCGTGTATGGCCTGGAGCTCGAGTTACAGCGGGACTTGGGTTTCATCGGGGAACCTCTTCGCCACTTTTCGTTAGGGGCGAACTATTCCTATATCCAGTCTCAGGCAACCCGTCCTGATTTTGTCACCACCGGCGGCACCGTGGAGGATCCTGCGACGGTTCCGAGCCTCTTTGGCAAAAGCCGCCGCTTGCAGGGGCAGCCCGATTACATCGTGAATTTTAACCTGACGTATGACAATCCCGAATACCCCTTGTCCTACGGCGCATTTTTGAACATCACCGGCCCTCAACTCTTTGCCGTGGGTGGGCGGCCAGAGGATCCAGATGTCTTTCAGGAGCCTTTCACGACCCTGGACCTGGGCGTCACCTACAAAGTGGCCAAGAACGCCCGCATGAGCCTGCGCGCCCAGAACGTTCTCAATGCTCAAGTGACTCGCTACTTCAATAACCAGGGCCGCCCGATTCACTCCACCCGGCAGACAGGCATCGGTTTTTCCCTCAGCATGACGGTGGACTGGTGAGACGTGGGGGAATCTGGCACTTCTGAAAAGCTTACAAAGGTATAAAGAGATCTAGAGTTGCCTTGCGCGGGTCTCTGGGCATGATCCTTGCTTCCCCCCCTTTATCCAGATGCCTTTGGTTCCCATCATCTGTCCTCATTGCGAAAAATCCGTGGAAGTCCATGTCACGGATGTCGCCCGTTCCCGTGCCTGTCCGTCCTGCGGCCAGGCGCTGATGCTTCAGGTGGCGGAGCGTGAGACAGGGGTGAAGCGCAAGGCTTTGTTGGTCGGTGAATTGACCCCCAGCCAAGCTTCAAAAGATGCCTTCGCTCAGCGGCAATTTGAGGGGGAAGCCTTTGACCGCATGCGGGCAGACCCAGAGGTGGCCCGCGCCAGCCGTCGCCTATCTTTGGGCGTCGCGGCGGTGATGTCGCTCATTTTATTGGTCACGGTGTGCAGTGTCTTGACCAACTGGGGAGCTCGTGCTCAAGCCGCAACGGCAGCCAGTCCGGTTCAGCCTGCTCTGGAGGTAAAGGCCGCTGCGCAAAAGCCGCAGCACCTGCCGCCTATGCTTTCTCGCCCTCTGGATTTTGAAAAAATCGTCAAAGAACGTAAGTCAGAGCTAGCGAGACATTCGGATTCTAGTTCTGGGGAATAAAGATCTCCCCAAGGAAAAAACTTTTTCCGATTCTGCAAGAAGGTGTTTTGGCAGGCGTAATCCCCACTGCTCAAGTATAAAACTCCTCCTCCCTGCGCCATGAAAATGCACCCCAATTGCCAAGGCAATCACATTGATCTCCGTGTTGGAGCTAGCCGTCGTGACTTCATGTACGTCGGCATGATGGGCGGTCTCGGTCTGAGTCTGCCGCAAATGCTGCGCTTGCAGGCTGCCAATAATATTCCCGAGGTGGAGAGCTTTAAGCCGATCGCAGACTCGATCATTCACATCTATTTGCCAGGGGGCATGGCTCAGCATGAGTCCTGGGATCCGAAGCCTTTTGCTTCGCCTGACTATCGTGGGCCTTACACCCCTATTAAGACCTCCATTCCAGGGGAATATGTGGGTGAGAAGTTCCAGAACATCGCGAAAATCATGAACAAGCTGACGGTCATCCGCAGCATGACTCATGGTGAAGCTGCTCATGAGCGTGGCACGCACAACATGTTCACCGGCTACCGCCCTAGTCCGGCCATCAAGTTCCCGAGCTTTGGCTCCATCATCTCTCATGAGATGGGTTCCCGTAACAATCTGCCACCTTACGTGGCTGTGCCAAACGTCATTGCCCCAGAGCAGGGCACGGGCTACATGAGCAGTGCTTTTGGTCCCTTTGCCCTGGGCAGCGACCCTGCGGATAAAAACTTCACCGTGCGTGACCTGCTCACGCCGAAGGACATTGACGACAAGCGTTTTGACCGCCGTCGCTCTCTCCTGAGCACCGTGGATGAGCACTTCCGCAGCGTTGAGAAAGCAGATTCCATCAATGCCATGGATAGCTTCTACCAGGCCGCCTACGGCTTGATCAGCAGCAGCCAAGCCCGCGAAGCCTTCGACCTGAACAAAGAAACCGACAAGCTCCGCGACGAATACGGCCGCAACAGCGCAGGTCAGCGTTTCCTCCTGGCGCGCCGCTTGGTTGAGGCTGGTGTTCGTATGGTTTCTGTCAATTTCGGTGGCTGGGATCACCACAGCAATATCAAGAGCGCTTTCGACGGTCAGGCTCCTAGCTTCGACCAGGCCTTTGCCCGTCTCATCACCGACTTGGCAGATCGCGGCATGCTGAAGAAGACCCTCGTCATGGTCAGCTCTGAGTTCGGTCGTACGCCGAAGATCAATGCGACCAATGGTCGTGACCACTGGCCACGTGTTTTCTCGGTGGCCATGGCTGGCGGCGGCGTCAAAGAAGGCTACATCCACGGTGCTTCGGACTCCCTCGGTGGCGAGCCAGACCGTGATCCTGTCGGCCCAGAAGATTTGGCCAAGACCATGTATCGCCTCCTCGGCATCAATAGCGAGAAGCGCATCATGTCGGATGGAGCCCGCCCGATTGATATCGTCAATGGTGGCCGCATCATGAACGAGTGGATCGCCTGATCCGATCCTTCTGGGATGCCTCAATTTAAAGGCGGTGTGGAGCCATCCATGCCGCCTTTTACATTCCGTGCCCGCTCTCCCTGGATCGCTGATTTCTGCAATAAGGCAGTGTCATCCTCACGTAGTTATACCCGAATTCTTTTTTGCTTATGAACCTCCGTTTCTTCCTCACCCGGCTTTCGATGGTCTTCCTCGGAGGCGCATCTCTGCATGCTGCCTACCCGGAGTTTAATACCACCAAGCCCAATGGTGCCCAGCGTGGCACGGAGATGAAGCTCACCGTCACGGGCAATCGCCTGGATGACTTTGAAAGCCTCATTTTCTTCTCCCCTGGCTTCACTCAGAAAAGCGTGGAGAAAGTGG
The DNA here is from genome assembly GCA_942493005.1 of uncultured Verrucomicrobiaceae bacterium. GTDB lineage: Bacteria > Verrucomicrobiota > Verrucomicrobiia > Verrucomicrobiales > Verrucomicrobiaceae > Prosthecobacter. Next base: position 5,661,393 of record OW818661.1, read on the forward strand.
AAAAGAACAAGGTGGAGCTCACGCTGACCATCGCGCCGAATGTGGAGCTTGGGAATCACTTGATGCGCATCCGCACGCGTTCCGGCGTTTCCCATGCGCGTCAGTTTTTCGTGGGACCTTTCCCCAACGTGGAAGAGAAGGAGCCTAACTCGGAGTTCGACACGGCGCAAACCATCGGCTTTGACCAGACGGTGGAAGGTCTCATCACCAATGAAGATGTGGACTATTTCAAACTCAGCGTGAAAAAAGGCCAGCGCATCAGCCTGGAGGCCGATGGTCTCCGTCTGGGCTACACGGTGTTTGATCCCTACATCGCCATCCTTGACAAAGACCGCTTTGAAAAAGCCTTTTCGGACGACACCATTTTGCATCGTCAGGATGGTTACTGCAGCTTCGTGGCTGAGTACGATGGCGACTACTACGTCATGGTCCGCGAGTCTTCCTACCGTGGCGGTGGCAACAACTTTTACCGACTGCATGTGGGTAATTTCCGCCGCCCAGACGTGGTGTATCCCGCAGGTGGTAAACTGGGCAGCACAACGAAAGTGCGTTTCATTGACAAAGAGGGTGTCTCTGAAGAGGACGTGAAATTGCCGGAGGCGCAGGACCCTGGCTTCATGATCTTTGCGAAGGGTGCCGAGGCTGCCCCTTCCGGAAACCCTTTCCGCCTGGTGCCCTTTGACAATTCCCTGGAAGTCGAGCCTAACAATGAACAGGCCAAGGCCACGGTGGTGACGGTAGGTGAGCCAGTGGCTCTGAATGGCGTTATCGAAGCTCCTGGCGACATTGATTATTTCAAGATCGCGCTGAAAAAAGATCAGCAGGTGGTTGTCCAGGCATTCGCGCAGAGCCTGGGCTCTCCGTTGGATACCGTCATCGGCATCTACAATGCCAAAGGCGGCCGATTAGGCTCCAATGATGATGGCGGCGGTCGTCGCCGTTTGGACAGCAAGCAGACGGTCAAGATCCCTGCCGATGGCGAGTATTTCGTCAGCATTGCCGATCACCTCGAGCGCGGTGGCCCTAACTTTGTGTATCGCGTGGAGATGGTAGCCAGCCAGCCTGAGCTTACTTTTGCCTCACCGCATTACTCGGTGAACGATTCGCATTACCGCCAGTTCATGGCAGTGCCGAAGGGCGGGCGTATGGCCTTGTTGGTCAATTTCTCCCGCAACAATGTGGGAGGGGACTTCACCTTCGATGCGGCGAATCTGCCGCCTGGGGTTAAACTGCTGACCGAGATGGCTCCGAAGGACCAGCCTGGCATGCCGCTCATGTTTGAAGCTGCTCCAGATGCCCCTCTCGGCCATGCAACGGTGCCAGTGACCCTGAAAGCGGTGGACCCCAATGTGAAAGTCACCGGGGCGATGCGCCAGGAGTTCGACATCGTCCGCCAAGGTAACGTCGTTTTCTACACCGAGATCCAGGACAAAGTGCCAGTGGCTGTCGTGGAGGAGGCTCCTTACTCTCTCGAAATCGTTAAGCCGACTGTGCCTCTGGTGAACAATGGCATCCTGAATTTGAAGGTGATCTCCAAGCGCAAAGAGGGCTTCAAAGCTCCGATCCGCGTGCTCATGGTCTGGAAGCCCAATGGCATCAGCACCCTGGGTGAGCAAACCATCCCGGAAGGCCAAAACGAATGCACCTTCGTGCTGGATGCGAATGCCAATACCCCGGCAGGCACTTGGAAATTCACCGTCATGGGTGAAGCGGAAGCGGGCAATGGCCGCGTGTACAATGCCTCTCCTTTCTGTGAAGTCACCACCGCCCCTGCCTATGTCAATGCACCTGCGATCCCTCTGACAGCCGTCGAGCAGGGGCAGGAGACCGTCATGGTGGCTAAACTGGAAACCCTTCAGCCTTTCGAAGGCGAAGCGGAAGCCTCCATCGTGGGTGTGCCTGAGACGATCCCGATTGAGTCCGCGAAGATCACCAAGGACACCAAGGAAGTGACTTTCAAGGTGAAGACTCATGATAAATCACCCGTGGGCAAACAGGGGAATTTGTTTGTGCGCGTGGATGTTCCTGTGGCCGGTGGCACCACCACCCATCGCATCGCCCTGGGGTCCATCCTGCGCATTGACGCACCGCGCAAAGTCGTCGCCAAACCTGCGGCTGCCGTCGTGGCCGAGAACAAACCCAAAGAAGCCGCTAAACCAGCTGCGCCAAAGCCGCTTTCTCGTCTGGAACAGCTCCGTCAAGAAGCTGCCGGTGGAAAATGATCGGGATCTAGATCGCCCTTTTTAGAAGAATCCTGAGATGCGTCTGTTTGCCCGAGAGGGCACAGACGCATCTTTGCGTTTGGGGAGGATACTCGATGAGGAGAGGCAGAAAGAAGAGACGAAATTAAGAAAATGCATTTCGTTAGAACGGTGGTCGCGTGGCCTGAGTCATCCCGTTTCAGCAGGAGATATGGATGACTCGATGCCGTCATCTAAGATCTAGGCGGAATCCAAAAATGACAGGTCTAGGGTTTCGAGATCTGCATCGGCGGGCGGCTGGGCGGCGTATTTTGGAATCGTCTGAAATCGTTCCCGTGAAGTTTACCTACTGATTGTGTCTGATTTTTGTCCATTATCGAAAAAAAGCGTCACGGGCCGCGTAGGTATGTCTCAAGCCCCCTATTCGTCTCCATGACAACTCCTCGCTTCGTTCGCCATTTCACCCTCTTAGGCCTTGCGGTATCGCCCACGTTGGCGTTTGCCAATCCGGCTCCCGCGCCTGCTGCTGCCGCAGCCGTTGCACCGGTGGATTTTGCCCAAGTTCAGGCGGTGTTGGAAAGCAAATGCCTCGAGTGCCACAACCCGGACAAGGTGAAGGGCAAGCTCCTCATGCACACAGCTGAGGCCATGATCAAAGGCGGTGACTCTGGCACCTCCCTGGTGCCTGGAAAGCCCGATGAAAGTGAATTGCTGAAGCGCGTGGTCCTGCCTGCGGATCATGATGACATCATGCCTCCCAAAGGTGGCCCGCTCGCAGCGAATGAAATTGATCTGCTGAAGCGCTGGATCGCTGAAGGAGCCCACTGGCCGCAGGGGTTGACTCTTCGTGCCAAAAGCCCCGAGGAGATCAAGGCCCTGGCTGAGCTGAATGCCAAGCTGCCTTCCATGACGAAGCTGGAGATCTTTCCAGACAAGTTTGCCCTGGAGACAAAGCGCGATTTTCATCAGGTGGTCGTCATGGCCACCTTTGCGGATGCCACCACCCGCGACGTCACCAAATTTTCCAATCTGCGCGTGGCAGATGCCAAGGTCGCCAGCCTAACTGGGGATGTGTTGCAACCGGTCGCCGATGCGGGCTCAACGGAGCTGATGGCGACACTCGGCAGCACCACCGTGAAAGCTCCCGTCAGCCTGAATGGCGGGCAGAAAGAGCGTGCCATTTCCTTTAATCTGGATGTCATGCCCGTCTTCCTTCGCGGGGGCTGCAATGCCGGCGGTTGCCACGGTGCAGCTCGCGGTAAAGATGGTTTCCGACTGAGCCTCTTCGGCATGGACCCACAGGGCGACTACACTCGGCTCACCCGTGAAATGGTCGGCCGTCGCGTGAACCTCGCCATTCCAGAGGAAAGCACTCTGGTGGAAAAAGCCGTGGGCGCAGTGCCTCACTCAGGCAATCAGTGCTATGAGCCGGAGTCCCAGTATAACAAAGCCATCTTGGAATGGATCAGCAATGGCGCACAGTATGACCCACCCACGGTTGCGAAAGTGACCGGCATCGAAGTGTTCCCCAAGCAGATCGTCCTGGAAGGGCAGGGGAATACCCAGCAGATCACCGTCCGCGCCACCTACTCCGATGGCAGCGACCGCGACGTGACAAAGCTGGCTTTGTTCATGTCCAACAATGACCCGACGGCCTCCATCAATAAAGATGGCCTCGTGACCAGCGGTGACCGTGGTGCAGCCTTTACCCTGGCTCGTTTTGATGTTTACAGCGTCACCGCTCAGGTGCTCGTCATCCCTGCGAAGTTGGAGTACGAGCGTCCGAAGCTGGTGGAAAACAATTACATTGATACCCTGGTCAATGAGAACCTGCACAAGCTGCGCATCCTGCCCAGCGGTGTTTGCACGGATGAAGAATTCGTCCGCCGCGCCTACATTGACGTCATCGGCATCTATCCGAAGCCAGACGAGATCAAAACTTTCTTGGCAGATGCCAATCCCAAGAAACGTGAGGCCCTGGTGGACTCGCTGACCCAGCGCAAAGAATTCACCGAAGTATGGGTGATGAAGTGGGCTGAACTGCTTCAGATCCGCTCCGGCATCGCGGGGAATAACAACCAGCCTCCATTCTACAAGAATGCTTTGTTGTATTACAATTGGTTGGGCGACCGCATCGGCAAAAACGTGCCGTTGGATGAGATCGTCACCGAACTGCTGTCTTCCACGGGCGGTACTGTTTCCACCCCAGCGGTGAATTTCTACCAGACCGAACTCGACCAGCTGAAGCTGACCGAAAACGTCGCCCAGGTCTTCATGGGCATGCGCATCCAGTGTGCCCAGTGCCACAACCATCCGTTCGATCGCTGGACCATGGATGACTACTACGGCTTCAAGGCCTTCTTCTCCCAGATCGGGCGCAAGGCCACGGACGACCCGCAGGAAGTCATCATCTTCAACAACAAGGGCGGTGAGTCTCGTCACTTCCTCACACAGGCCGTGATGAAGCCGAAGTTCCTGGGTGGCGAATCCCCAGAGATCAAGCCTGGCGAAGACCGCCGCAAGATCCTGGCTGAATGGATTGCCTCACCGAAGAATCCCTTCTTCGCCCGCAACATCTCCAACATCGTCTGGGCTCACTTCTTCGGTCTCGGCATTGTGGATCCTGTGGACGACGTACGCGTTTCCAACCCCCCTTCCAATCCGGAGCTACTCACCGCTCTGGCGGAAAACCTGACGAACTACAAGTATGACATGCGTCGTCTGGTGAAAGACATTTGCACCTCCATGACCTACCAGCGCAGCACGAAGGTGAATGAGACCAATGCGGGTGATAAGAAGAATTTCTCCCATGCCCAGGTCCGCCGTGTGCGTGCAGAGATCTTGCTGGATGCCATCTCCCAGATCACCGAAACCCCGAACAAATTCCAGGGTCTGCCTCTGGGAGCTCGCGCGGTGCAGATCGCTGACGGTGCCGTGAGTAACTACTTCCTCACCACCTTTGGCCGTGCCAAGCGTGAGTCGGTTTGCTCCTGCGAAGTGAAGATGGAGCCTACCCTGTCTCAGGCTCTACACTTGATGAATGGCGATGCTGTCAATGACCGCATCAAGCAGGGGAAAGTGGTGGCGACGCTCATCAAGGACAAGAAGTCCGATGCGGAAATCATCGAGAATCTTTATCTGCGTGTCTTCGGCCGCCTGCCGAAGGACAAAGAGAAGGAAGCCATCAATCAGACCCTCGCAGGTGCAGGCGACCAACGCCAAGTGGCTCTTGAAGATGTCTTCTGGGCACTGCTGAACTCCAAGGAGTTTTACTTCAATCATTAACGCCTCGCCGGAGCGCAGGCGTCGTCGCCTGCCTTTCCCTCGGATGCCTTCGCATTCGCTGAGATTCTCCACCCTTTTTCCTAGCCATGAAAACCCACGCCAAGATCCTTTCCCTCAGCCTTTTCACTGCCGCGAGCGCGGTGGCGCAGGATGCCGAAAAGATCACTTATGAGGACCACGTCCGCCCGCTGCTGGAGAATAAATGTTTCTCCTGCCACAGCCCGGATAAGAAAAAAGGCGACCTCGACCTCACCAGTTTCGGTGCCCTCATGACGGGCGGCGGTGGCGGTGCCATCGTGGATTCTGGCAACTCGGATGCCAGCCGTCTATGGACGACTTGTGCTAAGAAGGAGGAGCCCTTCATGCCCCCAGAAGGTGCACCGCTGAACGCGAAGGAACTGGAAATCCTGGCCAAATGGATCAGTGGCGGTTTGCTCGAGACCAAATCTAGCGTCGCTAAAAAATCGGCCAAACCCAAGGTGGACATGGCCGTGGCAGTCACCAGTGGCAAGCCAGAAGGCCCCATCGCAAAACCGGAACACGTTCTCCTAGAGCCCGTCATTGTGACTCCGCGCACGACGGCGGTCACCGCCATGGCGGCCAGTCCTTGGACCTCCCTGGTCGCCATCGCTGGCACCAAACAAATTTTGCTTTATGACACTGAGACCCGCCAGCTCGCGGGTATCTTCCCCTACACGGAAGGTTATGCCCGCAGCCTGCGCTTCAGCCGCAATGGTTCCCTCTTGGTCATGGGCGGTGGCAAAGGCGGCAAGCTGGGCCACGCCATTGTCTGGGATGTGAAGACGGGCAAGCGCATCGTCGAAGTCGGCAAGGAGTTCGACCAAGTCATGAGTGCCGACATCAGTGCCGATCACAAAATGATCGTCATTGGCAGCCCTTCGAAGAAGGTGAAGGTGTACGATACCGCCACGGGCGAGGAATTGTACATGATCAGCAAGCACACGGAGTGGATCATGGGCACCGCCTTCAGTCCCGATGGCGTGCTGCTAGCCACCTCGGATCGCAATGGCAATGTCATGGTCTGGGAAGCCGCCAATGGCGGGGAATTTTACGTCCTCGGTCAGCACAAAGCCTCCTGCACCGACCTCGCCTGGCGTACGGATTCTAACATCCTCGCGTCATCCTCCATGGATGGCACCATCAGCCTCTGGGAAATGAGTGAGGGCAAGCAGGTGAAGAATTGGGCTGCCCATGGCGGTGGCGTTCAGTCAGTCTCTTTCACACCGGATGGTAAATTGATCTCCAGTGGCAATGACGGCCTCGTCCGCACCTGGGACATCAATGGCAACAAGATCGGCGAAGCTGCCAGCCAGGGCGACATCGTCACCAAGGTCATCGCTCTGCATGACTCCCAGTCCACCATTTCCGCCAACTGGCGCGGTGAGATCAAAGTCTGGTCCGTCGAGGCCAAGATGACTGAAAAAGGTCAGCTTTCTAGCAACCCCCCTCTCATTGCCCAGCGCATCGTGGAGTCTGAAAAACAGGCTACCGCTCTTGTTGGCCAACTGCCTGAAGTGGAAGCGAAGTTGAAGAAGGCGCAGGATGCCGTTCAGGCCGCTGAAACCCGCCTGGCAGAAACCAAAAAGAAAGCGGCAGATGCGCAGGCTCGGGTGGCACTGCTAGAAAACGAAATCAAAGAATTGCCCGCTAAGATCGCTGCCGCTGAAAAGGCTTTGCCGGAAGCTCAGGCTAAAAAAGCGGCTCAGGCTGAACTGCTGAAAAAGCACGATCAGTCGGTCGCCGAAATCAAAACTCTTGAGGCGGCTCTGGCCAAACTGAATGCTGATAAGGCTGCCCTGACAAAGCCTGAAGACGCACCGAAAGTCGCGGAAGTGACCAAGGCCATCGGTGAGCAATCGGCCAAGCTGGAGGCTTTGAAGAAAGCCACAGCATCGGCACCGCAGCCAGTGGCTGATTTTGACCAAGCGATCAAAGCAGCGCAAGACCAGGTGGCGGCTCTGAAAGCGGCCAAACCCGCCAAGGAAGCCGAGCTACCAAAGGCGAAGAAACACCTTGAAGCCTTCCCCAAAAACATCGCCGATGCTGAGAAGCTGATTGCCGATGCCAAGGCTGCCGTGCCTGCCATCCAGGCTCAGCTTGCGGACCAGAAGGCTCAGATCGCCGTTCTTCAAAAGCTGCCCACCATCCTCAAGGCCGCTCAGTTCAATGTGGGTGTGCTCACCGAGAAGGAAAAACTGGCCAAGCTGGAAGGTGATTTTAATGACTACACCGCTGCCAAGAAAGAGAATGAAGAGGCCAAGGTAGCAAACGCAGGCCGCATCGAATCCTCCAAAAAAGTCATCGCAGAAGCGGTGAACCAGATCCCTCAACACGAGGCCACTTTGGCCAAGTTGAAGGCCGAATTGGAGGGCATCGAAAAGGCCACTGAGCCCACTCGCGCTGCCGATGCTGCTGCCGCCGCTAAGCTTGATGAGAGTAAGAAAGCGATTGCTGCCCGTGAGGCTGAAGTCGCCGCATTGGCCAAGGTCCGCGACGATGGCACTGCCGCTGCCAAGACAGCTGCGGAAGGCATCCAGAAAGCCATTGATCCCCTAACCAAAAAGTTGGCGGAAGTGGCGGCGAAGCTCAAGGCCCCAGAAGAGCAGGTGAAGAGCAAGCTGGCTAACGTCACCAAATTTGAGACCAACCATGCCACGGCGAAAAAGACATCTGCGGCTCTCACCGCTGATCTTCTTGCTAGAGAGAAAGATGTCGCCGCTGCTGAAGCTGCTCTGCCTCCGCTGATGGCGGCGATTCAGGTCTCGGATAAAACACTTAGCGAAGTCCGTCGTGCCACGGCCGAGGCTGGACGTGGCATCCAACCAGCACGCCAGGAAATCACCAAAGCCGAAAAAGCTGTTGCAGAGGCGAAGGCCAAAAACGAAAATGCCCAGCCTCTCGATCAGGCCCTCGCGGCCGCTCAGGCAAAGCTGGCGACCGTGGAAAAACTGGCCGCAGATTCCGCCATGAAATTGGCCGATGCTCAGGGAGATTTTGATACCCGTCGTGCAGCTCGTGAAGCCGCTGAAAAGACCTTGGCTGAAGCTCGTCAAACGTTGGGCAAAACCAAGAATGAACTTAACGCTGCCAACACCGCCATTGCACAGACGGAAAAACAGATCGCTCAGAGCAAAGCCGAACTGGCTGCTGCTGAAAAAGCCGCTGCTCCTCATCGTGGCCAGCATGAAAGCCTGACCAAGGAAATCGCAGCCCAGAAGGCTGCGCTTGCCGCTAAACAGGCCATTCCAGCCGCTTTGCAGGCCGAGTTTGCGGCAAAATCGCAACCTCTGAATGAGGCCATCGGCCAGCTCAAAGCCGCGCAACCACCGCTGGAAAAAGCCTTTGCTGAAGCTCATGCAAAACTCGAGGCCGAGATGAAAGTGGTGGAGGCGAAGAAGCTTGAAGTCGGCCAGAGCATCACCGCCCTGGAAGCCGCCAAGAAGAAAAAGGCAGAGGCCGAAGCCGCCATCGCCGCTGCCGAGAAAGATACCCCGCAGCGCGATAAAAACCTCGCCGAGATCAATGCCGAACTTGCCAAAATGCAGCCTCAGCTAGACCCTCTTCGCACGAAGGTGAAGCAGATGGAAGAGCAGTATTTCACCATGCTGCCGAAGTAAGTACGGGAAATAACTGCCCCTTCAAAACACAGAGCACACGGAAGAAACTTCCGTGTGTTTTTTGTTTTGGGACGAGACCGTTTGAGATCAGTGTTTTCTTTGTCCGGTTCTTTCCCTTCATGCGGGAAGCTTCACTGGCGCGAAAGGATCAGGCCCTGGGACCGTATCCACTCGCCGCTTTGTTCCAACCTTTGCATGAAAACTAGCTTCTCCATCTTCTTCGCCATTCTCGGCTTGGTCGCGCCACTGCGCGCGCAGGTCGAGTTTCAAAAGGGCGATTCCATTGCCATCCTTGGCAACGTTTTGCCAGATCGCTCCCAGCATTACGGCTGGTTGGAGGCCATGCTGACTCAGGCGAATGCGGACAAAGACCTGACCTTTCGCAATCTGGCGTTCTCAGGCGATGAAGTGCAGACCTGGCATCGAGTGGATGGCTTTGGCACCCGAGATGAGTGGCTGGCTAAGGTGAAGGCCGATGTCATCTTCGCCTTCTACGGTAACAATGAGTCTTTCAAAGGTTACGAAGGCCTGGACGCCTTCAAAAAGAACCTGGACACCTTCTTGAAGGAGACCAAGGCGAAGAATTACAATGGCAAAGGCGCGCCAAAGATCGTGCTGTTCTCGCCCATCGCTCTGGAAAAGCTGACGAGCCCGAGCTTGCCCCCTGTGGAGGAGAAAAACACAAATCTACAGAACTACACAGCGGCCATGAATGAAGTGGCTGCTGCGAATGGCGTGACCCTGGTGGATCTCTTTGCCCCCAGCCAAAAGATCTCCAGCCAAGGCCCCTTGAGCCTGAATGGTCTCTACCTGAATGAGCAAGGCGACAAAGCCGTGGCCGAGGCCGCATTCAAAGGCATCACCGGCAAAGAGGCCCTTCCGGTCAATGACAAGCTGCGCAAAGCCATCGTGGAAAAAAATTGGGAATGGCATCAGCGGTACCGCACGGTGGATGGCTACAATGTCTATGGTGGCCGCAGCGGCCTGGCCTATGCCCCAGGGGTGGGTGCCTTCAAGCAGAACGAGAAAGATCCGGCCAAGCCTTACACCTCCAATTTTCAGGTGATGCAGCAGGAGATGTCTCAGCGGGATGTGAAGACTGCCAACCGCGACCTTCGCGTGTGGGCCATTGCCAAGGGTGGCGATCTGGTGGTGAAGGATGACAACCTGCCTGCCGTGGAACCCGTGCCGACGAACATGCCTAACCCGAAGGATGGCAAAGACTTTAACAAGACGCCGATGAAGGGCATGACCTTCACGGAAGATGGACTGGTGGCCATTCCGGATGCGGCAGAAAAAATGAAGGACATCCAGGTTCACAGCGGCATGAAGATCCAACTCTTTGCCGATGAAAAAATGTTCCCAGAATTGGTGAATCCCGTGGCCATGCAGTGGGATACCAAGGGCCGCCTGTGGGTGAGTGCTTGGCTGAATTATCCGGGCCGCACGCCCACCAGCCCGAAGGGGGATAGCCTGCTGATCTTTGAAGACACCGATGGTGACGGCAAGGCCGACAAGATGACCACCTTTGCCGATGACCTGAATTGCCCCACGGGTTTTCAGATTTACAAAGATGGCGTCATCGTCATGCAGTCCCCCAGCCTGCTCTACATCGCTGATACCGATGGTGATGGCAAAGCCGACAAACGCGAGCGCATCCTCATGGGCCTCTGCGCCGCGGATAGCCATCACGAGACTTGTTACCTGAGCTATGACAATGGCGGTGCCATTTACCCTAGCGACGGCGTCTTTCATCGCACTCAGGTCGAGACGATTTACGGCGTGGTGCGCAATACCAATGGAGCCATCTATCGCTACGATTTGAACCGCAATGAGCTGCAACGTTTCACCACGGATGCCACGGTGAATCCGCATGGCAAGATCTGGGATCGCTGGGGCAATGCTTACTTCACCGATGCCACGGGCAACGTGAATACCTTTGCCGAAGCCTCCTCCAGCTACCTGCCTCGTGAAGGAGGTGGCAGTGCCAAGATGAAGCCGTTTTGGGATCGTCCGGCCCGCCCCAGCCCAGGCAATGGCATCATCAGCAGCCGCCATTTTCCGGAAGAGTTCCAGAACAATTTCCTGAACTGCAACGTCATCGGTTTCCAGGGCATCTGGCGGGTAAAGCTGGACCAGGATGGATCCGGCATGAAGGGCGAAACCGTGGAAGATTTGGTGAAGGCTGACCCGGCCGTGTATCCCACCTTCCGCCCTGCCTGCGTGAGCGTGGGACCAGATGGCGCTCTCTATTTCTGCGATTGGTCGAATGCCATCATCGGCCACATGCAGCACCATTTGCGTGACCCAAACCGCGACCACAAACACGGCCGCATTTACAAAATGACCTATGAGGGCCGCCCTCTGTTGAAGCCCAAGAAGATTGACGGTGAGCCCATCGCCAACTTGCTGGAACTGCTGAAGGAATGGGAAGATGGCACCCGCCAACTGGCCAAGGTGGAACTGGCCAAACATGAGCCGAAAGAAGTCGCCAGCGCTGCCAAAAAATGGGCCGCCGCTTTGGACAAAACGGACGCTGAATATGAGCACCATCGTCTGGAGGCTCTGTGGACCCACCAGTGGGTGGACGTGGTGGATGTGGACCTGCTGAAAGAGGTTCTAGCCTCGCCCGAGCCACGTGCTCGCGCTGCCGCCACGCGTGTTCTTTGCTACTGGAAAGATCGTGTGCCTGGCGCGCTGGATCTGCTGCGTGTTTCTGTCAATGATGCCGACCCACGTGTGCGCATGCATGGCATTCGCGCCCTCAGTTTCTACCAGCCGACGGATGAGGCGGAGAAGGCGCTGGAGATCGCTTACGATGTGCTGAAGCACCCGACGGATTACTACATTGATCACGTTTTTAGCGAGTGCCGCAAAGGCCTCCAGAGTGTGTTGAAGACCAAGCTGCTACCCAAAGATCCTGCCGCCTTGGCAGAGTTCATCGCGAAGACCACCGATGCCGATCTCAAGGGCCTGCCCGATGTAGAGCCCGTGCTGATTGAAAAACTCACCCGCCCGAAACTCCCTGCGGACATGCGCGCCTCAGCGTTGATCGAATTGGTGAAACTCACGGGGCAAGATCGCACCCTGGAAATTGTGAAATTGCTCCAGCGCATTGATGCAGCCGAAGGTCGCCTGAATGCGACGGCAGAGGAGATTGGAAAAATCCTCGTGCTGGAAAATCGTGGGCATCTGGCCCGTCATCGCGATGGTTTGGTAGCCCTGGCGAAGCAAGGTAAACAAGCGCCGGTCATCCGCGCTGCTTATGCCGCTTTGGTCGTGACGGATCTGGGGCCTGATGAAATCTGGAAAGCCACAGATCCGCAGTCCCGGCATTACCTCATCGAGTCCATCGGCCTCATTCCGGCCAGCAGCGCAGGCCTGAGAAACAAGTTCCAGCCCCTGCTCACAGCTCTTTTAAAAGAAGGTAAAACAGATGGTCAAACTCTGCGTGCCGTCTTGGCCGCCCTGCCTTTGATGACGGGAAATCAAACCAGCGCCAACTTTGCCCTCGCGGCAGATCACTTGATCGAAGGCAAGGAACGCAATGCTGCGGCGAAGGCACTGCTGAAGTTCCCCAAAGCCAACTGGGATGCGGCGAAGGCCAAGCCTCTCACCGACAGTGTTTTGGCCTATGCCAAGACCGTGCCTGCCGGAGAACGCTCCAAACAAGAGTACGTGGAAGTCATCACGGCAGCCAAAGAAATGGCCGCGTTGCAAGGGGCCGCTGCGGAGGCGGTGCTGAAGGAGCTCAGTGCCGTCAGTGTGGATGTCTTCATCGTTCACACCGTCCATGAGCAACTTCGCTACGACACGACCAAGCTGACGGTGAAAGCTGGCAAGTCCTTTGAGGTCATCTTTGAAAACGACGATGTCATGCCGCATAATTTTGTCATCGTTCCTCCCGGCAAACACATGGAAATCGGCAATGCGGCCATGACCATGACGCCTGATAAGCTGGATAAACAAGGCCGCGCCTACCTGCCTGCGGCCTTTGAAAAAGACATCATTGCGGCCACGAAGCTGATGGAGCCGGGTCAAAAGGAACAGCTCAAAGTGCGTGCGCCTAACCAACCCGGCGACTATGAATTTGTCTGCACCTTCCCCGGCCATGCCCTCATCATGTGGGGCACCCTCACGGTGACGAAGTGATTGATTTTTACGCTCTATAACCTAACGTTCCACATGACTGCGACGCTGGAAGCTGACCACAAATTGACCCTCCCCGCTGATGCGATTGCCCAAGGGCATCTCACGCAGGGGATGGAGTTTACCGTGGCCGTATCTCCCAGCGGAGCCATCATCTTGCGCCCCTCTCGGGCGCGTGAGCAGTCCCTTGTTGAGCATTTGAGTGGCCTGCAGGGATTGGATTTTTCTCGCCATCGTGAGCAACTCGGGAAGCCTCTCGACCTGTGACTTATTTGCTGGATACCAATGTCCTCTCGGAGGGGATGACGCCATCTCCAGATGTGAACGTCATTCAGTGGTTAGACCATCATCAAGAGGAGTGTGCTCTCAGTGTGGTGACTCTTGCTGAATTGGCGCGAGGCGTCGAAACTTTGGAAGAAGGAAAAAAGAAGAACGAGCTTCTTCGACGTCTGCGCTTCTTACAGGAAGATTATGCCGACCTTATCTTGCCTATGGATGACTCCGTCGCGTGGGAGTGGGCTCGTTATTGTCATCGAGCAGAAAGCTCAGGTTATTCTCTCAGTGTTTTAGACAGCCTCATTTCAGCCACTGCTTTATCCTACGGACTAATCGTGGTTACTCGAAACACGAGTGACTTTCCTCTCGTTCCTGTTTTGAATCCTTTTGATTCTTAAGTCCCGAAATCTTTGAAACTTTCGCATCCTTTCTCCAACTTATGATCCGTCGTACCTTTCTCACCCTCGCCGCAGCGTTACCGCTGGGCACCTGTTTCGCAGCCGAAGATTTCCTGAGCTATGAGCCGAAAGGCGAGGCAAAGGGCAAGCATGTCGTGCTCCTGGCCGGCGATGAAGAATACCGCAGTGAAGAGGCCTTGCCCATGCTGGCCAAAGTGCTGAGCGAGCGCCATGGTTTTAAAACCACGGTGCTGTTCTCGGTGGGCGCAGATGGCGGGGTAGATCCCACCGCAGGAGGCAGCCTCACCCATCCTCAGGCCCTAGACAGCGCCGATGCCATCGTGATGCTGCTGCGTTTCCGTAAATGGAATGAAGAGACCTTGGGCAAATTCGATGCGGCCATCAAACGTGGCATTCCGGTCATCGCCCTGCGCACCAGCACCCACGCTTTTGCAGGGATCCCCAATGAGAGCAAGTTCGCTTCCTGGAACTGGAACAAGGATGGCGGCTGGGGCAAAAAAGTATTGGGAGAGACCTGGGTGAGCCACTGGGGGCATCACAAGTTTGAAGCCACTCAAGGCGTGATCGAGGCGGGCCATGCGGATGATGCGCTGCTGAGCGGAGTCACCGATGTTTTCGGCACCAGTGATGTGTATGAGGCCTACCCACCGGCAGATGCGAAGATCCTGATGCGCGGGCGCGTGCTCAAAGGCATGACCCCTGACTCCGGTTCTCTGGAGACTGTCAAAGCGCGCGCGACGGATAAGAAGGAGCAGCCTGTGAATGAGCCCATGATGCCCATCGCCTGGACCCGCAGCGTGAAGAACGAGGCTGGCACGGAAAATAAAATTCTCACCACCACCATGGGTGCTGCCACGGATCTGACGAATGAAAGCCTGCGCCGCCTGGTGGTGAATGGCGTTTACTGGGGCCTCGGCCTGCCAGTGCCTGCAAAGGCGGATGTCTCTCTGGTGGGTGATTACAACCCCACGGCCTATGGCTTTAACGGCTTCAAAAAAGGCCTCAAGATCAGCGATCTAAAGTAGAGTCTCCAAGCTTCCATCTCTGTGCAAAGGGCGACTGCGAAGTCGCCCTTTGTTTTGGGCGGAAGTACGCAAGACTTGCCCAACAAGCCCCTTTCGTAGTTCCGCAGACGCATTACTCTGGAGGCTACATGGCAGACCTTGGCAGACTCAATCAACTCCCCGTTCTCTACAGCACCCCACAGGGCATTTATCTGGGGGGCGGAGATCATGGCGAGATCCTGCTGCCAAACCGTTACGTGCCACGGGGAACGCAGATTGACGATGTGCTGGAGGTCTTCATTTACCGCGACTCTGAAGACCGCCTAGTCGCCACCACGGAGCGCCCTCTGGTGATGGTGGGGGAATCTGCCCCACTGCGGGTGGTCAGCGTGAATCGCAATGTGGGAGCCTTTTTAGACTGGGGGCTGCCGAAGGATCTTCTGCTGCCTTTCCGCCAGCAGGCGGAGCAGGTCTTTGTGGGAGATACCGTCATCGCCCACGTGATGGTGGATGCCAAGACGGACCGCATCATCGCCACGACGAAGATTAACAAACACCTCAACAAAGCCCAACCCATCGGCTTCAAGCCGGGGCAGCAGGTGGCCCTCGTCATCCTGGCCGAGACGCCGCTGGGCTACAATGCCATCGTCGAGGGCACACACCAGGGCCTGCTTTACCATAGCAATGTGGGAGCGACCTTGGAAGTGGGGCAAAAGCTCAAAGGCTTCGTCACCGCTATCCGCCCCGGTGGGAAGCTGGATCTCAGCCTGGATGCGAGGGGGTATCAGCGTGTGGCTCCGCTGACGGATCAAATCCTGCAGGCTCTCCAGGCCAAAGGCGGACAGCTTTCTTTCGATGATGACAGCTCACCCGAGGTCATTCGGCAGAACTTTGATTGCAGCAAAAAAGCCTTCAAGCAGGCGCTCGGGGCCCTGTTCCGTCAGCGCCGCATTCGCTTTACAAATCCTGGAATCGCTGCCGTGGACATCCGCGAAAGCACCGGTCAAGAATGGCGGCCCGGGGAGTGATCTCGGGTTTTGATTGACTCGGTCACGGTCCCTCTGGCAGACTCCAGCCCATGATCATCTTTGGCATCCTTTTCATGCTGTTCGGCATTGGAATGTTGGTCGTCATCGCTCGACAGCCAGTGCGCCCCAGCCCACGGCAGAAGCGGGCGGCGGGTGTCGGTTTCATGACTCATGACGCCGCCTCCGGGGGGATGGATCCGCTGCATTACTCGTCTGGCATGCCGTCTTCGTCTCATGAGATGCCGAGTGCTATAGAGACTTCCTCTTCTTGGGAGGGTGGTTCCAGTTTCTCTGGCAGCAGTTTTGACAGCGGCAGCAGCAGTTTTGATAGCGGTGCAAGCGGTGGCTTTGATAGTGGCGGCGGCGCTAGCTCGGGCGGGGACAGTTGCGGCTGAGGTGGGACTGGGCACAGGTGGTAAAACTCGGTCTTTACCCAGACGTTTTTCCCCTCTATATCGCGATCATGCACGATCCACGCGTTGACCAGCTCGCTCGCCAACTTGTCCGTTACTCCACCCAGGTGAAAAAGGGGGACTTTGTCTGGATTGACTGCTTTGACGTGCCTAACTACGTGGCCCATGCCATGATCCGCGCCGTGGTGGAGGCCAAGGCCCGCCCGATCGTGAAGCTGCATGACACCACCATCACGCGTGAGCTGATGATCCATGCTGACGAGACGCAGTATGACGTCATCGCTGAAAGCGAGCTGGCCCTCATGAAAAAAATGGACTGCTACATCGCCGTGCGTGGCAGCCACAACATCACGGAAAATAGCGATGTGCCTGCCGACCGCATGAAGCTGGTGATGGCCAAACTGCGGCCGCTGCAAAATGAGCGTGTGAACAACACCCGCTGGTGTGTGCTGCGCTGGCCTACCAGTGCCATGGCCCAGCAGGCAGGCATGAGCACACGTGCGTTTGAAGACTTCTACTTCAAAGTCTGCCTCCTAGATTACGCCGCCCTCATCCCCGCCATGAACTCGCTGAAAAAGCTCATGGATAAGGCCAAGGACGTACACATCAAAGGCCCAGGAACCGACCTGCGCTTTAGCCTCAAAGGTCTGAAGTCCATCGTTTGTGGTGGGCGGCATAACATCCCGGATGGAGAAGTCTTCAGCGCTCCTGTGAAGGACAGCGTGGAAGGCGTGATCAGCTACAATGCGCCGACGATTTATCAGGGCATCGCCTTTGATTCCGTGAAGTTGGAGTTCTCCAAGGGCAAGATCGTCAATGCCACCTCGAACAACACGGCGGCGATTAACAAGATCTTCGACAGCGATGAAGGTGCCCGTTACATCGGCGAATTCGCCATCGGCTTTAACCGGGAAATTCGCGAGCCCATGCGCGACATTCTCTTCGATGAAAAGATCGCCGGTAGCTTCCACTTCACCCCTGGTCAGGCTTATGAAGGCGTGGCGGATAACACCAATCGCAGCCAGGTGCACTGGGATCTGGTCTGCATCCAGCGCCCGGACTACGGCGGCGGGGAGATCTACTTTGACGGTGAGCTCATTCGCAAAAACGGCCAGTTTCTGCTGCCTGAATTGAAGCCGCTGAATTGAGGTGTCGCCGCGTCCATCTGGATGCGGAGTCTGGAGGGTCGAAGGCGTGAACGCCTTCGACCAGATCAACCGAGAGCGCGGGCCGCTACTCGCTCTTCTTTTCTTCCGGCATCACCGTGACGATGTGGGCCTGGGCGCGGGCAAAGTAGGTCTTTGCCACGCGGCGCAGGTCTTTGTCCGTCAGGGCCGCCACGCGGTCGGGCAACTGGCGAAAATGCTCGTATCCCAGGCCATTCAGTTCGCTCCAGCCATAGGCATCGGCCAGGCTCGCATTCCCCTGCTGCGCACGCAGCCAGCCAGATTTCCAGGTCGTTTTCGCACGCTGGATTTCTTCCTTAGCCAGGCCGTTCTGGGTGAGATCAGCAATCTGGACGAGCATCTCCTGTTGGGCGAGAGCGGCCTTTTCCGGGCTGGTGCCCACATAGAAATAGAACGCGCCTGCTCCCAGGGCGGAGAAATGCTGCGCGCCCACATAGTAAGCGAGGCCTAACTCCTCCCGGATGCGGTTGAACAAACGGCTGCCCATGTCGCTGCAAGCTTCATCAATCAAGGATAAGGCTTGGCTATCCGCATGGTGCAGACCCACAGTGCGGAAGCCGATGACGATGATGGCCTGCTCCTTGTCCATGCGCAGTTCATGCAGGCCGGGTTTGGTGGTGGCTTTGCCCGTGTGCTCCGCCCGTGCATCGTAGTGGCGGCTGCCCTTTTTCAGCTTGCCCAGCGACTTTTCCACCAGCTTGCGCACGGCGGTAGCTTTCACGTCTCCTTGGATGGAGACCACGCCGTTCCCGCCTACCAAAGAGCGCGTGAGCATCTCGCGGCAGGTTTCCACCTTCAGCGCTTTGACGGAGGTTTCCGTTCCTAGGGCTGTGCGGGCAAAGGGCGTCCCGGCGAAGATTTCTTTGCGGGCGTGGCGCATGGCCACCGTCAGCGGGTCTTCCTTCTCTTCTTGAATGGAGGCGATCTGGCGTTTCTGCACCTCCTTCAGTTGGGCGGCGGGCAGGGTAGCATTTTGAATCAAGTCAGCGATCAGGTTCAGGCCGCAGGCTTCATCTCCACGCATCACATCGGCGCCGATGAGGTAGCGGTGGGCATCCGCCGTGCATTGCAGGGAGCCACCCAAGTTTTCCAGTTCAGCGGCAATCTCAGCCGCCTTCCGGGTCTTTGTACCTTTCAGCAAAAGCGCGGCGGAGACTTGCGTCGCCCCGCCATTGGCCTCCGTTTCTGCGGGCACACCCGCCAGGAAACTGGTGCGGATGGAGACCAGCGGCAGGCGCGGATTTTCCCCCACCAGCAGCGTCAGCCCATTGGGCAGAACAAATCGCTGCAGCTCGCCTTTCTCCTGGCTCGCGGTGCTGCTGTCGGTCGTGGCTTCCACATCCGGGCCCACGATGGCCACGCTGGAGGAGGCCGGAGTCAAGTACTGCCGGGCGATGTCACGAACCAGGGCAGGCGTGAGAGCACGGATGCTGGCCAGATAATGCTGCGCATGGTCCAGGCTACCCGTGGCCAGCCAACTGCCGGCGAGTGATGCGGCCTGCCCTTTGGTACTGGCCAAGGTACGCACCTGACCGCCGATGGTGGCGCGGACAGCCTTTGCCAGTTCCGCTGCCGAAGGGCCTTTAGCTTGGAAAGTCGCAATGACTTCCAGCATGGCTTTTTGGCAGGCCTCCACGTCTTTGGGGTCGCACTCCGCTTCCGCATTGAAAAGTCCGCACTCCTGGGCACCCCAGGCCCCGGCCCAGACCCAGTGGGCCACACTGCGTTTCTCCCGCAGTTCTTGATAGAGGCGGGAACTGCGGCCGGAGCCGAGCAGGAAAGCCAGCACGTCGAGGGCGGCTTTGTCGGGATGATTTTCTCCCGGGATCTGCCAGCCCAGGGCCACGCGCGTCAGTTCCGTATCGAAGTTTTTTCGTCCTTCCCGGCGTCCACGCTGGGGGGCCTCCTGGGGTAGCAGGATGGGCTCATAAGGGCGGCGTTCCCAGTCGCCTAACAAACGTTGCACGGCGGCAAAGGTTTCCTCAGTCTTGACCGCGCCCGCGATGACCACAAAGCAGTTGTTAGGCACGTAGTGACGGCTGACAAAGCCCGCCACATCGTCGCGACTCACTTGGTCAAACACGGCCCGGTGACCGATGATGGGGTGCTTCAGCGGATGCTGGCGAAAGGCCGTGCTCTGCACCAGGTGCTGCACCACGGACCCCGCATCGTCATTGTCCATGGCCATCTCACGGCGGATCACGTCCTGCTCCTTTTGCAGTTCACCCGCATCAATCTTCGAGTGCCGCACCATGTCTGCCAAAATGTCCAGGTAGCCCTCAGTATGCTCAGCCAGACCATCGATCCAATACACCGTCCGGTTAAAGGTGGTGTAGGCATTCACATAGCCTCCCAGCTCTTGGATGCCCTGAGAGATCTGCGAGGCCGTCCTTTTCCAAGTGCCTTTAAAAAGCATGTGCTCCACGCAGTGGGCCAGTCCAGCGCCCGTCCATTTTTCTTCATGCAGGCTGCCAGCCTTCACCCAGATCTGCACACTGACCAAGGGATGATCTGGGTCTTCACGGACGATCACGTCCAGCCCATTATCAAGCGTGCGGACTTCTGCCTTCAGGGCCGGGACACTCAGGTCAGCCCCACCTGAAGAACGCGGGGCAGGGGACTGGCGGGGTGACGTCGTGCGGGAACGGGGGGTAGGCATGGGTGGAGAAAAAGTCACAGTGGCGCAGGTGGCCTCTCTGGCAAGGCGGCTTGTCAAAAGCCAGCCATCCTCAGGAGAAAGTTCCCCATAAGGGTTTTTCGCCACGCTCGTTCAACAAAAGCAGGACAAGACCGTTCTCAACCCCACTCGCGATTGATTTCAGAAGTGCAGCTCCCTCCAGGAGACAGTCCCACCAACTGTGGCCCTTCCGTCCACCCACCATGTCCCAGCACCTAGCCACCATTCGTTGGACCCGCAGCGGTCCAGATTTCCTTGAGCGATGCTACTCGCGCGAACATACCTGGGCCTTCGATGGCGGCGCCATTGTGCCTGCCTCGCCATCCCCGTGTTCCGTGCCCGCTCCCTGGTCGAATGCGGCCAGCGTGGACCCTGAAGAGGCCTTGGTCGCCTCCGTCTCCAGTTGCCACATGCTCTGGTTCCTCCACGTCGCGGTGGATTCGGGCTTCATCGCAGACAGTTACGAAGATGCGGCGTCTGGTATCATGACGAAAAATGATGATGGCATCCCCTGGGTCAGCCGCATCACCCTGCGCCCTCGGGTGACCTGGAGTGGCGAGGTTTTGCCCACGCCCGCCGAGGTCCAGCACCTCCATCATGAAGCGCACCGCCGCTGTTTCATCGCCGCCTCCATCCGCAGCGAGGTCATCATCGAGGCCGATCCCGCAGCCGAATAATCCCCGCGCTGCTCCTTTTCACCCTCGAAAGAAAAAATCCGAAGGCTAAGATTCTGTTGAAGGTCTGCTTATTAAATTAAAGGATTTCGTATCAGTCTTTTACCCTTTCGTATTCGTAGGCGAGGCATCCATTGTAGCGGGCTAAAGAAAGCCCCAAAGTTCAGGCCTGAGATTCCTTTGTAGCTTTAAAGCGGCCAATTTGGAGGAATTCGGAGAAAGTGAAAAGATTGTGCTTGGAGACTGACATGACTTTGTGATTACATGGTCAATAATCTAAAAATCGGTGATTTCCCTGCCTCCAACCCTCCTTTGCAGGTCATCTTCACGGCATTCACGTCGTGAGATGGGCTATTTTGGGGCTGAATTAAGTCACAAAGACCTCATTCAGGGTGCTGGTTTTCAACGAATTACGAATTTTACGCAAAGTTGTAACCCGGTCAGCATTTCCCGGCTGTCTCACTTGGTAAGCAACTGAACTCTTTACCTGCCACTCATATGAAAAACTCCCATCCGCAGCTCAATATCTCTGAGCAGATGATGCACACGATGCGCCATCGTTTGCGTCTGCCTGTGACGGTATTGATGATCGCCTGCAACCTCTGCTGGACCTTGCAGAGCAACGGTGAGGTTTTGGTAAAATCAAACAGTGGTACAAACACCTTTTTGTCTCCGACAGTGGTGCTGCCTGTCGCCCATTACGCGGACAACTCCGAGCCTACTGCCTCGGACATTTTGTTGTTTAAAAACGACATCACCGCCGCCTCCACCTTCCGGGTTTCCAGCATTGCCAACAGCACCCTCGCCATTCAGGGGCTGCGCGTCTGGAATCCTGCTGGGGCCTTGACCATCCAAAACAATGCCAGCCAAAACCAGACGCTGCGCCTCGGTTCCGCAGGCATTGACATGTCTCGCGCCACCCAGAATTTGGTGATTAACAACAACACGGGGGGCGTTTTGACCCTGGCTCTGGACAGTGCCGCCGCAGCCACCTGGAGCGTGGCTCAAGGGCGTACCCTTCAGGTTTCCTCCACCATCACAGGCACCAATACGGGCCTGACCATCAACCCCGGCCTAAATGGTCTGGGCGGGACCGTCAACCTCGGCGGGGCAAACACCTTCACGGGCGCTACCACCGTGAATAACGCTGCGCTCATCCTGGATTACACCACCGCAGCCAATCGCATCGCCAATGGCAGCAGCCTGAACCTGAATCGCGGTGCGGTCACCGTTCAAGGGGGCTCCACCTTCACGCAGGTGGTCACCGGTCTGAATTTGGGCTCGGGCTTGAACCAGATCACTCGTGGCGGCACCACTGCCTCCCTCAATGTCGGCGCGATCACCCGCAGCAGCCCAGCTGCCTTGTTGAACATCGGGGCCGCAGGGTTCGTCACCACCAGCCAAACCAATACGAGTGGCATCCTCGGCGGCTGGGCAGTGGTGAATAACACCGACTGGGCTGTCGCTAACGGTGCCAGTGCCATCACGGCCCTGGCCGCTTACACTGACCGCACCGGTGCCTGGACGGCACCCGCTGCGACGGATAACGTTCGCGTCACCGGTCCAGTGACTGCGGCCACCACGGGCACGATCAATTCCCTTAGATTCAACACGGGAGCATTCAACTTTACCCAAAATGCAGGCACCACGCTGAATATTGCTTCAGGCGGTATCCTGAAAAACGACAACAATGCGACCACCATCTCCGGCGGTAGCTTGACCGCTGGCGGCACCGCCAATGGCACTGCGGATAGCCTTTACATCTGGCACTCCCAGAACACCATGACCATCAGCTCCAACATCGTGAACAACGGTGCCGACGTGGTGAATCTTGTGAAAGCAGGTGCTTCAGACCTCGTCCTCAGCGGCACCGCATCTACCTACACTGGCACCACAACGGTGGCTAACGGCCGTCTGACCATCGGTAACGCAGGCGCGATCAACAAGGCGGGTAACATCGAAATCTACGGCAACTCCGGTGCGGATAACACGGGCAGTCTGCGCTGGAATACCACGACCACCGACACCATCACCGGGAACATCACGGGTGCAGCAGGTACAGACGCCATCCGCCACACGCTTCAGAAGCTGAATACGGGCGTATTGATCCTCAATCCGACCGTCGCCAACACCTATTTCGGCAGCACTCTGATTGACGCGGGCACCCTCCGCGCTGGGAAAGTCGGGGCCTTTTCACCGAATTCGCGTTACCAATTTGCCAACGTGGCCACGGCCATTTTGGACCTTGCAGGTTTTAACAACACCATCCGCGGCCTCGCAGGTGGTGGCACCACGGGTGGCAGTGTCTCCCTGGGGGCGGGCACACTCACTCTGCAGAGCCTGGAAAATGACGCCCTCAGCTACGCGGGCGTGATTTCCGGCACGGGCGGTGTCATCAAAGAAGGTGCAGGCACCCAAACCTTCACTACCAACCAAACCTTCACTGGCCCTCTGTCCGTCAATGAAGGTCTCCTCAGCACCTCAGGTTTGGCAACGACCAATGTAACGATCCAGGCCGGCGGTATTCTCCAGCCTGCCAACCTCACTGCCGCCACGACGATCACGATCCAGGGGAACGGCATGCTGCAAATGAAGGTCGGCGGTAGTCTGAACGCTTCTCCCTCTGTTTCCCTCAATGGGCAGGGTTCCACTCTTCAACTGGCCACAGGAGTCACCCAGAGTTTCAATTCGTTCACCAGTGCAGAAGGTAGCCGTCTGGTGATGACCTCCGGCGTCGCTGATACGAATCTGACCTTCATTGACAATGGTGGCGCGACCAACATCATCCGGGGCGTCATCGGCATGAGTGGCACCACGGGTGCGGGCAAAGGCAACATCATCAAAGCAGGTTCCAACAATTGGGAACTGGCTGGTGGCAATGCTTACAATGGTTCGACCACCGTCAATGGCGGTGACCTCATCATTTCCTCCTCGGCTCTGGTGGAAGTTCTTCCCGACCTCACCGCCCTCACTTTGGCTAACACGAGCGGTGTGGATTTCATTTTGAATGGCAAGACCGAAACCATCGGCTCCCTCAGCGGCGGTGGCGGCACAGGCGGTAATGTGAACCTGGGCGCAGGCCGCTTGACAGTCGGTGGCAATGGCACTTCGACCACTTATGCAGGCGCGATCTCTGGCGCAGGTTCCCTGGTGAAAACAGGCAATGGCGTCATGACCCTCAGCGGTGCGAATACCTTTACGGGCGGTCTCGAAATCAATCGTGGCACTTTAATCTTGGATCGCACGGGCGGTAACACCCTTGCCAGCACGCTCCCAGTCACTCTCAGTGGCCTCAATGCTCGTCTGGAAGTGAATAGCTCTCAGTCCCTCGGCGCTCTGAACAGCGGGCCGGGCACGACGGTGAAAGTCGCCTCCGGCGCGACTCTGACCACCACCCAATCTGCCTCTGGCAGCGTGGTCATCTCCGGGGCTGGGGATACGGATACCCGCGTCATCCAACTCTCCAGCGTCAATGCAGCTGCTGATCTCCGCGTCGGCATGTCCGTCACCGGTCCAGGCCTGCCGGCGGGCGTCTATATCACTCAGATTCTGGCAGGAGACCAGATTTTGGTGAACCGCACTCTAGGTGCAGATTTCACCAATCAGTCCCTGACCTTCGGAACCGCAGGTGAAATGTCGGGTGTCCTTGAGGGCGAGGGTAACTGGACCAAAGCAGGCGCTGGCCGCACGGTTTTGGCAGGTAACAATACTTTGAGTGGCACAATGACCATTAGCGAGGGGATACTTCAAGTCGGTGGCGTCACCACGGGGGGGCGTAACTGGACCCAAGATATCGTTGGAGACCAAGCTTCCTTGGTCTTTAGCGATACCAATTCGACCACCTTGAACTTTGCTGACAACGTGGCAGCCGCTTTGGTTTATGAGCGCATCGGTTCCATCGGCGGCGGGGTGAGTGCTACCAATATCAGCACCATCAATCTCACAGGCACCAACGTTCACGCTCTTCTGGCTGTTGGCGGGAATAATTCCACCACCACCTTCAAAGGTACCATTTTAGGAGATGCCGCATCCGTCTTGGTGAAGGAAGGCGATGGCAAATTAACTTGGCAGAGCGACCGCACGGGATCCATGCGTGGAACCATCCGTGTGGAGTCCGGTGGCTTAGCCATTACCGGGATCGAGGGTTTGAACAGCGCTGCACGTGTGGCCATCAGCAACAAACCGGGTGCCTATCTTGAGCTCAATACCAATGCCTCACAGATAGTGACTTCACTCGTCGGTGGTGGCCGCGGTGCCGTCACGACTTACGCAAACGGTACCCTGGGTGCTTTGGGCGGTGCTTATCTGGGCGCCACGGGAGGCGAAGTCCGTTTGGTGGATGCCATCACGACGGATCAATCCATCCCTAGCCTGACTCTGGACAGCACTACGGCCAATGCCGTCTTTCGTTTTGGCGGTGCCATTACAGGCACCGGAAATCTGGTTAAAGGGGGGCCAAATACTCTCGAATTGCTGGGTGAAAACACTTACTCAGGTTTCACTTCCGTGGAAGCAGGGGCGGTTGCAAACACCACGAACACCCTGCGTTTAGGCGCTTACGGCACCAGTTCAGGCGTCGGTTCTCTGCTGTCTGGTGGTTACGGTAGCCTCCCTTCCACGACGGCCCTGAACCTCGTGGCTGGCAATGGCGGTGCAGCCAATCGCAGCGTCGTGTTTGATCTCAATGGAGCTTCCCAGACCCTCGCCTCCCTCAGCACCTCTTTTGAAGGTGGCGGTCGCACCGTCTTCATGCGCGGCGGCAGCCTCACCATTAACACCCAGCCTGGTGGCACGTCGGGTACCTTCAGCGGGGTTTTTGACGGTTTGGGCACCATCAATGTTCAGTCCACCCAGAATCAGGTAAGCTCTACAGACGGCTGGATCTTGACCGGTGACAATAACCTCAACCAGACAGGTTCCTTGAATATCTCAGGTGGCAAAGTCACCCTGAATCGAGTGGATGGAACTCTGGGAGACCGACTGAATGTGACGGTGACAGGCACTGGCGAATTGTTTGCTAAGGAATCGGACGTCATCGGCTCGCTTTCTGGCAACGGCACGGTGACCATCGGTTCAGGTCACACGCTCACCCTCAGCGCAGCACCCGTCGGTGGAGTTGCTGAAAACGGCTGGAGTGGAAACATCACAGGTTTGGGAGGTCTCACTTTGGCTTCAGGCGGCAGCATTCGCCTGACGACACCGCAGTCTTATCTAGGCAATACGACCCTAAACACGGGCTCAGCCCTTTACCTCGACTATGGTTCGACGGCTCAGGACATCGTTCCTGGAGCACTTGTCCTTAATGGCGGTAATATTTTCCTCAGCGGCAGCGCAGGGCAGACCATCACATCCACGACCATCGGCAGCGGAGTTACCTCCATCTCGACTCAGTTGGATGCTCCCGCTGCAAGATTGCAATTGGCTGCCATCACCCGTGACACGGTCACCCTTCCGAGTGGGATCAATCCTGGCTCCGGTGGTGGGGTTCTTCAGATTCGTGGTCCTTCAGTTTCTACATCTGCATCAGTCACGGCTCAAAATGGCATTTTGGGTGGTTATGCCACCTATCATGCGGTGGATGCCAATGGCAATCCCGTCGTCACCTGGGCCAAACCAAACGGTGCTGGCGCTCTAATCAATGGCTACACCGCCTACACGACGGATTTTGCTTTGGCGACGAACAACAACATGGATGTTAACCTCGCCAATGCGGAGTTCGCTGTGGCTGGCACCATTGGTTCCTTGCGCTTCAATGCACCTGCTTTGGTGGATCTTTTCATCGGCGGTGAGAGCGGTAGCGACGCTACGCGTATCCAGTCCGGGGGTATCCTCATCACTCCGAATGTTGGCCCTAACAATGTCAGCATCTCAGGGTTGGAACCCAGCGCCTCCATCACGGGTGGAGACAGCGGCTTCCGCGTTCGCCGTGAACTGATCGTTCACCAGCATAACACTCGGGGGACCTTCACCATCAATGCTCCGATTGTGGACAATGTTCAGGCCACTCGCCTCACCAAGGTCGGGCAGGGGACTTTGATTTTGACTCAAGCCAACTCTTACAGCGGCCAGACCAGCATTCTTGGAGGTGTCTTGGAATTGGCATCCGCTGAGGGTGGCGGTCAGGGTTCGCTCGGGAACATCAGTGGCAGCTTTGCCGTCCAGAACTTTGGATATCTCTCCTTCAATCGTGCTGGAGCCAATGACACTTATGAAGTGATCAATGACATTATCGGCACAGGGGCCGTGCGTAAAATGAACACCGGGACGGTCATCCTGAGAGGCTCCAATAGCACCTACACTGGGCCGACTCAGGTGCTGGGTGGCAAACTTTCGATCGGCGCTGATCGCGCCTTGGGTTCCACTGCAGGTCTGACCAGCGTGGCACCGAGCGGCATTCTGGAACTTCGTGGCATCAATAGCCCCGAATCTATTGTCCTCGAAGGCGGCACATTGTCCTCAGCCATCGGGGCCTCTACCCTTTCCGGTTCTCTCACCCTCACTTCCTCTAGCACCGTGGTGGCTCCAGATTCAAATGCGGACCTCGTCCTGGCAGGTCTTGTGACCGCATACCCTGGCAGCACATTGACGATTTCTGGCAATGGTTCTACGGGGGGCAGGGTTATTTTGACGAATGCCAACAACCAGCTCGGCGACGTCAATGTGAACGCCAATACCTCTCTTCAGGTCGGCAACAACACTCCAGGTTGGGTCGGACGTGGCGTCATCACCACCAATGCCGCCACCAGCGGAGTCATCACGAACACCAATAACTCCCAGCTTGTCTTTGGTACTAAAATGACTGGCTCAGGGAATTACACCCAGGCACGTAACACGGTCTTCCTGACCCAGGACAATGATTACACTGGCACCACGACGATCGGCGGAAACGGAGTGGTCGGGGTTCTCAACAGCGTTGCAAACCTTCGCGTGGGGATGGATACCTACACAGGTTCCATCGGCACGGGCAATGTCACGATCCAGTCAGGGAATGGTGGGGATAGCTGGCTGCGTTATCACTTGTTGAAGAGCGTCCAGATCGCCAACAACATCACCATCAATCCGTTTCTGGAAGGATCCACGTCCCGTTTTGCTGGGTTTAACCGTTACAGCCTCGGTTCCATTGAGCTGAAAGGCAGCATCACCGCAGGACCGCATGGCCTCGGCACGCAGCGTGCCATTTTGCAAACGGAAGGTGGCGGTAAGCTGACCGTCGGTGGTGTCATCAACGATGGTGAATCCAACGCCCTCAACATCGTGAACAACGGCTTCATGGTTTTTGCCAATTCCAACGCTGCTCACAGCCAAGATCTGTGGGGCGTCATCAGCGGTGGTGGTAACTACACGTTCAGAAGCGCTGGTACCATCACCCTCAAGGGGATCAATACCTTCAACGCTGCGAACTTTATCCGCTCTGGCACCGTCATTGTGGACAATGCGCCTGCTGATGGACAGACCTTAGGTTTAGGGCTCAATGATGACAATGACTTCTACCTGGCCCGTGGTGCTGAACTGCAGTTCAACTACAACGAAATCACCGGAACTCTGGGTTTGCTGAGTGGCTCTACCGTGCGGTTGAACAACGGGGCCGCACTCACGCTGGATGATGCAGTCGCGATGGGTAGCTACGGTAATTTTACCGGCGACGGCACGCTCAATCTTTCTGCCAACGGTGGCACGGCTTGGTTAGGTCTTTTCGGCACCAATGACCTTTCTACGGCAGCCAACATCGGCAGCACAAACCAACAGACCACCGTACGTATCAATAGCCTTCCTGCCACCGGCACGGCTGGGTCTTTGGGCACGAACTACAATGTCAATCTCGGCGTCGCAGGTGGCACTGGTGAGACCCGCCTGGAATATGTCGGGCCGGGTGAAACCACCGATCGTGGCATCAACTTGAGCGGTGGTAACAGCATCGTCCGCATTTCGGGTAGTGGTAAAGGTCCGCTCATCTTGGATGGTCCTATCAGCATCACCAGCACCGGAAACAAAACCCTGCATCTGCAAGGCCAGACCATTGGCAACACCGTCAATGGCAGGATTGACGAAAGCAGCAACATTATCTCCCTAGTAGTCAATCAGGCCGCAGGTAACACGGACATGAATGGTCAGGGCCGCTGGATTTTGACCAACAGTGCCAACAACTTCAGTGGCAACGTGACGGTGGATCTGGGTGTCCTAGAACTTGCCGGTGATCTGGGCACCGGCGGCGCCACCACCAGCGTCTTCGGTGATATGACCCCCACCCGCGTCATCTCGCTCGGGACGGGTAACTTCGATGGTCGTCGATTCGATGTCTTCGGGGGTGGTGATAACCTGGGTGCAGCCTCAGGACTGGGATCCACGGGTAGCATTGTCTTTAATGACCCGAACGCAGGCACCGCCACCTTTGGGCCTAACATCAGGTTTGTGCAGCCCTACAACAGCACCACCAACCCTGGGAACGGTGAGTTGGTCAACAATGGTAACAAAGTGCTCGTCTTTAATGGCACCTTTACTGCCGGCGACAGCGGTAACCGCAACTGGATCTTGGACGGCACCAATACGGGTTCCAACACCATCAATGGCGTCATTTCGGATACTCTGACCACGGGCGGCAACACCGTGGGCGTCTTGAAGGAAGGCCCTGGAACCTGGAGATTGGCAGGTGCCAATACTTATGAAGGCACCACCACCGTGGCTCGTGGTGTCTTGGAGCTTTCGGGTGGATTGGCTGTGTTTGACAACGGCATCATCAACCTCAGCAACGCAGGCTCTGACGGCTCTTCCGTGGGTGGGGCGACGGTGCGTGTGCTTCAATCGGAAACCATCGGTGGTTTGCAAGGCACCGCCGGCACGACTGTGGACATCGCTACTGGCCAGCTGCTGACGGTGCGCAACGCGACGCAGACCTACAACGGGCAAGTCACTGGCAATGGTGGATTCGTCCGCACCAACAACGATGGCAATGCCCGTGACACCACCTTCACGAACCTGAATACCTACGCAGGTCCGACTCGCATCATCAACAATGTGACCAACCAGGTGAGCAACCGCATCAACATCTTCTTCTTGGCCAATGGCGGCCAGGCGAGCGGGATCGGTTCGGCCACTAACGCCGCTTCGAATCTAGTTTTCGACTCCGGCACCGGCGGCGGTGGTCTTCGCTGGTTGGGCTCGAACAATCAATCCACCGATCGTCTCTTCACCCTGGGTGCAGGTGCTGGTGCAGGAGCTATCTGGGGAGATGGCCAGGTGTTTGGCGACTTTGCGCCTGCCATGAGCTTCACAAATTCTGGAGCCATCGCCTTCGTCACTTCCAATACCAACCAGACATTGACTCTGCGCGGCAGCACGATTTCCGATAACACGTTTGCGCCTTTGCTCTCAAACAATGGCACTGGCGTCACCTCCCTGACTAAAGTGGATGGTGGCATGTGGGTCCTCACCAATGCCAATACCTATACAGGGACCACCACCATCAGCGGTGGTACTCTGGCCATCACCAATTCTGCCGCACTGGGCACTGGAGCCATCACCTTGGCTGGTGGTGCAGGCACGGGCTTGCAACTGCGCGGTGGATTGACCATCACGCAGGGCCTGACGAATACCGTCAGTGACGGCACGCTGGTGGCAGCCTCTGGCACCAATACCTGGAGTGGAGCCATGGCCCTTGGTGGGTCCAATGCTAACTTCCGAGTCGGGGTGAACGAAGGCGCGACTCTGAATATCACCAGTGCCATCACAGGTTCTGTCGGCACTTCCCGCCTTATTAAGTTTGACCGTGGAACGCTCATGTTCAGCGGAAACAATACCTTCACCGGCACCACCAACGTGGCTGGCGGCACCCTGATCCTGAACTACGACACGACCGCTGGTGGCACCAACACCAGCAAGCTGGGAGATGCGAGCGGTAGCAATCTGGAACTTGGGTTTTCTGGAGCTAGTGGAAGCGCAGGCATCACCTCTGGTCTCGGTGCTGACAATGATGTGGGCGGCCAGACCTACCAGCCCGCTTTCGCTGGTGGCACCTTGGTGCTGTCCGGCGGCAGCCATACGGAAATCGTCGCAGCTACCACGCTGAACAACGGCGCGAACCGTGTCATGCGCAACGGTGGTACCTCCGTCCTTCAGATGGGTCTGATTACGCGCGCTGCGGCTAACAACATCAACGAATTTGGAACCATTGATTTCAGCGCGGCAGGCATCGCCACAACGAGCACCGTGAACTCCAGCGGTGGCATCTTGGCAAACTCGGGCACCAACACCCTGAGCGGTGCCTACGCCACGATTGATCGCACCAACTGGGCCGTGTCTGCTGCCTCAGGCACCAACATCCTCATCAATGCCCTGGCTAGCTACAGCGCGAATACTTTCGCAACGAATGCGAATACGGACATCACCAGTGCCTCTGTCAATGCAGCGGCCAATGCCACCACTCACACCCTTCGTTTCAATACGAACAATGGCGGCACCACCACGCTGAACTTGGCCGGCATTCTTTCCCTGGAAACAGGGGGCATCCTGGTGACCAGAAACATCACGGACAACATTGTCATTGATGGCAGCGCGGGCACCCTGCGTCGCTCTGGCACCACCGCAGGTCTGGATACCATCATCCATCACCATGGTTCGGGCCTGCTCACCATCAATGCGGTCATTGCCAACAACACAGGGGCCCAGGCTCTCACGAAGACGGGTAATGGCACTTTGATTCTGAATGCTGCCAACAGCTACACAGGTCGTGTCAACATCCAGCAGGGGATCCTGCAAGTGGGCAACGGCACTGCGACAACGAGTGCAGCCCGCCTCGGTGGCGGTAACAATGCCCTCAGCATGGCCGATGGGGCTACCCTGCGTCTGAATGTGGCGAACTCCAATCTCGAGTTCGCCCTGGGCACCATGAGCGGTGGCGGTACTCTGCATCTGGCTGCGACCAATCAGTCCATCCTGAACCTCAGTGCTGACAATGGCAACTGGGTGGGCGATATCCTCGTTCAGGGCGGTGTCCTTAGAATCCGTGGAAACAACAACGCTCTTGGAAACCTTCGTGGCATCACCACCATCGAATCTGGAGGCCGTCTGGATATCAATGGCTCTAACCAGAGCTTTGCTGAGCGTATCACTTTCAAAGAAGGTGCTTTGTTCACCGTCACTAACAATGGAGCGACCAATTCCAGCGCGACAATTTCGGGCATCCTGACCCTTCAAAATACTACCACCGCAGGTCTGGCGGTGAATGTGGGCACCAGTCAGGCACTGACCCTTACGGGCCTCATTCGGGGCAGCAATGGCTTCACCAAAACGGGCAATGGCATCCTGAACTTGAGCGCGAACCAGATGCAGGATCTGCTGCCTGGAACCACTCACGGTACCAACGTTCCAAATACCAATCCGGCTTTGGTCGGTCAGGTCATCATCGCCGGTGGTGAGGTGCGCCTCGGCAATGCTCGTGCTCTTGGGGCTACGGGCGTGGGCAATGAAACCGTTGTGCAATCAGGTGCCTCTCTTGACCTTCGTGGTCAGGCCTTGAACTTCGCTGATGATCCTTCACCCACTCGCGAAGTCATCCGTGTGAATGGGAATGGTTTTAATAACCTTGGAGCTCTGAAAAACACCAGTGGTCTTGGGGTTGTTTCTTCAGTGGTTTTCGATGGCAATACCACTCTGAGTGGTGGCGGTTTTACCAACGGTTCCCGCTTGGTGGTGGCTCCGTTTGATACCAATGAAAACGTCGGGTCTAACTTTGCTGGTAACCTCACTCGCAACCAGTCGGTGATTGACGGTAACAATGCTGACCTAGTCATTTTGGGCAGTTCCACAGCCAATGATGCAAACGGTGTCGGCGTGACCTTCCGTGACCCGAACTTCACCAGCGCACTCCGGTCCATCAATGTCCGTGAAGGCACCTTCCGCATTGAACAGGAAGCCGGCACGAATGCGAACTTCAATGGCCTCACCACGAGCAATGTGACGAACGGCATCACGGTGGGTTACGGTGGCGCTACTTTGGCCGATCACACCAACTCCTCCCTGGGCGTGGGACCGAATGTTGGCGCTCGTCTGAATTTCTATCGCAACTGGAACACCAGCCACAGCGTGAACATCACCCTGGACGGTGAACTGGCCAAAACCAATTTGGGCGTCAACTACATTGACATGGGGAACGATGCCACCATCCCAAACCCTCGCACTTACCTTACCGGTAACATCACGCTGAAGGGGGATGCTGACCGCAACATCTTCCACATTGATGCTAGCGCCAATCAGCAGACTCTGGGAGAGCAGGGGAACTTCACGGGTGCCATTCAGTCTAAACTGATCATCAATGGACCGATCGGAGGCACGGGTGGGTTTACCAAAACGGGCGCTCGTGAACTGCGTTTGACGGCGAATAACACCTTCTCGGGCAGCGTCAACGTGCTGCGTTTCATCACGGCCGCAGTGGCTTGGCAGGATAACCTCCAAACCATCAACGGAGTGGACTACCAGACCTTCGGAGATGCTGAAGCCTGGGCTGAGTGGGGTGTCACGCTCTCCGGTTCCAATGGTCGTCTCTCTGGCACGAACAGCATCAATCTCCAGCGTCGTGGTTTGATCACCCTGGACAATACCAATCGCCTGGATGCCAGCAGTGGTGCCGGTGTGGTGGGGGGTAACAACAATGACCGCATCAACAACTCGGCCAGCATCAATTTCGACCACGGCTGGTTTAAGCTCATTGGCGGCACCAGCAACAACTCTGAATCTTTGGCCACCCTTGATGGCGCGAAGATCAACGTGCGCTCGGGCTCCAACATCTTTGACATCATGCCTACGGATGGGGCCAATACCGCCATCAATCTCACGATTGGCGAGATCACCCGTGAGTCTGGCGCTGTCTTGCAGTTCAATAACTTGGACTCCACCTCTAAGTTCGGCACCACAACAGGTCCTGAAAGTGTGCGTATCACCCTGAACACCCTGGGCACCTTGGCTCAGTCAGGTGACAGCACCGGAAGCACCGCCGCCGCCACGGATAAGAATGTCGTTATCGGTCTCCTGGGTGGCATCATGCCTCATCAATACCTCAGCGACGTTCGTCAATTCGGTTACAACAACGCCAGCGCTTCGGACTATTACAACCAGGGCCGTAACCAGCAGTTCATCACCGCTTCCCACTTCATGACCTATGACTCGGTCACGAAGATCCTGCGGCCTTTGGATGACTCTGAGTATTACACCCCGACCAATGGTCTTCTGGACAATACGCCAAATGGCTCACTGAACCAGAACGTGAACCTGAGCGATGCCTTTGCCATCGTCCGGGATAACACCTCCATCAACTCTCTGCGTTTTGGCCCTCTGGCTGACAACAATGGCGATGGCCTGACGGGCACCCCCATCAATGACCGCACCACTTTGACCAGCGTGATTGATGCGCACGTCCTCCAGCTTTATGTGGACGGCACGCTGAACATCAACTCTGGCATGATCAGCAGTGGTTATTTCACCACGGGTAACAACCAGAACAACGGCACTCACACCTTGATTGCTGGCGGCACACTGAACTTCGGCAACCGCGAGGCGATCATCAATAACCAGAACGCAATCATTCGCTCGACTGATGGCGTCGTGGCCACAGGTAACTTGGAAATCCGCTCTAGCATTGCTGGTTCGGGTGGATTGCTGAAGACTGGCATCGCTCAGGTGGTGCTGGATGGACGCAATACTTACTCTGGTATCACCACCGTCAGCAACGGTAGCCTTTTCCTCCGCAGCGGGCGTCAGGCCCTGGGCGCAGGTGGTGCAGGCAATGGTGTGGTCATTGAAGGCGTCGGCACGCTGAATTCCGGCGGTGGTATCCAGGTTGGCTCCCCGACAGCTTATGAAAACTTCCTCGTGAAGGCTCTGCAAGGGAACCAGTATGTGATGCGTGTGGACAATGATTTGACCAATTGGTACTCCAACCTGGTCATTGATAACGTGGATGCTGCTGGGCAGGTGCTCTTCACCCCGCTCGTCCGCACAGACAACGCTGCTACTGCGATCATCAATGGCAACATCTACGGGGGCGCGACGGCCGTCACCAATGATGTGCTGGCCATTGATTCTCGCATCGTCCAGTTTGAAGCGGCGGGTAACAACGTGTATCACTTCCGTGGTCAATTCGGAGACCGTGGAGATGCCAATGGCAATGCTCTTCCGATTGCAGATCGCATCTCGACTCTGCCCACCGTGGCAGGCACACGCACGAACGAAAATGAAGTGCTGCGCGTCAATTTCTCGGGCGCTGGAGATACCAACTTCGTCATGGACAAGCAGTACAACGCCGCAGGTCGCCTCACCGTGATCCAGGGTAACGTCCTGGTGAATTATGACCCTGCTGATCCAAGTCTGGATGGCTCCGGTTTCTGGACGAACAGTGCGATTTCCAAAATCCCGAATGCGGATTCAAACTCCACCACCTTCGCGGTGAATGGTGGCACGACCCAGCAGGGTTTTGTCCTGGGCACCACAGCGAACAATGGCACCAGCTCGCTCTTCCTCACCAAACCTGGTCAGGTCTTTAACATGGCCTCTTGGACAGCTACGGGCACGGGCACAAAGTGGGTGGGCGGACTTAACGAGTCGGGTGAAGTCCGCTACGGTAGCTCGACTGCTACGGGTAACTTATCCGTCGGAAGCATCGCCCTCCGTCTCTACTCCGCAGCCGGCGGCACCGTGGTCTTTGATCAGCGCCTGACGGGTAACCCTGGAACTTTCCCTGATAACCTCAGCTTCATGAAAGTGGGACGCGGCACGGTGGTGCTGC
Organism: uncultured Verrucomicrobiaceae bacterium; assembly: GCA_942493005.1. Taxonomy (GTDB): domain Bacteria; phylum Verrucomicrobiota; class Verrucomicrobiia; order Verrucomicrobiales; family Verrucomicrobiaceae; genus Prosthecobacter. Next base: position 5,697,117 of record OW818661.1, read on the forward strand.
AGAACTCCACGAACACGGCAGCTTCAGACTCCAGCTTCGAAATCGCTGGGGGCACATTGGTTCTGGATCACAGCGGCCAAAACGTCGCCCGTGTCGGAGCTAACAACGCACGCTTCAGCGGAGGTGTGGTCCATGCTCAGTCCAACCTTAATGCGGCTAGCAGCGTCGGTTACGCCTTCAGCAGCGCGGCTAACAACGTGCTTCAACTTCGCGCCGGTAGCACCGAACTCATCGCTGAAGGCCGTGGCACACGGGTGATGACGGTGAATGTCGGCAATACCAATGCGAACAACAACCGCTCCAACCTGACCCGCGATGTGGGCTCCACATTGAACCTGGTGGAAGCTATCACCGGCAACGGCAACGGCGTCATCAACCTGAACTTCAATAACTTTGTCAACTCAGCGGTGCGTAACCGGATCATCTCCTGGGCTACCTACAGCAACACAGCCCGTGAAGCTCTGGACTTTGCCATGGCAGACTCGGGTGCGGCCAACCGTGTGAAGGCCATCAACCGTGTGGCAGGTGAATACCTGAATGACGTGAGCGCCTGGCAGACGGGCATGGACGTTTCTGAAAATGGCGGCGCAGGGTTCTTTGGTGCTTTGACCGGCAGCAAGATTCTTAACACCGTCCGCTTTGATACAGCAGCAGATAGCTTGGTCACCATCGGTGGTGGTCAGGCCTTGACTCTGTCTGGCGATGGCATCGCTGGGGGTCTCCTGGTCAGCAGCAATACTGGTTCTTCGAACAAGACGATCAATGGAGGCTCCATCAATGCTTTCAATGCCAGCTACACAGGCGGCACGACGGTGAATAGCAACGTGATCACCAATGTGTCTTCGACGGCGAATCTGACGGTGGGCATGCCAGTCACGGGTTCAGGCATCCCGGCGGGTACCTTCATCACAGCGATCATTGGCAACTCCATCACCCTTTCTGCCAATGCCACGGCGACGAATGCGACGGTGGCACTGAACACCGCCACCCCTGAAATCATCCTTCACCAGTATGGCAAAGGCACCCTGAATATCGGTTCCACGATATCTGAGGCCACGGGCACCAGCACCACTAACCTGACCATCGCTGGCCCTGCCACCACGGCACCTGGCCAGTTTGGCACGACGGGTGTCGTTAAGCTGACTGGTAACAACACTTATCGCGGCTCCACCTATGTGAATGGCGCCGTGCTGGAAATCTCCGATCCTTCGGCTCTGGGGGTGAACCCAGCCAGCCTGACGAACAGCCGCTTAGTTCTCAACGGAGGCACCCTGCGCTGGACAGGGGGCGTCGGCTCTCTGGATAACCGGGGGGTGGCCCTCCATGGCGGTGGTGGCGTGATTGATGTCGTGAATTCTTATGGCAATCTTGTCATCGGTCATGAACTGGCCAGCACTCAAGGTGCTCTCATCTCCCAGGAAATCTTCCGGGGTGACCTGATCAAAATGGGGGCAGGCTCCCTGACCTTGCTGGGTAACAATGCGACATTCCAGGGGCTGATGGATGTGCGCGAAGGCAGCCTCGTCGTCATGGCCGATACGGGCAACGCTGGCACTGGTACCACGACGGTGCTGGGATCCAACCGTTCCTGGGCAGATGGCACCATCCTCCGCTCCGGGGCCAATCTCCAGGCCTTCCTGGGGAACGGTAACAACGGCGGTGACTGGAACATTGATGAGTTCTTCACCTTTGAAGGCAACAACACCTTCACCTACGGCGGTCTGTTGGACATCAACGCCCCAATCGCTGCGACCTTGAATTCAAGCCAGTTCAACCTGGGTGTGCGTCGCCCGCTGAACTTGAATGGTGTCATTGACATCAAAGGAACGACCACCTTCGACGTGGTGCCAAGCTCAGTCCTTCGCTTAAACAACGGTTCGGGTTACCTCACGGGTTCTGGCGATATCGTCAAGGATGGCCAGGGCCGCCTCGAGTTCCGCGCCAACGTTCCTGACTGGACTGGTAATCTCGTCATCAAGCAGGGCCTCGTCTATGCTGCGAACCAGGCAGATGTCCTTGGCCGTGGTTATGCCTCCGGCAAGACCATCACGCTGGGATCCACCGATCGCCAAGGCACGGCTGAATTGCTGATTACGAGCCCTGACACCAATAACCAGGGCTGGGAGTTCGACATCAACCATGATATTGACGTCGTTTACAACCCCGCTCAGACCAAACGTCTCGGCATTGACAGCATCGCCAACGGTAACTTGGTCAGCTACAATGGGGACATCACCCTGAATGACAGCCTTATCCTGCTGATCCGTGATACCAACAACGCCACCGGGGGTGAGCAGACTTATGTGAACTTTAACGGTAACTTCCGGGATGGCGCTACCACCAGTGGTAATTTGGTGATCCAGACGGATGACGCTGATGGCGGTCTCAATGGCTCCCCTAACCTTGTTCGTGGTTACGGGTACGCCGTGCTGAATGGCGACAACAGCGCCTGGACGGGGGACATCACCGTCGGCACCAATGCCTCTTATAACCACGACAACACGGCCATCCTCCGCTTTGGCAATCAGAAAGCTCTGACGGCTGCGAATGATGTCACGATGAGCTTCAACAGCATCCTTCAGGCTGGTGGGCAGAATGTGACCATCGGTAACCTCACCACCCAAGGTGGTGTGGGGGCCTTCTATGGCGATGTCGGCACAGCCTCCACCACCAGCGTGGGCAGCTCTGAAATCATCGAAAACGCCTCCGCCACGGCGGCTACCCTCACCATCAGCCAGACCACACCGGTGACTTATGAAGCCTCGTGGGATGCCTTCATTCGTGACGGCACGCTGAACAGCCTGTTCTTTGCTCCTGGCGCGAATACCCAGCAGAAGAGCGCGGCTCTCAGCATCACCAAAGCAGGCAATGGCTGGGCCACTCTGAGCTTGGACAATGATTACTCTGGTGCGACGACCGTCCAGGCAGGTATTCTGCAGGTGGGCCGCAATGGCATCGGCGATACGGGCACCACTCCGACCGCTGGCAATGCACTGACGCTCATGACGCAGGTGCTGAATGGCGGCACCATCGCCGGAACCGGGATCATCCAGGGCAAACTGACCGTTGCCGCTGGGGGCACCCTGAAAGCGGGTGACATGGGTGGCAACACCATTGGCACTCTGGCTGTGAGTGGCGACGCCATCTTCGCCAGCGGCTCGAATGCGCTCTTCCAACTGCGCAACGCCACCTACAACAACCCTGGCGCGCTCACCGCTACCGACACCAACTATGGTTTCTGGCGTGACAACGTGGTGACAGATCAGTTCTCCAGTGCACTCAACAACTTGGTCACCACTGCCCAGCACGACATGCTCACGGCTACGGGGAATATCAACTGGTCGCCCGGCATGAAGATCACCCTCCAGAACGATGGCTACACGCCAAAAGCTGGGGATGTCTTCCGCCTCTTCAAAGGAGCTGGTTATGCAGGGACTATAAACGTGGGACCCGATAAGCGAACAGGCACCGAGGTGGGCCTGGACCTGATTCTGTTTGCTCTGATGGGGAATCTCCGCTGGGACGTTAGTCTCTTTAATGAATACGGTATCCTTTTGGTGGTGGAGGCTGATGCAGCTATTCAGTCCATCTCTCCTCCCCTCATCACACAGCAACCTCAGACGAACCAGAGCCAGACGGTCGCATTGGCCCCTGGAACACTTGTCACGTTGAGCGCCCTCGCGACGACGGATGGTGACCCCACGAAACTGAAATATCAATGGTATCGCGGTTCTCAGCCCGTTTCAGTTCTACCGACTTATACTTTCCCAGCCAGCTTTAGCACGCAGGGTGTCTATTCACTCACCGTTAGCAATGAAGGTGGCTCCATTACAGCGGCGACAACGATCACCGTTATGGTGGAATCTTTGCCTGAAGTTGCGAACCTTCTTCCGGTGGCACCCGTTGCCCCTGGCGGTAGCCGCTCATTCACGGCGCAAGTCGATGGTGAGCCGACTAAGCCTGATGGCAGTCCTGGTTTTCTTTATCAGTGGTATAAGGATGACATCGCCATTCCTGGGGCCACCAACCAGAACCTAGCTTTGACAGACATCACGGAAGATGATCAAGGATTTTACTCGGTCGTGGTCACCAACATCGCTGGCACTGACACGAGCAATCAAGTCTTCCTAGAAGTGGTGGACCCGATCTCCAATGTGGTGGTCACCGTGTCTCCTTCAGATACTTATGTGGGCCAGGACATCCGCTTTGATGTGACTCACCTGGGTGGTGGTACTTTGACTTATCAGTGGAAGCGCAATGGCTTTAATATCGCCAATGAAACTCGGTCCTTCTTGACCTTGCCAAATGCGCAGTTGATCTCCGAAGGGAATTACACGGTGACGATCACCTCGACGGTGGGTGGTTCCGTCGCCAGCACGGCGACCAGCACCCCGGTGCAGCTCACCTTGCAAGCTCCGCAGCCTGAGATCCTCACGGCACCCCGTTCCCAGACCGTGCTGGCAGGCCAGCCGCTGGATCTGAAGGTCATCGCACGTGGACGCCCAGTCCTGCGTTACGCCTGGAAGAGAAACAATGTGGTCGTCGCTAACGCGACCTCGGCCGATATCTCGACAGCCGTTTCGACCGTCGCACAGGGTGGCACTTACATCGTGGAAGTGTCGAACTCGGTCGGTAAGACCAGCAATGCCATCGCACCGCTGACCCCGGCCGAAGTGGTCGTGGTGGACAGTGGCACCCGCTACCTGCCAGTGGGAGTAGGAGCACCAGCCACCTTCACCGCCCTAGTGGGTGCAGGGCCTAAGACCCCGCTCACCTACAAATGGAAGCGTTACTCCACTCGCACGGTCGTCATTGGCCCAGGCCCAGACGAAATCGAAGGCACCGAAGATGACGAGACGGGACCTGAAGAGTATGAAGTGCTCACCTTCCCAGCGGGAACGACGGGCATTGAAACCCGCGTCATGAAGATTGCCAAAACGGCTGTCGCTGACAGTGACATCTACCGTTGTGAAATCTCAGGTCCGGTCGGTCCTCCGGTCATCGGCAGTGAGTACGATCTGCGTGTGTTTACCGAAGCACCTCAGTTCATCGGCGAAGCCACGACCATTAACTTTGACACGGGCCTCATCGGTCGTGACTACGACTTTACGGTGCCTGTGAATCGTGAGGCCGAAGCCAAATCTCCAGACAAGATCACTGCAACAGGGCTGCCTCCAGGCCTGAAGATGGACCCGATTTCTGGCCGGATCACTGGTAAACCTACCGCGACAAAAGTGGGCGGCTACAAAGTCGTCGTCACACTGGCGAACAAGATCGGCAAGGTGACTGCGACGGGCACGATCGTTGTCAATGACCTGATGCTGACCATCCCTGGTGCCTGGGTAGGCTTGGTGGATCGTCACCCTGTCCTGGGGGCTGGCTTGGGTGGCCGTGTGGAACTCACCGTGACGACCAAGGCGACTTACACTGGTAAGTTGATTCTAGGCGCGACGACTTACAGCTTCAGCGGCCCGCTGAATGTGAATGGAGACGCTCCTACCGGTTCTGTGTTCATCAAGCGCACGGGCAATCCGCTGCCTGAACCGCTGCGTCTGGACTTTGAACTGGACCCTGCCAACAACACCATCAGCGAAGGGACCATCACCGATGGCACCAGCACGGTGGGCTTTGATGGCTGGCGCCAGATCTTCAGCAAAACGATGACAGCTGCCACCTACACGGGCTACTACACGATGGCTCTCGGCCTGAGCGATGACAGCCCGCTGATGAATGAAAATGGCTCTGCCACGGTTCCTTTGGGTGCTGGTTACGCGACCTTCACTGTTGCTTTGGATGGCAAGCTGAACATGGTCGGCAAAATGGCAGATGGTGAAGCCTTCACCAATGCGACCTTTGTGGGTCCAGAGGGTGAACTCGCCGTCTTCCAATACCAGTATAAAGCTCTGAAGCCCGGCGGATCCGTCCTCGGCCAGTTCACCATTAATGATCAAGGTGATGCCGATAGTCTGAACTCGAACAATACCCTGAGTGGTGCCGCGACGTGGGTGCGCCCAGCCAGCACGAAGGTGACAGATCGCACCTTCCGCGCAGGGTTCGGTGTCGCCAATGCTCCTGTAAGCACGCCGCTGCCGATCGTGGCCATCGGGGGCCGTTATGATCCTCCTGCGTCAGATATGGTGGTGCTGGATATGCTTACGCCGGTGGTGCCCGTGAACAATGCGTCCATTGATTTCTTCAATGGTGGTGATTTGAATTACGCTTACACCTCCTTTGGTCAAAACTATGTTTCCATGAACCCTGACGTGAATGTCGCGGTCATCAAGGGCAGCAAGGTGACCATCCTGAAGGAAAATGTGGCGGCCAATGTCACCAAAACGGCGATGTCGGCGGTGCCGAAGACTGGGCTTCTCAGTGGGTCCTTCACTACCAAGGATTTCAATCCGCGCTTCCCCCTGAAGCCTGATTTCATCACCCGAGCCGTGAAATTCCAGGGTGTGATCATCCGTGAAGAAGGTGAGTTGATCGGGGTGGGTTACTTCCTGTTGCCGCAGTTGCCTAACCAGGCCGCCGGCACCACGGACAAGACTTCGCCGATCTACTCGGGCCGCTTCGTTTTCGAGCCGCTGCAATAAGTCAGTGTTGAAAGAGGCCACCTGCTCCGGCAGGTGGCCTTTTTTGTGATGAGAATCGGGGAAGGGAGGCTTGGTCCTGCATCTACGGTAACCCAGGCTTGCGCCGGGCATCATTCTTGCTCCCTTCGAGACTGCTAAACCATCAACACACCCCGAAATGCCCGTCGCTACACCTGCTCAATACCGTGCCATGCTCGATGCCGCCCAGAAAGGCGGTTATGCCTACCCGGCCATCAATGTGACCTCCCTGCCCACCATCAACGGTGCGTTGAAGGCCTTTGCCGAATCGAAGTCGGACGGCATCATCCAGGTTTCCACCGGTGGCGGTGAGTTCGCCTCCGGCACTGCCGTTAAAGACATGGCCCTGGGAGCCATCGTGCTGGCTGAGGCTGTGCATATCCTGGCAGAGAAATACGATGTGCTCATTGCTCTCCACACGGATCATTGCCATCCGAAGAACGTCGAGAAATTCCTGAAGCCGCTCCTGGCCGCCACCAAGGCGCGCCGCGATGCCGGCAAGGGCAACCTTTTCAACAGCCACATGTTCGATGGTTCCGAGCTGCCGCTCGAAGAGAACATGCGCATCTCCAAGGAACTGCTCCAGCAGTGCGCGGAGCTGGACATCATCCTCGAAATCGAAGCCGGCGTGGTCGGTGGTGAAGAAGACGGCCACGACACCTCCGGTGTGGCCAATGACAAGCTCTACACCACGCCCGAAGACATGCTGGTCGTCTATGAGACCCTCAATGGCGTCGGTCGTTTCATGTTCGCAGCCACCTTTGGCAACGTCCATGGCGCCTACAAGCCAGGTGCGGTAAAGCTGAAGCCCACCATTCTCAAGGATGGCCAGGCTGCCGTCACAGGCAAGTATGGTGAGAAAGCGGAGATGGACCTCGTATTCCACGGCGGCAGCGGTACTCCCCTCGAAGAGATCCGCGAGACTCTGGGCTACGGCGTCATCAAGATGAACATTGATACGGATACCCAGTATGCCTTCACCCGCCCTATCGTGGGCCACATCATGAAGAACTATGATGGCGTGCTGAAAATCGACGGCGAAGTGGGCGACAAAAAAGCCTACGACCCACGCGGTTACCTCAAGAAGGGCGAACAGGGCCTCTGCGAACGCATGAAGGAAGCCTGCGACGACCTTCTGAGCACGGGCAACACCATCTTCGGCAAGGTTTAATCCTTCCTGAACTTCTCAAAAGCCGGGTGGAGATTTCTCCTCCCGGCTTTTTTTGTGATTGGGGATGGACTTTCTGCGTGCTTCGCCCCCCCCTCACCTTGGCCTCGTCCCCCAATTCTTGGGGGAGAGGGAATGCGCTTTGGGAGCTCGGGATTGAAGAGCGAACCAGAGGTGTTGAGTCTTCAGCCAACGGAGGCGAAAAGACATCCCCCTCGCACCGCTTGCGGGGAGAGGGCCAGGGGTGAGGGGCGGTGGAATGATCTCGGGGGTGGAGTGCAGAAGTGTCGTTTTAGAGAAAAGGGCACCCTTTTGCGGATGGACTTTCTGCGTGCTTCGCCCCCCCTCACCTTGGCCTCGTCCCCCAATTCTTGGGGGAGAGGGAATGCGTTTTTGGAAGCTCTGGATGAGAGATCAAACGAGGAGTGAACAGCCCAGAAATTCATGCCACACAGACGGACCACACATTTTTAAACTGCTCTAGCCAGTTTGAGTAGTGGCCTAACGGGAAGTGTTGAAGGAAAGTTTTGGGTATTTCATTCCCGCTACCTCTCCGCGTAAATTTCATTGTCGAGTCGCTATTTCAAATCAACGCTGCGCCATCAGGTCTTCGATTTCATCCGCTTCGATGGGGATACTGGCCATGAGATCAGTGTTGCGGTCGCCACCGATGAGAAGGTTGTTTTCCAGGCGTATGCCCAGGCCTTCTTCGCGGATGTAGATGCCGGGCTCGACGGTGAAGACCATGCCTGCTTGGATGGGTTTCCAGGTCTGGCCTACATCGTGCACATCAATGCCCAAATGATGGCTGGTGCCGTGAGGAAAGTACTTTTTGTAGAGCGGCCGTTCAGGATCTTGTTTTTCCACATCATCCCGATCCAGCAGGCCCAGGCCGATGAGTTCGGAGGTCATCACTTTGCCCACTTCCTCTTGATATTCACGGATCACCACACCGGGGCGAAGCATCTGCGAAGCCTCCTGGAAGACCTTCAGCACTGCCGCATAGACTTGGCACTGGCGCGCGGAAAAACGACCATTCACTGGGATGGTGCGCGTGAGGTCGGCGTTGTAGTTCGCGTAGTTCGCAGCCACGTCCAGCAGCAGCAGCTCACCATCCTGGCATTGGCAGTGGTTGGTGATGTAGTGCAGTACGCAGGCATTGGCCCCGCTCGCAATGATGGGGGTGTAGGCAAAACCGCGCGCGCGTTGGCGAATGAATTCGTGAGAAAGCTCGGCCTCGATTTCAAACTCATGGACGCCCGGTTTGACGAAATGGAGCAAGCGGCGGAAGCCCGCCTCGGTGATGCGGATAGCTTCCTGCAGCGTCTCGATTTCAGCAGCCTGTTTGATGCTGCGCAGGTCATGCATCAGCGGGGCTAGCCGGCGGTAATCATGGAGGGGGTACTCCCGCAGGCAGCGGTGGGTAAAGCGAGTTTCTCGTGTCTCCGTGGGGATGGTGGCGCGCGGATGCTCGTTCGAGTTCAAATACACCTGCTGCGCCTGGCACATGACTTGGCGGAAGGGGGCCTCGAACTCGTGCAACCAGTGCACGCGAGAAATGCCGGAGCGGCTGGTGGCGGCCTCCTTGGTCAGCTTTTCCCCTTCCCAGAGGGCGATGTGTTCATTGGTTTCCCGAACAAAAAGCATTTCACGCATTTTCTCATCCGGGGCGTCAGGGAATAGCACCAGGATGCTCTCCTCCTGGTCAATGCCGCTGAGGTGGTAGAGATCGCTGTTTTGGACAAAACCTAGAGTGCCATCGGCATTGGTCGGCAGCACATCATTCGAGTGCAGGATCACCACGGCACCAGGGGGCAGTTGTTTGTAAAGACGCTGGCGGTTGCTGACAAAGAGGTCTGCGGGAAGAGGAGTGTAGCGCATGAATTTCGGGGATATTCTGGCATGTCCTGGCCGCTGCGCCAAGCAAACTAGCCAGATCTCGATAGGGTAGGAAGAGTCGCGCGGGGAGTCTTTCTTAAGCCAGCAGGCCGTGCAGGATCTCGCCATGCACGTCCGTGAGGCGGAAGTCGCGCCCCTGGAATTTGAAAGTCAGCTTCTCATGGTCCAGCCCTAACAAGTGCAGGAGGGTGGCATGGATGTCATGCACGTGGGCTTTCTGCTCCACGCCATCAAAGCCGAGTTCATCCGTCTTGCCGTAAGTCTGCCCAGGTTTGATACCGCCGCCGGCGAACCACATGGTGAAGGCATCAATGTGATGATTACGCCCCGTTTTGTCGCGGTTTTCACCCATCGGCGTGCGGCCAAATTCACCGCCCCACACCACCAGGGTTTCCTCCAGCAGTCCCCGAGATTTGAGGTCATGGATCAGAGCTGCGCAGCCTTGGTCCACCTGGTGTACCACTTTGGGAAAATCATCTTCCAGTGTCTCGCCCTTCCCCCCGTGGCTGTCCCAGTTCGTGTGGTAAAGCTGCACAAAACGTACGCCACGCTCCACGAGGCGACGGGCTAACAAACAGTTGCGAGCAAACGACGGCTGCGTGGGGTCCACCCCGTAGAGATCCAGCGTGGCCTTGGATTCACCCTGGATGTCTATCAGCTCAGGCGCGCTGGATTGCATGCGGTAGGCCATTTCATAGGCATTGATGCGGGTCTGGATCTCGTCATCGCCCGTGGCCACCAGTCGCTTCATGTTCATGTCCCGCACGGCATCAATGACGCGACGCTGACTTCGGGCGCCCACGCTCGCGGGAGTGGTCAGGTTTAAGATGGGCTCGCCCTGGCTGCGCAGTGGCACGCCTTGATACGTGGTGGGCAGGAAGCCGCTGCCCCAATTCACTGCGCCGCCACGCGGGCCTCGTGGACCGCTTTGCAAGACGACAAAGCCGGGCAGATCACTGGATTCACTGCCGATTCCGTAGGTCACCCATGAGCCCATGCTGGGCCGCCCGAACTGGCCGCTGCCCGTGTTCATGAAGAGCTTGGCCGGGGCATGGTTAAAAAGCGTGGTCTGGCAGGTGGTCACCACGCTGATGTCATCCACGATGCCCGCCGTATAGGGCAGCATATCGCTCACCCAGGTGCCGCTTTGCCCGCGTTGTTTGAATTCCTTGCGTGTGCCCAGCAGTTTCACCCCATGGCTGCTGCCCATGAAGGCGAATCGTTTCCCTTCGATGTAGCTTTGCGGAATGGGCTGGCCGTTGAGCTTTTGCAGCACCGGTTTGTAGTCGAAGAGTTCGAGCTGCGAGGGGCCGCCGGCCATGAACAGGAAGATGACGTTTTTCGCCTTGGCCGGGTGAGTTCCCCGCGTGGGCACTCCGGGGCCTGGCTGGGCTGCGGCAGCACTGGCCGCATTTAGCCCCCGCTCCGCCATCAGCGAAGCCAGCGCCACACTGCCGATCCCCATGCCACACTGGCTGAAAAAATGGCGGCGAGTCGCCTGGAGCAGAGCATCGGGGGCAGGGGGCATAGGACTTCCCATTTACGTCATCAATGCGGGCGTTGTTTCCTGCGGGTTGTCTTTTGCCGTCGTTAGACACAAAACAGCCCGTGAAAACTCACGGGCTGTTGAGATTTAGACCCTGCGAAAAGCAGGTAGCTAAAGTGACCTTATTTAGGCATCAGCACGGTGTCGATCACGTGGATGACGCCATTGCTTGCAGCGATGTCGGTTTTCACCACGGTGGCCTTGTCAATCGTGACCTTGCCGTCAGCAACCTTAAGGGTGGCTTCCTGACCATTCACGGTTTTGACGTCGCCAGATTTGACATCAGCTGCCATGACTTTGCCTGCCACAACGTGGTAGGTGAGAATGGCGGTGAGTTTCTCTTTGTTCTCAGGCTTCAGCAGATCATCAATAGCGCCAGCAGGCAGCTTGGCGAAGGCTTCATCCGTTGGAGCAAAAACCGTGAAAGGGCCTTCACCACTGAGGGTTTCCACCAGGCCCGCAGCCTTCACGGCAGCGACGAGAGTCTTGAACTGGCCTGCACCTGCAGCCACACCCACGATGGTCTTGTCATCGGCGGCGCGGGCCTGTGAGGTGATGCCAGTGACGGCCATGGCGAGGAGGGTGGCGAATAGGGATAATGTTTTCATGCGTAAGTTTTGGATGGTTTGTAAATCGGAGATGCTACACAGCTCTCTCCGGCATCAAAAACGCAGCTCACCGCCTTTTGGCGCTGATGTTTAATTTTTTATATTCACGGCCCTTCGGCATCCACAAACTTCGACAGTGCGTTCACGCGAACGAGTGCAAAAGTATTTGGAATAACAAAAAGGGTGAAATTTTTGTCGCGCTTTCAGCCTAGCCTGTCAGGAGTGATTTTGGGGATGAGGTGGCGCTGGCCCAGGCTGCCAAAAAAATCCTCACCTTGGGCTGAACCTTGCGCTAGGCCGGGGGCCGCGCTACACGCCAGGATGCGTTTTTCCTTCGCTCTTTTTTTGTTTGTGGCACCCGCCTTGGCTGAGACTGTGGTTCAGGTGAGTCCAGGTAGTCCCATCGCCTCACCGCAGGCTGCGATTGAGCGGGTGCGTGCGCTGCGTCAGGGCGGCGAGAAAGGGGCGGTGGCCGTGGAGTTTGCTGCTGGAGATTACTTCATCGAGCAGGCGCTGAAACTGACCTCCGCCGACAGCGGGACGAGCACGGGGCCTACGGTTTACCGGGCAGCGAAAGATGCGCAGGTGACGTTCACGGGCGGGCAGAAAGTCGTGGGGTGGAAGCAGGTGGAAGACGGGCTGTGGCAGGCGGAGGTGAAAGGGAAGTTTGAGCAGCTCTGGATCAACGGACGCCGTGCGGTGCGGGCGCGCACGCCGAATGCGCTGGGGAATCGGCCAGGGGCGGTGGGGGGGTATTTCAATGCGAAATCGCAAGCGGCGGCAGACATGTTTCAGGGGCTGGGCAAGCCGAGTTTTGAAGCCTTTGTCGCACGCCCAGCGGACTACGAAGTACTGAAAGGCATCCCCAAGGATGAGCGCAGCGAGGTGCTGCTGACGGTGATGCAGACCTGGACGGTGGGCCAGTGTCGGATCAAAGAGCTCAATGACGAAGCGCGGGCCATCCGCATCGTTGGTGCTTCACGCTACCCCTTTGTCGAGTTTGAGCCGGACCAGCGCTGGTATGTGGAGAACTTCCGCGCGGCGCTGGATGCTCCTGGCGAGTGGTTCCTCTCCAAGGCGGGCCAGTTGCTTTACAAACCGCTGCCCGGTGAGGACATGAACACCGTGGAGGTCATCGTGCCTGTGACGGAGAAACTGCTGCTGCTGGATGGCGTGCAGCATGTCCGTTTTGAAGGACTCACTTTCGCGCATGCCCAGCATCTGTATGGCCCCGCTGGGCATCACGATGGACAGGCTGCCGCAGGGGTGGGTGCGGTGGTGGAGTTGGATCGCAGTCAGCACATCGGTTTCCACGACTGTGAAATTAAACACACAGGTGGTTATGCCATCTGGTTTCGCACTGCTTGTGCCCACAGTGAATTGAGCCACTGCTACCTGCATGATCTCGGCGGCGGTGGGGTGCGTCTGGGAGACATCAAAATGCCAAATGAAGACACACTCACGCATCACATCATGGTGGATGACTGCATCATCCACAGTGGCGGGCGTCTCTTTCCCAGCGCGTGTGGCGTCTTCCTAGCTCATGCGGCGGACTGTGAGGTCACGCATTGTGACATTGGCGATCTTTATTACACGGGCATCAGCGCAGGCTGGGTGTGGGGTTACAAACACAGCCCGTCGAAGCGCAACCGGCTGGACTTCAATCACATCCATCACCTGGGCTGGGGAGTGCTGAGCGACATGGGTGGCTTTTACGGCCTGGGCCGCAGTGAGGGCACCACAGTGAGCCATAACCATGTGCACGATGTGGGCAGCTACCGCTATGGCGGCTGGGGCCTCTACACAGATGAAGGCAGCACCGGGGTGACGCTGACCCACAACGTGGTGCATGACACCAGCGAATCCACCTTTCACCAGCACTACGGCAAGTGGAACCAGGTGAGCCACAATGTTTTTGCCTACGGTCGCAAGGCCCAGATTCAGCGGTCGCGGCCGGAAAAGCATGCGTCCTTCGCCTATGAAAACAATGTGGTGATCTATGACACGGAAAAGCTGTTGGACGGCAGCGCCTATAACTGGGGCACTGGCACCTATGAGATGCGCAACAACGTCTATTGGAACAGTGCCGGACTGCCGGTGAAGTTCCATGAGGCAGACCTGGCCGAGTGGCAGGCGAAGACGGGGCACGATGAAGGCAGCATCGTCGCGGATCCTTTGTTCGTGGATGCCGCGAAGCGCGACTTCCGTCTGCAAAAAGAGAGCCCGGCGCTGAAGATGGGGTTCATCCCAGGGGACGTCAGCCAAGCAGGCGTGCGCGGGGAAGGGGAGTGGAAAAAACAGGCCACGTCTCTGAGCTTTCCAGATTTCTGGGAGCAGTCGAAACCGTGGCCCATGCCACCTTATGAAGTGAAGGAAGACTTTGAAAACATGGGGCTCACCTTTCCCGTGCTGCCGCGTCAGGAGATCCGCTGGCAGAACAAAGGCGACAGCATCTACGTGATGGAAGACCAGGCGGCCAGTGGCAAGCGCAGCCTGAAGATCACCGATGCTCCTGGCCTGGACCCCACCTGGGATCCGCACCTCGTCCTGAAGCCTGGATTCAAAGCGGGCAAGATCACCGTGGCCTTTCAGGTGCGCATGGAAAAAGGCGCCAAGTTCTTTGTGGACTGTCGCGACTCAGGACAAAAATACCTCACCGGGCCGAGCCTGGCCTTTGAAGGGGAAAGCATCATCGAGCGCCGCAGCAAAAAGAAGGTCGCCTTTCCGGCAGGGACCTGGGCGCGGGTGGAAATAACGACCACGCTCGGGGAAAAAGCCCCCGGCAAGTGGTCGCTGAAGATCACTCCGGCCGGTCAGCCGACCCAGGAGTTCCTGGATCTGCCCTGCGATGCCGACTGGAATGAACTCGCTTGGCTGGGCTTTGTCAGCACCGCCACGGAGAAGGTGGCCTTTTGGCTGGATGATCTGAAGGTGGTGGCGGAGTAAAGACGGCTTCTTTCCGTCTTCGTTGATCTTTTCCTCGCGACTTTTGCGCATGGGATGGCAATCTCCGCAGACTTTTACCCATGCCTGACCCGATTGCCCCAGATCCTGACTCTCTCGACAAAATGAAAAGCCTGCCCAAGCGGGCTTGGGTATCCGTGGTTTTGGTGTTGGGGGCGACCTTGCTCAATGCCTTCAATGACAACCTGCTGAAGATGATGCTGGTGGGCTTGGCCCCAAAGGTGACCACGGGGGTGCTGGGCGAAAACATCGGCGTGTGGCTGGGCGCCATGATCCTGCTGCCGTTCATTCTCTTCGGGCCTTTGTCCGGGTATTTTGCGGATCGTTACTCCAAGCGCGCGGTCATCTTGGCGATGCTGGTAGCTCAGTCGGTGATCTTGCTGATAGCAGGCTTGTGCTTCCACCTGGCGCTGGGGGAGCTCAGCGTGATCTTGGCCCTGGGGGCGTTTTTCCTGCTGGCCATGCAGTCCACTTTTTACAGTCCGGCGAAGATGGGGATTTTGAAGGAAGTGGTGGGTTCCCGCCGCCTGGGTCTGACGGTGGGTTGGCTGCAAATGGTGACGATGATCGGCATCCTAGCGGGTCTTGGGGTGGGCGGTGCCTGGTTTGACTCGCTCTATGGCCAGCATGGCAACGCTTGGCTGGCCGCTGCTGAGCCGATTTGGTGGCTGTTTGGCGTGGCGATGGTGGCGATGGTGGTGGGTTTTTACATCCAGAAGACTCCTGCCCACCCAGGGGTGAAGTATCATCACGGGCTGTGGTGGGAGCATTTTGGCCATCTGAAGGAGAGTCTGTCTTACGCCCCGATGCGAAGGGCCTTTTTTGGCAACTCAACCTACTGGTTTGTCGCCAGCATGGCAGCCGCGATGTTTGTGGACATCGGCCTCGCACTGTATCCGGATCAGGCTGTGGGCGGTGCGGCGACGGCGTCTTCCAAAATGACCCTCATGGTGGGCGTGGGCACCGTGGTGGGCAGCCTGTTTATCTCCTGGGTCAACCGTCGGTCGCTGCAACTGGGCATGATCCCTCTGGGGGCTCTGGGGCTGGCTGGCGCGCTTTTTTATGCAGGGCTCACCTCGGTGGGCACGGTGAAGTTTGACTGGGCGCTGGCGCTGGTGGGCTTCATGGGCGGCTGCTACATGGTGCCGATCCAAACCTTTATTCAGGATACCGCCTCGGCGGAAAAACGCGGGCGTGTGCTCGCCTCCATGAACCTGCTGGACAGCGTGGCTGGGGTGCTGGGCGTGGCTGTGCTGGTGGGGCTAAAGGCCCTGGGGCTGGGCTTTCAGGCGCAGTTCTGGCTGCTGGGCGTGCTCATGCTGGTGGCTACGGTTTACATCGTGCAGCTCCTGCCGCATTACCTGCTGCGTTTTGTGGCCTTGGCCATCGTGAAGACGATCTACAAGGTGAAGTCCGTGCATCATGAGCGCATCCCGAAGGATGGTGGCACCATGCTGCTGCCGAACCACGTGAGCTACGTGGATGCCTTCATCATGGGGGCCTCCTGCACCCGGCAGGTACGCTTTGTGATGTGGGATGCGCTTTATAACATCCCGGCCATGACCTGGTTTGTGAAGATCTGCGGCACGGTGCCTATCTCGCCTACTCGGGCGAAGGACGCTGTTCGGACCGTGGGCGCAGCCCTGAAGGAAGGGCGCATCGTCTGCCTTTTCCCAGAAGGCCAGATCACCCGCCACGGCATCGTCAATGACCTGCGCAAAGGCTACGAGCTCATGGCCCGCCAGGGAGATGCCCAGGTGGTGCCCGCGTACATGGATGGTCTCTACGGCAGCATCTTTTCCTTTGAAGGTGGGTTGTTTTTCAAGAAATGGCCGAAGAACCTGCGTTACCCGGTGACGGTCTATTTCGGCCACCCGATCCCGGCTAAGGAAGCCACGGCGGAGGCGGTACGTGCGCAGATTTTGGCCCTCAGTGCCGAGGCCATCTTGAGCCGTCGCGACTTCCAAACCACGGATCATGCCGACAAGCAGCAGATCATCGGCAATGCCCTCCGCCTCATGGAATGTGAGTGGGTGCGCCAGGGGGAAACCCTGCTGTGCCTGGCCCCCGTGGGCAGTGTCATCCACCAGACGCTTGTGGCCTTTGCTGAAATGAAGGGTCGCGTACGCGTGGTGACGGAGGCTGCCAGTATCTCCGGATGTGCCGAGGGAAGCGTGGTGGCCGTGGGCGATGCCACCCTGGTGCAAAAACTGGAAGGCGTGGTGGAGTGGCCGCGCCTGGGCAAATACGCCATGCTTTGGGCGGATGCCCAAGTCCCTGTCTCTGAGGACGTGACGATCTACCGTGGACTGCTGCATCAGGAAACGGGGGCCCTCATTGCCACCTGTGTGCCAGACCCGGAAATGCCCGAAGACGAACGCGGCCTGCAGCTGGGCATCATCCCCAATACCTATGGCCGCCTGCTGCCGGGTTACGCGGTGAAGACAGGCCCGGACGGCTTGGAGATTTCCATGCTGACGCCGAAGAATCCCGGCCCAGTGGTCCTACCTGGGATCAAGATGGATGAGCGCGGCTTCCTCATGCCAGCGCTCTAAAGTTGTGAGTGGCAGGCGCTTATTCACCTGCCACTCTCAGGGGTGTTAAGCCACGCGACCGATGAAGTTGGTATGCGTGTCGCTAAAGACAGGCTCCTCGCCGCCATCGCCCAGCGGCTGGGTTTCACCGCCATCTTCAGGAGTTGGGTTCAGCAGGGAGTCGAGCAAAAGCTGGCTATCCTCCAGGAACGTCTCGGCGGTGCGTTTCAGGAAGTCGGCCTCCTCCGCCCGAGTATGTAGAATGACAAGGGTGCAGTCGCCGCGAAAGCAGACCAGCGCATGGCAGACATCGTAGCCGAACCAAAAGGTCTCCGTATTGCGATCTCCACCACTGGAAAAGTGGTCGCGCCCATCATGCACGGTCTGCAGCAGACGCTCAGCACGGAATTCCTCATAGGGCAGGAGATTCAGCAGAATCTGCCGCCGCCAGCCGAGCAGCAGTCCATTGACCGCACCGGCATGTTTGAGGCGCTCCAGAGCAGAGCGGAGGGAAGGGGTAATGTTTGCAGCCATGGTTTATGCCTCCTGGGTGGTGAGACGGGTGAGGGAATCGTAAAGCAGGGTTTTTTTGCCGATGAGGGAACCTGCACCAGGATCATTCGGGCTGGTGCCTTCGCCAAAGTAGGCGTAGCTCACGGTCAGGTCTTCTTCCTGGAGGGTGCCTGTCCAGGCATGGCCCAGGTTCAGGGTTTCACCGATCTTGGAAGCGAAATGCCGGAGACCTTGAAAGTCGGCGGCAAAGGCATCCACCAGTTCCTGGTCGGCGGAGCTTTCGACAAGACCGTCTTTGAGGGTGAAGAGAGTCAGGGGCGGGGGTTGGGCTGCGCTCATACCTCTTCTTCGTGTCAAAAAGCCGTTTCGATGGCAAGCCTAGACCGCTGAGAGCAAAATATTTTTCCGGCTGCTCTGTTGCACGATGCATGGTTGCTTCCCTGTTGAAGGGGCAACTTTTTATCCGCATCATTGGTTAGCCTGGACGGGATTCATTCAAAAAGCAGGCCCTGCCGCACAAAAATACGGATGTCTGGCACATCGGCAGGACAATGCTGGCAGGCGGCTGGCATGGAGACTGCATCGCCATGGACTTGCCTGTGGGGCCTCCCCCAGGGCAGTCCCCCCACTCTTTATCATCATGTGCCATCTCATGTCTGGATGGAACGTTTTCGCGCGTTCTTGGCTGTTTCTCTGTCTGTTGAGCTTGATCTCGGCTGGCAGTGCCAGCGCACAAACGGTCTGGACTGGGGCTGTGGATAATTCCTGGTCCAATCCCGCGAACTGGACTGCGGGTGTGCCCAGCAGCACGCTGGCAGCACCCTCCAATGTCACCTTCGGGACGAATGACGCCAACGGAGATGTGCTGACCCTGGATGGCACCTATTACGTGAATCAGTTCAGCATCGAAAAACTGAACTATGGCCTCACCGAAAAGAGCCTCATGAACGCCGGGGTAGCAGGTTCTAAACTGGTCTTCGTGGCGAATGGTGCCACACTGCCCACCTTAAACATCGCGATGCTGCTGGACAATGAGCCGACCTCGCCCGCCGACAACACGCCACGCAGCTTTTTGTTAGGGGCAGACATCGAGATCGGGGCGGACCTCACCTTCACCCGCACAGGTGGCATCGGCAGTGTGACCGCCCCCAGCAACAGCCGCTTTCGCCGGATTTTCTTGGATGGCATCATCAGTGGCAGTGGCAAGCTGACCATCAACAGCAACTCAGGCTCCAACGCGGGCCACATCGCCTTTCGCAATCACAACACCTTCACGGGCGATATTGACATGCAGGGCGGCTACCTTTTGCAACGGTATGCGGACAGCCTGGGCGCGCCAGATAAACTCATCACCTTCGGTTCCGTGGCCAGCATCACCTGGGACATGACCTCGGCAGACATCACCCAGGGGGCCACCATCCCCTATGACTTCACATTGCCAGCTGCCACAGCCCGTAACGTGCTCATCAACGCGGGCACCATCCAGCGCCAGCTCGTCTTCACGGGTGACATTGCGGGCAGTGCCACCCACACGGCCACTCAGCGTGCCATGTGGCTGATCGGCCAGCGCAATCAGCAGTTCGTCTTTGCCGGGGACAGCATGACCTTTGGCGGGCAGGTCTATGCACGTCTGGATACGGAGATCGTCGTGGCTGCGGGCAATGCGTCCGGTGTGGCCTGGGAAAATGTGAAAAGCGTGTACCTGAACCAGGAAGTCACCACCACCACGGCCGCGCTGAATAACAACTCCGCCTTCCTCCTGCGTGGCAACCTAACCTTCAATGCTCCCATCGAAATTGCCGATGGTGAAAGCACGGCGGCCACGCCTGCGCGAGACATCATCAGCATCGGCCAGATCAATCACCTGGGCACGAGCTTCGATGCCACTCTGACTGGCAACATCAATGCCGCTGAAAATGATTATCGTGCGCTGAACCTCGTTTCCGAAGCCGGCGGCAGTGCTCGTTTCACAGGCAATGTGCTCGTCGCGGGCCAGCAGGGGTGGTTTGTGAATCGCGTGGTGAATGCCGCGACCTCGGGGGGAGCGCTGAACTTTTATGAAGCCACGCCCACTGGCACCGTGATCGTGGATGCCGAGGGGAGTGTCGGCCAGGCAGCCACAGGCACTGCCAGCGCAGGCATCGCCGAAGTCCAGCGCGGCACCCTCTTGGTCAATACCGTCGAATTCTTCTCTGGGACCGAGGTTCAAAACGGCGCACGACTGGGCGGGACGGGCCTCATCACTGGCCAGGTCTCCGTTCTCACGGGAGGCAAGCTGGAGCCTGGTTCGGGTTTCACCTCTCCTGCCTTTGCCAGTCAGATCGGCACTTTGAGTGTCACTGGAGATGTCACCTTGGGCAGTGGCTCCAGCCTTATTCTCCAGGTCGCAGGGCCTACTTTTAACATCGGCACGACCCCCTTGGCCAATGTACCCACCGTCTTTGCCAGCGAGTTGGGGAATGTGGATTCTCACGACTACCTCAACCTCACAGGAGCTCTCACCGTCACCTCGGCAGGCACCATCCAGTACAGCCCTGTGGGCGACTACATCATCTCCTATGGCGACGCCTTCCACCTGCTGGATTTCGCCAGTCTCTCCATCGGTAGCCTCACCACCGGCCAGATTTTTGATCTGCCCGATGTCAGCCTGCTGAATCCCGCCTGGTCCTGGAACTATGATCTCTTCACCGACCACGGCCTCATCATCGTCGTCCCCGAACCCTCCCGCGCCATGCTCATCAGCCTAGCCCTCCTGGGTAGCCTCGGCACCCGCCGCCGCCGGTGAAAAGGCATAGCCCCCTTGATGAGACAGGTTCTTCCTTGAGCCTGGGGCAGTCTCCGCTATATCATGGGTATGGTCGCTGTCGCCACCCCCACCCTGGTTTCTGAAATCCTCCGCCTCAAGAAGGAGCGGAATGCTGTTATTCTGGCTCATAACTATCAGTCCAAAGAGATTCAGGAGATCGCCGATTTTGTCGGGGACTCCCTCGGGCTGGCCTATCACGCGAAGGAGACGGATGCGGATGTGATCGCCTTTTGCGGGGTGCATTTCATGGCGGAGACGGCGAAGATCGTGAACCCGACGAAAACGGTGATCCTGCCGGATGCCGATGCAGGCTGCTCGCTGGAGCAAAGCTGCCCCGGGCCGCAGCTGGAGGCTTTTTTGAAAGCGAATGCGGAGAAAAATTATTACGTCATCGCTTACATCAATTGCAGCGCGCATGTGAAGGCGCTGAGCGACTGCATCTGCACCAGCGGCAATGCGGTGAAGATCGTCAATGCTGCGCCGCAGGATCGCCCAATCCTGTTCGTGCCGGACCAAAACCTGGGAAGCTGGGTGATGGAGCAGACAGGCCGTAAGATGGACCTCTGGAAAGGTGCCTGCTATGTGCACGTGGAGTTTACCCGCGATAGCATCCAGGCGATCAAGGACGAGTATCCAGACGCCGCCGTGGTGGCGCACCCGGAGTGTACGTATGCGGTGCGCGTGCTGGCGGATGTGGTCTGCTCCACCGAGAAGATGGTGCACTACTGCCAGGCCAGCGAGGCCAGCACCTTCATCATCGTGACGGAAAGCGGCATGCTGCATCGCCTGGAGCGCGAGGTGCCGGGCAAACGTTTCATCCCCGGTCCCACCGGTCATTGCGCCTGCGCGGACTGCCGCTACATGAAGATGAATACCCTGCAAAAGCTGCACGACTCTCTGCGTGATCTCACCCCCCAGGTGAACATGCCTGAAGACATCCGTGCACGGGCGGAGAAGCCGATCCTGCGCATGCTGGAGCTCAGCCGGTGATTTTTTTGCCGGTAGCCTGAGGTTAGGGGCACGTGGATAGGCGGGTGGTTGCGATTATTCCTCGCGACCTACGTGCTGTAGCCGCGTATTCTCCCCTCATGAATCCCGATCATCGCCGGAATCTCTGCGTCATTCTCAATCGTGAATCCGGCACCCTTTGCACTCTGGGGCCGGATGTGGTGGAGGCAGGGCTGAAGGAGGTCTTTGAAGAACTGGGCTGCACTGTGGAGATCCAGCAAGTGCCAGGGAAAGAAGTGCGCAAGGCCCTGGAAAAAGCCCGCGATGGTGGGGCAGATGCCGTGATCGTAGGCGGTGGAGATGGCACGGTGGCCACAGCAGCGACTGTCTTTGCCGGGCATGAAAAGCCGCTGGGCATTCTACCCCTGGGCACCTTCAATCTGGCTGCGCGGGATGTAGGCATGCCGCTGGACTGGAAGGAGGCCGCCCGTGCTCTGGTGACCGCCCCAGAGGGCAAGATGGACCTGCTGGATGTGGCGGGAAATCTCTACATGTGTGTGGTGGTGCTGGGCTTTTACCCGGCTCTGGTCATGGGCAGGCCTGAGTATCATGGGAGCTGGATTGTGAAGTCCCTCCGGACCATGTGGGATGCCCTGCGCAGTGCGGCCACGTATCCGCCTTTGCATCTTTGCCTTCAGGAAGGGGACCGCATCGAGCGCCACCGCACCCGCATCGCCCTGCTGGCCAATAACGACTACGAGGACATCTTCGGCATCATCCCCAAACGCCGCAGTCTGGATGCCGGTTACTTCACGGTTTACATCTCGAAGCACCAGACCCGCTTTGGCCTTCTGCGTTCCTTCATAGCCTGGGTCATGGGCCGCTGGAAAGAGGACCGCGAAATCGTGGTGATGCATGCCACCGATCTCGAGATCCGAGTGACGCGGAAACGCCGCATCCCGGTGATGATGGATGGCGAACTGGAGAAACTGCCCGTGCCCCTGCGGGTGAAATTGGTGCCGAAAGCGTTGCTGGTCATCGCCCCACGTTTGGCTGAAGAGGTGGAATCTGAACCCGCCTCCTGATCATGCGTCTGGTCCACATTTCGGATCTCCACTTCGGGGCCGTGAGTCCCGATCTACCGACCTTTCTCCGTGAGGCCATTTTGAAGGCAAACCCGGAGCTGCTCATCGTCAGCGGCGATCTCACTCAGCGCGGACGTGCGCGCGAGTTTGAAGAAGCACGGGTGTTTCTGGACTCCATTGCCATCCCGCAACTCGTGGTGCCTGGGAACCACGACGTGCCACGCTGGTGGGTGGTGTGGGAGCGCTTTCGCCGTCCGTGGCGGCATTTCCGTCGGCTGGTGCAGGAGGACCTGGAGCCTGTGTGGAGCCGCCCGGGGCTGTTTGTCATGGGCACCAATTCAGCGCGCACGGCGGGCTGGCACTTGGACTGGTCGCGCGGGCGGCTGTCGCATCATCAGATGGCGCGGATGGTGAAACTGGGGCAGGCGGTGGATGAAGATTCGCTGCGGGTGCTGGTGGTGCATCATCCGCCTGCCGCACCGCCTCAGGGCACGCGCAGACATCTCATCGGGCGGCAGCGCGAGTTTTCCCAGTCCGTGAACCTCGCTGGGGTGGACCTCGTATTGGCGGGGCATTTCCACATCAGCTATGCACAGACTCTGCGCCTCAGCGGTGGCAGTGCCGCACGGAATTGTGTGCTGTCGGCAGTTTCCACCGCCATCTCGCATCGCTTGAAAGGCGAGCCTAACGGATTCCATGTCATCGAGGGCGATGCCTGTCAGCTCAGCATCCAGGCCTGGACGTGGGATGGGGTGGAATACAAGCCCGGCAGGCTGTGGCGTTTCCAGCGTGGGGAAGGGAAGCGGGACTGGCAGGAAGCGTGATTGGCAGGAAGCGTGATGCTTTTCACAGCCACTCGCGCGCCACTGGGCGCACGCTGCGCACGGCCTCGGCATACTTGGCACCGCAGGCCAGGCCCCGGTATCGGGCCAGTACGGTCTTGGTATCCACCGCCGCGTCCTTCTGCACATCCAGGGGCTGGTTGCGCACAAAGGCCATGAGGCCGCCTAACCAATCCACCGCCGCAGGCCACACGCTGCTGACATCCACATAGGTATCGGGCGTGAAATCAATCGTGTGGCCGGGGCCATTGTCATACCAAAAGACCTGCGAGGGACTGCGCGCATTGTCATCGCCCAAAAGCCGTGCGGGCTGAAACAGGGCCGCGTGGCTGATGGCCGCCGCTGCTTCATGGTCGGGATGGCGATCCTTCGGCCACAGCATGAAGGCTGTGTCAGGCCGCACCTCCGCAACCACTTTGGCCACGGCCCGTTTGGCCTCCAGCGTGGCTTCATAGCCCATGCTGCTGTAGTTTAGGAAACGCATTTCGATGCCGCGCTCCTTGGCCATCTCGATGGTCTTTTGCTTCAGCGCTTCCTCTCGGCCTTTCACTGGCGGCCAGTTGCTGTAGTCGCCGATGAGGCTCAAAATGACCACCCGCTGATGCTGCTGCACGGCCTTCAGCAGGATGCCGGGCAGGCCAAAAGGGCAGTCATCGTAGTGGGCACCGATCGCGAGTAGGGTCTTGGGCATGATCGAGAGATACGCCGTGAAATGTGGCTACCTTCCGCGACGCAGGCCTTCCACGAGTTTTTCTCCGGCCGCCCTTAGCGTCTCCTCCTTTTTAGCGAAGTGGAAGCGGATGAAGCGATGCTCAGGCTCGCGGTAAAAGCTGGACCCGGGCACCCCCGTCACGCCCACTTCCTGGGTCATCCAGGCGGCTGCCTCCGTATCGGTGGCAAAGCCCAGCGGGCTGATGTCCAGCAGCGTGTAGTAGGCCCCCTGGGGCTCGGAAAAGGACAGCCCGGTCTGGCGCATGTAGCCCAGGAAGACATCCCGTTTCGCATCATAGTCGCGTTGCAGTTCCTCGTAGTAGCTCGCGGGGAAATCCAGAGCCGTCACCGCCGCCTCTTGCAGGGGCGCAGCGGCCCCCACGGTGAGAAAGTCATGCACCTTTTTCGCCCTTGAGATGAGGTTTTCCGGTGCAATCACATGGCCCAGTCGCCAGCCCGTGATGGAGTAAGTTTTTGACAGGGAACCACAGCTCAGCGTGCGCTCCCACATGCCCGGCAGCGTGGCAAAATACGTGTGTTGATGCGGGGCATACACGATGTGCTCATACACCTCATCCATCAGCACAAAGGCATCGAACTCCTCCGCCAACCCGGCGATGAAAAGCAGTTCCTCACGAGTGAAAACCTTGCCACAGGGGTTGGAGGGATTGCAGATGACGATGGCCTTGGCTCCATCGGCAAACGCCTGATGCAGCTCCGTGCGGTCGAACTCAAAGTTAGGCGCGTGCAGCGTGATGTGTACGGGGATGGCGCCGGAGAGGATGGCATCTGCGGCGTAGTTCTCGTAGAAGGGAGAGAAGACGATCACCTTGTCGCCCGGGTCGCAGGCCGTCATCATGGCCACCATCATCGCCTCTGTGCTGCCGCAGGTCACCACCAGGTGTCGGTCCGCATCCAGGTCTAGACCCGTGTATTGGGAATGCTTGCGAGCCAGCGCCTGGCGGAAACGCGGCGCACCCCACGTGACCGCATACTGATGATGCGGCCCGCGAATGGCCACGGCCAGGGCTTCGATCAGTTCCGCCGGCGGATCAAAGTCTGGAAACCCCTGGGCCAGATTGATGGACCCATGACGGTTCGAAAGGCGCGTCATCTCTCGGATGACGGATTCGGTGAAGACTTCGAGGCGGCGTGCTGGCTGAGGCATGAGCCCGCGATGCTAGAGGGGCCGGGCGGGTGGTCAATCAGCTTGCGCGGTGAGACCGTCGTTTGACTCAGTCACTCTGTTCATTAGAAGCCACGTAAGCGGCTGCTGGCTATGCTCGTCTTGATTGATCGGCGAATAGGTTGGATCGTTGTTCTTTCGGATAATGCCTGTGGCCTTGCGTTATCAAAGAAGTGACTTATGAATTTCCAGAGACAGATGGCTAACGCTGGGGTCTCATATTGAACGTCGTCCTCACAAAAAGATGAGCCAGAGAACATGGGTCTGCGTGAATTGCGGAAAATCTTATCGACGGGATCAACTTGTCGAAGCTGTGATTTGCGCGCTCTGCCATGATGCATGTGAGTATGTCCATTGGAAAATCCATATTCCGAGCCCAAGCAAGCCTAAAGCTTGGCGAGAATTTTGGGAAAAATATAGGGCTGAAAAGATAACTCTCGAGCGTTTCCAAAAGGGTGAACTCCAGGAAGAAGCACAGCTTGAAATTCTTAACATGCACTTAATTCCTAAAATCAGATGAGTGCAGTAACGAGTCACCCGAGTTGCACCCTGGAAGGACGTGAAAAACGTGCCCCGGCTCCACGCTCGCCCCTCCACACCTCGTGACATTGAAGGCCCACAGACGGAGCGCGAGTTTTTAACTCGCCTAACATTCCCAGCGCGTGCAGAGTTCCTCACGCCCGCGTTCTCTTAATCCCTCCCCACCTTCCAAGAAGGATACACCGCAAGAGTTTGGAACACCGCAGAGAAGAGTTTCTAGAAAGGTTTTCTCTGCGGTCTTCCCATCTCTGCGGTGTAAAAAATCTGGGTGGGCACTCCGTCTGTGGGCCTCCGATGATGTGAGGAGTTGAGGGGGAACATCAGATCCGTGCGCGTCTCTCACACCCCTCCAGGGCGCGGCGGCTGGACGAGTGGTTGGTTAGGTGGCCCATGGGGTTGGTCCCTTCAGGACGAAGAAACGGATCTGAACCTCAAATTTTAGGACCCTGGAAAGGGGATTCCGAAGACGAAGCGGAGACTTTAAAGCACTTTTAAATAGCTCTTGTTGTTGTCTATTCACTCCCCATGCCACGCCCGCCGACCTCTGCCATTTTGAGCGCGGTCATGGCCTTTGGGCTGTGGGGGATCATCCCGGTTTATTGGAAATGGGTGGGGCACATCGGGTCGGACATTGCGGTGGCGCAGCGGGTGGTGTGGACGTTGGCGCTGACGGTGCCCCTGCTGCTGCTGTTCGGTGAAGCCCGGGCTTGGCTGAGGGATCTGCGGCGCGGGGACATCCTGCGCACGCATGCGCTGGCGGCGGTGCTGCTGGGGATCAACTGGGGCACCTTTGTCTGGGCAGCGCAGCATGGGCATCTGGTGGAATGCAGCCTGGGTTACTTTTTGAATCCGCTGTTGAATGTGCTGATCGGTTGTGTGCTCTTGGGGGAGACGCTTTCGCGTCGGCAAAAGATCAGCATCGGCCTGGCCGCTGGCGGGGTGTTGCTGCAAATGATCGCAGTGGGCAGGCCGCCGTGGATTGCCCTTGTGCTGGCCTTCAGCTTCGGTTTTTACGGACTGGTGCGGCGGAAGTCCGCGCAGGGGGCCTTGGCCGGGTTGGCGACGGAGTCGCTGGTGGCCCTGCCGGTGGCCGGAGGTTTTTTGCTCTGGGCTTCGGCTCACGGCCGGGCGACTTTTGGCAGTGGCAGCGGGTTGGATCTGGCGCTGGTGATGGGCCTCGGAGTAGTCACCACGGTGCCCTTGCTGGGCTTTGCCCATGCGGCTAGAAAATTGCCGTTTAGTTTGTTAGGCCTGCTGCAATTCCTGGCTCCTACCGGTCAATTTCTTTTGGGCGTGCTGGCCTATGGCGAGCCGTTGAGCGCGCTGTCTCTGGTGGCCTTCGCGCTCATCTGGAGTGCGGTTGCTGTGTTTTGTGTGGATCAGCTCTCGAAGAAGTAGGGGCTGTTTTTGCTATGCGAACAGGGCTGTAGAGGAGGCTCTGGGGAGTTCCGGAAGCTGCGTCTTGGGGCAAAGGGCACCCTCTGCGAACGGACTTTTGCGTGCTGCGCCCCCCCCCCTCACCTGGGCCTCGTCTCCCAATTCTTGGGGGAGAGGGAGAGCGCTTGTGGAAGATCTGAATGAGAGATCAAACGAAGGTGTGGACCTTCCAGAAATTCACACCGCACAGATGGCTGCATGGCTTTTAAACCGCCCCGGGCTTCAGCCAGTAGAGCACGCTCATACGCACAGCGATGCCGTTTTCCACCTGCTGATTGATGAGGCTCTTTTCGTAGTTCATACCTCTGTCCGTGATCTCTACGCCGCGATTGACGGGGCCGGGATGCATGAGCCAGAGGCCACGCTCTTTCAGGATCTCCACACGGGCATCGGTGAGGCCGTAGTTCTTGTGATACTCGGCAGCGCTGGGGAAAAAGGGCTCGTCCATGCGCTCGCTCTGCACGCGCAGAAGGTAAACAACGTCCGGTTTCCAATCCAGCGCATCGGTCCAGTTGCCAAAGAGTTTCACGTCCTCAGGCGTCTCGCGCGGCATGATGGAACCGGGCGCGAGGTAGGCGACGTTCATACCCAGACGGCGGAAGATGAGGCTGGTGCTGCGGGCCACGCGGCTGTGCTGGATGTCCCCGACGATGAGGGCACGGGCACCGCGCAGGTCCTTGAACTTTTCACGCAGGGTAAAGGCATCCAGCAGGGCCTGGGTGGGGTGGGCATGCCAGCCGTCGCCCGCATTGATGACGCTGGCGCGGGTATTTTTGGCAATGAGGCTGGGGATGCCGGACTGCTTGTGCCGCACCACGATGTAGTCCACGCGCATGGATTCCAAAGTCTCCACGGTATCCAGGACGGACTCGCCTTTCACCACGCTGGAGGACTCGATGTCAAAGTGGGTGACGTCAGCAGAAAGGCGGTTGGCAGCGACTTCAAAGGAGGAGCGGGTGCGGGTGCTGGGCTCATAAAAGAGCGTGAGCACCGTCTGGCCTTTCAGCGTGGGCACCTTCTTGACGCTGCGTTTGAAGAGGTCTTTAAACGGCACCGCATTGGCGAGCACGAACTCGATTTCCTCATTCGTGAGGGAGGCGATGTCGAGGAGGTCTTTGCGCGGGGTGAGGCTCATGCGTTTGTCTTTTGCCAAGGTCTAACAAATACTTCGTCCCAGCCGTCGCCATCAGCGAAGCGCACGCTTACGCGCTCTTCAGCGGGCAGGTCCACACGGATGCCGACGTAGTCGGGCTGGAGGGGGAGTTCACGCCCGGCGCGGTCCACCAGCACGGCGAACTGCACGCAGCGGGGGCGGCCAAAATCCAGCAACTCCTCCAAAGCGGCGCGGGAAGTGCGGGCGGTGTAAATGACCTCATCGCAGAGGATGACGACGGCATCGTCCAGATCAAAACCGAGATCGGAACCTTCCAGCTTTGGCACCACCTTCATCGTCTGAAGGTCATCTCGATACTGCGTGATATCAATCTTGCCAAAGTCCACCTCACGGCCCCGGGCCCGCAGGCGCTCGGCCAGGGCTCGGGCAAAGGGCACCCCCCGGCGATAGACGCCGACCAGGGCAATGCGGGCTTCATTTTTCCAACGGGCATCAATGGCGGCCGCGATCTCGTCCAGGCAACGCGCCACTCCGGCGGCGTCGAGGAGTTGGCGGAGTTTGTCAGGCGGTTGGGTCACGGTTTGAGATGAATGCAGAGTGGCGGGAGCGTCAACGAAATTCCCGAATTTGCCGCTGCCTGAGGTCAGAGATCATTCGTGGGTCAGCAGCACGGCTGCATTGTGGCCACCCATACCGGAGGCGATTTTGAGCACGCTCTGGGGCTGCGGCGGGAGGTCTAAACACAGGCCGTCAGGGCAGGTGAGGCCGGAAAGGTTCCCTGGCATGATACGACGGCGCAGGGCCTCGGAAATCAGGGCGATGTCCAGCAGACCACTGGCCCCGAGCGTGTGGCCGGTGAAGGGTTTCAGCAGCAGCAGTGGTGGCACCTGTGGATAGGTGCTGCGCAGGGCATTCATTTCCGCCTGGGCGTGATTGGCCGTGCCGGTGGCGTGCGGGCAGAGGAGGTCGGGTTTTTCAAAACCTGCAAGTAACTCGGCCAGGGGTGCGCCATCCTCAGGAATGACGAGTGAGTCGTAGGCATCGCTATTGGCCGCATAGCGCTTCACCACCGGGCCTTGACCGCCCAGTTCCAGGGTCAGGGCCACGCCGGCCTCACCTGGGTGAAAACCGGAGGTGTGGGGAGACAGGGGATCATTGCGGCTGTTGGTGGAAAGCAGCCGTGTATCCTGGAAATCACGCAGCAGTTCCGGGTAAAGGGGGAGGTCCACAGCGACGACGAGTGCCTTTTGAGTGAGCCCTGCCTGCAAGGCCATCCAGGCAAACCCGAGGGCATCCAGGCCGGCAGAGCAGCCATTGGAAATCATCTGCCAGGGGCCACGGATGCCAAGCTCGATGCTGATGGCGGCGGCGATTTCGCTGTGCAGGGTATTGCTGGCGCTGAAGCGGCGGGAAGGGCGGCGCCAGGCGTGGGAACCCAGCAGCTCCCCCGCATTGCCCCGGCTGCTGGCGGCGAAGAGCCAGGCGTTACGGGTCTCCGCCTCGCTCCAGCCTGCGCGTGCCACGGCCCGGCGGGCCACCTGAACTCCCAGATTGCTGGCCGCCCCGTAACGGCGGCCTTTGAGCAGACTGCGATCTGCGATACACCCGGCCAGGAGACCCTCTTGCTGGCTCAAGCCGCTGCGACCCTCATGCCAGGTGGCAAGGCTGGTATCCAGAGTGTCTCCGAGGGCGCAGGCCGTCTCAGCGGCAGTGATGGCAATTCGGCGGCTCACAGATCAAAAATCTTGCCAGGATTCAGCAGGCACTGGGGATCGAGTGCGCGTTTGATGCTCTTCATCAGCTCGTAGCTGCCATCGCCGAGCTGGCGGCGGACAAAGGCTTTTTTGGCGAGGCCGACGCCATGCTCACCCGTGACCGTGCCGCCCAGGCGCAGGGTTTCATTGACGATTTCCTCCAGCGCCGCCTCCACGCGATGCATCTCCTCGTGGTCTCGCTCATTGGTCAGGAAGGTGGGGTGCAGGTTGCCATCGCCCAAGTGGCCAAAGGTGCCCACCTTGAGGTTATGCCGGATGGCGCATTCGCGGATGAAGCCGACCATGTGCGCCAGCTCTGTGCGTGGCACGGTGACGTCTTCCAGGATGGTGGTGGGCATCACGCGGGCCAGGGCGGAGAAGGCATTGCGGCGTGCAGAGGCCAGCTTGGCCCCTTCAGCCTCGTCGGCCGCAGCGCGGACCTCGCGGGCCCCGTGCTGGCGGGCCAGTTGCATCATTTGTTCGGCCTCTTCCTGCACCACCACAGGGTGACCGTCGGTTTCCATGAGCACCAGGGCCTCCACATCGGTCGGCAGGCCGATCTTGGCGTAATCTTCCACGCACTGCACGGTCGTGCGGTCTAGGAACTCCAGCGTGCAGGGGATGATCTTGGCCGCGATGATGGCGCTGATCGTTTCTGCGGCGGACTCCATGCGGTCATAAAGCGCCAGCATGGTCTTGCGGGCGACGGGGCGGGGAAGCAGCTTGATCAGTACCTCGGTGATGATGCCCAGGGTGCCTTCGCTGCCGATGAAGAGATCCTTCATGGAGTAGCCGGCCACATCCTTCACGCACTTGTTGCCCAGCCAGGTTAGTGTGCCATCCGGCAGCACCACCTGGATGCCCATGACGTAATCGCGCGTGACGCCGTATTTTAGCCCGCGCAGGCCGCCGCTGTTCTCGGCCACATTGCCGCCGATGGTGCTGATTTTCATGCTGCCGGGGTCGGGTGGATAAAAGAGACCCACCTTGGCAGCGGCATCATCAATCTCCTTGGTGATGACCCCACATTGGGCGCGCATCGTCAGGTTCTTTTCATCCACTTCTAAAATCTGGTCCATCTGCACCAGACAAACAACGAGGCAACCCAGGGAGGGCACGCTGCCGCCACTGAGACCCGTGCCGGAACCCCGAGTGACCACGGCGATGTGAGCCTCCCGGGCGAGCTTCACACAGGCGGCCACTTCTTCGGAAGTGCGTGGAAAAACCACAGCCCCGGGGCGGACTTTCAACGCGGCGGTGCCATCAAAGCTGTATGGCAGGATGTCCTCATCGGCCGTCAAGACACGATCAGGGGAAAGCAGGGCGCGGAGCGTGTCCGCGTGGGCTGGGGTGACGGGGTTCACCCTGTCAGTGTGGCGTATCCCAGGGACATGGCAACTGACCAGCCACGGCTTTCTAACAGGGATAGGGAAGGGCAAAGTTCACCGATTTAGGTGGGGATGACTTGCCTAGGTTCAGACTCTTGTATCGTAATCCGATGCATTGAAAGGCTTGTGCCAATTTTTTTGCACGAATTATATCCGCTCTTCTATATACTACTTTCGACGTCAGTCAGCAGGGTCGATTCGGTTCAGTCACGCTTGCCCCAGCCACGTTTCGAGCGAGGCTTTCGGAGGTTGATGATCAAAGCGATAACGGTAACCAGACCGATAGC
Source organism: uncultured Verrucomicrobiaceae bacterium (assembly GCA_942493005.1). GTDB lineage: Bacteria > Verrucomicrobiota > Verrucomicrobiia > Verrucomicrobiales > Verrucomicrobiaceae > Prosthecobacter. The sequence goes on from OW818661.1 coordinate 5,729,058, forward strand.
GGATACGATGATGATTCCCATAGTTTTAAACTGTTGGGAATCAATACTCTTTCGTGCAAAAAGTCTAGTTATCTTTGGAAAGGTTTCGTAACGACGGTCGTCTTAATGGCGGGCATTAGTCATCGCTCATGAATATCCTATGAGAGAGGTGCGACAGAGGCTGGCGTACATGCCCTCACGTTTAATCAAATCATCATGCGTGCCACTTTCTACGATCTTTCCCTGATCCAGTACGTAGATCTTGTCAGCGTGACGGACGGTGCTGAGTCGGTGGGCGATGACAAAACTGCTGCGGTTCTGCATGAGGCGATCCAGAGCGATCTGGATTTGACGCTCAGTTTCTGTATCCACGCTGGCTGTGGCTTCGTCCAAAAGTAGGATGGGCGGGTTTCTCAGCAGGGCGCGGGCGATGGAGATGCGCTGCTTTTCACCGACGCTGAGTTTGACCCCGCGCTCACCCACCCGGGTATCCAGGCCTTTTTCCAGGCGCTGGACAAAGCCTGCGGCATTCGCATCGGTCAATACTTGCCACAGTTCCTCATCGGTCGCGTCGCGTTTACCGATGACGAGGTTTTCCCTGACCGTGCCATTGAAGAGGAAACTCTCCTGCGTGACGTAACCGATGCTGCTGCGTAGCCAGGCTTTGTTGAGCTCATGAACGGGGGCACCGTCAATGGTGATGAGGCCCTCATCATATTCGTAAAAGCGAGTGAGGAGATTGATCAGCGTGGACTTGCCAGCTCCTGTGGGGCCCACTAAGGCAATGGTTTGCCCCGGTAGCGCCTCCAGATTGATGCCATGGACGGTGGGGATTTTACCGCCGTAGCTGAAACCCACGTCTTGGTAGCGCACGTGGCCCTGGATCTTGGGCAGGGTTTTCCCCTCCACGGTATCGGTTTCTGGCTGGGCATCGAGGATGTCAAACACGCGTTCCCCTGCGGCACGTCCACCCTGGATGATCTGGTTGAGCTGGTGCAGTTGCTCGATGGGATCGTAGAAGAATTTCAGCAGCAGGAGGAAGGCGGCCAGATCACCTTTTTCAATGCGGCCTTCCATCAGCCCACGCGCACCCATCCACAGTACGATGACCATGCCCACGCTGGTGAGGAAGTGCATGCCAGGGCGATAAACGGCCCAGATACGCATGACATGCAGACTGGCATTTTTGAGAGCCTCGCTAGCGGAATTGAAGCGCGAATGCTCCTCCTTTTCCATGGCGTAGGCTTTGATCTGCCGCATGCCTGCCACGTTGTCATGGAGGATGCTGTTCATGCCGCTGCTGGCCCGGCGCACAGCGCGGTGGCGATCTTTGGATGTCCGGGTATAAGCCATGGCTCCCATGGCTAAAAACGGGATGGGCACCAGGGCCCAGAGGGCCAGGGTGGCATCGGCCTGGAACATGAAGACACCCACCACCGCGATCTGGATGATGGCCACCAGCCCCTGCTCAATCCCGTCAATCAGCACACGCTCCACACTGGGGATGTCCTCCCCGACGGTGGTCATGATGTCCCCAGTAGGTCGGTTATCAAACCAGCGCAGAGGCAGAGTTTGCAGGCGCTGATAAAGGTCGCTGCGGAGGTCATAGATCACCTTTTGCTCAAAGGTGTTGTTCAGCATGATGCGCAGGCTGTTAAACAGGTGCTGGGCAAAGTAGGCCCCGAGAGCCATGAGAATGAGGGGGACAAGGCGATCCCACTGGGCCTGAGGCACCACCACATCCAGCACCTCCCGGGTCACGGCGGGAAAGACGACGACCATCAGGGTGCCTGTGATGGCGCAGAAGAGCTGGGCCGCAGCCATCATTGGATAGCGGCGCAGATAGGAAAAGACGCGGAGAGTAGTTTTCAAGGCAGAGGGGAGAAGTAGATACGCGAGAGTGCGGGGACATAGAACGAGTTTTCCAACTCGCTGCCCTGCCTCTGATCCCACCGGGAGGTGGAAATCAATCGCCGAGGTAGGCTTCGCGCACCTGCGGATTCAGGCGCAGGGCCTTCGCTTCATCTTGGAGGAGGACTTTGCCGGTTTCCAGAACATACCCGTAGTGGGAGATGCCGAGGGCGAGGTTGGCATTCTGTTCCACCAGGAGGATGGTGATGCCGCGTTCCTTATTGATGGCGACGATTTGTTTGAAAATGGCGCGGACGAGGATGGGGGCGATGCCCAGGGAGGGCTCATCCAGCATGAGGCAGTGGGGCTGGCTCATCAGCGCCCGAGCGATGGCGAGCATCTGCTGCTCCCCCCCCGAAAGGGTGCCTGCCTGCTGGCTGATGCGCTCCTTCAGACGGGGAAAGACATGGAAGGAATACTCAATGTCTGCCGCGATGCCGGCGCGGTCGTTCCGCAGGTAGGCACCCATCTTGAGGTTTTCTAAGACGGTCAAATTCGCAAACACCATGCGGCCTTCCGGCACATGGCAGAGATGGCGGCCCACGATCTCATGGGGAGGCAGATTCGTGATGTCCTGGCCATCGTAGATCACCTTGCCTGCGCGGGCCTTCACCAGGCCAGAGATGGTGCGAAGGGTGGTGGATTTGCCCGCGCCATTGCCACCAATGAGCGTGACGATGGATTTTTCCGGCACGTTGAGAGAGATGCCATGCAGGGCTTTGATGGAGCCGTAGGCGACTTCGAGGTTTTGGATCTCAAGCATCGTCAGTCACCTCCTCATCTTCGGTTCCCAGGTAGGCCGCGATCACCTTCGGATCTTTTTGGATCTGCTCGGGGGTGCCTTCGGCGATCTTTTTGCCGTATTCCAGCACGGCGATTTTTTGGCAGATGCCCATGACGACTTTCATGTCATGCTCCACCAGGAGAATGGCGATTTTGAACTTGTCCTTGATGAACTGGATCAGGTGCATCAGCTCCTCTTTCTCCGTGGGATTCATCCCGGCGGCAGGTTCATCCAGAAGCAGCAATTTAGGGCGTGTCGCCAACGCGCGCACGATCTCCAGGCGGCGCTGATTGCCATAGGGCAGAGACTTGGCCTCTTCATCCCGCAGGCGAGCGAGGTCAAAGATATCTAGGAGATCCAAGACCTCCTTTTCGACTTCGCGCTCACTTTCGGTGAAGGATTTTCCGCGCCACAGGGCATTGAGAATGCCGTGGCTGCGATGGAGTTGCGTCGCGGCGCGGACGTTATCGAAGACGCTGAGTGAGGCGAACAGACGGATGTTTTGAAACGTGCGTGCGATGCCCAGCTTGGTGAGCTGGTGAGGTTTCATCCCGCAGATAGACGCACCATTGAAGGTGATGTTTCCCGAAGTGGGTTTATAAACTCCGCTGATGAGGTTAAAGGCCGTGGTCTTGCCTGCGCCATTGGGGCCGATGAGGCCGACGAGTTCATTGGGCCCGATCTTCAGGTTCAACTCTGAAACGGCCGTCAATCCACCGAAGCGGATCGTGGCGTGGTCCATGTCCAGGAGAACGTCGCTCATGCTGCGGCTCCTTTCCGTTTGCCAAAAGTGAAGAGCCCCTGGGGTCTCGCAATCATCAAGCCGATGATGAGCAAGGAATAGATGATCATGCGGTAGTCCGCAAAGGAGCGCAGGAATTCAGGCAGGAGCGTCAGCAAAATGGCGGCGATGATGACCCCAGCTGTACGGCCCATGCCGCCGAGGATGACCATGACGACGATGTCGATGGACTTGAAGAAATCGAAGCCCGTAGGGGATAGGAAGGTCTTGTGGTGGGCATACAGGCCACCGGCGATGCCTGCAAAAAAGGCCCCGATCACAAAGGCGGTGACCTTGTAACGCACGGGGTTGATGCCCATGGAGCTCGCGGCCACTTCGTCATCACTCACGGCGATGAAACCACGGCCGTAGGTGGAATTGACCAAGGCCGCGACCACATAAACCGTCACGGCGGCGAGGGCAAACGTCCAGCCGAGCGTGGTGTCCTTTGGAATGCCGGTGAGGCCGCTCGCAGCGCCAACGGCCTCTGTGTTTTGGGCAATGACGCGGATGATTTCACCGAACCCCAGAGTGACGATGGCCAAATAATCCCCATGGAGTCGAAGCGATGGAATGCCCACGGCTAGGCCTGCGATGGCGGCGAAGAGACCGCCGAGCAAAAGCGCGACCAAGAAGAGCAGCGGCTGCATGGACTCGGGCACCATGGGCGCGACGACGAGCGTGAACTTCGCTGCGGAATATCCTCCCACGGCCATGAACCCGGCGTGCCCGAGGCTGAACTGCCCCGTGTGGCCATTGATCAAATTGAGGCTGACGGCCAGGATGATATTGATGCCGATATCAATGATGATGCCTAGATCGTAACGGTTGATGGAACCGCTGAACTGGGAGGCGACTGTGGCCAGGATGATGCCAGCGATGAGCCAGCGTTTAGCGCCCTTCATGGAGGTCATACTTTTTCCACGGTGGCTTTGCCGAGCAGGCCGGCAGGTTTGAACAACAGGATGAGGATGAGGATGGCAAAGGCGATGCCGTCCCGGTAATTCGACAGGCCAGGCGTGCCGCCAGCGTAGGTTTCGACAAGACCTAAGATCAAGCCGCCCAGAGCCGCGCCGGGGAGATTGCCGATGCCGCCTAGGACCGCTGCGACGAAGGCGCGCAAACCGGGCTGCACGCCCATGAGGGGATCAATGCCTGGGGCCTTAATGGCATACAAAATGCCCGCCACGGCAGCCAGGGCGGAGCCCAGACCGAAAGTGAAGGAGATGATGCGGTTGATGTTGATACCCATCAGCGCAGCCGCCTGCTGATTGAAGGAAACGGCGCGCATGGCCGTGCCGATCTTGGTGCGCTGCACCACAAACCAAAGGGACGCCAGAAGAACCAGGGTGGTGCCCACGATAACGAGGTCATTGCTGCCGATGACCAGCCCACCGAAGTGCAGATCGTTTTCCGTGAGCAATTTCGGGAAGGGTTTGGTGTCTGCCCCGAGCACGGCTGGGTGCTGACAGGTGAACTCGATGAAGAGAGAAACACCGATGGCCGTGATGAGCACCGTCAACTTTGGCCGTGAACGCAGGGGCCGGTAAGCCAAGAACTCGATCAGCATACCGATGCCGGCACAGATCATGGCGGAGAGCAGCACCACGATGAGTGCGCCCGCGATGGAGGGCAACGGCACGATCTTCTCCACCGCAGGGGCTAAGAAGTAAGCTGAAAAGGCCCCCAACATGAGCACATCACTGTGGGCAAAGTTGATGAACCGGAGGACCCCATAAACCATGGTGTAACCCAGCGCGATGAGCGCGTAGATGGAACCCAGGGCGAGGCCGTTGATGAGTTGCTGAAGAAACCAGTCCAGAGGAATGAAACGAGTTGAGGGTTAGGCGACGTTCAGAAAGACGGAATGAAGGGGGAGGTTCACTCAGTAAATTCGACCCAAATGCCGGAGACTAAGACTCTCGAACCGATACGATTTCCAGCTTAAGGATTGACGGTCTCCAAGAATTTGAATTTGCCGTCTTTGATCTGCAAAATGACGGCGGATTTGACGGCGTCGCGCTGGGCGTTGATGGCGACTTTACCTGTGACGGCATCGAATTCTTTGGTCGCTGCCAGGGCATCGCGAAGTTTAGCAGGCTCGGTCCCATTAGCGCGCTTGATGGCATCCACCAGGAAGTAAACGGAATCATAACCCAGGGCGGCCATGCAGTCTGGCACTTTACCCTTGTATTCCTTTTTGTAGGAATCCACAAAGGCCGTGACCTTAGGGGAAGCGGCATCCGCTGCGTAATGGGTGGAGAAGTAGTGGCCTTCTACGGCAGCGCCGCCCAGCTCCACCAGCTTTTCACTTTCCCAGCCGTCACCGCCGATGAGGGGGATGTTCAGGCCGAGTTGCTTGGCCTGAATGCAGATCAGCGCCACATCGGTGTAGTAACCTGGGACAAACACAGCATCCGGTGCCGATGACTTGATGGCGGTGAGCTGACCTTTAAAATCTTTGTCGCCACCGTTGAAGTCGAGTTCGGAGACGATCTGGCCACCTGCTTTGGTGAAGCCTTCTTTGAAGAATTTAGCGAGGCCCTTGCTGTAGTCGCTCTTCACATCGGTGAATACGGCGACTTTTTTAGCCTTCAGGGTATTGAGCGCAAAGTTGGCCATCACGGTTCCCTGGAAGGGATCAATGAAACAGACGCGGAAGATGTAGTCGCCGGTTTCAGTCACCTTGGGATTGGTGGAGGCCGGGGTGATCATGGGGATGCCGTTTTCTTGGCAGATCGGGGCGGCTTCGAGGGAGCGGCTGGAGGCCACTTCACCCAGGATGGCGACGACACCGTCTTTGGAGATGAGCTTGTTGACGACGTTCGCGGGCTCGCCGGCTTTGGATTGGTCATCCTCGGTCTTCAATTCCAGTTGCTTGCCCAGGACGCCACCAGCGGCATTGATTTCCTTGATCGCCAGGATGGTGCCTTCATGGGAGGAGGTGCCAAAGGTGGCTTCCTTACCTGTGAGGGAGGCAAATTCACCAATGAGAATGGTGTCTCCGCCGCTCTTGTTGCATCCTGTGAAACCGGAAAGAAGAATTCCGAGCGATCCTAAAATGAAAAGTTGGCGTGTTAGCATCTGCATTGCGCCTTTCTAGCAGTCTGCATACCATGGGCAAGGGGAAAAGCACCTGTTTTGGCAACCTAGGGAGACCAGAGGACGTAAGGCGAGACTTCGGAGAGAGGAAGAAAATGAATTTTTTTACCTGACTCGGTTGCACGCTGAAAATTGAGCGGTATTCTGACGACCCTCACCTCATTACCCCGTGGTGTAATGGTAACACAGGAGATTTTGGATCTCTCGTTCATGGTTCGAATCCATGCGGGGTAGCCAGGGGCACTCAGCCCCAGGCTCCTAAAGCGACTTTTTGACCTGCTGCGGCTAGCGTATTTAGGGCGGCAGCCTCCAGGTAGATTATCTGAGGTCGAAGCCCGTGACTATTGCTCTTCCTCGGCAGCCAATTTGGCCGCTTCGCGTTTGAGGATGCGGCCGACACGGTGTTTGGCCAAATAGACCTGGGCCGCATTGACACCGAGTTCCTTTTTGACGCGTTCGGGGTCCCAGCCTTTGAGGACGTAGCAGGAAAAAATCTGGTACTGACGTGGAGAGACCAAGGCCTTCACCCGGCGGAGGGCGATGTCCATGATCTTGTCCTGCCATTCTTTGTCCCAGAGTTTCTCTAGGGTCATACCGTTTGGGTCGGCGCAGCGGTCAATGGGGGCGGTGCGGCGGTCGTCCGTCTCGTCAGCATACAGATTGGCCTCGCGGCTCTGCTGCTTTTTCCGGCGGCGAAATTGGTCCAAAATACGCCAGCGCGCTTGGTTGAGGAGGAAGGATTTGAAGGAGCCGAGGCTGGTATCGAATTTCTTCTTTTGCAGGTTTTTAGCCACGCCGATGAAGGTTTCCTGTACCACGTCGCTGGCTTCATCATCACTGAGACCGGACTTGCGGGCGACGTGGAAGACGAAACCGGAGTAGGTGCGGTAAAACTCATCCCAGCTCGACCAATCGCTCCAATTGTCCAGTCGCTCGATCAAGGTCTTGCGTGTCGCGGGTGAGCCGGACACGGCTTTGATCATTTCTTCGGTGATTTCTTTTGGGAGCGATTCCTCCATGATGGAAAGTGTAGGGGTGAGGCAGGTGTGGCAACGGCTATTTGAAACACCGGGTCGGCGTTGTGGATGCGGTCAAATTTGAATAATGCTACTTCGTGGATGCGGCTCGGATTGGTGGTGAGGGACAGTACGGATTTGGGAACTCCGAAGGTTCTTTATTTAAGCTCCCCTGATAGAGACGGGTTTTCCGGGCGTAGTATTCAGCCCCCAACCACTGTCAGTCTGCTCGCTCAACCCTCTTCCTGAGCAGATCGCTTCCCTGTTATGCTGCCATTCATGCCCTCCAGTCGCCTGTACCGTTCGCTGCACGCCGTTGCTGCGCTGAGCTTGTGCCTGATGTCTGGCTGTTCCCAGGGATTTTTCAAAAAGTGGGCTGACAGAGAAGTCTTTGGCATCATTGGCAAAAAGGCTCAATTCGTTCCGGGTGCCGAAGATGACACGCTGCTGAGTGTGACGCCGCCCCAGCCGGTGAATCTGGATGTGCTCATCAAGAACTCTGAGACGGCGGATTTCCTGGGAGAGCGGGCCTTCATCGAAAAAGGGGCGCGGGTCGTCAGTTTGGCCGATGCGCTGGAGTTTGCGGTGCATCGCAACCGTACTTATTTGGGGCGGAAGGAGATCGTCTATCTTTCCGCACTGACGCTCACGGGCACCCGGCAGCAGTTTAGCCCGATCGTGGGAGCCGATGGTGGTGCCGCCTACACGGACACGCAGGTGAAAACCGGGGTGAATAACTTGGTGCGGTCCAATACCCTGACTGCCGATGGCGGTGCTGGCGTGGATTACCTGATGAAGACGGGCACGCGTCTCGCGATCGGCCTGACGACAGATTTTACCCGCTTTTTTACCGGAGGTCTGCGGAATGTCTCGGACTCGCAGGCCAGTGTTGTTTTGTCCCAGCCCTTGCTGCGTGGGGCGGGTGTCTTGGCGGCCTCGGAGCCTCTGCGCCAGGATGAGCGCGATGTTTTGTACACGATCCGGGATTTTACCCAGTATCGCAAAGAGTTCGCCGTCAGCATCACGACGCAGTATCTGCGCACCTTGCAGGCCCGTGAAGCGGCCCGTAACCGCTATGTGGCCAACCGTGCAGCTGCCTCCTCCATCATCCGTGAAGGTGCCCTCGCAGAGGCCAATTTGCGCACGCAATCGAGTCTGAAGCAGATCCAGCAGGGGCAGCTGACCTATGAGCGCAACTGGATCACCGCCGTGCGGAACTATGAAGAGCAACTGGACGATCTGAAGATCGCCCTGGGGCTGCCGGTGACGGAGCGCATCATCTTGAGCAACACAGAGTTGAAGCGTTTGGAAGTCGTGGAGCCTCGGGATGACCTGGATACGGTGATGGACACGGCCCTGATCACGCGGCTGGACCTCTTCAATCAGCGTGATCGTCTTGCGGATACGCGCCGGCGGGTGAAGATCGCCCACCAGCAGACCCTGCCCACGCTGAATGCCCTGGCGGGGTACCAGATCGGCACGCCGAATAACAACGAGGGGCTGGAGCTAAACCCTCAGGTGCGCCGCTACACCGGTGGGGTGGATGTGGACCTGAACCTCAACACAAAGCCGGAGCGTAATTCTCTGCGCGTGAGTCAGTTGGATGAACAGTTAGCGCAGCGGCAACTGGATCTGGCTGAGGAGCAACTGCGCAGCACGATCCGCACGGACTGGCGCGGGCTCGCTGTGGCGCGGAAGCAGTATGATTTGGCCCAGAAAGGGCTGGAGTTGGCCCAGAAGCGTCTCGAAATCGAAACCGCGCTGATGGAAGAAGGCCAGGGGACCGCGCGTGACATTGTGGAATCTCAGGACCGCCTGATCACGGCGCGCGACTTGGTCGTTTCGACCTTGATTGATCACGTGATCGCCCGTCTGCAACTGTGGAGTGACATGGGAGTGCTATACATTGAGAAAGACGGGTCGTGGGTGGACGTATTGAATAACGAAAAACCGAAGGGAGAGTCATGAAGAAGGTGAAGTCTAAAATCTGGATCTACGGAGGAGTCGCTGTGGCAGGGATTGCCGCGGTGAGTTACTTCACCTCTGGTTCGACCCGACAGGCCGACGATGTGCCAACTTTCTCCGTCCAAAAAGGACGGTTGCAGATCAATGTACTCCAAGGCGGGGAAATCCGTGCTTTGCAGAACTTTGAGCTGAAGTCCGAAATTGAAACGCCGACGAAAATTCTCAGCCTGATTCCGGAAGGTTATTTGGTGACGGAAGAGGATGTGAAGGAAGGCAAAGTCCTGGTGGAGTTGGATAACTCTGACCTGAAAACCCGGATTCAAGATCACGAGATCCAGTTCCAGACCACGGTGGCATCCTACATTGATGCCGACGAAGGGCGTGAAATCCAGCGCAGTGAAAACCAGAGCCTGGTGCGTGACATGAAGGAGACGGCCATCTTTGCCCTGATGGACTTTGAAAAATACCTGGGGCGTGATTTGAGCATGAATATTTTGGCCGATGCAGGTCTGCCGAAAGACGCGGCTGAATTCGATAAGTTTGCCGATCAGCTCGAGTCTCAAGCGAATGCTCAGTTGGAAGCCGGGGCCAAGGTGTCTGCGGTGACCGAGGCTAAAAAAGACACGATGAACCCGCTGAAAAAGACAGTGGGCTCCGCTGAGTCTGAGCGCATTGATTTTTCGCCTTTCCTGGAAGGGCAAAAGAGTGGCGATGGCGAGGCCCAGCAAAAGCTCCGCCAACTGGAAGATGAGCTGTTGCTGCGTAAGTCTGAACTGGCGGTGGCCAAGCAGAAAGTGGAGGCCTCGCAACGGCTGGCTTCACGGGATTTCATCTCCAAGACTCAGTTGGAAAATGACCAAGTGAACTTTGAAAAGGTGTCTCTGGCGGGGAAGACCGCGAGCACGGAGCTGGATCTGTTTAAGAAGTATGCGTTCTCGAAGATGTGTGCGCAGCTGGTCTCGGCCTACCGTGAAAGTCTGACGAAGCTGCAGCGCACGGTGCGGGCGAACCGCTCGAAAATGGCGCAGGCGGAAACGCGGTTCCAGACGGCAAAGCGTCGTTACGAAATGGAATTGGCCAAGAAAGAGGACCTGGATCGCCAGCTGAAAGCCTGCATGATGCGTGCGGTGCAGCCGGGTCTGGTGGCCTACGGAGATTTGAACGCCAGCGCTGCGGCTCGTTACAATGAGTCCATCGAAGAAGGCAGCAATGTGCGGTTTCGCCAAACGGTGCTGACCATCCCGAATATGTCGCAGATGGGCGTTCATGTGAATGTCCACGAATCTCAGGTGAAGAAGGTCCGCATCGGTCAGCCTGCGTTGATCAAGGTGGATGCTGAGCCGGGCATCGTGCTGGAAGGGCGTGTGGCTGAACTGGCCGTGCTACCCGACTCCAGCAGCAGCCGCTACACGCCTAACTTGAAGGTGTATCCTGCTTCGGTTCATATTTTGGGCACCCATCCCTGGATGAAACCGGGCATGAATGCGAAGGTGGAAATCCTGGTGGATCAACTGGCGGATGTGATGTTTGTGCCGGTGCAGAGCATCGAGGTGGAGAATGATCACCACTTTTGCTACGTGAATGAAAGTGGCAGTCTGGAGCGCCGCTCTGTGGAGACGGGATTGTTTAACGATGAGTTCATCGAGGTCCGCACGGGCCTGCAATTGGGCGAATTGGTGGCGCTGTCTCTGCCGAAGAAACTGGTGCCGGAAAACAAACCGGGCGGTCCTAGCCCAGGTATGTCTGATGACCCCGTGGCCCCAGCCAAACCGAAAGGCCAGGGCAAAGCCAAGCCTAAAGATGTGGCCACCGTGAAGTGACGCATGTCTGAGCCGATCATCAGCCTGCGGGATATCCGCAAGTCCTACCAGATGGGGGATGTCCTGAGCCATGTGCTCCAAGGGGTGTCCTTTGACATCCATCGGGGTGAGTATGTCTGCATCATGGGGCCCTCTGGCTGTGGGAAGTCCACCCTGCTGAATGTCCTAGGCTGCCTGGACCAGCCGACGAGTGGGGATTATTTCCTGGGCGGCGAGAATGTGGCGACGCTGAATGACGACGATCTCTCTGCCGCGCGAAATCGGAACCTGGGTTTCATTTTCCAAAGCTACAATCTCATCCAGCAGCTGACCGTGGTGGAGAACATCTCCGTCCCCATGTACTACGGCGGGGCGGATGATGCGAAGATGCGGGAAGTGGCGGAAAAACTGGCGACTCAGGTGGGCCTGGGGCACCGCCTTTACCACAAGCCGAACGAACTTTCCGGTGGGCAGCAGCAGCGTGTGGCCATCGCCCGTGCGCTATCCAATAGCCCGCTGATGATCTTGGCGGATGAGGCTACGGGGAACCTGGACTCCAAATCGGGGCAGGAGATCCTGGCGCTTTTCGACGAGCTGAATGAGCAGGGGAAGACCCTGGTCTTTGTGACGCATGATGAGCGCATGGTGGAGCGCTGCACGCGCATCATCCGTCTGCGCGACGGGGTGGTGGAAAAGGATGAGCGCGGGGCGAAGGCGCGGAACTGAGGGAGGAAGTGACCTGCCGTCATGAGCGCAGAGGTCAGCGGGGCGGGTGTAAACAATTTGTTTCTGCGGGCTTTCGGATTGCACCTTTGATTATAAATACTATAATTAAGGGCGCATGATGCTTCGTCTCCTCTTATGGTCCATCTTTTCTGGCCTCGCCCTGGCGGGTGGATTGATGGCGCATAAAGAGGGTAAGCTGACGGCTTGGAACCTGTGGTTTAAGGAATGGCTGAGTGGCGAGGACAAAACCTACTCGGGCGTTCGTTTTGAAGTGGATCTGGTGGATCGGTTGAACTTTGTCCGGATCGGTGCGCGGCAGCCACTGCTGAAGGTGGATGTGGAGCTGGAGGCCTGGCTGGAGAAGGAATTTCCCACGATGGTGCTGGATGATGCCACGCGGATCTCTGAACTGGTGCAGTCTAAAGCTCCGCGTTACCTGCGCGTGTCTGTCTGCACGGCCAGCGGCCCGACTTTGCGCTCTCTTCTGGATCAATACCATGACTTTGGCCAGAGCATCGGAGGGGAGATGACGCACCTCGCCTGTGCGGTGCGCGAATCCGCCGGGGGGCTGATGCATCAGTCACTGTTGGTCGTGGGGCAGAGGCTGGAAGACTTCAGTCCTGAGGTGATAGCGAGCAGCCAGGAGGAGGCTTTTTTCAGCACCTGCCCACATTGCCAGCACCCGCACATTGTGCGCATCTCACGCCAGCAAAACAGTCTGGGGCTGGAGTGTCCACAATGCCGGCGCACCTATGCGGTCGTGGCCACGGATGCAGACGGGCACTACCGTTTTGTGAATGAGTTTTTGACGGGGTATGCCCCACCAGCTGTTTTTTCAAAAGACGACTCGCGGGTGCATGAGCTTTTCACCATTTGGGCTGCGGTGCATGCCAACTGTGTTTATACCAAAGACCCTGGCAGCAAGAAAGCTGCCACCGATGCCTGGCAAACCAGCCTGGATACCCAGCGAAAAGGGCAGGGGGACTGTGAGGACTCGGCCATCTTTTTATGTGACTGGCTGCTGTCACGCGGCTTTCAAGCGCGGGTGGCGCTGGGGCGTTACGGGGATCTAGGCGGCCATGCCTGGGTGGTGGTGAAGCTAGACGATAAGGAGTATCTACTGGAATCTACCGAAGGGCGGCCAGACCCCTCCAACCCACCGCTGGTCTCGCGGGTGGGTAGCCGATATGTGCCGGAGATCATGTTTGATCGTTACGCCCTGTATGTGCATTCCACGCCGGGGCAGGCCTGGAAGGGGGACTACTGGTCCACCAAGGTCTGGACCCGAGTGGAACCGCGTAGTTTGAAGGCGCGTCTTCAGACGGCAGCGGGTCAAGAGGGGGAGGCTAACCGCCCGGAAGCGAACCCGCGGGTGGCCCGCGCGAGCCGCCCAAATCCGGCTTCAGCACCCTTTGTCGAGCTGAAGGAAATCCCCAAAGATGCCACTATTTGGCAGATGCCTTTATCCTTAGGTCAGGAAAAGCCTGGCCAGGAAGCTCCACGCTGAGGTGAAGATGTGTGAACTTAGCTCAGGAAACGCTCTTGAAGCGTATTTTGCCTTGAGCGTTTGCACGCTTGCAGCTAACTCGGACCAAGACAGAGGCGTGCCGCCTCGTATCTTGACCTCTTTCCAAAATCGCAAACCCCCATCCCATTAAAAACAGCCATGGCAGTCGTCTCCAAAGGTCTTGAAGGAATCGTCGCAGCAGAAACCCGTCTCGGGGAAGTGAAGGGTGCAGAAGGCATCCTTTTTTATTGCGGATACGACATCAACGAACTCGCCGGCAAGGTTAGCTACGAAGAGGTTGTCTATTTGCTGTTTTACCAAAAGCTGCCTAACCGCGCTGAGTTGGAGAAGCTGACGACGGCCCTCCGTGCTGAGCGTGAACTGCCCCAGGGTGTGATTGATTACCTGCTGGCTGCTCCTAAAAAGGCGAAGCCGATCGACATCATGCGCACAGCCGTTTCCATGCTGGGCAGCTATGAGCTGAATCGTCACGACGTGGATGTGAGCGAGAACCTCGCCACGGCGATTCGTCTGGTTTCGCAGATCGGCGTGATTGCCGCCTACTTCCACCGCGCCCGCACCGGCAAAGAACTGCCACCGATCCGTAAGGATCTCAGCGAGGCGGCTCATTTCCTTTACCTGATGACAGGTGAAGTGCCGAGCAAGGAAGCTGAGAAGACGCTGGATGTGGCCTATGTGCTGCATGCCGAGCATGGCTTCAATGCCTCCACCTTCACGGCCCGCGTGGTGGCCTCCACGCTCAGTGACATGTATTCTGCCATCAGTGCAGCGATCGGTGCCCTCAAAGGCCCTCTTCACGGTGGCGCCAATGAAGGCGTGATTCACATGCTGGAAGAGATCGGCAGCCCGGACAATGTGGACTCCTGGGTGGAAGACGCCTTGGCCCAGAAGAAGAAGATCATGGGCATCGGCCATCGCGTGTACAAGGTCCTCGACCCCCGCGCCCCGCACCTCCGTGAGATGGCCATCCAGCTCACCGCCCAGCTGGGCGAAGCGAAGTGGATCCAGATGTCTGAACGCATTGCCGAAATCATGCGCGAGCGTAAGGGCCTCAATGCGAACGTGGATTTCTACAGTGCCACGGTCTATTACAGCCTGGATATCCCGACCGATCTCTTCACCCCGATCTTTGCCATCGCTCGCATGAGCGGCTGGACAGCCCACGTGCTGGAGCAGTGGAGCGAAAACCGCCTGTTCCGCCCCCTGAGCGAATACGTCGGTCGTCCGTATGGCCAGAAGGTTGTGCCGATTGACGAGCGTTAATCGTCACGGTTTCATTCTAAGGCCGCCCGGTATCCGCTGGGCGGTCTTTTTTATGGATATTAGTGATTGGTGTGGAAATTCTACTTGGGGGATAGGGCTAATCGCTTAGATTGAATGAGGTAATATGATTCCTCCAGCGCCCTGCCATCACGTGTTCATTGATTTCGAGAATGTGCATGAACTGGACCTGTCTTTGGTGGGACGTCGAGGATTCCAATTTACTTTGATGATGGGGGCTAAGCAGACCAAGCTGGGCGTGGAGGTGGTGGAAAAGCTTTTGCAGCATTCGGAAGCGGTTCAGATCATCCGCCTGCAATCTATCGGGAAGAATGCACTCGATTTTGCTCTGTCTTACTATGTGGGGCAGGCGGTGCTGAGCTACCCAGGGGGCCAGTATCACATTGTCTCTAAAGACACCGGGTATGATCCACTGGTTCAGCATTTGCGCAGCCGACAGGTGGCCGTTTCGCGGCATGATGACTTTCGGGACCTCATCGAACTTCGGCCGAAGACAGCGGTGGCGCAGACTGAGGTCATGAAAACCATCGTGGTCAAAAAGGTGCCCACCACAAAACTCAATGGGGCGGAATTGGAGCCGGTGATTCATGTGGCGAAGAAGGCTAGCGAACCCAAACCTGCGGGAACAGAGCTGGAGCGTGTGTTGGCTTTTTTGAGAGGGACGGCAAGCCGACCGAAACGGGAAAAGACTTTGCTGAATCATTTGGCGGCCTTCATGAAAAAAGAGGTCAACAGCCCTGAAATTCCCAAGATGATCCAGCGGCTGATCCAAAGCGGGCGGGTGAAGATGGATACGCAAAGGGCGCTGACCTATCATTTTTAGATTTAGCTGATTCAGTAGCGGAAAATGTCAGTTGACGTTTGTGAGTAATCACTTACATGATGCAGTCATGCCTCCTGCTACCCCAAATCCTCGACTGCCCAGCGATGAGCGGCGCGGAGGCATTTTGGAGGCTGCCTTGCGGGTGTTTGCCGAGCGCGGTTTTCATGGCGCGACGACGAAGGAACTGGCGAAGGCGGCAGGCGTTTCTGAGGCGCTGATGTTTCGCCACTTTCCGACCAAGGAGGATCTCTACATCGCCCTGCAAGCCCATTGCTGCCAAGCCAAGGCGGGCGAGAAGGCGGAGATGCTGGGGCAGTTGGAAGATTCCACAGCTTCGTTGGTCACCCTGGTACATTACATGATGGCGAAGATGCTGCGCCCGGTATCCGCAGTGCCGGAGGCGGAGCAGGCCCTGCATCGCCTGCTGGCGAATAGCATCATTGAAGATGGGAACTTTGCCCGTGGGTTCATGCAGCGCGTGGGGCGTGAGTTTATCCAAAAGATGGAGTCTTGCCTAGCGGTGGCGCTGGCGGCTGGGGATGCTGAAGCTTCGCCTTTGCTGGGAAATGTCGGCGCGTGGTTTGTGCAGCACTTTGCGGCGATGCTGATGCTGAATGAAATGCCGGGCCGCCCCGTGGTGGAACTGGAAATGGAGCGCGCCGCTCAGGTGGAGCAGGCGGTCTGGTTTGCCCTGCAAGGCCTGGGATTGAAGGCCGAGGCCATTCGTCGAAATTATCACCCGCAGGCGTTTGCTCTGCTGATGAGCTGATGTTTTTTTGAATTTGTATAGAAGTAAGCACTCACTCCGAAATGATTAAACCTGTATCCTTTTATGACGACTGATTCTCCCTCCCTACCCAACGTGCGTTCTCGTGGCCTGCCGTGGTTTCCCATTGCCACCGTCTTGCTGGGCGTGGTTGCCGTTTTCTACATTCGCTCGCTCCCTGAGTTCGAGCGGAATCTCAAAAGCTGGCTCACGGCGGCTATCCCGCTGCTGGTGGTGATCCTGAACTGCCTGTGGTTCATCTTCACCCCGCGCTTTTCCTGGCGCACTCGGCTCACAGGGCTGGCGGTGTTGCTGGTCCTAGGTGGGGTGGCCAAATGGACGACGCGGGTGGATGGCACGCTGGATGGCACGGGGGTGCCAAACATCGTGTGGAAGTGGTCCAAATCTGAGGGGCCCTCCCTGGCCAAGCTAAAGGTGGCGGAACCTGCTGAGGGCTGGACCCCGGATGCAGCGATGCTGGCCCAGTCGGCTGATGTGCCGCAGTTCTTTGGCCCGAGTCGAGACGGAAGAGTCACGGGGGCCAAACTGGCCGGCGATTGGAAGGCGGTGACGCCCAAGGAACTGTGGCGTCAGCCGATTGGCCTGGGGTGGTCTGCCTATGCGGTGGTGCAGGGCCGGGCCTACACGCAGGAGCAGCGGGGTGAGGAAGAGATGGTGACGTGCTATGATCTCTTCACTGGCAAGCTGCTGTGGTCCTATGCGGACCCGGTGCGCTTTTCCCAATGGCAGAGCGGAGATGGCCCCCATGCCACGCCGACGGTGCATGAGGGACGGGTCTATGCCTATGGGGCCACAGGGCTGCTGAACTGTCTGAATGCCACCACGGGCAAGCCCATCTGGCAGCGCTCCGTCCTGGGTGAGAACAAGCTGGAAAACATCGAGTGGGGAGTCAGTGCCTCACCCTTGATCGTGGATGATAAGGTGGTGGTGACGGGCGGTCAGACGAAGGGGCCCGTGCTATTTGCTTATCAACTTGATACAGGTGAGTTGGCCTGGAAAGCGGGCGATGACCAGGCCTGCTACTCCTCACCTCTGCTTGCTACTTTGGCGGGAAAACGGGTAATCTTGAGCAATAACGTGCGCTCTTTGACCGCGTATGATCCTGCCAGTGGCGCGGTGCTGTTGGATTACGAATGGGGCGGTGCAAATTGGCCCAAGGCCTCGCAACCCTTGGTGTTAGGCCAGGATCGGGTATTTCTTTCGGCTGGTTACGGCATGGGCTGCCAGATGTTGGAAATCAAGGCAGCGGCCGATGGCTCTCTAGCGGCTACTCAACTGTGGGCGGGCATGAAGATGAAGACGCAGTTCAATAGCCCTGCGGAGCGGGAAGGTCACGCCTACGGTCTGGATGACGGGCGGCTGGCCTGCGTGGATCTGGCTACGGGGGAGCGCCTGTGGAAAGAGGGGCGTTTTGCCTCCGGTCAGACCTTGCTGGTGGATGACTTGGTGATCATCCAGAGCGAAAGCGGCCCGGTGCATCTCGCTGCGGCGAAACCTGCTGGTTTTGAGGAACTAGGCAAGATCGGTGCGCTGAGCAGCAAGACCTGGAACCACCCGACGCTGGCGGGGCGTTACCTGCTGGTGCGCAATGATCGCGAGGCGGTTTGCTACGAGCTGCCCTTGGCGAAGTGAAGGCGGGAGGTGCTTCGTGCATTTTCGCCACCTGTCCGGCATCCCCCTAAAGTGGGGTGTCGGCGGCAGTGAAATGTCTCGTCAGGGAGCGTTGGTTTCATCACACTGAGACTCACCTGGACATGACACGCGCCCTTCCATTCCTTTTCCTTCCTGGCCTGCTGCTGGCGGCCGATCCTGCGGACGACGCGAAAAACGCCGCTCAAAACGACTCGACACCTGTGCCAAAGGTGAGCCCGCTGGTGAAATGGACCTTTGAGGGCAAGGAGCCCGGCGAACTGAAAGGCAAGGCCACCATCGAGCCCACAGGGCCGCAAAAGCCGATCTATCCCGTTTTTGAAAAAGGCAATAAAGCCGCCGTCTTCACGGGCAAGGACAGCTTCATCCAGGTGAAAGAAACCGACCTGCCTGAAACGAACCTGCGGTTCGTCCAGGGAGACACGATCAGCATCGAAGCCTGGGTGAATGCCGAAGATCTGGCTAACGGGAAGTATGTTTACCTCATCGGTAAAGGGCGCAACAAGTCGGACAAATTCACGGCTGAAAATCAGAACTGGGCGCTGCGTCTGAAGGGCGAGGGCGGTGAGGCGCGGCCTTGTTTCCTTTTCCGCAGTCGGAACAAGGCAGGCGCAGAAAACTACCATCGCTGGGTTTCCAAGGAAGGTTTCAATCCGGGCTCCGGCTGGCATCACGTGGCGGTGACCTACACGTTTGGCAAGCCAGAGACGATGAAGGCCTATGTGGACGGCAAGAAAACAAGTGGGGGAGTGTGGGACATTGCGGGTAAGACCACTGAACCGCCTGTGAGCGATGCGGACGATGTGATGATCGGCACCGGTTACGGTGGCGGTGCAGGTAATACCCTAACGGGAGCCCTGGATGAGATTGCCGTGTATCGTGAAGTGCTGCCGGAGGTGCTGCTGGCTCAGCGTTACCAGTTCCAGCCACCACCGCCGCCGATTGATGCCAAGAAGCTGCCCAAGGGCCGAGTGCTGGTGCAGATCTGTGAGGACGGCGTGCCGCCAAAGAATTCCTGGCCTGCGCTGCCACCTTCTCCGACGGAGACTTACACGCTGGATGTCGTTGGCCTGTCCGAAGTGCCGCAGAAGTATGTGGAAACAGGGGTGCGTGGAGATCGCCCCATTCCTTATCTCATCCGTGCAGCATCGGTGGTGAAGCTGCCTGCGGGCAAGCATCGTCTCCTGGTGCGTGGTCGCAGCGCGACTCGTCTCGTCATTGATGGCAAGCCTTTTCTAGATCTGCCTTTTGCTAAATCCGACACGGGTGGTCATGGCCGGGTTTCGGAGCAAGATGAGTACCTGAACCTGGGACCCGATTTCCGCTTTGCACCTCCGGGAACGCAGGAGCTGTGGGCGGAGTTTGAAACCAAAGGCGGTGAGCATTTGTTCGTCATCGAAAGCATGGTGGGTGGTGTGGTGGGCTCTTCCAAAAAACGCCCTGAGACGGGCGAGACGGTGGTGGCCATTTCCTATGAAGGGCGCGAGACCTGGGAATTGGTGGGCCATGACAAGGTGGCCTACAATGACGCTGGCTGGACCGCCTATGAGAAAAAGCAGAATGCCTGGCTGGTGGAAGAGAATGCCGAGCGCCGCGCCAAGGTGCGTGCGAAGCATGATGCCTACTGGGCCAAGCGCCGTGATGCTGCCGCCAAATGGCTGGCCAGTGCTCCGGCGGTGAAAGTGCCAGCCCCGGTGAAGAGCTATCCGGCTAACAATGAGGTGGATCATTTCCTCAATGCCAAGATTGATGCCGTCGCCGCTCAATATTCGGCCGCTAAAAAGGACGGCGTGAACTTTTACAAGGAAGTGATGCCGATCCTGGAAGCCAACTGCTTTAGCTGCCATCAAGGTAGCAAGACCAAGGGCGACCTGAAGCTGGACTCTCTGGCTGAGGCACTCAAAGGCGGCGAATCTGACGGGCCTGCCATCGTGCCTGGGAAACCTGAAAAGAGCTCCCTCATTGCCCGCATCAGCACCACGGATGAAGACTACATCATGCCGCCGAAAGGCCACCCGCTGAAGGCGGAGCAGATCGCCGTGATCCAGCGTTGGATCAGCGAAGGGGCTGTATGGCCTGAGATGAATGTGGACCGCATTGAGATCACCGATCTCAGCGATGACCTTGCCTTCCTGCGTCGCGTAACGCTGGATACGGTGGGCGTGGTGCCGACCCTGGAAGAGATCGCTAGCTTCACTGCTGACAAGAGCCCGAACAAGCGAGCCAAGGCGATTGATCGCCTGCTGGCTGACAAACGTTGGGCGGATAAGTGGATGGGCTACTGGCAGGATGCCCTGGCGGAAAACCCGAACATCCTCAACCCTACGCTGAATAACACCGGGCCCTTCCGCTGGTATCTGCATGAGGCGCTGGAAGATGACCGCCCAATGGATCTTGTGGTCACGGAACTGCTGCGCATGCAGGGCAGCGAGCGTTTCGGCGGCCCGGCTGGATTTGGCACGGCGTCAGGCAATGACGTTCCCATGGCAGCGAAAGGTACCATCATCAGCACCGCCTTCCTCGGCGTGGAAATGAAGTGTGCCCGCTGTCACGATGCCCCGGCTCATAAGAGTCTGCAGCAGGATCTTTTTGAACTTGCCGCCATGCTGGAAAAGAAGGCTGTGGACGTGCCAAAGACCAGCAGCGTGCCCATGGACAAACTGCATGAAGGTGGCCGCAAGCCGCTGATCCAGGTGACGCTGCAACCCGGCACCAAGGTAGAGCCCGCGTGGCCCTTCGATGAATTTGCTCCTGAGAAGCTGGCGGATACGCTGGCGGAAGATCCCAAAGATACACGCGACCGTCTGGCTTCCCTGATCACAGCTCCACAGAATGAGCGTTTTGCCCAGGTCATCGCCAACCGTCTTTGGCAGCAATACATGGGCCGCGGCATCGTGGAGCCTGCGGAGGACTGGGAGCGCGGGAAACCTTCACACCCTGAACTCATTCGCTGGTTAGGCCGGGAGTTTGTGCGCGGTGGATACAGCCTGAAAAACCTTTCCCGGATCATCTTGAATTCCCATGCTTACCAGCGTGCTACGGATACTCAGCTTACGGCGACCAGCCCGCTGTTTGCCTCGCCTGCGCCTCGTCGCCTAGCAGCCGAGCAGATTGTGGACTCCCTGTTTGCAGCGACGGGTAAACCCTTCAAAACAGAGGAAGTCAGCCTGGATATTGACGGCCGGCGTGACATGAAAAGCTCCATCACTCTGGGAAATCCAACGCATGCCTGGATGCTGGCTAGCACTAGCAATGAACGTGATCGCCCCAGCCTGAGCCTGCCGCGCATTCAGGCCGTGTGCGACGTGCTGGAAGCTTTCGGCTGGCGGGGTGCCCGTCAGGACCCGGTGAGCAGTCGCAATGATGATCCTAACGCTCTTCAACCTGCGATTCTCGGCAATGGCACCGTGGGCATCTGGCTCACTCGCCTGAGTGATGACCACGGCATCACGGCGCTGGCTTTGAAAGACATGCCGTTAGACCAATTTGTGGATACGCTCTACCTGCGCCTGCTTACCCGCAAGCCGACGGCTGCTGAGCGTGAGCAATACATCGCCTACCTGAGCGAAGGTTATGATTCGCGTCTGCAACCGGTCTCACCGGTGAAAGCTGGGCCACGTTACCCGCAGAAATATGTTTCGTGGACGAACCATCTGGATGCGGCGGCGAATGCGCTGCGCATTGAAGAAGAGGCCGCTGCCCGCCGGGGCGATGCGCCGACGGAGCGCCTGAGCAAAGACTGGCGCAATCGCCTGGAGGACGTCCTGTGGGCCCTGCTGAACGCGCCTGAATGGGTCTTTGCTCCTTAGTTTTACGCTTTTTGAACGATTGAACTGCCTAACGGATTATTATCTTTAAGACCATGAAACGTCGCCATTTTCTTCAGACTGCCGCCCTGGCCCCTTTTGCCTCCATGGGAGTGCGGGCCGCTACCTCAGCGCCGATCCCGATGGGGAAGGCGGAACATTGCATCTTCATCTGGCTGGGTGGGGGCATGTGCCAGGCAGATACCTTTGACCCCAAAGCTCTGGGCGATCCCAAGGCGAATCCCAAAAAGGCTGGCTCGGCCTACCCTTCCATCGAGACTTCGGTTCCTGGCGTTCGCGTGTGTGAGCACCTGCCTAAAACGGCAAGGCAGATGGAGCATGTAACCGCTGTGCGCACGGTGTTTCACAACGTGATTAACGAGCACGCCATCGCCACGAATTACGTTCACACAGGGCGTCCTGTGAGTGGCAATGCCACATATCCTTCCATTGGTTCCATCGTCGCTCATCAGCGGGGTTCGGCCAATCCGAAAGTGCCGGCTTACATGCTCATCGGCTACCCCAGCCCCAGCCGTGGGCCCGGCTTCCTGGGAGCCAAGTACGGCAATATCTACCTCTCCGATACGAAGGCTGGCCCAGCGGGTTTCACTCGTCCAGAATACGTCACTGACCAGCGCATCAGTGCCCGTGAAAAGTTGCTGAAGCCTTTGCAAGAGCGTGTGGCCAAAGAGGCTGCCTTGGCAGATTACGAAGCCGCTCAGCGTGAGGCTCTGCGCCTGGCTGGACCGGAGTTCATGCGCAACTTTAATCTGGACGAAGAATCTGCCGATCTCCGCAATGCCTACGGCAGTGAGTTCGGCCAGCGCTGCCTGTTGGCCCGCCGTCTGATTCAGGATGGGGTGCGTTTCATCGAGGTTTCGCATAACCTAGGTTTCGTCAACGGCACGGGCTGGGACACGCACAATGATGGTCAGGAAAACCAGCATCTGCTAATCAAGGACCTGGATGATTCACTGGCCACGCTGATTGTGGACCTGAAGACCCACGGCATGCTGGATAAGACACTCATCGCGATTGGCACCGAGTTCGGGCGCCCACCTGAGTTCGATGGCGGAGGCGGGCGCGGCCACCAGTGCAGCACCTTCAGCATGATTTTGGCCGGTGGTGGCCTGAAGCATTGCGGGGCCTATGGGGTGACGGATCATTTGTCGAAAGAGATCGTGGAAAACCCGGTCTCCACGCCCGATTTCCACGCCACGATTCACGCGGCTCTGGGCATCAATCCCTCGCATGAGCTGGTGGATGCGTCTCGTCCTGTACCGATCACGGATGGTGGCAAGCCCATCGCGGCCCTGTTCGGTTGAGGTCAAAAAGTGGCCCATTCAGGGTGAACTACCTGAATGGGCATTCGACAAAGAATGAATCCTGAGGCATCCCGAAGCGTTTAAACTTTTGTTCATGCGCTTCCTCCTCCGAGCTGTTCGTTTTATCCTGCCCTTCGTTGTGCTGGGGGCCTGTGTCTTGGTGACGTGGTATCTTTTAAAGAACCCGCCTCCGCAGGAAAAAAAGGAGATGCCGCCCACCTTCGTGCGGGTGGAGGGGACGGTGCTCAACAAGACGGAATATGAACTGCGGGTGCGCTCTCAGGGGACGGTGCAGCCGCGCACGCGCAGCACCCTGCTGCCCGAGGTGAGTGGCAAGATCATCGAGATCAGTCCGTCCTTTCGCCCGGGTGGTTTTTTTGGCCAGGGGGATGTGCTGATGCGACTGGACCCGCTGGACTATGAAACCGCCATCGTGATCGCCAAGGGCACGCTGGCCCAGGCGGAGGTGATGCTGGCCGAGGAAAAAGCGCGGGCGGACCAAGCGGTGGAAAACTGGCGTGCTATGGGCCGCACAGGGACGCCATCTGCCCTGGTGACACGCGCCCCGCAAGTGGCGAAAGCGGAGGCGGACGTGGCCTCGGCCAAGGCCCAAATCATGAAGGCGGAGCGGGACCTGGAGCGCACCACCATTCGCTCTCCGTATGCCTGCCAGGTGCTGGAGCAGGCGGTGGATGTGGGGCAGTTTGTCAGCCAGGGCACTATTTTGGGCCGCATCTTTGCCGTGGATTATGTGGAGATCCGCCTGCCTTTGCCCGAGCGTGAAAGTCAGTTTTTGAAGCTGCCGCAATCCTTCCGTGATCAAAGCACAGCGACTGAGGATGGGGCGAAGGTTTTCCTCAAATCCATCGTCGCGGGTAAGCCGGTGGCCTGGGAGGGCAAGATCGTCCGCGTGGAGGGGTCTCTGGATGCTGAGACGCGCCAAGCCACTGCGGTGGCGCAGGTGACAGATCCGTACGCCCGGCGTGCGGACGGCTCGCCTCCGCTCACTATCGGGGCTTTCGTGGAGGCTGAGATCTCAGGCGAGCCGTTGCGCGATGTGTACGTCATTCCACGCAATGCTGTGCGTGCGGGAAATGAGATCATCCTGATTGATCGTCCTCAGAATACCCTGCGCCGTCTGACGGTGGACCCGCTGGTGAGTAATGAGAAACACATCGTGGTTTCAGCTTCAGCGGCGAAGGCGCCCAAGCCTGGAGATGTGCTCTGCCTCACGCCGATTCCTTTCCCTGCGGATGGTGCCCGAGTGCTGCCCTCCATTGATGGGAAGATGGATGCGGATACGGCCAAGGAGGATAAACCTGCGGGCAAGGAGACACCTGTCATAGTGAAACCTGCGACGACCTAAGGGGGCGGAGGACGCGACCTCTCCGATGTCAAATCCGGCTGGCGAGAGAGAAGTGCGCCTGTTCGTCCGTTTGGGCGGGTAGCACCTCTTTGGCATGACGCGGCCTTTTTACTTTCTTCCAGTTTTAGTGACACTCTCCTGCTCTCAGGCGGCGGAGGTGCAGTTCAATCGTGACATCCGGCCCATCCTTTCGGACAAGTGCTTTCACTGCCATGGCTTTGATGAAAAGGAGCGCAAAGGCGAACTGCGGCTGGACCTTCGTGATCAGGCCTTGAAGCCGGCGGAATCTGGAGCCGTGGCCATTGTGCCGGGCAAACCCGAACTCAGTGAAATCATCGCCCGAGTGACGACGGACAATGCGGATGATCTGATGCCCCCGGCCAAGATGCACAAACCGGTGTCCAAAGCGGAAGCGGCACTGCTGAAACAATGGATCGCCGAAGGGGCCAAATATCAAGGGCACTGGGCCTTTGAGCCTGTGACGCGGCCTCCGACGAAAAGCCCTGTCTCCAGCGCCATCGACTCATTTTTGGCGGAACGTCTGGCCAAAGAGAAGCTCGCATTTTCGCCCGAGGCCGATGCTGCCACCTTGATCCGGCGGGTGAGCCTTGACCTCGTTGGGTTGCCTCCCACGCCGGAAGAAGTGACCACCTTTGTGAAGGCCGCCCAGGAAGCGGGACTTTCAAAAGCCTACGAGAGAGCGGTGGACCAGCTTTTGCAGAGTCCGCATTATGGTGAACACATGGCGCGCGAGTGGCTGGACTTCGCGCGTTATGCGGACAGCCACGGATTCCAGACGGATAGTAGCCGCAGCATGTGGCCCTGGCGGGACTGGGTCATCGGGGCCTTCAACCGGAACCTGCCGTTTGATCAGTTTACGCTTCAGCAAATCGCCGGTGATCTGCTGCCGAATGCCACGCAGGATCAGGTGATCGCCACGGGGTTCAACCGCAATCACCGCATCAATGGCGAAGGTGGCATCATTGCCGAAGAGTGGCGCATTGAGAACATCATTGACCGGGTGGAAACGACCAGCTTCACCTGGTTGGGCCTAACCATGAATTGTGCGCGCTGTCATGATCATAAGTATGACCCCATCACCCAGCGTGACTTTTATTCGATGTTCGCGTTTTTTAATAACATCGAGGAAAGCGGAACTATTCAAGGAGCATCGAATCGCAGTGGAGGAAACTCCGTGCCGATCATGAATGTCACCACGCCCGAGCAGCAGCAGCGGATGGGGGTGCTGAAGGCAGCGGTGGAGTCGGCCGAAAAAGCTCTGGTCGAAGAGCGAAAAAAACTGCCGATGTTACTGGCTGCCTGGGAGAAAGACGCGGCAGCAAAACTGGCAGCCCAGAAGCCGACCTGGGCTTTCCTAGAGCCTTCGCAAGTGGTCTCCAAACTGAATGATCAGGGAGCCAAGCTCACCCGGCAACCAGATGGTAGCTACCTGGCCAGCGGTCTGAATCCTCTCCGCGATGTCTATCTCTACGATGTCCCTGTGCCTCGGGAGGGTGTTTCGGCGTTGCTTTTGGAATGCCTCCCAGATGCCTCGCTGCCAGGAGGGAGTCTGGGACGGAACACCAATGGTAATTTTGTCCTCAGCGACTTTGATGTGTATGTGCAGAAGCCTGGAGGCAAGCCAGAGAAGATCACCGTGGCCAAGGCTGAAGCTGACTACAGCCAGAAGGGCTACGAGATCACCCATGTGCTGAACAAAAAGCGTGGTAAGGGCTGGGCGATTGATGGCAATACACGCAAGGATGCCCGGCGGGCCATGTTTCTGCTGGAGCGTCCCATTGCGTCTGGCGAAGGGGCCATGTTGCTCCTGCGTCTGCGTCATGAGGCCATCGGCGGGCATAACATCGGACGTTTTCGGGTCAGTTCTACGGCGTTGCCTGCCTCCTTGGTAAAGCTGGATGGCCAAGCGGACCTGACCAAGATCAAAGCCATCTTGGCCATGGCCCCAGCTAAGCGCACTGCTGCCCAGAACCAGGAATTGCAGAACTATTATCTGGCCAGTGAAGACAGTCCGGTGCGCCGTGAGATGGCTGTGGTGGCTGAGCGCAAGAAGGCGATGACCGATTTTGAAAATGCCCTGCCTACGACCATGGTGATGCGGGAGGCCAAGGAGGTGAGGGATGCCTTTATCCTGCACCGTGGAGAGTATGACAAACCGGGGGAGAAGGTGACGATGGCCGTGCCTGCCTGGCTGAATCCGATGCCGAAGGGAGCCCCGAATAATCGCCTGGGCCTGGCGCAGTGGCTAGTGAGCAGCGACAATCCATTGACGGCACGTGTCTGGGTGAATCGGCAGTGGGAGCGATTGTTTGGCACGGGTCTATGCAAGACGACGGAGAATCTCGGGATCCAGGCGGAGTATCCTGTGCATCCGGAATTGCTGGACTGGTTAGCGGCTGAGTTCATGAGCAGCGGCTGGGACATGAAGCACGTGCTGAAACTCATGGTCACCAGCCAGGCCTACCGCCAGACTTCGAAGATCACGCCTGAGCTTTTGGAGCGAGACCCTGAGAATCGTTGGTTAGGCCGTGGGCCACGCTTCCGCCTCAGCGGTGAAACGGTGAGAGATCAGGCGCTGGCCATCGGCGGGCTTTTGGTGCCAACCGTGGGTGGCCCGAGTGTGAGACCCTACATGCCTGAGGGCGTGTGGGATGAAACGAGCAAGTATGGTGACCTGCGCGGCTACAAAGCCGATACGGGAGAGGCCCTCTACCGCCGCAGTCTCTACACCATTTGGAAACGCACCGCCGCTCCCCCAACGATGCTGCTTTTTGATGCGCCCACGCGCGAGATTTGTACGGTGAAACGCAGCCGCACGAACACGCCTTTGCAAGCCTTGGTGATGCTGAATGAGGTTACCTTCGTCGAGGCTGCACGGGGTCTGGCCCAACTGATGATGAAGCAGGGCAAAACACCGGAGGAGGCCGTGCGCTATGGCTTTCAAAGAGCGACGGCGCGCGAGATTGATCCTGAGTCTTTGGCCATTCTACTGCGTGGCTGGCGGGAGCGACGCGCGTGGTATGAGACCCACCCGGAGGAGGCCGTCAAGGCCATCACCCAAGGGGCCTCCCCTGCCGATGCCAGTCTGAATCCCGGGGACCTGGCCGCCTACACGGCGACGGCGGGCGTGCTGCTGAATCTCGACCGTGTGGTGACCCGTGATTGATCTGCCATGAATCCTTTCCAAATCCAAGACACGCTCAATCGTCGGCTGTTTCTACGCAACAGCGCTGCCGCTCTCAGCTCGACGGCGCTAGGTGCCCTGATGGCGGATAATTCTTCCGCCCATTTCCATCATGCGCCGAAGGCGAAGCGAGTGATTTATCTGTTCCAGTCCGGGGCACCTTCGCAGATGGATCTCTTCGATCCGAAACCGCAGATGCAGGCGCATCGTGGCAAGGACCTGCCGGAATCCATTCGCAAGGGGCAGCGGCTGACCACGATGACCTCGGGGCAAAAATCTTTTCCGGTAGCCCCGTCGATGTTTAAATTTGCCCAGCATGGCAAGGGCGGTCTCTGGTTGAGCGAGCTTTGGAAACATCTGCCGTCCGTAGCGGACGAGCTGTGTGTGGTGCGCTCCATGTACACGGAGGCTATCAATCACGACCCGGCCATCACTTTCTGTCAAACCGGTAGCCAGCTCGCTGGGCGGCCCAGCATTGGCTCCTGGCTGAGTTACGGGCTGGGCAGTGTGAATCGTGATCTGCCCGCCTATGTCGTGCTGACCTCTTTTGGCACCGGGCGGCCAGATGATCAGCCGTTGTATGATCGCCTGTGGAGCAGCGGTTTCTTGCCGACCCAGCATCAGGGGGTGAAGTTTCGCAACAAAGGTGACCCTGTTCTTTACCTGACCAATCCTGCCGGTGTGCCACGCGAAGTGCGCCGAGGCATGCTGGATGAACTGGCAACGCTGAACCAGCGGGATCATGCTGCCTTTGGTGACCCCGAAACGGCCACTCGGATCTCTCAGTATGAAATGGCGTTTCGGATGCAGACCAGCGTGCCGGACTTGGTGGACATTTCCAAGGAGCCCAAGAGCGTGCTGGATCTCTACGGTCCCGACGTGATGAAACCCGGCACCTACGCGGCGAACTGCCTGCTGGCGCGACGGCTCGCGGAGCGGGATGTGCGCTGCATCCAGCTTTTTCACATGGGGTGGGATCACCACGGCGGTCTGCCGAAGGCCATCCAGGGCCAGATCAATGACACGGACCAGGCTACCGCAGGTCTCATCAAGGACCTGAAACAGCGGGGGCTGCTGGAGGATACGCTGATTGTCTGGGGTGGTGAATTTGGCCGCACCATCTACTCTCAAGGAGCCTTGACGGAAACCAACTATGGCCGCGACCACCACCCGCGCTGCTTCAGCATCTTTATGGCCGGGGCTGGGGTGAAAAAAGGCATGACACTGGGTGCGACGGATGATTACTCCTACAACATCACGGAAGACCCCGTGCATGTGCATGACCTGAATGCCACCATCCTGCATCTGCTGGGCGTGGACCATGAGCGGCTGACGTATCGCTTCCAGGGACGTGACTACCGGCTCACCGACATCCACGGTCATGCCGTGAAGAAGGTGCTGGCCTAACCACCAATAGCGATCATGCGCCGATTGGGCTGGTAGTTGTCGCGGAAGTCGTGCTCTTTCGGCTTCCGCTCCACCACGCCTAGGATGAAGCGTGCCAGTTCGTCATCGGTGCAGCCGCTGCGCAGGACGTTGCGGAGATCAAACTCCAGCCAGCTACCCAGGCAGGGGCGCAGTTTACCATCACTGGTTAGGCGGAGCTTGTTGCAGGTCTCGCAAAAGTGCAGGTTGGTCATCGCGCCGATGAAGCCGATCTTTTGTTCCGTGCCCGGCACGGCATAGTAGTTGGCGGGGCCGTTGGTCTTGAAGTCGGGCAGGGGAATGAGCGGGCCGGTGTGTTGCTCGATGAGCTGTTTGGCCGTCCCTGTGGCGAGGAAATTATCTTCGCTGAGGACTTCTTGGGTACTCACGGGCATGAGCTCGATGAAACGCAGCAGCAGCCCTTTTTCCCAGGCGTAATTCATGAGGGGCACAAACTCGCGCTCGGTCTGGTTTTTCATCAGCACGCAGTTCAGGCGGATGC
The DNA here is from genome assembly GCA_942493005.1 of uncultured Verrucomicrobiaceae bacterium. Lineage (GTDB taxonomy): Bacteria > Verrucomicrobiota > Verrucomicrobiia > Verrucomicrobiales > Verrucomicrobiaceae > Prosthecobacter. The sequence goes on from OW818661.1 coordinate 5,758,819, forward strand.
TGCGGAAACCGGCGGCGATGGCGGCATCAATGCCCTCCATCACCTTCGGCAGCAGGTCGCGGCTGGTGCTGCGCTGGTAAGCGGCGCGGTCCAGGGAATCGAGCGAGACATTGGCGCTGCGCACGCCCGCTTTGACCAGCCGTTCGGCCATGGTGACGCCGTTTTCCTGCTTGGAAAGCAAGGTGCCATTGGTGGAAATGCCGATTTCTTCGATGCCGGGAATGGCGGAAATCTGCGTGCAAAAGTCCGCCACACCAGGGCGGGTGAGGGGCTCCCCGCCGGTCACGCGTACTTTGCGAATGCCAAGGCCTGCGCCCACGCGCAGCACGCGCAGCATTTCGTCATAGGTGAGGACTTCGTCTTTCGGGAACCAGGCCTGCTCCTCCTCCGGCATGCAATAACGGCAGCGTTCATTGCAGCGGTCCGTGATGGAAACGCGCAGATAGGAAATGCGATGGCCGAAGGCGTCTTCCACAGAAGTTTACTCCAGCACAGGGCCTTTGACGGACCAGCGCTTCGCGACGAAGCCCGTGGCCGATTTTTCCTTCCAGACGGCAAAGTGCGGGGTGAGGTAGTGGGCATCCATGGCGTCTTTATCCACATAGCTTTCGCTGAGGGCAAAGAGGTTGGGTTGATCAAACTGGCGGCTCACCTCGAAGCGTAGGCAACCAGGCTCCTTCACGGACTCGGCAGCGTTGTAGGTGATGACTTCCAGAAACTCATCCACGCGGGCTGGATCGATCTCGAGAATGACGATGACATTAACCATAAAGACTCAGAGCCGATTTTACGCTAACATGCAACCTCGCGATGCCGTATAAACGGGCTATGTTCATTCACGCCATGAAGCTGACCACCCCCCTGTTTCTCCTCCTGGCCCTTACTCCCGCCCAGTCCCAGGAGGTCAAGCCCGCCTCTCCGCCACCGGCAAAGCCTGCAGAAGTGGCTAAACCCGCAACTGAAACTGCCCCTGCGAAACCTGCGCCCGCTCCCGTGGCTGCCAAACCGGAGGCCAAGCCTGCTACTCCGACAGCTCCTGCGACGCCCCCGGCGTCCCCGGCGGCTGCGCCCAAGCCTGTGACTCCTGCAGTTCCTGCGCCAGCGCCTAAACCAGAGACAAAGCCAGTTCCAGCGCCCGCGCCAAAGCCGGAGGCAAAACCTGCCCCTGCGGCGGCTCCGAAGCCTGCCCCGGCCCCAGCGGCCAAACCGGAGACAAAACCTGCGCCCGCCACGCCACCAGCGACCGCTCCCGCGAAACCGACACCACCCCCGGCTCCGCCAAAGCCGGTGTCTGTCTTTAAAGACAAAGCCCTCGAATCAGCCGTGCGGAAGCAGGTCTTTGCCAAGCGTGATAGTCAAGAGCCACTGACGGCGGCAGATGTGGCCTCTGTCTCCATCATTGAGGGAAAGGCACTGGGTATCACAGACCTGACAGGTCTGGAAAGCTGCACGGCCCTGGCTTCACTCACCCTTCCTGAAAACAAGATCACGAACTTGGCTCCGCTCAAGGGGCTGGAGCGGCTGCAGTTTCTGGATGTGGGGAACAATCAGATCTCTGATCTGGCTCCGCTGGCAAGCTGCAAGGCCCTGCAGTACGTGGAGCTGACGAATAACAAGGTGGTGGATGTTTCTCCCTTGGGAGGCATCGTCTCGCTGACTTCCCTTTATCTTGCAGGGAACCAGATCCAGGATGCGAAGCCGCTGTTTAAATTGCCCAAGGTCTGGACCCTTTATCTGGAGGGGAATCAAATCCGTGACCTCACTGGGATCGGTTCTTTGAAATGGCTGTCCATGCTGTCTCTGAAAGGCAATCAAGTGGTGGATCTCACCCCTCTGGAACCGCTGACGGATCTTCAGTTTTTATTCCTGGAGAACAATCAAATCGCGGACTTTTCTCCTCTGCATCGCATGTGGAAAAAGGACAACGAGGCGAGCCGCGAGTGGGCGCCTTATTGCCAGATCTTCATCGAGGGTAATCCGGTCAATGAAGGCTCCAAGAGACTGGTAGAAGAGATGAAGGCAGGCGGGGCGCGCATCACTCCGTGACACAACGGCAAGCGCAGACTCCGCGATCGCTGGATTGCGTTAGCTGATCGGTGTTATGACTGGAGCGTTTTAAAAAATGATGTGGCCACATCGGTGTCGAATTTGGGGTGCGAAGCGCGAAGCGAAAGGCCCAGGTTAGGGGGGACGCTGCACGCAGAAAGTTTTTATGCAGGGCTGCCCTTTTACCCAAAACGACGCTTGCAGTCTTCGATCCCCGAGAGCACTCGACCGCCCCTCACCCCTGGCCCTACTCCCCGCAAGCGGGGCGAGGGGGGACGTCTTTTCACTCTTGTGGGCTGCAAACCTAGAGGGAATTGAAAATGAAGGGCAACCTGTAAGCCTTCGCCATTTGGGGATTCAATCTTTAGAGTTGGTTGCGCCAGGATATAAATGTTCTGGCGGCGTCTCCGGACAAAAGAAAGCCTGCCAGCGCCGGATCAACGGCACGTGGCAGGCTTGGTTTAAAAGGTTTCGATTAAGGCACTTCTTCGCCGGAGCCGGTGTAGATCCATTTCTCCACCTTGCCATTCTTGATCTGGGCCTGGGCTTCGGTGTCGAATTTGCCGAACATGGTCTGGGTTTCGTATTTCACGATCACGGTCCAGACGCCTTCGGTCATCTGGGGCTCTCCCCATTCCTTGATGCTTTCAGGTTTGATTTCGGTGACTTGGCCGGACTTCATGCTGGCTAGCAGGAGGGGGTAGGTGCCGTCGGCATCGCGGGAAGGTTTGTCATTGCCAGCGCTCGCGGTAGCTCCTTTGGTGGGAGGCGGAGCGTTTTTGGCGCGCTCAGCTGCGACCAGTTTGAATTCATGGGCGCGACGTAGGGTCTCGGTACGGGCGACTTTCCAGCGCTCGTAGATTTCGGTGAGGGTTTCCTTCAGGTCGGTGTCATCCATTCCCACCTTGCCGCGCATGGGGGAGGTCTCGGTGGGGGAAACGAGGATGTCCATGCCATCCTGGCCCACGGCGACGATGTTGCCACCGGCCTTCACCTGAGTGGCGGCGGTGGAATTGCCGATTTTCATCTGGAGATCCAGATCCTTTTTCAGCTTCACCTGACGAGGAAAGGCACTTTTTGGGATGTTGGCCCAGTTTTGGGTGGCCACTTCGATGGGGTCAAAGTTAGGGGCTACAAATTCGCCTTCCTTCGGTTTGACAGGCTCAGGCTTGGGGGCCTCGACCATGGGAGCCGGTTTTGGCGCTTCCATGACCGGCTTCGGCTCCTCCATGACTGGCTTGGGCGGGGCGATGACGACCACCTCTTTTTTGGGCTCAGGCTTTGGCGCGACGACGACTTCCTGCTTGGGTTTGTGTTTCTCAAACTTCATCGAATCCGCGATGATCGGATACACATATTGGTAGGCCACATAGCCGACTGCTGCGGCGAGGATGAGAACGAGGATGCCTTTCATGGGAGTGGAGGGGACTGTGGTCTGGCCTGACGAAAATTCAATGGGGAGACTTCTGGTTTCTTAACGAACAAATGCACGCGATTCTTGGGGTGGATGTGCGGGTGCTGTCAGATAACCGTTGGCAGTGAATCTCAAATACAGCGCCCTCAATCCATCGGGAAGGGTTTTTGACAGAATTGGTCTTGAAAAGGGAGGTGCGAGTGGGATTTTAATCAAATTCCTATGGTGGCCCGATTTTTCATCCCTGGCTTGATGTGGTCCTGCGTTCTTATGTGGGGGTTTGTTGGCGGCAGTGCCACAGCTACAGCGGAGGAACTTAGGGTGTTCACGGACAAGTCAGGACGAACCCTGAAGGCTGAGTTTGTGTCTTTTAAGGACGATCAGGTAACGATGAAACGGGAGGACGGGCAGGTCTTTACCCTGTCGGCAGATACTTTTTCGGCTGAAGACAATCTGTATTTCCGGCAAAAGGTAAAGGCGCAAACTGGCTCTGAAGTGAAAGCCTCTGGACTGCCTGAGGCTCCTCCCAACTCGGTGGTGATCGAGGCTTTGATTGATGGTCCCTCTGAGTTGCGAGTGAAAAAGGACGGCATTTATTGGATCAATGGTGGCAATGCCAAACCGGGGCGACATGAGGGCCAGGAGGAGCCGACTTATGTGGATGGCAAGCCGTGGAGGCCAAACTGGAAAAACTCACGTGCCAATAATGGTGTGGACCGTACCGCCACCAAAAGCGTTGATGGGATCGATCCAAAGGAAATCGGATTCCAACTGCTGAGTGTCTCGATCAGTCGTGAGGCAGTGGGGATCGAGCAGCGGGACAAGATTCAAGTGAATTCGATTGGGGACGAGCTCTCCATCTTGATCCCAGACTCTCAAGGAGGCTCTCGCTGGTATCGTTTTGCGTTGGTGAAGAAGCCGTAACAGATCAAGGGCGCTGTAATTTCGGCTCGATACTGAGGCTGCGCCACTTCTTCCCTGGCACCCAGCCACCGTCCCGCTGAACCACGCCGTTGAGTTCTTGGGGTACTGTTTTGCCCAGGAAAACATCGGCGCGTGTCAGGTGGAGTATCAGGCGACCGTCAGGCAGAAGGGTTTGTGGTTGGGGTTCGTCACTGTTGATCCAGCCGTCGTCCGTAAAAAACAGCACTTTTTCGTTCGCCGTGAAAGGTCGTGCGTCAGTGGCAGGGGAAAGTGTGACTGTGACTTTTAACCCTTCCTCGATCGCACTAACCTGCCATGCGGAGCTGATTTGGGCGTAAGCTTGGCGCTCCTTTTCAAAAAGAGGATGCCATTGGGGATCGGGACGGCTTTCTTTCTCCACGGGCATCTTGAGTTCGATGCCCATGTGGCCGGGGTGGCAGGAATTGCCACAGCACATCCAGGTGGCTTTGCCTTTGAGAGGGATGGTTTGCCCAGGTTTCAGGTCTGCCGGGGGAGTGATCTGAGTCTGCAGCAGCACATCCCGTTCGTATCCCTGCGCCTTGATGCGGAACATGAGCACGCTTTCGGGCTCGGGGTATTCCAGTTCGCCTGCGGTAAAACCTGCGGGCAATTCCCAAGTGATGCTGGTGGGCACGCCGACGATCCCCGGCTGCCGCCAGTAAGTATGCCACCCAGGCTGGTGCTGGATGAACAAACCCACCCGGAAGGGCTGGCCGGGGACGATGGCGGTGGTCTCGGGCACCAGTTGCAGGGTGAGGCCCGTCTGCGCGCCTGCAAAAAGCGTCATGACCCAGAGGCATGCACCGAACACAAGCACCCCTGCGTTCAGTCCCAGGCGACTGAACACTGAAGACTGAAAACTGAAAACTGTTCCCCGAACGGTCATGAAGATCTCAGACTAGTACGCCGCATGACCGGGGGTGCGTGCAAAGGGAATGACATCGCGGATATTGCTCACGCCTGTGACGAACATGAGCAGGCGTTCGAAACCCAGCCCGAAGCCTGCGTGCGGTACGCTGCCGTAGCGGCGCAGGTCCACATACCATTGGTAGTCTTCCTCGCTGAGGTTGTGCTGCTGCATGGCGGCGCGGAGCACGTCCAGGCGCTCTTCACGCTGGCTGCCGCCGATGATTTCGCCAATGCCGGGAACGAGCAGGTCCATTGCGGCCACGGTTTTGCCATCGTCATTCTGGCGCATGTAGAAGGGCTTGATGTCCTTTGGGTAGTTGTAAATCGTCACGGGGCCGCGCACGTGCTGTTCGGCGATGTATCTCTCGTGCTCCGTTTGCAATCCCTCGCCCCAGACGACGGGATGCTCAAAGGTCTTGCCGGACTTGAGCAAGATTTCCACCGCCTCTGTGTAGCTGATGCGCTCGAAGGGTTTTTCGAGGGTCTGTTGGAGGCGGTTAACCAAATCTTTGTCCACGAATTTGTTGAAGAACTCGAGTTCCTCTGGGCACTCGGTCAGCATGGCATCCACCAGGTACTTCACGTGCTCCTCGGCCAAGGTCATGTCGGCAAAGAGATCGTAAAAGGCCATCTCGGGTTCGATCATCCAGAACTCGGCCGCATGGCGCGCTGTGTTGCTGTTTTCAGCGCGGAAGGTGGGTCCGAAGGTGTAAATGTTTCCCAGTGCACAGGCGAAGGTTTCACCCTGGAGTTGGCCGCTGACGGTGAGGTAGGTGGGCCGACCAAAGAAGTCGTCCTCGGGCTTCGCGGGGGCACCTTGTTTCAGGGTGGTGACGCGGAAAAGCTCACCCGCGCCTTCGCAGTCACTGGAGGTGATGATGGGCGTGTGGACGTAGAAAAAGCCGCGCTCCTGGAAGAAGCGATGCACGGCAAAGGCCATGCGGCTGCGCACGCGGAAGACGTTGCTAAAGAGATTGGTGCGCGGGCGAAGGTGAGCGATGGTGCGCAGGAACTCAGGCGTGTGGCCTTTCTTTTGCAGCGGGTAGGTGGCATCGGCCTCGCCCAAAAGACGAAGTTCGGTGGCCTGGAGTTCCCACTTTTGACCTGCGGCAGGAGAGGCGATGAGATCTCCCACGACCTCCACCGAGGCCCCGGTAAGGATGGAAGGGAGCAGACTGGCGGAAGGCAGGGCGGCATCCACCACGATCTGGAGGCCGCGAAAGCAAGAGCCGTCGGTGATTTCCAAAAAGGCGCAGGATTTTGACTCCCGTTTCGTGCGCACCCAGCCACGCACGGTGATGGAAGACTGGGGGGATTCAGAGGCAAGAATGTGGCGCAGCGTGTCTGGCATGGGCGCATCTATGGATGCGGGAAATGCAGCGGGCAAATGAGATGACGTGGTGATGAGCCGCGCAGTGAGAGAGCAAAGAAAGAAAGTCCTGAAAGCCGACGTTCAATCACTGTTCCAACAGTGTTCAAAATCTCTTTGAGTCCATGACAGACGTGCAGCCGCCTTCATCCTTCCTCACCAAATCCCGGCAGACCTTTCTGGAACTGCGGTCGCAGATTCTGGAGGGGCGAATTCCTCCGGGAACTCGACTGACGCTGCGGCCCGTGGCCAAACAACTGGGGGTGGGCATGAATGTGGTGGGGGAAGCGCTGCGGGCGCTGGAGCATGAGGGGCTGGTGGATGTGGAACCTAGGGTGGGAGCGCGGGTTCGATCCCGGGACTTGGCAGCCATCCGGGCGGAGTTCATCCTACGGCTGGCCCTGGAGTGTGAAGCTGCGCGCCAATGCGCCGCGAGGCTGGAGATCGGCAGTCTGCGGGCATTGGAAAAACTGGCCAAACGGGTGGATGCCCTGGTGGCCGAAGGAGGCGATCTGGAAAGTGCCCGGCAGGCCGATATTGATTTTCATCTGGCGGTGGCTCGCCTTTCTGAAGTGCCACCCTTGGAGGCCGCTCTCGCGCCTTTGCTTCCCCGGCTCGTCGTCCTGGATCAGGCTGTGAATCCGGCCCAGGAGTTTCCAGCAGCCTCTCATCAGCGTCTCGTCCAGGCCATGCAGAAAAGCGAAACCGCCGCTGCTGAGGCGATGCGCGAGCACATCCTCGATGCCATGCACTGGGCCCTCGGGGCCGGGTTCTGATGCGTCGCCCTTTTAGCCTAACAATCTTTATGATCGAACACACCGTCACCTTTCGCCTGAAGCATGAACTAGGTTCCGCTGAAGAGCAGGACTTTCTCATGGCCGCCGCCACTCTGGCCTATCTCCCTGGCGTGCAGGACTTTGGCATCCGCCGCCAAACAAGCGTGAAAAATCCGCATACGTTTGGGATCACCATGCGGTTTGAGGCCCAGGCTGCCTATGACGTTTACACAAATCATCCGGATCACGTGGCCTTTGTGCAGGAACGTTGGTTGGCGGAAGTCGCAGACTTCATGGAGGCCGATTTTGAGGCTTTGCCCGGAGGTCTTCTGTCATGAAGTTTGTCCTGCTCCTGCTGGGGCTTTTGGGCACCGTGTTTTCCGCGCAGGCTGAAACGCTGCTTGCCGGGGCGGCGACCACGGACATCTCGCCCCAAAAGCTGCCTGCCATCCGCAACGGGGGATTTCTCCAGGCCCTCTGGAAGCGGGTGGACGATCCTTTGTACGCACGTGCTCTGGTGCTGAAGTCAGGTGGGGAAACCGTGGTGATCTGCGTGGTGGATTCCTGCATGCTGCCTACCGATGTTTGCAACGACATCAAGACCCTCGTCACCAAGCAGACGGGCATTGCCACAAACCGCATCCTAATTTCCTCCACGCATACGCACTCGGCCCCCGGCACGATGGCGATGTGCCTGGGCACGCGCAAGGATGAGGCCTACACGGCCCAAATGATCCCGCAGGTGGCGGCAGTGATCGCGAATGCTCACGCGCGGCTGCGCCCCGCCAAGGCGGGATGGGGGGCGGTGGATGCGCACGATTACACCCACTGCCGCCGCTGGATTCGTCGTTCGGACAAAGTGGGGCCTGACCCTTTTGGTGAGACCACGATTCGTGCGATGATGCACCCAGGTTACTTGAATGCCGATTCACTCGGGCCTTCGGGGCCGACGGATCCGCAGCTTTCGCTTCTCAGCGTCGTTGGGCTGGAAGATGAGAAACCTATCTGCGTGCTGGCGAACTACTCCATGCATTACTTCGGCAGTGCCGATGGTTTTTCAGCCGACTACTTTGGTGAAGTGGCGCGGGCTCTTGAAAAAGGGCTGGGCGGTGACGTGGTGGGGATTGTCTCCCAAGGCACCAGTGGCGACCAGCACTGGATGGATTACAGCGAGGCGAAGCGCGAAGGCTACACCCGCCAGCAGTATTCGGAAGGTCTGGCGGCGATTGGGCTAGCGGCCTGGAAGGGGATTCGACATCAGGCGGACGTGCCTTTGAGGATGGAGGAAACCCTCCTGCCACTGGGACGTCGTTTGCCGTCTGCTGAGCGGCTAGCGTGGGCGCTTCCGCTGAATGAAAAGCGCGGCGATGCCCCGCCAAAGAACCAACCAGAGGTGTATGCGGAGCAGGCCGAGTGGATTCATGAAAATCCCAAAACGGAACTGGTGCTGCAAGCGGTGCGAATCGGCGACCTGGGTATCGCGGCCATGCCTAACGAAGTGTATGGAATCACGGGGCTGAAGATCAAGGCGCAGAGCCCGCTTGCCGCCACGTTTAACATCGAGTTAGCGAATGGGGCTGAGGGCTACATTCCACCGCCAGAGCAGCACCGTCTGGGTGGCTACACCACCTGGCCCGCACGCACGGCAGGCCTGGAAGAGACGGCGGAACCGAAGATCGTCGAGGCTGTCCTGGGCCTGTTGGAAAAGGTGTCTGGAAAGAAACGCCGGCCTTTGGTGGATGCGGCCAGCCCTTATAGCCAAGCCGTGATGAAGGATGACCCAGTGGGTTACTGGCGGCTGAATGATCTGACGGGGCCGCAATTGCGTGAAGCCACGGGCCAGAGCCGGGGCGAATGGGAACATGGCATCGCCTATGGCCTGCCTGGGGTGCAACGGGTGGGCGGGGCGATCTCAGCCGATCCTGAAAAACCTTCGCCATTCTCTGGGCCCGAAGTTAACCGCGCCGTGCACGTGGCGGGCAGCCGATTTCGTGTGGAGAAAGCTGAGCTGGGCCGCCGTTACAGCGCAGAGTTTTGGTTTTGGAATGCCCTGCCGAACGATCTTCGTCCCGTGACCGGTTACCTGTTTTCACGCGGAAGGGATGGAGACAAACAAGCTTTGGGCGAGCACCTGGGCATTGGTGGAACGAGCGAAGACGTCAGTCCTGGAAAGCTGTTTTTCTACACGGGCAATGGCATCGGGAAAGTGATCCGGGGCAAAACGAAACTCGCACGGATCGACTGGCATCATGTGGTGATCAGCCGCGATGAAAAGAAGCTGGTGGTTTACCTGGATGGTCAGGTCGAGATGGAAGCCGAGGTGGACTGGACTTTGCCTGAGGGGGCCAATGAGTGGTTCCTGGGCGGACGCTGTGACCAGTTTGCCGGCTTTGAAGGCAAGATGGACGAGGTGGCCATTTACTCTGTGCCTCTGAATGCAGCTCAGGTTCTCGCTCACTTCAAGGCCGCCGAGCGCACAGCCCCCGCGCGGCCTGCGAAGAAACCGGAGTCCGAACCGCTGTCTCCGCAAAAAAGCCTCCAAAGCCTGCGCCTGCCCAAGGGCTTCGAAGCGAGCATCGTGGCGGCTGAGCCTCTGGTGCTGGACCCGGTGGCCTTTGACTGGGATGCTCAGGGCCGCCTGTGGGTGGTGGAGATGGCAGACTATCCGTTAGGCCTGGATGATAACGGGGCTGCCGGAGGGCGGGTGCGCATCCTCACGGACACCAATGCCGATGGGACTTATGACCAAAGTACACTCTTTACTGAAGGGCTGAATTTTCCCAATGGCCTCATCACCTGGCGGCAAGGCTGCATTGTCACCGCTGCTCCAGACATCCTCTACCTGGAAGACACAAATGGTGACGGCAAGGCTGACAAGAAGGAGGTGCTCTACACGGGGCTGAGTGAAGGCAACCAACAACTGCGGGCGAATGGGCTGCGCTGGGGATTGGATAACTGGATCTATGTGGCGGCAGGGGGCCATCACGGCAAGCATGGGGCGGATACGCGGCTGCTTTCAAAACACACGGGCGTGGCCACCCTGATCGGCAGTCGAGACTTTCGCATCCGACCCGATACGGGCGAGATCGAAGCCCAGAGTGGCCCGACTCAATTTGGCCGTAATCGTGATGAATGGGGGCACTGGTTTGGCTCTCAAAACTCGCATCCGCTTTGGCACTATGTGTTGCCAGATCACTACCTGCTGCGCAATCCGCACCTAGCTGCGCCGGAGGGGCGAGTGCAGTTGCCGGGCGGGTCCAATCCGCCCGTGTATCCCGCCAGCCCGCCGGAAAAACGCTACCACAGCTTTCAGCAGGCAGGCCGCTACACCTCGGCCTGCGGAGGCATGATTTATGGGGACTCCTGGCTTTTCCCCAGTGGGCAAACTCATGCTTTCATTGCGGAGCCGTTTCACAATCTGGTGCAGCATTTGGAACTGAAGAACGAGGGCGTCACTTTTTCCGCTCAACGTCCGGAAGCGGAGGGCCAGGCGGATTTTTTTGCCAGTGAGGATCGCTGGTGTCGCCCTGTGATGATCCGCACAGGCCCGGATGGGGCGCTGTGGATTGCGGACATGTACCGTTACATGATTGAGCATCCGCATTGGCTGCCTAAAGAGGGCAAAGAAGAACTGTTGCCGCACTATCGGTTAGGGGACGATATGGGGCGCATCTATCGTGTGACTCGTCAGGGCGCGGAAAAGCGTGCGGTTCCTGATCTTGCTCATCTCGATGAGGAGGGGCTGGTCCAGGCGCTGGGATCTTCGAATGCGTGGGTGCGGGACAAGACACAGCAGATGCTGCTGTGGAGAGGGGGAGATGCGGCGGTGCCTGGGTTAAGAAACATGGCGGCCAAAGCAGAGTTGCCTCAATCCCGGCTGCAAGCTCTGTGCGTGCTGGATGGACTGCAGGCCCTGAAGGCAGAAGAGGTGATGACGGCTTTGAAGGATGGACATCCAGGCGTGCGAGAAAATGCCGTGAGGCTGGCGGAAAAGTTCCCCACGGAGGCGATGGCGGAGGCGGTAACTCAGCTTGTGGTGGACGCGGATGCGAAAGTGAGGTTGCAGCTCGCTTTCAGTCTCGGCCAATGGCCGCAGGTCAGAGCAGGGCAAGCACTGGCGCAGCTTTTTCATGCTCATGCGGAAGATTCCATGATGGCCGCGGCCTGTCTCAGTTCCGCGCTGCCTCATCTCACCGAGATATCGCGTACTGCCAGTCTGACCTCTGTGGAGACTCTGGTGCAAATGGCCTTGGCCGTTGGAAATCGGGAAGCTTTGGCTGAGCTCATTAAACCAGCCATGAAAGTCGCGGGTGGTGCCGAAAAATGGGATTGGTTAGGCCGTTTTCTCGATGGACTGAGCCGTCAAAAAAACAGCGTTGCGGAGCTTCAGAAGAAACAGCCGGGCGATGAGTTGTCTTTGCTTTTGGCGCAAACAGAGTCCGTTTTTCAAGAGGCGTCTGAAAGTCTGGCCTCGGCCGAGTCTGATTCGGCGATGCAAATGGCGGCGGCGGAGTTATTGACGCGGAGGGAGTCCAGCCGCGAATTGGCCGTCGGTTTTCTCCTGTCGAAACTGCAAACCGGGAAGGACGCGGGGGACTGGAGCGAGGGCCTGAAGGTGCTCGTCAAAGTGGGGGATGCACGTTTGAACGGAGTGTTGTTGGAAACCTGGCCGGGACTGCTGCCGATGGCGCGTGAGCAGGCGCTGGATGCGCTGATGTCTCGCAATGACTGGACAGGGCAGTTGCTGGCCTGGATGGGGGAGGGAAAGTTGTCCGTACGCGATGTGGATGCGGGACGGCGTCTGCGGCTGACGAATCATCCAAATGCGGAACTGAAACAAAAAGCGGTGAAGCTTTTCAGTGTCGCGGGATCGCCGGCGCGAGCCAAGATCGTGGAGAAATTTAGGCCTGCTTTGGCGATGAAGGCGGAACTCCAGCGTGGCCAGAAGGTGTATCAGCGCGCCTGCGCAGCCTGTCATGTTTTTGGCAACGAGGGGCGTGCCATTGGGCCGGATTTAAGGACTGTATCGGATCACCCTGCAAAGAAGATTCTGACCAATATTCTGGATCCGAACCTGGACATTCAGCCGGGCTTTCACGCCTACAGTTGCACGCTGGGAAGCGGCGAGCAGATCTTTGGTCTCATCGCTTCTGAAAGCGCTGCCAGTGTCACCTTCAAGCTGCCCGATGGATCTTCACGTGCTGTTTTGCGCCAGGACATTGGCAGCCTCAAAAGCCTAGGCGTCTCCCTGATGCCCGAGGGTCTGGAAGCCGCTCTGACAGCGCAGGATCTTGCCGATCTGATTGGGTATCTGAAGGCGGGTAAGAGCTAGCCCGTGATGAGTTTGTTATTCGCGTGGCCTTCGTTCTGGTCAATGCGCTCCGGGCGGCCTTTGTGTGGGTAGATGAGCTGGGTGTGGTCCACGCCTAGCAGGTGCAGGATGGTGGAGTGCAGGTCATGCACGTGCATCTTGTCCTGGATGGCGTAGAGGCCTAACTCATCCGTAGCGCCGATGGTCTGGCCGCCTTTGACACCACCGCCAGCCATCCACATGGTGAAACCGCCGGGGTTGTGGTCACGGCCACCGCCCTGTTCGCTCATCGGGGTACGACCGAATTCACCGCCCCAGATGACGAGGGTTTCATCCAGCAGTCCGCGTTGCTTGAGGTCCGTGAGCAGGCCCGCGATGGGGCGGTCCACGGAACGGCAGAGACGGCTGTGGTTCTCTTCCAGCTTGCTATGGGAATCCCACTTGCTACCGGCACCAGAATAGAGCTGGACAAAACGCACGCCGTTTTCGACGAGGCGACGGGCTAACAAACAGTTGCGCCCATAAACGGCGGTCTCAGGCTTGTCCATGCCGTAGAGAGCCTTGATGGAGGCGGTCTCCTTGCTGAGATCCACGGCCTCGGGGGCTTCGGCCTGCATTTTGTAGGCGAGCTCGTAGGAGCGGATGCGGGCATCCAGTTCGGTGTTGTCCGTGCGGGTGCGGTTATACTCTTGGTTAAACTTGGCCAGCAGGTCCAGCTTCTCGCGCTGCTGGGCGGAACTGTAGCCTTTGGGGTTGTCCAGATATTTGATCGGCACGCCGTCAGAACTGAACTCCACGCCCTGATAAACGGCAGGCATGAAGCCGCTGCCCCAGTTGCGCACGCCATTCACCACGGTGCCTTCGCTGTCCTTGATGACGACAAAGGCAGGGAGGTTTCCGTTCTCGCTGCCGAGACCGTAATTTACCCAAGCCCCAAGCGATGGTCGTCCACCAAAGATGCTTCCGGTATTCATCTGGCAGACGCCGCCGGCGTGGTTGATGCCATCGGAAACGCAGGAGTTGATGACGGCGAGGTCATCCGCATGCTCCGCCACGTTTTCAAACCAGTCGGAGATCAGCAGGCCACTCTGACCATACTTTTTCCAGGTGCGTTTGGACTCCAGCAAAGGAGCGCCACTTTCACCCATGGCGAGCACAGGCTCTTTGAAGCTGGGCGGCAGCTTTTGTCCTGTGAGTTTTTGCAGCAGAGGTTTGTGATCGAAGGTGTCCAGATGGCTAGGGCCGCCCTCCATGAAGCAGAAGATCACGTTCTTTGCTTGGCCGATGCGCTGGGGCAGCTGCTTCAGCACTGGATTGGCCGCGCTCGGCGCACCGAGCACAGGCTCGCGCATCATGGCGGCGAGCGCCACCGAACCGAACCCGCAGCCCGCCCGGCGGAGAAAGGCACGGCGGGAAGTGGGGATGTCGTAGTTATGGCAAGGCATGGTAGGAAGGGGGCTAAAGCTTAATGCAGGTAGAAGAACTCGTTGGCGTTCAGGAGCACGTGGCAGAGGTCGGCCAGGGCGCGCTGGTGGGGATCCACCATGCCGGGGCTGGAGGCTTCGGCGCTGGACCAAGCGAGGGTGTCTGGAAGGGGCTCGCGGACATCCCAGATGACCAGGGCAGGGGCTTTCCATTGAGCGGCATCGGCGGAGAGATCTTCGTCAGGGAGGATGCCGCGGACGACGCGTGCAGCCTCAATGCTGCCATCCCATTGATGGGAGGCGGCGCGCTTATGCACGCCACCGATGACCAGAGAAGACGACCCGCTGCTGAGGCCGCTGCGCACGGTGTGAGGCACCACGGAGATGAGCTGGGCGGCATTGGGTTTGTCCACCTGCTTCATCCGGAAGGTAACGGTGTGGGCGCTGCAGGAGACTTTCACGGCGATGTGATACTCGATGCCGAGTTCCAGGCGGAGGTCCGAAGCCACGGGTTCATAGGTGATGTTGTGGTTCTCGTCTTCCGCCACCAGTTGGATGATGAGGTTGCGCGGTTTGAAGCGGGACTTTTCACCCGTCACACCCAAGCTCCAGCCGAAGGCTTCGACGTTGTCTTTCCCATTGTTCCAGCGCGAGGCGATGGTGCGGACGGAGGCATTGGCATCCACGCTGTCCAGTTTGACCACGGCTTCGATGGTGAATTCGTCGCCTTCTTTTTCCACGGTGCGGGCGACCAAACGTTCCTGGGGAGTGTTCTCTTTGAACTGGCTGGCAGTGGCGAGTTCCGCACTGGTCATGGCCGTAGGACGTTCTTCGACAGCAGGCGTAGCGGTGCGTTCGGCGATGAATTTCTCAGCCAAATCGAGTTCCTTTTTCGTGGGGGCACGGCCCACGGTGTATTGCCAGATGTCTTCGATTTTGGAGATCCGAGCCGCCAGTTTTTGGGCACGTGTCAGTGTCCAGTCGCCATTCAGCAAAAGCAGCGCCTGAGTCGGTGTGGTGGTGCTTTGACGCTCGGAGGTGCTGGAGAAGCCGGCCGGGGCATCCAGGCTGCGCAAGAGCTCATTTTGGCTGTTGCGTTTCTTGATGGTGTAGATGGAGCGGCGGGTGCCATTGCCATCGGTGGAAGGGCCCCCGGTGTTGGCATCCAGCTCACCACTGGCTGCCAGCATGGCATCGCGAATTTGCTCGGCATCCAGACGACGTGGATTGAAGCGCCACAGGAATTTGTTGGAGGGGTCAATCTTCGCCGCGATGGCTGGCACTTCACGATGCGCCGTCTGACGGTAGGTGGCGGAAAGCAGGATCTCGCGATGCAGTTTTTTCAGGCTCCAGCCGCCCGCCAGGAAACGTTGGGTGAGATAGTCCAGCAGTTCGGGGTGCGTGGGCACTTCGCCCAGTTTTCCAAAGTCATTCGGGGTCTCGACGATGCCTTTGCCGAACAAATAATGCCAAACGCGATTGGTGATGACACGGGTGGAGAGTTGGTTCTCTGGACGGGTGATCCAGTCAGCCAGGGTGCTGCGGCGGCCCGTGGATTTTTCCAGGGGCTTGATCGCGGGCTCTTTAGGCTCCAGCAGGGTGAGGAAGGCGGGCTGGACGTCGAGCTCCCCTTTGCGGGTTTTGAGGGGATTGCGCGGTGCTTTGGCGGAAGCATCGGTAGCGACGAAAGCTTTCACCAGAGGCTCAGGCTTGAGATGGTCGAACTTCTTCAGCTCCTCGATCAGGGCTTGGTAGCGAGCTTTGACCTTCGGATCTTTGATGGATTTGAGGGCATCGAAACGCTCGCGTTCATACTCCATCTGTCGTTCGCAGAAGTAAGAGGCCTGCCAGTCTTCAGGTGCGCGTTCTTCAGGCTTCTTGTCCACCATGGCGCGGATGTCTGCCTGAAAGCGCTCATAGGCCTTCCTCACATTGTTTTCGATCATGGGACCGATGATGCCATCAATCTCCGCCTGGATGTGGGCCGTGGCGGCTTTGTAAGGGGCCTCTTTTTTGGCAAACTCGGCCTGCTCTTCATCGGTGGCCAGGATCAGGTCATCACGCCAGCGGACAGGAGTGAAAAAGGCACGCAGAGCGTAGTAGTCCTTTTGCAGGATGGGGTCGAATTTGTGGTCATGGCACTTGGCGCAGCCGAAACTGAGGCCGAGGAAAAGCTCGCCTGCATTGTCGGTCAGGTCCGTCAGCACCACTTCGTACTGGCCACGGGCATCGCGCTGGTTGTACTCGTAAATGGGATTGCGCAGGTAGGAGGTGGCCACGAGCACGTTTGGGTCTTTGGGGGCGATCTCATCCCCGGCCAGTTGCTCGCGCACAAACTGATCGTAAGGCTTGTCGTCGTTCAGGCTCTTGATGACATAGTCGCGATACGGCCAGGCGGCAGGACGAAAGGCATCTTGATTGTAGCCATCGCTCTCGGCATAGCGAGTGAGGTCTAACCAATGTTGCGCCCAGCGTTCGCCGTAACGGGGGCTGGCTAGGAGTTCGTCCACCAGCTTTTCGTAAGCTTTGGGATCGGAGCTTTTCACGAAGGCCTCCGTCTGCTCCTGAGTGGGGGGCAGGCCATGAAGATTGAAGTAGAGGCGACGCACCAGCTCATGGCGGTCAGCCTCCGCAGCGGGTGTCAGGCCTAACTCCTGATGCTTTTTGGCAATGAAGCGGTCCACATCATTGCGAATCCATGGGCTCTGGATGTCCGGAGGTGTGGGTTTGGTCAGGGGTTGAAAGGCCCAGTATTTCCGGTCTTCATCGGTGAAGCCGTTTTCATCCACGCTGACACGTGCAGCTTCTGCCTCGGGCCAGGGAGCGCCCATCTTCACCCACTTTTCCAAGATGGCGATTTCCTTGGCAGGAAGCTTTTCCTTGGGAGGCATTTCAAATTCCGGCTCCTGATAACGCACCGCTTCGATGATCAGCGATTTGTCAGGATCTCCCGCCACAAGGGCTGGGCCGGAATCTCCGCCTGCCTTGATGAAGCCGATATTATCCAGCCGCAGGCTGCCCTTCTGCTTCTTCTCGCCGTGGCATTCGTAGCAGCGGTTCACCAGCACGGGGCGCACCTCTTTCTCAAAGAACTGCATGGCGGCGCGTTGGGCGTCGTCCGCAGCGGAGGCGAGCGTCGTCGTGAGACAGGCGATCAGGAGCGTGGTTGGCTTGGTCATGGTCAGAAAATGTTTACTTGAGGCGCAGCAGCGGGGCGCGGGCCGTGGGGTGCTCTTTGGCGGCGAAGGCGTGAGCGAGGCCTGAAGGGTCGGTTTCGCCCGTCTCACGGACAATGACAAAACTAACGAATCCGTTGGTATCTTCACGAATGAATTTTGCGAGTTCATCGCCACGGACGGTGAGGGGCCCGCCGGAGCCGCCGCGTGGAATCCAAAACTCAGCCAGTTTGCGCAGTTGGTCAGCGTCGGGACCGGCATCGTTGCACCCCGGCATGGTGGCCCAGGTCATTTGTTTTTCGTCCCAGGCATCCAGTTTTTCATCGGTCAGTCCATAGACGGAGAAACGGGATTCATCTGGAACCAATGCAGAAAACCCAAAGCCGCTGGGTTCCGGATCGAGCACGATCTGCGCTTCCTGAACGCTCTCCGTGGGGACCTGAGACAAGTCGAAGGTGATAACTGCGCGGCGTTCATTCTTGACCCCAGGGGCGAGGTCCGTGTGCTTGACGATGATGAGGGGGTGAGTGCCCATGGGTGCGCCGTTGTCCCCCCGGCGGGCATAACCATCTTTGCCGCGACCAAAGGAGGTGGGGATGGCTGTCCATCCTCCTGCTTCCTGAATGGCTTCACCCCGGGTAGGCTCTTGGCCTAACAAAGTATTGCCAGATCCGACATGCAGACCTTTGCCTTCCGTGAGGCGCTTGATCTTGCCATCTTTGAGACCGCCGATTTCAACTTCGCCCTCAAAGACACGCACCTGGGAATTGCCTGCGGAGCCTGCGGTGACGCCAAACTTGGTGCCCAGATCCACCACCTGAATATCAGGGGTATCAATGGTGAAACCGTGGGCAGGTTCAGGCACCTCGGCCGTGAGGGTGCCTTCGATGAGGCGACAATGCATGGCGGTGAGAATTTCTAGCGTCGTCGGGGCCTCCATCGTCACCGTCGCGCCGCTCTTAAATTTCAGCGTGGCGATGCCTTCCACGAGGGCTAGCTTGCCCGTGCCTAACTGGGAATCCAACGCGGTGGGAAGATCCGAACCAGCCCAGCGGCAGTTTTCTGCCCGGATGAGCGTGGCGACTTGGGGAAGGGGAGACACACCTTTGCCCGGCATGAGAACACTGGCAGCCAGGGTCACAGAGGCTGCTGCGGCTGCGGACCACAGCGCGACGGGCCAGCGACGCAAAGGCTTTGCTGGAGCCAGGATTTGAGGAGCTTCTTCGCCAATGTCCAAAAGGCCAACGAGGGACTCGCTCTGCGCCCGTAGCGTGGAGTGCAGCCAGACCTGCTCCACATAGAGTGCACGCAGGTCCGCATCGCGGATCACGTCGGCTTTTAGAGCGTCATGCTCCTCCGTTGAAAGGAGGCCTTCCAGGGCACGCTGGATGCGGTCCAGAGATGAATCGGAGGTCTTCATGGGGCGGGGGCGATCTGGCGGTTCACGCATTCGCTCAGCACCTGGCGGATGCGGCTTAGCAGGCGGTACACGGCTTCCACGGTGCGTTCGCTTTTGACGGCGATTTCTTCGATACCGCAGTCTTCATAGTAACGCCAGACGACGATCTTGCGGTGCGCCTCGGGCAGCTTGCGCAGGCAGAGGTTGAGCGCTTCGGCTTTGAGATCCAAGGCATCCGCCCGTTGATCAATTTCTGCTGCGACGGCCTCGATGAAGGCTTCATCGAGCGATGAAGAGACAGAGCGTTTTTTCTCTGAGCGCCGATAGTTTAATATCTGGTGAGTAGCGATCTTCCGCGCCCAGGCGCGGAAGTTGGAATCCGGTTCGAATTTAGCAAATTGCTTCCACAGCGTCACCTTCACTTCCTGGAGGATGTCATCTGCATCCGCCGTACTGGCCACCAGGCTGTAAACATAGGCAGCCAGCCAGCGGTCATGCTGGGTCAGCAGCCGGAGATAGGTCTCCGTCTGGTCGGCTGGATCTGGGGGTAAGGTGGCCATGCAGGAGTGGTAGGTCTAGGTGGACCACGAATTGGACACCTATTTGAAAAAATATCTGTCGGGGCTGCTCTCCCCAGAGAAATCCCGGGCAAAATCTCAAGATTTAGGCAGTGCGGCCAGCAGTGCCTCAGCGATGGCCTTCATGCCTTTATCCCCAGGGTGATTGGCCACACCCGAATGTTTGTAGGGTCGCTCGGCCCGGCCGTAGTTGGACTCATCCTTGCCGAGGGTGCTGATGTTGACAAAGATGCCGCCGACGGCCTCGCAACATTCCTGGAGGATCTGGTCCTTCACCGTGTTTGCCCAGAAGCTGCTGCGAACGAGGATTGTGGGCTTGTGTTCACCCTGGAGCTTTTGTAGCAGCTTCATAAGCTCTGCCTTGAATGCGGCCTTGGCTTCATCGGTCTTCAGCGCTGGGACGTTTTCACCAATGGCGAGGATGATGAGATCTGCCTTGAAAGCGAAGGCTTCCGCGAGTTTTCCATCAAGATCGTAGCCGACATGGGACCTCTCAAAGTCGGCGATGTTCTTCACCAGTATCTCAGGTGTGGCGCTTTGTCTTTGGCGAAGCCCCGCCATCACTTGATGCACGTAGTCATTGGCCTCCGAGGTGGCAGCCATGCCCCAGTTTCCTGTCCAATCAATGTCGGCCTTGGGGCCATGCTTGGTGATGCTGTTACCGAGGAAAAGAACCTTGGCGTAGCTACTGGCAGCTTTGCTGTCTTGAGCTTGAATCGCTGTCGGCGAATTGAGAGTCAGCCCGGCGAATAGGCTGAAGAAAGGGAGAAAAAGTCGGGTGCGGTAGGTCATGCGGCAGAATCATACGAGTCTGCCTCACTGCTTTGATCAGGCTCCATCACGCGAAACCAAACTGTCCAGTCACGGCAAAATCCAATGTGCAAAATCAGCTTTAGGTCACGATGTGGACGACCCTAGATGACTTGTTTGCCACTTCCTTAAGATAAGGAGGTGGCTCAGGACGGAATCGAACCGCCGACACGGGGATTTTCAATCCCCTGCTCTACCGACTGAGCTACTGAGCCATTCCCGCTGTTTTGGCGGGCCGCGATAGTGGCAAAGGCTGGGGGCACATGCAACGGGTTTTTGTGATTTGAGTGAATATTTTGAAGGAGAGCAGGCAAAACCATGGTGGGTGGCGATGGCATCCTTGAGTGGAGGTACAAAAAAAGGCGGGCCTTTGCAGGCCCGCCTCGGAATTTTGAGGGTGGATGAAGTGCCGACTTAAGCGCTGGTTTCGGCCACCGCTGGTTCCTCGCGGACGGGGGACTCGGCAGCGAACTTGAGGCGCTTGTTTTCAGCATCGAAGCTGACCTTGACCGTGTCGCCTTCGCGGACGGTGCCGCCCAGAACATGCTCTGCCAGAGGATCTTCGATGTGTTTCTCCACAGCCCGGCGCATGGGGCGTGCCCCATACTGCGGATCGTAGCCTTCCTTCATCAGGAATTCGACGGCACCTTCGTCCAGGGTGATGTGGATGTTTTTGCCCTTCAGGCGGCTGACCACCTTGTTGATTTCGAGATCCACGATCTTCGCCAGCTCGGCCTTCTCCAGCATGCGGAAGACGATGAGGTCATCCAGACGATTGAGGAATTCAGGCTTGAAGAACTTCTTGGCCATTTCGGACAACTTGCCCTTGATGCTGGCGTTGTCGGCCTCGCCCTGCGCCATGGCTGCAAAGCCTAGGCTGGACTGCTTTTTGATGCTCTCAGCACCGACGTTGGAAGTCAGAATGACAATGGTGTTCCGGAAATCGATCTTGCGGCCGAAGTTGTCGGTCACCTGACCTTCTTCCAGGATCTGGAGAAGGAGGTTCATGACATCCGGGTGGGCTTTTTCGATCTCGTCGAACAAGACGACGCTGTATGGGCGGCGGCGCACAGCTTCGGAAAGCTGACCACCTTCTTCATAGCCGACATATCCCGGAGGCGCACCGATGAGGCGGCTAGCGGTGTGCTTCTCCATATACTCGGACATGTCGAGCTGGATGAGGGCTTCGGAACTGCCGAACATGAATTCGGCGAGGTTCTTGGCCAGGAAGGTTTTGCCCACGCCTGTTGGTCCCAAGAAGAGGAAGGAGCCAATGGGGCGGCGTGGATCTTTGAGATCTGCACGGGAGCGGCGCAGGGCCTTGCTGATGGCGATGACGGCTTCGTCTTGGCCGATGACCTTGCCCTTCAGTTCCTGCTCCATCTTGAGCAGTTTCTGGGCTTCGGCGGTTTCCATGCGCTGGAGTGGCACGCCCGTCCATTTGGAAACCACGGACATGATGTCGTCTTCGGACACATCGACGATGCGTTCGCTGTTGTTTTGGCGCCAAGATTCCAAGATGTCGTCGTAACGCTTCTTGGTGTTCTTCTCGCTATCGCGCAGGCGGGCGGCTTTCTCGAAGTCCTGGTCTTTGATGGCCGTTTCCTTCTCAATGCGGATCGTTTCGATCTCAGCCTCGATGGTCTTTAACTCGGGCGGACGAGTCATCGCGGAGATGCGGGCTTTCGCACCAGCTTCGTCCATGATGTCGATGGCCTTGTCCGGCAGGAAGCGGGCGGTCAAGTAGCGTGAGCTCAGCTTCACGGCGGAAGTGATGGCTTCGTTGGCATACTTGGCCTTGTGGTGCATCTCATACTTGCCCTTCAGACCCATGAGGATCTGGATGGCGTCTTCGACGGAAGGTTCTTCGACCTTCACCTGCTGGAAGCGGCGCTCGAGAGCGGAATCTTTTTCGATGTATTTGCGGAACTCATTGAGAGTCGTGGCTCCGATGACCTGGAGCTCGCCACGGCTGAGGGCGGGCTTGATGATGTTGCTGGCATCCATGGTGCCTTCGGCAGAGCCGGCACCGACGATGGTGTGCATTTCATCAATGAATAGAATGACGTTCTTGGCGCGACGGATCTCGTCCATCACGGCCTTGATGCGCTCCTCGAACTGACCACGATACTTCGTGCCTGCGACCATGAGGGCGAGGTCGAGCGTGATCACTTTTTTGTCGCGCAAGATTTCCGGGACATTGCCGGCGGCAATTTCCTGGGCCAGACCTTCGACGATGGCGGTCTTACCCACACCGGCTTCGCCGATGAGGACCGGGTTGTTTTTAGTGCGGCGGCAGAGGATCTGAATGACACGAGCGATCTCTTCCGTGCGGCCAATGACGGGATCCATCTCACCCTTCTGAGCGGTCTCGGTCAGGTCACGACCAAAAGCACGCAGGGCAGGGGTCTTCTCGTTCTTTTTCTTCTTCTTGTCGTCCTCGCTGTTGCCGCTCGGGGCCACAGGTTCGGAGTCCTCCTCTTCCTCTTCATTGCTGCCAGAGAAATTAGGGTCGAGCTCCTTGAGGATCTCGTTGCGGGCTTTGTCGAGATTGATGTCCAGGTTGCGCAGCACCTGAGCGGCCACGCCTTCACCTTCGCGCAGCAGGCCCAGCAGGATGTGCTCGGTGCCCACATAGCTGTGGTTCAGGGCTTTGGCTTCCTTGCTGGCGAGGGCGAGGACCTTTTTCACCCTTGGGGTGTAGGGGATATTGCCCACCATTTTGGTTTCTGGACCGGAACCGACTTGCTGCTCCACCTGGAGGCGCACGGTTTCCAGGTCGAGACCCAGTTTGGTGAGAACGTTGACCGCGACCCCTTGGCCGAGCTTGATGAGGCCCAGAAGGAGGTGCTCGGTACCAACGTAGTTGTGGTTGAATCGGTCGGCTTCCTTGCGGGCAAGGGCGAGGACCTGTTGGGCGCGTGGGGTAAAGTTATTCATCATTGGGATCAGAGGGTTTTTCCTCTGAGGTTGAGTTGCTTGCAGAAACGTTAGAAGGGCCGGTCAGCATTTGCAACCGCGCCCGGGTAATTTCCGCGCGGCGGGCATCTCTCTCTTCGGGCGAGAGTTCACGCTCAGCGCTGAGCTGGAGGTGGGCGGGTTGGATTTCGAGCAGAAGCATGTCGAGCAAACTCCGGTCGCAGTTGGGGACCAGATCCATATCTGCTCCCAGGCGCAGGAGGGAAAGCAGGTTCAGGGCCTCTTTTGAAGTCAAAATATGAGCGTAGCGCAGAATCGCGAAGGCGCGGCCCACCTGGTCATGCAGCATGGTGGGATTGTCCTCCAGCAGCTTCTGGCGGGCATTCATTTCGGAGCTGACGACTCGCTCGATGACTTTTTCGATCTGGGCGATGATTTCACCCTCCTTCTCTCCCAGCGTGTGCTGGTTGGAGATCTGGAAAAGATTGCCCAGGGCTTCGGTTCCTTCGCCATACAGACCACGGACGGCCAGGCCGATCTTACCCACGGCTTTGATGACGGGATTGATCTGGTCTGACAGCACCAGGGCCGGCAGGTGCAGCATCACGGAGGCGCGCATGCCTGTACCCAGGTTGGTGGGACAGGCGGTGAGGTAGCCCAGACGGTCGTCGTAGGCATAAGGAAGCATGGATTCCAGGGCTGTGTCCGCCTTGTCCACGAGGGCGTAAGCGCTGCGCAGATTCAGCCCAGCGCGGATGCCCTGGATGCGGAAATGGTCCTCCTCATTGATCATGATGGAGAGGCTCTGCTTGCGATCCACCACGACGGCACAGCCAGCGGCGCGGGCGGCATGCTCACGGCTCACGAGGTGGCGCTCCACCAGCACTTGTTTGCGGATTT
Organism: uncultured Verrucomicrobiaceae bacterium; assembly: GCA_942493005.1. GTDB lineage: Bacteria > Verrucomicrobiota > Verrucomicrobiia > Verrucomicrobiales > Verrucomicrobiaceae > Prosthecobacter. Next base: position 5,782,795 of record OW818661.1, read on the forward strand.
TGGTCAGCCCGGTGTACTCCTCGCTGTATCCATCGGTCATTTCTGGCAGGGATTCGACACAAGGGCGTGCCAACTCCAGCAGCTCCACGCGTTGGCGTTCGGCAGAGTAGCCGGGGAAGCTGAAGCCACGGAGGTTGCGTGCGAGTCGCACCCGGGAGGTCATGACCACGTCCGAATGCGGCCCGCTGCCTTTCATCCAGTCAGCCGGGTGTTTGATGAGGGTGGTGAAGCGCATCGGGGGGATGATTCTTTAGATGGGTAACGTTGCGCTTTGTTCGATCAGATGCACAACGATGAAAGGTCAGGCATGGCTGGGCAGCTTAGCCTGGAGAAGGTCAATTTCAGATTTGAGACGAGCGGCGTCTTCATAACGCTCATCCCGAACGGCGCTGGCCAGTTCCTCACGCAAATGTCCGAGGTTACCTACCAGGGCATTTTGGGTCACAATTTGATGCGGCACCTTGCCGACATGGCGGGTGCCTTTGTGCATGGACTTCAGCAGGCCATCCAGACCTTCACGGAAGGTGCCGTAGCATTCGGGGCAACCCATACGACCGATTTTTTTCAACTGCGCTGCGGTAAACCCGCAGGCTGGGCAAGCCGTCTCTGCGCTGATGGCGGGCGGGGGTTGGCTGAGGAAGGCCTCCGCCAGCCCAAAGCCCGTCTCGTCCGTGACGCCCTTGGCCTTGGAGCAGGCATCGCAGAGATTCACCGTGGTCATCTGCCCATTGATGATCTGGGTCAGAAACACGGTGGCTTCACTGTCGCAAACGTCACATTTCATAAGGGTAGGGATTCCTGGCGGGTCGGCCTTTGCATACTGATACGCATGTCACGTGCCAGAGGTACAGCTAGGGCATGGAGATTCTCACGTCAACAGGGGGGTGTCCTGCCGTCAGGCCGTGCTTGGCTGCCCAGGCGTTTAGTTCCGTCTCCAGGCGGGCGTGGGCGCTGGGGTGATAGAGGTGAGTTTGGAAGCCGAGCCGCTGGGCCGTGGCGATGTTGGCTTCCAGATCGTCAATGTAGAAGGTCTGGGCGGGGTCGAGATCCAGTTCCCGGATGGTGACCTGGAAGATCTCCTCGCCGGGTTTGCTGCACTTGGCGGAGTAGGAATAAACGCCGCCGCTGAAGGGACGAAAGATGTCATAGGTGCGCAGGAGGTAGTCCTTGTGCAGGCCGCTGGTGTTCGAAAGGAGCTTCATGGGCACCTTCCCCACCAGTGGGGCGAGGGTGTGTTTCATGGCCTCATTTTCAGTGAAAATATCGCACCAGATGGCCTCGAAATCAGCGGGGGTTCCCTCAAATTGTAGCGCCTGGATGGCGGCGCGGACAAAGGTTTCATCGTCCATATCCCCATTCTCAAAGGGGCCTTTGATGTTGTCCAGCCGCTCGGAAAGGGCCTCGGGCGGGAAGGGGCAGCGCTCGGATACTCGCTGGGCGGCAATGGTGAAATCAAAGAAGGTGAGGACGTTGCCAATATCGGAAAGGAGGACAGGGCCGGGCATGGCGGCTTTATGGCGGGGATCGGTGGGGGATGCAAGGGCGGGGAGGGGGAATCGGCTGGGGGTGGATTTTGCGTGTTCGAGGTCGGTGGAGGGCCTCCTTTCCTCTTGCCTCCCGGCTTCGTCCTCATTAACGCTGGAGCTTCATGGAATCAGCAGCCCAACCTTTCCGCATCGGTGTCGCCGGTGTGGGTGCCATCGGTAAAAATCATGCCCGCATCATGGCGGAAATCGCCGCCCGCAGCGAAGGGGGCGTCGTCTTTGCCGCCGTCTATGATGCCGACCCGGCACGCGCGGCCGACTTTGCCGCTCAATACAATACCCAGGCCGCCAGTGACCTGGGGGACTTTGCTAGCCGGGTGGATGCCGCCACGGTGGCCGTGCCGACGATCTACCACCGCCGTGTGGCCGAGCCCCTGATGGAGAAGGGCGTGCATGTGATGGTGGAAAAGCCCATCAGCGAATCCTATGCCGAAGCCCAAGCGATGATTGAGCTGGCTCAGGCGAAAAATGTGATCCTCCAGGTGGGGCACATTGAGCGTTTTAACCCCGTGCTGCGGCAGCTCGAAGAGCGCATGGACCAGCCGCGCTTCATTGAGGTGCATCGCCTTTCGCCGTTCCCGAATCGCAGTATGGACATCGGCGTGGTGCTGGATGTGATGATCCACGACATCGAAATCGTTCTCCATCTGGTGAAGTCGCCGCTCATCCAGATTGATGCCGTGGGCATCCCTGTGCTGACCAAGCGCGAGGACATCGCCAATGCGCGCCTCAAGTTTGCCAACGGCTGCATTGCCAACATCACCGCTAGCCGGATTAGCCCGGAGAAGATGCGCAAAATCCGCGTCTTCCAGCAGGACAGCTACCTCTCACTGGACTACCAGGAACAGAGCGGCTGGATCTACCGCAAGGACGGCATGCAGATCGTCCGCGAAGCCGTGGAAGTGGAGAAGGACGAACCTTTGAAGCTGGAAATCGCCGCTTTTGTCGAGTGCTCCCGCCATGGCAAACGCCCGGTGGTGACGGGTCAGGAAGGCGCCGAGGCCGTGCGCATCGCGCTGGAGATCACGGATCAGATTGAGAAAAACGCGGCTTTGGCAGGCTGAGTGATGAACTGAAGGCTGCGGTGGTTTAAAAATCCGCCGCAAACCACCCAACAACGGCTCAGAAACAGCAACCCATGTCTCATCTCTACATCATTGCCGGTGAAGTCAGTGGAGACACGCACGGAGCGGGTTTGATCAAGGAGCTTCTTACACTCGATCCAACGTTGAAGATCAGCGGTCTCGGTGGTCCCCGCATGGTGGAGGCAGCTGGGAAGGGCATTGATGACTGGGTGGAAACGGCCGGCGTGGTGGGGCTGTGGGAAGTGCTGAAAATGTACGGCTACTTCAAGAAACGCTTCAATGAGGTCGTGACGGCGGTGATGCAAGAACGGCCCGAAGCAGTGGTGTTGGTGGATTACCCCGGCTTTAATTTGCGGGTGGCGAAGGAGCTGCGCGCGCAGGGTTACACCGGCAAGATCATCTACTACATCAGCCCCCAGGTCTGGGCCTGGAAAAAGGGTCGCGTGAAGACCATGGCAAAGGTGCTGGACCTCATGATCTGCATCTTCCCCTTCGAGAAGGAGTTTTATAAAAAGAGCGGCCTGCTCACTGAATTTAGCGGGCATCCCATGGTGGACCGGGTGGAAACCCTGCGCCGTAACTGGGAGCGCGAGCCCGGCCTGGTGGGCTGGTTCCCTGGCAGCCGGAAAAACGAGGTGAAGCGTCTCTTTCCCATCATGCTGCAGGCCTCCCAGGCCATCCGCATGGTGCAGCCAAATGTCCGTTTTGCCGTTTCCGCCGCGAATGAAAATCTAGCGGGCCTGATGCGCGAGATGGCCGATGCTGCGGCTTTTCCAGAAGCTAAGCGCTGGATTGAAGTGGGCACAGTTTATGACCTCATGCAGCGTGCTCAGGTGGGCGCTGTGGCCAGTGGTACCGCAACGCTGGAGGCAGCTTGTTTTGGGCTGCCGTATGCTTTGGTGTATCAAGTCAATGGCCTGACGTATGCCGTGGCTAAAACCGTGGTGCGCATCAAGAACATCGGCATTGTCAACGTGCTGGCTCAACGAGATGTGGTGAAGGAGCTCGTGCAGGGTGGCCTAACCTCGGATACGCTGGCGGCTGAGATGGTGGAGCTGCTGACGAATGAGGTCACCCGCCGGAATCTCCAGGAAGATCTGGCCGCAGTGGTGGCCACTCTAGGACAAGGTGGAGCTTATCGCCGTGCGGCGGAGACGGTGATGGCTGCTCTTTGATGAACAAAAACCCTGTGCTCTTTGGCAGAACACAGGGTTTGTGGTTAGGCGGAAATCAGCCCAGGTCAAAGAGCAGGGCTTCAGTTTCGGCTCCAGACGACGTGATCGTCAGAGTGCCTGCATCCTCGGTGCTCAGGGCATCGCCGGGTTTCAGGGCTTGGCCATTGATGGTGGCTTCACCTTTGATGAGTTGGAACCAGACGCCGCGCCCGGCCTTCACTTCATGGGCCACGCTGTCGCTGGCACCCAGGCGCACCCGATAGACATCGGCGTCCTGATGGATGGTGGCAGAGTCTTCGCGGCCATCGTGGGAGATGACGAGGACCTTGGGCTCCTTCTCCTTGGCGGGATCGGGGTGCCACTCCGTGTAGCTGGGCACCAGGGCTCGCGCCTCAGGCTGAATCCAGATTTGCAGGAAGTGGGCCGTTTCAGACTTGGATGGGTTGAATTCACTGTGCAGTACACCTTTGCCTGCACTCATGAGCTGCACCTGGCCAGGTTTCAGTTCGCGACCGTTCCCCAGGCTGTCCTTGTGGGCGAGGGTACCTTCCAGCACGTAGCTGAAGATTTCCATGTCCCGGTGAGGATGGGTGGGGAAACCGCCGCCAGGGGCGACACGATCCTGATTGATCACCCGCAGGCTGCGGAAGCCCATGTAAGAGGGATCATAGTAGTCAGCGAAACTGAAGGTGTGGTGGCTATTCAGCCAACCGTGGTCGGCATGGCCGCGTTCATGGGATTTACGAAGTGTGGTTTTCATGGCGAGAGGATACTGCGATAGAACGTCTTCATTCGCTAATGCGGCTCTGTTTGCCTGAGACTGCGGATGGCGTATGCTTCACCCAACATGGAACTCCGTCCCCTGCGCTCCTTCATTGCCGCTGCCGAAGATGGCAACATCAGCCGCGCTGCCGCCCGCCTGCACCTCACGCAGCCCGCGCTCAGCCGCCAGATCAAGGGGCTGGAGGATGAACTGGGCGTGATCTTACTGGAGCGTGGAGCGCACTCCTTTTCCCTCACGCCAGCGGGTGAACTGCTGCTGCGAGATGGGCGGAATCTGCTAGAGCGTGCCGATGCCCTGGAGCAGCGCGTGCGGGCCACGGCCAAGGCCCAGACCATTCGTGTCGGCTACTCGCCCTCCCTCAGCGCGGGCATTCTTTCTCCGGCCATCGAGGCCTTCACACAGGTGCATCCCAGAGCCCGGGTGGACCTCGCAGACCTCACCAATAACGAGATGGTGGAGGGCCTGCAAAAAGGCACGCTCGACATCATTGTGACGGTGCCTACGATCAAGGATATCCCCGACATCACCTGGACGACGGTTCAGAAACAGGCCTGGCGGGTGGCCATCCCTCGTCAACATCCCTTGTTAGAAAAAAAGACCCTCACACCCCTGGATCTCCATGAGCAACGGCTCGTTGTTTACAGCCAGAAAGAGTACCCAGACTACTGGGCTTTCATCGGCGCTTGGTTCAAGCAACAGGGCATCAATGCCCGCATCGCCAGTGAATGTGATGGTGTTACCAGTCTCATTTCAGCGGTGGATGCTGGCTTGGGCATCGCCCTGGTCGTGGAGCGGATCGCCTGCCTCATCCCCGAACGCGTGGTCCTTAAAACGCTGAATCCGCAGCCCGAGGCATTGCAGATCTCGGTGGGCATGTTGGACCGTCACAAAAATGACAAAATGCTGGCCGTGTTTGTGGAGGAACTGAAGCGTGCTGGCGAAGTGGACCATGCTTCCCGTTAGGCTGGGATTCAGCCCAAAAGAGCTTCTAGGCGTTTGACGCTGACGGGTTGTGCCGTGCCCAGTTCTTGGGCAAAGATGGACACTCGATACTCTTCAAAGAGCCAGCGGAAAGCTTCGCGATTGGTGTCGCTGACCTCTTGCTGCCAAGTGTTGAAATCCGCCACGGCGGCTGCCTTGTCGATGTCTTTGGCGGGATTGTTCGCCGCGCGTTCCGCACGCAAAAGGATGGCCTTCAAGTAGCGCGGTAGATGCTGAAGCTGGGCGTGAGGCGTGACGGATAAAACGTTAGGCGGCAGCAGGCGGGCGAGGTCTTGTTCGAGTCCGGCATAACGTTTGGGATAGGCCAGGATCTTTTGTTTCAGGTCTTCGCATTGCTTCAGGAGATCACGGACTCGATGCGTCAGCGCAGGTAGATCTCGGCGGGTGCGTTCGCACATTTCGAGAAAGCGCTTCTGAGTCAGTGGTAGCAGAGGCTCCAGGCGTAGGGCGTGGGCCAGGATGTGATCACAAGCTGAGGCGGCTTTGTTCTCCGCAGGTGCAGCCTGAGAGGGGGCGGAACCCAGGGCGGCGAGGCCGCTTTGGAAATTCAGTGTCTTCTGCGGCGCGGCTTTCACCTCCAGCACCCGCAGTTCTTTGTGCAGCCAGGCGATGTCCTTGCTCAGTAAATTTTCTGCTAGCTTGCGAACGGCTGCCGGCGTGTGTTTTCGGGCTTCTTCAGGAGTTTTAAAAAGGCGCAGGTCCACCTCATCATCGCGCAGCATCAGGCCTGGATGGCCGAGCACCGGCACGCCATGAATGGTCTCGACCAGCACAGTTTCCGGCACATCGCCAAAAGACCAAGCTGACAAGGCATAATCTTCAAATCGTTTGGCCGTCAGATCCCAGGCGTCGGACTTGCGTTCCTGCTTGCGCATGGTTTCGCGGATGCTGTCCACATCGCGGCTGGCCATGACGGTTTTATTGCCTTGGCCCATCACCTCGACGCGGGGTTGCAGGTAGGCCGGGAGCGTCTGTGCATTCCAGTCGGTGGCCTTGACATCCAGGCGGTAACGCTGGCGGAGGAAGGTGGCCAGGGCCTCATGGAAGTCTAGGCGACCCGGGTCAAAGTCTTTGGCGATCTCACGCGCTTTCGCCTCCAGGGGCATGAGGTCACGCCGCACCGTTTTGGGCAGCGCCCGCAGCAGCGTGGTGATCTGCTCTTCTCTCAGCCCGGGGACCATCCACAGCACCTGTCCGCTGGTGAGATGCTCCGCCATGGGCAGGGGCACTTGCACGGTCACGCCATCATCTTCCTGGCCGGGTTTGTAGGCGTAGCTGATCGGCAGCACGCTGTTCCCCATGGAAGCGGAATCGGGGAACATTTCCAAATCGCAGGAAAGGTCATCCCCGCCGGTCAGATCCTCTTCGCGGGCACAGAGGAAACCTGGCTCTTCACGGATGCGAGCATTCACCAGTTTGTTCAGGTCATGCACGGAGGAGATGGCCGCCAATCGTGCGCGATAAAACTCAAAGAGATGTTCTTCGATGGCATACACCCGGCTGCTGCGCACGCGGGTGAGGGTTGCCTCCAAGCGGTCGCGCAACTTCTGGTTATGCTGGAAGAAGCGATGCGGCAAGTTGGTGGTGCCTTCCAGGAGCGCTCCACGAATGAAAAGCTGCGTGGCGGCTACGGGATCGATCTTGCCAAAGTCAATCGGCTGCCGTTTCACCTCCAGGCCATGGAGAAGCAGGCGCTCAGTCACGAGCACGCGCCCTGCCTTGGCGCTCCAATGTGGTTCGCTGTAGCGTCGCTCCAGCAGGTGTCCGCCTAGCTCTGCCGCCCACTGGGGATCTATTCGGGCGATGGATCGCGCAAAAAGCTGTGAGGTCTGCACGATCTCTCCCGCGACAATCCACAGGGGTTGACGCGTTTTTTCTTGGCCTGCCTTGCCCTGTTTTTCCCGGCGCTCATAGAGGTTCGAGCCAGGAAAGACCATCACCTCACGGTTGCCTGCAGCTTTGTATTGGTTGCGCTCTAGGCGTGTGGCGATGTGGCCCAGGTGACCTGCTAGGATGCAGCGGTGGATGGCGTGATCGCGAAGAGTGCCACTGTCCTGTTTCGCCGCTTGGCCTTCAGCCTTATCCCAGGGTGAGGCACCGCTCGTTTGGGCTTTTGCCGGCTCTGCGGCAGCAGGCAGCGTGGCCTTTTTGCGATCCTCCCGAAAGGTGTCCCGCAACTGCTGCCAGACATCCCGCCACTCGGTCATGCGGGTGAAGCTGAGGAAGTAGGATTTGCAGTATTTGCGCAGGGCATTTTTGCCAGAGTTATCTGGATCTGGCGCATGGCTCCAGATCTTCAGCAGGCTGAGGAAGTCTGATTCCGGGGAGGTGAAAGTCTTGTGCGCAGCCTGGGCTTGCTCGCGCTTGTCTTCCGGGCGCTCTCGGGGGTCAGGAATGCTCAGGCCGGCAGCGATGATGAGCATGTCCTCCAGGCAGCCTTCTTCGCGAGCCTGCAGCAGCATTCGGCCCAGGGTGGGGTCGAGGGGGAGATTGGCCAATTCCCGCCCGGTGGCCGTCATTTCATGGGTTTCACCCAGTGCGCCCAATTCATGCAGCAGGTCATACCCGGCCCGGATGGCGGCGCTGACAGGTGGATTGATGAAGGGGAAGGTTTCGATCTCGCCTAACCGAAAGGCTTTCATCCGCAGGATGACTTCGGCGAGATTCGAGCGTTGGATTTCCGGCTGGGTGAAACGGGAGCGTTTGTTAAAATCCTCCTCTTCATAGAGGCGGATGCAGACGCCATCTTGAACACGTCCAGCGCGGCCTGCACGCTGGTTGGCGCTGCTCTGGCTGATCGCTTCCACTGGCAGCCGTTTGGTACGGGTGCGCGGATTGTAGCGGCTCATGCGGGCCAGCCCTGTATCCACCACGTAACGGATGCGGGGCAGGGTGATGGAGGTCTCGGCCACGTTCGTGGCGATGATGACACGCCGCTTCGAACCGGGTGAAAAAACGCGTTGTTGCTCATGCGAGGCCATACGGCCAAACAGAGCCAGCACTTCGATGCCCTTGCCTAGGCGGCCATCCAGAGCATCACGCGTATCGCGGATGTCGCGCTCGGTCGGCATGAAAACGAGGACATCGCCCGTGTCTGTTTCGATGAGCACTTCTTCGACGGCGGCAATGGCGGCATCCAGATGGCTGGGATCATCATCATTGTCTCCTACCGGCTTGTAGCGGATATCCACCGGATAAAGACGGCCCGAGACTTCAATGATGGGCGCATGGCCAAAGTGGGCGCTGAAGGCCTCCGTATCAATCGTGGCGGAGGTAACGACCAGCTTCAGGTCGGGTCTCTTTTCCAGGAGCGATTTCAGGTAGCCTAACAAAAAGTCAATGTTCAGAGAGCGCTCGTGCGCCTCGTCCAGAATGAGGATGGAGTAGGCACGCAGCAGGGGATCACTCTGGATCTCCGCCAGAAGAATCCCGTCCGTCATGAACTTGATGCGTGTGTCTCGCGTCGTGTCATCGCTAAAGCGCATCTTGCAGCCCACCTCACGGCCCCAGTGAACATCGAGTTCCTCAGCCACACGCTTGGAGACGCTCATGGCGGCCACACGTCGCGGCTGCGTACAGCCGATCACCCCCCGAGTTTCCCCCAGCACCTCCAGGCACATTTTGGGCAACTGCGTGGTTTTGCCAGATCCGGTTTCCCCGGCTAGGATGACGACCTGGCTAGAGCGGATGGCCGCGAGGATGTCCTCGCGACGGGCGGTGATGGGGAGGTCGGCAGGGTAACGAATCAAGGCGGGGGGCAGGCTGAATCTGGGGAGTCACAGCCTTTCACAGCCTGGCCCATATCGCAAATGATCCGTGGCTGCGGTTACAGTGCTTATTTCTTGGCGGGCTCGGCCTTTTTCTTGGCTTCATCCAGCCGATTTTGCAGATCCTCGGTCTTCTTTTGCAATTGCTGCACTTGGTCCCAGAGGCTCTTGAGTTCGGCACTTCCTGGTTGTTCGGCTTGCAGAGTTTGCAAGGATTTAGCCGCAGCTTCCCGCACAGGGTCAGCATACGGACCTGCTTCCGGCAGCATGGCCTGGAGAACTGAGATGGCCTTGGGATCACGCAGAGTGCCCAGGGCTTTGGCGGCTCCGCTGCGCAGCTCTTCTTTCGGGTTGGATAGGTGCGTTACCAAAAAGCTGCGCACGGCATCCCGGTTTTCCTGTTTCCGGGCGAGGAAAGCGACGGCATCCAGGGCATTGCGATAGTCCCAGGTGCGGAACTCCAGGGGGTCATCTTGAAGCTTAGCTAGAATGGCCGTGGCTGCGCTGGCTTCATCCTGGGCACGATAGGCACTGATCGCGGCAGCGGCGAGGGTGTTTTGGTAAGTCTTGGAATTCAGGTGTTTCGCCAAGGCGGAGGCAATGGCGGCATCCCCTGGACGGCTGCCCCAGCTCTTGATGATGGCCGTCAAGATGGCCGGATTCTTCTCCGTCTCGGCATGCGTTAGCAGCGCCTTTTGCGCCTCTGGATGCGGAATGGCGGTCAGGGCCTCGACTACGGCGGCGCGACTGCGGGCATCGGTCTGGCCTGCCAGGCCTGCAATGAGGGCACTGCGAGCTGCGGGTGTGGCGATTTTGGCCAGGGACTTGGCGGCCTCGCTGCGCACAGCATGAAACGCATCCTCCTTGAGCAGGCGGGCCAGTTTGTCCACGCTACCCTGATCCTTGCGCACACCCAAGACCTGCGCGGCCAACATGCGTCCGATGACATCGCTAACCAATTGTTTGTCCAGCATGTCGCCAGGCGGCTGGAAGTCCATCTTCGCCAGCACGGTGTAGTCTGGGTCCACCCGCATGAGTTCCGGCTGGGCGGGCAGGGCAAAATAAAAGGCTTCCTCGGCCTGGGTAATCTTGGCGGTGAATTTAATCGGGTCCTTCTGGCCTTTGAGGGTGAAGGCCACGGGCAGGGGAAACTGGAACAGGCGCACTTGATCCGTCACTTTCTGCGTTTGCCGCACCGTCACCTTAGCTTGTTTGCTGGCTGCATCCCAGGAGTAGTCCACCTTCAGCTCAGGGAAGCCGCCGTGATAAACCCATTGATCAAAGAATGCATCGAATGACAGGCCGCTGATTTCTTCCACCACCTCATGCAGATCATCCGTGCTGACGATGCCATTGCGATGCCGCTCAAGGTAAGTGCGGATGGCGAGGCGGTAAAGATCAGGCCCAAGCTGGCTGCGCAGCATGTGCAGGATCCATGCCCCCTTCGGATACACCCGTGTGTCGAACTGCTGCATCGGGTCGCCATAGTCTCTCCACACGGTGGGGCGAGTGTCCTTGGCATCCAGCACTTCTTCGGCCTCTAGCCAAAGGGAATATTTCATGGCGTCATCACCACTTTTTTCCTGCTCATAAAGCACGGTGTAGTAACTGGCGAATCCTTCATTCAACCAGAGATGCGACCAGTCCCGACAGGTCACCAGATCTCCAAACCACTGATGCGCTGTTTCGTGGGCATCCAGGCGATGCAGGCTGCGCAGGGTCTCGGTATCTGAATTGAAAAGCATGCTGCTGGCCTCAAAGGTGCAGCTCGTATTTTCCATGCCGCCGGCGATGAAGTCGTGGCAATAAACTTGGTAATACTTGTCCCAAGGGAAGGGGACACCGATCTCTTTCTGGAAGAACTCAATAATCTTGCGGGTATCCGCAAAGGCATTGGCTGCCTGAGCCTGATTGGAGGGTGGCACCAGCATGGCCAGTGGCAGATCGCCTGCTTTGTCCTCGATCTTGTGGAAGTGACCTGCTGCCAGCGCGATGAGGTAATTGACGTGCGGTTTGTCCTGGAGCCAGTGCCAGGTGGTCAGCTCTCCTGCTTCTTTTTTGTCCACCAGCTTGCCGTTCGAGACCACCTCCATGCCCTTGGGTGCATGACAGATCACCTCGCTGGTAAAGCGCTCGTTCGGGTAGTCGTAGCAGGGGAACCAGAAGCGATGCAGGTCCGCTTCCCCTTGGCTCCAGACTTGAGTGTCACCTGGCTTGTAGCCCATTTCAGGCGTGCGAAAATACAGGCCGCGAGTGGGTTCGGCACTGTATCGGATGCTCACGCTCACCTCTGCTCCTGGGGCGATGGGCGTGGTAAACACGAGCGTCAGTTTTTCCTCGGCGACGATCTTGTCCGCCAGTTTGGCACCGGTGACTTGCACATCGGCAATGGCGAGGTCCACAGCATCCAGCTCCAGCTTGTCTAAAGGCAGTGCGATCGGCTTGAAGGTCATCGTCATCGTGCCGGCCACGCTGCGTTTGGCAAAATCCGGGGTGACGTCTAACTTCAAGTGCTGAATGTCCACCCGGCGGTCGCGGGCATACTTGCGGCCCGGGGTCAGCTTGGTCACAGCGGGCAGCAGGTGCTTGGCGCAGTGCTCGCAGGTGTGAAGAGAGTCCGCCAGTGTGGTGGACGAAATGAGGAGCGAAAGAAGAAGGGGCCACCGCATAGGCCGCTACCATGGCGGAAACGGACCCCGAATGGCAATCCAGGACTTTGTAAATAGACTCTTTTTGACCACTTTCTTCTTTCACGCCTTCTTGACTCATCACCGCTTTCCTGGCCTCTTGCCATCCCCCATGCCCGCCCCTGCTGCCCTGCCTATTTTTGAGATCCGCGATGCCGTCGTTTCATGCCTGCATGATCCGAAGGTGCCGAACATGCTGATCAAGGCCCCCACAGGCTCGGGTAAGTCCACACAGGTGCCGCAGTTTGTCCTGGATGCAGGCATCCTCAAGGAGGGACAGCGCTGCATTGTGCTGCAGCCTCGTCGAATCGCGGCCCGCATGCTGGCCCAGCGCGTGGCCAAGGAACGTGGAGCTCGGCTAGGTGGCGAGGTGGGTTATCAGGTGCGGTTTGACAACGTCACCTCACGAGATACCCGACTCATCTACGTGACGGAAGGGGTGATGCTGCGCCTGCTGATGGAAGACCCCGAACTGGCCAAGGTGGGCTGCATCGTCATTGATGAATTTCACGAACGTCATCTCGATGGTGACCTCGTGCTTGCCTGGGCCATCGCGCTTCAACGAGTCCGCAGGCCGGATTTAAAGATCATCGTCATGTCCGCCACCTTGACGCCCGGCCCGCTGACGGAGTTCATGCAGCCTGTCGAACTGCTGGAGTCTCAGGGCCGAACTTTCCCGGTGCAGGTGCGTTATCAAACGCCCAACAAAAACGCCCGCACGAATGAAATCGAACCCGTGTGGGAACAGGCCGCGCGTGCTTGTGAAGCACTGGCGGGGGAGCTTGGTAGCAGTGGTGATATCCTCGTCTTCATGCCTGGGGCGTTTGAGATTCGGAAGACGATGATGACACTCCAGGGCCGCAGCTTTGCCAAAGGCCGCCGCATCGTCGCCCTGCATGGGGAGCTTTCCCCTCAGGATCAGGACGCCGCCGTGACTCCTGGCGAGCAGCCGAAGATCATCGTTAGCACCAACGTCGCCGAAACCTCCCTGACCATCGAAGGCGTGCGCGCTGTGGTGGATGCTGGGCTGGCCCGCATCGCGAGCTACGATTCGCGTCGCGGCATCAATACCCTCACCATTCAAAAGATCAGCCGTGCCAGTGCCGAGCAGCGGGCTGGGCGTGCGGGACGTCTGGGACCGGGCATTGCCCTGCGGCTATGGGCCGAGCGCGAGCACATCCACCGCGCGGAAAGTGAAGCTCCCGAGATTCAACGCTTGGAGTTAGGCGAAGCCCTGCTGGCCCTGCATGTGGCTTCGGACAAGGCCAAGCTGAACATCCAGTGGTTTGAAAGACCTGCCGAGGCTGCCTTGGCCCGTGCCGAGGGATTGTTGCAGGATCTGGGGGCCATTGCCCATGGCAAACTGACCTCCATTGGCATGAAGATGTCTGCCTTCCCCACGCATCCGCGGTTTGCGCGCATGCTCATGGCGGCTTCCGAAAATGGTTGTGTGCGTGAGGCTGCTCTCTGCGCGGCTATGGCCCAGGGGCGAGACATCCTCATGGTGGGGAAAAACAATGCTTCTCACAAGAACGAGGACTTCTGGGAGCCAGGAGATCTCACAGAGTTCCAGGCGCTCATTCGCGCCTTCATCCGCGCGGAGGCGATGAACTTCGATCCCCAGGCCTGCATCCCGCTGAATGTCCATGCCATTGCCTGCCGGGAAGCTGCGCGCAGTTACGATCAATTCCTCCGCCTTTCCCAACGCGCGGGACTGGTCATCAATGATGAAGTGGCTTCCGCTGAATCTTTGGCGAAAACTTTGTTAGCTGCGTTTAGTGATCATTTGGGCGTGGAGACCAGCAGCGGCAGCCGCATCTATCGCGTGGCGGGCGGCTACAGTGGAAATTTGGCGAAGGATGCCCACATCAAACCCCCGCGTTTGCTCGTCGCCTCAGAGATTACCGAGGTGCAGGGAAAGGCGCTGACCGTGCAGCTCAATCTTGTCACCAAGGTGGAGGAAGAGTGGCTGCGTGAGCTGTTCCCCGATGACTTCAATGTGGGCAAGCGTGCCCAGTATGACGCGGTGAACCGCCGTGTCATGAATCTGGAGGAGGTACGTTTCCGCAGCCTCGTCCTCAGCAGTCGTGAGAAGGGCGAGCCCGATCACAACACCGCTGCCACCTTGCTTGCCGATGAAGTCATCGCAGGGCGTCTCACGCTCACCCTTTGGAACGAACGTGTGGAGCAGTGGATCACCCGAGTAAACTGCCTGGCCAAATGGATGCCCGATCTGGAAATCCCGCCCATCACAGAAGAGGATCGCCGAATCATCATTGAGCAAGTTTGCCATGGGGCGACGGCCTATCGCCAGCTCAAGGACAAGGACGTTTTTCCCGCGCTGCACCAATGGCTCAGCCATGCCCAACGCGATCTTTTAGAACGCTACGCGCCTGAGCGCCTTAACCTTAAAAACGGCAAATCAGCCCGCATCGTTTATGACGAAAAGCAGCCGCCCAGTGTCAGCGTGGTGCTCCAGCAGATGTACGATGTGAATGAAAATCCGAAGGTCGCCAGTGGCCGCGTCACCGTCACGGTGCATCTCCTCTCACCTGCCCAACGCCCCATTCAGACCACCGGCGACATTGGTCGCTTCTGGAAAGAAAGTTACCCTGCTGTCCGCACACAGCTTCGGGGGCGTTATCCACGGCATGAGTGGCGGTGAGTGGGGAGTAGGTTTTGTCAGGAGTGGGATTGAAAATGGGGTTTAGCTTTCGCAGATGTTGTCACAAGGTTTCATTCAGGGGTTATTTCTAGAAGAACCAATATAGAGTCTTATGCCCAGTCCCACCCCACCAGTTAACAGTACTCCGCTGACAGTGACGGGTTCGTTGAATTTCGACGATATTAAAAACAACTTTTCACAGCCTGACGACCTTCAGCTGCGCGTCAAAGATGGAGTGTTGTCAGCGAAGAAACACAATGAAGGTTTGTTGGGGGTTTTCACCAGAGGCGCTCAAAGACAAGCTGCTGAACAAGTGTTAACGAATGCTTTTCAACTCTCCACGGGAGTAGCCCCTTCCGCAACGATTCAAGGGCAGATTCACGACGTTGTGAACCGTAATGGACAAACGGTCCAAACTGGGTTGGATCTTGTGCAGCGAACTTGGCATGATGAACTCACTGGCCAGTGTGTTCAAAACTCAGCCAACACACCAGACGCAAATCTGAATGGGTATCTCTCAAAATTGGTGTCTAGCGCCGTTGAAACTGAGGCAGCCAGGGCCGTGATGAACGGTCAAACACTCAGCGCTGCGGTGGGGCGTCAAATTGCGTTAGATGCGGTAAAATCCATTGAGGATATTCGCCTCGCCGCGACACCTGCCCTTGCAGCCCAGCAAGCTTTGGCTGCAATGAATCAGGCTGGTGCGTCCAAGGATGTGGGGGCTGCGGCATTTCACGCACTGAATAGCAGAGGAGACATTACACCACAGCAGTTTCAAGATGTCTGCTGCGCTCGGTTACAAGTGGAACTCAATGGAGCCACTGCCAGCACCCTTTTGAGGCAAGATAGTGCGGCAGGCGACTTTGCGCGTGAGTATGTGTTGACGAATGCGGCTCCGTATTTTGATGGCGTTAAAATGGATGCACAGACACTGCGAAATAACTTAGGAGGGCTCACGGGTCCGCAAATCGGCGAGCAACTTTTGCAATCCATGGCCGCGCATGCACCTCAAATGGCTGGCGTGCAACCCTTCCTCCAAGGACTGCACCAAACAGCTCTTCAAAACCCTACTTTAGGGACAGAGGCAGGGGATCGCATCGTTGTGAATGTGGTTTTTCTTCGTGGTGTGAGTGGCCAACTGACCGGTAATTTGACTCCGGAATTAGCGGACAGCGATCTCGCGAAGGCTGCGAGTGCAAGAACTCTGCTGAATGGGGTGAAAATCGCTCAGACCTTTGCATCCACCAGCTACCTGCTGGATCCCCTTCCTGTATCGGGCCCACTCGACCAAGGAGCTGCTGATATTCGAAAAGGTGGAGCTGCCATGCCGGCCTGGGATACGATGATGGATCAAATTCGTGGCCCCGTGGCTCCCGTCGGATTGGCGGTGTTGCCAGCCATCTCACCACCCGCGTCTTCATCATCATCATTGTTGGTTTCGCCTCCAGTATCTGCCTCATCATCGTTGTTGGCTACGCCTCCAGCGTCTTCAACATCATCGTTGTTGGCCTCGCCTCCCGCGTCTTCATCATCATCGCTGTTGGCTTCGCCTCCAGCGTCTCCTCCATCATCGTTGTTGGTTTCGTCTCCCGCGTCTCCGCCGTCATCTTTGTTGGCTTCGCCTCCCGCGTCTTCATCATCATCGTTGGCTTCCTCACCTGCCTTTGCCTCATCCGATTCAACTTTGATTTTGAAAGAGGATTCTTCGCCCGTGAGCCCCGAGTTCGATCATCCTTTTGAACAAGAGATGGAAGATCGTGATTTGGACATGGAACAAGATGACATTGCCGATTCAGTGAGTGCTGGCGCTGTTAAGGCAGAGGAAGGGGCTGACAAATTGGAGCGATCACAAAGCGTGTCTGACATGTACAAAAGCGAGTTCCAGAAAAATAAGGCAAAGGCATCTGCCACGAGCTTGGATGTGAAGCCTGAAGTGACGCTGAAGACATCCCATCTTTAAGACGGCGATCGGGAACTGCTCAAGCAAGAACTCAGGGCATCCTCATCCCACCATCTCCAGGAAGATCTCTTCCAGTCGCAGCCCCTGTTTTTCATGGACGGCACGCAGTTCCTCCAGAGTGCCGACGAAGAGCAGCTTGCCCCGGTTGATGATGCCGATGCGGTCCGCCACCTCCTCGGCGATGTTGAGGAGGTGCGTGCTCATCAGCACCGTGGCTCCTGCCTGGGTCTGGCGTTTGAGTTCTTCCTTCACCACACGGGCGTGGATGGGGTCCAGGCCCACCATGGGTTCATCAATGACGAAGACTTTCGGGTCATGCAGCAAGGCGCTAGCGATGGCTAACCTCTGACGTGTGCCATGGCTGAGGTTTTCGATCCGTTGTCCGCAGTGTTCATGCAGGCCAAATTGGGTGAAAAGCTCGTTGGTGCGCTTGGCAGCGTGTTGAATGTCCATCTCGAAAAGCTCGGCGATGAAATGCATGAATTCGGGGGCGCTCAGCTTCTCATAAAACACCGCGACATCTGGCACATAACCCAGCATGGACTTGGCCTTGAGCGGCTCTTTCTGGATATCAATCCCACAGATGCGCACCTGGCCACTCATCGGTTTCATGAGGCCTGTCAGCAGCTTGATAGCCGTGGTCTTGCCTGCGCCATTGGGGCCTAGAAAGGCGAACAGTTCTCCTGGCCGGATCTCCAGAGACAGGCTGTCCAGCGCCTTTAGGTCGCCGTAGTGCATGGTGAGGTTATCAATCTGGATCATGAATGCTTAAACAGTTTTTCTCGGGACAGTGTTCAGTATTCAGTTTTCGCCGCCTTTGAATACTGAATACTTTCTTTCTGGCCAAGCTCTTCGGCCCGCCCATCATACAGGCCACTTTATGAAAATCGTCCTTCTCGATGCCTATACCGCCAATCCCGGGGATGTCTCCTGGGCACCCCTGCAAGCCATCGCTGAATGCGAGATTCACGACCGCACACCGGTGGCAGAAACCGCCGCCCGTTGTGCCGGTGCGGAAGTGATTATTACCAACAAGGCACCCGTCACCCGTGAAATCATCGCGGCTTTGCCAGACCTGAAATACATCGGTGTCACCGCGACGGGTTACAACATTGTGGATGTGGCGGCGGCAAAGGAGCGCGGCATCGTCGTGACCAATGTTCCAGGTTATAGCTCGCCTGCTGTGGCCCAGCTTGTTTTCGCCTTGTTGCTAGAGCTGACCAACCATGTCGGCCATCATGCGCAAACGGTCGCTGAAGGTCGCTGGCAGAGTTGCCCAGACTTCTGCTACTGGGATTATCCCATCATCGAGCTCAGTGGCCGCACACTCGGCATCATTGGTTATGGCGATATCGGTGCCGCTGTTGGCCGCATTGCGGTCGCCTTTGGTATGAAGGTGCTGGCCAGCAAGCGTGACTGGAAAGTGGCCCCTCCCGAAGGTGTCACTCCGGCCAGCATTGATGAAGTCTTTGCGCAGAGTGATGCCATCAGCCTACATTGCCCGTTGACCGATGCGACCAAGCACCTGGTCAATGGCCGTACCCTTGGCCTCATGAAGGAGTCCGCCTTCATCATCAACACAGGCCGTGGGCCTCTGGTGGATGAGGCCGCCCTGGCTGCCGCGCTCAACAGTGGCCGCATTGCAGGGGCAGGCCTGGACGTCCTTTCGGTGGAGCCGCCCAAGGATGGCAATCCGTTGATCGGAGCCAAAAACTGCCTCATCACGCCGCACATCGGCTGGGCCAGCCGAGAGGCGCGCATCCGCCTCATCGCGGCCACGGCTTCTAATTTGCAGGCGTTTCTGGACGGGAAACCCGTCAACGTCGTCGGTTGATCCCGCAGCTATAAGTCAAAAAAAGCGTGGAGGAGACCGCCGTCGCGATCCGCCTCCACGCTCTAAACCAATACCCTTAGATCTTCGGCACGTTCAGCCACCTGCGCTCGGCCCAGCTTTGCAGGCCCAGTTCCGCCAGCTGCACACCTTTGGCACCTTCACGGAGGGTCCAGCGGAAAGGCGTGTCGAGAGCCACGTGTTTGATGAACATCTCCCACTGAATTTTGAAGGCGTTGTCATACTCCGCCGTATCCGGAACTTCCTGCCAGTGGTTGTAATGATTGATCGGGCTGTCAATGTCTGGGTTCCACACCGGCTTGGGTGTGCCTGCCATGGACTGGAACCAGCACTTGCGCAGTCCGACCATGGCCGAGCCGTGAGTGCCATCCACTTGCAACGTTAAGAGATCATCACGGCGGACACGCACGTTCCAGGAGCTATTAAACTGGCAGACCACATTGTCTGCCGTTTCAAAGGTGGCGTAGCAACTGTCATCGGTATCACAGTTGTAGGTTTCACCTTTTTCATCCACTCGCTGCGGGATGTGGGTGGCCCCCAGGCAGGAAACGGCCGTCACTTCGCCGAACAAATTATCAATCACGTAGCGCCAGTGGCACAGCATGTCCACGATGATGCCGCCGCCATCCGCCTTGCGATAGTTCCAGGAAGGGCGCTGCGCAGGCTGTCCTTCGTGCTCACCGGTGAAGACCCAGTAACCAAATTCACCGCGCACGCTCAGGATGCGGCCAAAGAATCCCTGTGACTTCAGCAGCGCGAGTTTACGCAGCCCCGGAAGCCACAGCTTGTCCTGAACCACGCCGTTCTTGATGCCTGCCTTCTCACAGACTTCAGCCAAGCGAAGGGCTTCAGCGGTCTCAACCGCCGTGGGTTTTTCGCAATAAACGGCCTTGCCGGCTGCCGCTGCCATTTCCACGAAACGTGCGCGGTGCAGGGTGCCGGATGCATCAAAGAAAATCGGGTAAGCAGGGTCCGCCAGCACCGCAGGGAGATCCGTGCTGGTCTTCAAGGGCCCTGTTTTGGCACAGCTATGTTTCGCTGCCAGTTCCTGCAGCTTGCTGGCACTGCGGCCCGTGAGGATCGGGTCAGGCATCAGGGTGAGTTCATCGGAAACCTTGATGCCGCCTTGGCGGATGATGGCCAGGATAGAGCGCACAAGGTGCTGATTGGTACCCATGCGTCCGGTGACGCCGTTGAGGATGATGCCGATGCGTTGGATGCTCATGTGAAAGAAGGTTGGGCAATCGCATGGATTGCTGGTTGCTTTTTAAATCATATATGATATATGGCAAGTAACTTTTTCAGTTTACCTGCTGCTCCGCGTCCATGTCTAAAGCTCCTTCCAAACCCGCATCTCTTCCCCCCTTAGAGACTCCGGCTGCGGTCATCCCGACCAAACAGCGTGCCGTTTATGAAGCTCTGCGGGGGGAGATCATGGGAGGGGATTTACAGCCTGGAGAAGTCCTGGTGATTGATGCTTTGGCAAAGCGGTTCCAGGTCAGCATCATTCCTGTGCGGGAGGCTCTGCGTCAGTTGCAATCGGAGCGCCTGGTCGAAATCCGTGCCCACACGGGTGTTCGTGTCACCCCGGTGGATGTTTCAGCTCTCGTTGAGATCTTTGCCCTCTTGGGTGCCCTTGAGACCGCTTCCGCCATTCATGCCCTACCACGCATGACGGAGGCGGACTTGGCCGAATTGGATACCATTCTTCAGATTCTGGAAAGCACCGCTGCCAGTGGTGACACGGCGGGTTTTGAGCAGGCCAATCGGCGATTTCACCTTCTGCCCTGCCGCATCGCGGGCTTCACACGGGCTGAGCAGGGGTTGCAGTCCATCCTTGCGGAATGGGAGCGCCTGCACCGTCTTGCCTTCAAGGGTACCCAGCCACCTAGCCCTGAGCAGGCGAATAAAGACCACCGCGCCATCGTGCGGGCCTTTCGTCAAGGCGATGCGGAGAAGCTCACGCAAGTCATCCAGCGGCATAATGCCACCGCTCTTTCGCATTATCAGAAGCTCATGAAGTGAACGGGGCAGGGGACTCATTGGGATGAGGCCTCCCAGAAGTGCGGCTTTGCAATGCCTCCTTCCTGGGTTGACTCTCACCTTGCTTGCCCTTTCTTGGCGGCCCCAAAACCATGATCCGCGTCCGCTTCGCTCCTTCCCCCACTGGTGACCTCCACGTCGGTGGTGCCCGCACTGCTTTATTCAACTGGCTCTTCGCTCGTAAAAACGGCGGCACCTTCATTCTGCGCATTGAGGATACCGATGGCGCACGCAATACCGAAGAAGCCTCCGCAGGCATCCTCAAGGGGCTGAAGTGGCTGGGACTGGACTGGGATGAAGGCCCCGAAAAAGGCGGTGACTACGGCCCCTACTACCAGAGCCAGCGCAAAGAAATTTACGACCGTTACCTCGCCAAGCTGACGGCCGATGGCCGCACCTACGTGGAGGAAAATGGGGCCGTTCGGTTCAAGTTCAGCCGCACCGCGATTACGGTGCATGACCTCGTCTGTGGCGATGTCACCTTTGCCCCTACTGAGGAGCCAGACATGACGCTCCGCCGTCCCGATGGCAGTTACATCTTCCATTTCGTCAATGTCGTGGACGACATCGAAATGAAAATGACGCACGTCTTCCGGGGTGAGGATCACCTCTCCAATACCTGGAAGCACATCGATCTCTTCAATGCCTTCGGTGCCACGCCGCCCACCTATGCGCACATTCCGCTGATCTTGAACAGCGATAGCTCCAAGATGAGCAAACGCGATGCCGGCAGCGCCATCGAGAGCAGCTACATGAATGGCGGGTTTCTCCCTGACGCCGTTTTTAATTACCTCTGTCTGCTGGGCTGGACTCCGCGCACCGAGGCGGAAGTGCTGGATCGCGCCACGCTGACCAGCCTGTTTGAGCCTGCCGAAATCCACAGTTCGAATGCCCGCTTTGACATGCAGAAATGCAGCTGGTTCAATGCGCAGTATCTGCGTGCCCTCAGCCCGGAAAATCTCTTCGCCGCCGCCCGTTCCTTCATGGATAAAGCCGGTCTCGTCATCACCGATGAAGCTATGGCTGCTGCCGCTGTTTACAGTGTGAAGGAAAAGGTCAGCCTTCTGACGGAGATCCCCGATTGGGTGCACTACTTCTTCCGCGAAGACTACCCCTTCGAGGCGGATGTGGTGACCAAGCTCAAGGCCAAACCAGAGAACCCCGCGCTTCTTCAGGCCGCTGCCACCGCCTTTGCCGCTCTCACGGAATGGACGGAAGCCACGGTGCACACCGCCATCGAAGACGCGGCAAAAAGCGCAGGTGTCAAACCGGGGGCTCTGATGCCCTTGCTGCGTTTTGCCCTTAGCGGCCAGTCTCGTGGACCTGGGGTCAGCACCATTGCTCACCTCATCGGTCAGGCGAGCACCTTGGGGCGCATTGAGCGCACGCTGAGTCTGTAAAAGAAGATCGAGGCGAAGGTTCACAAGTAAACGTTTGATCTGACCGCAACTCTCCTGAGGTCCAAAGGTTTATCCCTTTGGCCTCCTCAGAGGTTGCGCACCCCTTTGATCCGATGAAAATTAACGCGATGACACGATTTCTGGCAGTCTCTGGCCTCTTGCTAGCCCTGGCAACGGTCGCCCGCGCGGAACCTCCACCACCACCCAAAGGAGAGCGCGGGGATAAGCCCACTCCCCACTACGGCCCGCCGAAAGGAGACCGGGGTGAACGTGGAGATCGTGATCGCGGCGATTGGCGTGGAGGGATGTCTGGCTTTGGCGGGCGACCGCCCATGCGACATGATGGCTTTGACAAGCTACCCGACGACGAGAAAAAGCGCGTTCGCGAGGCGCTGGATAAAGTGTGGAGTCGCCCTGAAGTCATCGAAGCGAAAGACAAAGCCATGCGTGCGAATGAGGAGATGCGCGATACCATCCGCGAATCCCTCAAAAAGATAGACCCTGAAGCGGCGGCGATCTTGGCCAAGATCGAACCCAAAGATCACTTTGATCCCCGGGAATTGCCTAAACTGCCCGCCACGGATTCGACCGACTTTCCTCGGATCATGGTGCAGCGCCTTGGCATGGAGTTGCTGAGTTTTTCCCGTCCCGAGCGCCGGGACGAGGTGCGAAAGCTGCATGAGCGAGTGGTCGCCGACCCCAAGGTGCGTGAGGCCATCATCCGGGTGGAAGGCACGACCGGTGAAGAACGCGTGCAGGCCGTGCAAAGCCTGCGCGAAAGCTATCGCGAGGCGGTAGGTAAAGAATTTCAGGCCGCCAGAGAACGCCGGGCTAAAGAAGGCGAGGCGGGAAGCCCGCCGCCGCCTAAACCCTAAGCCTTTACGGCTGATTCTCAGGCCTCATCGCCGAGGCGTTTGTCTCCCACCAAGTAGCCCTGGACGTAATCTCTCACTGCTTCATTGAGGGTAAATAAATCCTGGGTGAAGCCGGAGGCGCGCAGTTTGGTGATGTCTGCGCAGGTGTAATACTGGTACTTGGACTGGAGATGCTCTGGCATGTCCACAAACTCAATGTTAGGCTCCTGCCCCAGCGCGGCAAAGATGCCCTGAGCTAGCTGCACCCAGGTGTGGGCCTGGCCTGAGCCCAGGTTAAAGAGGCCATTGGCCTGAGTCTGCTCTGCCAGGTGCAGGGTCATCTGGATGGCATCTTTGACGTATAGAAAGTCACGCATCTGCTCGCCATCCTTGTAGTCAGGGCGG
Organism: uncultured Verrucomicrobiaceae bacterium; assembly: GCA_942493005.1. Lineage (GTDB taxonomy): Bacteria > Verrucomicrobiota > Verrucomicrobiia > Verrucomicrobiales > Verrucomicrobiaceae > Prosthecobacter. The sequence continues at coordinate 5,806,018 of OW818661.1, forward strand.
TGAGATTTAAAGAGCTGCACCTTCCCGGTGTTCAGGATTTGCCCATAAGCCTTATGCACCACGCTGCGCATGTCTGCCTTATGGTCTTCATTGGGGCCATAGACATTGAAATACTTCATGCCCACCACCTGGCTCAGCATGCCGGTGCGCTGGGCATGGATGTCAAAGAGGTGCTTGGAATAACCATACATGTTCAGCGGCCGCAGGCGGTGCAGATCCTGCAACTGATCATCCATGCCGTGGGCTCCATCTCCATAAGTTGCGGCGGAGGAGGCATAGACAAAACGGGTGCCTTTGGCCAGTGACCACTCACAGAGGATCTTGGTCAGCTCATAATTATTGCGCATGAGGTAGTCGGCATCCTTCTCCGTGGTGGCAGAGCAGGCCCCGAGATGCAGGATCACATCAAATTGCCCCAGGCTGTCGGGAGAGGTGCGGATGTGCTTTTCCAGATCTCCTCCATCCACATAATCATGGAAGCGCAGAGGCACGAGGTTCTTCCACTTTTCATCCGTGCAGAGGCGGTCTGAGACGATGATGTTTTCGCAACCACGGCGATTCAGTTCCCAGACGAGGGCGCTACCGATGAATCCGGCGCCACCGGTGACGAGAATGCGGCTTTCAGGGGTGATGGGCATCCGTAGGCGATAGCGAGGGGCGATGGATTTCGCAACCTCCACTTACACGTCGTAGCCCCGGAAGCTCAGTTACAGCGATTCCCGCCAGACGGCTGGGTGCAGAAAGGTGGCTGCCCCTGCCTTGCCTGCCTCACTGCCAGCGATGGTATCCATCATCATGCCGTCCTTATAAAGAAGGGCAGGGTAGAGGAAAACTTCATCGGCAATCTGGAGGCGCGGGATCAATGCCGCTCCGTGGTGCTCCACCTCCCAGTTGAGCAGCAGCGGTTCTTCATCCGTGAAGCTATCCATCGGACGTTCAATCCAGCCGACTAAACCGCTGTCATTCACGAGATCCCAAATTTCCCCAGTTTCCAGATCCACCCGCACAGCAAAGCCATGCGTGGGATGATCTTCCGCGACAACTTCCTGAGTCTTGGCCACCAAAGCGATCACGATCTGGCGGCACGCATTCTGCGAAGGGACGATATCCACCTGAAACCCAAAACGCAAAGGGTGATCTGGCACCAAGATCTCGCCAAAGCTGAGAAGATCAAAGTTGGCGAAGGCCATTTCCGAACTGACGAGGGGAGCGGGAGTTTGCATGGCGAATTTCAATAACTTGTCAGCAATTTGTCATGATTTATCTAAAATATCAACTGGTTATGGTAAACTTTAAAAACATTATAATATTAACATATCTGAAATAATGTCCAAGGGGAGTCACTTCCCCTTTGAGTCTTGTGTGATGGTCGCAGGCTTACAAGTGACTCAGAACCAAGCCTTTAGAGTGCAGGACTCAGGCCAAGTCGGTCAACCATCTCACCACAGGTACATCCGCCGGAGCTAAGTCAGGTCTCAGAAGATTTTTTTGAAAATCCCAAATGAGCTCGGTGTGCTCGTGGGCTTGAGGTTCTGAACTTTGAGGGGTCAGTTCACACAAAAAGGGAAAAAGGCGGATGCTTCCCCACGGGTATTTATGCAAAAAGGCAGGGCCTGCCTGAAGGATGTGGACCTCACAGCCTAGTTCCTCCATGAGTTCCCGGTGCAGGGCGATCGCAGGCGTTTCGCCTGGATCTACTTTTCCCCCTGGGAATTCCCACAGACCTGCCAGTCGTTTGCCCGGTGGGCGCTGGGCGAGCAGGATGCGGTCTGCATGCCGTATCACGGCACAGACCACATCCACAGGCATGGCGGGAGAAGGAGTCATTTTTTCACTGACGGCAGGATTCAGCCGCGCATAGTCCAGAGATGCGTCCAGAGAAAGTCAAATTCATGCTGTTGGCGGCGGATATGCGCCGCGCGGTCCGATTCTACACCACCGTTCTCGGTTTTCAGGCCGTTTTCGTGAGCGATTTCTGGTCCGAAGTGGCCTGTGGCGATGCCATTTTGGCTTTTCATGGTGGGCATGATGGCAGTGTCAACGCCACAGGGCTGAGCCTGCAATTTGAGGATGTCCTGGAGATCGCCGTCAATATCGAGCGGGCAGGCGGGAAGATCTTGGACCTGCCTCAGCAGCGAGATGGAGAACCTATTTTGTTAGGCCGTTATCGCGATCCTGAGGGGAATGAAGGATTCATCACCCAGTATGTCGGGTGATGAATCTCTGAAGCGGCTCAAGATTTAGGCACATGGGGGACCAGCACATCGGGTGCCTGGTTCCGTTGGCGGATGCGTTTCGTGGCTTCTTTCGCGAAGATTTCTTGAGAGCGCAGCGCTTTACCCGTGCTGCCAGCCGGCGCGGCCCAGGTGCCATCGGACTTTAACACGCGCCCACGAGAGGTGTCTGCAAAGTGTGTTTCTAGAATGTGCGTGAGGCGCTTTTTCGCCTCTTTGTCCTCCACGGGGACCAGAAGTTCCACGCGTTTGGACAAGTTCCGGTTCATGAAGTCCGCGCTGGAGATGAAAATGACAGGTCGGCCTCCCTGGCGGAAGTGGTAGATCCGGGCATGTTCCAGGTAGCGATCAATGATGCTCAGGACGCGGATGTTTTCACTGAGCCCTTTCACTCCTGGGCGCAGACAGCAGATGCCCCGCACGTTTAGGCGCACTTTCACGCCGGCCTGAGAAGCTTCATAAAGGGCGGTGATCATCTTCCGATCTTCCAGCGCATTCATCTTCAGCATGATCTCCGCCTCCTCTCCCTGGCGGGCACGCTCCGTCTCACTGTGAATCATGGAAAGCAGACGCTCACGCAGCCCAAAAGGGGCCATGGAGATGCGCTCAAAATGGACAAACCGTGAGCGACCTGTGACCGTGTTAAAAAAGGCACTGGCATCGCTGCCGTAGTTTTGGCGGCAGGTCAGGTAGCTGATGTCGGTGTACAACTTCGAGGTAGCCTCGTTGTAATTGCCCGTGCCAAAGTGCATGTAGCGCACCAGGTGCCCTGCCTCTCGGCGCATGACTAGGCAGATCTTGGCGTGTGTTTTTAGGCCACGGACACCATAGATGATCTGGGCTCCCGCATTCAGCAGGTCTTCCGCACGTTCCAGATTTCGCGCTTCATCAAATCGAGCCTTCAGCTCCACCAAGACGGTGACATGTTTACCCGCCTGGGCCGCACGGATGAGGGCGCTGATGATGCGACTGTTTTTCGCTGTGCGGTAGAGGATTTGTTTGATGGCGATGACGTCCGGATCTGCTGCCGCTTCTTCGATCAATTGCATCACCGGATCAAAGGTCTCGTAGGGGTGATGCAGCAAAATGTCGCCACGTTTGATCGCATCGAACATGCTTTCTCCGGGCTCGATCTGGGGGGAGGATTGGCTGTCCCAAGGCTCCACTTTGAGATCTTCAAAACCGGAGAGACTGGAGATCACAAAATAGGCCCGCAGATCCAGTTCCCCTGGAATGGTATAGACCTGCGCTGTTTTTGCCCCACAAAGGTCGCGGATGGCTTTAGCCAATTCTTTGGGAGCCCCGTCTTCGATCTCGATGCGGATGGCTGGACTTTGAAGCCGCGCTTCAAGGATGTCTTCCATCTGGCTCGCGAGGTCGAAGGCACTCTCATCATCCACAGCGATGTCTGAATTCCGACTGATGCGAAAACGAGCGCTAGCCGTGACTTTTTCCGAAGGGAAATACAGGTGGAGAAAGAGAGACAGCAGGTCCTCTAAATTAAGGTAGGCATGCAGTCCGCTTTCCACCTCTGGCACCAAGACATGGCGCGGTAGGTTTGAAGGCAAGGTAAAGAGCACCAGACGCTGAGTGGTCTTGCCATCAGACTCGGACTGAACATTGCACAACAGCGCGATCTGGAGGGCTGGCACCGAAATGCGCGGCTTTTCATCATCCAGTGCGATGGGGGAGAGGACTGGGAAAATGTACTCGTTGAAGTAAGCCTCCAAATGCGTGCGCTGGGCGAGCGTGAGCTCACTGGCGCTCAGCCTGCGAATCCCCTTTTCCCGCAGCAGTGGCAGAAGCTCACGGTTCAAGATCTCATACTGCCGTGCCACGAAGGCGGTGGCCCGCTGCTGGATCTTTTCCCACTGCTGGGTAGGGGTGAGGCCGGAGGGATCTTTGACCCGTCGTCCCTGCTCGCGCAGGAACTGCAACGCGCCGACACGTACCATGAAAAATTCGTCCAAATTCGAGGCCGTGATGGCCAGGAATTTGACCCGCTCTAGCACCGGCAATTCAGCACGAGCAGCCTCGGCTAAAACGCGCTCGTTGAAGGCCAGCCAGCTGAGCTCGCGGTTGAGGAAGTGTTCGTCAGTAAAGTCTGGGGATTGAGCCTGCTGCTTGGCATCAAGGCTTGGTGAGGAGGATGTCATAGCCGTAAATTTCGCGGAAAAGGTCACACTTGGAGTTGATGGCGATCTGCTCGACGGTCGTGTCATCCACGCCAGGCGTCAGGATGTAAAGGCGGCTGCCTTCGGGCCGGAGTTGGATGGTCTTGATGCGCTGCGCATGAGTGCGATCCAGCGCATCGGCGATACGGAGCAGCGCGGCGAGTTTAAAGACGATCATGCGCTCTTCGCGAGTCAAGTCGGAGAATGTCGGGTGGTTAGGCTCAGGATTGTAGCGGCGGTGGTAACGGGCCAGCAGGGCCACCATTTCTCCATCGGAACTGCTCAGACCAAAGATCTCGGTTTGGAGAAGGATGTAGAGGCTGTGTTTGTGATGCTCGCGCGGACTGATGAACATGCCTACCTCATGCAGGACAGCGGCGACTCGCAGCACCAGTTCATACTTGGCATCAAGGGCATGCAGGTGCTGAAGTTCACGGAACAGTTGCTGGGCAAAGCCTGCCACATGATCTGCGTGTTTACGGTCGGTCTTATAGCGTACGCCGATCTCACAGGCTGCCTGCACCACTTCATCTTGGAAATTGGCCGAGTGCGGGCTGGCGGTCATCAGATCCAGCATCAACTCCCGCTGAAAGTCCCCTTCAGGGATCCACAGGGCTTCATCGCCAAACCGGCGCGCTAGGGCCAGGTTTGTTTGTAGGGCCGGGACGATGCCCTCCCCCCCTGTGTAGTGGACATGCAGTTTCCTCACCAGCTCGTCAGGATTCAGCACCGCTAGCTTTTCCGTGAAACGTTCCAGCTCCTCCTCGGTGATTCGGAAGGCACCTTGCTTAGCCGTCGTCAGCTCTGCTGCCACACTTTGGATCTCTGCGCCGATGGCCACATGATTATCAATCTGGTAGCCGGAGTAATCCTGGGCCAGATGGTCCACCACCCCGCGGATGTGCTCTTCTAGGTGAGTCAGATGCTGGGCAGATTCACCGTCTGCTCCCGCCACGGCTTCGCGTGCCCGGAAGATGCCTAACCGATAGTTGCTATACGCGGCCAAGCGCCCGTCTTTGAAATAGAGGGCACGTGTATTGCCCGGCCCGATGTGGGAGACAAAGGTGTGGCCCTCGCGCAATTCCGGGTTTTTTTTCAGCATGCGCAGACCGATTTGATAGACCAGACGCGTCATGTCTCCATCGTCAATCAATCGTGCGATCAAGCCGGTGCTGACTTGCAGGCGATTGAGGAAAATTTCATGGTTGCCTGCCTCAGAAAGGATGTTCGTGTTATACAGGCGCACGTTGGCCAAGGGTAGCCCATATTCGCGCACGGTTAACAGGTAGTCCTTCAAGATTCCTGCCGCTTGTTCCACCGTGGCCCGCGTGATGTTGCCAGTGCGGAAGATATCCCGAGCGATCGGCAGCGGCTTATCCAGATGCTCCAGCAGGCTGAAGGTGCCAGAGTCATTCCGTGTGCCGATGATGAGCGAAAGCGACGCCGCACCGACGTAAATGATGGCGTGTTCTGAAGACGATAACACAGACGGGACGGACATGACAAAAACTGACAAAAGGTTGGTAAGGAATAGCTGCGCCGGGCAGGAGGAAAGCGAGGTTGGCCTTTCAGCAGCTCATACTGGGAAGGCAATAGGCTAGGGTTTCTGCTCGCGCAACCAGGCGACGCTACCCACAGCCACCGCATTACCGCCTAGCTTGGCTAAGGAATACTTAATTCCGCGGCTCAGGCTCGGCAGGGCGTAACGATTGACCTCTTCTTTGAGCAGGGTGAGGTAAACCTGAGGGATCTCCTCCACCAAGCCTCCACCTAAGGTGATCTGGTCTGGAGCCAGCAGATTGACCACGGTGGCGATTCCCATGCCCAGGTAAGACACACTGTTGCGGATCATGGACACCGCAGCAGGCTCGGCAGAATTGTAGGCAGCGGAAAGGGCCTTGCTGCGGATCTCGCGCAAATTGCCTCGAGTCTTTTTATCCAGTTCAGGTAACTGCCCTCGGTAACAGGCAATGCCTGCCTGGGATGCCACGGCGAGGCGGCTGGTGAGGTCCTCTATCATGACTGCTCCTGGGACGGCGCTTCCCAGATGAGTGCCAGGAACATAGACCATGCCTAGCTCCATGGCAGAGACCCCGCGGCCCATGACGAGTTTGCCATCATAAACAAATCCAGATCCCACTCCTGTGCCGGGGAAGATGCCCAGAAGTGAGCGGGCCCCTTTGCCTGCGCCCAGCTTATATTCTCCAAAAGTGCCAGCATCCACGTCATTGAGCACCGCCACTGGCTTTTTAAAAGCGGTCTTCAAAATGCCTGCCAGTCCCATGTTCTTCCAGCCCAGATTCGGGGCATTGATGAGGATACCCTTTTCTGGATTGACCAAGCCTGGGCAGCCGATGCCGATTCCTTGCAGGCCCTTCGGATCTACACCTGCTACGGCTATCGCTTCATGAATGACGGTGGTGATTTTTTTGCGTCCCTTGATTTGGCCGTCCGAGCCATTGGTGGACTTTCGCGCGGTGCCCAAAACATTATAATCCCCATCCAGCACACAGGCCAGCATCTTGGTTCCCCCTAAGTCAAAGCCGATCCAGAAAGGGATGGACTTGAGTGTCGGTGTGGCCTCGGGTTTGATCTTTTTGCCGGGCTTCTTCTTCAGTTTGATTTTGGAGGTGGCTTTGGCTGGCATAGGATCACGAAGTTGCTGGAATAGAGCATCGGCTTTGACTCCGCAGCAAGCAACAATCCTGGCCAGTCGGGCACTGTCCTTGGTCAGAACTAGTTGGCAACAGGCTCTACGTACGTAGAAAAAGCGGGCTGAGAAGGCCTCCTGTTTTTTAGCGCTCCATAAATTCAAATTTGGATCTGATCTCTCTATTATCCTAGAGCTAAATGGCACGCATGATGCTCAGCACATTAGTATCGCTGACCGCCTGACAAGGATTCGTTTGAGACCGGATTACCCTGCCAGGCGGATTAGCGAATCAACACTAACGCGAATCAATACGATGAAATTAAAGTGCTCGTTGCAAGCGATGCTCAAAAAGTGCCTTTTGGCCACCTCTGTCATGTCCCTGACCTCAGGTGTCCTCCTCGCGGGAACTCCCGCTGTCGCCCCGGTGGAGGAGCCGCCCGGGCCACCTTTGGTCACTGGCACTCTCTCCCTCCTCATGGATTCGCATTTCGTTTCCTACGGGCAAGACATCTGGGGCGCGGGCCAGTCCTGGGAGGATCCACTTTTTCACCCTTCCTTGGCGATCAATTTTAACCTAACCAGCAATTTCACCTTCTTTGTGGGAACCTGGATGGACATCAATGACAACCTTGAGTCGAACTCCACCCTCGGCAACCGAGTGCAGGAAATCGACGTCTGGGCGGGCATGTCCTACACCATGGACAAATTCAAGTTCACGCTGATTAACCAATATTGGAACTACGGTGGCAACACGGAAAAGATCATCGATTTCCGCGTGGATTACAGCGGCATGCTGAATCCTTACCTCTTGCTGCACGGTCGTTTTGATCGCGGTGCTGCCGTCAATTTTGGCGAAGGCCTCGTGGTTCAGGTGGGTATCAATCCTACCACGAAATGTGGTCCGGTCACACTCTCTGCACCTATTGCTCTGAGCTACGATACACATGACTATCACGGGGGTCAGGCAGGTTTCGGTTTTGCTTCGGCAGGCCTGAATGCCACGCTGCCTTTGTCCAAGCACGTCGCTCTGACGGCGGCGGTGGATTACTTCTACACCAATGACAACGTCATCGTGACCAATCCCGATGAAGGATTCGTCCGTGGCCGTGCGGGTGTGGTGATCACTTTCTAATCACCTCTTCTCTAGGCGCATCAGTTGTCCAGGTGGGCAGATCTGATGCGCTCTTTCCTGAACCCTGCTCTCTAACCGCAGGTTATTTTTGCTCAGACTTTATTCTTCACTGAATCATGAAATTTACTCGTCAATTTTCCCGTTTCGCCTGTGCAGCCGCTCTTGCTGCTCTTACTCCGCTGCTCCATTCCCAGGAAACCGTTAAGGTCGGTGTGCTTCACTCGCTGAGTGGCACCATGGCCATTTCAGAAACCTCTCTTCGGGATGTGCTGCTTTTTACCTTCGATGAGATCAATGCCAAGGGCGGTGTCCTGGGTAAAAAGATCGAACCTGTCGTCGTGGATGGCGCGTCGAACTGGCCTCTCTTCGCTGAAAAAGCCAAACAACTTCTGGAGCAAGATAAGGTCTCTGTGACCTTCGGCTGCTGGACTTCGGTCAGTCGTAAATCCGTGCTGCCTGTGTTTGAGTCTAACAAAGGATTGCTCTTCTATCCCGTGCAGTATGAAGGTGAGGAGATGTCACCCAACATCATGTATACCGCGGAAGCGGTAAATCAGCAGGCCACTCCTGCGGTGGATTACATGCTGGAAAAGGGATTCAAGAAATTCTACCTGCTGGGTAGTGACTATGTGTATCCACAGACCACCAACTTGGTGCTTTTGGAATACCTCCTCAGCAAGGGCGTGCCACTGGAAAACATTGGCGGTGGTTTCAAAAAGGACGAATCCGGCAAGATCATCTCGGCTGGTAAATACACGCCCTTCGGCCACACGGACTACCAGCAAATCGTCTCTGAAATCAAGCAGTATGCTGCCGGTGGCGACACCTGCGTGATCAGCACCTTGAACGGGGATACAAACGTTCCTTTCTTCAAAGAGTACGCCGCTGCGGGTCTCACTGCTGAAACCTGCCCTGTGGTTAGCTTCTCGATCTCCGAAGATGAATTCCGTGGTTTGCCTGCCAAGCAGTTGGTTGGCCAGCTGGGTTGCTGGACTTACTTCCAGTCCATCAAATCTGAAGCGAACGAGAAATTCATTACGGATTTCGAAGCTTGGCTGGCCAAAAGCGACGTTCCAGGAATCGTCAAAGATGGTCGCGTGACCTGCTCCCCAATGGTGCTCAGTTACGTGGGTGTTTATCTGTGGAAGGCAGCCGTCGAAAAAGCCGGGACGTTTGAGGTGGAGAAAGTCATCGCCGAGCTTGAAAAAGGCATCAGCTTTGAAGGCCCCGCAGGCACGGTGACCAGTCAGAAAAACCATCATGTGACGAAGAATGTGTTCATCGGTGAAACGAAAGCGAATGGACAGTTTAAGATCCTCAAATCTTATGACAATGTCTATGGCGAACCCTTCTTGAAGGGCACTTTCAAGACGAAGTAAGCTTCGATTTAGAGGCACTCATTTCCCATCTCTTGGAAGATGAGATGATGGGAATTTTGGGGCGGTCCGTCGGGTCGAGGACCGCCCTTTTTTAATATCGAATTGACCCTGATTCGGCAGAGCCACTGGCATTAATTCTGCACTCTGAATCGAAGATCGTTTGCCCTGCATTTGTTATGAATAAAGCCTGGTTTTTTAGCATTATGGCTGCTCTGAGCTTCAGCAGTCTTTCCTGGGCCCAAGAGGCCAAAAGTGTGCGAGCCATCATTGCCGAGGCCGTGGTGTTGACTGAAGACAGCGATGCTCAGGTGAAACTCATTAATTCACTGACGGGGATGAGTGATCCCGAGCTAGAGCCTTTGCTGGATGCCTGGAAAGGCGGATCCATTTATCTCGTTGAAGGTGCCGATGACAAATACATCGCAGTGACTTTGGCCGGTGATCCTGATGCCACCAAAAAAGAAACGGCTTTGCGGTTAGATACCAAAGAACCTCTCAAAGATGCTCAAGGTGCAGTGGTGCGTGTGGCGCCTGCGCGGGCTGAAATTGCTGAGACGGATAGCAGCATCCGCCGCGCCATGAAGTCGCTGCTCGACCTTTCTAAATTGACAGCGCCTAACGCTAAGGATCGCATGCTTGCCATTACTCAGATGGGCATGGAGCGTGATGTGGCTAAGTTACCCATTCTCGAAGAGCGGCTCAAAGTGGAAACGGATGGTTCGGTCAAACGAGCCATTCAGGAAGCCATCGCCCTCACTCAGTTGCGTAGCCCAGACAAAGCTGTGCGCCTCGCAGGCTGTACTTCGCTCGCAGAAATTCACCCGCTCAGTGCCAAAGACTCTCTGGAAAGTGTGGTGAAAGAGGCTCAAAAAGCCGGGGATAAAGAACTTCTCGTAGCTGCCAAAAAAGCGTTGGAGGCTGTCGAATCTCATCGCTCGATTGTGAATTTTTTTGGAACCTTGTTTCGGGGTCTCTCTTTGGGCTCCGTGCTCCTGGTCGTCGCCATTGGTCTAGCGATCACCTTTGGTTTGATGGGCGTCATCAACATGGCGCATGGCGAGCTCATTGCGGTGGGAGCCTACACGACCTATGTCGTGCAGTGTCTGTTTGCTGAAGGGTTGGCTCTCTCGCCCTTTGGGATGAAACTCAGTCTCCCAGGCATGCATTCCTCGGGTTGGGTTTATGAAATGTATTTTGTCGTCGCGCTGCCGATGGCCTTCATCATGGCCGCTTTGGTGGGGCTTGCATTGGAGCGCGGAGTTATCCGCTTTCTTTATCGGCGCCCACTGGAAAGCCTTCTGGCCACCTGGGGTGTTTCACTCGTGCTTCAGCAGCTCTTCCGTCTCGTTTTTGGGTCTAACAATGTGCAGGTGAATAGCCCTTCCTGGCTCAGTGATAACTGGACCATCAACGATGTGATTTTCGGCTGGAACCGGGTTTTCGTGATTGGCTTTGCCATCTTGATCGTATTTGGAACCTGGGCGCTTCTCAGCAAAACGCCCTTGGGTTTGTTGATCCGAGCGGTGATGCAAAACCGCAACATGGCAGCCTGCCTCGGGGTGAGAACGGAACGAGTCAATATGATGACCTTTGGCTTCGGCAGTGGCTTGGCTGGTCTAGCGGGAGCCTTCCTTTCCCAGATTGGCAATGTCGGTCCTAGCCTGGGGCAAAACTACATTGTGGATGCCTTCATGACCGTGGTTGTCGGCGGGGTGGGGAGCCTTATTGGCACGGTGGCTAGCGCCATTGGCATCGGTGTGGTGGATCAGTCGCTCCAGCAGATTTTGGGCAATCCAGTCCTGGGCAAGATCCTCGTTCTCGGGGCCATCATTCTCTTTCTTCAATGGCGGCCTGCGGGACTGTTTGCCACGAAAACTCGCAGTTTGGAATCCTGATTAACCTTCACTGACTTCTTGAAATCATGACGCATTCCTTGCTCGTCCGCCCCATTGCTAAAAGAGAGTGGGCCATCACGGCCATCGTGGCCTTTTTTCTCATCGTTGTCTTGCCTCTGCTGAATCTGGGCGGGCTGGTGAGTGACTTCACGATTAACCTCTGGGGCAAGTACCTCTGTTATGCCCTCCTCGCCATCAGCGTGGATCTCCTCTGGGGATATACGGGTTTGCTCAGCCTTGGTCAGGCGCTGTTCTTCTCGCTCGGCGGTTACATGATGGGCATGTACCTCATGCGGATGATCGGTGACATGGGACAGTATCATAAGAACATGCCGGACTTTCTGGTAGCGCTCGGGCGCGAGCAGTTGCCATCTGTTTGGCAGCCCTTTCACAGCTTTCCTTTTGCTGCGGTCATGGTGTTGCTGCTACCTGGCATTGTGGCTTATGTCTTCGGCTGGCTGGCGTTTCGGTCTCGTGTGAGAGGTGTTTATTTTTCGATTTTGACTCAGGCGCTGACTTATGGCGCATCATTGCTGTTCTTTAGCCAGGATACTCTCATGGGCGGTAACAACGGCTTCACGGACTTCCGTTTCATTCTGGGTTTTGACATTCGCAGCCCAGGCACCAAACGCGGCCTCTTTATCGTCACGGCAGTGGTGCTGACGACTGTCTATGTCGGCCTCCGCTGCCTGACTCGCAGTCGTTTTGGTCTCGTCCAGCAGGCGGTTCGCGATAGTGAAAATCGGGTGCTCTTCAGTGGCTATTCTTCGCCTAACTTCAAGCTCTTCATCTTCGTGGTCAGCGCCTTGATCGGCTCCATCGGTGGGGCTCTGTATGTTCCTCAGGTCGGCATTATCAATCCCAGCGAAATGACGACTGAGAAATCACTGGAGGCAGTAGTTTGGACGGCGGTGGGTGGGCGTGGGACTTTAATTGGTCCGATTGTTGGAGCCATCAGTGTCAATGCGCTGAAGAGCTGGGCCACACGTGCTTACCCAGACCTATGGCTCATCATCCTTGGAGGTATGTTCATCATCGTCGTGTTGTTCTTGCCTAAAGGCATTGTGGGGATCCCTGGTATGGTGAGCGAATGGTTAAAGAAAAGAAAACCGCGAGCCGAAGAGCCCGAGGTCATCACGATCAATAAGCCCGAGGAGGAAGCCGCTTAACTTTATCGCCATGGACAATCCTCTCATTCTGAATGCAGAAGGCGTGAATAAATCCTTCGCTGGATTTAAAGCCATCACCGACCTCAATTTTTACCTCACTGAGGGAGAATTGAGAACAGTCATCGGGCCCAACGGTGCAGGCAAAACCACCTTCCTCGATCTTATCACCGGGCGCACCAAGCCCGATACAGGCACCATCACCTTTGGTGGGCTCACGGAGTTGCTACCGCTGAGTGAACATGAGATTGTCCGCCTTGGCGTGGGACGTAAATTCCAAACACCGACGGTTTACACTGAACACACCGTTTTTGAAAATCTCCTGCTGTCCCTGGAAGGAGTGCGCGGGGTTTGGAAGACGCTGTTTAGCAAAACCACGAGCACAGATGTGGACCGCATTGATGAAATCCTGAAGACCATCAACTTGGGTAGCCGTCGCACGGATCTAGCCGGTTCTTTGTCTCATGGGCAAAAGCAGTGGCTGGAGATCGGCATGCTGCTGGCACAGAATTCAAAGCTGTTGCTCATTGATGAACCCGCTGCTGGGATGAGCGACGACGAAACAGCCCTCACCGGGGAGCTCCTGCTCAAGCTCGCAGGGAAACACAGCATCATCGTGATTGAGCATGACATGGTCTTCGTGAAGCAGATCGCGACTGGGCGCAAGGTGACGGTGCTGCACCAGGGCAGTGTGCTCTGCGAGGGCAGTGTGGATGCAGTGCAAAATGATCCTCGGGTGATCGAAGTTTATCTCGGACGCAAAAAAGCCGCCTAACAACATGCTTAATCTGACTTCTATTCATGCTTCGATTGGCGGTAGCCGCATCCTCCGGGGGGTGGATATGACGGTTCCTGCTGGCCAACTTTGCTGCCTCATGGGGCGCAATGGCGTTGGTAAAACCAGCACCCTGCGCACCATCGTGGGATTGTTTAAACCCAGCAATGGCACCGTCGTTCTTGACGGCACGGACATCACCAAATTAGCGCCTGAAGATCGGGCGCGGTTGGGGCTGGCTTATGTGCCACAGGGGCGTGACATTTTTCCGTTTCTGACCGTCGAAGAAAATCTCATGCTGGGAGCCACGGCGCGCGGACTGAAGAACAAACAAAAGCTGGATCGTATCTTCACCCTGTTTCCCATCATCAAGGAGTTCTTACCCCGTAAAGGCGGCATGCTCAGCGGTGGACAGCAGCAGCAGTTGGCTATTGCGCGGGCTCTTTTGACGGAGCCCAAGGTACTCATCCTGGATGAGCCGACGGAAGGCATTCAACCCAATGTGATTGACCAAATCGGTGATGCTTTGAAGATCCTTCGTTCCGAAGATAAAATGAGTATCTTGCTCGTGGAGCAATACCTCGATTTTTGCCGTGAATTGGCCGATGTGTTTTACATCATGGATCGTGGCACAGTGGTTGCTCAGGGACAGAACAAGGATCTTACGGATGAAGTGGTGAAAAAACATCTCACTGTCTAACCCCGAGACCTCCTTCAACCATGCCTAACCAGCCTTTGTCCTTCCATCGTTCACTTCTGCGGCGCCTCTCATTGTTCGCGCCACTATTCGTTTTATTGTTATTAACGGTCGCTCCTTTGCAGGCTCACCACTTACCTCCTGGTATGGAGGATGTGGACGAGTTCGAAGATGGCATGGCCTTCCTGGCGGGCGTGAGACATCTGCTGCTAGGCCTGGAGCACGGGCTCTTTGCTTTGACCGTCGGGGTTTTAGTGGCGGCGGGCGGAAGATCTCGTTCTCAAGCCCTCGCGTTGACATTCTTGGGAAGCCTTGCGGCCGGTGGTTGGGCGGGTGCCCAGGGCCTTGTCCTCCCGGGAGTTTCTTTGGGCAGCGCCTTGGCCTTTGCAAGCCCCTTACTTTTGCTCGCTATGCGATACCGCCTCCACCCAGGTTATCTAATGACTGCCGTGGCCTGTATCTCCCTGTTGCAGGGAAATGCGCATGCTCTTGCTTGGCCCCTGGAAGCGGGTTTTACCGCTTACTTGACTGGGTTGTTGTTGCTGAGCTCTGTGCTGGCCTTCACGGGCTGGTCTGTCGCTTTCAGTGCGCAGTCTCTGCGCCGCCCCTCCGCGGTCCTCTCTCATTGATCACCTGCCATGCATCTGTCCCCTCGTGAGCAGGAAAAGTTGTTGATCGTTGTCGCTGCTGACGTGGCTCGGCGCCGCCGAGATCGCGGGGTAAAGTTGAACTATCCAGAGACCATCGCCATCATCAGTGCGGAGATCATGGAAGGCGCGCGTGATGGACGCAGCGTGTCAGAACTCATGAGTTATGGCACCACCATCGTGAAGCGTGATGAAGTCATGGAAGGCATCCCTGAAATGATCCACGAAGTCCAAGTGGAAGCCACATTTCCCGATGGAACCAAGCTGGTGACTGTTCACAACCCCGTGCGCTGACATGATCCCCGGAGAAATCATCCATCCTCAAGGTGCAGGCGACCTCGATGCCAATGTCGGCTTGGCCACGAAAAAGCTCGTCGTCGCAAATACTGGCGATCGCCCCGTCCAGGTGGGCAGCCACTTTCATTTTTACGAGGTGAATACCTCTCTAGAATTTGATCGTGCAGCCTCGCTGGGTTTTCGCCTGAACATTCCCGCAGGCACGGCCGTTCGTTTTGAACCCGGCGATACTCGCGAAGTCGAAGTCGTCGCCTTCGCTGGAAAACGCGAGGTTTATGGCCTCAACAACCTCGTCAATGGACCTCTGCCCGCATGAAGATCACGCGTAAACAACACAGCAGCATGTTTGGCCCCACGGTGGGGGATCAAGTGCGCTTGGCAGACACGGAACTCTTCATCGAGGTCGAGCGTGACCTCATTGCAGAGAAAGGTGGCTACGGAAATGAGGTGAAATTTGGCGGCGGAAAAGTGATCCGCGATGGCATGGCCCAGTCCTGCCTAGCTCTCGATGCGGACTGTCTGGATTTGGTCATCACAAATGCGACCATCCTGGACGCCGTGCAGGGAGTCATCAAAGCCGACATCGGCATCAAATATGGTCGCATTGTCGGCATCGGCCATGCGGGGAATCCCATGTTGCAAGATGGCATTGACATGGTTATCGGCGCAGGTACGGAAGTCATTGCGGGAGAGGGGTGCATCATCACTGCCGGAGGCATTGACACGCACATTCATTTCATCTGCCCTCAGCAGATTGATCACGCGCTGGCCAGTGGTGTCACCACCATGATTGGCGGCGGCACAGGCCCGGCCCATGGCACCTACGCAACTACCTGCACACCTGGCATTTGGAACATGCACCGCATGCTGGAGGCGGCGGATGAATACCCCATGAATCTGGGTTTTCTGGGGAAAGGCAACTGCTCCACACCTGGCCCGCTGCGGGAGCAAGTCCTCGCCGGTGCCATCGGTCTGAAGCTGCACGAGGACTGGGGCACCACCCCTGCCGCCATTGATACCTGCCTGGGTGTGGCTGATGAGCTCGATGTCCAGGTGGCTATCCATACCGATACTCTGAACGAGGCTGGTTTTGTCGAAAGCACACTCGCGGCTTTTAAAGGCCGCACCATCCACACTTACCATTCCGAAGGCGCAGGTGGCGGTCATGCGCCTGACATCATTCGCGTGTGTGGCGAGGCCAATGTTTTACCCTCTTCCACGAACCCGACCCGCCCCTTCACGGTGAATACAATTGATGAGCATCTCGACATGCTCATGGTTTGTCATCACTTGGATTCAAAGATCCCTGAAGACGTGGCTTTTGCGGAATCTCGCATCCGTCCCGAGACCATTGCTGCGGAGGATCTGCTGCATGATCTGGGGGCCATTTCCATGATGTCCAGTGACAGCCAGGCCATGGGACGACTGGGGGAGGTCATCACCCGAACGTGGCAGACGGCGCATAAGATGAAGGTGCAGTTTGGCAAACTGGATGGCCCGGAGCATCAAGCGGCAGATAACTACCGCGCCCTGCGTTACGTGGCCAAGTACACGATCAATCCCGCCATCACCCACGGTATTTCTCACGAAGTGGGCAGCATCGAGGTAGGCAAATTGGCTGATCTTGTGGTCTGGAAACCCGCTTTTTTTGGGGTCAAACCCGAGGTCATTTTGAAAGGGGGCCTCATTGCGATGGCCAACATGGGCGATCCCAATGCCAGCATCCCGACTCCTCAGCCAATGATGTATCGCCACCAGTTCGCGGCCCATGGCCGGGCGAAGTTCAGCACCAGCCTCACCTTTGTCAGTCAGGCCGCTTTGCAGAGTGGAGTCGTCAAGGCCCTCGGGGTTTGCAAGACTCTCAGCGCGGTGAAAACCTGCCGCACGGTCAGCAAGCATGACATGCTCTGGAATAACTATCTGCCCAAGATCGAAGTGGACCCAGACACATACACCGTGAAAGCTGACGGACGCGAACTGCGCTGTGAACCGGCCAGTGTCCTGCCCATGGCCCAACGTTACTTTTTGTTCTGATGATTTTGATTCAACGGATGCTCTCAGACACGCCACTGCGGCCTGTCACAGAGCAGATCGAGTTGCTCGTTGAACGGCGGCTTTTCCTCAAGCGCCGCTGGCGGGGCGTGGCGGCGGATGGAACGGAGTTCGGCTTTGACCTGGAATCCCGGCTCCGGCATGGCAGCGTCATCCACCAAACGGAGGCTGCGGAATACATCGTGCGCCAGCAGCCGGAACTCGTGTATCAGCTTCGGCCAAGCACCCTGGAGGCAGCGGCCCTCATGGGTTGGAAGATCGGCAATCTTCATCTGGGGGTGCAGGTGGTGGATGGCGTCATTCGTATCACCCATGATGTGGCGGTGTTGCAGCTCTTTGAGCGTGAAGGCTGGGCTTTTGAAGAGATCGAAGTCGTCTTTAACCCCTTACGTGTCACTGCCCATGCTTCCTGAATGGCTGCCCTGGCTCTTGCAGGTGAACGACTCCCAGTTTCCTTCGGGAGCCTATGCTCATTCCATGGGGCTTGAGGAATTGGTGCAGCGGGGAGCGGTGAAAAATCCCGATCAGTTGGAAACCTTTCTTCAGCAGCAAATCATTCCGGGGCTGCTGGCTTTCGAGCTGCCTTTTTTGGTGAGAGCACACGCCTTAGCGGCTGCGGGAGATCATGCCAACCTGCGCCTGCTGGATGAAGAACTGGATGCCTGGAAACTCGCCGTTGAACTGCGTCAGGCAAGTCGGCAGCTCGGCTCGCGCCGACTGTCTTTGGTGCAGAAGCTGGATCCAGATCCCTCCCTGGCAGCCTATGGGCAGAGTGGGGCTCCCTGTCACCATCTCATCGCCTGTGCTTTAGAGCTGCGTCATCTACCTGTTGCCGCTGCGCTCTGTGCCTTTTCACTTCAAAGCATCAGTGGTTATGCCATCAGTTCCATGAAACTGATGCGCCTGGGGCAGGAGCGCTGCCAGCTCATTATTCGTGGAGCCATGATGTCTCTGTCCCCCCATTTGGAAGGCCTCATCGCCACCCCCGCCGAGCGCATCGGCTGGTTTAATCCACTTCTCGAAATCGCCTCCCTGCGACATGCGCGGGCGAACGAACGACTTTTCATTTCATGAGCAACCCACGTCCTCTCCGTATCGGCATCGGTGGCCCTGTCGGCTCCGGTAAAACCATGTGCGTCCTGCGCCTTTGTGAATGGCTGAAGGAGGAATACTCTCTGGCCGTCATCACCAATGATATTTATACCCGCGAGGATGCCGAGTTCCTCCTGCGCCAAAACATCCTGCCAGCAGATCGTGTCATGGGGGTGGAAACCGGCGGCTGCCCGCACACGGCTATCCGCGATGACATCAGCATGAACATGGCCGCCGTCATCGAGCTGGAAAAACGCCATCCTGATCTCCAACTGCTGCTCATCGAAAGTGGCGGGGACAATCTCTCCGCCACCTATTCGCCAGAGCTGGCGGATGTGTTTATCTTCGTCATTGATGTTGCTGAAGGAGATAAAATTCCTCGCAAGGGTGGCCCCGCCATCCGGAATAGCGATCTCCTCCTCATCAATAAAATTGATCTGGCTCCCTACGTGGGTGCTGACCTCGATGTCATGGCGCGGGATTCCAAACTCATGCGAGGTGACAAACCCTTCATCTTTGCGGATATGAAATCTGAGAAGGGGAAGGAAGAACTCATCGGTTGGCTCAAGCGCGATTACCTTTTCGTCTGAGCTGGGCTTCGTCATCCACTCGCCATGCGCGGCCATCTTCATCTCACGGCTTCCTGTTACCCCGCAGGACAAACGTATCTGCGTGAGCAATCGTTTCGTGCGCCGCTGCATCTGAGCAAACCTCATGAAGATGCTGGGGCCCTGGTGGTAAATATCGTCAATCCCACCGCCGGGATTTTTGATGGCGATGCCATTGAGATCAATGTGGCTGCTGAAACGGGCGCTTCCCTTGTTCTTACCACCCCCAGTGCTAGCCGCGTCTATCGCTCGCGCAGTGGTGGCCCGGCCAAGGTGCAGCAGAGCTTTACGGTAGAGGCCGGGGCGTTTTTGGAATTTTACCCCGAGCCTTTCATTCCTCAGGCCGGAGCGCGTTATCAGCAGAAAACAGAGCTGCGGGTAGCCACTGGGGGCCAGTTGCTCTATTTCGACTGGCTTTCTCCTGGCCGAGTCGCCAGTGGCGAGGTGTTCCAGTATGCTGAGCTCCTTTGGGACTTGGATGTCTGGATGGGGGACAAACTAGCCGCCCGGGAGCGCTATCGACTTTCCCCGGAAGACCACAGTTTGGACTCGCTGCGGCTTATGCATCCCCAGGCCCACTATCTGAGTGGCTTTGTCCTAGGGGGAGGGGACCTGCTGGTGGCTGAGCTGGAGGCGCTGAATAGCCCTGAGGTCTATTTGGGGCATGGGCCGCTATCTACTGGGGGTTTTACGGTCAAAGTCCTGTGCCACGACAGCCTCAGCGCCCGTCGAACGCTGCAAGAGCTGCGCAAGATCCTTTATAAATCCTTGTCCAGGCAGGTGCCTAACCTAGGGCGATACATGTGAATAACGATTCATCGGGCATTGGGCAAGACCTTGACCAAAATCCCCTTGCGCCCCCGGCCCATCCACCGGAAGTCTGACCCTCCTTTTCCCCCGACCATGCAAAGCCTTTGGAACGATACAGAAGCCGCCACCTTTGGAACCGACCTGCTGGGCCAGCGCGTCTATACCAGCCGCCTGCTCGGGCGCAATCCTGCCCTGGTACTCCATGGCGGTGGCAATACCTCCGTCAAAGTCACGGAGAAAGACTTCTTCGGTGACGAGGTGGAACTTTGCTACGTCAAGGGCAGTGGCTGGGACCTCGGCACCATCGAGCGCGAAGGTTTCTCCCCAGTGCGCCAGGAGGCCCTCATCAAAATGTCCAAACTTGCCACCATGAGCGATGCGGACATGGTCTTGCAGCAACGGGCCGCGATGACCAACCCGAATGCTCCTGCGGCCAGCATTGAGGCCATCCTGCACGCCATCCTACCTTTCCGTTTCGTGGATCACAGCCATGCCAACGCTATTTCTGCCCTGACCTGCCATGCAGACGGCGAAGCTCGCGTGAAGGAAGTGTTCGGCAGTCGTGTCATCATCGTTCCCTATGTGATGCCGGGTTTCATTCTGGCTAAAACGGTGGCGGACCTCATCGCCGGACGTGATCTGCGCGCGGAAGGCATCCAGGGCATGGTGCTGCTAAAGCATGGCCTTTTCACCTTCGATGACGATGCCCGCAAGAGCTATGAACTGCACATCGAGATGGTGACGCAGGCGGAAGAGTTCCTGGCGAAAAAGTCGGGTGCTCCTTTGGCCACAGGCGAAGCGGCAACAGATCTCAAGGCCTTGGCCAAGCTGCGCCAGGTGGTTTCCCAGAAGCGTGGCGTTCCCCAGATCGCCCGTCTCAATGCCAGCGCTGAAGCTGTGGGCTACGCCAATTTGCCCGCCGTGGCTGACTTTGGCACACGCGGTCCTCTGACACCAGATCACAGCATCCGCACTAAGCGTGCCCCTGCTTTCATTGGCGAGGACATTGAAGCTTCCGTGCAGAAGTTTGCCGACGATTACAAAGCCTACTTTGACCGCAACGCCAACGGCCACACGATGCTGGATGCAGCACCACGTTTTGCCATCTGGCCTAACCAAGGGGTGGTGAGCTTTGGCGATACAGTGAAGGATGCCAAGATCGTCGCGGATATTTCCGAGTCCACCCTGGCCACGGTGCAACTGGGCGAAGCGGTGGGCGGCTGGGAGCCTCTGCCTGAGAAAGACATCTTCGACATCGAATATTGGGAACTGGAGCAGGCCAAACTGCGCAAAGGCCCGGCCCGTAAGGTGCATCAGGGCAAGGTGGCCCTCGTCACCGGTTGTGCGGCAGGCATTGGCTTCGCCATTGCTGAAAGCCTGGCCGAGCAGGGTGCTCAGGTGGTGGGGCTCGACATTGATAAAGAGATCCCGGAGATCATGAAAAAGATCGGCGGCATCGGCATCGTGGTGAACCTCACTGAGGACCAGCCTGTGCAGGAAGCGATCGAGTTCGTGGTGCGTGAGTTTGGCGGCATTGACATCGTGGTCAGCAATGCGGGCATCTTCCCGAAGAACGAGCATTTGGATGTCATGGCGCAGAATGATTGGGATCGCACCATCTCGATCAACCTCACCAGCCACCAAAAGCTGATGAACAAGGTGATCCCCTATGTGAAGCTGGGCCTGGATGCCAGCATCATCTTTGTGGGAAGCCGTAACTTCAAAGCTCCTGGACCTGGTGCCTCGGCTTACTCTTGTAGTAAGGCAGCTCTCACGCAGCTCTGTCGTGTGGCTTCGCTGGAACTGGCTCCCTACCGGATCCGGGTGAACATCGTCCATCCAGATGCCGTTTTTGATACCAAACTGTGGACGCCAGAAGCCCTGCAACGCAGTGCTGAGCGCTACGGCATGACGGTGGACGAGTACAAGACAAAGAACCTCATGAAGGTAGAGATCAAGAGCAAGGACATCGGCAACATGGTCTCGGCCATGGCTTCACCTCTGTTCTCGAAAGTCACGGGTGCCCAGATCCCTGTGGATGGTGGCAATGACCGCGTGATCTAATAAGTTCCGACCGAATCTGTCTGGCCCTGCATCTGTGTGGGGCCAGACTTTTTTATGGCAGGGTTTTCAGGAAGGCCGCATAAGCTTCGCCCAGTCCTGCCTCCAAGTTAACGCGGGGTTTCCAGCCCAGGCTTTGGATCAAGTGCGAGTCCAGCAGCTTGCGCGGAGTGCCATCAGGCTTGGTGGTGTCGAAACGAAGTTCGCCCTCATAGCCCACCACACGTTTCACGGTCTGCGCCAGTTCGCCGATGCTGCATTCCTGGCCACTGCCCACATTGACCCAATCGGGTGGAGTATCGAGCTCAAGGAGGTGCAGGCAGGCGGCGGCGAGGTCATCCACGTGCAGGAATTCGCGCAGTGGTGTGCCTGTGCCCCAGACGGTGACAGCTTCGGTTTGATTCACCTTGGCCTCATGAAAGCGACGCAGCAGCCCCGGAATGACGTGGGAATTGTCCGGATGGTAGTTGTCGCCCGGCCCATAAAGATTTGTGGGCATGGCGGAGTGAAACATCACCCCATATTGGCTGCGGTAGTGCTGGCAAAGTTTCAGCCCGGCGATCTTGGCCAATGCGTAGGCTTCATTGGTACCTTCGAGGGATCCGGTGAGCAGGCAGTCCTCCGGCATGGGCTGCGGGGCCAGGCGGGGATAGATGCAGGAGCTGCCGAGAAAGAGCAGTCGTTTCACCCCCGAGGCGTAAGCCGCATGGATGACATTGGCAGCCATCATGAGGTTGTCATAGATGAACTCGGCCGGGTAAGTGCTGTTGGCATGAATGCCCCCCACTTTAGCGGCGGCCAGGATGACGGTGTCGGGTTTGTTTTGGCCTAACCAAGTTTCCACATCGGCTTGCCTGCGCAGATCTAACCCGGCATGAGTTGCGGTGACGATGTCCTTGCCTCCACGTTCATGGAGGGCTCTGACCAAGGCGCTGCCCACCATGCCACGATGACCGGCGACGTAGATGCGGGAATCGAGAAAAGACATGGTAGGAAAGGTGGAAATCAGGCGGCGAGCAGCTTCTCTTTTTTAGCCAGATCCCAGTCGGCCTTCGCCATGATCTGGACGAGTTCGGCGAAGGTAACCTTGGGCTGCCAGCCCAGCTCGCGGCGGGCTTTTTCGGGATTGCCGATGAGCAGTTCCACCTCCGCTGGCCGATAGTAGTTCGGGTTCACCTTCACACGCACCGTGCCTTTTTCATCGCGGCCCACTTCGTTCTCGCCTTCGCCGTCAAAGGTCAGCGGCATGTCCACGGCGGCAAAGCTGTGTTCGCAAAATTCGCGCACGGTGTGAGTTTCCTGGGTGGCGCAAACATAGTCGCCAGGCTGCTCTTGCTGGAGCATGCGCCACATCATTTCCGTGTATTCCGGGGCATAACCCCAGTCACGCTGAGCTCCCAGATTGCCCAGAGCCACATGCTCCTGCATGCCTTCGCGGATTCGTCCTGCGGCGCGGGTGATCTTGCGTGTGACAAAGGTCTCCCCACGGCGCGGAGATTCATGATTGAAGAGAATGCCGTTGCTGGCATGCAGGCCGTAGGATTCACGATAGTTCACCACGATCCAGTAGCCGTATAGCTTCGCCACACCGTAAGGCGAGCGAGGGTAAAAAGGGGTCTTCTCCGTCTGGGGGACTTCCTGGACGAGGCCGAAGAGTTCACTGGTGGAGGCTTGATAAAAACGAGCTCGTTTTTCCAGCCCCACTTCTTTGATGGAATCGAGAAACCGCAGGGTGCCCAGGCCATCCACCTCAGCGGTGTATTCGGGGACTTCAAAGGAGACTTTGACGTGACTCTGAGCAGCGAGGTTATAGATTTCGTTAGGTCCGATTTTTTCCAGCAGGCGGTTCAGATTGCTGGAATCTGTGAGATCCCCGTGATGGAGGAAAAGGCGCTGGTTGTAGATCTCGGGATCGTTAAACAGGTGCTCAATGCGCTGCGTGTTGAAGTTCGAGGCGCGGCGGATCATGCCATGCACCGTGTAGCCCTTCGCCAAAAGTTGTTCGGCAAGGTAAGAGCCATCCTGGCCTGTGATTCCGGTGATGAGGGCGATGGGCATGAGGGAGAAAAGAGAAAATGAAGGGAGGAAATAGCGGAAACAAAGGGGCTTGAGCGCCTACTCCGTTTAGCTTTTTCCGAGCGGTTTGCCGATGCTGTAAACGCGGAATCCGATCTTCTCTAGCTTGGGGCGATCAAGGATGTTTCTGCCATCGAAGATCCAGGCGGGTTTGAGCATGTTTTCGTAAATCACCTCAAAGTCTAAGTCTTTAAAGGCATCCCACTCGGTGAGGACCAGGAGGGCGTGAGCCCCTTGGGAGGCCTCTTCCGCTGATGCGGCAAAGGTCACCCGTTGGTCTTCGGGGGAGAGCGACAGGTCCTTGCGGATCTGCTCCGGTTTCACTTTAGGATCGTGAATGGCCAGGTGAGCGCGCTCTTCCAGCAGGTCTTGGCAGACGTAGATGGCCGCCGATTCGCGAGTGTCGTTGGTGTCCTTCTTGAAGGCAAAACCCAGCACCGCAATGCGCTTTCCGGTGACGGTATTGAACAGCGTGCGGACGACACGTTCAGAGAAGCGGTGCTTCTGCCAGTCATTCATGCGAATGACGTGGTCCCAATAGGCGGCTACATCCGGTAGGCCAAAGTGCCCGCAGAGATAGACAAGGTTCAGCACATCCTTTTGAAAACAGGAGCCGCCAAACCCAACAGAGGCCTTGAGGAACTTCGGCCCGATGCGTGAATCAGTGCCGATGGCGCGGGCCACTTCATCCACATCCGCCCCGGTGGTTTCACACAGAGCTGAGATGCTGTTGATGGAGGAGATGCGCTGCGCCAGGAAGGCATTGGCCACGAGTTTGGACAACTCGGAGGACCAGAGATTGGTGGTGAGGATGCGCTCGCGAGGCACCCAGTGGGCATAGACGCTGACCAGGGCTTCGATAGCGGCCTGTCCTTCAGGCGTGGTCTCACCACCGATGAGGATGCGGTCTGGGTTGCTCAGGTCGGCGACGGCGGTACCTTCGGCGAGGAACTCGGGATTCGATAGCACCTGATGTTTCAGCCCCTTGCCGTTGGAGGCGAGGATGCTGTGAATGGCCTCCGCTGTTTTCACCGGAATGGTGCTTTTCTCAACGATGATCTTCGGCTCATTCACCACCTCTGCGATGGTGCGAGCCACGGCTTCGACGTAACGAAGGTCGGCGGCTTTGTCTGCGCCGAGGCCAAAGGTTTTGGTGGGCGTATTGACGCTGACAAAGATGATATCGGCTGCGCGAATGGCATCCTCAACACCGGTGGTGAAAAAGAGATTTCGTCCTCGTGCTGAAGCGACGATTTCATCCAGACCCGGCTCATAGATGGGCAACTCATCCGAGTTCCACGCTTCAATGCGCGCCTGATTAAGATCCACCACTTCCACCCGAATGTTCGGGCATTTGGCGGCGATCATCGCCATGGTGGGACCACCGACATAACCAGCACCGATGCAGCAGATGTTCATCTAATGAGAAAAGAAAAAATGGGGGCTGGATTGGTTAGGCTTCAACGATCGTCTTGAAGTAAGCGATGGTGCGATCTAATCCTTCTTCCAGTGGCACTTTGGGTTCCCAGCCGAGATGGCTTTTGGCCAACGTGATGTCAGGACGCCGCTGTTTGGGATCGTCGGAGGGCAGGGGATGAAAGGTGATCTTCGAGGGGCCACCGATCTTTTTTAGCACCAGCTCGGCAAGCTGAAGCATGGTGAATTCGCCCGGGTTTCCAATGTTGATGGGGCCGGTGTGGCCAGTGGTTTCCATGAGGCGGACGAAGCCTTCGATGAGATCATCCACGTAGCAGAAGCTGCGGGTCTGGCTGCCATCACCATAGATGGTGATGTTCTGGCCGCGGAGGGCCTGGACGATGAAGTTAGAGACGACACGGCCATCGTCCGGCAGCATGCGCGGGCCGTAGGTGTTGAAAATGCGCACCACGCGGATGTCCACGCCATTTTGACGGTGGTAGTCAAAGAACAGCGTCTCTGCCACGCGCTTGCCTTCATCGTAACAGGAGCGAATGCCGATGGGGTTGACATGTCCCCAGTAGCTTTCGGGCTGGGGGTGGATTTCAGGGTCGCCATAGACCTCGGAAGTGGAGGCCTGGAAAACACGGGCGCGGGTGCGTTTGGCCAGACCCAGTACATTGATCGCTCCCATGACCGAGGTCTTGATGGTCTTGATGGCGTTGTATTGGTAGTGCGGGGGGGAAGCCGGACAGGCGAGGTTGTAGATGCGGTCCACCTCAGCCTTGAATGGATCGATCACATCATGGCGAAAAAGCTCGAAATTCGGGTTGGGGAGCAGGTGTGCGATGTTGGCTTTGCGACCGGTGAAGAAGTTATCCATGCACAGGATGTCGTGGCCTTCATTCAGGAGCCGTTCGCAGAGATGGGAGCCGAGGAAACCGGCGCCGCCGGTGATGAGGATACGCATGAGGCTGGGGTAGATGGGGCTGGCTGGCTAGTCAAGTCACAGCCACGACTTCCAGAAGGGGATGACGAAAAGCGGAGGGCATGAAAAACCCACGCAGTTGCCTGCGTGGGTTGAGTTTAACCTGAAGTATAACTTAGGAGATCAATCCTCCCCACTGGCGGCCAGTTGGGCGATGACGCTCAGGTCTTCCAGGGTGGTGGTGTCCCCTTTGATGACTTCGCCTGCGGCGATCTGTTTCAGCAAGCGACGCATGATCTTGCCGGAGCGAGTCTTCGGCAGGGCGGCGGCAAAACGGACTTCATCGGGAGTGGCGACAGGGCCGATGACTTTGCGGACGTGCTTCTTCAGCTCGTCGGCGAGGTCGCGACCTGTGGCGATGCCTTCTTTGACGGTGACAAAACAAACGACGCCTTGGCCTTTCATTTCATCGGGACGGCCCACGACGGCCGCTTCGGCCACGGAGGGGTGGGAGACGAGGGCGCTTTCCACTTCGGCGGTGCCGAGGCGGTGTCCGGCGACATTGAGTACATCGTCAATACGGCCGATGATCCAGATGTAACCGTCCTTGTCACGGCGTGCTCCGTCGCCTGCGAAATACCAGCCTTCAAATTCACTCCAGTAGGTTTCCTGGTAGCGCTTCTTATCGCCCCAGATGCCGCGTAGCATGGAAGGCCATGGTTTGCGGATGACGAGCTTGCCCTGTTCATCCTTGCCGACTTCTTTGCCGAGGTCATCCACGATGCCCACATCCACACCGAAAAATGGGAGGGTAGCGGTGCCTGGTTTGGTGGGGGTGGCACCAGGGATGGGGGTGATCATGTGGCCGCCGGTTTCGGTCTGCCACCAGGTGTCCACGATGGGGCATTTGCTGCTTCCGACCTGGGTGTGGTACCACATCCAGGCTTCGGGGTTGATGGGTTCACCGACAGTGCCGAGGAGGCGGAGGCTGGAGAGATCGTGCTTTTTCAGCCACTCATCGCCCCATTTCATGAAGGCACGGATGGCGGTGGGGGCGGTGTAGAATACGGTGACGGCGTATTCTTCGATGATCTTCCAGAAGCGGTCGTTTTCCGGCCAGTTCGGTGCGCCTTCATACATGAGGGAGGTGGCACCGAGAGAAAGCGGACCATAGACCATGTAGCTGTGACCCGTGACCCAGCCGACGTCGGCAGTGCACCAGTACACATCGTCATCGCGCAGGTCGAAGACGTATTTGCAGGTCATCTGAGCGTGCAGCAGGTAGCCAGCGGTGCTGTGCAGGATGCCCTTGGGCTTGCCTGTGCTGCCGCTTGTGTAGAGGATGAAAAGAGGCGCTTCGGAATCCAGGACTGCCGCCGGGCAGTGAGCGTCCACGTATTCCAATTCACGGTGCCACCAGACATCGCGGCCTTCCTCGATGTGGACATCCTGGCCCGTGCGGCGGAAAACGATGACGGTCTCGACGGGGGTGTCGCTACCTTTGAGGGCATCGTCCACGTTTTTCTTGAGGGGGACCACGGCCCCACGGCGGTATCCACCATCGGAGGTGATGATGATCTTGGCCCCGCAATCGAGTACGCGGTCTTTGATGCTTTCTGCGCTGAAACCGCCGAAGACCACACTGTGGATGGCACCGATGCGCGTGCAGGCTAGCATGGCGATGGCTGCCTCTGGAATCATCGGCAGGTAAATCATCACGCGGTCGCCCTTTTTCACCTTGTTGCGCTTCAGCACATTGGCAAAGCGGCAGACTTCGCGGTGAAGCTGTTGGTAGGTGAGGACACGTTTTTCGCCAGGTTCGCCTTCCCAGATGAGGGCGGCTTTGGTCTTGTTAGGCCCCACGAGGTGGCGGTCCAGGCAGTTTTCGCTGACGTTGAGTTTGCCTCCCACGAACCACTTCGCGTTCGGGCATTTCCACTCCATGACCTTGGTGTAAGGCTTCTGCCACTGCAGCTCCTTCGCCTCACGGCCAAAGAACTTGTCTGGGTGCTTGATGGACTCCTCATACATGCGGCGATATTCCGCCATGCTGCCGACGCGGGCTTTTTTGGAAAATTCTGCGCTGGGTTTGAAGACGCGGTTTTCCGTCATGATAGTCTGGGATTTACCGGCAGACTTTTTGGCAGCGGCTTTCTTGGGGGCGGGCTTGGCAGCTTTCTTCTTGCTCATGGGGTGGGGTTGAAACGGACGAATTAAACGCAGGAAACTCCAGGCTACATGCAGCAAACCTATGCTGGCAATACTGGATTGGTGGAATCCGACTCAGGAAAACAGGGAGTTTTAGGGCCTGGCAGTAGGGAATGCCTGCCCGAGGGTGACAGGAAAGCATGAAATCCGGTGATTCCAGTATTCCTGCGGGATTTGAAGCCCTCTCTTGCGAATCTCGAATCCAGGCCTAACCTGACTGCCCTTTTTCCCCAAACCAAAAACAAAACAACCATGAGCAACCTCAAGCACGTCGCAGTCGTCGGCGCCACCGGAGCGGTGGGGGTGGAAATGCTTCGCTGTCTGGAACAGCGAAATTTCCCCGTCGGCCAACTCACCCTTCTCGCCAGCGCCCGCAGCGCCGGTAAGACGATGAAATTCAAAGGTGAAGACGTGACCATCAAGGAACTCACCCCGGAGAGCTTTGCAGGTGTGGACATCGCCCTGTTCAGCGCAGGTGGCGGCATTTCCCGTGACTTTGCCCCGCATGCGGTGAAGGCCGGAGCTGTGGTGGTGGATAACTCCTCCTTCTTCCGTCAGGACCCCACCGTGCCTCTCGTCGTGCCGGAGATCAACGCGGCGGATGCCAAGAATCACCAGGGCATCATTGCCAATCCGAACTGCACCACCGCGATTTCGCTGATGGCGCTGTATCCTTTGCATCAGGCCTTCGGGGTGAAGCGCATCTTTGCCTCCAGCTACCAGGCTGTTTCCGGCACAGGTGCGCAGGCCATCGAGGAACTGGCGAACCAGTCCCGCGAATGGGCTGCTGAAAATCGTGCGTGGGACGCCGCCAAGCTGGACTCCAAGCCCCACGTGTATCCGCACCAGATCGCCTTTAACGCGATCCCTCATGTGGATTCGTTTCTGGACAGTGGCTACACGAAGGAAGAGATGAAGATGGAAAACGAGGGGCGCAAGATCATGCACCACCCGGATTTCCGTGCCTCCGTCACCTGCGTGCGCATTCCCGTCTTCCGCGCGCACAGCATCGCCATCAGCGCCGAGTTTGAAAAGCCCGTGACCGTGGAAGCTGCCCGTGAGGTGCTCTCCAAAGCCCCAGGTCTGGATGTGTTGGATGATCCGGCTAACAAACAGTATCCCTTGGCTCTCGACATCGCTGGCCGTGACAACTGCGCCGTCGGTCGTCTGCGTGTGGACTGTGCTTTGGATAATGGCCTGGCCTTCTGGGTCGTCGGTGACCAGCTCCTGAAAGGCGCAGCGCTAAACGCGGTACAGATCGCGGAGTGCCTGGTGTAGTCTAGCGCTCTATGTGCCGCTCCTTGATGCATGCCTTCATTGCGTTGTTCGCAATGAAGGTCTGTTGCTTTGGGCTTTCGCCTGCCCCTCGCCCGCATACGCATTCCATCAAGTCAGAGAACGGTCTTTTCTACGCAAAGGTGAATGCGAGATCTGAGACGACCACTATCAAACAAGTGCGCCGTTGGGGTTTAGATAAAAAGCTGTGGTCGATGAAGCGCTATATCGAACGGGCCGCTCTTGCCAATGATGGTTCCTATCTATTTATTTCGGGACATCTGATTTCTCCACCTTTCAGCAAAAACAAAGAGGTTCTTTGGATATTTCTTGCAGACGGCACCACCCGCACTTTCACCTTGGGACAGTTTGTGAAAGACACCTCTACTTTGTATCCTGCTTTGGGGGCAGGTTCTTGGGGTGGGCCGAATGTGATACCGAGAGGGGATTGGATCGAGCTTGAGACCTGCGAAGGGCGTACACTTTTTGTGAATGCTAAAACAGGACAAATCTCCAACTCGATGATTGAGGATTGACTTCAGAATGTCCCTGCGAGGTGCAGCGTTTGGTTCTTTGGATCTAGTGTCCTCATTTGGACTGTCGTCTTGCCGAAATCCACGGTCGGTGTTCAGCGACGATTTTCGTCTGTGGGAGAATAGCAGAGCTGAGGATGTTAAGAACGAGTTCAGGCGCGCAGCCATACAGGCCAGCACCCCAGCACGGATTTGCTTCGATGATGGCCCAGGAACCGTCGATTAAACGGCCAATATCCAGGGTGCAGGCAGGGGGGAGAGAGACGCAAGGATCGGCGAGCACTTGCCCGGCAAAGATCCGTGCGGCTGCTTCTTCGTCATCCAAGAAGGTCCAGAGGCCTTGTTCATTTTGGGCGAGTTGGTCGTTACGCCAGTAAGGACTTAGGGTAACTAGGCGGCGTTCTTGAACAAAACATCGGATCTCTAGCCGAAAGTCCACGATGCCTGATCGCAATACCGGAACGTCAGCGTCCACAAGATCATCACCAGGAAGTTCGGCTCCTGAGCTGTAAACTTTGGGGTCGAAGATTTTGCCGTCGGCAGGTTTGACAAAGGCTTTGTTAGGCTGGCGACGGGCCTGGGCCAGGGACATGAGTTCGATGTCACGCTGGAGATACTCGCGCGGTAGATTGGTGAGCCAGTCCAGGGAGGGCTCCAAGAGAACAAGGCCCATTTGATCGGCTACGGCTTCGGCAAAGAGGGGTTCGCCATAGATCACGAGAGGCTGGTGGGTCCCAAGCTGTTCCTCTGGCACGCGCCAGCCTTGAATGCGCTGGATGGACCAACCGAGATCAAGTGCGGCTTTCCAGATGGCTTTAGAGTCATCTGTCATGCGCGGTGCAAGGAGCAGCAAGGGGGCAGAGGAGTTCATGGGGCGAAGAAACATAAAAAAGGCCTCCTGATGCGAGCATCACGGAGGCCGGTTTGGGGGTGGGGTCAAGTCAAGGCGGTCAAGTTAGGTCAAGGCCGTCAAGATATCGAGGCTCAGCTTACGGCGGCCAGGAGCTTCGGTAGGAGGTCGGAGATCTTGACGCGTTCCTGCTCGCCGCCGTCGCGGTGGCGGAGGGTGACGGTGTCTTGAAGCTCAGGGCCTTTTTCGCCGAGGGTTTCGAAGTCAATGGTGATACCGAAGGGGGTGCCGACTTCGTCTTGGCGGGCGTAGCGGCGACCGATGGAGGCGGTCTCGTCGTAGAAGACGTTCATGTGCTTCTTGAGGAGCGCATAAACTTCGCGGGCCTTGGCGACGAGCTCGGGCTTGTTCTTCAGCAGGGGGAAAACGCCGACTTTGATCGGGGCAACGCGAGGGTGCAGGCGGAGGACAGTGATGACTTCCTTTTTGCCCTTTTCATCGGTCTTCTCGGTCTCATTGAAGGCATTGGCGATGATGGCCAGGGCCATGCGGTCGAGGCCGGCGGAGGGCTCGATGACGTGGGGGACGTAGTTGCCTTTGAAGAGGCGCTCGAACCAGGCGCGGACATCGGCTTCCGGCATCGGTTCGCCTTTGACCTTGGCCTGCTCGGCGGCGAGGCGCTTTTGGACCAGGGCTTCCTTCTGCTCGTCGGTGAGCTTCGCTGCGGCGTTCTTGAGTTCTTCGTCGAAGACTTCTTGGGTCTTGCCACTGGCGGTCTGGTGGGCCGTCAAATCGAAAGAGCCACGGGCAGCGATGCCTTCCAGCTCCTCGGTGCCGAAGGGAAAATCACACAGGATGTCCACGCAGGCGCGGGCATAGTGAGCGAGGTCATCGGGCGTCTGCCAGTAGTATTCCAGCACGCCACCGAGGCCGATGCCTTCATAGAATTTGGTGCGCTGATCCACCCAGTAGCGGTGCCAGAGATCCCA
Source organism: uncultured Verrucomicrobiaceae bacterium (assembly GCA_942493005.1). GTDB lineage: Bacteria > Verrucomicrobiota > Verrucomicrobiia > Verrucomicrobiales > Verrucomicrobiaceae > Prosthecobacter. Next base: position 5,837,965 of record OW818661.1, read on the forward strand.
GCCCCAGTTGGCCTGAGGTTCGCTGAGGTCAGCGCCTTCACTCCACTGCGCGACTTCGCCGCTGATGATTTCGACGGCTTCATCGGGCTTGATGAAAAACTCGAGTTCCATCTGTTCGAACTCACGGCTGCGGAAGGTGAAGTTCTTGGGGGTCACTTCGTTGCGGAAGGCCTTGCCGATCTGGCAGACGCCGAAGGGGACCTTCATTCGGCTGGAGTCGAAGACGTTCTTGAACTGGGCAAAGATGGCCTGGGCCGTCTCGGGGCGCAGGTAGGTGACGTCGTCCTCGGTCGCCGTGGGGCCGAGGTAGGTCTTGAGCATGAGGTTAAAGGGACGCGCAGGGCCCAGGGCACCGCCGGTTTCCGGGTGGAAGTCCACGCTGCCTTCGATGGTGTCGCCTTTGGCTTCGCCTAACAAATTGATCTCTTCGATCTTGCCAGCGGCTTCACCGGCATTGGAGGCAATGAGGGTGCGGACGCGCTTGCGGAAGCTTTCGATGTGCTCGCCCTTTTTCATGAGGACGGAGATCACGCGGTCGAGCTTCCAGCCAGTGGGCGCATCGGCACCGGTGTAGTTCATGACCACACCTTCCTGGGGTTCCACGTGGTCGGCACGAACGCGCTTATTGGTGAGGGAACATTCGCGCATGAGATCGGCGAAGGTGTCCACGTGGCCGCTGGCCTTCCAGATGGCCGGGTTCATGAGGATGCTGGCATCCAGGCCGAGGACGTCTTCACGCTCGCGGGTCATGGCATTCCACCAGGCGGTGCGCAGGTTGCGCTTCAGTTCGGCACCCAGTGGGCCGTAGTCCCAGACACCGCCACAGCCGCCGTAGATCTCGCTGCTTTGGAAGATGAAACCGCGGCGCTTGCAAAGAGAGACGATTTTCTCCATGAGGGCGGTGTTATTCTTGACGTCGGTGGACATAGGATGGGATGCGGATGGCTGATTGACGAATGTTGTACTGAATCCTGGCAGGACCCGATTCAACAAGGGGCGCGTAAGGAGCGCTGGAGCCGCCATTTCGCAAGGGAAAGGTGGCATTCTTAGCGTCCTTCTGCATTCTTTGGGTCTCTTCTTAAGTCCCCTCCATGCGCGCCCTCATCCAACGTTCCAAACAAGCCTCCGTCACCATCGAAGGGGAGGTGAAAGCCAGCATTCCTCTGGGCCTTGTGGTCTTGCTGGGCGTGGAGCATGAGGACACGCAGGAGGATGCTGACTGGCTGGTGGGGAAGATCGCCCAAATGCGCATCTTTGGCGATGCTGAGGGCAAGATGAACCTGAGTGTGAAGGATGTGGGGGGCGAGGTGCTGGTGGTGAGTCAGTTCACTCTGCATGCTAGCACGAAGAAGGGGAATCGCCCCAGCTTCATCCGTGCCGCGCGGCCTGAGGGGGCCATCCCGCTCTACGAATACTTCAAGTCCACCCTGGCGAAAGAGGTGCCGGTGCTGTCTGGCGTTTTCGGCGCGGATATGCAGGTAGCCCTGATAAATGACGGTCCGGTAACGATTTGGATGGACTCGAAAGCCAAGGAATAACCTATAATAATGCAAAAAAAGTCACTTTCGGGTTGCGCAGAGTTGGGTTGCGCTCAATTTCCACCTTCCCCCCATTACCAAGATCACTTTCCCTATGCGCCGCCGCTCCAACCCACTCTCAGAACGCAACATTAAACGCATTGATACCCGTAACGATGCCTCCAAGCAGACGCACGGTTTCCAGGTCTGCATTTCGAGAAACGGTTCCCTCCACACCAAGCATTTCTCCGACAGCCTCTACGGTGGCACCAAAGGCGCTCTGAAAGTGGCCCGTGAATATCGCGACCAGCTTCTGGGTGAAATGCCAGAGATCGAAGCGAGCCGCATTGCTCACACGACCAATGCGAAAAATAAGAGCGGCCATGTCGGTATCTCTTATCGCAAATACAAGACCGCTAAGGGTAAGGTGACCCGCCTGATTGCCGTTTCTGTGCGCGCTGAAAAGGGCAAGACGGTCTCCAAGGTCTATCGTTATACCAAAGAAACGCACGACGAAGTGCTGGCTGAGGCCATCTCCTTCCGCGAAGAGTTGCTGCAGCAGCGCCTCAGCCGTGAAGGTGGTATCACTGGCATCGTCAAGGCCAAGGCTCCAAAGGGTGCTAAGAAAGCTGCAGCTCCTGTCAAGGCTGCCCCGGCCAAGAAGGCTGCGGCTAAGAAAGCGGCTCCAGCCAAGAAAGTGGCCCCTGCGAAAAAAGCCGCTCCTGCTAAGAAGGCTGCTCCCGCGAAGAAAGCTCCGGCTAAAAAAGCAGCTCCTGCCAAGAAGGTGGCTCCAGTGGCCAAAAAGGCCGTGAAGAAAGTGGCTGCTCCAGTGGCTAAGAAAGCCGCCAAAAAGGCTGCTAAGAAGGCCAAGCGTTAATCGCTGAACCAAGTTTGAAAAGGGATGGATGCCTACTAGGTGTCCATCCCTTTTTTGTTGGATGGGCCGTTAGGCCTTGGCGCGTTTGGGCAGGCGAAGTTCAAACTGGGCTCCTCGGCCCTGTGGCTGGGTGAAAGTGAGGTCCCCCCCCAATTCACGGGCCAGTTGGCGGCTGAGTGCCAGACCTAGACCCACACCTGGGGCACTGTGGGCGGCCTCCGTGGCGGACTTGCTAAAAGGCTGAAACAGGCGCTTTCGCTGCATCGCTGGGAGACCCGGGCCGTAGTCCCGGAAGATGAAACGCAAAACGGAGTTTTCATCTTGGATCGTCAGGTCTAACCTCCTCGGATCGCTGTCGGGGGCCGCATACTTGCAGGCATTGTCGGTGAGGTTAAAAAGGATCTGCTCCACCGCCATGGCATCCACGCAGATGAGACAGTTGAGCGCGCTGGTGGAGGTCTGCACTTCCAGATTTAAATCCACGGGCCCCGTCCGCTGGCGGAGGCGTGGGAGGATGCGATCCAGCAAGGCCTCCACACTCACCGACTCCATGCGGCCCGCCGTGCGTCCGCGCTCGATCCGGGAGTAAGCGAGGACATTTTCCACCAAATGCATGAGGCGGGTGGACTCATCACACAGGGTCTGGAGGTAGCTGCGGCGCTGGGCGGCATCTGGCACCATGTCATCGGCCAGCATTTCAGAATACAGACGAAAGGTGGTCAGGGGGGTGCGCAGCTCATGCGTCACGGCGGAGACGAAGGCCCCTCGGCGTTCGCTGAGGAGGACGGCTCGATGAAGCACAAATGCGATGGCGAGCGCGGCGGCGATGAGGCAGGTCCAGGCGATGACCAAGGACGGTTTTAATGGGGAGGCGGTCTCGATGGGCAGCATGGGGACGCGGCCGGTGATCAGTTTCACAGGCAGCGTCACCAGGGCGGTGGCGTCAGTGCGGGCAATGTCAGGAGCGACCGGAAGCAGAGTGGCCTCAGGCAGGAGATCTCGAATTGTGTCGAGCAAACGCGACTGGAGCAACGCCCAGTCAAGCCACACCCCCTGGAGGCGGGGCATTTCCTCGACCGTGGCCTGGCGGACGAGGAGCAATTCGTTTTCGACCCAAAGCGGCTGCAAGTCTCCGGCAAGGGCCGGGAGAGACTGGCGGGTGAGTGTCGCCGAGGGATTGGAGGAAAGCTCCTGCTGCTGGTAGCGCTGCGTGACTTCTCCCAAAGTTGAGTCTGTTCCCACACTTGATCGGTTAGGTGCAGCGGCTGCCATGTCGGCCCCTTCCTTCGCGCTTTGGCTGCTGGGCAGAGGGGCTGCTTTTTTCAGTTGAGGTTTGGCGAGTTCCTTTTTTTCCAAGTAGATGTTGTTATCCAGGATCAGGGCTCGCTGGGACTGCTCTGTGGCATTGGCCACACTTTGTGGGTCTAGAGCGAGAGCTTTGGAAGCCGATTTGAAGCTTTCTTTCTTGTTGTTTTCTAGCGCCTGAGTTTTGACTTCAATGAGTGGGGACGCACTCACCGTTGGCGCTTTTTGGATCTCGGGATGTCTTTTCAGGAGGCTATCAAGAAGGGCCAGTTTTTTGGTGGCGACGCTGGTCTGCGGATTCAGCGTGTACCAACTGGTGGCGAGTTCTTTTTGGTTTCCCATCGGTGCCTGGGGGCTGCTGAGCGTGGGCTGCCCCGGCATCCTTTCAAAGTGCAGTTGGACAAGGTCTGGCAAACTGCCGAAGAGGGGAGAGGGCATGAGCGCCTGCCCTTTGGGGATGCTCTCTGTTCGACTGGCAAAGAGATCATCTGGGGCGTAGAAAGCCTGGTAATGATAGGCCGGGCGGGCGTTTTCGCGGATCAAAAGGGCGCTGGCCAGCGAGTCCATGCGCCAGAGAGCCAGGCGTACTTTTTCCTGTACCTGGGCATCCTCTGCCGTGTGGCGGCGCTGCGCCTCCATGCTCAGCATACGCAGGCTGATCCAGCCCATGGCCCCGGTGAAAACCAGCAGGCAAAGGGTGAATAGGAACCAGCGGAGAAGGGAACGCATGGGGTGGATGAACGACTGTTTTTAGTTAGGCGGGCGGGGCAAGAACCTCATTGGCAAGCATGTAACCTTTTCCACGAACGGTGAGCAGGAATTGCGGCTCGCCGCCATTGTCGCGGAGCTTGGCGCGGAGATTCGCGATGTGCATGTCAATGGTGCGTGTTTCGGTGTGCTTAGGCTCGATCCTCCAGACGCGGCGGAGCAACTCCTCTCGTGAAATGGCACGCCCACGGTGAGCGGCGAGGTACTCAATGAGACCGCATTCGCGATCTGAAAGTTCCTCGCGTCCGCCATCGCTAAAGCGCAGTTCCAGCCGCTCCAGATCGGCGATACCTGCGGGAAAGGGGATTTGTTGCACCTGCTTGGGCCGCTCGGGTGAACGCCGTAACACGGCCTCCACTCGAGCGAGCAGTTCTCGCACGCTGAAGGGTTTCACGACGTAATCATCTGCGCCTAACTTTAAGCCTTTCACTCGGTCTGACTCTTCTCCTCGCGCTGAGAGAATGATGACGGGGGTGCCAGGGCGGTGTTCTTTCAGGGCCCGCAGGATCTCGAATCCATTGTGGTTAGGCAGCACCAGATCCAGCAGCATGAGGTCAAAGGTGGCCTTCTGGGCCTGCTCCATGCCGGAGAGCCCTTCCGCAGCCTCCAGCACGGCGTAGCCGGAGAAGCGGAGGGCATCAGTCACCCCGCGCCGTATGGCACTATCATCTTCAATGACAAGAATGGTGGGCATGGGATGAATGGCAGTTTACACCTTTGGCTAGGGGCATCTCAATGAAATGAGCTAGCGAGACGACTTTTCTTTGACCTCCAGGCCAGCGAACGGGAGTCGAGTGGTATGGACATCCAGCAGTGGGCCTAGTTCAAAGACGTTCGTGTAACCATAACCCTGAAGACTGACGAAGGTGTGCAGGTTCAGTGCGGTGCTAAAGGATTTGGAGGTAAACGAGATGGGACTGTTTTCGAAGTTATTGTTGCAGTAGATGAGCACCACGGTGTCCTTGGCCGGGATGATTTTAGCCAGGGCTGCTTCATGGAAATCTGGCAAGCTGAGATTCACCGCTCCATGAATATGACGAAGCTGAAATTTGGCGGCACTGCGGGCATCTAGGAGGATGACCCCTGGCTCAGACATCTTTTGCAGAAATTGGGCTTCGGTAAGGCGTCGAGACTCGCGAATCTTTTCGACCTCTTGGACGTTCTTTTCAAAGCCTTCATAAGAGATCAAACGATTGGGGATCTCCTGGGCTGCGATTGGATTTTCAGCCTGGGTCATCGTGAGGACCATCAGGCTAGAGAAGAGAATGAGGTGAGCTTTCATAGCGGTTCAGGAAAGAAAAGTGGCTCGTTAGTTGAGGTTATTTGAAGGTGATTTCCTTCTTGGCTGCTTGCTCACGCACCGCTTTGACGATGGCTTTATCGAGCGTGTCTTCTTGACCGTTCTCCTTGTTTTTTTCAGCGACATATTGCTGGCGCTCTTGATTGAGCTTTTTGATTTGGGCTTGGATCTTTTCCCGCTCGGCTGCTTTTTGATCCAGGTAGCCCTGGCGCTCTTCAGGCTTCAGAGATTTCAGTTCAGCCGGGAGGTCTTGTTCTTTGATCTTCTCCAGTGCCATCCCCGCTTTTTTATTCGCATCCACCAGATCCCACCCACTGTTGCTGTAGTTGGAACTGGCTTTCGTCAGCGCACGCTGGACTTCAGCCCCTTCTTTTTTGTAGGAGGATGCGTTGTTATCCTGAGCGCTCATATTCGCAGCGCCTCGGGCCCCATCTTGGCCATACATGATGTAGGTCTTATTGAGCTCGATGCTGAGCTTGGTGATCTCTTTGTCTTGCGGGGCCTCGATGTGAACGATGGCCTTATCCTGATCAATGGTGAGGAAGCGACCTTCAGCCAAGGCAGCCCCAGTGCGCCAGCCGCCGTTTTCACCTTCGCTCTGCTTGCCACAATGGATGGTATTAACGACGACTCCCTTTTGGATGGCGTCCTTGCAGGCTTGTTGTGAGCTGACGGGACCTTGGGTAAACGGCTCGTTTCCTGCGATGAAGACCGCTTTGTAGGTCTTGCCGCTGCCGTCCCAGGCGAGCTTGTCCAGTGCATCGCGAATGACCGCCCCACAGAATTCGCTGCCACCATTGGTGGTGAGTTTAAAGAGCTGTTCCGAGACCTTATCCAGATCGCGAGTGAAGGGCTGGATGAGACGGATGTAGTTCGTGCCGATGCTCAAGTTGTCATTGCCGTATTCATAGAGGGCCACCTGGACGACGGGGATTTTGTCGCCCTGCTTGGCCTCGTTGAATTCATTGACGATCTTCCAAAGCTGGCTTTTGGCCTGCTCGATGAGCCCGTCCATGCTGTTGCTGGTATCCAGGAGGATGGCGATCTGGACGAGGGCCTCGTTTTCACGAAGTTGATTGGTTGAGATCGGTTCCGCCGCATGGCTGGCAAGGGCAGCGCTGGCGATGAAACCGAGGAAGGAATGACGAAGAGGGCGTAGAAGTGTTTTCATGGCAGCCCCAGTCTGCCCGTCCTCTGGAACGCCGTCTGTAAAGCGCGTGTAAAACGATCCCACTAGACGGTGGCCCGCCGCGCCTCATCCCGTAACTTCAATAGGCAAGAGATGCAGACACACTCGCCCCCCGTTTGCCAACTGATCCATTCCGATTCATCTCGGTTGAGATTCACCTGCGCACACGGACAGTCTGCCGCCCGATTGCACAGACAGACGAACGTCTCATTGCACAGGCTGCAAGGGACGATGTCATGCTTGTCGTAATTGTGAGCTTGGCAGGATGACATTCTAAAATGGAATAGAGGAGGCCAAGAATTACGCGCCTGTCTGTATCAGAAGATCTTTATATTTGTTCACGGATACACATCTCCTCACACCTTTGGATCAAGCGTTCGCATGAGATCAGATTCTAGGTGCACGGATATTGTATTAACCTTGGTTAGGGGGTTCCTGTGGAGATCCGATTTATGCAGCTTCTGGTTGAGTCTGCGTCAGCTGTTCGCGAGCCGCTGCCCATCTTAGGATCGCATCCAGCACGGGGCAAAGAGACTGGCCCCAAGGGGTCAGTGAATACTCCACTTTGGGCGGGATGACCGGATAGACAGTGCGGTGGACAATGCCATCTTTCTCAAGCTGACGGAGCTGTTGGGCTAACATCTTTTGGGTGACCGCCGGTATCTCCCGCTCCAGATCAGAAAACCGCATGACCTGCCCACCAAAGAGCTGAAAGAGGATCAAAAACTTCCATCGTCCCTCCAGCATTCGCAGGGCTTCCTCCACCCCTTTAGCTGCAGTGACACGGGTCCAGGGTGAGGTTTCCTCTTCAGGTGAGTTACTTACTTTTTTGTGGGTTCTTGCCATTTTGTAAGGGTGAGTTCCATTATTCTACAATCTGCTCAGATTGCCAAATTGATGTTCACCAAACCTATGAAAACGCCTCCTCCCCAAGTCCTCTCGGACTACTTCTCGGCTGCCAATGAGGGCCGTACAGATGATGCCGCTGCTTGTTTCTCTTCAGATGCCTTGGTCCATGATGAAAACCAAGACCGTCAAGGCATCGAAGCGATCCGCGTCTGGATTGAAGAGACGACCCAAAAGTATCGGCCCCAAGTTGAGATCGACCACATCGAGGAGGTCGAAGGGAGTTTTGTCACCACAGGCACTGTGTCAGGGACCTTTCCCGGCAGCCCGATTGCCCTCCACTACACGTTTAGCATCCGCGACGGTAAAATCAGCCAACTGACCATTCAATGAAAGCCCCCACATTTAACATTGATCCCACCGAGTTTGCCGGAAAACGCGTGCTCGTCAGTGGTGGAACTAAAGGTGCGGGCGAGGCCATTGTTCGCAGACTTGCGGCGGCAGGGGCTACCGTCATTACCTCCGCTCGTTCTGCCCCGGCAGACACGATGCTTCCTGCTCGATTCATTCCCGCAGATCTAGCCACGCCAGCAGGTGTTGAAGGGGTCTCAAGACTCGTGCGCGATGAGTTTGGCGGCGTGGATATTTTGATCCACAATCTGGGCGGATCCAGCGCTCCTGGAGGAGGGTTCGCTGCCTTGACGGATGAGCTGTGGCTGGACGAACTCAATCTCAATCTGCTCACGGCCGTCCGTTTGGATCGCGCACTGGTGCCGGGTATGATTGAACGTGCCAAGGGCGTGGTGATTCATATCTCTTCCATCCAAAGAACGCTCCCGCTTCCAGACTCGACCACCGCGTACGCCGCCGCCAAAGCTGCCCTTACCATTTACAGTAAAGCGCTCTCCAAAGAGCTGGGGCCCAAGGGAGTGCGGGTCACTTCCGTGTCACCGGGATGGATCTACACGACGGCTGCGGAGGCCATGGTGAAACGACTCGCGGAGAGTGGCGGCACGGATGAAGAGACCGCCCGTCAGGGAATCCTCAACGCCCTGGGTGGCATCCCCATTGGTCGTCCCTCCTGGCCCTGGGAGGTTGCAGAGCTGGTGGCCTTTTTGGCTTCCGAGCGTGCGGCTTCCATCCACGGTGCCGAATACGTCATTGACGGAGGAACCATCCCGACGCTCTAACGCGCAGCCTGCGACTAACCAACAATACAGCCTAACCAATAACATGACGTCATTCACATCCACCCGTCTCTTCTTGCTGGTCTCCGCGCTCGCACTTCTAGCAAGCTGCACACATCCTCCCGCTGCTAACAAGCCCAGCGGTCACCTGCATCAGGTCGGCCTCGTTTGGCTGAAGAACGCCGGCAATCCAGAAGATCAAAAGAAGGTCATTGAGGCCATCCACGCCTTTGATCGCGAAATCCCCGAGGTCAAGCACGCCACCGTCGGTCGCACCGATGGCATCGGCGGCCCCTTTTCAGAAACCGGGTATGACGTTTGTTTCATCCTCAGCTTCGAGAATGAAGCCTCCCGCCAACGCTACAACGTACATCCCACGCACCAAAAAGCTTCTGTTTTACCGATTTGTGGGTGAATGAGGAGCCCAGGTCGGCATCGTTTATCGCTAAGATGTCCATCTGCTAAAGACTGTGGACTTGTGTGATGAGCGAGTGGTTTGCTGCCCGAAGATCATAGCAAATCGCTGATTTCGCAGTCGAACCCTCGGCGACATTCTTCACCTTCCTAATTGGGTGGGAGAATGGCGGAGCGGGCGTCCACACTTTACGAACTTCCTTCGGGATCAAGGTGGTTTTGGGCCTCCCCTACTACCAGCACAATCTGGCTCCTTTCGTGGCGGAGCCGTTCCAGTTTTCCCTCAAACTCACGTCACAGGGCGGGCCGTCGGCAGACACCGAACAGGCGAATCACGAAGCGGCGCGTCATCCCATCTGGAAAGTGTTCGACTGGCAGCGGCGTCTGGATGAAGACAGGGCGCTGACCAAAGTGCAAATTGGTGAGCAAGAGGGCCTTAGCAAAGCGAGAATGACGCAGATGTTCAGCCTTCTGCATCTGCCTAAGGATGCACAGAACTACCTCGCGGATCTCACCGCTCCCGCGCTCATCAAGGCTTTCAGCGTCCGCCAATTGATGAGCATCGCCAAGGCTCCCTCCTCTGAACGGGCGAAGGCGTTCCAACGGATGCGGGCGGATTGCGAGTGGCATGGGTTGAGTAGTTGAAGTGAATCGTTCCAAAGCGGGTCGTGCGGGCCGGGGGCATTTCCGGATTCCTCGTCCCGCACGATGCGTTTCATGCGTTTCATGCGTTTCATCACATTTGCCTGCGTGGCCGCCGGATTTTTCAGCTCGATCAATCCCAGCGGCCGCCCGTTCACGAAACACACAGCTCACTTATTTAAGATCCAGCCTTGGTCTCAGCAGAAGTCAAAATCGGATCGGGCACAATTCCCAACTTATCGAACAGCACCTGATTCCGCTTTTCGGCAACTTCCAGCATCCGGTCAAAAGAGAGATATTCATAGTAAACGACGCGGTTATCCTCCGGATTTGACACAGTCCGGAAATAACTAAGATCATCCGGAGTGGAAGTGAAATCATCATCGCGCAGTGCTCTTTTCAGCTCCTTGGTGAGATCACACACCAAATAGCAAAAAAATCTGGTCAACCGAGCGGTTCTGATGGGGCGTCCGTTTACATCATCTTTTTTGTCGTCTTGAATCTTATTGATGTATCTTAGGACTTGCTTGTGTGGCAACTCTCCAGTTCCAACATCCGGTCTAAGTGGTCGCTTAAATTCAATGATTGTTATCGTGTCGTAAGTCGCCTCGAAGGTAGCACTAAATGCTCCAGGATTCTCCATGACGAGCAAATCCGGTTCATCAGACGAATCCGTATGCAAAGGCATAGCCTTCAACGTTTTGTCGGAGCCCAAATATTCATGAAAGGCAAGCCCTTCATCAAGCAGCCATAAATTCCATCGGTCTGTGGCAACCTCTTCGGAAGTTCGACGCATAGGAAACACAAGATCGTGGATATCGTCCTCAAGATGAGTCGATCCGTCGATCTTCCGCGCTAAAAGCTGCTTTAAAACGAACATGACGGCTCGTCGCCTTGCCACATATTGAGCAAGTCTCACCGATGAAGCTTCGTCAACTTTCAGGAGCAACTGCTGTAACCCTTCGGCTCCGATTTCAGAAGCTGATTTCCGGTAATTTTCAAACACTGCTTCAGATTGCAACTCTGACTCGCGAACAAGTCGGTTTAATGCATGATCCAACTCGTCATCGTTTGCACATTTTGACAGTTCTGGAAGTCGCTGTTTAAGACTCGGCAAAATCGCCCGGTATACGGGTCGCTTATTTCGAATAAACGACTTCACGCGCTTTTCAAGTCGATCTGATTCCTCATTAATTAACGAACTGTATTTTTTGGCAACTTCGTCGCAAATCCGGCTTATGATTTCATCAAGTGATGGCTCAATCGCATCAGATTCCTTCGGAAGATTGAATGCCGTCCTCTGATCGTTGGCAGCTTCTGTAAGAAAATCACCGGTCACATACACAGCCAGCTTACCAGGAACACCATCGGCGTCCGGAATCTTGCGGGGGAAACTACTCAAATGCTTTTCAATATCTGCTTTTTCAACCTCTGAACCAGCGGCACAGAGATGAATCGTATGCTTTCGCCTTCCCTCCGACTGGAATTGAATGAATCGAGCTTCCAGTGCATTTCCGCGAACGTCCAAGGTCTTGGTCTCAATTTCTTTCACTCGTTCTTCCGCGAACATTCGATTCAAGTCGTAAAATTCGCCCCCGTCTCTTAACGTAACATGCGAGCAATTGGCATTGAGGAAGTGCAACATGAACTTCGTTAATATCCTACCCGCAATCGTCTCCCCTGTGGGACGAAATTTTTCGCGGTACGGGCTCCTAAGATTTATTAATTTGATAACTGTCTGCGCTAAAACTCCTGATTCAATTTCCTCGATTTGGTGATCCTGAATGGGATCTTTTTCATCCTCCAAATAACTAAAACTTCTACGAGAATGACCTCCTTCCGTCGTCTGGAAAACGCTGCGGATCTCCACTTTCTCGAATGCCTTTAGGTAAAGCAGACGCCCAATTCCCTTCGCACCGAGGTGAAATTTATGAAGAGAATCGGGAGTGCAAAAGGATTTGAAGTTCTTCGTATCAAAACCAACGCCGTCGTCAATCAAGGTCACAGAGCGGATGGGAAGATTCACGTCCTCGATCAATTCCTTTTCTTCCGACCGCTCGATCACAATTTGAATGGAACCGATACATCTTGGGCTTTCTTTGAGAGATTGAAAAGAATTGCTGATTGCCTCGTAAATCGGCAAAATCGCCTGATTCTCAAGGAGGCGGATTCGCTGGAGACGTCCACGAAGAGATCCATGGAACGCATACGAGCTGAGAACCAGATCCGCAGCAGCATCGTGTTCGGAGTGTGGCAACTGAGTAGACATCGAGAAAAGGGGTCTGCGGTGGGGCAGCGTGGATTGTCGGCAAAAAATTCAAGAATAAGCTGATCAAATGAACACGCGCTAATCTTTAAAGCAAATAGTTTGTAGCCTTGCGTGTCCTGTAGCGGACAGGCTTTTTTAGCTTTTCGACAACCTTTTGCTTCATTAATTCCTCCAGCCAAGACTGCGCTTGCGTTTTGGAAACGCCCAACAAAGAAGCTACTTCATTGGCGCTCATGGGCTCGACCATCGAATCGGTGAGAATCAGCGAAATCGCATTCAATAGCTTCGATGCTGGAGTGGTACAGTCGGAGTTTTCAGTGGCAGGTGGCACCGTAACCGCTGACTCTTCGCTTTTACGATATTCAACAGGACCTTCCCGAGGTTCGCTTGATGACTGATTGTCGGCTATTTCGTCGACAGGATTCGGACCAACATGGTGATCAGCGATAACCTCAAGAATTGGCTCCATATTTGGTCGACCATCCGAATTCCGACGTCCAATCGACTTAGCGTTAAGATCCTGCCAATATGCGGACTGCTCCGACGAAACAGTTTGGTAGCGGATGTAAAACAAATCCAATCTATCGAGGGAAAGATCTAAAGCGTGCAATTTGGACAGCCATTGAGGTGCAGGATCTACAAAAAGACTAGCCTTCGCCAACGTCAGTGCGGACACCGCACTCTGTGAAGCAAATCCTGGGTTCCATTTCTGATGAGGTTTGGCGACGGAGATGAGACGAATCTTATTTTCCGCGAAAGGCGCTGCGAGATATTGAGGAACATTGAATTGGTCCAACCCCTGAGGCACCCACCCGACAATTAAGCCTCCCTTTTCTAAAACTAATCTAGCGACCTCGCCGGATACTTTAGTGCCTATGACAAGACCGACTTTCATTCCCGGTTGCACCAGTGTTCCAGCACATGCCATCGCCGTCTGTATCTCTTTCTCATCGGGCTTGGACGAGACAAAGATTGCAACATCGCTTTCCCATCCATCTTCTTTTACTTCGCCCGAATATGACAGTTCCTTGACTCCAACGCGAGCAAGAATCTCCGGGAAAAGCGCCTCGTCAGCACGGACTGTTCTCCAATTAGTCGATTGGGATGAATGGCCCTTTTTGGCGACGGTATGGGAATCCGCAGGATCAAAGACAATAATTTCGGCATCAAGTCCTTCCAGATGTTCGCGGATCATGGCGGAAACTTTCTTCCAATCCAATCCTCCGTGGCCACAGCCCAAAGCGGGTAAAGCGACTTTCACCGGACCGAGCTTAAGAAGGTACTCACGCAAGGCCACTAATCCCGCGGCAACATCTTCATATCGAGATTTATCCTTCCAGTGCCGCTTGGTAGGGAAATTTATAACCCATTGGTCAAGCTCCCGCCATACGTGCATGAAGCCTGGTTGTATACGTCCCGCCGCACACTCCCGCTTGTATTCGCGAAACATGGCTGGATAGCGATTCTTAAATGCGAGCGCTACGCCTGCTCCCATGACGCCGACACAATTAACCGTATTAACCCGGATATCTGCGGGCGTTGCGAACATGTCTCCTTGGGTAAACCGGATCATTTAATGGGTTATTCGTCTTCTTCGAGTTCGCCGGAGGCAAGCTTAGCTAGAATATGCTCTTTTATTTCATCAATTTCCTCATCACGTCCATCGGCCCAATACGGATTGACCGAGCGCATGTCTGCAAGTCCAAGGGCAACGAGCATATCCAATTCTGCAGCAGTCTCTACAATCTCCTCCAATTGCTTTAAATCTCTCCCCTTTCCAAGAATGTCGCCAATCAAATCGTGGTAACAAATGAGCTTGGCGAGCACCCTGACACTTCGTTTTTTCATCGAGACGACTTCCTCTGTCAAGATACGAGCAAGCATGATTGTAGATCCCACCGGATGGTTCACGTCGACCTGCTGTTTTCCACCTTTGTCCACCCAACGTGATTTTGGCCCTTTTCCAATATCATGTAAGTAGGCAGCAATCTCAGTCAGCAACTGATCGTTCTCGCTCAGCGCCTTGAACTCCGACGACTTGAGGAGATTTCTCACTACTGATAATGTATGTGTGCCCACATCCTCCCGATGCATGTCATTCTCTGATTCGAGTCCAACCAGTTCGGCAGTCTCAGGCAGTGCAGCAAGGTCGCCCCGCAATGCATCGCGCATCTCCCAGAGGTTATCGAACTGGCCATCTTCATTGTAACCTTCAGCGGTGACATGTTTAATTACAGCCTCATAAGTTCGACGAATTTCCTTAGGTCCGGTAACAATTGATACGTTGTTGCTCTTATCCCAGAACGTGGTGAAGTAATGATTCGTTCTTCGGTCACCGCTGAATTCAACCTGCAGAGGAACTACTCCAGCTGCCGCAAAAATGTCTTTGACCTTCTTTTTCATCTCCGCATTCCACACGATAATGTGAGAGACGTCCTTAAGGCTTACAGCGGAATGAACCAACATCTCTGCCATCCGCAAATGCTTATCGTCGGCGCTCCACCCCCATTTTTGTGAATCGATGATGTCCCAACGGAGCTCCGCCAGTTGAACCGGATTATCATAAAATTGTGGAGGTTCCGCCGTGTTTGCGGCAGCATTGGTAAACACAACATCAGACCGATCCAAATGGGCCACTGATACGGCCAAGTGGATTAGATCGTGCTGATCTACGTTCTTTGCGTTGATCACTGCCTGCAACATTGGCGAGAGGCCGGTAAAGTAGAAGGGAACGTAGTCGTGAACGACGCCACCCGGACCACAAGGCACCTGCATTCGAGCGCGTCTTGCCTGAATACCTCTTTCGGCAATTGACCGATGCGTAACATGCCGACGAGATTGTTCATTGGGTGCAAGCAACCCGTCACTGATTATTCCGGGGAGATTATCCAGAAGGGTGAAATGATAAGCCAGTCGATAGCGGTGTTCAGCAGGAATTGGCATGGCGTTTTTAATTTCAGGCTCTTAATAAGACATAGCGCGACATTTTGAAAGACACACGGACCGTACATCCGACGAGATTCGCCTTGATCGGGGCGCGGGGGATGTCGCCCTCGCCGCCGGAATTCGAGCCATTGACTAGCAGCAGGGCAATCGCGCCATTCGGAGCGAGACGGTGGAGCATGTGCTGTTCAAACAAAATGGCTGCTTCGATGCAACATGCAGAGAATTACAATTTCAAGTCTGGCCGCGCCGCAAATCAGAAAAATTAGAATAACGTCTAATTATCAATGGATTGCAACTATTTCCGAAATCCTCGAAGCCCGAATTTTGCTCCCATTTGGGAGCACGTGGCGGACAGAGAGGGATTCGAACCCTCGGAACATTTAACTGTTCACACGCTTTCCAGGCGAGCCCGATCGACCACTCTGGCATCTGTCCGTTTACCGTTTGCCTTGTAGGGCAGCGGGCCGTGATCATGACGCCTTCCAGGCCGGGCTGCAAGTTGATTTTCAGAAGAGTTGCAGAACGGGCTGGAAGGCTGACCAAGGGCGGGGCTTAAAAGGTGTTGGAAACCACGACTTCTTCGTAGCTGAGCTGGCCAGGTTTCGGCCAAGCGGGCTGGGTGCCTTTGCCGATAGCGATCATGAAAGAGATGAGGTGATCTTCTGGGAGCTGGATAAGCTTGGCGACGGCGTCGAAATCAAAGCCGTCCATGGGGCAGGAATCATAACCCATGGCTTTGGCGGCGAGCATGAGGGTCATGCCAGCTAGGCCGGTGGAGCGCATGCATTCGTCGCGCTGGACTTGCTCACGATCTTGATAATAACCGCCTATAGCCGGGACGAGGATGTCTTGGACGGGCTGGGGCGCGTCTTTCCAGTAGCGGGCGGCGTCTTTTTTCCAGGCGTCTTTGTCGGCGCAGAGGATGATGAGGAGGGAGGCATCGGTGACCTGGGCCTGGTCCCAGGCGACGGTGCGGATCTGCTTGCGCAGTTCGGGATCGGTGACGGTGACGAAGCGCCAGTGCTGGATGTTGAAGGCGGTGGGAGCCTGCATGGCGGCCTCCAGAAGCTGGCGGATTTCCGCCTCGGTCATCTGGTGGGTGGGGTCGTAGTGCTTGATGGCGCGGCGGGCGGTGATGGCTTCGAGGGTGTTCATCGGGAGTGTTGGAGTCGGAAGTGCTCTGGGGCGAATGATTCGGCGGGCGGGAGAGGGTAGGGGGCAGCCTATTTTTTACAGGATTAACAGGATTTCAGGATTAACAAGATTTGGGTTTATGCCCTGCGGCATTCTGTACTTTTTGTCAGCCGTTGATCCCGCTCTTTTCTGGATCGTGTAAATCGTGAAATCTTGTTAATCCTGTATCCATAGCTCTGCCTGAGCCCTGACTGCTTTGGTCTTTATCTGAGCACTGAGAACCGGGCACTTTCTTTTGCTACACGCGCCCGGCGAGGAGCTCGCGCTGGTAGTAGAGCTCCTTGGGCATGTCGTCGTAGAGGTCGAGGTAGAGCTCTTCCGTGCTGAGGAGTTCCTGGCGGAATTCGCGGTGGTCGAAGTGCATGAGTTCGTTCCACTTTTCACGACTGTAGTCGAGACCCTGCCAGTTGACTTCGGAGTAGCGGGGCATCCAGCCGAGCTCGGTCTCGTGCCCACGGGCTTCGCCACGGCAGCGTTTGACGACCCATTCCAGGACGCGCATGTTTTCGCCAAAGCCGGGCCAGAGGAATTTGCCTTCGGCGCTTTTGCGGAACCAGTTCACATGGAAGATGCGAGGCGGTTCGTTGATGTTTTTGCGCATGTGAAGCCAGTGACCAAAGTAGTCGCCCATGTTGTAGCCACAGAAGGGCAGCATGGCCATGGGATCGCGGCGGACTTTACCCACGGCACCGGCGGCGGCGGCAGTGGTTTCGCTGCCCATGTTGGCGCCGAGGAAGACGCCGTGGACCCAGTTGAAGGACTGGAAGACGAGGGGGAAGGTGGTGGCGCGGCGGCCACCGAAGATGATGGCGGAGATGGGCACACCTTCGGGTTTTTCCCAGTCGGGATCAATGGTGGGGCACTGAGCGGCGGGGGCGGTGAAGCGGCTATTCGGGTGGGCTGCTAAGCGGCCACAATCAGCTTCCCAGGTTTCACCTCGCCAGTCGGTCAGGTAGGCGGGGATTTCTTTGGTCATGCCTTCCCACCAGACATCGCCATCATCCGTGAGGGCCACGTTGGTGAAGATGGTGTTTTCCTTGCAGGAGGCCATGGCATTGGGGTTGGAATCCCAAGAGGTACCTGGGGCGACTCCGAAGTAACCCGCCTCAGGATTCGTAGCCCACAGACGGCCATCGGGGCCGGGGCGTAGCCAGGCGATGTCATCCCCGACGACGGTCACTTTCCAGCCCTGCTCACGATAGGAGACTGGCGGGACGAGCATGGCGAAGTTGGTCTTCCCACAGGCGCTGGGGAAAGCGGCGGCGACGTAGTTTTTACGGCCATCGGGGGATTCCACTCCACAAATGAGCATGTGTTCTGCCATCCAGCCTTCGTCGCGGCCCATGACGCTGGCGATGCGGAGGGCGAGGCATTTTTTGCCCAGCAAGGCATTGCCCCCGTAGCCGCTGCCGTAGCTCCAGATGCTGCGTTCTTCCGGGAAGTGGACGATGTATTTGGTCTCGTTGCAGGGCCAGGAGACATCCGCTTCACCTGCGTTGAGGGGCTTGCCCACGCTGTGGAGGCAGGGAACAAATTCACCACTCTCGCCTAGCTGATCCAGCACGGCCTGGCCCATGCGGGTCATGATGCGCATGGAAACGGCG
Source organism: uncultured Verrucomicrobiaceae bacterium (assembly GCA_942493005.1). Classification (GTDB taxonomy): domain Bacteria; phylum Verrucomicrobiota; class Verrucomicrobiia; order Verrucomicrobiales; family Verrucomicrobiaceae; genus Prosthecobacter. Next base: position 5,856,023 of record OW818661.1, read on the forward strand.
ACGTAGGGGGAATCAGTGATCTCCACACCGATCACGGAGAATGGCGAGCCGAGGGGGCCCATGCAAAAGGGGACCACGTACATGGTGCGGCCCTTCATGCAGCCCGTGAAGAGGCCTTTGAGCTTGGTCTTCATCTCGGCTGGGGGCATCCAGTTGTTGGTGGGGCCTGCGTCTATTTTACGAGCGCTGCAAATGTAGGTGCGGTCCTCCACACGGGCCACGTCGTTAGGATCTGACCAGGCGAGGTAGGAGTTGGGGCGCTTGGCGGGATTCAGTTTTTTAAAGGTGCCATTGGTCACCAGGAGGCCGCAGAGCTCGTCGTATTCAGCCTGAGAGCCATTGCAGACACGGACATTTTCCGGTTGGCAAAGGGCGCGGATATCTTCGATCCACGAGGAAAGTTTAGGGTGGGCTATCATATTGGGTTGGGGACAGCCTATCACGCAGGTGCCGTGCCGAAATCGCTTTGTTTGTGCCGTTGTTGCGAGAGAGGTCTCTACTGCGTTTTGTGCAGTCCGCGAAGGGTTAAAAGAACGCCGACGGCGAAGTGGATGAAAAGGGCGAGGAGCGCCAAGGTGGGCGTGGCAAACCAGGTCCGCACAAAGAGGGTGAGGGGCTCAAAAACGGGGGTGCCTTGCATCGTCTCAATCCCGCCAGACCAGCCGTAATGCGCAGTGACCAAGGGATGAATGACGCTGCCTAAAACCCGGGGGAAACCGAGCAAGGCCCCGCATAGGAAAAGATTCACAAAGGCGAGCGTCCAGGCCTGGCTATGGGCTCGCTCCGCCGTGCGGCAGTGGGCGGAAATGGCAAGGCAGAGACTGCTGAAAGCGATGCCGGTGAGGGTGAGCAGGAGCATGCGCGGAAAGGCATATCCTGGCAGGCCGCCGGTTAATATTTCCACAGTTAAGCCTAACAAAAAGGTTTGTAAAATGACGATGGGCAGGATGAAGCCCAGCTTGCCTAGTAGGTAGGCCATGGGGCGAAGACCTCCGACGAGTTCCCGACGATAGAGGGCTCGTTCACCTGCGATCTCGCGGGCCCCTGTGCGAACGCCGAAGATCAAAGCGAGAAGGATCTGCAACAGCCAGCCCATGGCGCAGGTGTAGGCGGCAGGCCAGAGGACGGCGGGTGCGGTATTGCCGGAGGTGAGCTCACTGAGGTAGTGGTCATTCGGCAGGATGAGCAGGGCGGCGACGATGGGAGCGAGCACTAATAGAATGAGCTGGCTGGTCCATTCCCGCTGGGTGCGGCGGAAGAGTGTCCAACGGCGCTGGATGAGATGCTGGGCCTGTGCCTGGAGACTGGGCAGTGCCGGTGCCTGCGGGGCTTGCGGCTCGGTTTGCATTTCCGGGGCAGGGGATTTCTCGTTGGCAGGGAGGCTGACGCCCGCTGAGTCCGCGCCGTCGTCTTCTTCATCGGGAGCTTTCAGGGATTCGCCACTGCTGCCGAGTTTAAAGGCGGCGTAGTAGGAGTCGCGATGCCGCATCCAGGACTCTCCCCAGCGGGCGGCCGGGCGTTTGGCGAGGCGCGGGTACAGTTCCTCGATGGCCTGGATGCTGAAGTAATGAGTGACGGCGCGGGAAGGCCCGTGGAAGCAGACGTGGCCTTCATGCAGGATGACCACAGTGTCATAAGCGGCGAGGTTGGCCGCCATCTGGGTAGCATGGATGACGACGCGGGCGGGATGGTCGGTGGTGACGAATTTCAGCAGAGCCGCCATCTCACTTTGGGATTTCGCATCGAGGCCGTCGGTAAATTCATCGCAGATGACCAGGGCGGGATCGCTGACGAGGGCGAGGGCCAGCTTGAGGCGGCGTTTTTGAGTGGGGGTAAGGCTGCCGACTCGGTGGCTGGCGACGTTTTCCAAACCCACACCGACGAGCAGGTGGGAGGCGCGGTCCACGCGCTGGTCCTTGGTCTGCCCAGCCACGCGCAGCAGGAGTGCACTCATCACGCTTTCACGCACGGTGAGCACGTCAGAGAGGACTTCGTCCGAGGCGGGGACGTAACCGATTTCATTGGGGTGCAGGGCTGCCTGGCCAAGGTCCTTTCCACGAAAAAGCACGGTGCCACCGCCCGGATGCTGCAGGCCGGCCAGCAGGTGGAGGAGGGTGCTTTTACCGCTGCCCGTGGCCCCGATCACCGCCAGCAGGTGCCCGGCTGGCACGCTGAAGCTCACATGATCCAGGGCCGTCAGGGCCTCCTTCGCTGGCCGGGTGAAAATGTGGGAGACGCTGATGAGTTCGAGCATGAAGGGATGAAAGCGGAGAACCTGCGGCATACAACCAGCAAAAACGTGACACCCAGGGCGGGTGCGGGCGAGAAGAGACTTGCACAGCAGGGGGCGGCCCGGTCATGCTGGGCGATCTATGCGCCGACTTTCCCTGTTCGTTTTCCTCGTCACCGCCACGCTGGCCTCTGCCGTCACGCCTGAGGGCAAGCAGAAGCTCGTCTTCATCGCAGGCAAGCCTTCGCATCCCCCTGGCATGCACGAATTTCGTGCGGGATCGCTTTTGATCGAAAAATGCCTGAAGGCGGTGCCCGGTCTGGTGGTGGACCGTCATGACATGGGTTGGGTGACGGATGAGGCGACCTTTGCCGATGCGGATGCGGTGGTGATCTATGCGGATGGTGGCAAGGGTCACCCGGCTGTGCAGGGCACACACCTGGAGACCCTGCGCGGCCTGATGGCGCGAGGGGTTGGCTATGGCTGCATGCACTATGGCGTGGAGGTGGTGCCTGAGCTGGGTGGCAAAGAATTCCAATCTTGGCTGGGCGGACATTACGAGAACTCCTACTCCTGCAATCCGCTCTGGGAGCCTAGCTTCACCACCTTCCCGGTGCATCCCATCACCCGTGGGGTGAAGCCCTTCAAGATTGAGGACGAATGGTACTTTAACATGCGCTTCCGCCCTGCTTTTGGAGATGGAATTGCAGCAGCAAAAGATGGCGATACGTTCTTTGTGCCCATCCTGATGGCGGCTCCATCGGATGCTACCCGCGACGGTCCGTATGTGTATCCCAAAGGGCCGTATCCCCACATTCAGGCTCAAAAGGGCGAGGTGGAATCCATGATGTGGTCGGTCGAGCGGCCTGATGGCGGGCGCGGTTTCGGTTTTACCGGTGGTCATTTTCACAAGAACTGGGGTAATCCCGAATTCCGCAAAACCATCCTGAACGCCCTACTCTGGGTGACGAAGGTGGAAGTGCCTGCGGATGGTGTGGAATCCACCGTTACAGAAGAAGATCTGGCACTGAACCTAGACCCGAAGCCTGCGCCAAAGCCGAAGAAAACCGCCATGGAGACACCGAAGGTCTTTCAGCGGGTGGACGGGCGCTGAGCGGGCGCACGGGGATGGCGGCCCTTTCCTGGTGAAAAGCTGCAAAATTTTGGTGCCAATCGTGCTAGACTCGCTATCCCTGATCTTCACCCGATGAACACCCTCAGTACTTTCACCACCGGAACCGGCTCCACAGGCAAATATCATTCTCTGCCCGAACTCGAAAAACAGGGAGTAGGCCCCGTTTCGAAACTGCCGATTTCCATCCGAATCGTGCTGGAGTCCCTCCTTCGCAATCTGGACGGCAAGAAGGTGACGGAGAAGGATGTGACGAATCTGGCCAACTGGAATGCCAAGAATCCGGGCGACTATGAGATCCCATTCACGGTGGCTCGCATCGTCCTTCAGGACTTCACTGGCGTGCCTCTTTTGGTGGACCTCGCTGCCATGCGCAGTGCCGTGGCGAAGATGGGCAAGAACACGAAGATGATCGAGCCCCTGGTGCCGGTGGATCTGGTGGTGGACCACAGCGTGCAGGTGGACTTTGCCGGTACTCAGGCGGCGCTGAATCAGAACCTGGCCCTTGAGTTTGAGCGCAACCGCGAGCGTTATGAGTTCCTGAAATGGGGTGAGCAGGCTTTCGATACTTTTAAGGTGGTGCCTCCAGGCATCGGCATTGTTCACCAGGTGAACCTGGAGTATTTGGCCAAGGGTGTTTTGGAAAAAGAGGGCGTGTTTTATCCAGACACACTCGTCGGTACAGACAGCCACACGACCATGATCAACGGCCTGGGCGTGGTTGCCTGGGGCGTGGGCGGCATCGAGGCTGAAGCCGGGATGCTGGGCCAGCCGGTGACCTTCCTGGTGCCTGAAGTGGTGGGCGTTTACCTCACCGGCAGCCTGCGTGAAGGCGTGACCGCGACGGATCTGGCCCTGCATTGCACCCAGATGCTGCGCAAGCACGGGGTGGTGGGCAAGTTCGTCGAATTTTATGGCCCAGGCGCTGAAAGCCTGCCGCTGCCAGACCGCGCGACCATCGCTAACATGGCCCCTGAATACGGTGCCACGATGGGCTTCTTCCCGGTGGACGAAGAGTGCGTCAACTACCTGCGTGGCACAGGCCGCACGGAAGAGCTTTGCACGACTTTCAAAAACTACTACACCGCCCAGGGTATGTTCGGCATCCCGAAAAAGGGTGAGGTGGAATTCACCAGCGAACTGACTCTGGACCTGGGCGACATCCAGCCTTCCGTGGCTGGCCCAAAACGCCCGCAGGATCGCATCACCGTGGAGGCTCTCAAGAGCACCTGGAATGACATCCTCACCAAACCAACGCCTCAGGGCTACGGCAAGATCCCTGAATTGGCAGTCGGCGAAGCTCCTGAAGTCCCTGCCACGTTGGACTCCATCCCTGACAATCAGGACTCGGTTTCGAGCGCTTTTGGTGCCCAGGAAGGCGTGGTCACGGAAAGCAGCGACCAAGCTGCTTACCCTCTGTATGAAGTGAGCGTGGACAGCAAAGGTGGTGAAAAAGACGTCATCACTCACGGTAGCGTCCTCATCGCCGCCATCACTAGCTGCACGAACACCAGCAACCCAAGCGTCATGCTGGCCGCTGGTCTCCTGGCCCAAAAAGCCAATGCCAAAGGCCTGACCGTCAAACCAGCGGTGAAAACCAGCCTCGGGCCAGGAAGCCGCGTGGTGACGGATTACCTGAACAAAACCGGCCTCCAGGTCGAGCTCGACAAGCTCGGCTTCCAGACGGTCGGTTACGGTTGCACCACTTGCATCGGCAACTCCGGTCCTCTGGATGCAGGTATCGAAGACGTGGTGAAGGCGGAAGACATCGTCGCCGCCAGCGTGCTTTCTGGGAACCGCAACTTTGAAGCGCGTGTGCACCAGAGCATCAAGGCGAACTTCCTCATGAGCCCTCCGCTCGTGGTGGCCTACGCCATTGCAGGCACCGTGGACATTGACCTGAGCAAGGATGAAATCGTCCCCGGCACAGGCATTTACCTGAAGGACATCTGGCCTTCCCTCCAGGAGATCCAGGACGCCCTGAAATCCGCCCTTTCTCCAGACGTGTTCCGCGCGCTCTACACGGACTTTGCTAGCCAAAATCCGAAGTGGAATGAGATCCCCGCTTCCACCGGTCTGGTCTATGGCTGGGACGAGAAGAGCACCTACATCCAGCATCCTCCCTTCTTTGAGGACTTCAGCATGGACCCGAATGACATCCACGAGATCGTCAATGCACGTCCTCTGGGCATCTTCGGTGACAGCGTCACGACGGACCACATCAGCCCTGCCGGTGCCATCAAGAAGACCAGCCCTGCAGGTCGTTTCCTCGGCGAAAACGGCGTGGCGCAAAGTGACTTCAACAGCTACGGCAGCCGCCGTGGCAATGACCGGGTGATGACCCGTGGCACCTTCGCCAACGTGCGCATCAAGAACCTCATGCTCGGTGGCAAGGAAGGTGGCGACACACTCCTCCAGCCAGCAGGCACAGAGATGAGCATCTACGATGCCGCCATCGCCTACATGGCCGCAGGCACGCCTAGCATCATCATCGGTGGTGAAGACTACGGCATGGGCAGCAGCCGCGACTGGGCCGCGAAGGGAACTCGTCTCCTCGGCGTCAAAGCCGTGATCACGAAGTCGTTCGAGCGTATCCACCGCAGCAACCTGGTGGGCATGGGCGTTCTGCCTTGCAACTTCAAGGACAAGGCTGACTACGATAAGGTGAAGGACTTGGCCGATGCCACCTTCAGCATCCTGGGCATCTCCAATGAGACCAAACCCCAGAGCGAGGCCACGCTGCGCGTGACCAAGGCGGATGGCAGCAGCTTCGACATCCCTCTTGTGGTGCGCATTGATACCCCAGTGGAAATTGATTACTACCGCGCCGGCGGCATCCTGCCGTATGTGCTCGCCCAGATCCTGCGTGCAAATGCCTAACCATTGAAATGCAGATTGAGAGTCTGCCATAACTTAAAACCCCACCGTCTTCGGGCTGTGGGGTTTTTTGTGTCGAGACACGAATTTAATCAGGCTCTGCAATGAGGTGAAAAGGAGTGCTCAACGTGTGGTCGCGGCTGTTTGATCCACATTTACCATTCCTTCACAATAAACCCGCTCGGCTGACATACAGCCTTTACACACGGGTGGTCTGTTAGCGGTGTGATGACGCTGGTCCGACTGGCGGCACACGGCCAAACCAACAAACCAGACCATGAAACCGAACTCCAATCCCCGTCGCTTTCTCCGCACTACGGCCACACTTGCGCTGCTGAGTGTGGCAGGTGTCTCCCTCGCCCAGCAAGGACCGCCACCCAAGCCTGGCGCGGGCACACCTCCGCAAGGCCGTCCCGGTGAACCTGCCCCCATCCCGCGTGCGGACCCGGGCAAGCCGCCGCAGGGGAACCCGCCACAGCATCCTCCAGTAGGAAAGCCACAGCCGCCCAAGAATCCAGGGGTTCCACGTCCGGTCGCTCTGCCAGAATCTTTTACTTTGCCTGAGGAGTTTCGCACAGCGGACGGTTCGGCAAACAACGTGGCCAACGCTGAGTGGGGCACGCCTAACAAACCGTTTCGCCGTCTGGTGCCTGCGGATTATGCGGATGGTGTGGCGGCCCCTTCGGGTGCATCTCGTCCGAGCGCTCGCGTGGTGAGCAATGCCGTGGCAGCCCAGACCGCACTGCGGCCGAACCGCCGTGGGGCCAGTGATTTTCTCTGGCAGTGGGGCCAGTTCCTGGACCATGACCTGGATGAAACGCCCACCGCGACCCCGGCGGAGGCGTTCCCGATCACTGTGCCGACAGGTGATGCCCAGTTCGATCCCACAAACACGGGCACGGTGACCATGGGGCTGAGCCGCAGTGCTTATGAAATGGTTGATGGAGTTCGCCAACAGAAGAGCGCCCTCACCGCTTGGATTGATGCCTCCCAGGTGTACGGATCCGATGCCACTCGAGCGGCTGCTTTGCGGGCCAATGATGGCACGGGCCGTCTCAAAGTGAATGCGAGCGCCCATGGCGACCTGCTGCCCTTCAATACCGATAATCTGCCCAATATCCCGCCAGGGCCTTCCTTCTTTGTCACGGGGGACGTGCGGGTGAATGAGCAGGTAGGCTTGATCGCCATCCACACCTTGTTTCTACGTGAGCACAACTGGTGGGCTGACCTCTATCGCGCTGCGAACCCCGAAGCCGCGGATGAGGAGATCTACCAGTTTGCCCGCATGATCGTGGCGGCAGAGATGCAGGCCATCACCTATCGTGAATTTTTGCCCATCTTGTTAGGGCCTGCAGCGCTGAAGCCTTATCGGGGTTACAAGACGAATGTCGATCCGACGATCAGCAATGAGTTTGCGACAGCCGCCTATCGTCTGGGACATAGCTTGCTGTCTCCCACACTGCTGCGCATTGATGCTCAAGGGCAGGAGATTGCCGCAGGCAGCCTCAGTCTTGCAGGTTCCTTCTTCCAGCCTCAGCAGATCAGCAATGAAGGCATTGATGTGATCCTTCGCGGCATGGCCTCTCAACGTGCGCAGGAGCTGGATGAAATGGTGATTGATGACGTGCGAAACTTCTTGTTCGGCGCACCTGGGGCTGGCGGGTTGGACCTCGCCTCCCTCAATATTCAGCGTGGTCGTGACCATGGGCTGCCAGCTTTGGCAGCGACTCGTCAGGCGCTGGGCTTGAAGCCAATCACCAAGTTTGCCGACGTGAATAAAAGCCCTGAGGTCGCGGCGAAGTTGGATGCAGCTTATGAAAGCCCGGCAGACATTGATCTCTGGATCGGTGGCTTGGCTGAAGCTGATGTGCCAGGGGCCATGGTGGGGCCTACCTTTCACAAGATTCTGGCGGATCAATTTACCCGGCTGCGGGATGGAGATCGTTTTTGGTATCAGGCTTACCTGCCCCGTGAAATGGTGCGCTTGGTCGAACAGCAGACGCTGAGCGTGATCATCCGGCGCAATACGGAAATCCGTGCTGAAGTGGGCACCAAGGCCTTTCTGGCTCCTCCTCCGAAGAAGGTCAAAAAGTGAGTTAAGTTTAAACGACTGAAAATAAAAAGAGGAGCGTGGTGACACGCTCCTCTTTGATTTTTAAGTAACGAGGGATTTGAGAGTTACGGCGTCTGGCTGGTCCAGAAAGAATACAGGCTGCCTTGCTTAAGGTGGAAACGGAACTTGAGTGGCTGACCACGCACGGCATCCAGCGAGTCGGCCCCTTTCCAGGCAACGGTCTGTTGGGTGGCATCCGCTTTCAATGGAACGCAATTTTCTTTGGTGTAGGGGGCGATGACCTCACCTTTTTCATCCAAGACTTCGACGCGTAGTTCACCCTTGGCGGTCGTGGCATTAACCCGCAAATGACGGCCATTGAAGGCAACCGTTTCCGTGGTCAGGCAGCCTTCTTTTTCACCAGCATCCATGGAGGCGAAGCCGTCGCGACGCAGCACGGCCATGCCGACGGCCGCACCTGTGTACATGCCGCGTTTGCCATTCGGGGCGATGCCTGAGTAACCCGTGTAGGGGAACCAAATCTCGTCTTCTTTGACAATGCAGACCCCCGTGGTGCCGTGAATGTAGGCGCGATCCCAGTCTCCTTCTTTGCGGGTGGCCGCGATGAAAGGCTGGCGGTCTGGCCGGTCCCAGTGGAAACCATCGCGGCTGAAGCCGAGTTTGATTTTCGTAATTTTGGGGAACTTACCCTCGTCACATAGTTTGTTATCTGGGCCGAGGTGAATGTAGAACTCACCCAGCATCAGGCTTTCGTAGGCGGTGGCATTGAGGCTGTAGAGCTGGGCCGGATCGCCGATTTTTGGGTCGGGCGCATCTAGCTTATCTGCATTGCACCAAAAGACGGATTTACTCCAGTCGGCCCCTTTGATGAAGTCCGTGTTTTCAGCATACCAGCGGTTGCGCCCATGTTCGCCGCCCTGCTTGATGCTGTAGCACCAGACTTTGCGGAAGGGATTGTAAAAGAACGAGCAGTAGTCGCCTGCTTTGCCTGTGGCAACACCTTGAGACCAGACTTTGCCATCGGGAGACGTTTGCAGGGTGTGGCTCACGGGCAGCGGTCGGCGGTCAGTCATCATCTTCACGCGCTGCATGGGGTCCTTGGCATTCACGTCTAGCCACACGCTGTTATCGCCGCCTGCCCATTCAGGCCCTGGAGGCAGCAGTAGATTGCCGCCGATGGTGCCAATGTTTGGCCGCTTCCAGTTGAGCAAGTCCTTGCTTGTGGCGAGGGCCAGCCCACCGCGCCAGCCGGCGGTGTAGAACATCTTGTAGAGATCTTCTTTCGGATCAAAAAACACACCGCCATGACCCAGGTAGCAGACGGCCTGCTCGTCACCTTCGATCTTCACGGGCTCCAGTTCATATTTCGTCTCGGGTTTAAAAACGGGATTCTTTTCATGTTTGCGTGCCTGGTGAAAGGTGCGCTTGAGGTCGGTGCTTTCGATGAGGAAATCGTCCACAAAGAGCTGCCTGCCCTTATCAATCGGGATGATCGTGGGCTTGGCTTTCAAGTAAGGCACGGGCATGGGCTCGTAGCTTTTCGCGTCAAGATCACGCGGTGGCCACTCGCCAGGAAGCTGGATGCCATTGTAAAGGCGTTCGCCGATCTCAGCCCCACGTGCTTTGCTGACCAGCATCTTGGTCTGCGAACTAGGTGTTACCAATTTGCCTGCCAAGATATCGGCCTCAGTGACCCGGTGCATGATGATTTCACGTTCTTTGGCGCGCTCACGATCATGGATGATGTTGATCGTGCCATCGGGGGATTGAAAACCATCGGGATAAGACACCCCAGTGCGTTCATCGAGAATCAGGCCGCCCTTCCAGCTCTTGCCGTCATCTTCGGAGATAAAAGCCGTCATGTGGCTGCGGCCTTTGATGCGCTTGTCCAGCGGGCCATTTTTGACAAGGACCAGATTCCCGGAAGCAAGACGACGAATGAAAAAGCGGGCGCTGACATTTTGAATCACGGAAGGTTTGGCCTCACTCCAGGTGCGGCCCTTATCGCTAGAGAAGCTTTCTGAGATGCCTTGTTTGGTGCGGGCCAGTAGCCACAGACGACCATCTTTAAGCTCGACCACCATGTGCTCATCGAAGTCCGTTTCGGGTACCATGACACCCCCGCGTCGCGTCCAGGTGGCACCTTCATCTGTCGAAACAAACAGGTTGGCCATGCGCACTTCATCGAGATCGGCGTAACCTGTCTCTCGAAGTTCTGGTACGCCGATACGGTCGCGCGTCCAGAGGGAGATGGGCAGCAGCCACTCGCCATTGCTGAGCACGGTGGGTTTGTTCAGCGTCATGCCATGCCAGATGCGGCGCGGCTCAGACCACACGGGTTTGTCATCATCTGGATTGTCACAAGTGATGGCCCAGAGCCCGGCACGCCCATCGAACATGGAAAGGGACTGATCATAAAAAAGCCACAGACGGCCTGTGGGATCCGTCCAAAAATTACCCACCAACACGCTCACCTCGAGACCCGTTGGGGCATCTGGCACATCAATGACCAGGCGCGGTTTGGACCAAGTCTTGCCTTCATCGTCACTGCTGGCGGCGACGAAGTAGGCGCGTGGGCTGTCTCCTCCCGCGACCCAGGCGGCCCAGATGCGGCCTTTGGGCGTGCGATCCATGCCGATGACCATGGCGTAGTCGCGTTGTTCATCGGAATATTCGGGACCGGGATCGGTATTGATGACCGCAGGCTTGAGCGGCAAATCCAAGATGGATTGGGGCAGAGGAGTAGCGTTTTGAGCCAGGGCGGATAACGTCAGCCATGACATGAGGGCTAGGCAGAGCTTCATAAGGGAAGGAGTAAAAGAATTGGGTTGATGGATAATTAGTTAGGATTTGGCGGCTTGCACATGGCCTAAAAATCCAGCGCGCAGGAGCGACAGATCGGAATCAATGGCGAGCCAAGTGAAGCCGATGGCTCGCATTTTATCGAGGTCATGAGGACGGCGAATGAGGATGCCGCTTGCCTTGCCAGCCTGCTGGGCTGCATGGGCCACGGTGTGGAGGCAGTCATCGTAAGGGATCTTGCTCTGGCGCACCTTCATGTCATGCCCAAGGTCGGCTGGCCCAACAAATAAGGCGTCAATGCCGTCCACGGCAGCGATGGCAGCCGCCTGTTCGACTCCTTGCAGGGTCTCGATCTGTGCGAGGATGATGGGGCGGGGTGGTTCATCTCCCGGCGGATTCAAACCATAGTCGTAGGTGCGAACGGTACGCGAAAAACCCCGGTGACCACGGGGGGCGTAGTGCGCTGCTTTCACGATGGCTTCGGCCTCGGCGGCGGTGTTGACATGGGGGACCATGATGCCGTGCGCGCCCCAGTCGAGAACGCGAGCGATGAGGTCCGGATGCGGGGCCCCCACACGCACGATGCCCTGGGTGGAGCTGCCGCGCAGAGCACGCAGTTGGTTAGGAATGGCAGCTTCAGATTCGCAGCCATGCTCTAGGTCCAGCAAGACCCAGTCAAAACCGCAGGCGGCGGCCAGCTCGGCAATGACTGGTGAACCGATGGAAAGCCAAGTGCCGATGTGGGGAGGCGAAGGAGGATTCATAAAAACGAAAGGGTATGTATGCTAAAGAGTGACTAGAGCTGCGTCGGTTCGAAGCCCCTGGAGCGCAGCTTGGAGCCGGGCCTGAGTGAGGCGACGAAGGTCTGCACCCGTGCTGCCGGAACCGATGAGGAAAAAGCCGTCGTTCCGATCAAAGTAACCCGCTCCTACACGAATGACGGCTTTCACGATCATGTTGCGCAGGAGATGCAGCCAGAAGCGCCGACGATACTCTTGGGGGAGCGGTTTGAGTCGTTGATAACCGGCCAGAGCTTGCGCGATCACGGGGCCATCATAGAAGCAGCCGAGCAAAGACAGGTCATCCATGGAATCTCCTGAAATGGAGTCGTCCCAATCAATGAAGGAAACGATTTCATCCTTCTTGCCGAGGATGTTCCAAAGAGCAAGATCCTTGTGGACTAGGCAGCCGCACTTCAGCTTGAGCAGTGGGTCATGGATCTTGATTTCCTGGCGGATTTCATCGGCCTCTGCCTGGGTGAGAAACTGGTGCTGGGTGAGGAAATCCAGATGGCGGTCCAGGTGCAGATGAAAGTAATCGGCATAGCTGGCATGAAAGCCTGTTAAACCTTGACCTCCTGATTGAAAGGGACCGAAACCGTCCACCGGAACATCCTGCCAGCGGGCCACGGCAGCGCCGATTTCATGAGCCATGCGGGGTAGGTCCAGATCTCCCCGTTTATGCCAATGGTTGAGGTCTGGATAAGGCACCACCTCCATGAGCTGCCAGGCAAAAGGCACCTCATCACGGCTAGCATCCACACCCAGAATCTTCGGCGTGCGAATACCCAGGGCCCGCACGGCTTCTTGCACGCGGGATTCGGTTTCGATGTAATCATCCTGCTCCGGCCCATCTTCGATTCGGACAAACACATCTTCCTCGCCGATGCGGGCGATGAAGGTACGGTGATTGCCCTGTCCACCACCTTCTTTTAAATCAATGGTTAGGCCTGGATTTTGCTTTTCAAGGAGGGCAAGCACCTGAGGGTAGAGATCTGTCGAAGTCTGTATCTCGGTCCCGTGAAAAGCCGCCGGGCGGTCACACTTCCAGTAGTAAACCTGTCCTCGAAGAGCGGCAGTGTGCGATTGGGATGATGGTCGTATCATGGTCATCTCCAGGTGTCTGCTGTCAGGCTTTCGATCAGGTGATCCAACTCTTCCAAAGATGGCGTGAAGTCCTTTTCGTGCTCTTGAATCCATTTTTTGGCGGCAGTGCCATAGGTCTGAAAGTTTTTTTCGAGTTCCTCATACCTTTTTGTGCTGTAGCCTAGATGTTCTGCATCCGAGGAGTTTGACGGAAGATGTGGGCTGTCCAAAGGGAAGGTTGCGATGATCTGGCAAGAGTCATCGTCCGAAAGGCCAACAAACAGGTAATGGAGTTTTCCGCGACAGATGAGGTTGGCATCATAGTCCCATTGACAGATCATGCGGTAACCATGGCCCCCTTTGAAGATCAGTTTCTTTTTCAGACTGAGAAAAGAAAGCCCGCCATCCACGAAAGCAGGACTGATGGAATAGGGAATTCCGGTTTCCATCGTGGTCAGGTGTTTGCGTAATTGACGGCGAGTCTCGGCGGCATTCTTTGCGTTAGGCACTCCATTATCTAGTATGGAGGCCCATCCATCGGTCTGATGAATGAGGATCTGCGGAGCCGTTTCATCATCTCCTGCGAGTTTTTTGTCAAAGGTCGTTCCCTTGAGGATCAAGGCAGGGAAACGGATGGCCCAGTGTTCTGGACGGGTTTCATAACCAGGCTTCAAGGCGTAGCGCGGGTCCTGTTGAAAGCTCTTCCAAGCAGCTTCGGAATAAAGAGGTTTGGCGGCTATTTTTTCCGCATAGGCCGTAGCTGCCCAGTTCAGCGGAGCAGTTACTTTAAAAGGACCCGCAAGGATGATTTGGCCATCACTGCCTGCGGACTGGGCATGCAGTCCGCAGGTAGCCAGGGATAACCTAATGGCCACAGGAAGGACGAGGCTAAAGTGACGTCGGTTCATGGCTGAATTTTTTCCGGTTCGACATCGGACAAGAGGTCGAGGTTATCATTCCTGGGCACAGGCCGGGCGCGCCACCAGGCGGCGAGGAGGGAGCCGATGAGGTTTTGCATCAGGGCGCTGAAAACGGCGGGCACGGCGGAAAGTGGTTCGGTGGTGAAGTGCTTTTTTGCCAGCATGGCGGCCATGCCTCCGTTTTGCATACCGACCTCGATGGAGACGGTGCGAGCCACGTCTTCTGAGTAGCCAAAGACTTTTGAAATCCCGTGGCCCAGGGCAAAACCGATGAGGTGGAGCAAGGCTACGGCCAGCGTGAGCTTGCCCGCATTGGCGGCCATGGAATCGGCACTTTGAGCGACGATACCACCCGTGATGAAGCAGATGGCGATCACAGAGACAACAGGGCCGAGTGCGGCCACTTTGGCGACGGTCTGAGGGAAACGCCAGTTGCACAGCACGCCGATAATGACTGGCACCACGACGGCCTGAAGGGTGGAGAGACAAAGCCCCCAGGCATCCACCGCCACATAGGTGCCAGCCAGCGTCTTGCACCAGAGCGGGGTCATGATGAAAGCTAACAGCGTGGAGGCTAAGGTGAGAATGACCGACAGGGCCACATTGGCGCGGGCCAGGTAGGTGATCATGTTGGAGGCGGTGCCACCAGGGCAACTGGCGACCAAGATAAGGCCGATGGCAAAGCCGGGTTCCAAGTTCATGGCCTTTGCAACGGCCCACCCTGCTAGTGGCATGATGGTGTATTGAGCGGCAAAACCAAGCGCGACGCAGCCAGGCATCTTCAGCAGGCGGCGGAAGTCATCCACAGTCAGGGTAAAGCCCATGCCCAGCATGACAGTGGTTAGTGCCCAGGTGATCCACTGCCCGGAGAACCATGAAAGGCTATCGGGCCTGACAAAAGCCAAGGCTGCAAAGGCGAGTAGCCATACGGGATACAGCCCAGTGAAGCGGTTGAGAAGATTTTGCATCCGCAAAGATGGTTAGGGCAGAGTGGGCAGTTTGGCACTGTAATGCACAGCGCGGTGGCGATTGTCATCGTAGGCGAAGTGCAGCCACTTCTTATCGGCACTGACAAAACCATCTGGATAGTTCAGGCGACCTTTAGGGCCATCGCTGGATTCTTTGACAAGCACGCGCTGGTAGGGCCAGGTCTTCATGCCGTCGAAACTGATCCAGAGGGAAAGGGGACTGCGGTGTTTGGGATTCGGATTGTGCAGCATGGCCACGGTATCGCCGCCCAGGGGATAAAGGGTGGCTTTGCTGCCGGGGTTCGGGATATCCGTTTTGGTCGCAAACTCGGGCCAAGTTTTTCCACCATCCTTGGATTCCGCATAATAAAGCACACCGCCCAGGCGATCTCCCCGGATGATCATGGCGATGCGACCATCGCTGAGCTCCACGATGTTGTTCTCCGCCCAGCCGTGGTAGCGGTCATCGGTTGTTAGGCGCACATTGCCATGCTCGGTGTAGGTCTTGCCACCGTCGGCGCTGATGAGGACGCCGTTGCGGGGATTGCTGACGTAATGGGTAAGAGCCTTGTGCCAGGGTTTTTCTTCAGCAGGGGGCGGTGGCACATCTGCACCGGGGCCCACGTAATGCTGGAAGGGGATGAGGATGCGGCCATCACGTGTGGTGATGTGATTTCGCACGAAGGTGAAATTGGCCAGACGGCCAGGAACGGGCTCCGGCTTCGACCACGTTTTGCAACTGTCGTCACTGTGCATCATCCAGGACTTCCAGTGGCGGCCCCAGGTCTGCGAATGGGTAGAAAGAAAGGCGGTGCAGCGGCCCTCGCGAACCATCAATTCAGTGATGCACTGCCCGATGGTTTCGCCAGCGCGCGGTAGGCCCGTGTCCACTGGCTGCAAGGGGGACCAGGTACGGCCTTCGTCCTTGCTGAAGGTGATGCCGGTGTAGTTTTCAGGAGAAGGCTCAAAGTCGCCTCCGGCTAGGATCATCAGACCCCAGGTACCATCCGGCAGCAGGCGCAGGGTCGTATCGCAGACCATTTTGTTAGGGGTGACTCCATCATACGGGATGCTGGTGCGATCCTGCTTGGCATCTTCTAAGGCCTGTTTGGACCAGTCGGCAGCCTGGGCGTGAAGACTCCAGGCAAAGAGGGTGGTGAGGAGAAGTGGCAGCGTTTTCATTGGGTTGGTGAGGCATAAACGCGGCCATGACGGACAATCCTGTGAAGGATGCAGGGAAGAATGTGTTATGTTAACATGATTTGTGAGTGATTTCGCTGCCTAGAGCAGGAAAATCTCCGCAACCAGAGCCCAAGCCCCACTTGCCAGCAGGGGAAAGGGATTCCAATGTCATGCCCTCCCATGCCCAAGTACACAGTCACCATCGGCCTTGAAGTTCACGCGCAACTGACCACGCAGAGCAAGATGTTCTGCGCCTGCCCGGTCATGGTGGGTGAAGAGCCGAATACGAATACCTGCCCCACCTGTCTGGGGCTGCCAGGGGCACTGCCCGTGCTGAATGAAGCCGCCATCGAAAAGACCATCCTCACAGGCATGATGCTGGGCTGCAGCACGCCCCCCGTGGTGAAGTGGGACCGCAAAAACTACTTCTACCCGGACATGCCGAAAAACTACCAGATCACGCAGAATGATCTGCCTCTGTGCCTAGGTGGTGGCATCCCTCTGTATGATCTGGCCTACCCTAAAGATGCGCAAAAAAGCATCGTCAATCCGGGCAAGTCGGTGAAGCTGACACGCATCCATTTGGAAGAAGATGTGGGCAAGAGCACCCACCATGATAAGTTCACCACCATTGACTTTAACCGTGCCGGCACGCCGCTGATGGAGATCGTGACGGAGCCAGACATTGACAGTGCGGAGGAGGCCTTTGCCTGCATCACCAGCCTGCGCCAGATCTTGATCTATGGCGGCGTCAGCGATGCCGACATGGAAAAAGGCAACATGCGTTGCGACGTGAACATCAGCATTCGTCCTGAAGGGCAAACGGACCTGGGCACGAAGATCGAGCTCAAAAACATCAACTCCATGTCGGCGGTGCGCCGCGCCATCAAGTATGAGGTGGATCGTCAGATCGGTGTGCTGGACTCCGGTAAAAGTCTGCAACAGAGCACCTGGCGCTGGGACGATGATCGTGGCGAGACCATCTTCATGCGCGGCAAGGAAGATGCCCACGACTACCGCTACTTCCCTGATCCAGACCTGATCCCTCTTCGCACGGAGAGCATCGTCGCCCGGGTGCGTCCGCAGGTGCCTGAATTGCCGCATGAAAAGCGCGCGCGTTTTGAATCCGACTACGGTTGCAGTGCCTATGATGCGGGAGTGCTGGCCAGTGACAAGGCTCTGGCCAGTTATTATGAAGCGGCCGTTTCTGCCGATCCTAAAGTGCCCGCGAAAAAGGTGGCGAACTGGGTGATCAATGACCTGCTGGGGCTGATGAAAGACAGCGAAGAAGGGATTGCCTCCTGCCCGGTCAAACCCGAAGCATTGAATGAACTCGTGGCTGTGGTGGAGTCTGGCAAGATCAGCAACAATCAGGCGAAGGAAGTCTTTGCCGAGATGTTTGCCACGGGTCAGACCGCAGCACCCATCATCAAGGCCAAGGGCTTTGAGCAGGTGAGTGATACGGGGGCTCTAGAGGCGATTGTGGAGCAAATTCTAGCCGCAAATCCGGACAAGGTGGCTGAGGTCAAAGGTGGCAATGAAAAGGCCATGAACTGGTTCACTGGCCAGGCCATGAAGGCCAGCCAGGGCAAGGCAAACCCGAAGATCGTCACGGACATCGTGCGCAAGAAACTGCTGGAGTAAGCGAATCTCCGTCAGAGTCGAAAACAAAACAGGCGTGAAGGGAAAACCCCTCACGCCTGTTTGATGAATGGCGATGATTTAAGGAAGGATCGGCGTCAGCTCGATCTCACCACCCAGGATCGGCACGGTGGTCGGTGTTTCGGTGCCTTCGGGCAGCTCAGGGAGGAGGAAGAAACCGGCACCGAATTTGTCGCCCAGATGATCCTTCACCATGATGCCCTGGAAGGTCACTTTGCGGATGAGCGGCTTGGTGAAACTAGGCCGAAGATCCGTATCGGTCAGGGCAAAGCTACCCGTGAAGAGCCCCGTGGCACCTGCGATGGAGGCCAGCTTCGTCTGCCCAGTCGTTGCCGGGGTCGGCTGAGTGATCTTGTGGCTGGCTGCCAAGATGACGCTGGCATCCAGACGGGCGATGGCATCGGCCTCAAGGAGGCCCCCATAGCGGAAGTCGAGGTCCACTGTCGTCGGTGCAGGCAGAGCTAGGGTGAGGGCCGTGCCCACGGGTTTGACGTAGATAGAGCCTGTAGCTTCCAGTGGCACAGGATCTGTCACCGGTGTGCCTGTCATACCAAAGCCTGCGACGTAAGTGCGGGTCTTGGATTTCGGATCCGCTGGGCGCACCCATTCCACATCACCAGTCAGGGTGTTGTCAGTGAAGTCGGTCGTGTTCACGGGGTCCACGGTCAGGCTACCGAGGAGTGAACCCTTCAGTGGGGTGTACATGGTCTGGAAGACAACGATTTTGCTGTCCACTCCCACAAACGAAGCACCGATGATTTTATCCCCATCCGCCGTGCGACCAGCAAAGGTAAGTTTACCATCTTTAGCCACCGTGAAAGAGCCGTAGCTCCACCCCTGGGGAATGGTGGCAGCGGAGGCTTCACCCACCTGGCCCATATCCCCTAGCTCCATCCCAAAGGTGTAGTAACCCACGTAGGGTGCTGCAGCGAGGGCATCTACCCGGCGTGCTCCAGCGATGAGCGCCGTTTCACCCTGAACGGTGACCTTGCTATTGTTGGTAAGCAGACCAGTCACGGGATTGAGCTCCACCTGCAAAGTGACAGGCGCTGGAACAGGCTTGCCGGTGCGTTTCACGACGAGTTCGAATTCCGGCAGCGTATTCTCATCCGCACGATAGACGTTCATGATGCCTTTGATCGGCAGCTTGCTACCACCGAGCGTGAGGCTACCACTGAAGGTCCCTGTCTTGGTGACGGTGAGATCTAGGCGACCCCCGAGGTGGCCGTTGATTTCACCGTTATGCTCCACGGTGCCCGCATAGATGCCTTCGACCCCAGTTGGGAAGGGCTCGATATTGATGGCAGGATCGACGGTGTAGCTGTCGCTGCCCACCGTGTTTTTGGCTGTCAGGATAGGCTTATATTCACCAATTTTGGTGGGGCGGCCCGTGATTTCACCCGTCTTGACATTCACCTTGAGCCCAGGGGGCAGGCCCGTAGCGGAGAACGTCAGGGCTGATTTGATCGCTGCTGGGTCAATCTTAATCTGGTGTTTGTAATCTCCTCCCACCACGCCATTCGGCATGTTTTGCGTGCTGTAAACATCTGGTGGCTCCCCGAAGACATTGAGCTGCGTGGTGCCGCCGACTTGGCTACCGCCAGGGTTGGTGACTCGGCAGGAGTATTCGGCGGTATCACTGGTGAGCAGATTTTTAATCACCAGGGTCTTGGTCTGTGCGCCGCTGACTCGTTCATCATTTTGAAGCTCGGAGGGCTGGGGATCTCCCTCCCGTTGGATCAGCCATTGGTAGGTGAGCTGGTTGCCCGCTGCATTCACCTTCAGGGTAGCCACCTTGCCAATCCCCGCCACGAGCAGAGGTGGGCTGACGTAGTCTTCCACCACGCCCAGTTCGGCTGGATTGCTCAGTGCCGTAAGCGGTGTGCCTTTGACAAAGAGGCTGTAAGCCCCGGCATCTTTGAGGGTGACTGCGCTGATGTTCAACATGGTCGTCGTAGCACCAGCCACGCTTGCAGATCCCTTTCTCCACTGGAGTGCCAGAGGAGCGGTGCCGACAGCGGTGGATTCAAAGGTGGCGGGATCTCCAACTTTCAGCATCAGAGGAAGCGGCTGAAGCGTGATCTCTGGGTTCTTATTACCGGTTCCTTCGAGTTGGATGACAAACGGTTTAGGCTCATTGTCATTGCTGAAGATGGAAAGCGTCGCTCTCCGCACCCCGCCTTCCTTGGGCATGAAGCGAATGGTCATGGAGGTGCTGCCATTGCTGGACACCGTGGTGGCAGCTTTCGGCGCGACCAGGGTAAATTCAGTGGCATTGATGCCGCTGATCAGGGGTTTTACATCTTTCAGCACATTGCTGCCCGTGTTCTTCAAGGTCAGCGTCAGCGTGGTGTTGCGGGTGAAATCTACGGCTGGGAAGGTCACCGTTTCACCTGCATTGATGACGGTATTGGCGGGCTGAAGCTGGACCTCAAGATTGGACCCGATGAAGGAGGTCAGTAGCTCATTGCCAGTGGTTGGAGTCGTAGCCGCGAATAACACCTGACCATTCAGAGCTGTAAATTCCCCTGGGTTGGATGAGGCGGAGAGAGGGGCCAGATTTTGCAGCAGGGTGGTGCCAGCAGGCGTGCCGTCGGAGATCCAGACTTCACGACCATCCACACCGTTGTTGGCTGAGAAGACAAGGATGCCATCCACATTCCGCATGTTGGTGATGCTAGGGCTCTCGATGCCCGGGACGATGTCCTTGAGCAGCAGCGTGCCAGCCGAGGTGCCATTGCTCACCCACAATTCGCGACCATTCGCAGCCGTCACGGCGGTGAAAAACAGTTTTCCACCCGCTTCGATCATGTCTTCGATCTCGGAGCTTCCATCGCCTGGATTGATGTCTTTGACCAACCGGGTGGTGGCTCGGTTTCCGGTCGTCACCCACAGCTCACGTCCAGTATTTGTTCCCGTGCCATCGGTGGCCACAAAGAAAAGCAGAGAACCAACAGCGGTTAGCTGCTCAGGATTGGAGTTATTGACTCCGGAATTGATGTCAATGCACTCCGTGCGGTTGGATGCGCCATCGCTTTTCCAAAGCTCACGGCCTTTGCCGGGAATGCGCGCCGAGAAAAACAGCCGTTCATTGGATCCGGTGCCTGCGACGGTCAGTTCCTTCGGATCATCTGGACCAGCATCGTTAGGGATGCCTGGATTGGTGACGCCATCAATGATCGCAGCATACGGTGGGACGGCCTTGCGGAGGCGCCGACCTTCTCCTGCGGCAGAAGAGACGAAATAGGCTTCGTTCTTGAATTTGATGAACTCTTCTGGGTTGGAGGAACCTGTAGTCGCCACCAAGTTTGCGAGCATCTGTGTGCCTTCGGGGGTGCCGTCAGACTTCCAGGGTTCGCGTCCGTTTCCAGAAGACACCGCTGAAAAGTAAACCACACCATTCACATCGGCGAGGAAGGTTGGGTCGCTAGCTCCGCTGGCATTGATTTCAGCATCTCCCGTGGTTTTGACGACGGATGTGCCTAGCGCAGTGCCATCGGTCATCCACAGTTCACGGTTGCTGCCCGTGGCATCTGCACTGAAGAAAACTTTGCTGCCAGAAGGGGTGATGAAAAGTGGATTGGAGCTGAGGGGGGGGGCATTAGGCACCTCCGCTTCCGGGCGGATATTGGCCACCTGAACGGTGCTGCCTCCAGGAAGTCCGTCGGTCTTCCACAGTTCCTGGCCTGAGATGCCATCATTGGCAGAGAAATACACTTCCGAGCTGCCCACTTTCGTGAGTCCCGTGGCGGCAGAGCCTGCATTGCCTTCTTGGAAGTTTTTAACCAGGGTGGTGCCGGCAGCGTTGACGCCATCCGTCACCCAGAGCTGGGAGCCATTGATTAGGAAATAAAGATTGGTGCCGATTTGGGTGAAGCTGGCCGCCGTGTCTTCGGCCGCGAATTGACGCACAAGAGTGAGCGCCCCGGAAGTGCCCGTCTGGCAGTTGTAGAGGGCCATCCCCGTGGCATTGTCCGCCGTGAAGTAAAGACGGTTGTTAAAGGTGAAGAAGTTCGTCGGATTGGAGCTAGCAGCACCAGGATTGATGTTGCTGACCAGAGTCGTATTGGCATTACCAAGATTGCCAGTACTGCGCCACAGTTCCACACCCTGGCCATCGTTGGCGGTGAGAAACAGAGTGCTGCCGACCACGTGAAGGTTATTCGCGCTGGAGCCATCGGTTCCAGGGACGATGTCACGGACAATTTCCGTTAATCCTGTGATTGTGTTGGACCTCCAGAGCTCACGCCCACTGGTATCGCTTTTGTTGGCTGCAAAGAAGAGGTATTCCGTCCCGCTCACCGTCATCTTTTTCAGAGAACGTGGCGAGGAACTCTCCGAACCAGGGAGAATATCTAAAACAATGGTCGTTCCCGAAGTTGTACCTGCACGGTCCGTCTTCCAGAGTTCAATACCCAGGGGGCTGTCTGCGAGGAAATAAAGGATATCCTCCTGGGTGGCGGCGATCATCTCCGTTCTGAATCCAGCGGTGGTCTCATTGATGGGGGTGCTGTCTGATGGGAAGCTGGATTCAATGCCTTCCTGGATATCCTGATAAAGGGAAGTCTGAAAGGTGCTGTTCATCTTCCACAATTCACGCCCCAAGCTGCTCGTGTCGGCGGTGAAATAGAGCGTTTGGTCGTTCAAATTGAAAAAGTGGTCCACGTCAGAATTGAGGGACGTGCCTGTGATGTCCAAATTACGGACGGTGCCTGCCGGGGTGCCGTCAGACATCCAGATTTCACTGCCAGCGTCGTTGTCGTATCCACGAAAAATGAGCCGACCGTTGAATGCGGTAAAACGATCCAGTCGGCGATTGTCCGGTTGAGGAGACGTGGGGAATTCAGCCAGTTTATTAGTCGTGGCAAATTCACCGTTCGTTACCCACAGGCTGCTTCGCCCACTGGCCTCCAAGGCTGAGAAAAACACCCGGTTCCCCACCGCCGTGAGGTCACGTGGATCAGAACCTGTCGGTCCAGGAATGATGTCTCTGACCTGGCGAGTGCCCGCCAGAGTGCCGTCGCTCCGCCAAAGTTCGCCCCCACTCAGGGGATCATCCACAGCGATGATGAGGATTTCCCCACTGCCGGGATTCACCTTCACCATGGATTTTCGGGAGGTATTGGCCGCCGGATCCTGCGTGTTGATGTCTGCCACCACCTGGGCGTCAGAACTCTGTGCCTGCCCAGACAAAGGGGACAGCCACAGCAGCGCCGCCGTGGATAAAAGAGATGAAAGGGGGTTTTTCATGGTTGTAAAGACAGGGTATTGACACGGGATGAAGAAGGCAATGCTAAAATGTGGGAGTATTTGGAACACTCACTAGGGCGCTTCTAGGTGTTGGACGGATTCGGAGGCCCATTTGCTCAACGGAATTCTCCGCCCTTGCCCGTTGCCGCTTCTTCGTCCATAAACCCGGCCCTATTTATGAGTCGCACGTACAAACTCGCAGTCCTCCCTGGTGATGGTATCGGTCCTGAAGTCATGGCCGAGGCGATCCAAGTTCTCGATACCCTCGCCGCCAAGGCTGATTTTGGGTTTGAATACAATCACCAACTCGTCGGCGGAGCCGCGATCGATGCCGTGGGGAAAGCCCTGCCTGCTGAAACGGTGGCGGCCTGTGAAGCTAGCGATGCCATCCTCTTCGGTTCAGTCGGTGGGCCTAAGTGGGAAAAACTTCCGCCTAATGAACAGCCTGAGCGCGGTGCATTGCTGCCTTTGCGCAAGCATTTTGGCCTTTTTGCCAATCTTCGTCCAGGTCTGTGCTACCCAGCCTTGACGGCCTCCTCCCCCATCCGGCCAGATCTGGTGGAAGGTGGTTTTGATGTTCTTTGCGTGCGTGAGTTGACCGGCGGCCTTTATTTTGGCCAGCCAAAAAGTCGCACCACCTTGCCAGATGGTGACATCGAGGTCATTGACACGATGGTTTATAAAAAGAGCGAAATCGAGCGCATTGCCCATGTCGCATTCAAAGCCGCCCAGCTTCGCCGGAAGCATGTGACCTCGGTGGATAAGGCCAATGTGCTAACCAACAGTGTGTTGTGGCGTGAAACCATGCTGGAAGTGGCTGCTCAGTATCCAGACGTGACTCTGGCTCACCTCTATGTGGACAATGCAGCCATGCAGTTGATCAAAGCTCCGCGCAGCTTTGACGTCATGGTCACAGAAAACCTGTTTGGTGACATCCTCAGTGATGAGATGGCCATGATCTGCGGTAGCCTGGGCATGTTGGCCAGTGCCAGCCTGGGTAAGCCGAAGGGCGATGGCCTTTACTTTGGCCTCTTTGAGCCGAGCGGCGGCACCGCGCCTGACATTGCGGGCATGGGCATCGCCAACCCCATCGCTCAGATTCTCTCGGCAGCACTGCTGCTTCGCTTCTCTTTGGGATTGGAGCAGGAAGCCGTCGCAATCGAAAATGCTGTGAAGAAGGCCATCGAAAGTGGTCTGCGCACTGGTGATATCTTCACAGGCGTGGAAGGCACCCGCAAGGTGGGCACCCGTGAAATGGGCAATGCCATCGTGGCCGCTCTCTGAGTGAAGGATTCAGGTTGCAGGCGCGGCTTGCTGCGCTCCCCTCTGTCATTGTTATGACTGATTGGGAAAGCTGCTACATAGAAGGAAATACCCCGTGGGACAAGGGAGCGCCATCGCCTCCCTTGTCAGCATGGGTTCAAGCTCACCCTCAACTGCAAGGGCGCGCCTTGGTGCCAGGGTGTGGCATCGGGCATGATGTGGTGTTCCTGGCTGAGGCAGGGTATGAGTCCGTCGGTGTGGATCTTTCCGCTACGGCTGTCCAGCGCGCCATGGCCACCCATCCCGGCCACGCGTCGCGTTTTGTTTTGGGGGATCTTTTTGCCCTGCCTGAAGTGTGGAAAGGGAGCTTTGACTTTATCTTTGAGCACACCTGTCTCTGCGCCCTGCCTCCTCAGTTGAGACTGGCTTATGCTGAAACGGTGGGGCAACTCTTGCGGCCTGGTGGGTTGCTGGTGGGGGTCTGGTTCATCGAGCCTGAAATGGATCCCGGAGAATCAGGGCCGCCCTTTGGCATATCCTTGGAGGAATTGTCCGCTCTGTTTCCGCTCCATGCGTGGGCCGTGGAGGAGGACTACATTCCTGAACAAGCCTATGCTGGGCGTGAGAAACGTGAACGCCTGCGGGCTCTGCGGAAGATCTCATGACCTCCGCCCTCGAAGTATCCATGGCTGAGCAGCCTGTGAGGCCCACGCATGTGGAGGTGGATCTAGGCTGCCTAGCACAGAATCTGAGTGCGATTCAGCGGCATGTGGGCAGTGCTCGCGTGATGACCATCCTGAAGGCCAATGCCTATGGTCATGGCCTGGTGCCAGTGGCCAATCACATGGTGCAATGTGGTGTGGATTATCTAGGGGTGGCCTTTTTGGAGGAGGGCATCCTTCTTCGTCGGCAGGGAATCACGGCGCCCATTCTCGTTTTAGGTGGGATCGCAGGGGAGCAAATCCCGCTCTTCCTTCAGCATGATCTCACGCTAACTGCGCCCTCGGTCGAGAAGCTGCACCTCATCAATGAGACGGCTGCTGCTATGGGCAGACGTGCGCGTGTGCATTTGAAGATTGATACCGGCATGGAGCGTATCGGCATCCACTACTACAGTGCTGCCACTTTGCTGGAGGCCAGTCTAGCCTGTGCGCATGTGCAGGTGGAAGGGATCTACTCGCACTTCGCCAATGCGGACGCAGCCGACTTGGGGCATGCCAAATTGCAGTTGGAGCGCTTCCATGAAGTCCTAACCTTTTATGAAAAGCGCAGCCTGCCAGTGCCCATGCGCCACATGGCAAACAGTGCGGGCATCCTCCAGTTGCCAGAGAGCCATTTGGATCTCGTGCGTCCAGGCATCCTTTTGTATGGCGTCTATCCCAGCGCAGACTGTCAGCAGACCGTCCCGGTGCGCCCGGCGCTGACGTGGAAGAGCCGCGTGGCCTACTTTAAAGTGGTACAGCCGGGGCATCCTGTCAGCTACGGCTCCACTTGGCAAAGTGACCACCCCGTCCGCGTGATCACCGTTCCTGTGGGGTATGGCGACGGTTATTTCCGAGCCTTGTCAAACAAGTCTGAGGTCATCGTCCGAGGGGTGCGTTACCCTGTCATTGGTCGAGTGTGCATGGACCAAATGATGGTGAATCTGGATCAAGGCACCGCTTACAATGGCGATGAAGTGATCCTGCTAGGAAGCTCTGAGGGGCAGTCCATTTCAGCGGCTGAAGTGGCTGAGTGGGCTGGAACCATTCCTTATGAAGTGCTGACGAACATCAACACTCGCGTTCCGCGTTTGTATCGAAACGGTTAAAGAGATCGTGCATTCACGACATAAAAAAACGCCGATTGCGGAAGGCGCAATCGACGTTGTGAAGAGGAGGCGTTTTAAAACTTAGCGCCAGGAAACGATGTCGTCTTTGGTGAATTCCTGCTTGTCTGGGCCGAAGCTGTAAATGGCCGAAGAAGCGCTCAGATATTCAGGAGCTTTGCCAGAGATGATCTGGTCATTGCTGTTTTTGTCAGGGTTTTCCAGGCGATTGTCGTAGTTCGTGTCGAGCAGCACTTTGTAAGGCAGGCCCCAAGTGTCCACCAGCTGGACTGCTGCGCCATCACCGCTGCCACCGCTCGGATCAATGATGCCGAACTGATTATTTTTGGCGTTAGGCAGATCCACGAATTTGATCTTGCGTGGGTTCATGTTGGTGCTGCCGCTGCTGGTATCCACATTGGCCATGAGGATGTTCACCATGGTCGAAGAAGTGCCGTCTGTGAGGAAAGGCTCCATGTCCGTATCACCACCTGCACCGATGTCATTGGGATCAACCGGGAAGCGATTGTACTCCGTGCGGTAATGGCCAATGGCGACTTGGAGGTCCTTCAAAGTGGCTTTGATTTTCAGCTCTTGAGCTTTGCGCAACACGATGTTTGTGGCTGGGACAGCTAGAGAAACAAGGATGGCGATGATGACGATGACGACGAGGAGTTCGATCAACGTGAAGCCGCGACGTAGCAGAGATGAGGGGGATAGGGGGGGTATTTTCATGGGATCAAAGAGAAGAGGGTTGGCTCAGTGGCGGGCATTTGCAGTTAGGTGCAAGCGCCTCCGAAAGATGATTTTATGTTAAATCAAAAACAGAGCCTAACGTCAATACGGGATGATCAGAACGTTGACGTTTCGCTGCCCCAAGGATGTCACGTTTGGCGTTATGCCGCGTCACTCAAAGGCCACGTCGGAGATGCCTCGCCAACTTTTCATTGTCAACTAATGCTTGCATCCTATAATCGAAAGATAATTATCGGCGCTCAGTCTCAAACAACAAAACCAAACAAGCCCCGATTATAACAACAACCTCTATGGCAAAAACAGCGAGCAAAGGCACCAAGGCAGTGAAATACGTTTATTCCTTCGGAGCAGGAAAAGCGGATGGAGATGGCTCCATGAAACCCCTGCTCGGCGGTAAAGGTGCAAACCTCGCAGAGATGAGCCGCATTGGCCTTCCAGTGCCTCCCGGATTCACGATCACGACAGAAGTCTGCACATACTTCTACGACCACAAGCGCACCTACCCAGTGGAGCTGCAGAAGCAGATGGAAGCGGGTGTGGCTGCCATGGAAAAAATCATGGGTGCGAAGTTTGGTGATGCCAAAGGCATGCCACTCCTCGTCGCAGTGCGCTCCGGTGCACGTGACTCCATGCCAGGCATGATGGACACGATCTTGAACCTCGGTCTGAATGACCAGACGGTTCTTTCGCTCGCTTCTGTCACGAAGAATGAGCGCTTCGCTTGGGACTGCTATCGCCGTTTCATCCAGATGTACGGTGACGTGGTGCTGGGCGTGCAGAAGCGCGAAGGTGAAGACCATGAGCCTTTCGAGACCGTCATCGAAGAGTACAAACACAAGGTTTATCACAAGGACATCGTGGACAGCGACCTGACCGCCGCTGACCAGCAGGAACTCGTCCGCCTGTTCAAAGAGCTCGTCAAAGAGCGCACGGGCAAGGTGTTCCCGAACAGCCCTTGGGATCAGCTTCGTGGTGCCGCTGGTGCCGTGTTCGGTTCCTGGATGAATGACCGCGCGATCGTTTATCGCCGCAAATACGGCATCCCTGCCGAGTGGGGCACCGCTGTGAACGTGCAGGCCATGGTGTATGGTAACACGGGCGACGATTCCGGTTCCGGTGTGGCCTTCACCCGTAACCCAGCCAATGGCGCTGACGAATTCTACGGTGAGTTCCTCATCAATGCTCAGGGTGAAGACGTCGTCGCCGGCGTGCGCACTCCAGAGCCAGTGCTGAAGCTCAAGGAAGTGATGCCAAAGTCCTACGCTGAATTGCTGAAGGTCCGTGCGACCCTCGAGAAGCATTTCAAAGACGTGCAGGACGTGGAATTCACCATCCAGCAGGGCAAATTGTTCATGCTGCAGACTCGTAACGGCAAGCGTACTGCTGCTGCCGCTCTGAAGTTCTCCATCGACATGGTGAAGGAAAAACTCATTGATTGGGAAACCGCAGTTCTGCGTAACCCAGCCGATCAGCTTGACCAGCTCCTGGCCCCGATCTTCGACGTCGCTGACGTCAAGAAGGCCAAGGCCATCGCCACAGGTCTGCCAGCCGGCCCTGGTGCTGCCTCCGGCAAGATCTACCTCAACGCTGACCGCGCCGTCATCGCTGAGCAGAAGGGTGAAAAAGTCCTCCTCGTCCGTAACGAAACCAGCCCAGAAGATCTTCGCGGCATGATCGCTGCTGAAGGCATTCTCACCGCTCGCGGTGGTGTGTCCTCTCACGCCGCTCTCGTCGCCCGTCAGATGGGTAAGGTCTGTATCTGCGGTGCTGCGGCACTGGAGATCGACTATGACAAGAAGACCGTCACTGTTGCAGGCCAGACCTTCAGCGAAGGCGACTTCCTTTCCATCGATGGTACCAGCGGTATCGTCTATGCAGGCCAGTTGAAGACCGCTCCTTCCGAAATCATCACCGGCATGATCGGTGGCGACAAGGCCGCTCAGGCCACGGAGAAGTTCAAGAGCTTCAACCAGCTCATGAAGTGGTGCTCCCAGGCGACACGCCTGCAGGTCCGCACGAACGCTGACAATCCAGAGCAGACCCAGAACGCGATCGCTTTCGGTGCTCAGGGCATCGGCCTCACCCGCACAGAGCACATGTTCTTTGAAGGTGACCGCATTGACGCCGTCCGTGAAATGATCCTGGCTGAAACCGTGGAAGCCCGTAAGGCTGCCCTCGGCAAGATTCTTCCTTACCAGCGCGAAGACTTCATTGGCATCTTTGAAGCCCTCAAAGGCCTGCCTGCGACCATCCGTCTGCTTGACCCGCCGCTTCACGAATTCGTTCCTCATGACGAGAAGTCCCAGGAGGACCTCGCCAAGAAGCTCGGAGTCACCAAGGAAAAGGTCGTCTCTCGCATCAACGCTCTTCATGAGTTCAACCCGATGCTGGGTCACCGCGGTTGCCGTCTTGGCATCGCCTACCCTGAAATCACTGAGACCCAGGCCCGCGCCATCTTTGAAGCAGCGGCTGAAGTTCAGAAGAAGGGCATCAAGGTGAAGCCAGAAGTCATGATCCCGCTCGTCGGTTTCAAGAAGGAACTGGATCTCCAGGTCGCTATCGTTCATGACGTGGCTGCCCAGGTGCAGAAAGAGCAGAAGGTGAAGCTGAGCTACAGCGTCGGCACCATGATCGAAGTGCCACGTGGCGCTCTGACCGCCGACGAAATCGCCCAGACCGCTGAATTCTTCAGCTTCGGCACCAACGATCTTACTCAGACCGCTCTCGGCATCAGCCGTGACGACATGGGCAATTTCTTGCTTCCATACACGGAGAATGAAATCTTCAAGAAGAACCCCTTTGCTAGCCTCGACCAGACCGGCGTCGGCCAGCTCGTCAAGATCGCCATTGAAAAAGGCCGCGCTACGCGCCCTGACATCAAGCTGGGCATCTGCGGTGAGCACGGTGGTGACCCGGACAGTGTGAAGTTCTTCCACTCGGTCGGTCTTAGCTATGTCAGCTGCAGTCCTTTCCGTGTCCCGGTTGCCCGCCTTGCCGCTGCGCAGGCTGCGATCGAGGAAAAGCGCGCCACCGCTAAGGCTGGTGCCCCAACGAATGTCCGTAGTGGCAGCGCTGCTGCTCCTGCGGCAAAACAAACAAACAAAGCAACCAACAACAACAAGAGGAACACTAATATGGCTAAGAAAGCTGCAAAGAAAGCCGCCGCTAAGAAGGCTGCTCCTGCGAAGAAGGCTGCCGCCCCTGCAAAGAAGGCCGCTCCTGCTAAGAAAGCTGCCCCTGCGAAGAAGGCCGCTCCAGCCAAGAAGGCTGCTGCACCAGCTAAGAAAGCTGCTGCTCCTGCGAAGAAGGCTGCCGCTCCGGCAAAAAAGGCTCCAGCCAAGAAGGCCGCTAAAAAGGCTGCTAAGAAGTAATTAGGCGGGTCTCATTGAGGCCCACACACCACGGTGAAGTGATTCGCCACTAAAAGCCCTGTGAGGTATCCCCTCACAGGGCTTTTTCGTGGCTGCGAAGTGGCCCTCTTTGATCTAGCTCACTCTTGATTCACTCTGTGAAAGGCTCTGGCGAACCCGAAGAAAGTCTTGAGATATTAGCTCGGAAAGGGGAAGCGAAAGGAACTCCGGACATTCAGGAACCCGCCGGATAGTTCGGCGAAGGCGGCGGCTGATGAGAGCGTGGTCCATCCGCGCCGAACACATCCGCCCTACGACCAACAACTGCACGTAGGCCGGATGTGTTTGGCGCATAGGTCCTCCGAGGTTTCTGAAAGGTTCTTCGCCAAACTATCCGACTGCTTGAGAACGGTCGCGGGATCTTGGAGGGCTTTATCTCATCTAGCATTTGCCTTTCAGCAGTTTGTTTCGTGATTCATTACAGCTCGAGTTTTTAGGAGATGCCCCGTGATGATGAGATATCTGATGTCTCGGTCGGTAGCGCTACATCTCAGCAGGCATCCAGCTTTCCAGCTTGCTGACTTCGGCCTTGGCCTGGGGACTGACGGGAATGCCCCAGGCGTCAAAGAAGGGGCCAAGGTTGCGGTTCACGATTTTGGAGTAGCGGACAAGGAACTGGTCGCGTTTGTCATCGTCACTCTGGGGCAGGGGGCCAAACTTAGCATCGGCAAAACTGTAGAGATATGCACGCCAGCTTTCCCAACCAAAGGCCTGGACTAACTGAATGTAGGTATGCAGAGCCAGGAAGGGATCGCTCTTCCACGTGGCCCATTTATCGGAGGCTTGTTTGATCTTGGTGAGGTTCTCTTTTCGTCTTTCGGGAGTGATGGCGGTGTGGCCGATGAGCCAGTCTTTTTTCAACACGGCCTCATACACATACATGCCCAGCACGTTGTTGGTGACCTCGCCCGTGCCGTCATAGGTGAAATGACCACGCTGATGGTTATGCCCGATTTCGTGATGATAACCCCAGCCTGGAAACTTAATGCGGTTGTAGGTGACCATCTCTAAAGCCTCCGGCACGTGCAGCATGATGGGGTAGCCACTGTGCATGAAACCCGCGCTGATTTGAACGTCTGCCACCATCCGTTCGGGGCGTTTACGCTCAGCCGTTTGGTTGCTGATGTCATCCTGGGCCTCCACCACTTGTTTCCAAAATTGCATCAGTTGGGTCGGCGTGGTGACGGTGCGTGCTACCTCGGTAGGCACGCTGAGGATCATTTTATCACACGCCAGTTCGGCCCAGGGGGCGGGGCGTTTTTTGATCTCGTTGTTCCATTGGGCATCGTCATCCTGGCCCAGCACAAAGAGCGGGGCAGCGATGCCGCCCTGAATGGTGACCGCAAAGGATTCATCTGCAGCGGCACGGCTTGGAACCTCAATGTAAACGAGGCCCCCAAAGGCACTTGCTGTTTGTGTGGTCGAGACATTCAGAGGAGCTGTTTTACAAATATCGGGAGCCCGTGACCAGGTGTCTAAATGATACAACGTGTCTGAATGGCAGCCGATGCGCACCGCGTAGCCTTGGTTGGCCATGGAGGCAGGAATGGTGACTTGAAGGGTCTCGCCTGCGGCGGCGTACAGCCCGGTGCTGGTCCAGCCTGGGATGGCTGGGGCAATCTTCACCTCGCGAGTGATTCTAGGCGCGTCCGCAGGGGCTTTGCCTGGAAAGGCTTCGTGGGCTGGGTGAGGAGTCGCCTTTTCCCCGGCGGCAAGGCGGAGGACACGCGTCTCCATGCCTAACCGAATGCGTGCAGAGGCATGTTGCTCCTGAGTCAGCGGTGCCGTCTTGGTGGGGATGGGGCTGTTGGTGCCGGTATTGCCGAGTGCGGCAGTGACGGCATCGCGGAGATTGTTGCGATCTGGCGGCTGGGCGGCCAGGGCCACTTGAATGGCGCTGGAGGATTGTTTGACCTCCTCTGGTGTTAAGGTGGCACCACCACCGCTTTGTTTTTTCAGCGCCTGAATGGCTTCGGAGGCATTCATCAGAGGCGGAAGGTCTGGCCTAGCCTGGAAGGTACTCAGGGCGTCAAAGGCGCTCATGTCGGTGAAGGCCACACCGGCTGGCATGAGGGCTTGGTTGAGGCCATGGGAGACGGCTAGATCCTTTCCCCCGCTGGTTTGGCCGAAGGCCCAGCCAGTCATGCCGGCGATGAGTCCACCGCCTTTTTTAATCCAGTCTGCGACGATGGCTCCCTGGGCAGGATCGGTGATGCTTTGAGCATTGAGAATGACCACATCCAAGCCATTCAAAGTCTTTTCGTCGAGGTCATTGAAGCTCTGAGCCTTGAACCCCCGTTGTTCGAAAAACGCCACCGCGTTTACCCCTTTGAGGCCGATGCGTGGTTTGGGTTTATTCGCGGCCCAAGTCACGCCGTTCTCCATCAATTGGGCGTTGTCGCCGCCAGCGTTGCCATCCAGGTAACTGTTATGGCCAAACAGGATGATTCGGCCTTTACCATAACCTGCGGCTGCGGCCACGGCCAGTTCATTGGCTTCACGGCCACTGGCTGCGGAGAGGAGCGGAAAGGCCATGTTACCCCAGATAGCGATCGGCCCCGGGGCGCCTGTTTTAGGCAGGCTGGTCACTCCGGCGAGAATCTTGGCTCGCTCTGCTTTGACCAATTCCGCAGGCATCTGGCCGCGTAGCTGGAGCGGGATCAATGTGGCTAGGGTGAAGAAAAGAAGACAGGTACGCATGGTGGCTGCATGAGGTGGGTTGGGCGGCCGCCTTTAAAACGGCACTGGGTTCCAGTATAACGGAACCCAGTGCGGTTTATTAGAAGATGAATTGTTTTTTCTTCGTTCTCTCAGAGACGAGTCTTCAGCTCAGCAGAGTGGTGGTATCCACTTCGAGTTTGGCGGTGTCCTTTTGGAGTTCTTCCCAGGTTAAGCTGCCTTGCTGATAGGCGGCATTCCGGCCCAGGATGGCAGCGAGAGTACTGCGCACGGCCAGTGGCACGGTGGCGCGGGTGATGTCATTGTCACCGCCATGGATGGCGGCAGCAAAGCGGCCGATGTTGGT
Source organism: uncultured Verrucomicrobiaceae bacterium (assembly GCA_942493005.1). GTDB lineage: Bacteria > Verrucomicrobiota > Verrucomicrobiia > Verrucomicrobiales > Verrucomicrobiaceae > Prosthecobacter. The sequence continues at coordinate 5,889,246 of OW818661.1, forward strand.
ATCGGTCCCGGTTTTGTAAATGTTTGGGTTTTTGCCTCCGCGCCAGAAGGTGTCTTTGCCACCACGAATCATGATGTCGCCGCCGAATTTGCTGAGGAAGGCCCCTTTGCTGCCGATGAGGTTATTCACCATGCCGCCAGGGACGCCGCCGGGATCAAACTGGCGGGAGGTGTAGGTCCACGGCACGTCGCCAGGGAATTCAAACATGAGGGCAAAGTGGTCCCAGCAGCCACCCACATCCACACGTCCCTTGCGGCCACCGTGGCCTGTGACGCGCACAGGGGCGGCATTCATCAGCCGCACCATCACATCCACACTGTGGATGTTTTGCTCCACGATGATGTCGCCCGAGAGGGCTTTGTCGAAGACCCAGTTACGCAGGCGAGCTCCTGGCGTTCCGTCTTCTGCTTGGCGGGCCAGACGACCCATGTGGTGAAAGCCCTCGCCAAACATCAGATCTCCCAAAGCACCTTCGTTGACCCGCTTGATGCCTTCCACATAGAGGTCATCCCCCTGAGTCTGGAAATCCACCATGAAGGTGAGGCCCTTTTTCTCAGCCAACTTGGCGGTTTCTTCGAAGGTGCGGATTCCTGGCACATCAATGGCAATGGGTTTGGCCACAAACACGTGCTTGCCAGCATCCACCGCAGCGGCGGCCTGCTCATTGTGGAAATAGGAAGGGCTCACGACATGCACGGCATCCACGGCCCCGCTGGCCAGCATCTGCTTGTAGGCATCCAGGCCCACGAAACGTTTGTCTTTCGGCACTTGGTAAAGATCGCCAAAAGCATCCAGCTTGTCTTGAAAGGCATCCGCAGCTGCTGCGATTTCATACCCACCATTCGCCACAAATTGTTCGGTGGTGAAGGTGCCGCGACCGCCGCAGCCGATGACACCGAGGCGGATCTTCGCATTGGCTTGTGAACCAAAGGCGACGCGTGAGTTGGTGATGAGAAGACCGGCCGCAGCGGCACGGGTGATGAACTGACGGCGTGAGGATGAGTTGGGATTCATGATCAGGTTGGGGTGAGTCTAACGATAAATGACGACCAAAAAAACGAGGGCATCGCCCGGGCCTGCATTGACGATGGCATGGGGGACATCGGCTGGATAAGTGCCGGAGTCGCCTTTGCCCAGATCTTCGGTGGCACCGTCGGATTCCAGCCGCACGAGGCCTTCTTCCACGGTCAAAAATTCGCGCGTACCTTCAAAGTGGGGCTGGCTGCGCAGGACACCTCCGGGCCGCAGGGTGACTTCATAAAATTCGACGTCTTTTTCCAGATTCAGTGGTGAGAGGGTGCGGATCTCACACTGCTTGTCCGAGCGGAACACCTGGGCGCGATCTCGACTGCGGATCACCTGGATCTTCGGGGCGGCTTCTTCCACGCTGCCGATGAGGTCCTGCAACGTCATGCCAAAGGCGCGGGCGATGCGAAAGGTGACCGTTAGCGTGGGATTCGCCCGTTCGCGTTCGATCTCGCTGAGCATGGAACGGCTGACACCACTGGTCTGAGCCAATTCTTCCAAAGACCAGCCGCGATCCGTGCGCAGTTTTTTCACCCGCCTGCCGACAAACTCTCCGATGGCCTCCGGGGGCATCTCATGCGAGGGCAGAGTCTTGCGGACAGATTTCTTTGCGGCCATGGAATGTCAGTATCTAGGATATCCATCCTGTAAAGTGGATGTTTCGCGCCATCCTGGCAGCGTGGATCGCTGAATCCCATGGCACCCTCTTGCCAGTGCCCAAACCCCGCCTATTTTCTCCCATGCCTACCTGGAATCCTCCAACCTCCGTGAACCTTGTGGACCTTGGCTTCATGGATGCCCGCTCCAAGCTCATTGACCTCGCTGCCTTTCTGGACCGCGTCCAGCGCGCCGGACAGGAGGGGGATTTTCGCGTGCAGGCCCTCAGGAATGCCATCGCGCAACTCTCGTTGAACTCACCCACTCGGGCGCAGGAGATCCTTCTCAGTTTCAGCGACCCGAGCACGGAGCCCATCGAAAAAGCCACCACGCAGGGCGCGATTGGCGCGTTTAAAGTCCAGGGCTAAACACAGGCTGGGCCATCATTCACCTCTCTTTCTTCAATGCAATACATCGAACCTCACGGTCACATGGTCAGCCGCACCACGGATGATTATGAGCGCATGGCCATCGCGGGTTGCCAAGCCATCTGCGAGCCTGCCTTTTGGGCCGGCTTCGACCGCGCCTCTGCCGATGGATTTTACGATTACTTTCGTCAGATCACGGAGTATGAGCCTAAGCGCGCGGCCAGGTTTGGCATCCAGCATTACTGCTGGCTGTGCATCAACCCCAAGGAGGCGGAAGACACGAAGTTGGCTGAAGAGGTGATCGCTCTGATCCCGCAGTTTTTGGATAAGCCGGGCGTGCTCGGGATTGGCGAGATCGGCCTGAATAAAAACAGCCGCAATGAGCTGCGGATCTTTGAGCAGCATGTGCAGGTGGCCCAGGATTATGATCAACTGGTGCTCATCCATACACCTCATCTGGAGGATAAACTGAAAGGCACCCGCCTCATTGTGGATGCACTGAAAAACTTCCCCAAGATCAACCCTGAGCGGGTGATCATTGACCACGTGGAAGAGCACACGATTGATCATGTGCTGGACCATGGTTTCTGGGCCGGCATCACGCTTTATCCTGAGAGCAAATGCACGCCGCACCGCGCCATTGACATGCTGGAGCAGCGGCAGGCGGAACGCATCTGGATGAACAGCGCCTGTGACTGGGGCATCAGTGATCCACTGGCAGTGCCCAAGACCATGCAGGCCATGCGCCAGCGCGGCTGGACGGCGGAGATGATCCAGCGCGTGGCCCTGGAAAATCCGAAGGCCTTCATGGGCCAGTGCGCCAAGTTTAAGCTGTAAGGCGGGGTTGACTGTTCAAACGATTAAGGTCAGTTACGCAGCCATCCTGTGAACCCCGTCCTCAACGAAGCCGACTCTCCTTTCGATCTCGCCCTGCGTCCGGGTGATTTCGATGAATTCCACGGCCAGACCAAGGTGAAGGAAAACCTCCTGGTCATGGTGGAGGCGGCCAAGATGCGCAATGAACCCCTGGACCACGCGTTGCTCTGCGGTCCTCCAGGGCTGGGTAAAACCACCCTGGCCAATCTCATCGCCAGCGCTGTCGGCTCCCGACTGCACACCACCAGCGGGCCACAGATCGAGCGTGCAGGGGATCTCGCTGGCATCCTCACGAATCTTCAGGAGCGGGACATTCTCTTCATTGATGAGATCCACCGCCTGCATCCCAGCATCGAAGAATACCTGTATCCAGCCATCGAGGACTTCCGGCTGGACATCATCATTGACCAGGGGCCAAAGGCCCGCACCATCCGCATTGACCTACCGCCCTTCACTCTCGTGGGGGCGACCACGCGTGCAGGTATGCTCACGGCACCTATGCGCAGCCGTTTTGGCATCCCGAATCGGTTGGATTATTACACGACCGAGGAACTCCAGCACATCCTCCTGCGCAGCGCCCGCCTGATGAAGGTGGAGATGGATCCTGCGGGGGCTTCTGAAATCGCCCGCCGTTCCCGTGGCACACCGCGTATCGCCAATCACCTGCTGCGCTGGGTGCGTGACTATGCGCAGGTGAAATCCCAGGGTGCGATCACCGAGGCTGTCGCCAGTCAGGCGCTGACCATGCGGGACATTGATGAAACGGGTCTGGATGAAATGGACAAACGTTTCCTGGAGGCGCTCATCCACAAATTTGAAGGCGGGCCCGTGGGGCTGAATAGCATCGCCGTTTCCGTCAGTGAAGATGCCTCCACCCTGGAAGATGTGCATGAGCCCTACCTGGTGATGCAGGGTTTTGTGAAACGCACCCCACGTGGTCGCGTGGCCATGCCTGCCGCTTATCGCAAGCTCGGGCTGATCCCGCCGGTGAGTGGCCAGTCTGAGTTGTTTTGAGGTGAGCCCTCATGGTCGTTTTCCGCTCTTCCTACAAAGTCAGGAGGCGGTTCTTTCTATTTTTGCATTCAGGGAGCGATTTATGATTTGGCAAATGCTGGCATCTTCCGTGCTAATCGCACGCTATGGTCTCTCCCATCCAAGAGTATCTAAAGACACTCCATGCCCGCTACGCGTCTGTCATGGACGGTCATGTCGCGGATTACATCCCTGAATTATCCAAGGCGGACCCCCGGCTCTTTGGCATCTGCATCGCCACCCGCGATGGCCATGTTTACGAGGTCGGGGATACCCGTCACAGTTTCACCATCCAGTCAGTGTCCAAGGCCCTGGCCTATGGATTGGCGCTCGAAGACCGGGGAGAAGAGCACGTGCTTTCCCGCATCGGGGTGGAGCCCTCGGGCGAAGCTTTTAATGCGATCAGCCTCAAAGAGGGGACAGGAGCGCCGTTTAACCCGATGATCAATGCCGGGGCCATCGCCACCTGTGGCCAGGTCTTGCCAAAGGATGAACACTCACGGATCGAGCGTATCCTGGCCTATCTAGGTGGGTTTGCCGGGCGGACGTTGGACATTGATCAGGCGATCTACCAAAGCGAAAGCGAAACGGGGCATCGCAACCGTGCCATCGGGTGGTTGCTGCGTAATTTTGGCATCATTGACGAAGATCCTCATGAGACTCTGGAGACCTATTTCCAGCAATGTTCCATCCGTGTGACCTGTCGTGATTTGGCCATCATGGGGGCGACCTTGGCGAACCAAGGGATCAACCCCATCACACAAAAACGCGCCATCGCAGCCGAGTATGTGGACAATGTGCTGGGGGTGATGGCCACGTGTGGGATGTATGATTGGTCGGGCGAATGGATTTACCGGGTGGGGCTTCCGGCTAAGAGTGGCGTGGGCGGTGGGATCTTAGCCGTCCTGCCGGGGCAGCTCGGCATCGGGGTCTTCTCGCCACCGCTGGACTCCCAGGGAAACAGCCTGCGCGGCATACGGGTGTGCACGGACCTTTCGCGGGAACTGGCTCTGCACATGCTAAATCCGGCGGCCACACCGCGCACGGCTGTTCGGCTGGCCTATCATGGTGGGGAGGTGATGGCGCGGCGGCGGCTGCCCCCTTCGGCACGGGAGACTCTGCGGCGTTGCGGCTCGCGCATCCAGATTTTAGCGCTTCAGGGCGGGCTTATTTTCACCACTTTTGAGCCCGTGCTGCGGCGGGCCATGCAGCTTTCAGATGCGGGCTGCTTGCACCTCATTTTAGATCTGCGCGCCGTGGTGAGTGCCGATGCCGTGAGCCTGCGGCTGATGGAAGAGCTGCGTTCCCGACTGACCCAGCTCGGTGTGCGGATGGTCTATTGCCAACCGGGGCGTCTGCGCCAGTTGCTAATGGAGATGGGGGTGCCAGCCAGCGCCCTGTTTGCGACGGAAGATGCGGCTTTGGAGGCCAGTGAAGATTCCCTTTTACTGGAGGTGACCGGGGCAACTTGGCGGCCCTCTGGCTCATTGCCTTTGGAGGAATGCGCCCTCTTCCGCAGTTGCACTGCGGAGGACATGATCCTGCTGAGAAATGAACTGGCCACGCGCAAGTATGAGATGGGAGATATCCTCATCCATGCGGGTGAAAGCGCGGACGAGATGCTGGTGGTGCTCTCTGGCAATGTGGAGGTACAGATCCGTGGGGAGGGCCAGAACCGTCAGCGCATTGATGTGCTGACGGCAGGCATGACTGTGGGGGAGATGGCCTTTTTGGACGGATCTCCACGCTCTGCCGATGTGGTGGCGATGGACCAGGTGAAGTGCCTGGTCATCCCTCGTGCTTGGTTTGCAGCGCTGACGGAAACCCATCCCGCTCTGAAGATCTCTCTGCTGCATGAGTTGACCCGAGAGATTTCGGCCAGGTTACGTCAAGCCAATGTCGAGATCGGGGCGCTGCAACGCGCCTAGACCTACCTCACAAAAAAGGCTCTCGTCATGCATGACGAGAGCCTCTGAGAGAGAGGGTAGCGGTGAGCTTGAAGAGATTACTTCTTCTTCGCGGCTTTCTTCGCAGCTGCTTTTTTGGCAGGAGCCTTCTTGGCAGCTACTTTTTTCACGGCGGCCTTTTTGACCTTCGGCTTCTTCACACGCGGGGTCGGCTCACCCACGGGGGCGGTGTCTTGCCAGTCCAGTCTTGGCGCATCGCCCCACAGTTCTTCGAGGACGTAGTACTCACGCTTTTCAGGGGATTGTACGTGAACCAGGACGTTGGGGTAATTCAGGATCAACCACTGGCTCTCATAGGTGCCATCGCTGATGATCGGGCGCTGGCCGTGATTGTCGCGGAGTTCATCCACGATGTTGTCGCGCACGGCGCGCAGTTGGGGATTGGAGCTGGCGGTGGCGATGACAAAAAAGTCCGTCACAGGCGACAGGCCGCGCAGGTCCAGCAGCACGATGTTTTCAGCCTTCTTCTCGTCGGCATACTTGGCGCACAGGCGCGCGATCTCGATAGATTCCATGGTTGTTAGTTTAGCAACGGACCATGAACTCCATTTTTAGGGAGAAAGCAAGCCCGCAGGACGTGCGAAGGGTGGAGATTGTTCAATCCCTCTTGACGGCGAGGGGAGGCTTCCTTACCTCGAAGGCCATTCTCATGACCCGTTTTCGCCCCTGCATTGATCTCCATGATGGCCAAGTGAAGCAAATCGTGGGCTCCAGCCTGAGCGATTCCGGAGGCGGCTTAAAAACAAATTTTGTGAGTGACCGCGACCCCGCTTGGTATGCCCAGAAGTATCGTGAGGATGGGTTGACGGGTGGGCATGTCATTCTGCTGGGGCCGGGCAATGAGGCGGCGGCTAAGTCTGCGCTGGCGGCCTATCCACAAGGATTGCAAGTCGGTGGAGGCATCCGCCCCTGCAATGCGGCGGAGTATCTGGAGGCCGGGGCCAGCCAGGTCATCGTCACCAGCTACCTGTTTGAAACGGACGGTACTTTTTCGGAAACGCGGCTGCAAAAGATGGTGGCTGCAGCGGGTAAAGAGCGGCTGGTCATTGACCTGAGCTGCAAGGCCACGGTCACGGGCTGGACGGTGGCGATGAATCGCTGGCAGACCCTGACGGATCTGCACGTCAACCCAGAAACGCTGAAACAGCTCGCCGACTGCTGCGCGGAGTTTCTCATTCATGCCGTGGATGTGGAGGGCAAATGCGAGGGCATGGATGAGGCCCTCGTGGCTTTTTTGGGTGAGCACAGCCCCATCCCGATGACCTACGCGGGAGGCATCCGGCATTTGCAGGATTTGCAGAGGCTGGATGTGCTGAGCCATGGGCGGGTGGATGGCACCATCGGCAGCGCCTTGGACATGTTTGGGGGGCATGGAGCGCGGTATGAAGACTGCGTGGCCTTCAATCGTCGTTAAACTTGCCTTTGAGCTGCGTACAAGTTCACTCTCCTTTTTCCATTCATGAAAATCATTCGTTACTCTGATTCCTCCGGCCATATCGCCTACGCTGCCCAACAAACCGATGGCTCGGCCCGTGTCATTGAGGGAGATATCCTGGGAGACTTTCGCGTGACGGAGACCGTGGCGGATGTGGCCAAAGTGCTGGCTCCCGTGCAGCCGACGGCGATCCTATGCATCGGCCTGAACTACAAATTCCATGCGGAAGAAAGCGGCGCGGCGATTCCGGAGAATCCGGTCCTCTTCATCAAGAGTCCTGGGGCGGTGCAAAATCCAGGAGATGCCATCGAGCTGCCGCGCACCCTGCGCAGTGATAGCGTGGACTATGAGTGTGAGCTGGCCATCGTCATCGGCAAAGCAGCTAAAAACGTCCGCAAGGAAAACGCTCTGGAGTATGTGCTGGGCTATACCTGCGCCAATGATGTGAGCGCGCGCGATTGGCAGAAAAATGGCGGGGGCGGCCAGTGGTGCCGTGGCAAAACCTTTGATACGTTTTGCCCCCTAGGTCCCGTCTTGGTCACTCGCGATGAGATTGCTAACCCGAATGCTTTGGGCATCAAAACGATCCTCAACGGTGAGGCCGTGCAAGACTGGAACACCAATGACATGATCTTTGATGTGCCGACCATCATCTCATTCCTCAGTGCCAGCACGACCCTGCTGCCCGGCACGGTGATCCTCACAGGCACTCCGCATGGGGTGGGGATGGCCCGTAAGCCTGCGCTCTGGCTGAAGGCGGGCGACAGCGTCACGATTGAGATCGAAGGCATCGGCTCCCTGACAAATCCGGTCATCGAAGAACCCATTTAAAGGTGTTCTTGGCTGGAGGTCACTTTGATACGCATCTTGGTCTCAAGGCCTGCGGGCATGGAGGCGTATTCCTCCGCTCATGTCCTTTCCTCGTTTTCTCCTATCGGCTTTCCTCGCTAGTTCTATGCACGCCGCCGAACCCACTTTCGAGTGGGTGGCTGCGGGCGGCGGCTTAAAAAACGATAAGACTCGCGCGGTGGCTGTGGATGCCACGGGGCATGTTTTTTGGGCGGGTGAAACAACGGACAAAGGTACCTTTGGCGACCACCAACGCGAGTCTCTCGGGGGTTCTGATTTCTTTCTGGCGAAGACAACACCCGAGGGAAAAACGCTTTGGGTTCGCAGCCTGGGTGGCAGCTTGATTGATCGTGGTTACGGTGTGGTGACTGATGCCGCAGGCAATGCCTACGTGACGGGTCACTACCAAAGCACCGATGCCCAGGCCCTGGGCCAAACGCTGCCGAATGCCGGGGACTACGATCTCTTTGTGGCCAAGTATTCTCCAGCCGGGGACTTGTTGTGGGTGCGCACTGCGGGCGGGGCAGGTTATGATTATGGTCACGGCATCGCCCTGGATCCTAAAGGGAATGTGGTGGTGACAGGGGCGATTGCTGGAGAAGGAAAATTTGGCGACCAAGTGGTGAATGCTGGGCAGACCTCGCGCGCAATCTTCTGGGCCAAGTATGATGCTGAAGGCTCTCTCGTTTGGGTCAAAACCACCTCCGGGAAGTTTAGCGGTAGCGGCCACGGCATTGGGACCGATGCCGCAGGAAATCTCTACATCGGTGGTAGTGGCGCAGGGAAGGGGAGCGCGGGCTCCGTGGCTCTGGAGACGAGCACCGGCCAAGCGGCGGTGGTGATCAAAACCTCTCCAGCAGGTGAACCTCTTTGGGCCAGCCTCATCCCGGGAGCGCCGAGTGCAGGGTTTCATGAAATCACCGTGGATGCAGCCGGGGCGGTGACGGGTGTGGGCATGTTCAAAGGCAGCGTGAAGCTAGGGGAGCAGTCTTTTGAGACTTCAAATGAGAAGGATAATGATGGGTTCGTGGTGCATTTCTCACCCGAAGGAAAGCCGCTTTGGCACCATGTCATCCAGGGGACTGGGGTGGATTATTGCCTGGGGGTGGCAACCGGGGCATCTGGTCAGGTCTATGTGACGGGGGAGTTTTCTGCCACGGCCACCTTTGCGGGCCAAACTCTCACGAGCTTAGGCGGCACCGATATTTACACAGCGGCCTTCGATGCCGCTGGGAGGCTGGAGTGGCTGCTGCCTAACGGAGGGCCTAAAGGCGACAATGCCTACACCCTGTTCTGGCAGCCAGGTTATCTGATTTTAGGGGGTGGCTGTGCAGGTCCGACCGCTTTTGGCAAAAAAAGCATGACCTCTCCAGCGGCGGCGGAGGCTTATGCGGCCAAGCTTAAGCTGCCCTGATAGCCGCTGGAGAATGGAGGGTGGAAAATCCGTGATTGATTTCAGGGTGGAGATGCCTCACCATGATACTCAATTCAGCGGTAGCTTGAATGTCAAGACTTGTGAAATGATGAGAAACGCCACCACTTGCCTGCTCTGCATTGTCGCAGCCCTGCTTTGCTCTTGTTCCTCCTCGAGTTCGAACAAGAAAGTCCTTTCTAAAAAGGGAACGCGCATCAGCGCTGTCAGGACGACCGCCTACACACACAGTGAGTCAGATCACATCCAGTATGGTGCGCGTACAGCGGTGGGGTCTCAGTTGAAGTATGGTAGCACGCTGCGTAGCGCCGCCGCAGATTGGTCCGTCTACCCGGTGGGCACCATTTTCCAGATCGAGGGCACGCCCTACATTTATCAGGTGGATGACTACGGCTCTGCATTGGTGGGAACCAATACCATTGATATCTACCAGCCCACACGCGCTCACATGAATGCCTGGGGCGTGCGCCACGTGAACATCCGCGTTTTGCGCTGGGGGTCCAAGTCCAAGAGCTTGGCCATCATGAAAGACCGTCAAAAGTACGATCACGTGCGTAAAATGGTGCAGCGTCTCCAGCGTAGCTAAACGTCTCATTTTCCGTGACCAAGGCCGAACGCGCTGCCTATGTGCTCCAAAGGCTGGGGCAGTTGTATCCAGACCCGCCAGTGCCGCTGGACCACACGGATGCTTACACCCTTCTCGTGGCGGTTTTGTTATCGGCCCAGTGCACGGATGTGCGGGTGAATTTGATCACGCCCAAACTCTGGGCTTTAGGCCGCACCCCGCAGGAGATGGCCCAGGTGCCTGTGGCTGAGATCGAAAAGATCGTGAAACCGTGCGGTCTGGGACCGCAAAAGGCGAAAGCCATCCAAAAACTGTCTGAGATCCTCGTCGAAAAATATGCTGGTCAGGTACCAGCGGATCTGGCGCTGCTGGAGGAACTGCCCGGTGTCGGGCACAAAACGGCGCAGGTGGTCATGGCACAGTCTTTTGGTGTGCCTTCCTTTCCGGTGGACACTCACATCCATCGCCTGGCCCAACGCTGGAAACTTACGGAGGGTAAAAACGTCACGCAGACGGAGCGGGATCTGAAACGCCTGTTTCCTGAGTCCGCCTGGAACAAGTTGCATCTCCAGATCATCTTTTACGGCCGTGAATTCTGCTCTGCCCGCGGATGTGATGGGACGGTTTGTGAGATGTGTACGACCATGTTTCCAGAGCGCAAAAAGGCGCTGAAGACGAAAAAAGCCTAGGGGTCTCCTGGGGAAAAAGTTTTTTTGAAGGCTGGAACACTTTGATGGGAATAAGGCGGCGGACTCACCTCCTACCGTTGCCTGGTGGATCACTGATCTGCCGGCCTAACCATAAGCAACACTCCACACTCCCATGAAATCATTCCTCCTCCTCTCTGTCACTGCCGCTGTGATGTCCCTCACGAGCTGCAGCTCTCCTTCCATGATGAAAGACACGGCTCCTAGCTGTCCCGCTTGCAAATCCGGCACCTGCACCATGCACGGTGAAAAGAAAATGATGTAGCTCGTGCGAAAGGCTCCTTGCTGTCATGCAGGGAGCCTTTTTTTAGCTAAACAGGTTTAATTCAGACGGGTGAAGCAGTCCCTGCCCCTAGCAAGCTTTTGAGCTTGATCAGGTCCACCGGCTTGACGAGGTGGTGGTCGAAGCCTGCCTCCATGGCGCGTTGCCGGTCACCCCGGCTTGAATTTTTTCAGTACGTCCACGGTGTCTCCACCAATGCCCGCATTGATGATTTCGATTGAGATGCCCTGTTGAATCAGGGCTTTCTGCACCAAGGCTGGGAAAGGCTCCTCCAGCTTCAAATCCGGCTGAACTCCCCAGGTGATGGAATCGCCGATGGTGATCAGCAGCAGCGGTTCCGCCATCGTCGGCCCAGCCAGCCAAAGCATCTGCAGCAGGATCAGAACTCGGGATGGGTAGAGAAGGTTCAAAAACCCAGGAGTTTTCCACGAAAACGAGTTCAGGAGAACTAAAATGAACCCTGGTGGCCTTACGGTGCTTCAGTTGCCATCTGGACATCCCCAGGCGAAGTCCTGGGCCTCGATAGCTTTGAGCAGGATGGGGAGTTCGGGCGAGTGCTCTGCCTGCAGAAGGTTGAGGTTGTTGAGGGCTTCTTCAAAGTCAAATTTGTGGGCGCTGTCCCCGGCATGAAAGATCAGATGATCAATGCCTGCCATCCTCGCTGCCAGCACCTGCAACATGGCCATGATCTGACGATTGCCACCGAAGGCTCCACAGCCCCACCAGCCAGTGTGGATTGCGACGGGTTTGTCTGGGACGATCCGTCGCGAAAGAAGCTTGGCCGCCAGCATGCCAGTGAAGGCTGTTTCGAGGATGTCGGTGATCTGACTGCCTGTGTAGCGCCCATTACCGGTCGGTGCAGCGATGGCGATGAGGTTTGTCCATGTAGGGGGATTCAGGACTGTTAGCATGCACATCACCTCCTCTATCCTGGCTTGCTGGAACCGATTGCCATAAAGAGGCTGTGACGAGCGGGATTTGCTGTATGACAAAAGACGCTTCCACCAGGGGCCTGCTTTGTTTGAGGTGCTGGTTGGTTCACCTGACACATTGAGTGCGCACTGGCGAGGAATCCCTGTGATCAGGACAGGTGTGCTGCGGCCATTTTCTCGGGTCAGCGGCGCGTGATCTTCAGCAAGCAAAGCTTGGCGCAGAGATCCCAGCAATGGGTGCTCCAGGACCTGAAGCTCGTCTTGGGCTAGCAGGGCAGAACCGTAGGCGGCGAATAGCCTGGGGTCGGCAAAATTCACATGCCAGGCATGGTTTGCTGAAATGGGATAAGTGTAAAAATGCGGCGTGCAAGTGACTTGGCAGGTGTTGCCATCAACCCGGCCTGGCAGCGGACAAGTGGCCCACCTTGAATATTCTATCTGGCCTGAAGGTTGAGGAGACTTTTGCTGAAGCCAAGTATAGATCGCCGATTTGTGGGGATGACTCCACACGGGCGGATGTGCGGCGGCCAGTGCATTAATCACAAATGTGCGTGATTCGAGGCAGCCTGGAAGAGTCATGAATATAAAGTGTTATTTATACACTAACATTCGTTTGTGGAAATGACCAGTGAATAGTGACGCCCATTCCTCACCCGTCAGACGGGAGAAGCAGTTCCTGCCCGTAGCAGACTTTTGAGTCGGATGAGGTCCACGGGTTTGACGAGATGATGGTCAAAGCCGGCGTCCATGGCACGCTGTTTATCCTCTTCTTGTCCGTAGCCAGTGACCGCAATCAGGAGCGCGTGTCTCCCCCAGGTCTCCTGACGCAGCAGGCGGGCGACTTCATAACCATCCATTCCAGGTAGGCCGATGTCTAAGACGATGGCTTCTGAGGATTGTAACTGAGCCTGTGCCAAAGCTTCGGCACCATCGTAAGCCAAGGCTACCTGATGCCCTGCACGAGTGAGTAACTTAGCCAGGCCCACGGCGGAATCCACATTGTCATCCACCACCAGCACCCTCTTGGAGATCAGCTTGGGCCGGGGCTCACCTTCTCCATGGATGGCGGCCAAAGGCTGAGTGACGGCGGCAGGTAGGCGGATGCTGAAACTACTGCCCAGTCCAGGGCCATCGCTGTGGGCCTCCACCTGGCCACCGTGCATCTCCGTCAGTTTTTGGACAATGGTGAGCCCGATGCCCAGGCCGCCTTCGCTGCGAGCAATGGACCGTTCACCTTGGGTGAAAAGCTGGAACATCTCAGGGAGTCGTCTGGGCTCGATGCCAATCCCATTGTCTTTAACGGTCACTAAAATATCCGTGTTGTGATTTCTCGCGGTGAGCTGAATGCAGCCATTTTTAGGGGTGTACTTGGCTGCATTGGCCAGCAGGTTGAGCACCACTTGCTCGATACGGGTGGGGTCGGCCTCAAGCCAGAGATCCAGCTTCGGATAATCGCAGGTGAAGCGGTGCCCACGCTCCGCCATGAGTGGCAGGGCGGAATCACAGGCCCGGTCTAGGACAACGGCCATATTGATCTGGCTACGGCGCAGCCGGATCTTGCCCGTGGTGATGCGTGAAACATCGAGCAGATCATCAATGATATGGGTGAGTTGATGCGTCTGTCGTTCAATAACGCCTGTTGACCAAGCCAGGGTTTCCTGGTCACTGGAGCTTTTGAGAAGCGCGGTGGCGTTGGCGACGGAGGCGAGAGGATTGCGCAATTCATGCGCGAGCATGGCGAGGAATTCATCCTTCCGGCGGTCAGCCTCCAGGGCTTCCGAGGTCATTTTCTCCCGCTCTTCCAAAAGGGATTTCACCTGGTACTGCCGCTGCCGTGAACGGATGGCTGATTCCAGTGTGCTAACGAGGGTATCCGGTCTCACGGGCCGCTCGATGATGGAGACGTTACCCGTCGGAGTGAGGGCTGAAAGATGACGATGCCGCGCCCAGGCTTCTCGGGTGCCTGTGATGATGACAATGGGGAGGTCTGACCATGAAGGCTGCTCATTGAGTAGATCGGCCAAGATTTTGACCGAGCCATTCCCCAGCACTTCCTCAGCCACTAAGATGGCTCCACAACCTGCTGCCACCCTCTGACGGATGTCTTCAAAGTCCTGACAAACGTAGGGTTGGAGACCTGCTTTTTCCAGGAAATTGGCGGTGAGACGCGCATCATTGCGGGTCGGTGCCAGAATCAGGATGTCCAGTTCCCCGCCCCCTTGCTGGGGGGCGGTGTGGGGGCCTGTGGGAGAGATGCTTCCACAAAGTTCGTTAGGGGATTGCATGCGGGGCTTTCACCTTTCTGGAATGAAGGTGGGAACACCTGTGAGCACCCCTTGAAGTTCTCTCAAAGGTTGTCCCAGGGTGATGCCATCCTGCCCGACTTTGATTTCGCGGATGGTGCGTTCATGATCACCGCTGCGCTTTTTAATGACTGAAATCGCCTGTTTCACCTCGCCGCGTGCTTCATAAAAACGCAGTAGCAAGACGGTGTCTGCGAGGTAGGTCAAATCCACAGCCGATTGCATGGAGCCGATGAGTCCTTGCTGTGCCAAGACCATGATGGTGATGACCCCCTGTTGGTTCAGGTAGGAGAGCAATTCATGCAACTGCAGTGCCAGGTAGCGTTCCGCAGGCATGGCATTGAGATAACCATTGATGCTATCAATCACGATCATCCGCACCGAGTCATTCGCCACGCCTTGACGAATGCGGTGAGCGAGATCGCCAGGGGAGATGTCCGCAGGATCCACGGATTCGATCACGATGAGGCCACTTTTGACGTGGGGTTCGAGGTCCATGCCCAGCTTCGCTGCCCGGTTCATCAAGGTGCCGATGGTTTCGTCGAAGATGAAAAGGAGAGATTTTTCACCCCGCTCAGCCGCAGAGAGTACGAAGCGGATGGTGAGAGTGGACTTACCGGTGCCCGGTGGCCCCATGAACATGGTGCTGGTGCCGCGCCCTAGGCCGCCGCCCAGCAGGAGATCCAGTTCTGAAATACCGCTGGGGAAGTCTTCTCGTTTGAACTCTCCAGGGGTATCTGCCGCGACCAACCTGGGGAAGACCACCATGCCACCTTTACGCAAGACGAGGTCATGGCTGCCCTCTAAAAATTCAGATCCCCGGATCTTGATGACATTCAACTGCCGCTGAGAAACCCCGTAACCTGCGGTGGTGCTCATGAGCGAGATCACGCCATGGGCGATGCTTTCTACCTGAAGATCATGCGTGCCGGAGGTGCGATCATCCAGGAGTAAAACGGTGCAGTTGCGCCCGGCAAAGAATTGCTTCAGTTGCAAAATCTGGCGGCGGTAGCGTAAAGGTGTGTCTGCCAGCATCCGCATTTCCGAGAGGGAATCGAAAACGACTCGCGTGGGGTTGACCCGTTTCACCTCATCAATCAGAGCAGTGATGGTCCTGTTAAGCTCGATTTCTGAAGGGTGAAAAAAGGTGCTTTCAGTGTCACCTCGAATCTTTTCTTCAATGGTCGAGAGCTCATACAAATGGAGTCGGGTGAGGTCCCAATCGTGGGATGCTGCCACGGTGGCGATTTCATCCTTGGTCTCTGAAAGCGTGATGTAGAGGCTGGTTTCTCCCTCTTTCTGGCCTTGAAGAAGAAACTGCATGGCCAGGGTGGTTTTACCGACCCCAGGATCACCTTTGATGAGGTAGAGCCGATTGATGGGCAGTCCCCCATGAAGAATGGTATCCAGCCCTTCGACGCCGGTCGAGCAGCGGGGACTGATTGAGGTTTGTTTGAGTAAGGCCATAACGTGGCGTGCGGTAACTGAAGACCCCGTGTCTAAGTCGAGCGCGCGATCTTTGGTTGGAATTCGGAAAAGCCTTCAGTTTTGGACGTGTAGGGTGGGGAACTTGCGCTTATTTCTTACTGTCCATGCAGGGGATTGAGACCTCCCAGTCTATGAGTCTGCTCACAAAAAAAGCGCCCTGTTGCCAGGGCGCTTGTGGTTCTTGAGGCGGGAGAAAAAGGAATTACCAGCGTAGGCGGGCACCTGCACGCAGGGTGCGGTTTTCATCACCCAGATCCATACCGATGTTCATGTCCATTTGAGGGAAGACCCGGAAGTAGGCGCCGAAATCAATGACCTTGCTGTCGTAGTCATTGGCACTGCTGACGGTGACACCGGCCTGAAGTTCCAGCCAGTCCACCAGTTGATAGCGCAGGCTTGGGCGGATGTAGATGCCGCCGTCCGTGTAGCTGATATTGTTCCCTGCGGAGCTGAGATTGGCATACACCAAGCCCACTTCACCAACAAAGTGCAGCTTCGGCGTGATGGCCATGTAGGCACCACCGCCGATGGTGATGACGGAGAGATCATAGTCTGCATTGGTCGCACCTTTGACGTTTTTGGTGCCGCTGCCGCTGCTCCAGTTGAAGCTGCCTTTGACGAAGAAAATGGTGGGCAGGTCCATGGAAAGAGTGACTCCAAGGCCGTGGCTGCCATCCAGATCACCGCCCTGGGGATCCACGTAGCGGTAGCTAGCTTCCAGGTAGCGGTAGTTCAGCATGTTGCTGCCATTCATGCTTTGCTGCACACCACCCCAGGAATTGGAGGCCACGGGCTGTTGAAAACCATAATTGGCCGCAGGTGCCGCAGGCTCCATCATCGTGGGCCCTGCGTAGGGGGAGGACATGGTGGGAGGTGGCAGGGTGGGGGACATGGCTGTGTAGCCAGTGCCACCATAAAGGCCAGATCCTGCAGGAGGAGGCATGGCACCGTAACCACCGGTCGCGCCAGGGTAACTCGGAGCACCTGGATACTGGGCACTAGCCAGAGAAATGAGGCTGAAGGTAGCCAGGAGGGAGAGTGCAAAAGCAGGTTTCATGGGCTTCGGGGTAAACCTTGATTATTTAACTATCTTAAATAATATAAAATAATCATGACTGCACTCAATTTTTTTCAATATTCTCACTTTTTGAGTGGTTGCTAAAGATCGCGACTCATCTCACCCCTCGAATGCAAGCGCGTGGAACCCTCTTGGTCATGGGACCTGGGTGAGGAACAACCGCCTTTGCAGCCCGATTCAAGGCTGCCTGAGGCATTCGTTTTTTAACAAATTGCGGCAGTTTCAGTTTTCCCCGGTGCTTTTGATCTGGTCTCCCTCCAGCAAATGATCGTGTAAACGGGCGATGTACTCTTTGAGACGTTTTTGCACGCTTTCGGGGGCTTCACCAGGAAGCGCGTGGATCTGGGCCTGCCAAGGTTTTAGGCGTGCCTGCCAGCGATCCAAGACATTCACGGCTTCGATGGCGACGAAGTATGGCTGAGTGTCCATGTCTGCACAGTCGAGTAGGGTGCGAGTGCTACGCTCGAGCACGGCAGGGGATTGGGCCACACTGATGAGGGTTTCAGCAGCGGCGATTCGGACGCTGGGCGAGCTGTCCCCCAGCATTTGCTCGATCTTGGGCGCGTTCGTGCGGATAGTGTTTTCTCCCTGGATGAGGTAGCCCTGAACGCCCCAGTAGCGGACGCTGGCACTGGGATGATCCAGCAATTTGGCAAGAGCTTCGGGCTTCGCCAAAGCTGGATTCGTCGCTAAATCGGCGGCCTCGAGCACGGTGGTGATGGGGTAGGCCTCCTCAGAGGCAAAGGCGTCTTTGGGAGATTTTGTCTTGGCCTGGGCCAGTCTTTCTCCCTCAGGGATGAAGCCGAGATCCCGCACCTGCGTGAGCCACTGACGCTGTCCTTGAGCGAGGCGGGTTTTGATTTCAGCATGAGCGGTGGAATCCGCGAGATTCAGGGTCTCCCAGGGATCGGACTCCAGATCGTAGAGTTCCTCAGCAGGTTTAGGCTTCCAAAAGCGCGTCTGTGGCTCTGGCAGACGGCCTTCGTCAAATTGTGCTTTCCACACTCGGGTGGTGGCTTGCTGGAACATGTAGTTCAGAAACTGGCCATAAGGCAGATGGGGCAGGTAGTTCCGGATATAGACGTAACGACCATCGGTCGTGCTGCGCACGAGGTCATAACGTTCATCCATGCGACCCCGGAATCCGTGGATGAATTCAGGGGCTGGCTTGGCAAATTCTCCACAGATGGCTCTGCCTTGAAAGTAGTCAGGCGGTTTCACGCCGGCGATGCTGAGGAGCGTGGCGGTGAGATCCACAAAACTGACGAGCTCTTCATTGACCCCGCCCGGTGCATACCCTTTGGGTGCTAAGTGCTTCCACTTTTCTGGAAAGTGCATGATGAGGCCCACCTGCAAACCGGTGTTGTAAGGCCAGCGTTTAAAGCGAGGCATGCCAGGTCCGTGGTCGCCATAGTGCATGATGATGGTGTCTTCTGCGAGGCCTGCTTTCTCCAACTCCGCGAGGTGCTTGCCCAGTTTGCTATCCATCAAAGTGATGTTGTCATAATACTGGGCCCAGTCATGCCGCACCTCTGGCGTGTCTGGGTGGAAGGGAGGCCGCGGGGCCTTGGCGGGATCGTGAATCAGCGTGTGGGGCCGACGGCGGATCTGACTTTCATGCGTGATGGTGTCATTGAAGACCGCAAAAAAGGGCTGGCCTTCAGCCCGGTTTTTCCAGTGGGCTTTGCCGCTGCTCTCATCCCACACGAGATCCTTTTTCCCCTCTTTGGGCTTGGCGAGGTTGTAGTCTTCCTTGCTGTTGTTGCTGCAGTAGTAGCCTGCACTGCGCAGGAACTGGGGATACATCTGGTGTCCCTCTGGCAGAGGTACGTCGCTCCGCATGTGTTCGGCACCATCGGCCGGTGCCCAACGACCGCTGATGAGGCAAGTGCGCGCAGGGGCACAGACGGGGGCGTTCGACCAGCAACGTTTAAAGCGGATGCCTTTGGCGGCGAGAGCATCAATGTGGGGCGTGGTGGCGTAGGCGTCACCATAGCACCCATATTGAGGCCCATTGTCCTCACTGGTGAGCCACAAGATGTTAGGCCGATCTGCTGCCGCAGCAGCGGAGACAACTCCAAAGCAGAAGAGAACAAGTGCGCGAAACATGGCCCTTGGAAACGCGGGCCGGCCTCCACTCTTGCGGCCAAATGGATGCCGCTCTAGCCGATCAACGCTGCAGCGCTGCCAGTCGCTCCGCCAAAGGTGGATGACTGTAATGCAGCCAGACAGTGAGAGGATGTGGCTCAGGGTGAGCGAGGTGATCGCGCGAGAGCTTTTTCAACCCATCCGTGAGGGGTTGGTGGCTGCCGACGGCTTTGCGGGCATAGGCATCGGCTTCAAACTCATGCTTCCGACTCATGGCTAGCCCGAGCAAGCCTGTGAGGACGCCGAGAGGCTTATAAATCATGCCGAAGAGCACGAGCCCCATGCCGACCGGGGTGCCTGAAACGCCGAATGCCGCAAAGAAGCCGGGGGATTTCAGCGCCCAACCGAGTAGGCCCAACATGAGCGCCATTTCCAAAAGATTGAGAACCAGCATGGTGGGCACATGACGGCATTTGTTATGCCCAATCTCATGGGCCAAGATGGCCACGATCTCCTCTGTGGTATGACTCTTCAAAAGCGTGTCATAAAGGGCGATGCGCCGAGTTTTGCCGAACCCGGCAAAGAAAGCATTGGCCTTGGTCGAGCGGCGGGAACCATCCACCACGCTGACTTCTGCCACCGGGAAATCCAGCTTTTGAGCCAGAGCAAAGATGGCGTCCTTGAGCTCGCCATCCTCCATGGGCTGGAATTTCAAAAACACAGGCATGATCACGCGTGGGGAGAGCCAGGTCATGAGCAGGATAAACCCGGCCAGGAAGAGCCAGGCGTAAAGTGCGGCCCAGGCCTGTGTCTGAAAAAACCAGACCAAAGCGGCGGCTACGGGCAGCCCTAAAAGGGCCATGAGAGCGAGGCCCTTAAAGTGATCGGTGATGAAGGTGCCTAGAGTGGTCTTATTGAAACCGTGACGAGACTCCACCCCAAAAGTATCCCAGGCATCGAACGGGAGGCTGATCCAGGTCTGGGCCAGCATGCTGATGGCGAGGACGACGACTCCCGTGATGACGGGGCCTTTTCCCTGGCTTTCAGCCCAGGTCTGCAGCCAGCCAAAACCACCGGACCACCAAAAAACTATGAGGATGCCAAGCAGGGTGACTTCCCGGGTGAAACTGACTTTTTTGGAATCGCGGATGTAATCCACCAGCTTTTCGCGGGTCTCTTCAGGAAAGACCTCCGCTAGTGAGGAGGGGACTGGCCTGCTGAGGCGGGCGAGATTGAGCAGAGTGGCGAAGAACTCCAGGTGAAAGACACCCAGCACCCCGACGAGGGCGGCGATAAACCAGGGATTGGAAAGAGACATGAGAGAAGGGGAAGTGCTGCCTGTGCTTGGTGGTAAAGTCCAACCACAAAAAAAGCAGACGGTTTCCCGTCTGCTTTTTAAAATGAACTTGGAAAACGAGGATTACTCGGCGTTTTCTTCGACGTAGCGGACCACGTCGCCCACGGACTGAAGCTTCTCAGCTTCTTCATCTGGAACGTCGATGCCGAACTCTTCTTCGAAGGCCATCACCAGCTCCACGGTGTCCAGGGAATCAGCGCCCAGATCTTCGATGAACTTGGCTTCAGGGGTCACCTGCTCAGGGTTCACGCCGAGCTGTTCGACGATGATGTCACGGACTTTTTCTTGGATGTTGTCTGCCATAGATTGAAGGGGGATGTGCGGCGGAGAGGTAGCGGCTGGTTATTATTTGGCAAGAGCGAATTCGCTCTTTTTTTGCTCTGAGCATCAAAGAAGAACAAAACGGGTTAGCTCGCTTGCCCGGGGTTTTTGGGCGCGGGGGCTGCTGCATCGGGTAACTTCTCGATGAGTTCACCTTTGAAGTGGGATAGCAGGCGGTCAAGCACCAGGCCCACGTGATCGAATTTAAAATCATCTAAAACAGCTTTTTTCTCGGGGGAATCTGGGGTCTCTCGATACCAGGCATAGGCCAGCCCCTTCACCTCCCATTTGCGTTTGTCCACCCGGAAGACTTGGGCGTAATAAATCGGTGTGCCCTGGGGGCTCACCCAGTGATCCGGATAGGCCGTGAGCACGCGGTTGCGATTGAACAACATCATCGCCGCGACCACCAAACCAGCAAAAATGGTGGCACTGCCCCACCAGAATTGGCCAGCGATTTCACGATCTGTCCAGCGGTGTGGCTTTTCGCTCCAGCCGTTTTCTGCGGCGTAGGAGACCCAGCGTGGGGGCTCGCCATTTTTCCCTGCGGGCAGCCCTTGGGCCTCGGCGTCCTTGACCCATTGGTCGAGTTTATTGGCCGCCTTCGCCTCATCGTAGCCTTTGAGGTGCGTTTGCTCAAACCAGTCCTTTTTATCAGCGATTTTGTTCGCCGCATGGTAGCCGTATTGCCAGTCATACAGGAACCAAGCGCCCATGAGGACCAGCATGGCGGCCATCATGCTCATGCGCCGGAAATACCAAGGGGTAACGCGACAGACGATAACGCTGGCAGATGCTTCAGTGGCAGAGGACTCCATTTCCCATTCAGAGACCCTGCGGTGGCTGGATGCAACCTGCGTTTTTCCTGGGTGGTGATTCCAAACTCAACTCCTGTTTCTAAAGGCAAAATCCACAGGGCCATTTACAGAATGCGAGTCGTATTTTTCGACAACCCCCCAATCTATCTCCTATGATGCTACTCCTGTTTCTTGGAACCATGGCCCTTTCGCTCCTTGCCTCTTGGCGAGTGCGCAGTGCCTACAATCGCTATTCCCAGGTGCGTGCCTCCAGTGGCTACACGGGCGCGCAGATTGCCCAACGCATCTTGGATCTGAATAACATCCGAGATGTCAGCATCCATGCGATGCCGGGACATCTGGTGGACCATTATGACCCTGGCCAGCGGCGTTTGGTGCTTTCGGAAGAAAACTACCACGGCACCTCGGTGGCGGCCCTGGGTATTTCGGCCCACGAATGTGGTCACGCCATCCAGCACCAGCAGCTTTACGGTCCTCTCCAGTGGCGCATGGCTGCGGTGGGCATCACCCAGATCGCGAGTCAGGTGGTCATGTGGATTCCCCTACTAGGTCTGGTGGGTGGCTTTTTCCCTTACCACTTGGTCATCACCATCATGGCCATTGGCTTTGGTATCATGATGCTGTTCCAGTTGGTGACTTTGCCCGTGGAGTTCGATGCGACTGCCCGTGCTAAAAAGGTACTGGCCAGCACGGGTGCCGTGTCTGCCGGCCCAGAGTACAGCGCCATGAGCAAGGTGCTGGACGCGGCAGCCCTCACCTACGTGGCGGCTTTCGTCAGCTCCCTGGCCTATTTCATGTATTATGTCCTGCAAATGGTGGGTGGCCGCAGTGACGACGAGTAAGTTCCTCGCTCGCAGCGTGAAATCTTAGACCTGAAAAACCGGGCGGACAGATAATGTCCGTCCGGTTTGTTTTTGGGTTAAAGGCTGTTCGGGTTGCCATTGCATGATGCCTTACCTGCGGCCAGATTTGGCCATGCCCGTTCAACCACGTATATTTTCGCCGATGTTTCGCCTCCTTCCTTTTCTCCTGCTCGCCCTCTGCGTGTCGGGAACTCACGCCCAAGATGCGAAGGCTGAGGCTGCGAAGCAATTGGCCGAGACTCAACAGAGGCTCAAAAAACTGTCGGCGACGGAGTATGAGCTGGATGGTATCCGCATCAATGCAGCCACCCGCGAAGTGCGTATCCCCACGAAGGTGGAACTGCAAAAAGCGCCTATCGAATACATGCTCGTTCATGAAACGGGAAAGACGCATGAAAGTGTGCTGACCACCGCACTGAGCCCCACAGCTATCCAGGTGGCCTTGCTGTTAGCCAATTACCAAGCGGCGACTGAAGGCATGCTGACGAAAGTACCGGAGGCAGAGCGCCCAAAAATCTGGAAAGAGGAGCCTCCGGCAAAGCCAAAGGCCAACCAGATCAAGATCACGGTGGAGTGGAAAGTGGGCGAGGTGACCAAGTCTGCCCCGATTTCCGACTGGGTGCAGCACGTGGATACCCGCAAAGCACCGACCGATCTGGGCACCTGGATTTTCAATGGCTCTTACATGGATGAGCGTGGATTCATCGGCCAGCATGAAGGCTCCATCATTGCCGTCTGGCTGGACCGTGGCGCACTTATCAATTCCCCGGCGGAAGGCAACTGGCGTGATGATCTCTGGATCTCTTTGCCTGCCAATATTCCCGACATCGGCACCCCTGTGACCGTCATCATTTCCCCTGCTCAACCATGAAACTGATCGCTGCCCTATCTTTTGCTCTCCCCTCGCTACTACTCGCCCAGAGTGGTACCCAGCCTGCCCGCCATGAATCCCTGAAACAGGAGATCCGTCTCGCCTATGATCGCGGGTTGGCCTTTATCAAGGCGAAGCAGAACAGCGAAACGGGGCAGTGGGGAGATGCCGAGCCGGTGGCCTTCACCGCCCTGGCCATCACCAGTCATCTTTTGGCCCCAGGCCGCCAGCCTACAGAACCTGTTTCTGCGGAGATCGAGAAAGCCTATGCCTTTCTCCTGAAAAACGTCCAGCCTGATGGCGGCATCTATGTGAAGGCCCGCGCGAACTACAATACCTCGCTGGCACTCACCGCACTGATGCTGAGCCCGAAGCCCCAAAACGAACAGACCCTCCTGGCGGCGCGCCGTTTCATCATCGGCCAACAGAATGACTTCGATGAAAAGGGCAAGCAGGACAATCCCTTTGATGGCGGCATTGGCTACGGCACGCCGAAGCCTAACAATCCAGCCCACGCGGACCTTTCCAATACGCACTTTGCCCTCGAAGCCCTGTATTATTCCCAAGCGCTTTTGGCCGATAAAGGCGATGCTGGAAAAAACGAACCGCAGCTCAATTTTGGCGCAGCGATTCAGTTCATCCAGAACTGCCAAAATCGTCCTGAAACGAACAAAGCCTCTTGGGTCAGCACGGATAAAGCTGACGCCGGTGGTTTTGTTTACAGCCCCGGTGAGACTCGTGGCAAAGACGTCAAGACTGCCGATGGCCGCACCGCCCTGCGCAGCTATGGCAGCATCAGCTACGCAGGCATGCTGAGCTTCATCTACGCGGGTCTCGATAAGAGCGACCCTCGCGTGCAGGCCGTGCTGCAGTGGCTGAGTGAAAACTACACGCTGGATGAGAACCCAGGTCTTGGTGCTGAAGGCCTGTATTACTACTACCACACCATGGCGAAGGCCCTGGCGATTGCGGATGTGGACTTCCTCAAAACCAAGGATGGCAAAACGGTGGACTGGCGCGCGGATCTGGCCACCAAGCTGCTGAACCTTCAGCAGGGCGACGGCTCCTGGGCGAACAGCGCTGGCCGCTGGATGGAAAGTGATACCACCCTCACCACCTCCTACATGCTCATGGCTCTGGCTCGAGTTTACGAGAGCCTGTAAGCCCAAGTTTTTCCTCACATCGCCCGCGCTAGCCTATGGCTGCGCGGGCTTTTTATTGCTGTCGTTCCGTTCATTCGCCATTCCTTTAGGCCTTGATGATTTCAGCGATTGACCTTCCAAGCGAATTCCTAATAAAAGAAGGGATATGTCTCGGAATTTTTTGCTGCTTGTCGGACTTCTTCTACTGACCGGGCCGAGCGTGTTATGCTCTGCCCCACCGCCTTTCATTGATCTGGACCCGGCTTTAGATTTCAAATCTTCTGAGCCAGTGTCTTACAGCAAGCTGGAAGCTCTATTGGTTCCTCTAATCAAAGATCGCCGCATCTCAGAAAGCACTAATCCAGTAACGGGGCACAGCCAAAACGTAACTTGGTATCTCGCGGGTAACAGACTTCGAACTACTCTTTTTGGAGGGGCATTCGAGCCCGCGTATATGCATTTGAAGCTCAAAAATTCGAAGATTGTTTCGTGCTCTTTCACGTCACGGGTCAAAGGAGATTTAATCCCTGTTTTTGAGGCTGTTTCCAGCAAATTGGAGGAAGCTTTTGGTGCCGCACCTGAAGTCGGCGAGACCAGTATTTTTTGGAAGCGGGATGCTTTTGTCGCCCGTCTTTATGGTAGTTCCAATTCTTCAAGGAAGAAGGATGGCGACATTGAGTTTTCTATCGATTTCCTTGGCAAGAATGTAAATCCCATGCCTGGAACGAATCCGACGGAAAGCGTCACCATCGCACCCCAGGTAGTCGTGGATGCTGATCTGGACTACCTCATGAATTTCTCTGAGTTGTGGCGCTGCACTCCGGATGTATTTGAAAAGAAATACCGGCCGAAGGCTGCTTCTCAGCAGGCAGAGTCTCCACAGTTTGAATGGCTCAATATGGAAAAAAGCAGGGCGCGGTTCATGCGCAAAATCTCCACGAATGTGGATTTGGTTTTGACCCTCTTTGGCAAGACTGTGCCGGTGGAAGAGGCCGTGGTGGAATTCGTGGATGGCCGTGCCACCAGGGCCACCATCTCCTTTTACAGCCAAAGCACTTTGAAGGGGGTTCAATTAACCGACTTCACGAATACATTTAGAACCGTTGGCGCAAACCTGGGACGGATCTTGAATGTGTCTCCATCCAATCTATCGGCTTCCGTTGGTCAGACCATCAAAACCGTGAGATGGGGGTGGAAGACTGCCCAAGGCATCGCCCTGCTGGAGCACAACGATTACACCGCCAGTGGCCCAGCTGGGCAGCCGGAGTTTATGCGCTTAAAAATAGCTGCGCCAGATCAAGGGGACTGGATCATGGGCCGTTTGACTGCTGGGATGCAACCCACGGGACTGGCAAAAAAAATCACTGCGACGCCTGAGGGAGATGTCTATGTTTTGGGCGTTCCGATGGTGGATCAGGGCAGCCAAGGCTACAGTGAGATTGCCTGTTGCCAGCGCTTGTTTCAATTCATGCAGATCCCGTTTGAAATCCGCCAGCTTACCCAACTGACCCATTTGGCACCGCTAGGAGCGAAGAATGGCGCGTCCATGCATTACTTCCTGAGCAAAGTGGATGACAATCTCAAAGTTGCCCTCAAAACGCACATTGACCCTATGCAGCTAATGAACAGTTCCGGAGATGGCAAGCGCCGTGTCTCTCAGCGCCAGTTTGCATTGCTTATCAAACAATTCGTGGACAAGGGAATTCCGCTGATCTGGGCGCTGGAATTGGGCCGTTTCCCTGAGGAGCCACCTCTGCCAGCAGATCGGCAAACCAGCGGCGGGCACATGCGCCTGATCATCGGCTACAACTCAGAGACGAACCAAATCCTCTTCAGCGACTCATGGGGGCCTGGGCACGAACTCAAACGCATGGGCGAAACAGAAGCATATGAAGCAACCCTGGGGGTTTATACCGTTTCGTCGTCCGGGTTATGATAGAGATCTCCAAAACAAAATTCCAGAATGCTTAACTTCACGGTTCATTTTCTGGCAGGTTTGCTCCTTCTGCTCACCGGCCATCTGTGTATGTCTGAAGCCGGTGGGTATGATGCGACTATGGGCGTTTACTCCATGTCCCCGCCTCGCCTTTAAAGGCAATGCCCGTGACCAACCACGCAGGGAAAAGAATAAAATCCACTCACTGAAAAATTAAAATGATGCCTGTACCTGGGGTTTGCTTTTTGGCGTGTCTTCTCCTGTTTCTCAGCAGTCATCCGGCTGAGGCCCAGGCTACACGCTCCTTTGAGTTGGAGTCGGTGTTTGATTTGAATGACCCTTTTGCCATGACCAAAGAAGCCATGGACGTGGCTTTCAGCGGTGAGGACCGCCGCGTCGCCTCGTGGTCTTTCTCCAAGATGAAATCGGGCGATCCTTGTGCCATTCTTAACGTTAGGTCAGGAGTTGGATTTCAGGCGCACATGACGCAACATCGGCTGGCCGTTTCACGTCTGGTGGCTCATTTTAGAAATGATGGCGTGGGTTACAAATTTGAAGTCTATCTTGGATCTCTGAGTGATCGCGAGATTATGGAGTCAGAACTGGAAAACCTGTTTGGCGCACGCGCTACGATGGGGAAGATCAAACACCCCGATGGCAGGGTGAGTCCAATTTGGCGGTGGGACTCGGAACGTATGATTGTGATTAGTCATCAATCGGGTCCGGAATTGATGTTGGAAATGATCGACCCCAGCTTCCCTCTAGAATGCTCATTTCCCATCCGCAAAACCGTAGTGGACCTATCGCCGCAGTTGCTGCTCGTCGCCGCACCTGTGGACTTGGACCCGCTCCTAGATTTTGATAAACTTTGGACTCTCACGCCCACTGATTTGGAGGGCATGTATCAAGTGAAGGGTTCCAATCACAAAGTGGGGGCTCAATTTGAATGGACGGATCCTGAGAAAAAGCAGGCGCGTTTCTCTGGCAAATTCAGCTCCAGCACCCCAGCGGCTACACCGATGACTCTGTTTGCGAAGGCTCTGGCCGTGGATCAGGTGTTCATCGAATTTGTGGACGGTCGCGCTGCGCGGATGACGCTTTCTATCCACACTCGGGGGATTTCTGGAATCATTAAAGGACCGCAGTTTAGAGCGAAGTTCACCCAAGCCGGGCATCTGGTGGGAAAGAAGTTGGGAGTGGCTCCTCAAAATAGGTCCGTTCCGGGTAGCAAGATAGTGCGTTGGATCTGGCAATCGCCTAAATGTGCAGCCTTGCTGGAGCATGATGAGTTCCTGGACACTGGCCCATTTGGCCCGGAGTACTTGCGGCTGAAGCTGGCGGCTCCGGCCAAGTAAAACAGATCGATAGCCTCAAATTTTATCGCGCTAACGATTTTAGTTACGGGGGTAAAAGCAGAATCGCATTCAAAAACAAGCGTTCACTTGAACTGCATGAAGCGTAACTCTATTCTCCTGTTCCCTCATGCCGAAGAAATCTGCCGCCAAGTCTCCAGCTACCCCAGCCGCTAGCGATGTCATCCAGGTCCGTGGGGCCTGGCAGAACAACTTGCGTGGGATTGATCTGGATCTCCCTCTCGGAAAGCTCTGTGTCGTCACTGGGCCCAGTGGATCGGGCAAGTCGTCTTTGGCCTTTGATACCATCTATGCCGAGGGCCAGCGTCGCTATGTGGAGACCTTCTCTCCCTACACTCGCCAGTTTTTTGAGCGGATGGATAAACCGAAGGTGGATGCGATTCATGGCATTCCCCCGGCGATCGCCATTGAGCAGGTCAATAACATCCGCTCCACGCGCAGCACCGTGGGCACGATCACCGAGATCAATGATTACCTGAAGATGCTGTTTCCGCGACTGGCGGAAGGGCAGTGCCCAGAGTGCCATCGCCCGGTGAAACCGGAGACGCCAGAGAGCATCCAGCATGAACTGATGACTGCCCATGCAGGGAAGCAAGCCCTCATCTGTTTCGGTGTGCCAGTGCCGAAAGATACGCAAGTCAGTGACTTCTTCCCGTTCCTGCAAGGACAGGGGTATCTCCGGGTTTGGCTCTATGGCGAATCGCTCCGCACAGATGAGCCGGAGGCGATGAAGGAACGCAAACTCCCAGCGGTGGTTTTGGTGATTCAGGATCGGCTGACTCTGGAGCCTAACCAAAAGGCGCGTCTCAGTGAAGCCATCGAGGCAGCACTGCGGTTGGGCAAAGGCCAAATGACAGTGGTGCAGGGAAATGAGACTCTTTCATTTTCCACTGACTGGCGCTGTGCGGACTGCGATATCCAGATCCCCGCGCCGACACCTGGGCTGTTTTCCTTCAATAGTCCCATCGGTGCCTGTCCTACCTGCAAAGGCTTTGGGCGCACCCTGGGGCTCGATATGCGAAAGGCCATGCCGGACGAGTCGTTGAGCATCCGTGAGGGGCTCGTAAAAGCGTTTTCCGGCAGCACCTATCGCGAGAGTCAGGATGATCTGGAACGTGCGGCGAAAAAGAAAGGGGTGGATTTGAATACCCCTTTCTGTGACCTGCCGGAGGCCGAGCAGAAGTGGATCGTCGAAGGTGCTGGCAAAGACCCGGAAGATGCCTGGCAGAGCGGCGAATGGTATG
Source organism: uncultured Verrucomicrobiaceae bacterium (assembly GCA_942493005.1). GTDB lineage: Bacteria > Verrucomicrobiota > Verrucomicrobiia > Verrucomicrobiales > Verrucomicrobiaceae > Prosthecobacter. The sequence continues at coordinate 5,918,257 of OW818661.1, forward strand.
GGGTGAAAGGCTTTTTCAGATGGCTGGAAGGCCGGGCCTATAAGATGCACGTGCGCATCTTCCTCAGCCGCTTTCGTGCCTACACCACCTGCATGGACTGCGATGGCGGCAGGCTGAAAAAAGACGCGTACAATTTCCGCATCGGAGGGCGCACCATTGCAGATCTATGGAATCTGCCTGTGGTGGAACTGCTGCCCACCGCGCAGGCCTGGCCCGTCACGCCTGGGGACAATGCCACTCAGATGCTGAGAGATGAAATCTGTGGCCGTCTCAGTTACCTGGAGCGCGCAGGTTTGGGCTACATTCACCTGGATCGGCAGACCCGCACCCTGAGCGGTGGCGAACTCCAACGCGTGAACCTAACCACGTGTTTAGGAGCGTCGTTGGTGAATACTTTGTTCGTCCTGGATGAGCCCAGCATCGGGCTGCATCCCCGGGACATCGGTCGCCTCATTGGCGTGATGGAAGGGCTGCGTGACAAGGGAAACACCCTCTTGGTGGTGGAGCATGAAGAATCCGTCATGCGTGCGGCAGATCATGTCATTGAGATCGGGCCTGGGCGCGGTGACAAGGGTGGCTACCTCGTTTATGACGGTCCTTTGGATGGGTTGGAGAAAAAGGTCGGCTCCCTAACGGCGGACTATCTCACGGGGCGCAAGAGCATCCCCATTCCGGACACACGTCGCCCAGTCTCGATGGGCAGTCTTGAGGCTTTAGAACCAGCAAAGCGCGCTAAAAAAGCGGCTAAAGGCGAAGCCAAAAAGACCTCAGGGGCGAGTGCGTTTCTCTCCATCAAAGGCGCACGACAAAACAATCTGAAGAACCTGGATGTGGACATCCCCCTGGGCGTCTTTTGCTGCATCACGGGGGTTTCAGGCTCAGGCAAAAGCACCCTCGTTCACGAGGTGCTGTTTCGGAATTTGCAGCGCCTGCGCGGTGAGGTGAGTGAGGATGAACCCGGGCGCGTGCGCTCCATCACCGGCCATGAAAAGATCACGCAGGTGATCATGGTGGATCAATCTCCCCTGGCTCGCACACCTCGCAGTACACCTGCGGTTTATGTGGGCGCTTTTGATGCCATCCGAGCGCTGTTTGCAGAAAGCGAAGATGCTAAGGCGCAGGGGGTGACCCCAGGTTTCTTTTCCTTCAACTCGGGCGAAGGCCGCTGCGAACGCTGCATGGGCAACGGGTTTGAAAAGATCGAGATGCAGTTCCTCAGCGACCTGTATGTGACCTGCCCCGAGTGTGAAGGGAAGCGCTACCAGCCGCATGCGCTGAAGATTCAACTGCATGGCAAAAGCATCCATGATGTGCTGGGCATGACGGTGGAGGAATCCTCCGAGTGGTTTACAAAAATGGACGCTCCTGCCTCAGGTGGGACCGTGCGTGCGGATGCCTCATTCATTCGCAAAGCTCGCCAGGTGGGGGAACAACTGGCCATCCTTGTGGAGGCAGGGCTGGGTTATCTGAAATTAGGGCAGCCGCTAAATACCCTTTCGGGGGGCGAAGCACAGCGGCTGAAGCTTGTGGGGCACTTGATCGAAAATGCTTCCGAAAAAGGCGAGGCGGGTACTTCTCTTTTGCTGCTGGATGAACCCACCACGGGACTGCATTTTGATGACATCGCCCTGCTCGTGAAGTTGCTTCAACGGCTGGTCGAAGAAGGCAATAGCCTACTCGTGATTGAGCACAATGTGGATGTGATTCAGTGCGCGGACTGGGTGATTGATCTGGGCCCCGATGGGGGATCTCAGGGCGGGCAATTGGTCGTTGCGGGCACACCTGAAGTGGTCGCCGCCTGCGAGGCTTCCTGGACGGGCAGATACTTGGCTGAGAAATTCGGGCAGGGGAGAACGGTGGCTCGTGCGGCTGAACAAGCGGCGGCTTATGCCACCCGCCAGTTGCGTAAACCGGAGGCCTTTGCTGCCAATGCCATCAGCATACGAGGTGCGCGTGAGCACAACCTCAAAAACATCTCGATTGATATTCCGCGCGACCAATTTGTGGTGGTGACGGGGCTCAGTGGCAGCGGTAAATCCTCCCTCGCTTTTGACCTCGTGTTTGCTGAAGGTCAGCGCCGGTTCCTCGACAGCATGTCGGTCTATGCTCGCACCTTTGTGGAGCAGATGGAAAAGCCAGAGGTGGATGTTATCAGTGGTGTGCCTCCGACAGTCGCGATCGAACAACGCATCTCTCGAGGCGGGGGTAAATCCACCGTGGCCACTGTGACGGAGGTGTATCATTTCCTGCGCCTTTTATTCGCCAAGCTGGGGACGCAATACTGCCCGAAGTGCGATGTGCCCGTGCAAAAACAGAGCCTCAGCGCCATCAGTCAGACCGTGGTGGAGCGTGCTAAAAAAGGCTCTCTGCAAATCCTGGCTCCGCTGATCAAGGCGCGCAAAGGTTTCCATACAGACGTGGCTGAAGCTGCTGCCAAGCAAGGCATCGAGATGCTGCTGGTGGATGGTCAGTTCCGCGAGACGGCGAACTTCAAGCGGCTGGAGCGATTCAAGGAGCACAGCATTGATGCCGTCGTCGGTCAGGTTAAAAAAGGGGCATCGGCCATTGAGCTGCGACCGCATTTGGAAAAGGCCCTGAAGATGGGCAAAGGCACCGTCAAACTCTGGTTGCCTGGAAATACCTCACAGGTCCTCAGCACGGAGATGAGCTGCCCGAAGTGTGACCTGTCCTTTGAAGAACTGGACCCACGTCTATTTTCCTTCAACAGCCCTCATGGCTGGTGCCCCACTTGCCGTGGTTTTGGATTCAAAGTTGCAGCGCACGGAGCTACCCCTCGCCGAGATGACATCTCAAAATTGGAAGCGGAGATGGAGGAGGAGCGGCGTCTTTCCCGTGGGGCGGACGATGAGGAAGAAAACAATGAGCGGGTGCTTTGCCTGGAATGCCATGGCTCACGCCTGAATGAAACAGCCCGTTACGTGAGGCTCCAGGACTTTACCGTGCCGCACCTCAATGCGCAGTCCGCCATTGATGCGGCAGAGTCCGTAAAAAAACTGAAGTTCCAGGGCACGGAAGGTATCATTGCTCGGGATATCATGAAGGAGATCGAGCAGCGGCTGCACTTCATGAAAGAGGTGGGGCTGGGCTATCTCCAGCTCAATCGCAGTGCCGATACCCTCAGCGGTGGTGAGGCGCAGCGCATTCGCTTGGCTGCTCAGTTGGGCAGTAACTTGCGTGGCGTGCTTTATGTTTTGGATGAGCCCACCATCGGCCTCCATCCACGTGATAATGAGCGCCTGCTGGATACCCTTGTGGCACTCCGTGACAAGGGGAACTCCCTCCTCGTGGTGGAGCATGATGACGACACCATGCGCCGGGCAGATACCATCATTGATCTTGGGCCTGGGGCAGGGCGTTTCGGTGGAGAGATCATTTCCCAAGGCAATCTGGCGCACATCCTCAAGGATGAAAAAAGTGTCACCGGGCAGGGGCTGCGAAATCCGTTTAAACATCCTTTGTTAGGTGCGCGGCGTGCTCTGCCTGCGGCAAAGGCCAAGGAAGGCTGGCTGAAGATCAATCGTGCGCATGCGAATAACCTGAAGGATATCAATGTGCAGATTCCCGTGGGACGTCTCACGGTCATTACCGGCGTCAGCGGCAGTGGTAAAAGCACCTTCCTCCATCAGGTGCTGTTCCCAGGGATGAAGGCGCTTTTGAGCAAGGAGAAGAAACGCAAGTCGCCCAACCAGCTCTGGGATTCCATCGTTGGGGCCGATCAGTTTGGCTTCGTGTATGAGGTGGATCAGTCCCCCATTGGTAAAACTTCGCGCTCTTGTCCGGCTACCTACGTGGGTATTTTGGATGAGATCCGCAAACTCTTCGCACAGGTGCCAGTGGCCCGTGCTCGCGGCTACGATGCGGGGCGTTTTTCCTTCAACACGGAAGGCGGTCGCTGTGAAGCCTGCCAGGGCAATGGCAATGTGAAGGTGGAAATGAATTTCCTGCCCACCACCCGGGTGCACTGCGAGATCTGCAATGGGCTGCGATTCAACTCCGCGACCATGGAGATCGAATACAATGGTAAAAACATCGGTCAGGTGCTGAAGATGAGTATCACGGAGGCGGCTGAGTTCTTTGCTCATCAGCAGCGCATTGCACGGCCCCTGCAGCTCTTGGCGGATACGGGTGTGGGATACTTGCAGTTAGGCCAGCCTAGCCCCACCCTCAGCGGCGGGGAGGCCCAGCGTATCAAGCTGGTGACGGAACTCAGCGGCGGCGTTTCACGGTCTGCGACTGAAAAAATCCGTGGGCTGAAGAATACGAAGCGAAATCTCTATCTCATTGAGGAGCCGACCATCGGCCTTCACATGACGGATGTGGGCCGCCTCATTGATATCCTGCATCGTCTGGTGGAGGATGGGCACACGGTGGTCGTCATTGAGCATCACCCCGACATCTTTGCCGAGGCCGATTACATCATTGATATCGGTCCTGAAGCTGGAGCCGAAGGCGGTGAACTCGTGGCCGCAGGAACGCCTGAGGAAGTGGCCCAACACAAAGTGAGCCGCACGGCACCGTTCCTGAAGCGGATCTTGGGGTTGTAGTTTGGTGCAAGCATTCGCAAAAAGGAGTCTATTTTCCTGAGATTGTTTTAGACCTCTCGACGACCCCTCACCCCTGGCCCTTTCGCACCCCCGCAAGCGGGGCGAGGGGGGCGTCTTTAGGACTCCGTGCGCTGAAGACGAGGCGGACTTCGTTCACTCTGAATCGGCCTCGTTCGCTCTTGTATTCAGAGCTTACAAGGCGCGTTCCCTCTCCCCCTGGGAGAGGCCAAGGTGAGGGTGGGTTGCAGTACGCAGAACGTCCTTCTCTGGAGGGTGCCCTTTTCCCCAAAATGCCACATCTTGAATTCGACATCACAGACCTCTCGACAAACCCCTCACCCCCGCCCTGCTCCCCGCAAGCGGGGCGAGGGAGGATGCTTTTTGGGCTTCGTTCGTCAAGACCAGCCTACCCCTCATTCGCTCTCAAATTCAGAGCTTCTCAACGGGGGGCTGTGAGGTGGGCCACTCTGTTTCCCTCAAATTTATTCCTTCGTCACCACATCGCCATAGAGCGTGAAGTTTTCATAGTGGCTGATGCGCACGTTGAAAATCTCACCGATGTGGCGGTCGGGGTTGCCTTCGAAGATCACGATTTTGTTCGTGCGGGTGCGCCCCATGAGACGGCTTTCATTCGTCTTGCTGGTGCCTTCGCAGAGGATTTCCACTTCCTGACCTAACAATTCCTCATACTTGGTCCAGGCGTGTTTGTTTACCAGGGCCAGCAGGTCTTGGTTGCGCGCTTCCTTCACCTGTTCGCTGAGCTGGATGGCGTCATCCATTTCAGCCGCAGGCGTGCCGCGACGTTTGGAGTAACGGAAAACGAAGGCGTTCTCGAATTTCAGTTTGTCGAACAGTTCGCGAGTCTGCAGGTAGTGTTCTTCCGTCTCGCCAGGAAAGCCGACGATGACATCGGTCGTCACGGCGATGCCGGGGCGTGCGGCGCGGATGCGCTCCACGAGGTCCGTGAACTTCGCCGCTGTGTAGGGGCGATGCATCCTTTTCAAGATTTCATCGCTGCCACTCTGCACGGGCAAGTGCACATGCTCGGCCAATTTAGGCAGGTAGGTGAAGGCCTCAATGAGGTCCTTCTTGTAACCAATCGGGTGCGGGCTGGTGAAGCGAATGCGCTGGATGCCAGGCACCTCATGCACGGCTTCCAGAAGCTGCACAAACGGGCTCTTGCCATCCACAGCGGGGAACTCGTGGCGGCCGTAGAGATTGACGATCTGGCCTAACAAAGTGACTTCTTTCACGCCTTTGTCGGCGAGACGGCGCACTTCTTCCGTGATGTCGGCGATGGGGCGGCCGCGCTCGCTTCCTCGAGTGTAGGGCACGATGCAAAAGGTACACTTCATGTTGCAGCCCTGCATGATGCTGACAAAGGCAGAACCCTGATTTTCTTTGAGGCTGTGGTCGCGGATGGCGTTTTGGCTGGCCTGCTCTTCCTCAATGTCCACGATGGAGAAGCGCTCCTCATCCATCATCTTCGCTTCCTTGGCCCGGATAATTTCATCCACGTAATCCACCACGCGATGGTATTTCTGGGTGCCTACGACGAGGTCCACCTTGGTCTTCTCCACCAGCTCACTGCCACGGCTTTGCGCCATGCAGCCCATGAAACCGGTGACGAGGGGGACGCGACGGCGGCGCACCATGCCCATTTTGCCAATGGCTTTCTGTTCCGCCTGATCGCGCACGGAGCAGGTATTGATCAGCACCACATCCGCATCGGTATCCGTGGCGGTCATGGTGTAGCCGCGCTCGACGAACATTTGCGATACCTGCTCGGTATCGCGCTCGTTCATCTGGCAACCATAGGTCTTGATGTGAACTCGGGGCATGGGGGTGGTGAGTTTAACCAGAAAGACGCTCATGACAACCCACGGTTAGCAGAGTCCATCCGCGTTCCTTCCTCCTTGCCTACGGCCTAAAGCCCCCCCACGTTGACCCATGCTCGCGATTTTTATCGTCATCCTGCTTCTGTGTTTCGGCGTCTGCCAGTGGGCAGCGGGCCGTTACGCCCAGGTGACGGAAGAGGGGATGAAGGAGCGGGCACCCACCGCGCACACGGGGGCGGAGATGGTGAAACTCTTCCTGGCCTACGAAGGCGTGACGGATGTGGAGATCGTGGAGCATGACAGCATGGCCTCGGATTATTTTGATCCGCGTCGCCGACGGTTATTTTTGCAGCCTCGGGTCGCCCGTGGCACGTCCATGGGGGCCTGGGCCATCGCCCTGCATGAGGCAGCTCATGCGCTGCAAACGGAAGAGGCTTTAGGGGATCTCAAATGGCGGCAAACCGTGATTCGGCTGAATCGCTATGGCCCAATTTTTGGCCTTTTAGGTGTGGTGGGCATGATTTTCCTGCGCTTTCCGCCTCGGTTTGCCGTTGCCGGTTTAGTCGCCGTTTGTGTCATGCTTTTGCTGCTGAATATCGGCACCCTGGCGGTGGAGTACAATGCCAATGCCCGCCTGCGTAAATTCATCGAGCAGCACCTCAAGCGCTTCCCAGATGCCCAGGATCGCCTTTCCGCTCACCTCTCGCGGGTGGCCATGAAGGAAGTGGGGGATCTGCTGCGGTCACCGCGCTATTTCTTTTTCAGCGCCCTGCCCGGCAGTGGGAAGATCCGCCCGGTGAAGCCGGTGGACGAATCGTAGCAATTTGCGGGAGAGAATCGGTCTGGATGGCGTTTATTTTCGCATCATGACCCGCCGCCATTTCATCACCACCGCCTCTGCCTTGGTCGCTAGTTCAAGCTTTGCTGCAGAGCCTCGGCTGCGCATCGGGCAGATCGGCACCACCCACTCTCATGCAGGCGGCAAAATGGGCGCGATACGCGGCCTCACAGACGTGTGGGACGTAGTCGGAGTGACTGAGCCTGATGCTGCCTTGCATGCCTCAGTGAAGGAGTCTGCTATTTACCAAGGCTTGCCCCTGTTATCAGAAGAGCAACTGCTGGCCACAGACGGGTTGAAAGCGGTAGTGGTAGAGACGCGTGTAGATACCTCCTGCGCAGTGGCTTTGCGCTGTGTACAGGCGGGCAAGCACATCCATCTGGATAAACCTGGAGCGCTCGGGCATACGGAATTTAAGGCGATGCGTTTAGAGGCCGAGAAGCGTGGGCTCGCGGTGCAGATGGGCTACATGCTGCGTTACAATCCGGCCTTCGAACTGCTTTTCAAAGCGGTGCGTGAAGGGTGGCTGGGGGAGATCACGGAGATTGATGCGGCCATGGGTAAGCTGGCCGATGCAGCGACCCGCAAAGACATCGGTGCCCTGCCGGGTGGGGGCATGTTTGAACTGGGTTGCCATGTCATGGACGTCATTGTTACCTTGATGGGGCGGCCCACCGCAGTGCAGCCTTTTTCGACCCCGAATGGCAGCGATGGGGTGCAGGATAACCAGATGGCCGTTTTGCAATACCCGAAGGCCACGGCGGTGGTGCGTTGCAACCACACGGATCCGTTTGGAGGACCTCGCCGTCGGTTCAACGTCACGGGTACGGAAGGCACTCTAGAGATCGTGCCGCTGGAATCGGGCAAGGTGAATCTCTCGCTGAAACAGGCGCGTGGATCTTATAAAAAGGGTGCGCAATCCATCCAGCTGGATGTGCCCAAGGGACGTTACGATCTTGAGTTTGTGGACTTGGCAAAGGTCGTCCGTGGGGAAAAAGCCTTGGCCTGGGATGCGGCCCACGACATCACTTTGCATGAGACTGTTTTGAAAACGGCAGGGGCTTGGGAAAAGCCTTAGTCAGCCCGTGTGGCCAAGATTTTGCTCGCATTTCCTGGTCTTATCCGGCTCAATCGAAACGTTCTACTGAGATTGCCGTTTCTTCCATTCACCATGAAGCCTTTCGTTATCCCTGCCTTTCTCCTCCTCAGTCTTTCAGCGCAAGCTGCCGACTGGCCGACCTTTCGCGGGGCTGACCGCAAAGACATCTCCAGCGAAACCGGCCTGCTGAAAAAGTGGCCTGGGAGTGGTCCGAAGCAGGTGTGGCTGAACAAAGATGTGGGCCTAGGTTATGCTGGCTTTGCCGTCGTGGGACACACGGTTTACACGCTCGGTGCTCGCGACGTGGTGGAGTATGTGATCGCCGTGGATGCCGCGACGGGTAAAGAAAAATGGGCCGCTGAAGCTGGGGCCCTGCTGACCAATGGTTGGGGCGATGGCCCGCGCAGCAGCCCGACGGTGGATGGCGACAAAGTTTATGCCATGGGAGGGAAGGGCACCCTGGTGTGTCTGAATGCGACCGATGGGAAAGAAATCTGGCGCACGACGATGGATAGCCTGGGCGGCAAGGTGCCAGGATGGGGCTACTGCGAAAGCCCGCTGGTGGATGGCAATCTCGTCATCGTCACTCCTGGTGGAGCCCAGGGCACCCTCGCGGCTTTTGATAAAGCCACCGGGAAGAAAGTCTGGCAGTCAGCAGAATGGACGGACCCGGCGCAGTATTCCTCCATCATTGCGGTGGATCACAATGGCGCACGCCAGCTCATCCAACTCACCATGCAGAGCGTGGCTGGTGTGAATGCAGCGGATGGTAAACTGCTGTGGAAGACCGAGTTTCCAGGCAAGACAGCCGTGATCCCCACCCCGCTGTTTCAGGATGGACAGGTCTTTGTGGCAGCAGGTTACGGTGTCGGCTGCAAGTCATTTAAGGTCAAGGCAGGCAATGAGATCGAAGAGCTTTATGCCAGCACCGACATGGTGAATCATCACGGCGGCATGGTGCTGGTGGATGGTCATCTTTTTGGTTATTCCGACAAGGCTGGCTGGACCTGCCTGGACTTCAAAACGGGTGCGGTGAAGTGGGCTGAGAAGAAGCTGCTTGGCAAAGGGGCTATTCACTCCGCAGATGGTATGCTGTATCTGCTCGAAGAGAAAACCGGCACGGTGGTGCTCATTGAGGCCAATCCGAAAGGCTGGGAAGAGCATGGTCGTTTCACCCTGCAACCTCAGACGACTCAGCGGAATCCCAAGGGCATGATCTGGGTTCACCCCGTGGTGAGCGGTGGCAAGCTATACCTGCGCGACCAGGAGCTTCTGTTCTCCTTTGATGTGAGCGGCAAGTAAGCAATCTCGATCTTTCTCTCTGCGCCCCACCTGGATCAGGTGGGGCGTTTTCGTTTGGGTGCGGCTCGTTGTCACAATCGGCCCACATTGCGTCACCAGTTCCGCGAAAGGACGGCAGGGAGATGCACGATTACTCCAGTTCCATGACTTCCATTTTAACCCGCCGCCAATTCACCCAGACCACTGGGGCCGCCGCCATCCTCACCGCCGCCAGCACGTTACGTGCTCAACAAAAGGCGGATTCCAGTGAAACCCTCCGCATCGGTCTCGTCGGCTGTGGTGGCCGTGGCACGGGCGCTGCCTCCCAGGCTTTGGGAGCCGACTACAATGCCAAAATCGTCGCGATGGCGGACGTGGACGAAAAACAGATCGAAGGCAGCATCAACAGCCTATCCCAGAAGTATCCCGACCGTGTGGATGTGAAGCCGGACAAGAAGTTCATCGGCCTGGATGCTTACCAGAAGCTCATTGATTCCGGGGTGGACGTGGTGCTGCTGGCTAGCCCTCCTGGGTTTCGCCCGGTGCACCTCATGGCGGCGGTGGATGCGGGTAAACACATCTTTGCTGAAAAACCCATGGCGGTGGACACCATCGGTTATCACCTCGCCATGGCGGCGGTGAAGAAAGCAGCGGAGAAGAAGCTGAGCATCGTGGCTGGCTACTGCTGGCGCTACAGCACCTCCCGCAAAGAGGCCTTCTCGCGTCTGCATGAAGGCCAGATCGGCGATGTGACCAGTATTTTGGCGACCTACCACACGGGCCCTGTGAAGCCCATGCCGCAAGCGAGCGCGCGCCCGGCAGGTATGAGCGATGTGGAATGGCAGGTGCGGAACTGGTACAATTTCTCCTGGCTCAGCGGCGACAGCATCGTGGAGCAGGCGGTGCACAGCGTGGACAAACTTTGCTGGGCGATGGGGGACAAACCGCCGCTTAGCTGCATCGCCACAGGCGGGCGGCAGATCCCTGCGGAAGACGGCAATATCTTTGACCACTTTCATGCCGCCTATGAATGGGGCAATGGCATCTACTGCCACCTTGCCAATCGCCAGATCAAAGGCTGCCAAGGGCACAATCAGGACATCATCCGCGGTGAAAAAGGCGTTCTTATCATTGGCAAGGGCTCGGTTCCTTTCATGGATGGGCCGAAGCGTTGGCGCTTCAAAGGTGAGGACAAGAACATGTATGATCTGGAGCACGAGGCTCTCTTCAATGCCATCCGCAAAGGCGAGGTCATCAATGACGGAGATCGCATGATGCTCTCCACACTTGTGGGCATCATGGGCCGTGAAGCCGCCTACACTGGGCAGCTTTTGACCTGGCAGCAGATGCTTGATTGCACGCAGGATCTGGCGCCGGATACCCTGAAGTGGGGGGATAGCTTCAAACCCACCTCCATGCCGATGCCGGGTATCACCAAGTTCCAGCTTCCTGAACCGAAGAAGCCTGAAGATCAGGCGAAGGAAAAGAAGGGCGCATAGCACCCTTCGTTAGATGTTTGGCAGATCCGTTGCTGCTCAACGGATCTGCTTACAGCGTCAGTTCGCTGATTCGTTCCATCACTTCATCGGCCAGGGCTTGATAAAGATCGCGGCCTTCTTGGCGGTGCGCTTTGAGGTCTGGCTGGTAGGGTTTTCCGACCACGAGACGAATCCGTGCGGGCCGCAGAAACTTGGCTCCGCGAGGATAGGCCTCGTAGCTGCCATAGATGCGCACGGGCAAGACGGGCGCACTGCTTTTGGCAATGAATAGACCCACGCCGGCTTCCGCTTTTTGAGGTTTACCGTCCAGGCTGCGGGTGCCTTCCGGAAACATGAGGATCTTTTTACCGCTCTTCAGGAGACGGATGGTGGACTTCAGGCTGGAGGCGTCGGGCTTGTCCTTATCCACCGGAATGGTCTGCCAACTGCGCAGGAGCTTGCCCGCCATGGGGTGATCAAACAGGCTTTTGCGGGCAAAGAAATACAGGGGCTCATCAAAGGCTTGGCCGATGAATGGCGGGTCCAGAAAGCTGACATGATTGGCCACGATGAGTGCAGGGCCGGCGAGCTTGAGATTCTCTTCACCGATCACTCGGAAGTCATAAAAACTCCGGGCGACAGCCCGAAAGATGGTGTGCCCGATGCGGTAGGAAAGATTCATGCTTACTCGGTGGGTGGCAGGCGATCCAGCACCGCTTGCACGGCACCTTCCAGCGTGAGGTGACTGTTATCAATGACCACCGCTCCTTCAGGGATCACCAGCGGGGAGGTCTTGCGCGTGGAGTCGAGGCGATCCCGCTCCGCGACTTGATCCGTATGCCCTTGCGCACTGCGGCGGGCTGCCCGGACCTCTTCGCTGGCATCAATGTAAAACTTCAGCGGACTTTCTGGGAACACCACGCTGCCGATGTCGCGACCTTCCATGACCAGAGGACCGAGGTCGGCCAAAGCCCGCTGATCCGCGACGAGGCGGGCGCGGACTTCCGGCACGCGCGCCACCAGGGACACCCCGCGATTCACCGGATCACTATTGAGGTCTTCGGCGGAGAGGAGGCGACCGCTGATGGAGACCTGCGTCTGGCCTTCCGTGACAGGTGAATCCACCACGATGCCAGCAGCCGCCGTGCGCACGGCGTCCTGGTCATTCGGATCAATGCCCGTCTGCAACACGGCCCAAGTCATGGCGCGGTACATGTTGCCTGTGTTCACGTAGATGTAGCCCAGCCGCTGGGCCAGGATGCGGGCGACACTGCTTTTGCCGGAGGCAGCAGGGCCGTCAATGGTGATCACGGTAGGGGCAGGCATGACAAAGAAGAACAGGCGAGTATTTGGAGCGGGGGCGCTTAGCCCACTTTGCGCGGAATGCGGGAGATCACCGGGATGGGGGTTTCGCCATTTTCGTTTTTCAAGAACAGCGCGAGGTCATGTTCGAAACCTGGGTAGCTGGTGCCGATGCACTCGGAGCCTTCGATGACCGTTTCGCCTTCAGCAAACAGGCCGGCGATGGCAAAGGCCATGGCGATGCGGTGGTCATGGTAAGTGCTGATGGTGGCCCCATGGAGTTGGGCACCGCCTTCGATTTCCATGCCGTCATCAAATTCCGTGACGGTCACGCCCATGCGACGGAGGTTTTCAGCCACGGCGGCGATACGGTCCGTTTCCTTCACGCGCAGTTCGTGCGCATCCTGGATGCGGGTTTTGCCACGGGCGAGCGCGGCGGCGACGGCTAGGATGGGCAGTTCGTCAATGACGTTGGGGATCTCGGCACCGCCGATGACCGTGGCGTTGAGGTCGCCACCCTTCACGGTGACATTGCCACGAGGTTCGCCATCGGTGGTTTCTTCGGAATTGTGAATATGCGCGCCCATGCGCAGCAGCACATTGATCACGCCCGTGCGGGTGGGGTTGAGGCCCACGTTCTTGAGCGTGATCTGCTGGCCGGGGCTGGCGGCGGCGGCCACCATCCAGAAGGCAGCGCTGGAGATGTCTCCTGGCACGACGATGTCCGTCGCGCGGGCGGATTGACCGCCATAGACTGAGATGGCATTGCCCTCACGCAGCCACTTGATGCCAAAGTGAGACATGATGCGCTCCGTATGATTTCGGGTGGCCACTGGCTCGACAACGGTGGTCTTGCCGGGGGCATACAGACCTGCCAGAAGGATGGCGGATTTCACCTGAGCACTCGCCATGGGCAGGGTGTAAGTGATGGCTTGCAGCGAGCCACCGGTGACTTTCAACGGGGCACAAATCTTCTCGCCCTGGCCTTCCACCTTAGCGCCCATGAGGCGCAGCGGATCTGCCACACGTTTCATCGGGCGTTTGGAAAGGGAGGCATCCCCGAACATCTCAGTGGTGAATGCCTGGCCAGCCAGAATGCCGGAAAGCAGGCGAATGGTGGTGCCGGAGTTACCGCAATCCACCGGGCCGGATGGGGCCTTGAGCTGGGGGCCATTGCCCGTGATGGCCAGTTTGGTCAGGCCGATGCCATCGGTCTCTTCCAGTGGTTCCACTTTGGCACCCATGGCTTCCATGGCCTTGACGGAGCACAGGCAGTCTTCGCTGGGCAGGAAGCCGTCAATGACAGTGGTGCCGGAAGCCATGCCCGCAAACATGGCGGCGCGATGGCTGATGCTTTTGTCGCCAGGAACGGAGATTTCGGCGGGGAAGGATTTGAGCTTTCGGACTTTCAGAGTGGCCATATCAGGAGACTGCCGCCGGGACGGTCCTGCGCAGGCTTTGGGCCTCGGCAAGGAAGCGGCGGAGTTCTTCTTCGTCCGGCTTGTCGAGGATTTCAAGAAGCTCTGTCAAAGTGTCAGACGCAGCACGCAATTGGGCCACCAGCGCCGGGCGGTTTTCCAGGGCGATGCCGGTCCACAGGCCTGGGTCGCCACCAGCCACGCGGGTGGTGTCGCGAAAGCCATTCGCCACGCAGGCGACAGCCGTTGGGTCCGTGCGCAGAGCGGCCAGGGTGGTCACGGCAGCCATCATGTGCGGCAGGTGGGAAATGCGGGCCACCTTTTCATCGTGCTCTTCGGGAGACATCTCCAGGACGCGACAACCCAAGGCCTGCCAGAAGTTTTCCAGCCGGGGGAGTTCCGTGTTCTCCTGACCTACGGGCGTCAGCAGGCAGGTGGCGTTTTGAAAAAGGTCTGCCCGGGCCACCTCGATGCCAGTTTTTTCAGAACCCGCCATGGGATGACTGCCAATGAAGCGTGAACCGAGAATGGGGTGCAGAGCGCGGACCACGCTGCCTTTCACGCTGCCCACATCGGTGATCAGACAATCGTCGGCGAGTTGGCCCTGCGTGATTTGCTCCGCCAGGGTTGCCATCGTCTCCACAGGGGTGCAGAGAATGATGAGGGAGGCACCTGCGGCGGCCGCTGCGGCATCCGTGAAAAAATCTGCCTGAATGCCCCGGGCACGGATGCCTGCCTCCGCGCTTTCACGTCTAGCCCACAGGCGGAGCGTAGCCCGAGGCATGCGCTCCTGCACAGCAAGAGCCAAAGAGCCACCGAGCAAGCCGGGGCCATAGATGGCAATGGTTCTTTCCACGATCACTCGCGAGGCTTAATACGGCACGCGGAAGATGTCACCTGTTTCCGGGTCGCGGGCCTTCTGGCCTGGGCGAAGCCCTTCCACACTGATGACTTTCTTGGGATCCTTGGGGCTGTAAACAAACCCAGGTTTGCCAGGAACCGCGCGGGCGTAAGGCACGTCTCCCGCAGGCGGTGGTGTGACCGCTGGCGGAGTGGAAGGCGTGGTGATCACAGGCGGTGTGGTCACCGCTGGCGGAGTCACTGTGCCACCGGGGACTGCTGGAAGGGTGCCAGGAGGGGTGACCGAAAGGCCGGGATCCACCACTGGAGCCGTTGGGTCCAGATTTGGCACAGGGACCTGTGGGCCGACCGGAGGTGGCGTCGGGGCGATGGGCTCCACGTAGCGGTTCTGGTCGCCATAGCGTGGGGGCTGATCCAGGGAGCGGCCACGTCCCGCGAAGGGGCGTGGGTCTGGGCCGTAGCAACTAGCGAGCGATGCCGTGATCGCAGTGAGGATGAGGAGATGCGTGGAGCGCTGCATCGGGAGTGTGGGGTGGGGAGGTTAACTGTTCACGCGCATGGGCATGAGCACGTAGAGGAAATTGGTGCCGGTGCGGAGAACGCCGGGACTGATTTCATCAATCAAGTGAAGATACACTTCGTCCGCGCTGAGGTTGCGCAGCGGGGCCATGGTGAATTCTGGATTGAAAGCGATGGTGATGGATGCTCCCTTGTAATTGAGGGGGATCGTTTCACGAGCTTCCCCGATGTCCGGGCTGCTGGCGATGATTTCCACCTGCCCAGGGGTGAACTGGAACTTCACCGAGTTCGACTTCTCACTGGCGAGGAGGGACACACGGCTGATGGCCTTCAGGAAAACTTCACGCTCCAGGGCGATGCGCTCCTTGGCCTCGCCAGGGATCACCTGGCGGTAGTTCGGGTAGTTGCCATCAATCAGCTTGCTGATGAGCAGGCTGTCGCCCAGATCAAAACCGACCTGGCTGCTGGTCACGCGGATGATCACCTCGCCCAAGTCGCCGCAAAGGCGGGCCAGTTCGTTCACCGCCTTGGTCGGGACGATGATGTCCACTTCCTGGCTTTGAGGGAACTCCAGCTCCTGCTCCACCATGGCCAGACGACGGCCATCCGTGGCCACCATGGTCAGGGTGTTGTTCTTGAAGGAGAAAAGGATGCCGTTCAGCACATAACGAGTTTCGTCGGTCGAGATGGCATAGGATGTCTTTTTCAGGCAATCGCGCAGAATCTGCTGATCAATCTTGAATTCACGGGCGTCGTCAAAGCGGGGCAGGGCAGGGAATTCCTCGCTGGTGAGGCCCAGCACCTTGAAATAGGAAGGGCCGCTGCGGATGGAGGCCACGTTTTTCTCATCTACGCTGATCTGGATGTCTTCCGCAGGAAGCTCACGAATGATCGTGGCCAGACGGCGGGCCGGCAGGGTGGTGGCCCCTTCTTCCTCGACCTCGGCGGCAACGCTGCAAGTCACGCCGACATCCAGGTCCGTCGTGGTCAGTTCTAGCACTCCGTCTTTAGCACGGAGCAGGACGTTGGAGAGGATGGCCAGGGTGGTGCGTGCACTGACGACGTGCTGCACTTGCTGAATGGCCTGCTGGAGAGATTCCTTGCTGATCGTGAACTTCATATAAAAAGGCGTGCCTGCTGCTTGAGACGAATGGCCTTTTTTATCAGAGGGCAGACGAACGGCAAGGAGTTTGGCAGGGAAAGTGAAGGGAGACGATAGGGCCTCCAGGTTAAAAAGTCGCCCCTAAACCCCCAATAACGACCTTTTTTCGTCGTTTTTTGTAGGGGCGAGCGGCGGAGGGGTGAAAAGAACGGGGCCGGATGCGATATCCTGGAGGTTCCCATGCTGGGGTTAAAGCTCTGAACCCAAGAGCCGCTTATGCCGCTTTCGAGATTCGGGCTAGTCGTCTAAAAATGGCGGGATGCTCTTTGACTCCCCTCGTTTCAGGCCCCCCAGATGTCGCAGGTACATTTCATATTCGGGGTCCTTGGGATGGTAGCTTTCCTGGGTGTGCCCAGTGATAGGCGGGTCCTCATTGATAGATTCAGCCCGCAAAAAAACGGTCAAAGCACCCTCCTTCTCGAGTGTTGCAACCCCAATGGGCCGCTTATCGGCATCTTCTGCTTCAGCATCAGAGCGTAGATTATGGCAGGAAGTGAGCAGTAGGAGGCTCATGAAGAGTGCTAAAGACGCATGTGTTTTCTGATTCTGTTCATGAGTGAAGCATGAAAACAGTAATGCCTGTCTTTGAAAATGAGCCCTATCTGTCATTTTTTGAAAGGCTTGATGTCCAAGGGTTCGGTGATTGACCTTGGCTTGTTGTTATTGCCAAATTGGATCTTTTCCTCCTCAGTCATTGGCCGGGTTAGCCTTTCTGCAATGTTTCCATTCGGAAGCAAAGACACTGACATGAGAATTCCATCATCTCGGACTTTGATGGCCCTTTCATGAATGGCAACGGGGTAAGCCCAAAAATGGACGTTCACATACCACCCGATTTCTGCGCGTTTCCAATCCACTCCGACCAGGGCATCGACTTCCATCTTTCTGTCTTCAGCGTTTAACTGGGCCTCTTTTCTAGCAACCTCGATCAAGGATTGATGGGGCAAGAGATCAGTGTCTTTGCCAAGCTCCCATGATTGGGTTTCGTGCAGTGCTGACTTGGCTGCTCTGAGCACTTCCACGGTTTTTGCCTCTCGATCCAGGGACAGGATCAACTCTGCGTTTTGGGCTAGCAAACCGTTGGCAAGCAAGGAGAACGACAACAATGAAACGGCAAAAACTCCATTCATTAGTAAAGCCTGGACTGAATGGAGTGTTTTGACCACTCACTTCTTACCCTTGTTCGCCTTGCTGCCCTTGGCTCCTTTCTTCGGGGCTTCGGGCTTTTTCCAAATTTCGACGGGGACATCGTTGTTTTGATGGGCTCCGGGGGTGCTGCGGCCGTTGGCGACTAGGGTTTCCAGTTTCTTCGTGAGGCGAGCAACGATTTCGGGGTGCTGGGCGGCGAGGTTGGTCTGCTCGCCGAGGTCGGCTTCCATGTTGAACAGTTGCACGGGTGGCGAGTCTTTGGGTTCGGTGCCGGGGCGGGGTTCGCTCCAGCCGCCGGAACCTGGGCAAAGGGCGAGCTTCCAGGGGCCCTCGCGGATGGCAAATACTCCCTGGATGCTGTGATGGACGAGGGATTCGCGAGCGGGTTTGCCTGCTTCACCCAAGAGGGTCGGGAGGAAGCTGAAGCTATCTTCTGCGGCGGTTTCTGGAGTTGTCGCGCCAGTGATGTGGGCGGCGGTGGCAAAAAAGTCCGTCAGGCAGGTAAGTTGGCTAGTTGTCTGGCCAGGCTTCACCTTGGCAGGCCAGCGCACCAGGAAGGGCACGCGGTGGCCGCCATCGTAGATGTCGGCTTTGTGGCCGCGCAGTTTGGCGCTGGGGTTGTGGCCCTTGGCCTGGAGTTCGGGATAATTGGCACTCGGGGAGCAGCCATTGTCGCTGGTGAAGACGATGACGGTGTTCTCGGCCAGGCCGTTGTCATCCAGAGCTTTGAGGACTCGGCCAATGGCGGCATCGGTTTCCATCACGAAGTCGCCATATTGGTTCAGGCCGCTTTTGCCCCGCCACTCTGGATTGGGCAAGATGGGGGTGTGCGGGGAGGCGAGGGGCAGGTAAAGGAAGAAGGGCTTGCCTGACTTCGCATCGGCTGATTTTTCGCTGACGTAGGAGACGGCTTTGTCAATCAAGGTGGGCAGGACTTCGTAGCCGGTGAAACCTGGGGCGGCAGGGCCCTTGCGGGTGTACTTTTGGGTCTCGCCCTGGACCATCTCAATGGCGCGCTCTTCCGTGGGCTGGACGGTGACACGGTCGTTTTCGATGAAGCAGTACGGCACCATGTCCAGGGAGGCGCTGATGCCGAAGTAGTGGTCGAACCCGACGCTATTCGGCCCGTGGGTGGTAGGCTGGGTGAAGTCCACATTCCAGGTCTGCTGGGGGGATTCGATGTTCAGTTCCGCCACGGTCTGGCCTTCTTTGACCTTCCAGTCCATGCCGAGATGCCATTTGCCGATGACGGCGGTGTGATAGCCCTGCCCTTTGAGCATGGAGGCGACGGTCATGCGATCTGTGGCAATCAGGTGGGGGCTGAGTCCTCCTAGGACTCCCTTTTGCAATTTGGTGCGCCAGTTGTAGCGGCCTGTGAGGGTGCCATAGCGGGTGGGGGTGCAGACGCTGGATGGGGTGTGGGCATCGGTGAAGGTCATGCCTTCCTTGGCGATGCGGTCCATGTTGGGCGTGGCAATCTTGCCCTCAGGGTTGAGGTGCTTCACATCGCCATAACCCAGGTCATCACAGAGGATGAAGATGAAGTTCGGTTTGTCCGCTGCCGAGGCGGCCAGCGTCATGCCCAAGGCAAGAGCTGCGAAGGTGAATTTTTTGAATGTGGCGGTCATGGAAAAAAAGGAAAGAAGGCAACCACGGAAAACACTGAACACACGGAAGGCGATTGCCAGGATTTAAAATTCCGTGTGTTCAGTGTCTTCCGTGGTTGTTCCTCAGGGCTGAGTATCGAGAACGAGGCCCTTTTCAGGATCGGCGTGCGCTAGGCGGACCTTGGCGGTGTTGCCGATGCCTTTCGTGGATTTATTCTCGGCGATTAAAAACTGGTTAGGCCCAATGCGGGCTAGGCCGACGGAGGCATTGAATTCCCACTTGCCCGTGAAGCGAAAGTTTTCATCGGCACGTAGTAGAACGGCAGGTTTGCCATAACAACCGAACCACCAGGAACCTTCGGCATACTCCACTGTCTGGATGCCCATGAGGGTGTAGCCGCTCGCCAGCGTGTGACGCCGGATGAACTGGAACTTGGTGTCGTATTCATACACGTAGTTTTCATCAGTTCCGGGGGGCAGGCCGCCGATGATGATAAAACGACCTTCACGATAGGCCATGCCTCCTGCGCCATGAACAAGCTCTTGCACGGGATGACGAGAAAGTTCGGCAAGCGTTTCGCCATCGAAGACGAACACCCATGAGTCGGCTTCGCCAGCGGGTTGGTTGAACTTGCCCAAATTGACCGCGACATAAACCTTGCCGTCGTGGTGGCAGAGATCTCCCTGGTGGCTGGGGGCGGCGACTTTTTTGAGAATCTTGCCCTCCAGATCCGTCTTCACAATCGCATCCGTCCAGGACCAGTAGATGGCCTCTTTGCCATCGGTGCAGATGCCCTGAACATGACGCGGGTAGGCCCCTTCGCAGTCCACGGGTTTGAACTTTTCGGAAGCAATTAATGAAGAACTGAGAAGCAGGACAACCACGGAAAGCACGGAGCACGCGGAAGGCAGAGGGAATGGACTCATAAATTCGTTCATGAATACATTCCGTGTCTTCAGTGTCTTCCGTGGTTGTTCCATCCGGAGGATCACTCGGCCTGTTTCTTTTTGCCCTTTCCTTTACCTTTGCCCATGCCATTGGCATTCTGGGGGACTGGAGGATTCACCTCGCCATCAAAGGCTTTGTTGCCATGCGTCAGGCGTGGGGGCGGTAGGGTTTCTTTGACTTCGGTTTGCAGGCGTGTGAGTTCGGTTTTCAGCTCTTTGACGGTGTCTGCATAAGCCGGGTCTTTGTAGAAACTCTGGGTTTCTAGCGGATCTTTTTGACGGTCCAGCAGCTCCCAGTCATCCACGTCCGGGGCATAGTAGTGGATGAGTTTGTAGCGGTCGGTGATCACTCCATAGTGTGGGCGCACGCGATGAGGGACTGGGAACTCATAGTAGTGGTAGTAGAAGCTTTTGCGCCAGTCCGCAGGCGTCTCGCCTTTGAAGAGAGGCACCAGGGAGCGGCCCTGCATGTCCGCAGGTTGAGGCTGACCGGCGATGTCGAGGAAGGTCTGGGCCAAGTCCAGCAAGGAAACGATGCTGCCATTGGTGCTGCCTGCCTTAGACACTCCAGGCCAGCGGACCAGGAAGGGGGTGGTGAGGGATTCTTCAAAGATCCAGCGTTTGTCGAACCAGCCGTGCTCTCCGAGGTAGAAACCCTGGTCGCTGCTGCAAATGACGACGGTATTTTCGGCGAGGCCGGATTTGTCCAGGTAATCGAGAACCGTGGCGATGCTTTCATCCACGCCTTTCACGCAGCCCAGGTAGTCGTGCATGTAACGCTGGTAGCGCCATTTGATGAGGTCTTTGCCAGTGGGAGGTGCTTCGTTATACTTTTTGTTAATCGGGTCGTAATACGCATTCCAGGCTTGGCGCTGTTCCTGATTCAGGGAAGCCGGTGGGATGAGTTTCATGTCACGCTCCGTAATGGTGCGGTCCAGGCCCATGTCATGATCGCTCACAGCCTTGCTGCGACCTTCGAAGTTGTCGAAAAGCGTGGGAGGCTCTGGATAAACACGGCCCTTGTCATGGTTCAGGTGGCGCAGTGCGGGTTCCCATTCCCGATGGGGTGCCTTGTGCTGGAGCATCAGCATGAAGGGCTTGGTCTTGTCGCGACCTTCCAGCCACTTGAGGCCCTGCTCGGTGATGATATCGGTGACGTAACCGGTGTGTTTCACCTCCTGACCGTTTTCGATCATGGGCGGGTTGTAGTAGATGCCCTGGCCGGGAAGGACGTTCCAATAGTCGAACCCCTGTGGGTCAGTCATCAGATGCCATTTGCCGATGACCGCGGTGGTATAACCGCCTTTTTGCAGCAGCTTAGGAAACGTCTGCTGGTTACCATCGAAGCGGCTGTTGCTGTTGTTGTGAAAGCCGTTCAGGTGGGAATATTTGCCCGTCTGGATCACCGCGCGCATGGGGCCGCAGATGGAGTTCGTGACCAGGCACCGATTAAAACGAATGCCCTCTTTGGCGAGGCGATCAATCCCTGGGGTCTCGAGCAGCTTGCGCTCGTCGCCATAACTGGAAATGGCCTGGGAGGCGAGATCGTCCGAGAAGAGGAAAAGGATGTTCGGCGGCCCTTTCGGCGCAGCCGAAAGAGAGGTGGCCAGCAAACCGGCGCAGGTGAGGAGGATTCGTCGCATCATGGTCAGAGACTGGGGTAACGACGGGGACGGGGCTCACATTGCAGGGAAATGTGAGGGGGAATTGCCATCAAATCCAAAGTTGCCCCTCAGGATTTTTGAGACAGACTTTGGGTCATGCCCGAAATTAGTCGGTTCTTTGGAATCCGAGTTGAGATGTTTTATGACGACCATCTTCCTCCGCACTTTCATGCACGTTATGAAGGCGAACGTGCGGCATTTACTTTGGATGGCGGATTGATGGAAGGCTCTTTCTCTGGCCAAGCTCACCGACTGATTCGGGAGTGGGTGACCCTGCATCCTGTAGAGTTGGCAGAAAATTGGGATTTGGCCGAGCATCATCTCCCTCTAAAGCGTATCCCACCACTTACCTGACCCTCATGAGCACCATTGTAACTACTCCTGTGTCCCTGGAAGCCTGTGAAGTCTCCTCATTGCGGGTGACTGGTCCGCATCGGGTGAGTCTGCATTTTCGGGATGGGTATGTGTCGGACTTGGATTTTGCGGATTATGGCAATGAAGGCGGACCACTCCGTCGGGCTTTGTCTGATCCTGGTTTGTTTGCCCAGGCTTACTTAGCCTACGGAATTGTTTCCTGGCCAAATGGCTACGACATTGCTCCAGAAACGCTGCGCCGCTATGCACAGCAGGGGTTCATCGGCTGAGAGCTGGAAATGGGTTTTAGCCTTTGACGATAGCCCACTGGCAACGGGGTAAAATCATGGATGAAATCTCCCCATGATTTTACCCCTTATGATTCTACCCAATGGATTGGCCTGCGTGGCTGCTTTTTAGTACAGCTCCACTGGCGAGCGTTTGCCGTCTTCCACGCTCTTGTTCTGGGCGAGTTCTTCGCCCAGGGTGGCGACGCGGAGGTCCCAAATGTCACGATTGATTTTGGCAAAGCGGTCGAGGCTGAATGGATCGGGAGCCACCAGGCGTTTTTTGGTCTTCTCGATGCGGACGAGGGCATCGTGGAGGATGGGGGATTCCACACCTTCGAGGTGCTTGCGGGCCAGTTCCACCATCTCTAGGCGATGGCAGATCATGACGAGGTCGTTCCCAGCGCGCACGGCTTCCTGGATGGCCTGCTCAAAGGTCACCTCATTGAGAATGGCGCCCATGTCCAGGTCATCGGTCATGGCCAGGCCTTCGAAGCCTAACTGATCACGTAATAATTTGGTGCACACATTGTGACTGAGGCTAGCGGGCCAGCGGGGGCGGTCGGGATCGTAGGCCGTGTAGTTGCTGTGGCAGGTCATCACGCTGTCAATTTCAGGCAGCAGGGCGGTGTAGGGCAGGAGTTCGGACTCCAGCATCTCGGGGTGGGATTTGCCGATGACGGGGAGGAATTCATGCGGATCGCACTCGGCAGGGCCATAGCCAGGAAAGTGTTTGGCACAGCTCAGAATGCCTTCACCCCGCATGGCGCGGTTGAAGACGCCTGCGTTGTTGATCACTTGCTGAGGATCGCGACCCCAGCAGCGGCCTTTGAGGGAGTTGTCTGCGGTGTCGTCGTAGGAGATGTCGAGCACGGGGCAGAGATCCAAATTGAAGCCAAACAGGCGCAAAATCTGGCCCGTGAGTTTGCCATGCTGCTTGATGAGTTTCACATCGCCTTTGTCACGCAGGGACTGGGCATTCGGTGGCTCCTCGCCAATGAGGCGCAGGCGGGACACGCGGCCTCCTTCTTGGTCAATGGTGATGAAGGGCTCGATGTCCGAAAGATCACGTAAATCATCAATCAGCTTCCGCACCTGCTCCGGCGAGATGATGTTGCGGCCAAAGAGGATGAATCCACCGGGCTGCAGCTTCTTGAAACGAGCGGCGGTTTCAGAATCGAGTTCAGGACCGGGAACGCCGGTGAGGAGGAGTTGGCCGAGGGACATGACGGTGGAAAGGGGAAAAGAAAGTGCTCAGTGCGCAGTTTTCAGTGTGCAGTCAAGAGAGGAGACGGGCGATGACTGATCTGGTAAAAAGATTGTGGGTAGAAATATTGGCGTTGAATTTTTTTACCCAACATCTTTTTACCCAACATCTTTTTACCCAACATCTTTTTGCCAAACAGCTTGAGCAAGGCGGCACTTATTGGGTCAGTTGAGAGAGCAAAGCCTTCGCACAAGCCTCCGCAAACTCTGGCGCGTTGATCTCGCAGTCGAGTTCCCGGACGGGGATGTCTGCGCGGAGGTGAGCTTTGATGGCGGTGAAAAGAGCCGCGTCCGCAGCGGGATCGTAGAATGGTTTGCCGGGTGCGCTGATGACGCTGATGGCGCGCAGGGGCAGAAGCACGGTGACGGGCGCGGTGTAGGCATTGACCTTCTCGGCCAGGATGCGGCCCAGTTCGGCGCATTCCTCGGGCGAAGTACGCATCAGCGTGACCTGCGGGTTGTGCTGGTAGAAAAGACGATCTTTGAACTTAGCGGGGATGCTGGCGGGTTCGCCAAAATTTACCATGTCCAGGCAGCCGGGGGTGACGATGGCTGGGGTGCCGGTTTTGCCTGCGGCCTCCAGCCGATGCGGGCCAGCATTGAGGACCCCACCGACGAGTTCATCCGCCCACTCGGTGGTGGTGATGTCCAGCACGCCTGTGATGAGGCCGCTTTCGATGAGGCTTTCCATGATGCGGCCCCCGGTGCCAGTGGCGGCGAAGACGAGGACTTCATACCCGGCTTTTTCGAGGAGGGTCTTGGCGGCGTTCACGCATTCGGTGGTGTTGCCAAACATGGAGGCAGCAATGAGCGGCTTGTCCTCCGCAGGCGGGATTTCCATTTCCACCATGCCACAGATGGCCCCGGCGGCGCGGGCCAGGAGAGTGCGGGACAGGCGATTGATGCCGGAGACATCCACGATGCTGGGGATCATGACGATGTCCTTGGTGCCTACGTAGGGGGCGACATTGCCCGCAGCGAGGGTGGAGACCATGACCTTCGGAAAACCGATGGGCAGGACGCGCATGGCCGTGGTGCTGATCGCCGTGCCGCCGCCACCGCCCAGGGAGATGACCCCCTGGATGCGGCCTGAGGCAACGAGGTCGCTAAGAAGCTTGGCCGAGGCGCTGGCCATGGCTGTTACTGCCTCGCCACGATCCTGACGGGTGAGGATTCCGGCCAGATCAATGGCCCCTGCGGCGGCGACTTCCTCGCGGGAAATGTCAGGCGAAACGGTGGGCGCGCTGCCACTGCCGGTATCAATCAGCAGGGTCTGGTGTGCGCGTTGGCGGATGAGTTCCGCCAGGTAGGCATGCTCCTGTCCCTTGGTATCGAGTGTGCCGAGAACGGCGATGGTGGCCATAATGAGGTGGTTTTAGCGGAGAAAACAGAGGTGCGTCAAGGCACTGGAAGCCGCATCTCGCTATCTGAAAGCAACGTGGGCGGGGTGAAATGCTTCCTAATCCAGGCAAAAAGCGACTGCGACACTCCCTGCGGGCCGACCTTGACCCTTTCGCTACTCGGGGTTAGGGAGTATATCCCCCAGCCGACTCTTTTCTGATGTCCATCGAACGCACCCGCAATTTCTCCATCATTGCTCACATTGACCACGGTAAGACCACTCTTTCCGACCGTCTGCTGGAGGCTACCCAGACGATCACGCAGCGACAGCAACAGGACCAGCTTTTGGACAGCATGGACCTGGAGCGTGAGCGCGGTATCACCATCAAGGCGCACCCCGTGTGCATGAACTACAAGGCCAAGGACGGTCTGGTTTATAAGCTGAACCTGCTGGATACCCCTGGGCACGTGGACTTCAGCTATGAAGTCAGCCGCTCCCTCGCCGCCTGTGAAGGTGCCCTCCTCCTGGTGGATGCCAGCCAGGGCGTGGAAGCCCAGACCGTGGCGAACTTGAACCTCGCCCTCCAGCAAAACCTCCACGTCATCCCGGTCATCAACAAGATCGACCTGCCGAATGCTGACGTGGACAAGGTGAAGAAGCAGCTTGAGGAAATCCTTCAGCTTCCAGCCGATGAAGCCGTCTCTGCCAGCGCCAAGATGGGCATCGGCATCATTGATATTTTGGAGGCCATCGTTGCCTTCGTTCCAGCTCCCAAAGAACCGGGTGATGGCTATCTCCGCGCTTCCGTTTTCGATTCCATTTTCGATCCCTATCGCGGTGTCATCAGCTACATCCGCGTGATGTCCGGCTCGATCGTTCGTGGCCAAAAAGTGCGTCTCATGGCTTCCGGCAACGATTCCGAAATCAAGGAAGTCGGTACCTTCCGCCCGAAGATGGTCGCTTGTGACAAGTTGGAAGCTGGCGACGTGGGTTACATCATCGCCAACGTCAAAACGACGGCCGATGTGAAGATCGGCGATACGTTGACAGAGTCCCGCAAGCCTGCGCCCGAGCCCCTGCCTGGTTTCAAGGAGATCCACCCCCTGGTGTTTAGCGGCATCTATCCCATCAGTACGGACGACTTTGAAGCGCTGAAGCTGGCCGTGGGCAAGCTCCAGATCAATGACGCTGCCTTCACCTTCATGGCGGAAAGCTCCGCCGCGCTGGGCTTCGGTTTCCGTTGCGGTTTCCTTGGTCTCTTGCACATGGAAATCGTTCAGGAGCGTCTGCGCCGTGAGTTCAACATGGACGTCATTTCGACGTATCCGTCCGTTATTTACGAGCTTCGCAAAACGGACGGCACGGAGATCCTGGTGGACAATCCGAGCTTCCTCCCGCCGGCCAATGAGATTGATGAAATCCGCGAGCCGATCGTGAAGGTGTTCATCATGATTCCGAATGAATACATCGGCGACATCATGCAGCTCGTCATGGACAAGCGCGGGCAGGTGAACAACACCGAGACCCTGGATGACCGCCGCGTCCTGCTGCACACGGTGATCCCGCTGAACGAGATCCTGGTGGACTTCAATGACAAGCTTAAGTCCCTGACCCGTGGCTACGGCAGCATGGACTATGAGCATGCTGGCTACAAAGCGGATGACCTGGTGAAGATGGACATGCTCATCGCCAGTGAGCCTGTGGATGCCTTCTCATGCATCGTGCATCGCGGCAAGGCTGAGGCCCGTGGTCGTGCGCTCGCCGCCAAGCTCAAGGAAGTGATTCCGCAGCAGCTTTTCGTCGTCGCCATCCAGGCTGCCATCGGCGGTAAGGTGATCGCACGTGAATCCATCAGCGCCCTGCGCAAAGATGTGACCGCCAAGTGCTATGGTGGTGACATTTCCCGTAAGCGCAAGCTTCTGGAAAAGCAGAAGGAAGGTAAAAAGCGCATGAAGTCCATCGGCCGCGTGAACATCCCGCAAGAGGCGTTCATCGAGGTGCTGAAGACGAACTGATTCCCCTCAAATGAAGAGCCGAGATGCGAGCAGCATCTCGGCTTCTTTTGTTACTTCGCTGGGAAGATACGGACTTGGCCGACATCCAATGGAGGGGACGTCAGATTAAGTTTCAGACTCTCTTCGGAAAGGCTCAGGATCGTTCCCAGACCCTGGCCCAGTCTCGGGACGAAGACGCCCTGGAAGGTGGCTTTGATGGGATAGCCGCGATATTTTCCAGAGACATAACTTCCACTGAACAAGGAAGTGGAAGGGCTGATGGTCATGACAACGCCAGTTGGTGCTCCTTGGCCTGTGATGGTCGCTCTGTGATTGGGCTGAACTTGCAGTGTTTTCGTGACGGGCTCTGGAAGGCTGGGGCTGATCAACTGAAGGTGGTGAACGGAATCACCCAAATTCATCAAGGTCTGGCCCGGTACAGGCGCGATGTGGCGGCTGCCGATGACTTGGAGGGACTGGAGGAGAAAACCTTCGCGATAGGTGGTGTTTTTGACATGTGGCTGTTTGGCCCATTCCAGATTTCCATCCACGTGAGCCTTGGCATAGGAGACCCACCCGGAAAAGAAACTGCGCTGCGCCTGTGGCATCAGGTAAATCGGAAGCCTCGCCGCTTCGGGATCTTCGGGGTGGATGATCAGAGGATGACTGCCAGTCACTTGGGTGCCATCTCCCAGACGGCCTGTGTAGGTGACAGTCCCTGTCGCACTCGCCTTGAAAGATAGATATCCGAGACCTCCGGGTATTGTGACCTCATCTTCAAGCGTTGTTTGGGATACTTCTGGCAAGAGTGCGGCGGGATAGAGGCCCTGGTGCTGCTTGGCAGCGGCTTTCGACAGGATTTGGCCGCCTTCTAAAATACCATCGGGTGTCGCTGGGTTTGATCCGGAAGTGACTCTCCCATCGGGAAGAATGCGTACGAAGATGGGCTCACTTTTAGCGGATTTGTTAAAGTAGAGTCCCCCTTCCAACGCGCCATCTTCGGTATTGTAGCGTGGGTAGCCAATCACAGGGAAAGCTTTGCCAGCAATGATGATGGAACCTGTCACAGTTTCTTTGGCCGTGGTGCTCAAGGTAAAACGACCTCCCAGTCCCAAGGGGTCAATGGAGAGCTTCTCTCGGGCGATGAGCCCCGCAAAGTGGGCGGGCTGTGATAGTTTTGGCCATACCCACCAGTCAAGCTCCACAGCGGGACCTTCGCCATACTCGTTGTAAGCATGGAGTGTTACACGGTAAGGGGAGACCAAATCTGGGCGCGAAGCATCCAGGACCAGGGCCTTTGTAGGCCGCCCATAAACTCTTCCGCTCAAGGGGTCGAAAGTGATGCCCGTGGGTAGCCCCAAGATGCTAAACCGGGTAGCGGGGGAAGAAGTGCGGAGTTGAAAGCTGATAGAAGCCCCCTCACGCATTGGTGGAAGTTTGTCGGTTAGAATCCGAGGTGGTAAACGAAGCGACAGGTTGGCATTCATGCCACGCAGGCTGGTGGACGGATTGCCCAGCGGATCACGGATGGAAACATGACAAACGTAACTGCCTGCAGAGTCCATTCCGACGGGATCAATCACTAATCGAGAGCCATTGACTGTGACTGGGCCAGAAGTCGTTTGGATGATCTCTCCATTATATTTCCATTCATAAATCAATGGAGAGCCTGACGCTGTACAATTTAGCTCTACACGCTCGCCTATGACGACTGGGCGATTGATGGGCATGTGCTTTACCACACCAATGTTGGCCGGATTCGAAGAGACTCTTTGGCCATTGTTTAAAACAGCCGTCACTTGGTAGGTACCTGCATCGGTCAAGGAAATGCCGCTGATCTGTAAATAGCTCGTTCCCAAGTAAGGAATCAGCTCGCCATTGAGTGTCCATTCATAATGATGCACACCCCCTCCCACGAAAGTGGAAATCAACGTGAGACGCTCATGCTCGTGAATCACTTGAGTGATAGGATGAGCTGAAAAGGTCCCTGGTATGGGCTGCTGAAATCCTGTTACTATGGCTGAGAGTGGAGCCATGTGTGGCCCTGCCTGCAGGTCCAAATTACCTGTGAAGGTTTCGCCTGATGTGGGAGCTGCCTTGACGGTTAAGACAGACGATCCTCTGGCTGGGATAAGCAACGGGAGAGGAGTTTCGAGGGTGAAAACACTGGAACTCGACGTCATCCGCGTGATCGTTAGATCCTCGTCACTGATGTTGGCGACACTGAAGGAACGGGTTTGACTGCTCCCGACAGAGACCGTGTGGAAGTCAAGTTCAGAGGGGGATACTTGAAGCGGTAAGACACCGAAGGCGCTGATCTTGATGTTATCTATCCCGACGATGTCAGCGCCCGAGAGACTGAAACGGAATTGCCTCAAATCCAGATCTGGCAGACGATTCATGACCCATTCGGCGACTTTGGTCCCGTTAATTTCGATCCGAGCGCGTCTATTGCCCAGATCAAAATCCATGGTGCAGTGGGTGATGGCGCGGGGGCTGTAGCTTGAGTTTGGATTGCTGCCAGAGAAAACGTTGCTTGCAGTCCCGTAATAGAACGTCACCCCGCCGTTGCCGTTGAAGTCGGTCCTTAGCAGCCCATGACTATGGTCCATGAAGACTGTCAGTGAACTGGAGCCAAGTTGGGTCATGTCAAATTCCATGACATAACGCTCGGCTTTTCTAGACATGATCATGCTAAACTGGTCATAAACAGCCTCGCCTCCGCCCAGTTCCAAGGGTCTGTCGGTCAAGGGGCCGATCTGACTTCTCACATACTGGGTTCCAAAAACGGAGCTGCTGGGGGAGCGCTGGCCACCGATGGCCGATGGCTGATCTAGGCGGTGAGGTAGGTCGTTCCAGTTGATGTCATACACCAAGGGTGGGGTCAAAGGCGCTGGTTCTGGCGTTTCGATGCCATGAGGCGTAACGGTAAGGTTGTCTAAATAATAGATCGTTCCCGGCACGCTCAGCTCAACAATTTGGGCAAAGCTGACTGGAAAAACAAAGGTTTCGAAGTCAGCCAAGGGGCCGGTGCCGTCATTACGCCCATCCAGGGTGTAGCTAACGGTGACCGTGCTATGATCTGCCTTTCTTCCCACGAAAGTCACAGACCGGCTACCGCTATACTCGGCCAAGTCCACCTGATGCGGGGTGAAAGGAAGTCCGTCTTTGTGGACAACTTTTAGATTCTCAGCTCCAAAGATGAAACGTGCATAATTGCCCCCATTGATCGGAGAAAAGTTGTATAGGGGACCTTGCACAAAAACGCCGTCACCTGGTGTGGAGAGGTGGAATCCCTGTTCGGTCAGACCTGGCCGAAAGTTAGAGGACGTCCCCGCAATCGCCAAATGTGGCAGATCAAAGCCAATGACTCGGCGGGCAGGTTCGCTGGCTTCTGCGTGGGCGCAAGAAAGCCAAAAGGCCAGGGCGAACAAACGGGTGAGAAAACGCATCAGGCAGATGACTAGCCCAATTGAGGAATTATATCAACCTTCACTGGGATGCAATCTGCCTGATGTCTGCTAAAGAGACGTCTTATTTTCTCTTCGCTGCCAGTTCGCGGTCACGTTTCAGTTTTTCATAGCCGGCCTGTATGAAACTGAAGTCACGACAATGGGCGCGGCAGTCGTCTAGGGTGATGAAATCATACGACAACAAGTGCATGAGGCTGTCGTCAATGGTGTGCATGCCGTCACGTCCGCCGATCTGGATCAAACTCGGGAGCTGCTGCAGGCGCTGGTCGCGGATGCAGCTGGCGATGGCGTTGTTCATCATCATCACCTCGGTGGCCATGACACGGCCTTCGCCATCGGGGCGGCGGATCAAATGCTGGCTGATGACCCCGCGCAGGCAGTGGCTGAGCTGGGCAGACACGTAGTCCTGCTGTTCCTTGGGGTAGCTGTCGAGGATACGCGTGATGGTGCTGGGCACATCCATGGTATGTAGGGTGCTGATGACGAGATGCCCTGTCTCTGCGGCCGTGAGCGCCGTGCGCATGGTTTCTAGATCTCGCAACTCGCTGACGGTGATGACGTTCACGTCCTGCCGAAGGGCGCTTTTCATGGCGCGGGCAAATTCATGAGTATCAAAACCAACCTGGCGCTGGCGGATCAGGCTAGAGCCGTGCTGGAAGACAAATTCGATGGGGTCTTCGATGGTGACGATGTTGCAGGAACGCTCGCGGGCGATGGTCTGCGTCATGCTGCAAAGAGTGGTGGTTTTACCACTGTTGCTGACTCCTGTGATAAGGATGAGGCCATCTTTAAACTGGCACATGCCTTGAACATTCGGCCCGTGGCCTAACTGCGCCAGTTCAGGAATATTGTCCGGGATGTAGCGGAAGTTTCCTTCAATGCGCCCCATGGCAAAACAGGCGTTGCCACGAAAACGCCCCAGGTTTTCCACCTCAATGGCAAAGTCCAGTTCCCACTCTTCTTCCAGCTTGGCGCGTTGATTGTCTTTCAAGCCGCCAAGGACGAGTTCGCGGACATCGAGTGCGTCAAAAAGCTCATCCGTCACCGGGGTCATACGACCGTGGAGACGCATGGTGGGCGGTGCCCCCGGGGAGAGATGGAGGTCTGAAGCTCCGGCCTGCATGGCCATGGAAAGGTATTCAATGAGGTCGTACTGGCGCATTGGAATGGGGTCTGGGAAAAGGAGTGATTGGGTGGGCTGAACGAGGGGGCTTTAACTAATGCCGCGTGCCGCGCGTTTAAATTCTGTCTCGTTGCCGCTGGCGGTGATCGCCTCAGCTTCGGTAATGATGCCGGCCTCATAGGCGCGGACGATATTTGAAAGGAAGGTGATGCAGTTCGGGTCATTGCCGCGCTGCATGTAGTTGCGCACTTGGTCCGTTTCTTTTTTAGAGATCCACTGCTTCACCGCACCGCCGTTTTCTAAATGTTCGACCAGCAGATGCAGGCCGCCATCGGTGCGTGGGATGAGCTTTTGACACACAGCACCGATCAATTGCTGCGAGAGCAGGTGCAGGCCTAGGCCCGCCTGCTCCGGCGGGAAAAGGTGTGCCATACGGTCCACCGCATCCACCACGCTATCGCTGTGGACGGAGGCTAGGACAAGGTGCCCGGTTTCGCTGGCTTGCAGGGTGGTCAGGGCGGTTTCCAGGTCACGAATTTCTCCCACCATGATGACATCGGGCGCCTGACGCATGGCCCCGCGCACGCCGCGTGCATAGCTGGCGGTATCGCGTCCCACTTCACGCTGGGTAAACATACAGCCCTTGTTCGGGTAAATGAATTCCACAGGATCCTCAATGGTGACGATGTGGCGGGCCAGGGTATCATTCATCCAGCCGAGCAGGCCGGCCATGGTGGTGCTTTTTCCCATGCCGGTAGGACCGGTGATGAGGATGAGGCCACGGGTTTTCATGGCCCATTTCGTCAGCAACCAATCAGGCACACCCAGATTCCCCAGCACCGGCAGATCCGTGCGGATACGGCGCATGACCACGCCCAGGCGACCGAGGGCTTTGTGCATATTCACCCGGTAACGAGTTCTGTTGGTCGAAACGAGGCCGGAGTCCTTGTCCGTCTCCCCCTCAGGGTTCACCCCACAGGCCTGCCACAGGCCCACCATTTGGGTGAGTTGCATGGGCTCATCCCCGAAGAGCATGATTTGCTCGTTGATCTTCATGCGGGGGATTTCTCCCTCCATCAAAAAGACGTCGCTGGCTTGATGGTCATCGGCGGATTGAAGGATGTCGTCTAGGGAGAGTGGCATAGTCGCCTTGCATAAAATGCGGTGTCCCTCCGTTTGTCGAGACGATGTTTAGGAAATGATCGTCAATCCCCGACCCTCATGAGAGGCCATTCGGGGTTCAGGTTGAACCTGGAAGTAAAGCAGCTAAAAAAGGCAGATGCCTTTTCCTCCTATGCGGTTTTTGATTTCTCTTCGTCGGGGAAGTTCGGCCCTATGCGTGACGCTGCTGGTTTCATGTGGGCTTTTGCCCCCGCTCGGCAGTGGGCGTTTGAAAAAGGATGTGCACGCCATGCACGCCATGGCACCGGAAAACTGGGCCGCGCTTCCGGCCCTGCCTACTCAGGCCTCCACCGGGTGGCTGGAGGATTTTAACAGCGCGCAACTCCGGGCACTGGTGGAACAAGCCATCACCGCCAATCCGGATTTAAAGGCCGCTGCTGCGCGGGTGAAGCAGGCCAATGCCCAGACCGTCGAGGCTGGCGCAGCCATGTTTCCGACGGTGACCGCAGGTTACAATGCCAGCCGTTCTCAAAGCCCAGGTGACCAGCGTTTTCCAGGATTGACGCCCATCAACAACCGTTTCCGGCTGCCTTTCAACGTGTCTTGGGAGATTGATTTTTGGGGGCGAATTGCCGATGAACGTGGGGCCGCGAAAGCGAGTCGCCTAGCTGCGGAAGAAGATTTCCACGCAGCACGCCTTTCCCTTGCGGCCAATACGGTGCGCACGGCGACAACTTTGGCCGAGGCGAAAGCGCTGCTCCATCTGGCCGAACAGAATGTGCGTACACGACGTGTGCAGTTGGGGATTTTAGAAAAGCAGCTGGATCGAGGGCTCGATCCTGACCGGGCGGCACTGGATGTCAGTTTAGCACGCGCGGATCTGGCTCGCACGGAGTCCACGCTCCAGCAGCGGCGCGCCACGGCGGATGAAACCCGGCGTGCTCTGGAAGTGTTGTTGGGCGGCTATCCAGCGGGAAAAGAGGCCGGGCTGAACTCTCTGCCCACCGTGCAACGCCGCATTCCTGCAGGCCTGCCTTCCGAGCTGCTCCTGCGGAGGCCCGACTTGCGCGCAGCAGAGCGTCAGCTTGAGGCTGCTTTGCGCCGTGAAAGTGCGGCGAAAAAAGCCTTCCTGCCGAGCATTCGTTTGACTGGGGAGAGCGGACGCACCTCGCAGGACATGGATAATCTTTTAGCTCCTGATTCCGCCATCTGGTCCATCGCTGCGAACGGGGTGCAGACCTTGTTCCAAGGGGGGCGTCTGGTGGCGGGAGTGAAACTGGAGCGCGCCCGTTATGAAGAACTGCTGATGACCTACAAGGCCAGTGCGCTCACAGCTTTCCAAGAGGTGGAGACGGCTCTGGCGGCAGATCGTTTCTTGGAAGAGCAGGCTGCCGCTCTTAGCCGTGCCGCGAATGAAGCTGGGCGGTCTGAGACGCTGGCCCTGGGACAGTATGAGAAGGGGCTGACGGATGTGCTAACGCTGTTGGATGCAAGTCAGCGAGCCTTTGATGCGCGCAGTGCGCTCATCAGCGTGCAGGCACAGCGGTTGCGTAACCGAGCCGATCTGCATTTGGCTCTCGGGGGTGAATTCTAGAGGTGAATTTCATGGTTCGTTCTTACCTCATTATTCTCCTCACTGGCGTGCTGTGTTCCTGCGGTAGCCACGCCAAGAAGAACATCGGCAAGACTGTGGTGGAGTCACGTTCGCCTGCCGTTCGATCCTTTTCTCGGGCGTCTTTTCCGCGCTATCATGGAGCTGAGTTCCTGAGCTTTACCGAGCTGAAGCAGTTGGTGAAAAATCCGCAGCCAGGAGGTGCGCTGGAGGCCAAAGTGCAGCGCTTGCTGAATCGGCCCATCATTTCCAATGAGGCCTACTACAGCGGGATGAGACCTACCCGCGCCCAAAATGCTGCGTTAGGAGACAATCTGCGCGTGGCGACCTGGAATGTGGAGAAATCTCTGCGCATGAAAGAGGTGGCCGCCATCCTCAAATCCCAGACAGCCTTGGAAGATTACCTGGATCCCAAAACCTCCGCCAAAGGCAGTGCCGCTTACCTGGAACTGCTGCGGGAGCGTGAGCGATTGGCCTCAGCAGACGTGATCGTGCTGCAAGAAATGGATATCGGAATTAGCCGTTCGGGGTATCGCGATGCCGCTCGGGATTTGGCGCAGGCCCTAGGCATGAACTACGCTTACGCTCCACAGCAGTTGGAGATTGACCCCGTATTACTTGGGCTAGAGGGCATCTCTGATGGGCGTGGCGGGGAGGTGCGGCACCAGCCGGATGAGGCTCGCTACAAAGGTGTGTTTGGTCTGGCAGTCCTTTCTCGTTACCCCATTAAAAGTGCGCAGAGTTTCCAGCTCAAGGCTCAGCCATATGATTGGCATGCGGGGGAAAAAGCGGGCACGGATTTAGCCGAAGGCGCACGCCGCCTCGCCACCGAGATCGTTTTTGAAAATCAAATCGTCCGTGAGATGAAAGTGGGCGGGCGCATCTTTTTCCGGGTGGATCTCGACGTGCCAGGGCTGCCGGATAACACGCTGACGGTGGTGAATAATCACCTGGAAATCAAAGCCCGCCCGAAAGATCGCGAAGCTCAAATGGCCGAGATCCTGTCCTACATTCAGCCCATCCCTCACACCGTGGTCATGGCAGGAGATCACAATTCCGCCCACTCCGATCTGAGCCCGACTTCGGTCACGCGCATCTTTTCGCGCACGACGTCGAATCCGCAAACTTGGTTAGGCGTGAGTATGGATCTGCTGATGGCTGCGCCAGCCGCCGTGAATTCTGGGCGTGTACTGCTCAACACCGCGAAGAACTTTCACAGCCCCATGGCAGCTCACATTCCCGTGGTGCTGCCAAACATGACCCGTGGACTTTTTGCGCGCATTGAGGAATTCCGTTTTGCTGATGGAGGTGCCTTCGATTTCCGAGGTGACAAAGAGCGTTCCATCAATCGTTCTGGCGCCAAGTTGGCGAACTCTAACGAGAAAGCCATCAAAGGCCAAACCCCGACATTCAGTGTCAAACGCCCCATCGGCCCCATCGGTCGGTCACGGCTGGATTGGAT
Organism: uncultured Verrucomicrobiaceae bacterium; assembly: GCA_942493005.1. GTDB lineage: Bacteria > Verrucomicrobiota > Verrucomicrobiia > Verrucomicrobiales > Verrucomicrobiaceae > Prosthecobacter. The sequence goes on from OW818661.1 coordinate 5,954,021, forward strand.
CTTTGTCAAAGCGCCGCCCTCAGCTCAGCCAGGGAAGGATAGTTATCGTCTAGCCCCCCATTTCGGGGAAACTTTGACCGGGTTGCTCGAAGGATTGACGGTGAGATTATCTGACCACAATCCCTGTGTAGTGGACCTTCCTTTGCAAGAGCCTCCGGGAATCTAGACTGGTTTCCAAAAATCTTGCCCAAAAAGCGGCGACGGGGTGGGACGATTGGCGTTCACCGCAAGCGGGACTTGGCTGTTATCGTCAAGATAGCAGGCTGCGCTCTTGCCTTGCCACTCATCCCACCGCGCCCGCCTTTTCATTCGGACAATCTTTTTGGAAACCAGTCTAGCCTTGAGTGGATCAGCGTGTGATGACACCCGCTTGACCGATCTCCCAAGACTTGCCTGCGGCACGCACGGCGACGGCGGTGGCTTTGGCGGGCCAGTCGAGCTCGTGCTGGTCCTTAAACGTGACCTCCACGGTGCGCCATTTTCCCTCGATCTGAGCCTGGATCACCCACCAGCGGCTGTAGTTTTCCCAGCGAGCATCGCTGAAACCCCAGCGGAGGCGTTTCCCTTCAGACAGTTTTTCGAGAAGGGGGGCAGGCAAGGCCACATTGCTGAGCCAGGGGCTTGCAGGTGGTAGCGCGTGGACATTGTAAGCGCGCTCTTTGGCCATAGTGCCGATCTTGCCCAGATTTTTATCCAGAGCCCCGAAGTTCCAGTGAAAATGCCCCGGCGTCATGCGCAGACCGCGTTCTCTCAGGACGCTGATCTGTTTGAGGATCTCACCTGCATTTCGGTCGTCGCCGATTTTGCTGGAGTTCATGCCGGGCCAGATGTGGCGGCCTAACGTATTTTCACGCAACCACCAATCGTAAAAGGTGGCGAAACCAAGTTTCGGCCGGTCAATCGTCCAGTAGAGCTGCGGGGTGAGGTAGTCTAGCCAGCCCTGTTGCAGCCATTTGCGGCTATCGGCCCCCAGGTCTTCGTAGGGATCCAGCCCGCCGCCCGTGCCTTCGGGATGGTTAGGCCGCCAGAGGCCAAAAGGGCTGATGCCAAACTTGACGGTGCGTTTGATGGCCTTGATGCCTGCATAGGTATTACGGACGACTTCATCTACATTTTGCCGCCGCCAGGCTGTCAGTCTGAGCGGGAGACCGCCCAGGGACTGCGCTTTGGCATAGGCCTCAGTGTCATTGAAGGGGATCAATACCTTATCCTCTCCCATGAGGGGGTAGGGGTAAAAGTAGTCATCCAGGTGGATGCCATCCACATCGTAGCGGCGGGTGACATCCAGCATGACATCCACGGCGCGCTGCCGCACCTCGGGGATCCCCGGATTCATCCACCAGTCGCGGCCATACTTGACGGTCCATTCAGGATGCTGGCGGCGGATGTGGTCGGCGCTGGGGGTATGTTTGTCCCCAGCCAGAGCGCGAAAAGGATTGAACCACGCGTGCAGTTCCATGCCTAGGCGATGAGCCTCCTGAATGGCAAACTCCAGCGGGTCCCACTTGGGCGAGGGCGGCAGGCTCATCAGCCCACTGAGGTAGGGCGACCAGGGTTCGAGCTTCGATTCATACATGGCATCCCCTGCGGGCCGCACCTGAAAGATGAGGCAGTTGAGTCCATGGTCATGGGCGCTCTGGATGAGTCTCTGGAGCTGCTCCTTCTGGCGAGTCGCAGGCAATCCCGGTTCGCTGGGCCAGTTGATGTTATGGACGGTGGCGATCCAGCTCCCTCGCAATTCGCGAGCGGGCAGCGGCACGGCACTTTGAGACCAGGCCTGGAGGCTGCTGAGGAAAAGCGCCGCGAGAGTGAGGAAACGCATGAGAGTCAAAAGGGGCAGGGGGCTAGGCAAGGAAAGGGGGTGAAATCCACAAAAGAGAGACTGTGCCAGGAGATACGTTGTTTCTTTACCCGTATCCTGACCCTACCAGACGTATCATTTCACGTGCCGTTTTCCACAGGCTGTTTTATAGATCCCGCGCATGTCGCCCCTCACCCTTCATCGCTTTTTGCTTTGCGCAGTTCCTGTGCTGGGGATGCTTTTGTCTGGGTGCGAGGGCTTTAAAGTCCCAGCTTTGGACAAGCTGAAATCTTCTGGCACACCTGAAGAAGAGAAGCAGGACCAGCCGACCTTGGTCAAAGGCGATGTGGCAGCAGGCACAGATACCTCGCCGATAGACCTGGGCTTCCTGCTGACGATGAATTACGCCGAGGCCTCCAGTTTATCCGGCCAGAGCCTAGACTTGGGGGCAAATGGAAGAGTGGCGGCGGAGAAGATCGAAGTCGTGAAGATGGACAAAGAAGGTCGTCCGCGAAAAGTTCGCGCCAAGGGGAAGGTGTACCTTGAGACCGGAGCGGATGATTCTGCCAAGATCCTTTGCCAAGAGGCCTACATCAATGGTGATGAAGCCGTGTTGCGTGGCAAGCCGATCCTGCAACGCGGTGGCACCATCATTGAGGGACTGGCCGATGACACGGTGTTTTATTTCCTGGGCACCCGCTTGCGCGTGATTGGCCTGCATCGCGTGACCAACCCGGATTCCATGATGGCTGGCGCGGCAGAGTTAGGCGCATGGACGGAAGGCCCAAATCCGCTCCTGCCTGCTCTCACGGAAGAGTCGGTACCCCAGAACATTCGCGAAGAGATGCTGAAAGCCGCTGAAGCGGAGGCCGTGTTGCAGCAGCACCGGACCGAGGCGCTCCAACAGCCGGATGCTGCACCTGCACCCTGGGTCAAACCCGGGGCGTGAGATCAGGTTTTCAAACACCGCCGAACCGCCGCTGCCGACGGCCATATTCTCGGATGGCTTCTTTAAGATCATCCTGACCGAAATCGGGCCAGAGTTTCTGCGTCACGAAAAACTCCGTGTAGCTCAGTTGCCAGAGTAGGAAGTTGGAAATGCGCATCTCGCCGCTGGTGCGGATGAGGAGATCAGGGTCCGGATAATAACGGGTGTAGAGATGTTTGCTGAAGACATCGCCATCAATCATGCCCTTGTCCAGGTGACCGCGCTCGATGCTGTCCAAAAGACTTTTGACACCATCAATGATCTCTTCGCGCCCGCCATAGCTGAGGGCTAAGATGAGGGTGAGGCCATTGTTTTGTGCGGTCGCCTCAATGGAGCGGTGGAGCTGGTCCTGGCAGGATTTTGGCAGATCATTGAGCCGTCCGATGGCCTGCAGGCGGATGTTTTGCTCCTTCATCTCCGCCGTTTTGGTGCGGAGAAACTGCTCCAGCAGCTTCATCAGCGCATCCACCTCACGTTTGGGCCGCTTCCAGTTTTCGGAAGAAAAGGCGTAGAGGGTGAGGTATTCCACGCCCAGCTCGCCGCAGCCCTCGGTGACCCGGCGCACGGTATCGGCACCGGCGCGGTGGCCTTCGGTGCGTGGCAATCCACGGTCTTTAGCCCACCGCCCATTGCCATCCATGATGATGGCAATGTGACGTGGGACGGATTTGAGGTCGTCAGCTTGAGTGGCAGCAGGCATGGTGGGCCGTGGTTACGGCGTGTCGTAGGTAGGCAGGCTGGCGGCATCGAACCGGGCTGCGCCGACTTCATCAGCAATTTCGTTCAGGGCATCCACTTCGGCTGTGCTGAAGAGCAGGCCACCGGCTTTGCTGGTGTGGGCGGCATTCTGGGCTTCAGGCTGGCCGGGCAGCATGCAGCCTTCATTGCCGTGACCGAGGATGTCATCAATGACGGCCTTCATGTTGCCAGCAAAGTCACGCCCTTGCGCGAAGAGGCCGCTGCTGATGGCATCGGGATGGATGACCTGGAAGTAGAAACTGCTGGTGCGTTTTTCGCCGGCCGGGGTGGGTTGGCCCTTGATGTCGGGGTGGGCACCACCACCACGCAGAGTGGGTAGAGAACCACCGATCATGGCCCCCATGACTTCGATAAGGAGGGAAAGGCCGTAGCCTTTATGCGCGCCGAAAGGGAGCAGCCACTGGGCAGCGTTGGCATCCGTGGTAGGGTTGCCTTCTGCATCCACCGCTGCTCCTGGAGGCAGGGGTTTGCCTTCGCGCTTGAGCTGCTGCACGCGGCCCATGGCCACGGTGCTGGTGGCCCAGTCAATCACGATGGGGAATCCACAGGCGTCCTGAGTCGGCAGGCCCCAAGAGTGGGGATTCGTGCCCAGAACCGGGAATTTACCGCCGAAAGGCACCACTTCACCCAGGGTGGATGTGCAGTTCGTGTAGGCGATGTAGCCTTTTTTGGCGGCATCCATGACGTAACCACCGCCCCAGAGGTAATGGAAGGCATTGTCCACGCTCACCTGGCCGATGCCGTATTTATCGGCCATCTCCATGCAACGCTCCATGGCGCTGAAGGCCACGCTTTGGCCGAGCTTGAGCTGGGCGTCCCACACTTCACTCGCGGCGAATTTTTTCTCGATCACTTTCACTTCAGCTCCAGGCTTGCAGCCACCCGTGGCGCTGCCGAAGAGATGGTCCAGGTGCAGGGCCTTGATGGCATTGTGAGTGCGAATGCCATGAGCCGAGGCCATTTCGCAAAAGCGGGCTGCATCCTCAGCCTCCGCAGCGGTGTAACCGCGATGCACGTAGGCGGCGCGGACGAGGTCATTGTGAGCGGCAGTGGGCAGGACGTGATACGTGGTGGGCATGGCGGTTGAAGGGGTGCTTTAAAACTGGGCAGGGGGCCGTGCAAGTAGAGACGCGGGGAGAAGAATGACGAAACCTCCGTGAAAAGTGACGGTTGCCGAGGTTTTGAGGGGGAATTAGGCCGTAGGGACCGATTCCCAAGCACCTCCGCCGGGTGTCTCGATGCGGACCCGGTCTCCGGGCTGCGTGAGAAAACTGGTGCTTGCGGGCAATGCGTGTACCTCATTTCCTCGAATGAGCACCTGCTGCCCAGGGCTGCCATCACCGCCACCTTCCAAACCATAGGGGGCTGACTGGCGATGCTGGGTGAGGAGCGAAAAGGTCAAAGGAGCGAGGCATTCAAACTCGCGAATCACCCCGTCACCGCCTGGCCACTGGCCCACACCCCCAGAGCCACGGCGAATGGCAAACTGCCGCAGCCGTACGGGGTAGCGTTGTTCGAGGATTTCGGGATCTGTGATCGCCGTATTGGTCATGTGGCTGTGCAGAGCATCGGACCCGGCATAACCGGGGCCTGCGCCCGTGCCGCCGGCGATGGTCTCGTAATAACCAAAGTGCTCATTGCCGAACAAAAAGTTATTCATGGTTCCCTGGCTGCACGCCTGGAGTTTAAAGGCCAATAACAAAGTATCGACCAGCCGCTGGCTCACCTCCACATTTCCTCCCACCACAGAAGGGTCGCGGATGGCATCTCCTGTGAAAGTAGGATTGAGAAGACAGTCTTCGGGGAGCAAGATCTCCACCGGCTGGAGCAGCCCTTCATTGAGCGGTAAATCCTCCTGCAAAAGCAACCGCAGGCAGTACAAAATGGCACTGCTGACGATGGCGCGCGTGGCATTTAAATTCTGCGGATGCACAGGGGAAGTCCCGGTAAAATCCAGACGTAGAATTTCCGTTGTTGGATTTGAAACCTGCACCTGGATGATGGACCCATCATCCAGGGTTTGCGTGGCCTGACAGGGCAGGATGGTGGGGATCTTTTGGCGCATGACGGAGGCGCTGTGATCCAAGATGGCCTGAAGATGATGACGCAATGCCTCGCCTGTCTCTCCCGCTAACTCTTGGAAACGCTCCACGCCGTGGAGGTTGGCCGCGAGCTGCGCATGGAGGTCGGCTAAATTATCGGCCAGATTGCGAGTGGGATATAGGCCCTGGGTAAGTGCGGTGGCTACCTGGTCAAAACAGGACTCGCCTGCCCGCACCAGATACTGAGGTGGAATGACCACACCCTCCTCCGCTAGGCAGGTGGCCGTGGCTGGCATGGAGCCCGGGGTGATGCCGCCGATCTCGGCATGGTGCGCCCGGTTTGCGACGTAGCCGAGCAGCGTCTCTGCTGAATCAAACACTGGGGTGATGAGAGTGACATCTGGCAGGTGGGAGCCCCCAAAGGCTGGATGATTGGTGATCAGCGTATCTCCAGGGCGCAGGTCGAAGCCTCGGGTGGCCTCCCTCACGCACACGCCCAGTGCACCGAGGTGAACGGGGATGTGGGGAGCGCTGGAAATCAGGTGGCCTTTTTCATTGAGAAGTGCACAGGAGAAATCCAGCCGCTCGCGGATGTTCGTGGAGATGGAGGTGCGGCAAAGCAGAGCCCCCATGTCTGTCACGATGCTATGAAGCCGATGCCGAAGGAGATCTCGCGAAAGGTTTTGGGGGCGGGGGGGTGCTGTGTCGAGTCTCGTGAGAATATGGGCAATGCCAGACACATGCTGGACTTCCCAGCCTTCATCGACCACCAAAGTACTGAAGTTGTCCTGAATGAGCAGAGGACCGGCGATTTTTTCAGTCGTCGTTTGTGGGGAAGTGGGTGACTTTGCTTGAACTGGAGGCACTACGGCAACGACGACCCTGAGGCTGACCAGTTCAATGAGGCGATGCGCAGGTGGAGAATAACCAAAAAGACGTTCGTAGGCATTGCGATAGCGCTGGGGTAAGTCCTCCGCTTTTTCGAAGGTGACCTGGATGGGCGTATCCTGGCCGCGCAGACGCAACTCGGCGAGGAGCGAGGCCCTGTGGATTTCGGGCGGAGCATCCGTGGACAGTGGGGGAAAAAGACTCGTCTGGGCCTCTGCGACCATTTCATCCACCCACTCATCCACCTGCTCTTGGCATTCATTCAGCGCCTGTAACACTTGCCTTTGAGCGATCTGCTCCGGCACGGCTTGGTGCAGGCCCACAGCGCTCAAAATGCCCGCATGTTCTGGTGCTAAAATGGTGGAGATCCCCAGGCGCTCCGCCACAGCGCAGGCATGCTGGGGGCCAGCCCCACCAAAGGCCAGGAGAGCGTAGTCGGCGGGATCATAACCCTCCGCCACGGAGATGCGGCGGATGGCATCGGCCATGTGCTCAATGGCGAGATCAAGACAGGCCCACAGTAAATGTTTCGGCGTCTCATAACCGGAGGTCTGCTGAAAGAGCTCATAGAGGCGTTGTCGAGCCGCGTTTTTATCCAGAGGGATGGGAGCGCGCGAAGGGTTAAACTGGCCTAACAAAAGATTGACATCCGTGATGGTGAGTGGGCCGCCACGTCCATAGCACGCTGGCCCCGGATTGGAGCCAGCGCTTTCAGGTCCCACGGCGAGCCCATGCGGTGTCCAATGGCAAATGGAGCCCCCGCCCGCCGCCACGGTCTCGATGGCGACACAGGGGGCTAGTAGCTGCATGCCAGCGACATTTTGCGTGAAGCGATAACCTGGCCGCCCATCAATGCGGGCCACATCCGTGCTGGTGCCGCCCATGTCCAAAGTCAAAATGCGGGTGTAACCCAACTGCGCCGCTGCATTCGCCGCACCAAGGGCCCCACCCGCAGGGCCACTCAGCAAAAGATCTTTGGGTTTGATGGCTGTGGTGGATTCTAAGCCTCCGGCGGAGTTTAAGATCAGCAGCGAAGCGGAGCTGGTGCCGCTCTGCAAAGGCCGGGCCACGCCTTGGATAAAGGCCTCCACGGGACCTGTCAGGTAGGCATTGGCCACGGCACTTTGGGCCCTCGGTAAAATCTTCGTGAAAGGGGCGATCTGGCTGGAGAGGGAGACGTGGCTGAATCCTGCCTGTCGCAAAAGTTCACCAACACGAAGTTCATGCTGCGGATGTGCGTGACTGTGGAGCAGGGCTACGGCGGCATGATGAATGCCTTGTTGCAGCAAGGTCTTCGCTTGATCAATCACCGCCTGTTCATCCAGAGGTTGAAGCACTTGCCCATCGGCTGACAGTCTCTCCTTAACTTCCTCGGTTGCCTCAAAAAACAAAGGCCGAGGTGCATGATGAAGAGCAAAAAGATCCTGACGACGCTGATCGCCGATGCGGAGAAGATCCCCAAAACCCTGGGTGATGAATAGTGCTGTGCGTGTGCCTTTGCGCTCCAGCAGCGCGTTCGTGGCCCGCGTGGTGGCTAATCGTAATTCGAGCGGTGGAAAGGCCTGGCCTAACGGCGTATGTGTTAAAAGTCGTGTCGCTAAGATGGGGGCTTCTTCACCCGTGCTCAGATCCATGAGGAAGAAAGGTTCCGGCAGATCGGCCACTGCAGCTTCCACCGTCAGCAAGCTGTGTCCCGTTTCACCAGTGCTGTCAGGCAACGAGTGATAGTGAAGAATGGTAAAGGCCGCTTTGGATGTCTCGTGAATGATTTCAGCTTGAAACCCCGCGTAGAAACCATCCGGCATGGCGGGCAGGCCGCTGACTCGCAAGTGACCCTCTGCGAGGATGTCGAGGACACGAACGCGGAGAACTCCGGTGGAAAGCACCTTGCAGCGCGTTTCGTGGCCCTGGGGATTTCGGGCAAAGGCATCCGTAAAGGTGCCTCCCGTGTCGGTTGCGATCCGCCACATAAGCAGGCTATTTCTCCACGGGGGGAAGGCTGATGTTATCTACCCAGCGGGCTTCCATCAAGGTGTCCACATAGGCAGTGACTTCGGCCGGTTTATAGATGCCTTGCGCTCGGGCCAGCCAATCTCTGGCAGCGGAGCCATCCTTTTTGCCAAAGGCGATGGCTGCCTGGCCGTAGTAGTAGGCAGGCGTGTCATCCATGAAAGTGAAGTGGTCTTTGAGGGTCTTGGCCGCCTCATCCAGTTTTCCCAGCTTCACCTCACAGACGAGACGTTTGTAGAGCGTCAGGTGGCGGAGGTTTTGTTGCAGCTTGGGGAAGTCATCCAGCAGCTTTTGCAGAGCTGCGGCAGCTGCGGCCCACTCATGTTTGACGAAGAGCAATTCCGCCTTGTTAAACTTCGGCGCGATGGCGTTGGGGGCCAGAGCTTCAGCCCTGTCCAGGAGAGGCTGGGCTTTGTCAAAGTCGCGCAGGGCAGGGGTGAGGTAGATGGCCCCGCGCATGTTGTAGAGGTCTGAAAGCTCAGGTGCCAGAGCCTCGATTTCATCCAGCTTGAGCAGCGCCTCTGAGTAACGCTGGGCCTGCTGGAGTTGATAGGTCTCCTCCAGTTTTTTCCGAACTTCTTCAGTGGGCTTTTCCTGGGCATGGCCCGCTGTGGCCAACACCAGGATGAAGGGGAAGACACGGCTCAGTTTCATGTGTTAACATCATACGGGGTGACTTCAGGCAGGCAACCAAAAGGCAGTGGTAAATGGATGATGAGGGCAATTTCTTTGTCTTCAAATCCCAACCAATGAGAGGTGTTTCGCAATCGAGGTGGAGTGAAAATAAAACCTTCTCCTTCCTTATAGATTGATTGCAACCAATGGCTTCCTGACACCGTAGCCTACGCTCTGTTTTCCCCCCCGAGAAAACCATGAAAAAATCCCTCCTCCTCACAACATCCTTGTTATCGCTGATGGCCTCACCGGTCCTCGCCGATGCTCTCTCAGATTCCTATCTGGCCATGTTCAAGCCCCTGCCCACGGAAGCCCCGGCGGCAGACAATGAATTGACGGAAGCGAAGATCAATCTAGGGCGCATGCTCTACTATGAGACCCGCATCTCGAAGAATGGCCAGATGTCCTGCAACACCTGCCATGTGCTGGATAAATATGGCCAGGATAACTTGCCATTCTCACCCGGCCACGAGGGCAAATTGGGCGGGCGCAGTTCCCCCACGGTTTACAATGCGGCCCTTCACATCGCCCAGTTCTGGGATGGCCGCGCGCCAACGGTGGAGGAGCAGGCCAAAGGGCCTGTGCTAAACCCGGTGGAGATGGGCATGCCCAGTGCCGACTTTGTGGTGGATGTGCTGAAGTCCATTCCCGGATATGTGGAGGCTTTCAAATCCGCCTTCCCTGGCGAGGTAGATCCCATCAACTACAACAACTTTGGCAAGGCCGTGGGGGCCTTCGAGCGCAAGCTGGTCACGCCCTCTCGTTGGGATGATTACCTGAAAGGCCAAAAGACAGCCCTCACGGCTGAGGAGCAAAAGGGGTATGAAACCTTCGCCAAAGCTGGATGCGCCACCTGCCATAACGGACCTGCCATCGGCGGTGCCATGTATCATAAACTGGGCCTCGTGAAAGCCTGGCCTGAACTCAAAGACCTCGGTCGTTATGAGGCGACGAAGGTGGAAAGCGATAAGCATTTCTTCAAGGTCTCCAGCCTCCGCAATGTCAGTGAAACCGGGCCTTACCTCCATGATGGTTCGGTGAAAACACTGGACCAGATGGTGAAAATGATGGCGGAGCACCAGTTGGGCAAGACGCTCACGGACGCAGAAACAGGCAGCATTGTCACCTTCCTGAAGTCACTCACGGGCGAAATTCCAAAGGACTACATCACGCAGCCAAAGCTGCCTGAAAGTGGACCCAAGACCCCGAAGGCCTAAGATTTTAGAAGCCTCGTTCGGACATTCTGCACCTGACTGTGAAAACGGTCAGGCGCTTTTTTTCACCTCGGTTGCCTTGTCTTGATCCTTGACCACTGCGTCTTGCCCTCTGAGTTTCTAGCCTCCATGTCCGTCCCACTTCTCGACGTCAACGCCCAGAATCATCCACTCGAATCTGAACTCCAGGCTGCCTTCGCGCGTGTCCTTCAGCATGGCCGGTTCATCATGGGGCCAGAGATGGAAGTGCTGGAAAAAGAGATCGCTGACATGGTGGGCGTGAAGCATGCCCTCGCCGTTTCCTCCGGCACAGACGCTCTTTTACTCGCCCTCATGGCGTTGGACATTCAGCCTGGCGATGAAGTCCTGTGCCCTGCTTTCACCTTCTTTGCCACGGCTGGAGCCGTCTCTCGTCTGGGAGCCATCCCCGTCTTTACAGACATTTGTCCCATCTGCTTCAACCTGGATGTGAATGATGCTCGCGCCAAGATCACGCCCCGCACCAAGGCCATCATCCCCGTCCACCTCTTTGGCCAGAGTGCCGATATGGCCCCCCTCCTCGCGTTAGCTGCGGAAAAGGGGCTGCGTATTATCGAAGATGGAGCTCAGGCCATTGGCTCTCTTTATAAAGGCCGTGCCTGTGGGGCCATGGGTGACTTTGGCACCTACAGTTTCTTCCCCAGCAAGAATCTCGGTGGTTTTGGTGACGGTGGGATGCTGGTGACTAACGACGACAACCTTGCCGAATTTGCCCGCGTGCTTCGGGTGCATGGTTCCAAGCCCAAGTACTATCATCACTACATCGGTGGCAACTTCCGCATGGACACCGTGCAGTGTGCTCTCCTGAGCGTGAAAGTGAAACGTTATGCCGAGTACACGGCCCAGCGCCAGGCCAATGCCGCTCACTACACAGAGGCTCTTTTGAAGCTGCCGGGTGTGGTCCAGGCTGATGTTTCACACTGCAAATGTGTGAGCGCCCAAGATGCCTGGCTGGCAGGGCAGGGGGCTCGTCTGGTGCTGCCCGTGGCCTATGACCACAACACCCACATTTGGAATCAATACACGGTTCGTGTGCTGGATGGTCAGCGCGATGCCTTCCGTGATGCTCTGCAAAAAGCCGGCATCGGTTGTGAGATCTATTACCCGCTGACGCTGGATCAGCAGCCTTGTTTTGCCCATCTGCCTGAGGCTTCTCGGGTGGGCTGTGAGGTCTCGCACCGCATGGCGCAGGAGGTCATCAGCCTGCCTATCTATGGCGAGCTCTCGGAAGCACAGCGCCTGGAGGTCATCGCGGCCATTGCCGAATGGCTCAATGCTTGAAGATAAAAAACTTCCGGCAGACAAAATTGATCAGCACCGAGGTGACGGCCATGCTGAGCTGAGCCACCAGGGTATTGAGACCAAACATCTTGATCAACCAGGGCCCCGCCAGCAAGCCGCCGCCAAAGCTAATCACGCCGATGCCAAAGAAGCTGGCGATTTCCACCACGCGGCTATGGCGGCCTGATTTGAAAACCCAAAGAACATTGGTGACGTAAGCGACTGCGGTGCTGAAGAGAACGGCGATGGAGTTGCTGATCGTGCTATTGAGCGCACGGGTTTCATCTGGGATGGAGGAGTCAATGGAAGGGAAGGCCCAGAATGAAAGAGCCAACCAGATGACTTGATGCGTGATAAAGGCCCCAAGTCCGCAGATCCCGTATTTGATAAACTGAAGCAGCGGGTGGGCATCGCGTGAATTCACCTGCGCCAGAATGGTGCGCCAGTCATTGTTGCGGACGAAATGGGCGGCGGAGCTGAGCTGGGAAATCATAAAGGCGAATTGAAGTACTGACGCTGCCTTTCCTGAGAAGCACAAGAAACAAAAAACGCAGCCGGGAGATTCCGGCTGCGTTTTCACAAGAGGGTCAAGCTCTCGTCAAAAGATCAATACGGGTTGCCGTAATAGGGCTGACCGTTTGGATAGTAGCCCGTGGGGCGACGGTATTGATTGTTATACTGCTGGTTTTGGTAGTATTGTTGGTTGCGCTGATCCTGCGCATTGCCGATGGCGTTGCCGCCCAGGGCACCGAGGCCGGCACCGATGGCAGCGCCTTCCAGGCCGCGACCACTCTGGTTACCGATGATGCCGCCGGCTGCCGCGCCGCCGAGTGCGCCAATGACTGTGCCGGTTTGGGCATTGGGTCCCGTGGCGCAGGAAACCAGGCTGAGAGCGGCAAGGAATGAGAGTGCTGATGTTTTCATACTTGGGTAAGTGACTGATTAGTCGAAGCGAGGCTATCACTTGTTCACCTAAAATAGTTAAACTTTCCGAAAAATTTTCGTCATGCCTGCAAGTGAAAAAGTCTGAAGATGTGAAAAACGGGGTTGCGTAGCGATTCTGGTGTGGTAGGACTTTCGACTCCCCCGCCCGCTAACTGGGCGCTGACCTCTTATGCGTGTCCGTACATCCGTCAAACCTCTCTGCGAACTCTGCCGCGTCATTCGCCGCAAAGGCGTGGTCCGCGTCGTCTGCAAAAACCCACGCCACAAACAGCGTCAGGGTTAATTCCAGGCACATTCACTCATAGCACTTACTGATTATGGCACGCCTACTTGGAGTCGAAATCCCGAACGAAAAGAAAATCGAATATTCTTTGCCGTATATTTATGGCATCGGTCTTCCCCTGAGCCGCAAGATTCTTGCTGCTAGCAACATTGATCCTAACGTCCGCGCTGGCGAGCTTACGGATGACCAGATTGCACTCGTCACTCAGGTGATCCAGGGCATGGGCATCGTGTATGAAGGTGACCTTCGTCGTGAGCAGGGCATGCACATGAAGCGCATCCTTGGCATCAACTGCTATCGCGCCACTCGCCACCGCCGTGGCCTGCCAGTTCGCGGTCAGCGCACCCACACCAATTCCCGCACTCGCAAAGGTCCTCGTAAGACCGTCGGCGCGCAGAGCAAGCCTGGTAAGAAGTAATCAGGTAACAACCCAGGCTCCTATCCTTTCGTATTATGGCAGAAGAAACAACAACTCCGGCAGTGGCTCCTGAAGCTGCCGCCCCAGAAGCCGCTCCAGCTCCGGCCCCAGCGCCTGCAGCCCCCGGTGCACCGGCCGCTGACAAAGCGCCAACCAGCGGCGACCGCGCCGTTTCCCAGAGCGTCTGGCTTGAAATCGGTGGCGGCGACGGCACTGAAACCGCCAAGGTCATCAAGGCCAAGGGTTCCAAGAACGTTCACTCCGGTATCGTTCATGTCCGTTCCAGCTTTAACAACACGATGGTTTCCATCACGGATCGCGTCGGCAACCTGATCGGTTGGTCCACATCCGGTAAGATGGGTTTCCGCGGTTCCCGTAAAGGCACTGCATACGCTGCCCAGGTCGTTGCTCAGGACGCTTGCCGTCAAGCCATGGGTCACGGTCTGCGCGAAGTTGAAGTTCGTCTGCGTGGCCCAGGTTCTGGCCGTGAGTCCGCTGTCCGTGCCGTTCAGGCCATGGGCATCGAAGTCACCGTGATCAAGGATGCTACCCCGATCCCTCACAACGGCTGCCGCCCACCGAAGGCTCGCCGCGTCTAATCTCGTTTCTCTCCGCATTTTACTCGTATGGCACGTTACACAGGTCCCCGCGAAAAGATCGCCCGTCGTTTTGGCGTCGCGCTTTTCGGTCCTTCCAAGTCTCTTGAAACCCGCAACTTCCCACCAGGGCAGCACGGTGTTAAGAATTCCCGCCGCAAAAACTCTGATTACGCGGTCGCTCTGATCGAAAAGCAGAAGCTGCGTTTCCAGTATGGCGTGCTTGAAAAGCAGTTCCGCCTCACCTTCGCTGAAGCTCAGCGCCGCAAGGGCGTGACGGGTGAAAACCTGCTTCAGATGCTTGAGTCCCGTCTCGACAACGTGGTTTACCGCTTCGGTTTCGCCAACACCCGCTTCGCTTCCCGCCAGCTCGTCAGCCATCGCCACATCACCGTCAACGGTAAGATCGTCAACATCGCCAGCTATCAGGTCAAGGCAGGTGACGTCATCGCCGCCAAAAACAGCCCCCGCTCTCAGCAGCTGGTCGGTCGCTTCTTGGAAATGACCCTCGGTAACCCTTCTCCGGATTGGGTGACTGTGGATCGCGACAAGATGTCTGGTGTGTTTAACCGCGCTCCGATCCGTGACGAGATCAACCCGATTGCCAATGAGCAGCTCGTGGTGGAACTCTACTCCCGTTAATCCGGAAGTTTCACAGTCAGCCTTTCCGAAAGGGACACCGCGAGGTGTCCCTTTTTCGTAACCACTCCTGATCCCCTCCATGCTCATCCCCGAACATCTCGAAATCATTGGCTCTGAATTGGCCATCCGTTGGTCAGATAAGTCCGAAGACTACATTCCCTGTGAACGACTTCGCGCCTGGTCCCCCAGTGCCGAAAACACCGGGGAGCGGGATCTCCTGGGGCGTAAATACGGTGGCACAGACCAAAAGCATTTCCCTGGCGTCACGGTGCGTGGCTGGCGTGTCATTGGCGGTTACGCCGTGCAGTTTGATTTTTCAGACGGCCACAACACGGGCCTTTTCAGCTTTGATTATTTGAAGGCCATCTGCCGGGAAGCACCAAATCTTTGAGCCGGTATCTGAGTAGGATGTGGCGCGAGATGATTTCTTGGCCGCTCATGACTTCAGGGTTGCTGCTCAGGGGGCATTTCCATTAGACTTGTTTCATGCCCCTCCGTTTTTCTCGTCGCCACTTCCTTGCTAGCAGCGCGGCTGCCATCGGTTTCCCCACCATTGTTCCGAGCAGTGTCTTTGGTAAATCAGGTCGCCCGGCTCCCTCGGAGCGCATCACCGTCGGCTGCATCGGCTGGGGCACCATCGCCGGAGACTGGACACCTTCGTTTTTAAACAACGAAAAGTGTCAGGTCATCGCCGTGGCAGATCCCATGAAGGAATATGGCCACTACGGCTACGATGGCAAAGAAACCGGTGGGCGCGAAGCTGGCCGGAAGATCATTGATCAGCACTATTCCCAGGCGGCGAACAAGAACGTCAAGACCTGCACCGCCTACGAAGACTTTCGGGAAATGATGGAGCAGGAAGATCTGGATGCCGTCCAAGTCTCCACGCCAGATCATTGGCACGCCTACATGGCCGTGTATGCCGCCCGCAAAGGGAAACATGTCTATGGCCAGAAGCCTCTCGCGCTGAACATTGGCGAAGGTCGCCTCATGGCGGATGAAGTGGCGAAGGCGGGTGTGACCTGGCAGACAGGTAGCCAGCAGCGCAGCGACATCTATTTCCGCATGGCCTGTGAAATGGTCCGCAATGGCCGGATCGGCAAACTCAAACACGTCCGCGTGGGACTGCCTGGTGGTCATTCCAACTGGAATGGCATGGCCGACAAAACAGAGGTGGCGCCGCTCCCTGCCGATTTTAATTATGAACTCTGGCTGGGCCCTGCGGAGCAGATGGATTACCGCCCAGCTCTGCTGCCACTCAACTGGCGCCACAATTTCAATTTCAGTGGCGGCATGATCACAGACTTCGGCGCCCACCACATAGACATCGCTCAGTGGGGCATGGGTACGGAGCACACGGGCCCCATCGAGCTTCGCGCCGTTTCAGGCACTTTGAACAAAGATGCGCTTTATAACACCGCTACCGCCTTTTCCTTTGAGTGTGTTTATGAAAACGGCGTCGTCATGAAGGTGGCCAGCCCAGATCACAAACTGATGCCGGAAGTGGAAGCGGCCATGAAGATTCCAGCGGGCAAAAAAGGCTTCGATCATGTCGGCGTGATGTTCGAGGGCGATGCGGGCAAATGGATCTATGTGAATCGTGGAAAAATCACCGCCAGCGATCCAGCCATCCTTCGCGAGAAGATCGGCGCGGATGAAATCCATCTTTATGAGAGCAAGGACCACACGGACAATTTCCTGAGCTGCATCTACGACGGTAAACCCACAGCGACTCCCGTCGAGATCGGTCATCGCAGCATCACGGTATCTCACCTTGCCAATATTGCTCTTCGCACCGAAAGCGCCGGACTGAAATGGAATCCGCAGACGGAAAAGATCGAGGGCAATGAAGCGGCCTCGAAGTTGCTTTCGAAGGAATGGAGGAAGCCTTGGATTCTGTGAGTCCATCTGCGCGAGATGGCGACTGTGGGCGGGGGCAATTATGGGTCTTGCTAGCTCTGTTCCTAC
This sequence comes from uncultured Verrucomicrobiaceae bacterium, assembly GCA_942493005.1. Classification (GTDB taxonomy): domain Bacteria; phylum Verrucomicrobiota; class Verrucomicrobiia; order Verrucomicrobiales; family Verrucomicrobiaceae; genus Prosthecobacter. The sequence continues at coordinate 5,970,570 of OW818661.1, forward strand.
TTGCGGTCATGCCTGGGCTACAGGCTCAATCCTTGCAGCTCGATGCAAGCAAGATTTTGAGCCAGCCCATTCCTGCTTCTGTTTCACCGCCGGTGGCTGCTGAGGCCATCTTTCAGGGGTACTTGTATCTGGAGCCTAACCAGATGCGCTTTGAGGTGCTGTATGATGCGACGACGGTCCTCTCATGGGCAAAGTTACCGGTGACGCCTAATCTCGATGCCGCGCAGCAAAAGACCTTGGCCGCTGCCCTCGCTGCCAAAGCGGAAGACTGGTGCCGTCTGGGGACTACCCAGGTGAGTCAGGGTACTTTTTTGGGAGCTTCCATTATCAAGGGAAAGCCTGGTGCCACACTGCCCTTTGATGAAGGCAGCAGCTTACCCACTCGTGAAGCCATGGTAGGCCTGATCTGGGAGTTTCCACTGCCTCCTCTGCCTGAGGAAATCCTCATCCAGTGGACGGGTTACATCCAGGCGCAAAAGGCTCTGCCGATCCGCCTTTTTTATGGGGCAAAAAGTGAATTGATTGAGGCTGCCACGGGGGTGCCTTTGATCAAATGGTCGGTCAAAGGAAAGTTGCCCATGCCAGGGCCTCTCGCTGCCGTTCCTCGGATCGCCTCGCTCCCACCTTGGCAGCTTCCTTTGGCTAGTATCATCTGGGCCTCGGCGGGACTGATTTTTTTCCTGTGGGTCAAAATGGGCGGGCATCGTTTGCCCGGCGGCGCCGTCGCTTTTCTTGGCGCGTGGTTGCTCGGGGCGGTATTGACCTGGCCGTTCCTGGTCATTCAGATCCCTCGGGGCCCTGCTGCACCACCGGTGAAAACCACGGCTGAGGCGGAGGTTATTTTATCACCCCTGCTGCGGAATGTGTATCGTGCTTTCGACTACCGTTCAGAGTCCGATATCTATGACACTCTAGCCCGCAGTGTGGATGGTGAGCTGCTCCGCCAGCTATATCTGGAGACCCTACAGGCCCTGACGCTGGAGGGCAGGGAAGGCACCCGAGTGACCATCACGGAATTTAGCGCAGAGGTCATGGAGGTGAAAGATAATCCCGCCGGGGCAGGGTTCGTCACCGATTGTCAATGGACCGCTCTCGGCACCGTGGGGCACTGGGGGCATGCCCATACCCGCGTGAATCGCTACACGGCAGAGGTGACGGTCTCTCCCGTGAAGGCTGAGTGGAAGATCGTGAAACTCGAGGTGCGGGAAGCGCGGCGAATCTGAGGTTTTCCTCTCAAAGTTGGCTTTCTGGGGCACTCCCCTTTTGACAAAACGCCCCTGCGCGGCACTCTGCCGTCCCGCCAAGCCCGGTGGGGCGTAGTCTCTGAAACCCACGCGCCTTTTGAAAAACGTCCTCTTTGTCTGCACTGGAAACACCTGCCGCAGCCCTCTGGCTGAGGTGCTGTTCCGTGACCTGACGAAAGACCTTGCCGATTATCAGGTCGGCAGCGCCGGCGTGGGTGCCTATTCGGGCCAACCTGCCAGTCGCAGCAGTGTCGTCCTGGCCAAGGAAAAAGGTCTCGACCTAACCAAACACAAAAGCCGGGCCGTGACGGTGGATTTGGTCGAAAACGCCACTCACATCTTTGCCATGAGTCGCAGCCATCTGGCGGCCATCCTCATGAACCATCCTGAGGCTGAGGACAAAGTTTACTTGGTTTCCGAGTTCACGGCGGACGACAGCCTGCGCGGTCGGGATCTCAGTGACCCCTTTGGAGGTGATCTTTCCGAGTATCGCGAGACGCTGGAGCATCTGGAAAAGATGCTGCCTAGCGTGCTCGCCTACATCGAACAAACCTGGAAAGCGGAGGCTGGCCGAGGTCGCACGCAGGGGGATTAGACTTGGGGAAAAGGCATCTTTAGAGAGGTCTTTTCCCGGGGTTCATCTTCCTGCCACACCCTCCCCATCATTCGGTTTTTTCATTTTTGTATTCGATCTTTTCATTTTCAAAACCCCCTCTTTTTCGCCAATCATCTCCATGAGCACACTCACCGCCCCAGACCTGCCACAGAAACTCGCCATTGGTTCCGACCATGGCGGGGTGGCCCTGAAGGACGCCGTCGTCGCCCATCTCAAAGACAGCGGTTATGCCGTTCTGGATTTCGGCACGCATTCCGCTGCCTCCGTGGACTACCCAGACTATGCGGAGCTCGTCTCTCAGAGCGTCCTTTCGGGCGAAGCTGATGCAGGCATCCTCGTCTGCACCACCGGTATTGGCATGAGCATTGCCGCCAATCGCCACCCCGGCATCCAGGCCAGCCTCGTCAGCGATGCTGAAACCGCCGCCATCACCCGTGAGCACAATGACTCCAACGTCCTGTGCCTAGCCGCTAAAACCACTTCCGAAGCCACCACCAAAGACATCCTCAACGCCTGGTTGAAGACGCCCTTTGCTGGAGGCCGTCACGGACGCCGAGTCGCCAAAATGAACACCCAGCCCCAACTCCACCCCCTCACCATCCTTGAAACCGCTGATCCAGCCGTCGCCGAAATCGTGCGCGGTGAGCAGCATCGCCAGCAGAACAACATCGAGCTCATCGCCAGCGAGAACTTCACCAGCAAAGCGGTGATGGCTGCGCAGGGTTCCTGCCTCACCAACAAGTATGCCGAGGGTTATCCCGGCAAACGCTGGTACGGCGGCTGTGAAGAGGTGGACAAGGTGGAGCAGCTCGCCATTGACCGCGTCTGCAAACTCTTTGGTGCCAAGTATGCCAACGTGCAGCCGCATTCCGGCTCCCAGGCCAATGCCGCCGTTTACTTCAGCGTGCTGCAGCCCGGCGACAAGGTGCTGGGCATGAACCTCGCCCACGGTGGTCACTTGACCCACGGGAATCCGGCCAACTTCTCCGGCCGCTTTTACAACTTCTGCCAGTATGGCGTCCGTCAGGACAATGAGCTCATTGACTATGATGAACTCGCCGAAGTCGCCAAGCGCGAGCAGCCGAAGATGATCACCGCAGGGGCCTCCGCCTACCCGCGCATCATTGACTTCAAGAAGATGAGCGAGATCGCCAAAAGCGTCGGCGCTTACCTCTTCGTGGACATGGCCCACATCGCTGGCCTTGTCGCCGGTGGCCAGCACCCGAACCCGATGGAATACGCGGACTTCGTCACCAGCACCACGCACAAGTCCCTGCGCGGACCTCGCGGCGGTATCGTGCTGACGAACAACGAAGACCTCATCAAAAAGATCAATAGCCAGGTGTTCCCAGGCGTTCAGGGTGGCCCGCTCATGCACGTCATCGCAGCGAAGGCGGTGTGCTTCGGCGAGTGCCTGAAGCCCGAGTTCGCTGAATACACTCAGCAGGTCGTCAAGAACGCCCGCGCACTCGCCACTCGTCTTGCCGAGCTCGGCTACCGCATCGTCAGCGGCGGCACAGATAACCACCTCATGCTGGTGGATCTGCGCCCTCGCGGTCTGAATGGCAAAGTGGCCAGCGAAACCCTGGACCACGCCGGCATCACGGTGAACAAGAACGGCATCCCGTTTGACACCGAGAAGATCACTCTCGGTGGCGGTATCCGCATCGGCACGCCGGCTGTCACTACCCGTGGCATGAAGGAAGCCGAGATGGTGCAGATCGCCAACTGGATCGACCGCGCATTGGGCAACAAGGACAACGCCGAAGTCCTCGCCTCCATCCGCACTGAGATCGCCACCGTGAACGAGCGCTTCCCGCTGCCGTAACCCTCCCAGCATCCTGCGCTTGTATATGGCACGGCTAATATTTGGCCGTGCCATTTTATTGGGAGCTTCCACCCGGAGAGGGGGGGAATCACGGTATCTATGAGTGTGGATTCAGTGTCTTTTTTATAGTGTTCCGTCCTTTTCTGTGAGTTAGGAAATTAGAGATATTGAGTGTGTTACCGATATGACACAATTCTATCGGGCTATCACTAAGTAAAATGATTTGAAACGAAGGGTGGTTTGATTCAGGGTGGCACATCCATCATGATTTTCTCAACGACTTCAGCTTTTGCTCATTCACGGCCGTTGATGCTTTTCATGGCCATCCTGTCTGGAATGATCGGACTTGTGTCAGCGCAGGAAGCGCCGCCTCCTCTGAATGATTCGTTTTCTCAGGCGGTCACCTTGCCCACAACCCTGCCGACTTTTGTGAAAGGCAGCAATATCGGGTGCACACTAGAGGTTGGTGAGCCTGTCCTGAATCACCCTTGGTATGGCGAAGACATCGGTGCGTGCTCCGCATGGTGGAAATGGACCGCACCAGCGAATGGTCAGGTATTGATTTCAGCCGTGAACTCAAAGATCAGGGAAGGGACACTGGTGGCTGTTTACCGTGGAAACACGCTTGCCACCCTTAATCTAGAAGGAATTGAGGTAGTGGATTTTTACTATGAACCCTCGCCCAATCCAGGTGTTTTAGTGGAGGCTTTGGCGGGCCAAACGTATTTCATTGCCGTTCATGGCTTGTTTGAATCACAAGGCACTTTTGATGTCGTGGTCGTCCAGCCTCCCCTGAATGACTCTTTTACTGACGCCGGTGTGCTAGGCAGCGCAATTCCCGTCACGGTCTCTGGAACAAATGTAGGGGCCACAGCGGAAGAAGAAGAGCCAAAGGGTCCAAACTCTCAGATTCATCCTTTCGGCCAAACAGTCTGGTGGCAATGGCAGTCCCCCATATCAGGGCTGGTCCAGATTGATACTCTGGGCAGCAGCTTTGACACACAGCTACACATTTATACCGGTGCGGCTATTGAGGAACTGGAGGCACAGGCTTCCAATCGAAATGCCAATGATATTGGCAACAGTCGGACAGCCTTTCAGGCCCAGGCGGGCATGCTCTACTGGATCCAGATCACGGGAGAAGAACCCGTCCACGCATCTGGCTTAATCAGCCTGAACATCCGTAGCCTGGAAAATCCTGTGACAGCGAATGATTATGTGGCCCGTGGCAGGGCTTTTTTGCAGCAGCAAACCATGGCTGGGATTGCGGCAGCCACTCAGCAGTTCCAGCTGGCGCTGGGCGTGGATCCGGCTCATCCCGAAGCCTCCGTACTGTTAGCCGTGGGGAAACTTACCTTGCTAGAGCCTGAGCCTGCCTTTGCTCAAGCCCTCAGTGCAATTGGGCTGGTGGATTCGGACCTGTATGCCCGCAAATATAGGATTGCCAAAGACCTTGATGGTAAACTGGTGGTCCCCCTTGAGAGTCACACCCAAAAAGGGTTGGAATATCTTCAGACGATACTTCTGCCTGAACTTCAGCATCTGAAACTGCTGCTGGCAGCGGCTTCGCAACCTAGTTTCCTCATGTCTCTCTCAGACAGTGAGACCTCATCATCATACGTAGTTCTCGATGCTGGTGACATCTCCATTATTATGGCGAGCGTTTACGGCCTGGAGGCTATGATCCGGCTATTGCAAACTTATGATGCGGGATTTTCGGTCGCAGAAGTTGTGACAGCGGCTAACGAGGGCAAACTTGAAGTGGAGGCATTGGTGGACAGCTTTTCCAATCTGCTGACGCAAACTTCGGATGACCAACGCGGAGCGTTTAAAGCCGCTCTCAAAGCCGCCGCCTCACATTACTTGGCAGCTTCCACGCATGTTCGCACAGTGAGGAGTTCAGGTGCTGCTGGCCAGCACCACCTCTTCAGGCTCGCTACCGACTTTCTCACAGAGGAGGAAACCCTCCGGGGGTATGTGCAAAAAGGGGTCGATTCTTTGGATGGTCCCGTGAACGTTGTGGTTGATGGGAATAATGAAACCGTGGATCTATCGAGTTTGTTTTCTTCCTCCCATTCCTTGCGCGACCAGCTACCCAGATTTCATGGTAACCAAGTCGTGGAAGGAACCGTTGCTGATCCCACCTTTAAAGGAACGGTCTCCACAGCCAACCAAGAAAGGGTTAGCACTTTGCTTCGGGATCGCAATCTACTCTACACCGTCCGCAACTACACTGATTGGGCAGGCCACTTTCTTCGCAAACTCCCTGAGCAGGATCGCCTGCCTGGCACAGATCCTGACAACGATATGTTGGGCAATTTTGCTGAATATGCTTTTGGCCTAGACCCCGCTAAGTTTTCATCTCCAGGAGAATTCATTGTCAGTAAGTTGCAAAGACGCATTGAGAACGGGAAAAATTATCTGCACATCACCTTTCCGCGTCGCATCCTGAGCGAGGAAATCGAGTATTCCATCGAAGTATCAGCTGATCTTCGTGAATGGGATGGAACAGAAATACAAGTGGAGCGAGTGGGGGACCCCCTGCCACTCGGAAATGGCAAAATGGAACAGGTGACTTATCGTCTTCTGGCCGAGGCTGAAGTTACAGGAAAAAAGTTTTTGAGAGTGAAGGTAAGGCAGCGCTGAAGACCTATAGACACGCCTAAAATATTGAAGAGGAGATAGCCGTTTGCTTTGGTCAGAAGGAGTCTACTTTTCGCCGTGCGCTCTTATTAGCATACTGGTTGAAGGTGGAATAGGCGGGAATCGAAAAGGTCACGCATCAAGGAGTGTAAACGCGTGTCACAAAAGCATCACCACCGGTTTCATTCGGGCGGAGGAGGGGGCTGCGAGAGGGCGTTGGTATGTTTGACACCCTCCCTGAATGAATATGCGCCTTCTTCCCCTCTGTGCCGCTTTGGCCGCCTCCTCGCTGTTCGCTGCCGAACCAGTCACCCAAACCATCAATGTGCTTGACCTCATGAAGGCTGGCGAGGTGGAGTACCACATCAATCCAAAGCAGGACTTTCATGATCCGGCCAGCGAAGTCTTCCAGCTCAAGGATGGCCTGCTGAACATCAGTGGCAAAGGCTATGGCTACATGGTCACCAAGAAAGGGTACAAAGACTACCATCTGGTGGTGGATTTTAAATGGGGTCCGAAGACCTGGGGCAAGCGTGCGGATCGTGCTCGTGACAACGGCATTCTGGTCCACAGCTACGGCCCGCACGGTGCGTATGCAGATACTTGGATGGCCAGCATTGAGGCCCAGATCATCGAAGGCGGCATCGGCGACATCTTGGTTCTTTCTCCCAAACTGGCCGATGGCACCGAACTGACCACCAGCCTGAAGGCCGAATTTGAACTGGACCGCGACAAGGAAAAGCGTTGGAAGAAAGGTGCCCCTCTCCAGGAAGTGACCAAAGGTCGCATCAACTGGGAGAAGCGCGACGAAGACTGGGCTGATAAGATTGATTTTCGCGGCAAAGATGATCCCGATTCCCCCGTGGGTGAGTGGAACCGAATGGAAGTCATCGCCAAGGGGGACACGTTGGAATACTTCGTCAACGGTCAACTCGTCAACGCCGCCTTTGCTTGCAAGCCAGCCGAAGGCCGTATTTGCATCCAGACCGAAGGCGCAGAGATGATCGTTCGCCGTTATGAACTTCACCCGTTAGGCCAGTTCAAAGAAAAGTGGAAGACTGGCAAGTAGAGTCGCTCTTCGGTCTCATGAATGGCCGCCAGTATGAGAGCATTCCGGCTCCTTCCTCTAGAGAAGCAGCCACTGAATCACAAAAACACCACCTCCGGTGCCATTCAGGCTGAGCACCGGAAGGTTGGTTCCGTATCTATCGTAGTACTCCCCATCATGATGCGCTCCACTTTACTTTGTGTCCTTGCATTCGGTTCCGCCCTGTTTGGGGCACAGCCCGTCACTCAAAAGTTGGATGTGCTGGACCTGATGAAGTCGGGGAAGGTGGAGTATCACATCAATCCCAAGGCCGATTTTCATGATCCGGCGGATCAGGTCTTTCAGCTCAAGGATGGCCTGCTGAACATCAGCGGCAAAGGTTACGGCTACATGGTGACGAAGGAAAGCTTCAAGGACTACCATCTCGTGGTGGAGTTCAAATGGGGCGCGAAGACTTGGGGCAAGCGTGTGGATCATGCCCGTGACAACGGCATTCTCGTTCATGCCTATGGACCGCACGGCACCGTGGGGGATACCTGGATGGCCAGCATTGAGGCCCAGATCATTGAAGGCGGCATCGGTGACATCCTGGTACTTTCGCCCAAACTCGCCGATGGGACGACGCTGACCACCAGCGTGACTGCAGAGATCGAACTGGATCGCGATAAGGAAAAGCGCTGGAAGAAAGGGGCTCCGCGCCAGACGGTCACGACGACCAGCCGCATCAACTGGGAGAAGCGCGACGAAGACTGGGCCGACAAGATCAACTTCCGGGGCAAGGATGATCCGGATTCCCCCGTGGGTGAATGGAACCGCCTGGAAGTCATCGCCAAAGGCGACACCCTGCAATATTTCGTCAACGGCCTATTGGTGAACGAGGCGTTTGACTGCAAACCCGCTGAAGGTCGCATCTGCATCCAGACCGAAGCGGCGGAGATGATCGTTCGTCGTTATGAACTTCATCCGTTAGGTCAGTTTAAGGAGAAATGGAATCCCATCCAGGCCAGCGGCGGCAGTGATGTCAGTGTGCGCGATGGCCAAGCCGTGGCCCTATCTCCTGAGGAGTCGTTGAAATCCATCCAGTTGGATGGTGACTACGAGGCGCAGCTGGTGGCCGCAGAGCCGCTGGTGCTCGATCCTGTGGAAGTCACCTGGGATGCGCAAGGTCGTCTGTATGTGGCGGACATGCGAGATTACCCTCTGGGGCCGGAACCTGGTAAACCTGCACTTTCCCGCATCCAGCTTCTTACCGATGAAGACGGCGATGGCCGCATGGACAAGGCGGTGACCTTTGCCGACCACGTGGATCATGTGCAGGGGCTGCTGCCTTACAATGGAGGGCTTATCGCCACCACCCGCACGCAGATTCTCTTTCTCAAGGACACGAATGGCGATGGTAAGGCGGACATCAATGAGCCGCTAATCAAGGGCTTCAATCCTCGGCACAGCCAGCTCCAGGTCAGCGCCCCTCGCTGGGGACTGGATAACAAAGTGTATTTCAACAATGGTCTGGACGCCAAGGAGATCTACCCTGACGAGAGAGGTGTGCGGACACTCTTGTCCGCCTCAGAGGTGAGCGCGTCAAGCGCGGGGAAAAAGCAGCGGGCAGGAGTGCCCACGCTCCTCTCCGCCAATGTCGCCCGGTTCAATTTCCGCTGGGATCCGAAGACCGGGAAGATCGAGCCCACTAGCGGTTATGGCCAATACGGGGGTGCCTTCGATGACTATGGTCATCACTTTTTCTGCTCGAACCGCAACCCTGTCATGTTTGCCGTCATGCCCTATGAGGCTGTGATGCGCAACCCTAACGCCGGCATCAGCCAGGGCCACGAAGACATCGCCCCGCCTGGAGCTGAGACGCGTGTTTATCCGCTGAAGATCACGCACACCACGGCGGATGCGCATGCGGGGACCAACACCGCCTGCAGCGGCCTGGGCGTGTATCGCGGACACCTCATGCCGGAACTGAAGAACAATGTTTTTGTGCCGGATCCGACGGGACAGCTTGTCACGCGTTACAAGGTGGAGCCGAACGGAGCCTCCCTGAAGGCTACCCGCGTGGGCGACCGCACCGAGTTCTTCCGCAGCAGCGATGAGTGGAGCCGCCCGGTCAACATGACCACCGGCCCCGATGGCGCGATGTACATCTGCGACATCTATCGCCGCTGGATTGACCACGCGCGTTTCTTCCCGGAGGAGTTTGTGAAGACACATGACATGCGTCAGGGGGAAAACGAAGGCCGCATCTGGCGCATCGTGAAGAAGGGGCAGAAAGTGCCGAATATTGAGGCGGCCCCGACAGAGCCAGAAAAGCTCACCGCTTGGTTAGGTCACGAGAATGCCTGGCAGCGCGAGACGGCGCAGCGCCTTCTGGTTGAGCAAGGAAAACCAGTCGGAGGCCCAGCCGAGGTGGTGGGGGAAAGTCGCCAAACTTTTTTCCAGATTCTGAATGCGCCGGACACGGATGCCGCGTCAGAAGCCGCTGTCATTGAGGCCCGAGCGAGTGCCATCAGCCAAGCTCCGGAAGATGCCTGGGTGATGCGTGCGGTGCTGAGTGCCAGCACCCATTCGGCGGGCGCTGTGCTGGACAAGGTGGTCGAAAAAGGCGAACTCACCCAGACCTACTCGGCCCAGCGCATGGATACCCTTCGTGCATTGGCCAGTGCTGCGGCGGCGGGTGGCGAAAAAGGTGACTTTGTTTTGGCTCTGCAAGCCTTGGAGACTCAGGCCGGGCAGCTCGCCTGGTGGAAGCCCGCTGTGCTGCAAGGTCTAGCCGAAGGATTGCCTAAATCTGGTGGCAAGCTCGGGGCGAAAACTTTGGCTGCCTTTGTCAGTCAGCCACCCGCCGGGCAAGAAAAAGCCGCCGCCGAAATCAATGCCCTCCTCACTAAGGTGGACACGGTTATGAGCGACAACAAAGCGCCTCTTGATCAGCGTCTCGCTGTCATGCCTTTGTTAGCTCAGCGTTCCTGGGACAAGGCGGAGCCGGTGCTGCGCAAGCTGCTGGCGGAAGGTCAGCCCACGGAGCTGCAAACGGCTGCACTGGCCGTGCTGAAGAAGTACGGGGCGGACAAAGCCTCCCCGCTCATCTATGACCTGCTGCCTGCGGCGGGCCCGACCGTGCGGCGGGATCTGGTGACGCTGCTGACCTCGAATGCGAAGACGGCGCTGGACCTCTTCAAGCGCATGGAAAAGGCTGAGTTCTCTCCGGCGCTGGTGGATGTGGAGACGCGCTGGCGCTACCAGCGTGGCACGGGGGAGCTGCGTGATCTGGCCGTGAAACTCTTTGGCCAACCAAGCGAGGACCGCGCCGCCGTCATCGCCAACTACATGGACAGCACCCATGCAAAAGGGGATGCGAAAAAGGGCCAGCAGGTCTTTGCGATGATTTGCATCACCTGCCACAAACATGGCAATCTCGGGGTGGAAGTGGGCCCCCCACTTTCCGATGTGAAGGCTAAGCCCCCGGAAGCTCTGCTGTCCGACATTTTGGACCCCAACCGCATGGTGGAAGCACGCTGGTGCGCCTACACCATCGAGACGCAGGACGGGCGCGCTCTGAGCGGCCTCATCTCCGCCGAATCCGCCGACAGTGTAACCCTCAAAATGATGGGCGGCCTGAGTGAAACCATCCAGCGCAGCCAGATCAAAAAGATGGTCAGCACGGACAAGAGCCTGATGCCTCCCGGTCTGGAAGGTGCGATTAACAAAGAGCAAATGGCCGATCTGCTCGCTTTCCTACGCGGAACAAATTAAAGTCCGTCTAACGAGAAGTGTGGAATGGCGCAAGCCGTAGGCTGGGTGTGTCCGGCGCAAACGATCCCGCAAGCTCTCCCACCACCATCGCCGGATTACCCGGCTTTCTGGGAAAGCTGGAAGCCCCAAGAGCGCCGCACATTCAGGGAAAGTGGGATGGCGGAAATAAGGGTCTTTATCTTTTACCATACATCTTTTTGCCAAAGGTTTGCACACGCACCCGTGGCCTTTTGAGACCTGCACATAGACTCACTATGTGATTCGCTTTCGGTTAGGCTGATGCAGGCTGAAGCCGACGATTCTTCTGCTTCTCCGCCTTGAGCTGACCACACCCCGCCGCCACATCAATGCCGCGCCGCTGGCGAACAGTGCAGGGGATACCGGCCTCCTGAATAATAGCCTGGAAAACATCCCCGGAACTCTCGGCGCTCTCTCTCCCGCTGTAACCCGCAGTTTCATTGAGGGGAATGAGGTTCACATGTGCATCCAGCCCTGCAAGGAGGGTAGCCACGCGCCGTGCATGCTCAGCCGTGTCATTGACGCCCGAGATGAGCGTCCAGGCAAAAAAGATACGCCGCCCAGTCTGCTGCCCATAGGTGCGGCAGGCAGCGATAAGCTCGGCCAGAGGCCAACGTTGGTTGGCGGGAATGAGGGCCGCGCGCTCGGCCTCCGTGCTGCCATGCAGGCTGATGGCGAGATTGTAGGGACGATTTTCCGCCGCCAGCCGCAGGATGCCCGGCACCACACCGACGGTGCTGACGCTGATCTTGCTCGGCCCGATGTTGCAGCCGCGTGTGTCGCTGATGAGGTCCAAGGCCTTCATCACGTTGTCGTAGTTATGCAGCGGCTCGCCCATGCCCATGAGCACGATGTTGCGCAGTCGCTCACCTTTGGCCCGCAGAATGCGTTGGGCATGCAGCACCTGGCCCACGATCTCTCCGGGCCGCAGATGCCGCACAAAACCCATCTGGCCCGTCGCACAAAACACACAGCCCATGGCACAACCCGCCTGGGTGCTCACACACACCGTGTGGCGTCCCGTGTAGCCCATGATCACCGTTTCGATCTCCTGCCCATCCTGGAGACGCAGCAGGAACTTTTGGGTCAGCCCATCCCCACTCGGGATGTGGGAAGCCACGGCAAGATGATCGATCGTGTAGCCGGTGTCGCCCCCCACCTTTTCCGCCAGCCAGCGGCGCAAAGGTGGCACCCATTCATCCCGCACCGCCCGGGCTGCCAGATCCGTCTCGGCTCTGAAATGCAACGCATTCCACACCGTGCTGACATGGGCCGGGCGCAGGCCATCTGCCACGAGGAGATCGCGCAATTCATCGAAGGTCAGGTCATGGAGGGAAATCGGCACTCGCCCACTATGCCTCAGCCCACGCCCTCTGCCACTGCGGAGTGATCCCCACGCTACGCCCCAAATCTCTTCATGAAAACTCACTTGCCGCCCCCCCTAGAGCGTGCGAATCTCACATTCACCCTGAACGCGCTCGTAGTTCAACGGATAGAATGGTGGTCTCCGAAGCCGCATATCCAGGTTCGATTCCTGGCGAGCGCACCAGCCGAATTTACACTTAATCGGCTGATAATGAACGCCTTACAATGCGATTTTGTATTGCTTTGATTGATGTTCATGAGAACATATTAAATGCGTCGAATTGCAGGAAAATGCACCAAAAACCATTACAGCCTAGCCGCTGTTCCTGGCCTGTTGGCGAGTGAATGGCCAGGGTAAGGATAGGCTCTTGGCGTTCTCGGCAGTGACTTCTAGCCTCGGCTGCCGGGTTGTAACGGTTTTTGCCGCTACAAGCTGCATGTGACTAATTATGCCACCTCCAACTCCTGCCCTGCTTGAGGCGCTGCCAGATGGCTCTAGGGGTGCCTGGCATGGGTTCGTCTCTGCGGTTCGTGGCACTCGGAAACGCTCTTTGATAGGCATCCGTGACTAAAGTGTGGTGGGCTAGAAATCGGCTGCTATAGGGCACCGCATGAGTCGAAAAGAGGGCAAAGCGTTGGTGTCTAATGCTGATAGGCTTTTCAATCTCGCTACGATACGGCGGGAGTTTCGCGGCCTGAGGTTTGTAACTTTCAAAACAGACGGGAGGGGCGGCCTATGAGCGGCTTTCTCGTGATGATCTCCACCCAGCCAAGAGCGGCGGCGGCTTCAATCTCCCATCGCCTAACGCCAAAGGATCGGATGATCTCACGAATAGGGAACGTTCCAGCATTTTTATTCAAGAGGAGGATTAGGCGTTCAAGACGTTCTCGGCAAAGGCGGAAAGTGTGCACGTGGTGAATTTAATCCAGGCGTTATTGCCCTGTGAGTTTTTCGGTTGGGGCTACAATCGGTTTTTTACCAATGTTACGGATTCGGAAAATCACTCTGTTAATCCATCGGGACACGACGCGATTAAAAGCTAGCGCGAGCCAATTTACTCCATGAAATAAACCTACGATCACAGCCAATCCTAAAGCCTTAGTAACAAAGCGCGTTGGTTCGCCGTGATCTATATAATATAACACTTCCCAAACGAGGGCCAGGATGACAAAGGCTATGAAAATCCATTTCATTTCCTAACCCTACCTCTCCTGTCAAGTTCATCATCTGATGTTAGTCGAAGTCGAGAAATTCGGGAAACTCGGATTGCATTTGCAGGAGCCAGCCCAAAGCGAACTGCCCCAGCGAGTCCAACAAACAGGGCATTCCCGGCGGCGTTGGGCGGGTGATTCGGCGGGGGCATTGAGAGGTGAAGCCAAGGGGGCGTCTGCTTTTGGCTCTGTGGTTATGTATGTGTGTCCGTGCTCTCTGTCAAAGAGGAGGACTGAGTTCTCCCGTGCTCACTGTCAAAGCGGCTTCTCCTTAGACCTCTTTGGGTGCGTTGCTTGGCTCCTGAATCGGCCTGTTTGCATTTGCACCCTGTGACAAACCAAAGGCGGTAATCTGTTCTCTCTGGTAGCCAAGGGGCACGGAATTTAACGTATCGCTTTTGGCTTCCCCAGTGGGTGATGTCTTTGGAAAGATAGGATTGCAGTTTTTCCCCTCCCCCTTTTGCGTCGTGCTGAAATGCGCGGCCTTTGTTTTAGGACAGCGAATAACGTCTTAGCTTCTGGTCACAAAGCCTTTCTGGCGGTGATGCAAAAGACAATGGCTAGTCCATGCCAAGCCACGAAAATCTCATCTCCTCGCTGGTGGCATTCGTCGAGCAGCGCCTGGCTCGCGGTGTTGTGTGGCATCCGTTGCTCGACGATGTCCAGCAGGATATTGGTATCCAAAAGGATGCGCATTCAGCTCTGGGTTTAAATGCCGTATTTCTCTTGGAAATGGGCCATGCGCACATCCTCTGTTGGCTCGGGGCCTAGTGCCGCCCCTGCATACTTGCGTGCCCAATCACCAGCTCGTCCCTTGTTAGGCTTGGTGGGTGGGCTAGCTGCCTTCAAGATCTGAATCAAGAGAGTGGAACCCATCTCAGCCACGACATGCAGGCTGTCTCCCTGATGCAGATCAAGGCTTCGCATCTGCTCAGATGGAATCTCTTTGGTGATGGTCATGGTAAGGAGTCCCTGATTGCCTATACCTCAGTCTTGCCAGATTCCAATCGCAATTCTCCAGCCTCGGCTGCGACTCTACCCCGAGAAAATACCAGGGAACTCGCTGAACACCTGAGGAAACCCAAAGAAGCGATGGCATACAGATGAGCGGAGCGCACTCTTGGGCCTTAATAAGGTGCATGCCACATGCTTTATTTGTGGCTTGAGGGCGATGCCTTAATGAGGCGACGCGAGATGATGAGAGGTGATTTTGTCACAGTTTGCCAAGGCTGGCTTATATGCAGTAGAGTCTGGCCTTCCCATCATGTTTTCCTTCCTGAAATTCCTCGTCGCTGCGGGTATTGCCACGTTTGGCATCTGGTATGTTTTTCAATACGACAACATCACGGAGGTCACGGGTGGGGTGGCGTTTGTCTGTGTGATCGTGGCTTTCTGTCTGCTGAAGTGGCAGCCTAAAATGGACTTCGGGCCGAAGGACTTCATTGTTCGCTACAAGCACCTCAAATGGCAGCCCGGTGAGTTCACGCGTCACTGGCTCATTACGGGAGATACGGGGGTAGGGAAGACCACTTCGGGCTTCAATCCACTCCTGCACCAGATCAGCATGAGCCGGCCGAACTGGGGGGGACTGATTTTGGGAGCCAAGGGGGACGAGCACTTCTTCGCCATGGAACATGCGGCGGGACATGGGCGGCCTGAGGCCATCTGCGTGCTGGCGGTGCGTCCGGATCGCTTGGATAAAAGCTGGAAACCGAAGGAGCGTTACAACCTGGTTTCAGATCCCCGCCTGCCCTACACCACTCATGCGAAGAACCTGGTGGATACCGGGGCATCTCTCACGGAGGGGGAGCAGTCTTCCTTCTTCAAACCTGCGGCCCAACAGGCGCTAACCAGTGCCTTTGAGTTGCTGGAGACGCTGGGCCACCCGGTCAATGTGCTGCGGGCTTATGAGATCCTGACGGATAGCTCGGCGATGGAAAAGATCTTTGAGGAGCTGCTGGATACCGACAGCACACCTGAGCGCATCAAGCTGGCGAAATACTTTGATCAGACCTTTCTAAGCGCCAAGGCGGCGGAGCAGAAAGAAGGCCTGGTGGGCACGCTGAAAGTCATGCTGGGCTTCTTCACTCACCCAGACATTGCCGAGGTCTTTTGCTCAGATGAGCCGAACACGATTGACATCGCCGATGTGGACAAGGGGCGCATCTTTTGCACCGCGCTGCCGCAGACTTTCCAGACAGAGCGCCGTTACATCAACACCTACATCAAGCTGCTTTTCTACACGCACGCCATGATGCGATTTGACAAACCGAAGTCGGAGCGAAAAGGCGAGAATCTGCTCATTGCTCTCATGGATGAGTTCCAGGCACTGGCAACCGCGAGTGAAGACGGCATCTCAGATCACAACGTCATTGACCGTCTGCGCGCGGCCAATTGCTGTCTCATTCTGGGCATGCAGAGTGATGCATCTCTGTTCCCGGTCTTGGGCAAAGAAACCGCGCAGGTGCTCACCCTGAACTGCCGTTCCCGCATTGCCTTCCGGCAGCCTGATCCTGAAGGCGCGCTGGCGGTGGCGGAGTTCATCGCCAAGGTGGAGAAAAAGAAGGTCTCGAAATCCTCTGGCTTCATGGGCAAGGATGCGAGCAAGACGGTGAACAAAGAGTGGGACTACGAAGTGCAGCCTGGTGAGCTCATGAAAATGCCAGATGCGACCGCCTGGATCGTCCACCCCTCGAAAGACAAAATCAAAATGCGCATCCCCGCCATGGATGGTGCCGGGAAGATCCCAGACTGGTGGAAGTGAAATCCCTTAGCAGGTCGTTTTTATGCAAGCTCAGCCGCAAGACATCCAGCAACAAATCGAACAGCTCCAGGAGCGCCTGGATTCGCTTCAAGAAACGCTCAACGCAACCGCGCCGAGTGACCTGGCCCGTGATCAGTGGGGGGATGTGGGGGTGAACTCCATTTTATACAAGGACCCAATGCCCCCCGGTTATTTGGACTCGGATCTTTACAAACTGGCCGCAGAAATAGACGACGTTGGCAATGAGATCGGGCAACTTAGAAATGACTTGGATCGGAAATTGCAGGCTCAGCAAGTGCCGGCCCAGCAAGTGCAACAAGCGCAGCCGACTATTCAGGCGCAGACGGCAGCAATGCCTTTAAACCCGCCTGCGGCCAGTGTGAATGCCAGTGTAGCCGCCAGTTTTTACGCGGATCCCGCGAAACAGCAGGCGAAGGCTGCGCTGGGGCCGCAACCAGGTAGCCTTTCGGCTGCTCAGGCGGCCAGTTATTATGCGGACCCTGCGAAACAGCAGGCGAAGGCCGCGCTGGGGCCGCAACCAGGTAGCCTTACGGCTGCTCAGGCGGCCAGTTATTATGCGGACCCTGCCAAGCAACAGGCTGGTGGGGGCTCTACGACACCTAGCGTCCGTGATATTTTGCGTGGGGCTGCCAGTGGGATCAGCAATGCGGCGAATTCCGTTAAAGAGACGATCCAAGCGAAGCTAGGCTTGCTCAGCAACGAAGACAAAATGGCGCGGGTGGATAAGCAGATCGAAAAACGCAATGACCATGGGAATGACCTCAGGGCTAGGCGTGAAGAGCTTTTTAATGGTCGCCCTCCCGTGCCTAACAACCGTGCTGAACGCGATCAACTCATCCAATCGCTCAAGACCAGCCTCGACAATCCTCAGCTCACGGATCCTTCGCACAAGAAGGATCTCGCTGATAAATTGGATAAGTGCAAGCAGGCGAACAAGCTGGATGACCGAATCGATAAAAACGAAAGTAAAGTCGAAGGGCTGATTCAGAAAAAAGAGGATCTACAGGCCAAGTTAAAAACGGGTGCCTCCCTCCCGGCAAACGCCAACAACCAAGGGCCGACAACGGCTGTGAAAGTGCGGTGATGGTGACGGTCGATTAAGAGTACTCAGGATTTCGATGGGGCCGAGCGGCAAGGATTTGTTGGATGCCCCATTTTCATTTCAGATGGGCTTTGAAAATGCTGATAAGGCCTGACAGCAGGATTTCATTTTTTCTGTCACAGACTTCCAGCATTCGGCAAGTTTATGATGAGCCTAGCTCGATGCGAAGTTGCTCGTTTTTTGTTAGATCATTGGTTAAACTTTGTTAGAGTCACACCGCGATACCTCAGTTCCAGCCGCTTGATCTGCACACATGCTCGTGACCTCATACCCAAAACACTACATTAAATTGTTCTTTAAAAACTATGACTCCAGCAGAAATCGAAATCGGCAGAAAGATTGAAGAAACAAGGTTCCTTATTGGGGAAGCTCAAGAAAGATTGGGGGCAGGTGTGGACCCGCAGACATTCATTCGACAGCAGAATGAAGAGTTGGTTAAACAGTCTGCAAAAGGCGGTGTGATGAGCCATGCTGAGCAAGAGCAAGCGTCCATTGACGCCGACAGATATGAAGCGGCAGAGAAGATCTTGGCGCTGCAAGAGAGACTGGAGAACCAGCAAGCGCAGATGGCTGCTGCTGGTGCTGCTGTGGCCGGGCCTGGAGGACCCGGTGGTCCCGGTCGCCCAGGTGGATCCGGCGGTCCGAGTGGTCCTGGTAGCCCCGGCGGGTCCGGTGGGCCCAGCGGCCCCGGCAGTCCAGGTGGATCCGGCGGGCCGTCTAGTCCCGGTAGCCCGGGCGGATCTGGCGGGCCTGTTGTGGGAGGCCCGTCTTCATCGAGTCTCAAGCGGGACATCGCTATCCTAGAGGCTTCGATTGATCAAAATCAGCAGATTTTGGGAGAAGGGGTGGACCCACAGACGTTCATCCGGCAGCAGAATGATGCCTTAGTTGCACAATCTAACAGAGGCGGGGTGATGAGTGCCGCAGAGCAGCGTGAGGCATCTGTCAATGCGCAGAAATATGAGGCGGCTGAGAAAATCTTGAATCTCCAGGACAAACTGGCGGAAAAGAAAAACCAGTTAGGCCCTGAAGCAGGACCCTCCGTTAGCTCGGGTGGCCCTTCTGCAGGGGGGGATTCTAGTGAAAGCAAAAGTGTGCGCGAAAGAATGCGCGATGCCTTGCAGAAATTTGGCAGCGAACAAAAGCTCAGCGCCGTGGATGCCGGCCTCAAGGATAAATACAAAGCCGACAAAAAGGAGCTGGATGATTTGCTGAAAAAGGAAAGCAAGGCCCTTAGCAGTGCCTTGAGCGGAGATGTGGGGTCCTTGGATGATTTGAAAGCGGAGTCACCCGCCGAAAAGCAAGCTCGTGCCGAAAAGATCCAGGAACTCAAAAAGGGACTGGCTGAGATGAAAGAGAAAGACCCAGGACTGGCTCAGTTGGACCGAAATACTGTGGGACGAAACGTGCATTCGGCTGCGCGTGACCTCGCGAATAAAGTTGGGCAGAAGTTGAAGTAAGGTGGACTTTTAGCCATCTGGCCCAGTCACTGGTTTTTGCCGATATCTCAAGTGGCCGAAGGGGTTCCCCCCCTCGGCCACTTTGTCGTACAGATCTTTATCCACGATTGGATGGGCGGGCTGAACTCGCTTCGTCCTGTTCTGCCTTGCCCACTTTTTATGTCACACCTCCAGTTCATTGGGGTAATCCGAATTGGCAGTGAGCCTGACGTTTTTCACGCGTTTAGCCTTCAGTCTGAATGCGGTAATGCGACCTTGTTTCTGACGGAAGTTTACTTGCCTACTGCGCCATTGACCTCAAGATTTCAACATTATGCCACTCTCTGAAAGCCAGCAGGCCCGCCTCGACGAAATTAAAACCAATCTTGGTTATACCGCGGATATGCTCCAGGGGATGCAGGCTTTCCCCCGCCAGATTGCTGCCCTTGAAAAATTAGATACTCGGGGTCAGGAACTTGATTTCGACAGTCTGACCATGGATGAAATGCGCGATATTTATGAGCGCGGTCGGGTCAATTCAGACATCAATGCCTGCGCACTCGAGCACCCTTTCTCTCCTGGTAACTTACAGCAGGTGACTCTGGAGTACGGTTTTGAAACGGATGAGAACGCGGGGTTGAGGGTCGGCACGAAAGCCAATCCCATCGAAACGAGCCGGGAGTCTTTGGAGAAAGTGATGTTTAACTGGATGCATGCCAACGACCATGCCATCGATCCGAGGAACATCAGCGCTGCCCAGATCAATATTCTAGGCAGCATTGATCGAGGGCTTGGGGGGAAGATCGAGAAGGCCAAGTTCGACTACATGAATCTCCAGGAGGAGATCAAACTGAGCACGGGTGAAAATTTTCGAGACCCTGCCTTTGAGGCCAGCTACCAATCTCTTAAACAGCAGGCTGAAGAACTCATCACCTTTGCCAATGATGCCCAGTCCAGCCTTGCATTGAAAGGAGCTGCAAACTCCATCGAAGCCGCCGCCAGTCAGAATCTGACAGCTGATCAAACTTCAAAGGTCATTTTCGAAGCGAAACGTTTCATCACAGGAACGGATACTCCGGCGATTGATCTCACTGGGCGTAACTTGAAGGGGTTAGACATCGGTGAGTCTGACCTTTCGGGCATCAAGATAGATGCCGTGGCGCTCAGCCGTGCGACTTCCATTAAATCTAGTTTGGGCGTGGACCCAGATCTCAAAGCCGCTGCTATCGCCTTGAGACCGCAGGTGGAAGCGTTGGACGCACTGCAGGCGGAACAGCAGGCGATTCGCGAATCGCTGCCCACGACTCAAGCCGCAAAGTTGGTGGGACGGATCAATGGCAGCACCCGTGCGAAAGAGGATCAAATCGCAGAGCTGGAAGAGCAGATCCAGAATCTTCAGGCTGAGGTGAATCAGTCAAACGTGATCTTTACTCCCCCACCGCGTCAGGCTGCTGTGACCTACATCGCGCCGCCCAAGCCCGAGCCGCTGCCGCTGCATAAGCAGTTAGAAACGACTGATACCTATGTGGTAGGCGCAGGTGCGCTGGAGCCTAAAATCAGCTCTGCCCCGGCGAATGCCATGCAGAAAGCTCAGGCCAGCGAGTCATTCAAAGTGTCTGGAAGTCAGGTGCTGGATAGCAAAGGTGCCACCACCGCCTTCGCTAAAAAGCCTCTTGGTTCGCGTTCACAGGCTTTGCGTGAAAGTGGGGCGGATGAGATGGCTCTACAGCAAAGTCTCGGGAAAGATGGTGACCAGATTGGTACGGTCGCGCCGCTGTATGGCGCATCTGCGAAGGTAGGAGATTGTAATGCGACAGATGTCTCCGCCCGTCTCCAAGCCATCAATGGAGATTTGAGTTCGCTGCCCTCTCGCTCAGTCGCCAGTTCGGTGGTGAATAAAGCCCTACAGATGGATGCTGTGGCGGAGGAAAAGTTTGGTGTGGATCTCAATGGAGTTCCGCACGGGATCAGTGTGGGGGTGGCAGGTGCTGCTATTCGTACGCGTCCTAGCGACCCCACTGAGCCTGAGGCCTTTCTAGATATTGATTACACCCAGGCTCAGATTCAAAAAGGTCTCTTCGATCTGGAGGCGCAGGATTACATCACTGGGCAGATTGATCGCCATGGTGGGAATATTTTCATTGATCCGCATAACCAAGAGGTGCGTGGCATTGATAACGATTTGGCTTTCCCGGTCGTGGATCGTGCAGAGATGGTCAAAAATGGCGATGTGAATAACAAAGCGGTGGCCACGCTCCCCATGTTTGTCCATGAGGATACCGCCGCCAAAATCATGGCTTTGTCGCCTGAAGCCTTGCGCCAATCGCTGGAGGCAATCGAGCCTCCACGGGGCGTGGGCAGACTGGAACCTGCGGCTATTGATGGGGCCTGTAAACGTCTCGTGGAATTGCAGGCACACGTGCAGAGCCTCGACGCCCAGGGGAAGCTGGTGAAGGAATTCAACATGGATACCTTCCAGCAAGCTCGGCAGGCCCAGCTTGCACTGTCTGGAAATCCTCCCGAGTTGGGTGGAGTCAATCATGGAAGCCTCCAGCGCGCCTCATATCTAGGCACGGCCCTCATTGAGAAAGCCCGCACAGAGAGTCTCAATGCCATGGAGAATAAACCATGGGAGCACCGGAAACTCCTGGATGAAAACGATGTCCCCAAACCTGCGGTCAATCTTGTCTATGCCAAATATCAAGCAGACGTGCAGGCCGCCCGGGAGGAGATTGACCAAAACGATCCCGACATTGCTCGCATCCGAACGGAAATCGCCAGCTTGGAAAGTGATCTCACCTGGCAGATCAATGATGTGGACTCCATGCGGTCGGCCTTAGAAGCGGCAGAACGCGTGGGGAACCCCGCCCGAATCGCCGATGCCAGCAGCGCCTATGAAGGAGCTTTGAGCACTGTCGAGGAAACGAAAGAGAAAATCGCCCTAGCTCAGGAAAAGATCGAGCTCTTTGCAGACTATAAGCTGGAGTCCATGAAACCACGGCTCGCCGTGGCAGCTTATGAATTGGAAGTGGCAGAGTATGCGCATCAGGAGGTGGAACTGCAGGGAGCTCTGCAGGAGGCCCAGGCCGAGATCGAGGCCATCGAACAAGAAATGTCGGTGGTATTGGACGAAATTGCCGCCAAAGACCTTGGGGCGGCCAAACAAGAAGGGGTCGAAGATCTCCAGCAAAAGCGTGTGGATGCCCAGGTGAAACTGGAGAACATCCAGAGCCAACTCGAAGCCTGCCAAAGCAAAAAAGCAGATCTAAAAAATCGAATGGAAGTGACGCTGACGCAAAATCCTGAATGGCAGCGTATCCCAGAGCCTCAGCAAGGCGCGAAGCAAAGCGCACGGCTCAACATAGGCACGCGTGCAGTTCCTCCCGCGGCAGATGAGAACGTTCAGCCTCTCGATCGCTCTCCCCGCCCCCGGCCGCCAAGCCCCGGTGACAAAGCACCCACTGAAGGCCTTGAGGTGAAGGCAGAAAAGCACAAGGTCAAACAGGACATTCTTGCTCATGATGATCCAGGAAAACACGAGCATCACCGCCAAAACTCGACCGGTGCTGCTGTGCAGTGGAAGCGCACAGCTCCCGCCAAGGGCCAAGATCATCACCTGGGAACCAAGTAGCTTTTTCATCATTTCGCGCACACTTTTATTCCTGGTCCATCGTTTCTTTTTCAGCGTTTCTTTTTTGATACCTCATGCCCTCGCTCACACCCCTTCTCGCCAATTTTACTCCTGAAGAACTTAGCCTGTTGTCCAGCTTTGGAGATTCGCGCTCTTATCAGTCGGATGAAGTGGTGATCCGCCAGGGAGAGGAGAATGATCACCTCTATCTGGTCCTGAAAGGAAAATTGGATGTGTTTCAAGACATCGAAGGCATGAACAAAAAGGTGGCGTATTTGGAGTCCGGAGATTCCCTCGGTGAAGTGAGCGTTTTTGATCCCGGCCCTGCCAGTGCGACTGTCACTGCGGCCACGGAGACAGAGGTGTGGCTGATCACGCGCAACAGCCTGGATCGTCTCCATTCCGCCAATCCCAAAGTGGCTTACCGTCTGCTCAGCCGCATCACCACCTGTCTGTCCAAACGTCTTCGTCAGATGAACGATAAAGTGGTGGACCTCGTCAACCGCTGAGTGAGCGTGGTGGCTTAGGGCTGCTTCTGGGAAGTGGTCGTGAGTTGTTGATCGAAAAAAGCCAGTGTCCGCTGAGAAGCATCTTGGATGGCCTCAGCGGACAACACGTGGCCCTCTCCTTCATAGGTTTTCATCTCGGGTTTTGTCCCGAGTCGGATGGCTATTTCTTTGAGTTCATAGGCACGGCTTGCGGGGACTCGTTTGTCCTCCAGTCCGTGCAGAATGAGCAAGGGCGGCAGGCGTTTGAGACCAGGTTTTTGTTCGTCAAAAAGTCCGCCTGAGAGTTCTGCCACCGCCTGGATGCGTGCATCATCCGCAGCGACAGAGACGGCTAAATAAGCGCCCAGTGAAAAACCGAAAATGCCGATGGCATCTGCCCTCACATCGGGGTAAGTGCTGGCGAAGTCCACACTGTCGCGAACCGTCTTCGCCCACGTGCGCCAGTGTTGGTGGATGGCCTTGTCACCGCTCCAGGCTGTGCCGGTGCGGTCAAAGTAATGCACCAGCATGGCCATTTTTCCTTGGCTGGCTAATTCGCGGCTCAAGTCCACCAAGGGGCCTTTGCCGATGACCCTTCCTGAAGAGCCATGGAGGATGAGCACCACCGGATGGCGGCCAGGAGCAGTGGGTGAAAAAGTCTCCACCTGGATGCGATGGCCCTCACTGAGAAAGGATTCCGTGCGCCGTATGACTGCCGGCGAAGTTTTCACCGTTGAGCAGCCCGTGTGCAGTTGGGAGCATACCGCTAGGAAAAGGGCAGAGGAGAGGGAACGGCTTTTCATAAATTCCCCAGTAAACGGATTCCAGTCCCTGGCAGGATGGGCGCTGGATGGGGAAAGCGCCTTTGTCGGCACAATTTATGTGGGACAGGCACAACCAGATGTTGGTCATCGTGCGAAATAGGCATGTCTCTGGTTCATTCTGGAGACTTGATCCCTGAACTCATCATCCGCATCCTCCCATGAAAACATCCCACAAACGTCTGTCTGTCCTCGTCCTCGCTGCTGGGCTCTTTGCGATTCTCGGCACCAGTTGCAACACCACCCGCGGTTTAGGCCGTGACGTCAAAAAAGCGGGCGACAAGATCGAACGCGCTGCCAGCTAGTCTGGAGCCACGATGTCCGAGCGTTGTCAGTGGGTCTCCAAAGACCTACGACAACGCTTTTTTTGGTTTCGTCCACATGCTCAGCCCTGGGGGAAAAGGATGATTCTGGTAAATTAACTGACCTTTGTGACATTAAAAACATCCGTCAAAGCAAGTGAAATATTCCGATGACAGGTCCACTCGGGGAACCTAAACTAAAGGACGTTATTTTCGTTGTTATGGATACCCCCACTCCATCAGGCTCTGGCCCAGTGGCAGCCCCGCAGTCTGCGGTGGTTACGTCCCACACCCTCTATCCAGGTGGCAGTGCCGAGGTGGACTATGACCAAACCATCAAGTTTAAGACCCCAGGCAGTGGCATGACGGTGTTTAACCGTTACAAGCTGGAGCGCGTGCTCGGCCGTGGTGGCATGGGAGTCGTGTGGTTGGCGGATGACTTGAAGCTGGAGCGTCCTGTGGCGCTGAAGTTCCTGCCGAGCCTCATCGGGCTGGATCCTGCGGCGGTGAAGGAGCTGAAGACGGAGACCCGGCGCGGCCTGGAGCTGTCTCACCCCCACATCGTCCGCATCTATGACTTTGTGGATGATGAGGATGCCGCTGCCATTTCCATGGAGTTTGTGGATGGCAAGACTCTGTCTGAACTGCGCATGGGTACTGAATTTGGTGTCTTCACCGTGGATGACATTTCCAGGTGGCTTTTGGGCGTGTGTGATGCGCTGGATTACGCGCATTTTCAGCGGAAACTCATTCACCGGGATCTCAAGCCGGCGAACATCATGCTCACCTCCAAAGAGGCGGTGGCAAAGATCGCCGACTTTGGCATCGCGCGCAGCCTTTCGGATACGATGAGCCGCCTGTCTGTGGCTAATCTAGGCACCAGCGGCACACTGCCTTACATGAGCCCTCAGCAGGCCATGGGCGAGAGACCACAGCCAACCGACGATGTGTACTCTCTGGGTGCGACGATCTACGAGCTGCTCACAGGAAAACCGCCCTTCTATCGCGGAGATTTGCCGACCCAGATCAATTCGAAGATCCCACCTTCCGTCCAGGAACGCCGCACGGAATTGGAGATCAGTTGCAAGGAATCTATTCCAAAGGTCTGGGAAGAAGCCCTTGCTGCCTGTTTGCATAAAGAGCCGACACTGCGCCCTAGCTGTGCAGGCGCTTTGGCGGAAATGCTCGGCCTAAAGCCTGCGACCGTCACCGTTCGCACCGGGGCTTACGCGGCTGCAACCGCCGCCGCCAATGCCCGCAGCTTGTCTCAAAAAGCCAGCAGTCGTGCACCGCTCATCGCCGCTGCGGCGACGGTGATCGTGGGCGCTGGAGCGGCAGCTTATTTCTTTGTGAATTCGAAGCCAGAGGCTAAGCAAGCTCCGAGCGCAAAAGCAGCGACATCCGTGGTAACGACTCCGGACGCAGCTAAGAAAGGTGTGACAAAAGCAGAAGATAAGGGTGAGCCTAAAAAGGCAACGGACACTTCCGAACCGACTTTGGTCAAAGTGCCCGAGGCTCCGACATCGCCCCCTTCGCAGCCGCCTGCGGCAGATGCTGGCACGGCACCGCCTGTGGCCTCTGCGCCGCCAGCTATGCCCAGCACACCTGCTGGCTATCAACCGCCTACTTTGACCACGGTGCCGTCTGCCAGTGCACCTCCCATGTTAGGCGGCACGATCCCGGCAGATCCTTCGGCAGCACCGAATGTGGCTGCAGTTTCACCCCCGCTACCTTCAGCCCAGCCTCCCGCACTGGCGATGGTGGGTGCCACTCCTGCCCCAGCTTTAGGTGCTCAGATCCCTGCAGGCGGATTGGCAATGACACCAGATCCTGCCGCAGCGACTCAGGGGGCCCTCGCAGCCACGCAGCCTCCTGCGCCTGCAATGCCTCCGTTGCCTCCAGGTTTCGAAGTTCCCCCCGGTGGGCTGGTGTTGACCCAGCCTACATTGCCTGAGCCGACGACGGGCTTTTGGACCTTGGAGCAAGTTTTTCCCGTGCCTCCGCACGCCACCTACTCGGCGAAAGGGAAGCGTTATCTGCTCTTCCGCACCCAGTCTCTGCTGAAGGAGAAGGGGCTCTACACCGCTTCTGTGGATGGTGAAGAAGGCAAGAGCACTCACAATGCCATCGTGCTCTTCCAGGTCCGCAGTGGCTTACAGCCGAACGGACTTTTAGATCTGCCTACGCTCGCAGCACTCCAGCTTTCGGCTGAAGTGGACAAGGCGGATTGGAGTCCTCCTTCCAGTGGTGGGTCTTCAGGTGGCACACGTCGGCGCACACAGACCAAAGAGGAGCCTGGCTTCCTGCAAAAGACCGGAGACACGCTCAAGCGCCTGAATCCGTTTGGCAAGTAAGCTTGCGATTTCGCCTCTGTGGGCCTTGCAGATAACGAAGTGTCTCTGCCTTTATCTCACTCTCGGGCCCTGTTGGGGAAGAGCTGGCGAGATGGCTTTCTGCCATTTGCCTTCGGAGTCTTTCGTGAGTTTCAGCGCGGCCCCCACGCTTTCCTTTTCCGCCGGAGCGGGTTGTTCAAGTTGCTCATTTTTGAGTTCTCGATCCCGAGCATCAATGTCGTTGTCGTGATCCAGATCCTCGCTTTCACGATCGGCAGTATCGATTCGACCATCGCGGTCGAGATCATGGGTGGGATCATCCGCCAAGTCCACGTCCCCATCCCCATCGAGGTCACGCAGGGAATTGTTTTTGGGACGTGATGGAGGAGGCATAGAAAGTTACTTCCTGATGGCTACTGCTGGAGACGCCGTCTTAACAGCTGCCGCTTGCTGCGGGCCTTGGCCGGGACCTTTTGAGAGCTTGGGATCTTCATGCTTGCCTTCAAGATTGATCCTTTTGCCTATTGCCTGCCCCGTCTTAGGACTCAGATCGTTCATTTTATCCAGAGCCAGGTCGATCTTCTTATTCAGATCATCCATTTGGGCGCCTTGGGGGCCGTTCTCCGCACTTTTACTGATGCTTTTCAGCTCTTTCATCATCGCATCAAACCGATCATTATCGAGTTTCGCTTTACCAGCAGCGAGTTTGTCCGCCTTCATCTCTGAAAGGATTTTCTCGAGTGCTTCGAGCCATTTTTTCAATTCTTCGCCAGCGGCGGCAACGGGATTGTCAGACATAAGAAACTCAAGTTGGGTGGATTAATAAGAAAGGCGAGCAGGCTGGCGACCGGTCATTTCATGTGGCTGGGTCCGCGCGGTATAGACATGAGTGCGATAGGTTTTCCCTTCGTGCCCCGGGTGGGTCACCAAAAGGTAATAACGAGTCCAGCGCAATCCTGCATCGCGGGTGCCGATGCCTTCGGCCCAGCGGCGGGCTTCAGCACCTGTCATCTCACGCGGTAAAAAGGCGATGTGGAGATTCGAATTCACCCAGCCACGATCATCATGATCTACCCAGAACTCGATGCGGCTGCCCACGGGGATGACATCCGTATCTGCTAGGAAAGCCGGGGGGGTACTGCACCCACCGAGGAAGAGGAGGCTGAGCAGGCCCAGAATGAGCTGCAGACGGATGGGGATGAGACTGGATGAAGAGGGCTGCATTGGAAGCTCAGGGATGGATTAGCCTGTCAGGTTTCATGTGTGACAGGTGGGGGGATGATAACGGGGGGCTTTTCTGGCAACATGGGGCCGCCAGGGCTTTCGGGTGGGTCTTCCTCGTCCCGCCTCGGGTTGGGGATCAGATGGGTGACCGGCGCGGCTGGTTGGGGCGGCGGAGTGGCTGGGTCAGGGCGATGGCGGCCAAACCAATCGCTGAAACGCTCTTCCCAGTAGGCTTTGCTCGCCCGGTGCTTCTGCTCCATCTCGGCTTTACCGATCTGGCGGTAGGGCTCTCCCCAGCGGCGCATGGCATCGATGAGTAAAACCAGGACGATGACAATGCCTGCTGCCGCATGTCGGCCCGTCACCAGCGCACTGACCAAGCATAGCAGGCCGATGCCATAGAGATCGATCTCAGGCTTCCACCGACGGTAAAAATCAAGGATGGATGACCAGATGCCCATTTTCTGCGATGAGGGTTCCAGAGGTGGGCCGCCCAGCCATGAGGGCCTCACGCACCGCATGGCGGCAGTTGCTTTCGGCCGTGGTTCTCATGCGGCGCACGCCCAGGCGTGGTTCGACACCTTGGGAAACGAGGAGGTCGATGACTCCATGACCAGCGGTGAGTTCATAACCTTTGTTGCGCAAGTTTTTCAGCTCTTTGTTGAGCATGATACTAGCGATTTGTTTTTGAGCGCTGTAGCCGAGTTTTTGGAAAACGCAGCGCACGTTAAAACGGGCGAGCACTTCCGGCCTTAACTCAGCAGCGGCCAGATCTTCAATGAAACGTTCGATCGTGGCCATGGGGCTGTTTTTTAGCTCCATGAGGGCATCCGCCCCAATGTTGGAAGTGGCGACGATGTAGAAGTTACACAGGTTCAGCGTTTCGCCATTGGCCACGGTGATGCGACCTGCATCGAGCACCTGAAGGAAAATATCGAGCACCCGAGGGTGGGCTTTTTCAATTTCGTCAAACAGGATGATGCCACGCCCTTCAGCCCGGTCATAAAAACGCCCCATGTTGCCTCGGCTGTGCTCACCTTGGCCTAACAATAAGCCTAGTGACTCCTGGTTCTGGTACTCAGACATGTCCAGGCGGATGCAGTGTTTGCCCACATCTTTAAAGATGTATTCGCACAGCAGGAGCGTGATTTCCGTCTTGCCCACCCCTGTCGGTCCCAGGAACAAAAAAGTGCCCTTAGGTCGCCCAGGGTCACTCAGTCCCAGTTCACCGTTTTGGATGATGGGGACCACCCGTGGGATGACATGATCCTGCCCGATGATGCGCTCCTGGAGATAAGGCGGTAGGCCGCGGATGTGCTCAAGGTCAAGCATGCTTGTGATTCAAAGAGGCGATGCTGGAGCTCATTTTTTCTTGCCACCACTGAGGCCTTGCGAGGAGGTGCGAACACGAAGCCGCTCGTTCTCTTCAAGCTCTTCAATGCGTTCTTTGGCTTTTTCCAGTTGGGCGCTGGCCTGGTCGCGTTCCTGAATGGTTTTAGCGAGGTAAAGCTGGATCTCTTTGGCCTCTTCTTCGGCCTCAGTGAATTGGGCTTTCTTCTTTTCCAGGTCACGCTGGAGATTAGACAGTTTGGCCATGGTGATCTGGAGCGACTGAGTCTTTGCGACCAAACTTTGCCGCTCCTGATCCAGCAGACTGCTCTTGGGCACCTCACTGCGGGAGGGCTCCACCACGCCTAGCACCACGCCTCGGGAATCCATGGGCGTCGCAGGCAGGCGTGTATCCCAGCGCGCATCTTGTTCCACGCGGTAAACTGTGTGGGCTTCATGCATCTCACGGCGGTCCTTGCTCGGTAGCCGACCGACATGGTAAGCGTGCACTTCTTCACTCAAGCGCACCCGTGAGCTGTCATAAGGGTCCAGTGCGCGTCCCTTGGGCCAACCGGAGACGACGGTCTTCGAGTAAGTTGGGATGTAGGCTAGCTCCTGCTGATCGGGCGGAAGGGCGAAAGGATCGTCTGAAAGAGAGGGTTCCTTGGTGGCACAGGAGGCGAGCAGGGCACCGGTGGCGGCGAGGGCGAATCGAGTGAAGGGTGTCATGGCGTGGTGCTGGAAGGAGTTGAGGTGTCAGCCGTGTCGGCATCGGACTCATCGTCTGACACGAGGCTGCTGACTCGCGCAGCGCGTTCGGCGGTGCGTTTTTGTTCTTCGGCCTTGCGGGTGGCTTCGGCGACTTTGGTGGCTTCGTCAGAGGCGGCGCTCGCCTCCGTCTGAGCGCGGTTGTAGGCTTCCTCAGCAAGCTGCCAACTGGAGGCTGCTTTGTTGCCTTGTTTGAGTCCAGCGATGCTGGCTAACTCGGGTTCGAAGACATCCTGGGTATAAATGTAAAATTGTGTGCCGGCACCGACGCGGACAAAGTCCAGGTCTTGCTCCAACTTCTTGGTGAGCATGCCCGAGTAAGCGGAAGCTGTCTGTGCCCCGCCGCCTAGTGCGGCATTGCGGCTGTTGTTTTGCGGGACCAGACCATAGACGGATTGGAACTGGTCCTGTTTGTTATTCATGATGCCTTCCAAGGCCTCTGCGACCAGGATTTTCAGTTCAGCATATTGGTCGTTTTGAATGATCTGGCCACGGATGCCCGCAGAGCCGTCGGTGATGGCGTAGCTGCCATCGGCCAGGCGTTCATGATCCAACGCGATGCCGCTGATGGTGTATTCCCGCCCGTCTGCCCAGACGAAGGTGAATCCTCCGGTCACTTCGATGCGATCGCGGCTTCTGCCTTTACCCGCCTTGGCCTGAACCTGGGTGCCGGCGGGAACGATGAGGCGTTTGTTCCAGTAGATATCCTCCGTGACGAGGGCGAGGACGGGTGTCTCAAGCGATGAAGAATCCACCGTGATGACGAGCGCCGCCTTGATGAGCAGGCCGCGTGGAGCAAAGAGCTTGGGCTCTTTTGGGACGTGGGGTTCTTGGACGGTGTTGGTGACATGGACCAACTTTGGAAAAGGCGGGGCCTTTTGGGATTTCTTCTGGGTGGTCGTTGTGGGGATCAGCGTGGGGGCCTGTGGTTTTTTAGGCGCGACGACGAGTTTATCCACCTGCTGGGCGCTGCCCACCGTCGCAGTGCGTTTTTCGCCGAGGGCCACGGTTTTATCCTGGAGGGCGACCTGGGCCTGAGGCCCTGCTGAAGCCGGGGCAGCATTGACAGGCTGGGGCTGCTTTTTGGTGAGGTAAAAGGCCACACCTGCAATGCCGAGGACGACAGCCAAGAGGCCCATCTGCACGCCGGTTTTTTGGAGATACTTGGTCATGGCAGGAACGGGAGACTATTTGCTGTTATCCGCAGTGGCATCGCC
Source organism: uncultured Verrucomicrobiaceae bacterium (assembly GCA_942493005.1). Lineage (GTDB taxonomy): Bacteria > Verrucomicrobiota > Verrucomicrobiia > Verrucomicrobiales > Verrucomicrobiaceae > Prosthecobacter. Next base: position 6,001,739 of record OW818661.1, read on the forward strand.
AAAAAGGGCGGGGGAGATTTGACTGCGGCCAGCCTCCGGCAGCTCGACACGGAAATCTTGATTGATGGAGAGGCCTTCACGCCCACCGCCTGGCCCACCCTGGAGGAGGACATCCATGAGCACTTTCTGTCCTGGCGGAGCAATGCCGCTGCAATCCACAAGCTGAGCATTGTAGCTACGCTCTCCCACACGGATCTTCACGCCATTTGGCTCAAACTCATAAGTCTCCGTCCCCGTATTCACCAAGTGGCAGCGAAAGGCGATGATGTCCTTGTCGGGATTTCGCTGGATCTCATAGATGGTAGCATTGACGCTTTTGTAGGTGGAGGTCATGTCCAGGCCGTTGCGTTCTTGCCAGCCTTGGAATAGGCCGGGATTGAGTGACTGCAGGGCCTTACGACTTTTGATTTTACTGAGCATCCCGACGAGTTCTTCGGAATTGAAATCAATTCGATTTTTCACCACTTGCTCCGGCGTTGTGGGCGCGGCGGCATCCTTTTCCTGGGGTTGCGAAACGATGACTGCCAAGTTAGCCTCATCTGCTGGAACGAAACGCAGTAGATGAATGTGGCGGGAGGTGCGCACCGTGGCGTGGCACGGCTCGCCCGGCTTCACCAAACGGACGACGAGGGTGTCCCCAATGACGTTTTCGTAGTGGACGATGGCGACCTTGGATTGGGTCATCTGCGCGGCGGAATTCGGGTCGGTCACGAGTCCAAACCCTGTGAGCAAAGTGATCTTTTCTGGGAAGGTGATGGTGGTTGCTACCGTGGCATTGATCGAGATGTCATGGACCAGTTTTTTGGAATCCAGCATGACGAGCTCACGCCCCTGTTGGACCTGCGCCTGACTGATCAAGGCGGGCAGAAAAGTTAGAGAAAGAAGGCAAAGGAAGGATCTCATGAGGCGCTGATTTTCTCTAATTCATAATTCATCATCTCATCAATGACGGAGGGGAAGGCTTTGTTGCGGCGGACGTCTGGGTTCAAGCGCCAGAAAAGCTTGAGGCGGAAACGATAGGTTTCGTTCTGCTCCTTTTTGTTGAAGATGCTGCGGCGATAGACAAAGCCTGTCGCCTCGGTGATGGCCACAGTCTCTCCCGTTCCTAGCAGGATATTGCTTTCAATATTGACGGTTTGATGAACGGACTGGGACTTGAAATAAAGGCCCTCAGTGTCCAGCTTTTTACGGATGATGGAGTAACTTTTTTTGGTGCAAAGAAGTGGGAGTCTCTGAGCAAAGGTAATGCCATCTGGGCCTCGGTCAAAAATGGCTTCGACGGCCATTTCGGAGAGGTTCAGATGCATGGGCTTCATCTTATTAAAATTCACCCCCGGTGCGATGTAGTAGCCTCCATTGCTGTCCATCACGACAAAGGGGGGGCGTGCTTTCAACTCGTCAGCCATGATGACGAGGTACCAGGCACATAAGCAGGCGGTGATGCAGGCGACGACAAACCAAAACACGGCTGTCTGATCACGCGCAATGAGCGTGTCTATGGCACCTTTTTTCTTGGGGAGGGCAGTGGCCATGTTAGGGTTGCTTTTCAGAACTGGAGAATTCCTTCAGCGTGTAATTGATATCGTTGCAGACGAACATGAACCGTTTGTTGCTGCGCAAACTTGGATTGCGCTGCCACTGGAGGGTGGCATTCACCGTGAAAGATTGAACGACGTTTTCTTTCAGGGTGGGGTCGAAACTGATTCGAATGAGCTGGCCTTCCGTGCTGGTGACTGCGCTGCCATCATCGGGATTGTGGACGATGTCCACACGGCCCAGTTCCACCATTTGGTGGATGTTGCGTTGATCGAAATCAAACTCGTTGTCCCGGATATCCAAATTGATTTGATCCAGTCCATTTCCCACGAAAAGCTGATCGATACGGTCCCGATTCAGGGGGCCTCCCGGGCCGCGGTTGAGGACGGTTTCCATGAGTAAGCGAGTGTGAAAGTCTGCTGCCTCATTGAGGTCTTGAGGCTTCATCTCGCGATCCATGAAAATATCGTGCTGCTCGATGGGCACAAAGAGCATGCGCCCACGGCCGGCGATGGCTTGCCCGTGGAGATACCAGCCTGTGCCGATGATGCAGCCGCAGGAGACAAGAAACCAAAAAATGGCCAGCTTGTCCTTGGCTATGAACATGTCAGTGACGCCTTTCATTCGTGAAATAGAAAAAAACTTAGCTGCCTGCTGAGCTTACCGCTTTGCCCATGGAACTGGCTCCTCCGCCCATGCTGCCAGCACCTGCCGTCATCATGCCGATACCTGCACCCGAGCCAACCCCTGAGGCGGTAAGGGCGGCCCCACCTGCCATCATGGCTGCACCAGACGCGGCCTGAACGCCTGCCGTGGCGACGCCGGAAGCTGTGCTGGCCCCTGCTGAGACAAGCCCCATGCCGATTTGAGCTCCTGTGGTGATTGCTTTGCTGACGATCTTCGGCGCCGCGAAAAGCACCACGATCAGCCAGACGATAATTATCAATAGAATGATGATGACCGCCCCAACGGCGAGGATCTGATTGACGATGGGAACCGCAGCCAGAGGGCCGAAAATAAAGGTGACCACGACAGAGGCCTGCGGAATGGCCCCGGTCATGAGCGCTTCTGTAAAGAGCATGCCAATGCCCCAGCCCAGCGGCCAGAAGCAGATGCTGATCATGCCAATGTGGTATTTCACCGCTGTGTCACGAGTCTGCTCAAACACAAGCATGGCCAGGAACATGGGACCGACTGCGCTGCCCAAGTAGAGGGCAATGATCTGGATCTGAAAGCCGCACCAGAAGAGGGCATACATGACCATGGAAATGACGATCATGAAAAACATGCCGATGATTTGGCAGAAATACGAAGCCCATTCGATGGGGTCAAGCACACCTAAAATGATGTCAGGTGCGGAGGGTTCATCCCAAGGACCATCGGCAAAGCTTTCGCCAAAATTGATCAAGGTAGAAAGCGGGTCCACTTCCAGATCCGTGAGCAGGTCTGACCCTAAAGCAGACTGGGCGGCCAACATCCACTCCGCATAAAACGGCATGATGGAGATGATGACTCCCGAGACCACAATATGACGGATGATGCCTGACAGGTCACTACCCATCATGCATTTGTAGCTGTGAATGAGCAGACTTGCGAAGATAAGAACGAAAGCGATGGGCTGGATCGCATCACTGCAGCGTGAGCACACATCCGCGAGATCGGTATAAAAAAAGATCAGCGGATTTCCCCCTGATTGAATCAGGTCCACGGTTCCTTGAGCTAAAAGAGGCATGGTATTGAAGGGGAAGGTGTGGGGTGGCTGCCGTGTATGGACACTGGCAAGAAATTAGTTGGCCGGTGGGGTGGGCCCAGCAGGTCCCCCAACATCTGGATTACCCTCCTCACCTCTGCGCCCCCAGGGAAGTCTGAAAGTGCTGGTGCCCCCTGCGCCCGGGAAGGTGCCTGTGGCATTCAGAGGGGCTGCATCTGGGGAGGCGGGGCGGTTCAGGTAGGCAGCTTCTTGTTTGCCTTTGATGACGACTCGGGCCTGACCTTCCAATTCTTTGAGGGTCATTTCAGAGTCAGCCTGGGCGACCATGATGGTGGCATTGCACTCAGCCAGTTGGCCTTCCAGGGCGGTGATCATTCCCTGGAGTTTTTGGATGTTCGATAGGTCCTGAGCGTTGTTGAGGTCTTCAATGATGCCTGAGAGCTCGCGATTTAGAGCCTTCTTCCGCTCGATGGCTTCACTGCGGACTTTTTTGTATTCTTTGACATGGGCGAGTTGAGCCGCCTCCATCTTGTATTTTTCCGGATCGCGATCCACTTCCACGCCGTCATCACGGGTGACCGTTCTGCCGATGGGCTGCATCACGCCAAAGGCGGTGTCGTTAAAGACCTCAGAGCCATCAATGGCCTGCATCATGGTGAGCTGCTCTTCCCGGGTTTTCAGGCTCGTCGCACCCTTGCGGATGTCTTCCTGAATGGTGGTGATGGCAGAGGCATTGAGATCCCTAGGTTCCCCCAGACGTTCGAGGCTGGTCTGCAGTTTTTCGTTCTGCAGTTGGGCTTCGTTGAGGATCTGGGTGAGTTTGGCAGAAAGCTCGGACTGGCCAAGCTCGAGTGTGGGAGCGGAGGTAACGACGACGCCCCCGGTTTGCGCCTTGGCTGCCGTTGCCAGCATCAGCGCTGTGGTGATGAGCAGGTATGTTTTCATGGCATTTCAGGTTTGATTAGAAGGCGTTTATTCGACGACTTCGATGACGACTTTGCGGGGTTCCACAAGCACGCCATCCGTGGTCACATGCTCAGGCACGGGAACTTCGTAGTAGCGGCGCTGGATGCTGGAGTCTTCGGTGGGGCGTTCGGCATCCCGCTTCACCCAGTAGAGCTCTTTGATGGCATCGCTGCGGCCCTTGTTGTAACCGTCGAGATACTTTTGGCGGATTTCGTTTTTAGCAAAACCATCGCTGATGGCCCCGGCTGCGTAACCTGCCACCGCTCCGGTGATGAGGCCGGAATTGTCCTCCAAAAAGCCACCGTCATCGCCGCCACCGCTAGAGCTACCACTGCCGCCGCCGCTGGAACTGCCTGAAGAGGACGAGTCATCGTCGCCATTCAACAGCCCATCACCGATGAGGGCACCGATGAGGCCGCCTGAAGCTGCGCCGAGCAGGCCTTTGTTCATGGTGCCGTCGCTGCTGGTGCAGGAGGCCAGCGCGATGCAGAGACCACTGAGGAGGATGAAGTGTCGTTTCATGCTTTAGACTTGGCTTGGCTGAGGATCATTTTGTAGGCGTCACCGCCGAATTCTTTGAGCTGTTCGTTCTGGCGTTCGAAAGCCTCCCCAGAGGTGGCGGAAGCGAGGATCATTTCCTTCGAGGCCTGATGACGACCGATGGCGATGCGCGGGCGGCCTGTGGCCTCATGGTAATAAACAAAGGAGCCGTAAGGGTCCGTCTTCATTTCCGAGGGGTCAGGGAAGCTCGTGACTTGTTTTTTCGTGATGGAAGGAATGCGGAATCCTTCACTCATGCTTTCCACATCGCGCTGGTCAGGCTGCTTGAGCATGAACATGATGCGGGAGTTCCCGACGACGGAGGAGCGGACGGGGTGGTCTTTGATACGCTGGAACTGCTGGATGATGGAGAACACCCAGCAGGAGTACTTACGCATACGTTCGTAGTACTCGCGGGTGATGCGGTCCCCATCTGGCATGGCCAGGAAGGCCGAAAGTTCTTCGAGGATGACACGCTTGCGGGTGGAGCGCGGGCGGCTCATGATCTCTTTACGCAGATCGTTCGTGATCAAGAAGGCTGCCACGGTGCGCAGTTCCTTGGCAGATTCGGGAATGTAAGAGAGCTCAAAGTGAACGACCTTTCCGCTAAGATCCACATTGTTCACGCCATCTAGGATAGCCCCATAGCGGCCTGTGCGGCTCCAGGGTTCTAACAACATGCGTAACAAACCCAAGTCTTCGTGGGCACGGCGCTGGCGGCTTTCTAGATTCAGCAGCTCCACGAACTGGCTGTGCGTGGGCATGTCCTCCGCCTTCATCAAGGTGTAGGCCAGGCTCATCAAGTCCCACTGGTTGCCTGGATTGTTGAGGTAATCTTCAACGACGCCTGGATCAATGACGAGGCGATTGATTTCATGGGCCTCGGAATTTCCCTCCAGCATTTCTGCGCTGAAGTCCAGCCAGGCATCGGCCAAGACAGTGCCCGGGGGCATCTTGCGCCGACGCCATTCGGAGGCGACATTGACACGACGTGCGGCTTCAAAACGGCCTTCATTGTTGCGGCTAGCCCAGGTCTCAAACTGGTCCACGTAGATGCGTTCGATCTGCTTGGAAAGCAGGGCTTGGCGGATGCGGTCCTTATCAATGTCTGGTGGCGGGCCCGCCATGAGGTGGGCGATGGCCGTGGCTCCACCGAGTTGGTCGGAGGTGAGGGGGAGGCCGCGAGTATCGAAGTAATTGAACGTCAGGTTCCCGTTCGGTTGAACGATGATGGGTTTGCACCCGTAGAGGCGTGTGAAGAGATTGTAGGAAAGCCCTTCTTCAACGATGGCGGTGTAGTCGTAATACGGCGCCGTTTGGGTAAGCAGGTCAATGGTGAAGACGGATTTGCCAGCACCTGAGGCACCGAACATGATGCCGTGCTCTGGCCGCATGGCTCCTTTGACACCGACGAAGGTGGTGGTGCCGACGAGGGCTCCTCGTGGTCCATCATAGATGGCTTCGGCTTCAGCCAAGTCACCTGTAGGAGTGCTGGAGACTGGCAGTAGATCCGCCAAGTTGACGTCCTCGACGTAAAGTTTGAAGTCGTTGTAGTTGGCCCATGTCCAGCCGGGCATGCAGAGCTGCCAGTAGTTCCGCACGCTGGTGGGGAGGGTGGGTTCATAAGCCTGTGCCCCACCCAGTTTCAGGATGGAGTTTTTAATGGCGGAGAGTTTGCTGGCGCAGTTGTCTGGATTGCGATCCCACACCCGCACAATGAGGTGCATGCGGTAAGGGACGACTTCGTTCGTGGTGAGGCGGCGGATGCGGGTGCGCAGCTTCATGAGCGTGGCTTCCAGAGATGGGGTGATTTTACCCCGCTCCAGCCGTGCCACTTTGCTTTCCGTGGCGACACGGTCTTTTTCCACATCCCCAGCTTCGATGTTGGCGACGATCTGGTAATCCAGAATGTCCATCTGCGTGAGCAGACGCATCATGCCGATGTAGGTGAACTTGGGCAGCGTCTTCATGACGCAGATGCCCTGGTAAAAACCGTCCATCTTGAAGGTGGAACTTCCCATCCCATAAGGAGCGGCATCACTATTGAAGCACATCTCACAGACGGTCTTGGAGGGATCATAAATGTCCTCCAACTTCAGGGCTTCATTCTCGAAGGCACTGGGATTGAAATAGCGATAGAAGGCTTCGAAGTGCTCCATGTTATCCATGGGGGTGATTCGGCCTCCGAGGCTGCCTAGCTGCTGGCGTAGAGTTTCTTCCAGCTCCGATTGTTCACGTTTAGCGGCTTGCAGGATTTCTTCATAGAACTGCCGGCCACCGCCCATGGTCTTGTTTTGGATTTTGGAGGTGAAATAAAATTGAAGGTGTTCGCGCCGTAGCTGGTGGTCTCGGATCTTTTTATCGTAGCGGTTGTAGCGCTCCTCGCGCTGCCGGGTGGACCAACGATCTTGGGGGAGTTCTTCCGTGTTCTGGCGGTAGCGCTCCAGTTCTTTGCGGTAGTCACTGTCCACACTCCAGGAGACCTGCATGCGCAGTTCTGGGCGGATCATGCGCAGGAGCACGCGCAGGTTATCCTCTAAGGACATGAGCCAAGACGCATCCGTGTTTTCCGTGTCGGGCATCTCCACGTTATACCCTTTGCCGATGGCACCTCCGCGGGCGAGGCCGCGATAGATGATGAGGTCCTCGTCGAGGTAAGAATTCACGAATTTCGCCATCGTTTTAAATATCTTTCTCCTTGGTCGGATCATCCACCCAGGGCAGGGAAATCGGCTCGACCTGTTTGGGGGAGAAGTAGGGGTTGTTACTGGCCTTGATGATGAGCCACTCGCCGAGTTCTACATCGTAGGAAGGTGGCTTGCCCTGCTTCAGGCCAAAGCAATAGGCGGAGACGACAATGAGCGGGATGGAGGCAAAGAGGACGGCCAACAGCATGTTCGGATTGGCCTCACTGGCGAACTTGCGAAAAATAATCATGGCCAGCCCGAGAGCCAGCATGAAAAAAAGCGCATTGAGACCTTCGAAACCGGCGATGCCCTGCTGGGTTTCGCGGCCTTCGTTGGTTTCATGAAGCCTTACGGATTGTTGCTGGTCCATGTGGGCTAGGCGTGGTGAGGGAAATCCCCCTTGATGAAAGTGACTTCATCAAGGGGGGAAGACTCGCACTAAGGGGACTAACCACCCATGTTGACGTTTTCGATGCTTTCGCTACCGCCGGAAGCATTGAACATGACCTTCACGATGATGAAGGAAAGGCCGCCGATGCCTGCGCCGACGAGGCCGTAAAGCACACGCTCAGTCTGGCCCATCATGAACATGACGGCAGAGAAAAGCAGGCCACCGAAGGCCAGAACGAGGCCAACCATGTTCAGGATGCTGACGACGCCGCTCATGTTGTCGGCGAGGGTGTCTTCAGTGCCGGCCTGGGCGAGTGGCATGGTGAAACGGAGGATGTTGACTCCTGCCATAGTGATTGCGACTGGGCTCATAGTATTGCGATGGTGTTTGTTGTGTTTGGGTTAGCTTGCGGGCGCTGCGGCCTTCTGCTGCCAATGGTTATGCCTTCTGTTTTCGGGTGTGACAGATTTTTTCTGAACTTTCGGCGGGGGCTGTCTCCCAGCACGAAAAGATTTACCCCACCAGCGCATTGCGCAGGGCGGCGAGTTCCTCTTGGACGGACTCGTCGGTGGGATCGGAAAGGGTGGCGGCGACCAAGTCGCGCATGATTTCTCGAAAGCGTTTTCGTAATCTGGAGATGGATTGCCTCACTGCATCATGACTGATGCCAAGTTGAACCGCCATTTCCGCATCATTGCCAGATCCGGCCTGTGAGGGATCGAGGCGGCTCCGGAGCAAACGGAAATGTTCCTCTTTGCCAGCGGCAGCTTGTTCCTTGGCCAGTTGGTCAATGGCTGCCTCGATGATGCGCAGGGCACACAGCCTCTGGTAGATGGATTCTGGGGTGCGGTGGTCTGCCGGGTCGATGGTGATTTCATCCTCCGCTTGGGAGGCCTCGATGGAGACAATCTCCCGACCCCCGCCCCGCTTCTGGGCATTGGCCTGCCTTTGCCAGTGTTTGATATGGCGGCTAAAGGCGGTGAGCAGGTAGTTACGCATTTTACCCAGAGAGGCGTCAGCCGTTGAGAAGAGGTCTTTCTCAAGGGCGAAGCTGAAAAAGCTCTGGGTCAGGTCTTCGGCATCCGCTGGGGCCAGGCCCTGATACCGTGCGTAAGAGTATATGGGTCGCCAGTAGATCTGACACAGTTCATTCAGAGCCAGCCTTCCCCGGCGGCTGTCATCTTCGTCTCGCAGAGCTAAAACGACACTCCACCGCGTTGCGGGAAACCCTCCATGATGCGTGTGTGAATTCATGTGCAGCAGCGTAGTAAGGAACGTGCCAACAAAAGGTGCAATTGGCAAATGGCCTGCTGCAACTTCTAAAGAAAAATGCGTCACAAGCAGTTGGTAATGTGGCTAATAACGCCGTCATTGGGGTTGTTTCGCCAGTTTTGCCCGACAAAAGATACCTTGTGGTCTTCTTACAAAAATGAGCATTTAAAATTCACCTTTACTGACAAGCTATGGGAGACACCCCCGCGAGAAAAAAATCCACCACGAAGCTCAATGGATTGAACCCCTTGGGGCTTTTGGATGGAGTTCTTGGGGGGCAAGCGACTGATTGGGAACCGCCAATGGCGGAGGAATTAGAGCCACTGTTTCCTGGCTATCACGACTTCCAGTTCATTGATCGTGGCGGTATGGGCGCGGTGTATGCCGCCACGCAAAAATCTTTAGAAAGGCGGGTGGCGATTAAAATATTGCCACCAGAGATGGGGCAGGATGTGGCCTTTGTGGATCGGTTTCACCAAGAGGCACGTTTGTTGGCTCGTCTTCAGCATCCCCACATTGTGGCCATCTATGACTTCGGTCGAAATGCCTCGGGCCACCTCTTCATCGTGATGGAGTATGTGGAAGGGACTTCTCTTCTGGATCTGATGAAAAAACAGCCTCTGTCTTTGAGCAAAACGCTCGAAGTCATCACGCAAGTTTGTGAGGCACTCCAGTTCGCCCATGATCATGGCGTGATCCACCGTGACATCAAACCTACCAACATTCTGCTGGATGTTTGGGGGCGGGTACGAGTGGCAGACTTCGGCCTGGCGAAGTTAGCCGCGACCTCTCAGCAGGCGACCACCCAGAGCCGCACAGGCATGGTCATGGGCACGCCGGGATATGCAGCGCCTGAGCAGCGCCGGGCAGAGGCGAACTTGGACCACCGGGCGGACATCTTCAGCACGGGAGTGACGCTCTATGAGCTCTTAACTGGGCACTTGCCTGTGGGGGTTTTTGAGCCGCCTTCCAAAAAATCCGACGCCCCGGCTTTGCTAGACAAGGTGGTCACTCGCGCTCTGCGGGAGCGCCCGGCAGACCGCTACCAGCGTGCCAGTGACATGCAGGCCGCCCTACGCACGGTGGTGCAGCGTCTGGAGCAGCCCCTGATGCAAAGGGCCATCGCCAAGCGTCCCATGGTCTCCATGATGACCTCAGTCATCGTGGGTGCGGGTTTCATTTACCTGCTGGATGCTCTGAACACGGAACTGCTGGAGAAACCTAAACCCGTCAATACCGCCTATGTGGACAGCGAGCATGGCCCAACAGTGGTGAAGCTCAATGACCGCTTTTCTTTAGTTCGGCTCAAGCTGAATTGGGAGGAAGCCCGGCGTCGTATCCAAGTGACCCCAGGTGTGGAAATGGCCAGTTTTCATAGCCAACAAGAGCTGCAGGATGTTGCGAAAAAACTGCATGAAATGGGCGTGAATGCCCCCCTCTGGACGGGCGGTTGGATGAACACGGAAACCGGTCAATATGCCTGGACGGATCATAGTGCTTTTGACTTTGAAGCCTGGATGCCTAAGGCGTCAGAGCCCCCCCTGCTGATCACGGAGATTCAGGCCAAAAATCGCACCACTCTCAGAGACAAAGTGGGCAATACGCCAGACTGGATCGAGGTGCATAATCCTGGGAGATCCCCCGTGGATATCACCGGCTGGCACCTGCGGCATCTGACGGGACGGTATGCTTTTGAGGGACGGCTGGGTGGGCTACGCAGCCCGCATAAACTGGAGCAACTCCTCGTCCAGCCCGGAGAATTCAAGGTCATTTATTGCATCGAGTCAGAGCCTCAAGAGTCCGGCAGTTTAGCCTTTGGGTTCCAACTGGAAGCGCAGGGGGGGCGGTTACGCTGGTCTGACCCTCAAGGCCACATTTTGCAGGCGATGGAGAGTGATTGGCCCGTTTTCCCGGCAGACGGCAGCCTTATTTATGACATGTCAGGCCTGAAATGGGGCTGGGCTTCTGAACCGACCCCTGGAAAACCGAATGCTCCGTTTGACGAGCAGAAAACGATCAAGGACGGCACACAGCCCTCCAAAAACAACCAGGCGATCCTGATGCTGCCGGATTTTGAGGGCCGGTGGTCTCTGGACACCCAGCGCCGCACAGCCTGGTCTCTGGTGCGGCACTCTTCGCGGTGAAGCGATTTACTTCTTGAACAGGTTTTTGAAGAAGTTCTTCTTGGGTTTTTCTTCGGTCGGCACGGGAGCTGTGGCGTTAGGAGCAGGTGCGGCAGGGGCTGCCCCATTGGCAGGGATCTGCACGGGCGCAAAGCGAGAGGAGTTAGCGCCCGGTGCTGTCGCCGGCTGGCCGGTGTAATCAATGGCCGCAGGTTTCATCATGGGCGCTGCGCCAGTGTCTAGATTGATAACCTTCGGCGTGAGGGCTTTGCCAGACTTGTCGTATTCATGGACGACCTGTTGGAAAAGTTCCCCTTTGAGGTTGGTGAGCCGGTCTTCCTTACGGCGGCCAAACTCGTCATAGATGGACTGGCACCGGGCGACTAAATTGCCCCGGCCATCATACACATTGCCCTGCAGCGGCTCGCCTTTGTCATTGAGCAAAAAGACTTTTTTCACCGTCAGTTGCCCGGAGGTGTTGTAAGTCATTTCGGTCATTTCCCGGGTGTTCGGGTCCTTGATGGATTCCGTGCGGGAGTCGTCCGTGTGGTAAATGGTACGGCCTACCACGGCGCTGCCAGCGGGGTTACCCTGGGCGAGTGTGGCCAAAGGAAGGGAACAAATGCCAAAAATGACAGCGCAGTTTTTCATGGTTTCCAAGAAACGTTAAGCCAGACTAGCTGCACGCATCGTTTTCGACAATCATGTTTTCTGCTTCTATGAGCCTGCCTGCCAACCCTACCCCTGACGACTGGAGTCGTTTTCTTGAAACCACCATCGCTGCATTTGGCTGTGTGACGGGCACCCTGCACCGATTCGATACGGCGGATCAGCACCTGAAACTGGTGGCCCAGGTGGGCATCCCTCCGCAGCTTATGCCCGTGATTCAGTCCATCCCCATCGGCAAGGGCATCGCCGGGGCTGCGGCGGAACGGCGGGAGCCTGTGGAGCTCTGCAACTTGCAGACGGATACCACCGGGGTTGCCCGTGAAGGGGCTAAACAGACTCAAGTTCAGGGCAGTCTGGCTGTGCCTGTGCTGGATGGTGAGCGCCTCTGCGGGACCTTAGGCATCGGCAAACGGGAGCCTTATGACTTTACAGAGGCTGAAAAACTGAGGCTAACGGACCTCGCCGCAGGAGTGGCCGCCAGCTTGGCCCCCTGAGACCGCATGGCTTATCGCGCCAGCCAGGGCCCATACTCCACGGGAACAGTCGCCTCAAAGTTCATCGGCTGGTCGTGAATGGGGTGATGCAGGCTGAGCTTCCAGGCGTGCAGCATCAGCCTAGGTGTGGAGATTTTTTGTCGGTTCGGGTGGCCGTAGATGGGGTCTCCCAGGATGGGGAAGCCCAGGCCCTCCTTCATGTGCACTCGGATTTGGTGCGTTCTCCCAGTCAGAAGTTTGCAGCGAATGAGGGCCGTCTCTTTGTAAACGGAGAGTTGTTCCCACTCAGTGATGGCCTCTTTCCCCGCTCCATCGTAGAGGATGGCCATGCGCTTCCGGTCCACCGGATGGCGGCCGATGAGGTTCTGGATGCGGCCGCTCTTCTCTTTGGGCACTCCATTGATGGCGGCGAGGTAGATTTTACTCATGCGCCGCTCGGCAAATGCTTCGGAGAGACGGCGGTGGGCGATGTCGTTCTTCGCCACGACCATGCAGCCGCTGGTGTCTTTATCCAGCCGATGGACGATGCCAGGGCGCATTTCCCCTCCGATGCCGCTCAGGTCATCACAGTGGTGGAGCAGGGCGTTGACCAGGGTCCCGTCCGGATTACCCGCTGCGGGGTGGACGACGAGACCTGGGGGCTTGTTCAGCACTAAGATGTCTTTGTCTTCAAACAAAATTTCCAGAGGAATGTCCTGCGCCACCACGGCCACGGCGGTGGCCTCAGGAATGGTGACGGATACGGCGTCTCCAGGCTTGAGTGCGATGCTGGCTTTGGTCACGCGACCGTTGAGCGTGATGTGCCCGTCACGAATCAAATCTTGCAACCGAGAGCGTGACAGGTCAGTAAGACGTCCCGTGAGATGCTTGTCCAATCGTTGCCCAATATCGTTCTGCTCGGTGATGATCCATTCCACGTCACATAGTCATGATTCGAATAAATTAGGCAATCTGTAATTTCTGGCATTTCATCTGCGATGGAAGTAAACAGCCTGTGAAAGGCATCAATCCCTCAGTGACCCCACCTCCCGAACAGTCTTACCTCAGCACCTGTCCCGTCTGTCAAAATCAGATTGATGTGACATCGCTGGAGCCGTTCACGAAGCTAAAATGCCCTTTCTGCGGTCAAATGGTGCGGGTACGGCGGAAGTTTGATCATTTCATGATCGTGCGCCAGATCGGCGAAGGTGGGATGAGCCGGGTGTTTGAAGCCGAAGATGAGACGCTGGGGCGGCGTGTGGCCCTGAAGATTCTCAACCGCCAATATTCTCGCGATGCCGCCCGGGTGGAGCAATTTCGCCAGGAAGCCCTCATCACGGCAAATGTGAACCACCCCAACGTGATCAAGCTCTACTCCGTGGGCTACGATCAAGGCTACTTCTACATCGCCATGGAATTGGTGAATGGGGGGAGCCTGGAGCAGCGGATCCGCCGGGAAGGAACCATCAATGAAGAAGAGGGCCTGCGAATTGGCCGGGAAGTGGCTGAAGGTCTGCGCGCCGCCCAGCAGCTAGGCCTGATTCACCGAGATGTGAAGCCGGCGAACATTCTGTTTACCGAGACCGGAACCTCAAAGGTGGTGGACTTTGGCCTCGCCTTGTTTGTGGAGCGCGGGCCGGACTCTTCCAGTGAGATCTGGGCCACCCCTTATTACGTGGCTCCGGAAAAGATCATTGATAACCGTGAGGATTACCGGAGCGATATTTTCAGCCTAGGTGCCACCCTCTTTCACGCGCTGACAGGTCGCCCACCTCACAAGGCGGAGTCGAACAACATCCAGGAACTGCGCATGATCAAATGCAAGCGCGTGGCCCTGGAGGATAGTGGACTGCGGTTTGCCCCCCGCACCATTCACGTCATCAATCGGATGGTCGCCTTCCGCCCTCAGGAGCGCTGCGCGAACTACGATGAAACGGTGGAGGAGCTGCGTCTGGCTGAAGGGCTGGTGGGTCAAAACTACAAGGCGCGTTTCAGCAACCGCAAGCTGCGCTGGCTCATCGGGGCCGCTGCTGCCCTCGTGCTCACCTTTACCGTAGGCTGGCTGATGCGCAGCACGGGGGACCGTGCGGCAGTGGCCATCACGGAGACGGTGGATGCCTCCCGCAACGATCTAGCGGGCGAAGGGGTGACGCTTCAAGCGGGAAGAGAAACCGTGGCCGAACGCTTCCTCGAAGCGCGTGCCATCATGTTGGAAAAGAAGCGCTTTGCGGAATCTCGGCAACAGTTCCAGCGCTTAATCGAATCTGGCCAGGCACGTCAGCCCACCCTGAATTGGGCACGCTTCAATGCAGCGCTGTGCAGCATCGTCATCGGTAAAAAGGAAGAGGCGATCGGGCATTTAAAAAAGATGGCGGAGGATACCGGCGAAGGCAGCAGCCTCGTTTCGGCAGACCTGGCTGGCTTTTTTAAGTCTCTTGGAGGTCGAATGGGGACGAATCTAGGATTGGGCACGCCGCAGGCGGATCTCACTTACAACACCGCGCAAGAACCTGTGCTGGGCTACTTACTCCAGGGACTGGCCGAATGGCACTTTGGCGATGCAGCCGTGGGCGCTGCCGAGTTGGAGTATTTTTCACAACATTTGGCGGATGTGAAAACGGGGTTGGGCGCTTCGTCGCTGGAATGGGTGCAGAGTTATGCCTCCATTTATACCTTGTATGAAAAAGACCTCATCACGGCAAAGAGTGTCCAAACTCTGGCCACGCCCCACGATCTTAAAGGCTGCCAAGCTGCGCTAGCCACCGTCAAAAAAGCCCGCGAGAGTCTGCGAACGGGCGGCACTTTGAAGCAGTCACTCGCTAAACGTGAAGATGAACTGAAGCGTGAACTGGTGCGCCTGCGCCTGGATTTGCAACGCGATAAAATGGCGAACGATCGCGTGTTGCGGGAGCGGGAACTGTCGCAGCTTTCAGAGCTTTTAGCGGTGATTCCCACCCTGGTGCAGGGCTACGATTACAGCCGTGTGGTGGAGTTGTTGAAGGATGTGCGGTTTGAGTCTCCAGAGGTGCAGTCCGCGCTGGAAGGGCGGCGTTATCTTTATGAGCAGGGGCAGGCTTTCCTGGTTCAGCTCTTCGCAGACATCTCCATGCAGGGGTATCAAGGGAAGTTGCAGCGTGTGGCTGGCAGCACCGTGGAGGGCAAAGTCACCGCCGCAGACCTGACCCAGATCACCGTAACTCTGGAACGCGGGGCGCTGACGCTGCCCCTGGACAGCCTAGCTCCAGAGACCTTGCTGGAGGCTGCGCAATTCTTCGCTGCGCAGACGACTGACAGCACGGACTACTACCTGCGGCAGGAGCGCATTGCCGTGTTTGCCCGCGTGACAGGGCTGCACAATCTTTCCGCCACCGTGGCTGCACAACTGATGGAAGAGAACCGAGGATTCCGCTCTCGCTGGATGAAGGTGGTGCAGTGAGGCGCATCGCTCTCAAAGAGCTCGCTTCAGGAAACGCATCTCCTCCGGTAACAAAAGGATGCCGGGGATAGATTCGGCCAGGCGAAAAGCGGGGCCCACTTCACCACAAATCGCCAAAAGGCCTGCATAAGTGGCCCTTTGGCCAGGGGCTAAATCGGACACGTCCATCCCTTGAGTGAGTCGAGCTTTGAGCGCGGTTTTGTTGCCTAACCGAAAGTCTGCAAGAGCTCTCACCAAGACCACGGAGGGGGGCTCCTGATCGTCGGTGGGAAGCTGGCGGATGGTCTGGACAGTGACCTCGATCTCATCTCCTGCTAACAGCGCGAGGTAGTGTGCACGTCGTGTGTAAACATGGTTTTCGGGATGGGTCATCGCCTGCTTGCGGGCGGAGTTTAGGGCTGCTGTCGTATCCCGACCGCGAAGCGCCATCTCATGAATTTTTTCCAGTAGGAGGCTCTGGTTATAGGGTTGCTGGGCGGCTACCTCAGTGTAGAAGCGGGATGCTAGATCCCAGATTCCCATTTGTTCCGCTGTCTCGGCCGTGAAACGTGCCGCTGTTTCATCTTCCCCACGCCTTGTCTGGGCAAAGGCTGCCTCCAGGTGATGGCGCACGGTCTGGATGCCTGTGTCTTGTTTGTCTGCTGTGCGGGCTTTCCATAAATGGAGGTAGGCTTCCGAGAGGGGGAGTGTCTTTGTGCTGCGCAAAAGGTTGTCCATTTCGTCCCAACGATCTAGGGCACTCAGGGCTACGAGGTAGGACTGGAGAATTTGGCCTGACTTGAGGTGCAGTCCCTCCGGCAGAAGGTCGAGCACCTTGGCGGGTTCTTTTTCCTGCAATAGCCAGTTCAGCGCTGGGGCCAGTACTTCCACGCCCTGGCCACGCACCGCCGCTACTTCCTTTTCCATGATCGCTGCCCGGTCCTGTGGGCGGGCGCGCAGCCTGGCGGAAAGGGCCGCATAACGAGTGCTAGGAGGCGCTGAGGGATGAGCCTCCACCAGCCGCAAAAGCTCTGCGGCCTCTTCCCCTGTGAGCTGCACCTTAGAGGCTAAAAAATCCAGCGCTGCGAGTCCTGTGAGATCTGTCTGTTGGGCGATTTCCCAGATCACTTTTCGGGCGCGAGATTGGACTTCGGGAAAGGTTTGGTGGTGATCCATCATGGCCAGTCGTAACCGCGATTCGGGATCGGCTGGAGCCATCGTCAAAGCGCGGCGCAAAAGCTTTTCCGCCTCTTCAGGCCGGCCTTCTGCCTGTAAAAGTTGGGCCAGCAGCTGCATGCCCTCTTGGTTTTGCTGATCGCTGGGAGAGAGCTGTTCAAACTCTGCCCGCGCAGCGTGGATGTGGCCCTGGGAGATAAGGATCTGGCCAACTTTCAGTCTGTCTGCATTCGTGGATTGATGGATAGACTCCAGCGCGCGCAGCACTTGCAGTAGAGTGAGGTCATCGCTGCGGCTAGCGGCTAACAGGTCCGCATACGCCCGTAGCACCTCAGGTGCATTCACCTGCCAGGCGCGCGCTTTGGAGAGATTTTGCCAAGCTGCAGCCCAGTCTTTCTCCTGGCGCTTTTCCTGGGCTTTTTTGGCATAGGCTCCTGCGATGAGGGCGCGCGTGCCCGAGATGGCTTTCGCTCCTAGCCACCAGTAAAGCAGCCCTCCCAAAAACAGCCCCCCCATCACCCACGTCAGCCAGGGACGGCGGCGCGGACGCTGATCTGCAGAATGAGGGGCGCTGACAGACATCGTGCACGAGGGCGGAAGCTGCTATGGGGTGCTGAATTCTAAAACGACGCGGAAACCGATGCTGTTGTTTCGGCTGTCACGGGGGATATGCTGGCGATGTCCGGTGCGCAGTTGCTCTCTCGCATGCATTAACCACGAGCCCCCACGGACCACGCGCTCAGACTCTGCCCCGGGCCAGACATCTTGGCACCATTCAGCCGCGTTGCCACCGAGTCCCTGAATGCCCAGGGCATTTGCAGCCTCCGTCATCACTGGAGCAGTGTAGGAAAAACTGTCGCGATAACCTTCCATGCGGGTGGCATCCAAATTCGTGCTGGATGAAGGCGGCGGGAAAGTGCCTTCAGCAGACCAAGGGAAATGAAGGGTGGCCTTTTCATGACGCTGCGCGGGATCCGCACCAGTCTCATCCGACAGCCCGGCTGCACGGCTCCATTCCACATCGGTGGGGAGACGGTAACTTGCGTTGGCTGGAAGGAGTTTGCTGGCCCGGTCCCGTTCCGTCAACCAAGTGCAAAAGGCGGTGGCTTCATCCCAACTGATGCCCACAGCGGCGTGTTCTGGCGTCAGTAAGAAGGGGGCCTTGTTTTCCCAAGCCCGATCACTGGCCTTTAGCCAAGCTTCATAATCCTGGACCCGCACTTCCACACTTCCCATGAGGAGGGAAGTGCCGGGCTGTGGTACGAAATTCATTCCGAGATCATTGCTGAAAGCCTGCCCAGCTTCGGCAGGTTTCAAGGGGGCGTTCGTCGTGGCTGCCGCAGTGCCCGTGGATTTGAGTTTCTCCTTCATGGCGGCTAGGTCATCCTTGGTCACCGCGCCACCCATGATCTCTTCCCGGCGTTTGGAGCGGATCTCGGCTTTGATTTTTTCGGCGGAAGCCAGCATGGTAGCCGTGCGCTGCTTATCTTCAAAAACGCAGCGAAACCCGATGGTCGGCATCCGCATATCCACGGGCACGGTGTAAACGTAGTCCGACCGCAGGCACTCCGCGCGGAAGTAAGCCCAGGAACCCCCGCGCAGTACGCCCACTTGCTCCACCCGCACCTGCGGATCCCAGCACCACTCCCAGACGTTGCCAGCCAGATCGTAAACACCCTCAGCGCTGGCTTTGAACTGTCCCACTGGAGCGGTGAAAGGGAAACTATCGGAGTAGCCGGGGATTTCTCCTTCGGCAAAGTTGGCTGCGTTCGCCGGTGGCGGCCAGTTCGCCCCCCAAGGAAAGGCGCGTTCATCCGCCACTTTTTCTTCCACGGTCAGGTCCAGCTTGCGCATGCGCAGCAGGCCCACCGCCGCGTCCCAGTCCGCCCGCGTGGGCAGTCGATACAGCTGCGCCGCATTGAGGTGTCCATCTGCACGCTCTTTCTCAGTCAACCAGGTGCAAAAGGCGCGTGCATCCTCCAGCGTCACCCCCACCACCGGATGATCCGGCCCCTGTTCAAAATGTGGTTTATAAGTCCATTCCCGGCCACTGGCCTGGATGAAAACCTGCCAGTCCGATACCCGTGTCTCATAGGTGGCTAGCAGAGCGGGCGTGCCGGGTATGGAGACAAACGGGAGGCCCAAGGTGCTACGGTGTTCTCTTTTCTCATCAGGAATCTGGCCGAAGGCCGAAAGCAGGCAAAACCCGCCCAGAAATGCTGGAACGAGTTGGCGGAAGGAAAGAAAACGCAAAATCACAGTCCATGGATAGAACACTCCCAGTCCACCTTCATTCAAAAAGATTGTCCAGCACTGGCTGACGGGCTTGGGAGTGGATTGAATCGGCTTCTCTCGAGCCGCGTATTTTAAAGGAGGGGCTTGTGCTTCTGGCTGATAATGAGCATGGTACATGCTCTGTCTCCCCTCATTTTTATGAGGTCGAAAACCCCCATTCCCCCCTTGCCGCACGGTGCCCCGCCAGGGCCGACCAAGGGCGGCAGCTTGGGTGTGAACGGAAGCCTGAGTGCCTATTTCTTGCGACGGTGGTCGCTCGGCGTGGGCCGCTGGGTGTGTTTGGTCTGTCTATTCACTTTGGGACCTCTTTGGGCCGTTCAAGGAGCGATAGAATTGGTCGCCCGCGAAAACTTCGAAGGGGTGAAAACCTTGAACTCTGAGAACGCTGGCCAGCTCGGGACCTGGATCCGTGGAGCCTGGCACTGCCGCCCTATCGGCCCCCGAGTGGCAGGAACTCCGGCCCCAGGGTGGTCTGGTAGAACACAAAAGGAGATGGTGGAATTTCGCTGGGATCTCACTCAGGCTCCCTATTCGGACGCTCAGCAAGGCGGAATGGTAGGTTGTTGGGTGAGGTTTGAGGATCTTCTCGGTGCCGGCTATTTCACTGAAGGCTCGGGGGTGGCTAATCCGGCCCAGGTTCTGCAATTGAATTGCCGTCAGGATAACAATCCGTTTCAAATGATTGGCGTGACCCAGAGTGGGCAATTGATCTGCCGCAAAGCGGGAGTTTGGCATGTCGGAGGCTCTGTGGAAAAGCACACCTGGTATTGGCTGCAAATCGAGTGGCAAGACACGGAGACTGGTTTTGCCGCCAAAGCGTCTTTTCAAAAGCTGGGTGGTGAGCTCCAGGAACTGAGCACGGAAAGCATCGTGCTGGCAGACCACCCGGCCAGATATGCGATGGTGATGAATGCGCCTTTTCAGGCGGCCCCTTTCCAAAATTACATCTGGGGCGGACGTTTGGGCGGCGCGACCCTGGCAAAGATATCCGCTCTGGGAGAGGGGCGGCAGTTAGCCGATCTTTTGCCGCCCGTTGAAGAGCGCCACACCTGGTATCTGAACCCCTTGACTGGGAATGACGACAATGACGGCCTCACTCCCGCCAAAGCCTGGAAAACGGTGGCGAAGTTCAACGAAGAAAGTTTGTGTCACGGCCTGCTATCTCCAAAAAATGGCGGCTATGCTCAGGGGGATACCGTTTGGGTAGATACCTCAGGGGCTCCGTTACTTTTACAGGATGAGTCATGGCGCGTTTACACCGCAGGGTTAAGCATCGTCCCCGCTGCGGGGCAGCAGCGCATCCAGATTCAGGCGCAGGTGGACCTTTCAGCTTCCGGCACGGTTTGGGAGCGGGTGGATGGGTTTCCCAATGTCTGGACCACGACCGATGCGAATGCTGGTGACTTAGCTCATGTGGTGGTCTGGGAGGATGACCGTTGGCTGCACCACCCCACAGGCTCTCAAGCATCCGCCGTCATGGCAGCGCTGAATCAGGTGCCAGGGAGTTTCTACAGCGACGGCAGCGCTCTGTATGTGCACCCCTTTGGCAGCACCAATCCCAATGTGGATGGAAAGACGTACACGCGCAGTCGCTTTCGCCCAGGAGGCTCTTCAGCGGTGATGCTTTTGGCTCCAGACCTTTACATTGAGGGCCTCGAGATCTGTAAAACAACACTCGCAGAAGCCACCACGAATCTTCCTTTTACCGCCTATGGCATCCAGGGAGATGAAGGCTTCGGAGGGGTGACTGTTTTGAAACGCTGCTTCGTGAGTTACGCCGGGAAGCATTGCATCGGCTTTACGGATTCCAATTCAGGGAGGCACGTCACCGTCGAAGACTGTCAGGTGGAGCAAGGAACGCCGTATGCCAATCAAAGCCCTTGGGTGGATTACAACGGCCAGCCGACAGCTTCAGGTAATAAGACGGTGTATAAAAACTGTCTCAACCTGAAGCCCATGGGGAAAATCGGCAGCACAGAAGGAGCGACCACTGAGACGACTTCTTACCTTGTGCATAACAACGGCAGTGGCACGCAGTTCTCTGAGATCGAATTCATCGGCGGAATCTACGGCGGACAGATCGCGACCTATGTAGGGGTGACCTCACTGAAGCTGACTGGGACCACCTTTGGCGGCGGCGTGAGTGGGGCCCAGACGACGGCGGTGACTCGCTGCGTGATGACTCAGTTGCCCATGGGTAACTCTGCGCCAGATGGGGTGCTGACAGCGCGGCACAATCTGGGGCTATTTTCAGACGGTGTTTTCAACAGCTCTTTCAACGTCTCCTGTCAGGGCACTCTGATCTATGAGGGGAATACCTTCGATCTCCGGCCTTACCTTCGCAGTGACAATGCTAATTTTTCCCTGTTTCAGCGAGTGGCCCCAGTGAATTTTGTTTTCAGAAACAATGTCTTTATCACCCCCGCCGATCAATTTTTCAGTGTGCTTGAAAAAGCTCAGGCGACGGATGAACTGACCTTTAGCCACAACGTGTATCATCGAGGGCAAACGGGTGCAGCCGCCATGGTGGTGAGTCGTTATAACGATGGCCTAACAACCGCCGGGAGGAGTTTGGCGGAATGGCAGGCTCTCGGCTACGATGCAGAAAGTCTCGGTCAAGATGCGAAGTTAGATGCCTATTACATGCCTACTCTCGACTCACCCACGGTGCGTTCTGGGATTGACTTGGGTGAGGAGTCGGACTTTACAGGGCGGCATTTTTTGGCTCGTCGTAGCAGAGGGGCGGTGGAGCCAGCGGAGTCTTTTTCAGACTGGCAGTCCCGGCATTTCACCCAAGTGGAACTTGGCCAAACAGCAGTGAGTGGCCCCCAGGCGGATGATGATCAGGATGGCATTTCTAATTTGGTTGAGTTTGCCTTTGGGTATGACCCGCGAGTTTCTGAAAAAGCGTTTCACCAAAAGATCCACGTCATGTCTTCGGGGCAGGGGAAGCAAGTGTCACTCGAGTTTCGTAAACCCGCTTTTGTTCTGGGGGTTTCCTACATTCCCGAGATGTCTCTGGACATGGCGGCTTGGGAGATTTGGCCTAACGATCTTTTACCCAATGAAGGGGCCAGGTCTCTGGATGGCATGATGGCTTTCACTTTTGCTCAAAGTCTGCCGCAGACTCATACGGACCGAATGTTTTTTCGCCTGAGGGTGGATCTTCTGGAAAGCTCTTTGGAAGAGGAATGAGCCGAGTTTAGTTTTTCATGAATTTGTTAGTCACTGGCGGCGCGGGTTTCATCGGCTCTCATTTGATTCGATTGCTCATCGGTCTGCCTAGCATTGACCGTTTGGTCAATCTGGATGCTTTGACGTATGCAGGTCGGTTGGAGAATCTGGCAGGCATACACGGGCAGCATCCTCGTTATGCCTTTGAGCAGGTAGATCTCCGCCATGCTGCGGAGGTGCATCGTGTCGTGCAGTCGCATGATATCACTCATGTTATTCACCTCGCGGCTGAGTCCCATGTGGATCGCTCGATCGAAAAAGCAGGGGTCTTTATGGAGACCAATGTGCTGGGTACACTGCACCTTCTAGAAGCCTGCCGCCTGCATTGGCAAGATTCTAAAGATCACAAATGGCTGCACGTTTCGACCGATGAAGTCTTCGGTAGCCTAGCTCTAGATGGCGCCGCTTTTGATGAGAGTTCACCGTATCATCCCAACTCACCTTACAGCGCTAGCAAAGCCGCTTCAGATCACCTCGTCCGGGCTTGGCATCACACCCATGGATTGCCCACGGTGGTCACGAATGCCACCAACAACTACGGTCCTTTTCAATTTCCTGAGAAGCTGATTCCGATGACGATTTTGAAGGTGTTGAACGGCGAGGAAATCCCTCTTTATGGATCGGGAGAGAACGTGCGCGATTGGCTGCATGTGGAAGATCACTGCGCTGCTTTACGGACTGTTTTGGAAAAGGGAAGGATCGGCGAAACCTATTGCATAGGCGCTGGGCAGGAGCGGCGGAATGTGGATCTGATGAAAGAGGTCTGCGAAATTCTGGATGAAGAGTGTGCGAATCTAAATCTTTATTTTTCGAAAGCTGTTCCAGCGGCTTCCTTGATCACTCCCGTTCGTGACCGGCCTGGACATGATTTTCGTTATGCCATCAACTCAGATAAAATACGGCAGGAATTAGGCTGGCAGGCTGACAAGAATCTCCATCAGGGACTGCGAGACACCGTGCGCTGGTACCTAGAGAATTTAGATTGGCTGGCCGCTACCAACGGTCGCAAGTCATGGGCCTCATAATACCCCATCGTTGATGAAAGGGCTCATTCTAGCAGGAGGTAGTGGTTCACGGCTTTACCCGCTTACACAGGTGGTGAGTAAGCAACTGCTCCCCGTGTATGATAAGCCCATGATTTATTATCCCCTCACGGTGCTCATAGCCGGCGGGATTCGGGACATCGGTCTAGTCGCTTCACCCCAGGATATGCCGCGTTTCCAGCATTTATTGGGAGATGGCAGCCAGTGGGGCATCCAGATCCAATACTTTGAACAGGCACGGCCAGAGGGGATTGCTCAGGCCTTCATTCTCGCGGCAGATTTTATTCAAGGTGAACCCGTCACCTTGATGCTGGGAGACAATCTTTTCTTTGGCGGGGATGCACTGCCCCGGGCTTTAACCGAGTTCCAAGCAGGGGCAACGATCTTCGCCTATCACGTCAATAACCCCGAGTGCTACGGGGTGGTGGAATTTGACCAGGAAGGTCGGGCGAAATCTTTGGAGGAGAAGCCCGCTTCACCGCGCAGTCCTTTTGCTGTTCCGGGTGTTTATTTGTATGATCCTCAAGTGGTGGAAATTGCCCGGCAGTTAAAGCCTTCCGCGCGGGGGGAACTGGAAATCACTGATGTGAATCGCGAGTATCTGCGGCGTGGGCAACTCCAGGTCACGCGTTTGAGCCGTGGTTTTGCCTGGCTGGATGCGGGCACGAGCAGCAGTCTATTTGAGGCTTCGGCATTCGTGCAAACGATTGAAAAAAGGCAGGGCATCAAGCTGGGTTGCCCTGAAGAGGCTGCCTTGCGGCGCGGCTTTTTGTCAGAGTCGGCGTTTGAACAATTGCTCAACACCATGCCCGCCTGTGAGTATCGCGACTATCTGTCCAGTGTGGGGCAGGAGATCAAGCGTGGGGGTGCGGTGGCTGCCTTCAAGCATTCATGATTCGAAGCTGACTTGCTTCAGCAGATTAACAAAAAGTAAGCCATGGGAAGACTCAAACGTGCCATGCAAGCCACTGTGGTCACCCAGGGGTTTGCTATCACGGCCATGTTGCTTTCCTTGCTGACCGTGCCCCTGTATTTACAGTGGTTAGGGGATGAGCGGTATGGGGTTTTGTTAACAGGCATGGCCTTTGCAAGCTACCTCATGTTCGCCGATGCAGGGCTGACGTGGGCGTCCATTTTACTCATCGCGCAAGCAAACGGGCGTGGAGATCGAACTGAAATTGCAGCCATCATTCGCACCAATGCCCTGTTGGTGACTCTCTCTTCGTTGCTTGTTCTGGGCTTGATTCTAGGAGCGTATTTCATTCTCATGGCTAGGCCTGCCATCCTGGGCGCATTAGGACATGAAGAGATGCCTGGACTGCTGCTGGCTATCGGTGCTTCAGCCATTCTCTCGTTATTAATCTCTCCTATCTATGGTCTCTTAATGGGGGTGCAGGAGATGCATCTTTCCTCGATGTATCAAGGAATTGGAAGGCTGGTTGGCTTGATTGCGAGTGTACTGGTGGCTACCACAGCAGCTCCATTGGGTTGGGTTTTTGGAGCGAATGTGGCCGCAGTGTTTGTGGTTAGTCTCATCGCCGCAGTGCATTGTTATTTACGGCATGCCTGGGCTTTTAAAGCGGGCCCGTTTTGGGATCGTCAACAGATCCAAGTGCAGTTACGCACTGGTGCTAAAAGTCTCACCATGCAGGTCGGCAATGTGCTTTCAGGCACCGCGCCGCTCTTAGCGGTCAGTAGTTTTGCTGGGGCAGCATGGGTGCCTTATCTTTCGATTCCCCTGGCGCTTTTAAATGCACCTTTAAATTTACTGAACTCCTTCAACGCTATCTTACAGCCTGGTTATGGTGAAGCCATGGGCCGTGAAGAGCAGGCGTGGATTGCAGAGACGATTCGCTCCATTCTGGGGCTTGGTTGGGTTTTTATTGGCGTGTTGGCCTCTGGTTTTCTCATCTTGGCACAGCCTTTTATTCTCTTGTGGACTTTGGGCAAGGTGGAGGTGCCGCCGATGATGCTGCTCAGTGTGGTTTTGATCGGTGGCAGTGCCGCTGTGATGGGCGTTTTTCGTTTTGCTCTAACGGGAATCAATCGTCATCGAGTGGCCGGTTTCAGTGAGTTGGCCTGTGGACTTTCCAGTCTGATTGCCTGTACTTTGGCCGTTAAGGTGGGAGGCTTTAGCTTCGTCGGAGTTGGCACATTAGCGGCGGTATTGCTCACCAGTGGCTGGGTCTTGCCAGCACAATTAAAAAAGGCTCTGGGGACCCGGCAGCCGTGGCTCCAATTCAAACCGATGTTGGCATTAACCTGTGCTTTCGGGGTCAGTTTATTGCTTGGAAAACTCGCGTTGATGCTCATCACCCCTTATGGCCTTGAATGGGCCATCTTGTTTTCAGGTGGAGTTATTGTTAGCGCTTACTTTGGACTCGTTCGTCTGCTGTGCTCGGATTATTGGTTGAAGATGAGAGATTTGATCCTGCGTAAATTGGTGAAAAACCCTGGGTGATTGTGAGACTATGAATTTGAAAAACACATTTCGGAAAATGACGCCTGAGCTCTTATGGCAGACTCTAGGTTTTCTCAAAAGATCACCCGGCTATTGGTTGATGGATCGGAGTGATTCGCTGCGGCTGAAACACAACCAACGCGAGGGGTATTTTTACGTGCGAGATGACCTATGCGTTCATGCCCCAGAAAACATCACGGCACACATTTGCTGGCGTGCTCACGGTTTTGAAGACATTTCTTCTCGCCATGAAACGCAGGATTTTTTGCGGCTGTCCGAAGGCTGTTCTGGGTTGATAGACATCGGTGGCCAGACAGGATTTATTTCGGCGTTGTTTGCTCAATCGCGGTCCGGTGATTATCGAATTCTTTCAGTGGAACCTGATCCTCTCATTCTACCCATTCTCAAGCGCGCAAAGGAACTCAATCAAACGGATCGAGGGCAGTGGGACATCGCTGAAATGGCGGTGAGTGATGTGGACGGAGTGATATCATTTCTGGTTAGTAATCCCATCTTTGATTTGCCCGTGAATGCACGGCAAGATGAGTCTCGGGAGGTCAAAGCCATCAAGCTTTCCACCCTGCTGGACTCATTGAACTGGACTCCCGATATTGTGAAAGTGGATGTGGAATCTTTCGAGTATGAAATTTTGGCGGCATCCATGGATTCGATCGCAAAGATCAAGCCCAAGCTGCAGTTGGAAGTGCACTGGGAAATCTTGGCGCGACGAGGTAAGTCAGCACGTGACTTCTTGGCGCCTCTCTATGATTTAGGCTATCGAGGGTTATCTAGAAAATTTCATGATTTAGGGGCCTGGGAACGTGATGGGCGCTCGAATATCGTCTCTCGTTTGTCTCTTTCAGTCTGACGTCACGAGTGGGAATCGGCCGAACGTCTAACTTCCTTTTTTCAAATCCATGGCTCTCGATTTTAACAATGCACGTCTCATCCTCTGGCTTCGTGCCAATGGTATTCCTCTGGGAGATGTTCTAACGGTGGGGCGCTTGGGGGCTTTTTTATCCCCTGATTTATTGGCCTCGGATGCTCGTCGATTTGGGATTTCGCCGACTCAAGGCTCTTGGCTGGAAGGGACGAAGGCGAAGTTCTGCGAGGTGGCTTTACTGGCCATGGGAGCTTCGACGGTGGAGGCGCTGGACTATTCCGATTACGAAGGAGCAACGGTCCTTCATGATCTCAATAAACCGCTGCCGCCGACCCTGGAGGGGAGCTGTGATTTATTATTCGACAGCGGCTCTCTAGAGCATGTTTTTAACGTGCCTGAGGCCTTGGATAGTTACGCAAAGCTGGTGCGGCCTGGGGGATGGATGGTCCTAGACATGCCTGCAAATGGATGCTGCGGTCATGGGTTTTACCAATTTAGCCCAGAGTTGTTTTTCCAGTATTTTGAGGGGCACCGAGGCTGCCGGGTGGCTGCCGTTTTTTGTGTGGAGGATGAGCCCTTGGGGAAATGGTTTTTGGTGCCTTCGCCTGCCTCCATTCGTCAACGTGTCTATCTTCACGGCTCCAAGGCCCTGCACATCTATGTGATCGTGCAGAGATTGGAAGCAGGCTCGCCTGCGCCGTCAGAACCTGTGCAGTTTGATTATGATCAAGCCTGGCGTGGGGATGGTGAAGTGGAGCCTACGGCTTTGCCAAAAACACAGAGTGGTGGCTGGAAGGAGATAGCGAGATCATTGGTTAGGCGTCTCGCGCCGATCGCGTATTGGCGCTGGAGTGTGATTCGAAACGCAGCTCGTAATCGGAGTGCCTTCACTCTGAATGAATCCCCTCATGTGAAGGAGATTGATCCATTCACCTGGCGGCTGCCACCCGCATCGAGGTAGTTGCGGTGGCTAGGATGAGTGCGTGACTTGCATGAGAAGAATAATCCATTTGCTCACAGGGCTAGCTAGAGGTGGCTGTGAGGGGAACGCTCTGCGCTTCGTGGAAAATACACCGGGGTTTCACCATCACCTGGTGGTCCTGGGTGCTTCTGGCCCGATGGAGCAGGACTTCAAGAAGGCTGGGGCTACGGTGGATTATCTGCCATTGGAAAAGTCACCCTGGGGGCTCAGTCAGAGGATTCGTGAATGTGTTTTACCTCACAATCCCGCAGGAGTGATCGTGTGGCATGGCATGGTGATGCTGCCTCAGATCCTTCGTGGTCTCCGGGGTTCATCCTTTAACATATTGGTCCATGGCGGGAACCCTGCGCATGGCATGCCCCTTCGAGTGGATCTGCGTTATTACCTTTTGGAAAAGCTGTTAGGGCAGCATGCCGAGGCCACTTATGTGTGCTGTTCGCAGCATGTAGCGGACTCATTTCAGGAGAGCCTTTACTTGCGTCGCTTTCGCTCAGTCGTGGTGCCTAATGGAGTTCACTCTCCATCGGTCCCTCTGCATAAACCTCGAGAGATCCGACCCGGGCATGCGGTGACTTTAGGAATGGTCGCACGCTTGGATTCTATCAAAGATCATGCAACGCTTCTTCGTGCGTTTGCTGCCCTTTTGAAAGAATGGCCAGAGGCTAGGTTGGAGCTTGTCGGCGATGGTGCCGAACGACAGAGGTTGGAAACAATGGCGGATGAACTGCAGGTTGCGCAGCGGGTGGTCTTTCATGGAACGCTGTCGGATGTTTATGAAACCATGACTCGGTGGGATCTTTTTGCCTATGCCACCACGATTCAGGAAGGTTTGGGCAATGCTCTGGCAGAAGCGATGATGTTGGGATTACCCTGTGTGGCGACCAATGTTAAGCCGATCCAAGAACTGGCAGGATCCCCGAGCTGTGTGGAGCTGGTGGAGCCCGCGAATCCAGAGGCAATGACCCAGGGAATTCTGCGACTTCTTCATTCGTTTGAACTTCGGGAAAAACTGAGTTCTTCAGCCCATGGGCGTGCGAAGAAGGAGCTGAGTGCGGAAGTCTATGCACAGCGTTACCTGAGTCTGCTCTCAGCTTAACTTTCTGAGTCATGGGAGATCCTTTGTTAAACACGAATTTGCCTAACTGGGTTTGCTGCCAAAGAGGCGCACGGGAGCATTACGCACTGCCTAGAGCGCTGGCACGGGTAGGTCGGCTCGAAACTTTGATAACCGATTTTTGGTGGCGTGGAACACCTGGAAACTCGTTTCCGTGGCCGGCCAAGATGGGGCAGCGCTCACACCCTGAACTGACGGGGCAACAAGTTGTTAGTTTTAACTCTGGGTTTGTGTACTCAGAATTGACGGCAAAGCTTTCTAAAGCGGATTGGTTTCATCAGCAGCAGCAAAAGAATCGGTGGTTTCAGCAGCGCTGTATCCAAGTTCTCAAAGGTTTGGCAAGAGATGGCAAGCCTCGGGTTGTCTTTGCTTACAGCTATGCGGCGAAGGAAATTTTGGCGTTTGCCAAGCAGCAGGGCTGGCAAACGGTGTTGGGTCAAATTGACCCAGGACCTTTGGAAAGTGAGTTGGTCTTAAAAGAGTATGCACGGCTCCATCTTGAGCCCAGCTATTTGTACCAAAGCCCGGCGGCCTATTGGCAAGACTGGCGGCAGGAAACTGCGTTGGCAGATCGAATATTGGTCAACTCCGCTTGGTCTCTAGAGTGCCTGCAAGAGCAAGGAGTGCCAGCCGGAAAAATGGAGGTGATCCCCTGTGCTTATGAGGTGCCATCTCCCGTCTCTTTGGAGAAGCGAAGCTGGCCCACTCAATTTACTCAGGCCCGCCCACTGCGTGTTCTCTTTTTGGGGCAAACCATCATTCGCAAAGGCATTCATGTCTTGATGAATGCCGCCTCTCAAATGCTGAGTGACCCCATTCAATTTGAAGTGGCGGGCGGAGGTCTGGATCATCCAGACCTTGCTATCCCAAGCAACGTGAGTTGGAGAGGACCTGTATCTCGTGAAGAGACTGGAAAGCTCTATGAAGCAGCTGATGTGTTCATTTTACCCACTTTGTCAGATGGTTTTGCCATCACTCAATTGGAGGCCTTAGCGCGGGGGATTCCTGTGATCGCCTCACGCCATTGTGGGCAAGTCGTGAATGATGAAGAGAATGGCTTCATCTTGGACGAGGTGACTCCTGCTGCCATCACTGGAGCTCTAAGAAAGTTGTTGGAAAACCCACTCTTGCTAGAGACAATGAGCCAGCATGCGGCTGTGCCTGAAGTCTTTTCCATTCAGCACCTGGGGGCTGCATTGACGCTTAAATCATGAATTTGAGCACTGATCATCGGCGGTCCATCGCGGCCTTGGGAGATGTCTCCGACCCTTCTTGCTGGAGTGGTACACCTTGGCATTTTTGGCAGGCGGCAAAGAATGGTGGCTTTGCCGAGATCCCCTGGGAACTGGATCTGAGCCAGATCACTTGGCAGAGATGGTTCTGGAACCTGGGTGGCTTGATGTTGGGGAGAAAGGGAGGGTTTCAGTATTCAGACTGGTTTTTAAATCTGGCTGAAAAGCAGGTCTCCCGAGAGCTTTTTCAAACGGAGATCATCACCTGCAATCAGCATTATCCCCGAGCAGCATCGGTGAAAGCCGCTGGAGGAAAACTGAGCTACTATGTGGATGCACCTTTTGTGGCCTTAGCTTCAGGACGTGGTCTAGATCTGCATTTGCCTGCGGCAGTGACCCGTCGCGCCACGGCACTGGAGATCGCAAATTTTGAAGCCAGTGAGCGCATCATCACGATGGCGCGTTGGGCGGCGGATGTGATTGTTCAGGAATGCCGGGTGCCCCGGTCTAAAGTCCACACCATCCTTCCTGGGGCGAATCTAGAGCTGCCTGCAGATTGGGCCTTCCCGGGCTTTGTGGAAGGGGCTGGGAAATCGAGAGATCTGGTGTTGGGGTTCATCGGAAAAGACTGGGAACGCAAGGGGTTGCCCTGGTTGTTGGATCTACGAGATGAACTGGACCGACGAGGTTGGCGAGTCTTGGTCCAGGCTGCGGGGCAGGCCCCGGCTGAGCTTGCTCAACGCAAGGGCTTAGAATTTGCAGGGTTCATTGATAAACAAAAGGAACCTCAGCGCTTTTTAAACTTTTTAACCCATTGTGATCTGGGTTGCCTTTTTTCTAAACATGAAGCGTTAGGCCTTTCCACGCTCGAATTCCTCCGTGCGGGGGTGCCTGTCATGGGGTTTGCCCATGAAGGGATGGCGGATACACTGCCTCCTGATGCTGGTTTTAGGTTTGCCTCAGACTCGTCCATTGAAGAAGCCGCCGATGCTTTGGAGGGATATTTGACAGATGAAGTTGCGCAGCTGCGAATGCGTGGAAATGCACAAAAGTGGTCTCCTCACATGACCTGGGAACGGTGCATTCGTGAATTTAAGGAATTGTGGAGCACCGGGAATATTCATTCGCCAGTGCGCCCTTGGTTGGGTCTTTCTGCGGGCACTCCCGCACTTCTATGAAACGGTCGCTTATTCCTGAATCGTTGCGCTAGCTAGCCCCGCACCCGCTCTTTCGCCTTCATCCGTTGAAGATCTCTTTCCTCTGGATGTATTGGATTCAAATCTTGTGAATGGAATGCTAACAAAAACATCTTGAGAGAACTCACGGCAACGCATCTAGGATCCAATAATACCTTCTATGTTTGTGATCCAATGTGGGTAGAAGGACACTAAAACAAAGCCTTTTCGATTCCTCGAAATTCGTTCACTTGAAAAAAATTCTTCATATTCTGGCGACGCCGCGTTCCGAAGGCACGCCTAACCTTGTGTTAGATTGGCTATCCACAGGGGCCTGCCAACAAGAGGTTTTTGCAATCGAAGCCAGCCCTGCCGACCTGACGGAGCTGCTGAAGTCCAGTGCCAATTGGTACGGTGAAGCTGACGATGGCCTGCTCAAGGGGTGGCGAGAATTTCCACGGATCACGGCGCGGATTCGGCAGGTATGTGCGGAGCGCAAACCCGACCTCGTGATCTGCTGGCCGACAGGCTTGTCTGCATGGATGACTTTCGGGGCTCGGCTCGCTGGGGTGCCACAGGTTCTGGTCCACAGTGGCAATCCACCCACCCGGGGTGTCAAGGCTGATTGGATCACCCGTTACGTTTTCTGGCCCCTGGCCCTAATGCAGGCGAAGGTGATCTGCTGCTCTCAATATGTTCGGGATGAGTTCTTGGCTATCCCAGCCATCCCGAAGGGCATGCTTCACGCGGTGCATAACTGCTCTAGGATCAAAGCTATCCAAAAGCGTGTTCGTTTGGCACAGGCTCAAATGGGAGAGCGGAAAAGACATCAAGCCGTCATGGTGGCCACTTTGGAAAATCATAAAGATCATGAAACCCTGCTCATGGCCTTGCCTCTTGTTTTGAAGGTGTTGCCGGATTTCAGAATAGACTTGGTGGGGGATGGCAGCCTGCGGGGGCACCTAGAGTCAAGGGTGCAGCAACTTGGATTGAAAAACGTCGTTTCCTTTTTGGGGACACGGCAGGATGTGCCCGAGATCTTAGCGCTGGCGGAATTGTTCGTGTTCTCGACCACTCCGCAAGAGGGTCTCGGCAGCGTGTTGTTGGAAGCGCTCGCGGCAGGACTTCCCATTGTGGCTAGTGATGTGCCTGCTTGTCGCGAGATTTTAGGCCAGGGCAAATGGGGAGTGTTAGTGCCTCCGCTAGACCCTGATAAATTGGCTCAAGGAATGATCCAACGTTGGAGAGAGCCGATATGGAGTGAGGATTGGCAAATTCAATGCGATGAATACCTTGATGGATTCAGTCCACAAAGGATGCTCGACCGCTATTTGAGCATCGCGGATGAACCTTGATGTGAGTAAGAGAATGGATCGCGGCTTTGCTCATCGCCCCGGATTGCGCAGTGGGGAGTGATGACCGTTGAAGTGGTGATGAAGGTGAATAGGGTAATTTTTACGGCTGATTAAATATGGATTTTCCTCTCTTTTTCTGGATCTCGTTGATCGTTTTGGCTGCATTGATCACCGAGGCTGTTTTACGTTGGGATCGAGCTTGGGCAAAGCCCGCTGTCGCGGTGTATTTTACCGTGGGCGCTTGGTATCCAGGCAACCTAGTCTATTCGGGCATGCGTCAGTTCCAAGGACTTTTCTCGGACGCTATTATTCAGGCTGCCATTCTTCAGTTCATTTTGTTTTTGGTGGTATTTCGCCTTGGGATTCCGATCGCCTGTAAATTGCTCGTTAAGCGTGTCACTGGTCCTCAAGCGGGCGCTGTGATGGTGCCATTTCATCAACAGATTTCGCCTTTGTTTTGGTCCGTCTTCATCGTGTGGATTGTTTTATTTTTGGCAGGCACCGTGCGTTTGGAGGGGAACATACTTCCGGTAATCTGGCCCCCTTTGGCGAACGAAAAAGTGTCTTTATTTGTTCACTCGGGTATCGGTGGGAGAACTGGATTCATCACTGCCATCGCGCAGTATT
The DNA here is from genome assembly GCA_942493005.1 of uncultured Verrucomicrobiaceae bacterium. Taxonomy (GTDB): domain Bacteria; phylum Verrucomicrobiota; class Verrucomicrobiia; order Verrucomicrobiales; family Verrucomicrobiaceae; genus Prosthecobacter. The sequence goes on from OW818661.1 coordinate 6,035,099, forward strand.
CCTATCAGCTGAGTTGCGGGTTTTTTGGTGTCGCGTTTGTCCTGAGTCGAGGGTGGATTCGCGTTTTCGCCTTTGTGTTGATGTGCATTACCTGGCCTTACTTTTTGTTTGACCGTGCCCGGAGCGCGCAGTTGGCGGTGTTTATGCCGATGCTTATTAGCTATCTTTTGCTTGGGCAGATGAAGCCAGTTTTTAAAGCGCTCATCACCATCGCAGGTCTAGTGTTCATTTACTTCTGGTTCATCTTGGTGTCCATTTACCGCAGCGATTATGACATGAGCAAATTTTTGAGTGCTCCCCGCCAGTCTTCAAAATCCTTTTTGGAGAATCGTCATCTGGGATTGGATATGATGGAGGAGCTTTGCTACATCAATTTGTTCATTGAGCGTGGCACCTATAAGATCAATTATGGGGAGCGATACCTGCACGACGTGTTGAACGTCATTCCCCGTGCCATCTGGAGCAACAAACCCTTATTGGGCTTTGATTATGCGGTGGCTCGAGGCTTCATGAATCAGAATGCGAGCTTCCGAGAAGCTGGGGTCGTCGCTACGATTTCCACGGGGATGATCGGGCAGGGGGTGGTTAACTTTGGGCGTTTTTTCGGTCCTGCTGCCGCTGCTTTTTTAATGTCATTGTGGGTGGGGCTTCTTGCGCGACATTGGTCTGAGCGGTGGATGATCGGGAAGACGTTTTTGTTCATTCTTGGATTGGGGCTCACTTTCAACTTGGGAAGAGACATTACACTCCTTGTCTTGTGGCCGTTTGTGTTCGCTTCTTTTGGAGTCTGGTTTTTGGGCAAGTATGCCAAAAGACCGTATTTTTATGTGCCGACTAAACCCACCCGTAGAAGCTAGCCCTCGCAATGAGGTGAAAACGATGGGGGGATGATTTCGGATTTGTCACGAGAATGAAACCACGTGTTTTGTTAGGCTTCATCAGTTATGGGCCGTATCATTTAGCTCGACTAAAAGCCTGCCGTGATTTGTTGACGGAACTGAATGTGGAAGGGTGGGAGCTTTCGCCTGTCCAGAGTGAGTATGGTTGGGCGCATCAAAAGGTGACACACCTGCACGCGGTCACTCCCTCACCGCTGGAAAGTGTGGGGCGTGTTCAGTGGTCACGGCTCGTTTGGAGGCATTTAAATGAATTAAACCCAGATGCCTGTGTTCTAGCGGGTTACAGCCATCCAGGCATGCTGGTGGCTTTGGTTTGGTGTCTTTTCCATCGGCGGCCCGTGGTGGTGATGTCTGACAGCAAAGAGGATGATGCTCCTCGCACTCGCTGGGTGGAATGGTGCAAAGGACGGGTTCTTTCATTGTATCATTCGGCCTTGGTCGCCGGTCGTCTTCACCGTGATTACTTCATTCAGTTAGGCTATGATGCCGCACGTATCCAGACGGGCTATGATGTGGTGGATAATGCGGCTTATGCTAAAAGCCCTCCACAACCTGCTCATCTGAGTCGGCCCTATTTTCTGGCGGTGAATCGGTTCATTCCCAAAAAAAATATCTCTCGGATCATCTCGGCTTTTGCTAAATATGTGAAGAGATGTGGACGAGAGAATGCGTGGGATTTAGTGGTCTGCGGTGACGGGCCTTTGCGTGCAGAACTTGAGACACAAATCGCCTCTTTGGGATTGGTGGACAAAGTTCTGCTGCCTGGGTTTTTGCAGATGCAGGAGATGTTGCCGTATTACGCGCATGCGGAAGTTTTTATCCATGCGAGTTTGCAGGAGCAGTGGGGACTGGTGGTGAATGAAGCCATGGCCGCAGGCCTTCCAGTATTAGTTTCCAATAAATGCGGTTGTTTCCCAGATCTGGTCTCTCCTGGCGTCACTGGTTTTGGTTTTGATCCGCTTGATGAAAGTGAATTGACCGATCTGCTTTTGAAATGCCATGACATGAGTCCGATACAACGTCGGGCGATGGGAGAGAAGGGGCGGACAAAGATCAATGCCGAACATGGGTTGAATCACTTCGCGGAAAGCCTGAGAGCCTGTTTGAGTGATGCCTTTCCACCAAGTCCTCGCTGAGGATAATTAAAATGAAATCAGCCTTTGTTATGGATAGTGTGTCCCGGCTCGCGGGTGGGCTTTTAGAGGCCAATCGGAGGCTGGCGCAATCACTGGAAAAGCGTGGGGATCAAATTCTCATCTTAGGTGGGAGTGATGCCTTCACGGAGGATGACCGACCCACCTGGGGCCTGGTGGCTGTGAAAACTTTCGATTGTTATGGGCCCCGCCGTTTGGGCTATGCGCCGGGGATGAGTGCACAATTAACAGGCTATGATCCAGAGGTGATTCACAGCCAGGGAATGTGGACTTATACCTCATGGGTTGCGGATCGTTGGCGCAGACGCACAGGCAAGCCAGAGGTGATTCACCCTCACGGTATGCTGGATACATGGGCTTTAAAGAACTCGGCCTGGAAGAAGCGACTGATGGCCAGGATTTTTGAACGTCGTCATTTGAGTGAAACTTCATGCCTGCGTGCTCTGTGCCATGCTGAGCTCGAGGCTATCCGTAGCTACGGACTGAGGAATCCGATCTGTGTGATTCCCAACGGGATTGACTTGCCTGCGGAGAGCTTGATCCAGAGAGCGCAGGATAAGGGTTCGCCTAACAAAAAGGTTCTGCTTTATTTGGGGCGTCTGCATCCCAAGAAGGGCTTGGTAAATCTACTGCACGCCTGGGCCTCACTTTCAAAGCATGAAGGGAAGACTTCTGAGTGGGTCTTGGCGATTGCTGGATGGGATGAAGGTGGGCACGAGAATGAATTGAAAAAATTAGCTTCAGACCTGGGGATAACTTGGTGCGAGGGGCTCGATCTCCATGCTGAAGATGCTGCGACGGTGCGTTTTCTTGGGCCTAAATTTGGACGTGAAAAAGAGCAACTTTACCGCGACTGTGATGCCTTTATCCTGCCTTCCTTTAGCGAAGGGCTACCCATGGTCATCCTGGAGGCTTGGGCTTTTGCAAAGCCCGTGATCATGACGCCGATGTGTCATCTGCCGGAAGGTGTCACGGCTCAGGCGGCTTTTGAGGTATCACCCGAAGTTGGTCAAATCCAAGGTGGACTCAACCGGATGATTCAACTCTCTGACGCGGAGCGAGAGGAAATGGGCGCGCGTGGTCGGACCTTAGTGGGGCAACGTTTTACCTGGGATTTGGTGGGCAGTCAGATGCATTCTGTGCAAGACTGGCTGGTGAAAGACACGCCTGCACCTGAATGCGTATTTTTCTAAAACCGACCTTTCTATTTAGCTCCGATCCATGATCTCACCTTCTACCGAGCATAACCGGCTAGCTGTGAAATACTCGCCGCAGGAAAAGGCGCTGCGGGTATTGTGGATGTTGGGCCGCGTGGTGTTTGAATGGAGCCCTCGGCCTTGCTTTGGTTTCCGCCGTTGGTGGCTGCGGCTGTTCGGTGCTCAAGTCGGCAAGGCGGTGAATATTTACCCATCGGCCCATATTTATTACCCATGGAATTTGGAGATCGGCGACTGGTCCTGCATCGGCGAGTGGGCTTTGGTATATAACTTGGGGCAGGTGACCATCGGGGAGAATGTAACCATTTCACAGCGTGTGCATCTCTGCGCTGGAACTCATGACTATCGGTCTATGGCGATGCCCCTGATCAAGTTGCCGATTGTGATTGAGTCGTCAGCCTGGATTTGCGCAGATGCTTTTGTGGGACCTGATGTGACCGTTGCTGAAGGTTCGGTGGTTGGGGCAAGAGCCGTTGTTATGAAAGATGTCCCAGCTTGGGTGGTCGTGGCGGGAAATCCTGCCGCTGTCATCAAGCAACGTGTCATGAAGGATGTGGTTTCATAACTGCATTCATTTCGGCCGAATGCACTAGCTCTTCAAACCTACTCCGTCATCACTATGAGTGATTTACCCGTTTCCATCTGCATCCCTGTGAAAAACGAGGAGGTGAATTTGCCTGGCTGCTTGGCGGCCTTGGGCGCTTTCGATGAAGTGGTGGTGGTGGATTCGGGGAGCACGGATGGAACGGTGGACTTGGCTCATGAAGCGGGGGCTACCGTGCTGCAGTTTGAGTGGAATGGGCAGTTTCCCAAAAAGCGAAATTGGGCTCTCAGAAATCACCGGTTCAAACATCCCTGGGTGCTTTTTTTGGATGCGGATGAGCGCGTGAATGAATCTTTTGTGGAGGAACTGAAGCGGACTTTAACCACGACTTCTCATGTGGGTTTTTGGCTGTCTTTTACCAACTGGTTCATGGGTGCTCCATTGCGACATGGGGATGTGTTTCATAAACTGGCCTTGATCAAAACGGGGGCAGGTGAGTATGAGCGCTTTCCGGAGGATGCCTGGAGCCGTCTGGATATGGAGGTGCATGAGCACCCGGTGCTATGTGGCACCACTGGCGTTTTACAGACTCGTTTGGTTCACCATGATTACAGAGGGCTGAAAAATTACTTGGCCCGGCACAATGAGTACTCGTCCTGGGAGGCGAACCGATTTTTATGGCTTCAGTCGGCGGGGCCTGAGGCGTGGGCGACATTGACGGATAGGCAAAAATTCAAGTATCGGTGGATGGACCGCTGGTGGTTGGCCTGGCTCTATTGGGCCGTGGCGGTGATTTTGAAAAGAGGGTTTTTAGATGGGCTGAACGGGCTTCGCTTTGGCATGCTGAAGCGGCGATACTTTGGTGAAATTCGCTTGAAGATTCAGGAAGCCCAGAGGACCGGGAAACCAGCGTGATGAAGGTGTTGCTCATTGTCCCCTGCTACCGTGAGAGTTCGCGGATCGGTCTCTTTCTGCCTGAGCTCTGCGCGGAGATGGATCGTCTGGGAGATGTGCGTATCGTGGTGGTGGAGGACGGTTCTGGAGCTGATGAGCAGGTAAAAATGAAGGTGCTATTAGAAGCGTGGAAGGCACAGTATCGCTGCCTGAAGTCACCGCTGATGCTGGAAGAAAATGTGGGGAAAGGTGGGGCTGTTTATGAAGGCTGGGCGCAGGCTGTGGATGAAGAATGGTTGGCATTTGTGGATGCTGATGGCGCATGCCCTGCCCGTGAGGTGGCGAGGTTGATCGGCATCGCGCGATCCCAAGAAACGCCCTCGCGTGCGGTGTTCGCTTCGCGCGTCAAGATGCTGGGGAAAAACGTGCAGCGTCTTTTGAAACGGCATTTGTTAGGCCGAGTCTATGCCACTCTGGTCTCCGAGATGCTGAACGTGCCAGTGTATGATTCTCAGTGCGGGTTGAAGTTGGTGCCTCGGCTGGCGTATGAGCAGGTGGCGCGCTCCCTAGAGATCCGGGGCTTTGCCTTTGATGTGGAGCTGATGGTGGCTTTGCTGAAAAGCGGTTGCCAGATCGAGGAGGTGCCGATTGATTGGTACGAGGTGCCGGGAGGAAAGGTGAGCATGATTCGGGATTCCTGGCGGATGGCTAAGGATGTGTGGAAAATCCGCTCAGAAAGGGGCATTGTTGCAGGCTGACATCATGCGCGTTTTGCTTCTCAATCAGTGTTTTTATCCGGACCATGTGGCGACGGCTCAGTATCTTACGGAGCTGGCCCTGGGGTTGAGAGAAGCGGGCCACGAAGTGACTGTAGTCGCTTCCTCTCGCGGGTATGACAATCCGCAAAATCGCTACCCATCCCATGAAGTCTGGCGCGGGATTGATATCCGGCGGATCTGGACGCCGGGTCTGGGGAAGGGGGCCAAATGGCGGCGTCTCTTGGACTTTGCGAGCTTTTGGTTAAGCGCGACTTTGATTTTGCTGAGGCTCAAAAAATTCGATGTCACGGTGTGTTTGACCTCACCTCCCCTGATTTCGACTTTGGGGACTGTAATGGTGAAGATCAAAGGCGGAGCAGTGGTGCCTTGGATCATGGATTTAAATCCCGATGAAGCCGTGGCTGCGGGGTGGCTAAAGGCTGGTGGATTTGTGGAAAGAGTGCTGAGCCAGCTCCAGCGGTGGAGCTTCCGCCAGGCCTCTCGCATCATCGCGCTGGATCGGTTCATGGCTGCGAGGTTAGAGGCTAAGGGCGTGCCTGCGGAGGTGATCCACACGGATCCTCCCTGGTCCCATGATGCCGCAGTGCGCTACGATGAGGAGGGCCGGCAGGCCTTTCGTATGGAACATGGTTTGACTGAAAAATTCGTGGTGATGTATTCGGGGAACCACAGTCCCTGCCATCCCCTAGATGCGTTGCTGGAGTCTGCGCATGAGTTGGTGGGAGAGTCGCATATTCATTTTCTCTTTGTTGGCGGTGGCAGTGAACTTGAAAAGGTGAAGCGTTTTCGTGATCGGCATGGGTTACCCAATATCACGACTTTACCGTATCAGCCTATGGCCAAGCTGGCAGGGTCTTTGTCCTCGGCAGATGTTCATACGGTGGTGCTGGGAGATCCGTTTGTGGGGATCGTGCACCCCTGTAAAATTTACAATATTCTGGCCCTCGGTATTCCCTTTCTTACCTTGGGGCCTAAGCAGAGTCACTTGCGTGATCTAGCCGCCCAATTACCGCCGGGAGATCATTGGGCAGTGGAAAATGGGCGACCCGCAGAAGTGAAAAAGATGATTTTGTTAGCTGCCGAACGACGCTTTACGAAGCCGAATCCTGCGGCTCAAAGCTTAGCCAAGGAATTTGCCATGGAAGTCTTGCGCTCTCGTTTGATTCAAGTCATTGAAGAGGCTGGAAAAGAATCGTGAATTTAATGGATAGGATCACTGCCATGCTGGCTCTCGCGAAAGACTCTGCTGAGTTTGTGGGGCCTTTGAGGCCTCAGCTCTTTGGCTGGGAGGAGATCGTGATCTTTTTCATAGGAGCCATGCTGCTCAGTTGGGTAGGCACTTGGATGGTGATCAAACGCCAAGGGACCCTGGGACTAGATGCACCGGATGGACGACGTAAACTGCATGAGAAGGCGGTTTCACGTCTGGGCGGGGCACCGATTTATCTCGCGCTGATGCTGGGCATTGGGGTGGCCTTCTGGTTCCGTCGAGGAGCCTTTGATGGGTGGTTGCCTTTGATTCTCTGCAATTCGCTCATGTTTTCGGTGGGGCTGGTGGATGATCTGAAGCCTCTGGGGGCGCGGGTCAAGCTAGTGGGACAGATCGGTGCGGCGTTGATCCTTTACTCCTTTGGTCTATCCATTGACGTACTGAGCAATCCCTTTGGTCCAGGGGGGCTGGAGCTTGGGTGGTGGAGCTTACCGCTGACATTGCTCTGGTTGGTCGCCATTCCCAATGTGATCAATTTGATTGATGGGATGGACGGTCTGGCGGGTGGGTTTGGGCTTTTCCTCTCACTCACGCTGGCCTTCGTGGGGTTCATTTCTGGCTTCTCGGACGTGATGATTGCCTCCATCGTGATGGCGGGGGCTTTGTCGGGTTTCTTGTTTTTCAATTTTCCACCGGCGAAGATTTTTCTAGGGGATGGGGGCGCGTATTTGATCGGCTTTTTCGTCGCTTCAGTCTCGCTGAAATGCTCCAATAAGGGCTCGATCATCGCGGCACTTTTGGTGATCGTGATTGCCCTTGGCGTGCCGATTTTAGATACGGCCTTTGCGATTCTCCGGCGCTCGATCCGTGGGGTGCCAATCTTTCGGGCGGATGCAGAGCACATTCACCATCGGTTGATCCTCCTGGGTTACAGCAAAGGGCGCGCACTGGTGGCGATGTATTCGGTCTGTGTCGTGCTCAGTTTGGTGGGCATTAGTATTTTGCTAACGAAGGGGGTGGCCCTACCCGTGGCGGGGGCCGTGCTATTTCTTTTAGCCATCGGTGCCGCTCGCTACCTGGGGTATGTGCGTAGTTGGTCAAATTTGCGCCAGCAGATTGACATCGCCATGGAGCGTCGGCACCGGCTGGAGCATGCACGGGCCCATGCGAGGGTGCTGGACTTTGACATTGAGCTATGCGGGAGTCTGAAGGAGTTTGAAACTCTTTTCCGGCATCGGTTGAAGTGGATGGGGTTTTTACCGGAAACCGAACCGGGTGGAATACCGGTGGTGGTGCAGTTGAGTGGCGGACGTGTCTTTACTGTGCGCCGCCCGGAAGATCAGCATGAGGCGGACGAATGGCTGCGCCGAGCTGAAGAGCTGGTGACGGTGCTCGAACGGTGCCTGGAAAGATGGCAAGGTCTGCCCTTGTTGGTTGAGGGCGAGGAGTCTCGTTAAATCCACGGATTTGCGTTTATTTTACTGAATTTCAAACCGATGTCATCCAACCCGCCAAGCGCTGAGAGCTCCGAGACGGAAGTGCCTTTGCAAAAGGTCAAAGTATTCAAGCGGAGGCGAGTGTCTGCGGAGAAGAGTGAGGCTGAAGAGACAGCGCCTGGCTGGCGGGGAGTGCTACTGGCCCTGGTCGTGATCGCTTCGTTTTTGTTGGGCTCAGGATCCGGGGTTTGGTCCCTCGGGGCGGTGTGTTGCTTGATGGGCGGGGCGGTGGTCTTCGCTCCTCCAGCTTTTCGGTTGCCAGGTATTGCCGTGATGAGTCTGTTAATCTTCGGCTTGGTTCCTTTGGTGGGGCTGCTGCCGGGGAGTTGGTTCGGCATTCAGGCGCAATGGCGCGATAGTTTGCTGGAATCCTGGGGCATCGCAGTGCCACAGACACTTTCACCTGATCCGCGAGCCAGTTTTGAATCCTGGTTGGTGGTCATGGCTGGGGTGGTGTGGTTGTGGACTTGTCTGGGGCAAAAGATCTCTGATGAGGGCCGACGCTGGTGCCTATACACTTTGGCAGCGGGTGGTGCGCTGGTGGCGGGGGCCTCGTGGATCAACAGTGCTGGCTATCCTTTTTCCTGGTGGCCGCAGGATCCCTCGGGTAGCAGTTTCGGCCCGTTTGCGAATCGAAATCACACGTCGAGTTTGAATGCCATCACGTGCATCCTATGCGCGGCTGCGACTTATGATACCTACCGGAGGAAGTCTTATCTGGGGTGGATCTTTGCAGCGCTCTTTTTCGTGCCGCTCATCACCATTTTCATGAACACATCGCGGGGCGGGCTGCTGATCTTTTTCGTGGGGATGGCGGTGTGGATCACCACGGCTGCGATGAAGCAGGGATTTTTTCGAAAGATGGTAGTGGCAGTGGCTATCCTGCTGGCTGTTTTCTCTGTGGCGCTGGTTTCCAGTGGCAGGCTGGGAGAGCGTTTGCGAGGATTACTTGTGGAGGAAGAGGTCTCTGTCTTCACTTCTTCCTTGCGGGTGGATTTGGCGAAGGCCACCTTGGCCAATGTGGTGGATCGGCCATGGGAGGGGCATGGGTTTGATACATTCAGTACCATTTTTCCGATCTTGTCGGATTTGGATGTTTCTGGGGTGCGCTTTTTACACCCTGAGAGCGATGTTCTTTTGCTCGCCTTTGAGGGGGGGCTGCTAGCGCTGATGCCTTGTGTTTTGTTGCTGATCTGGGTCGTCAAATCCACAGGGCCTTGGAAGAAGGGGGCGGTGGATCATCGCTCGCATGAGAGATCTGCCCGCCGTTGGCGGCAGACCGCCGCTATCGGCGCGGGAATGGCTCTGGTGCACTCCTTTTTTGATGTGCCTAACCATGGGATTGCTTACGCCATGCACACTTCACTTTTGCTAGGGCTAGCCATCCGGCCTCGACGGCTGAAGGTAGCTACAGGTGGGGTGGAACAAACCAGCTTTCGCCTCGCTGGCGTGGCGATTGTGGCCTTAGGGGGCGTGTGGCTGGCCATTGCTTCATCGGCGTGGTTACCGAATCTTCCTGTGATCGTTCCGGTGTTGAAGGAGGAGGTGTTTCAATTAACAAAGCAGGGCCGTTATCGCGATGCATTGGTGCTGGCTGATCGCGCGATTTGGCTAACGCCTTTGGATTACCGACTTTATTATTTGAGGGCGCAGTTGCTCCTGCAACTCCGGCAGCGACCCGAGCGTGCTTTGTTAGACTTCGGACGTTCACGGACACTGGAGCCGCACTATGCGAATACCTGCTTTGAAGAGGGGGTGTACTGGCTGAAATTTGCACCTGAGATGGCCATGATCCCGTGGCGGGAGTGCCTGCGTCGGCACCCTCAGGAGTCGGTTGAACTCAGTTTTGCCTATGGTGAAATGCTTGGCTACACTGGGCTGTTTCCAGAACTGAGGCCACCCCTATGGGCCATGGCGGAAAGCCCTAAAATGCAGATCATTTTTCTGAATGCCACGGAGCGCGGAGCGGAGTGGGAGGAGTATCTGAGTAAGTTTTTAGCAAACCATCCCAAACTGGAATCTGTAGATCCCGAGCAGCTCCAGATTTTCTTTAAACTGTGGCATGACAAAGGCAATCAAGAGCGGTTGGTCGAGTGGTTGCAGGCTCATCCCAAGTTGCTGGTTTATGGCTGGCGGCACGTGTCTCAAAAGTATGCACGAGACGGGAAATATGAAGACGCGGTGATGCTGGTGAGCAAGTTTTTGAAGCGCCCAGATAGGCCCGCGAACTTTGGAGTGACGGATGTGGCGAGGCTAGAAAAAGCCTTCGTTTTTAATCCTTCAGATCCACGACCTGGCATCGAGCTCTTTTATGCCAAACGTGCAGCGGGAGACCTGAGCGCGGCCCGGCTAACGGCAGAAAAAGTGGTGGCACTGAAAGAGGTGCCGCCATACATGAAGTTAGAATTAGCCTACATCTACATGGATCTCCATGATGCCAGAAAGGCCTGGGCACTGCTGGATCAGGTCATGCAGGCAAGTCCTGAGGAATGAATGGGGGTGGCGGTTTGGCCTTAGCCGATTTTCCAGATCCTTGCAGGAGCACAAGCCCAAGTGGCTAGGTTCTCATGTTCACTGCGATACTCGCCGCCTGAAGCCCATGGGGAAAAGGCAGGAAGAATCCAGTGCTGCATCTCTGGGCTGAGGCGCTGCTGGACCATGGCGGGGAGTTTTAACTTCATCCCTGCACCGTCACGCAGGGAGATGGCCGGGTGCTCATGGCCTGTGATGAAAGTCACCTGTGAGTGTTGGGCAAAAAGATCCTGCCCCAGTGATGGCGGCGCTATGCCCTGGTGACCATGATGGAAAACGAAAGCTTCTTCCCGGTGCGTTTTTTGCAGATGCCATCCCTTTTTGAGGCCGGAGCGGTCATGGTTGCCTTCGATCAAAATGAGCTCAGGAACGTAAGTGCGTAGGCTATCCAAAAAAGCGCCCGTCTGCGCCACAGAGCCACTGCCGTCCATGATATCTCCCACGATGATCAGTTTCTGTGGGCGATGGTCATGAAGAAGGGAAAGCAAGGTGGCGCGGCACTGGCCCATGCCCCAGTGGGGAAGGAGGGCCCCTTGGCGGCTGCGGTGGACTTCATATCCATAATGGAGGTCTGCCACTGCCATCCACCCCTGAGCCTGATGCACCAGCGCGCGCCGCGAATCCAGCAGGATACCGGGTGCGATCTCAGCGGTGATGGCAGATGGAAGGGGGACGGGCACGCCCCACAGATACGTGTGAAGGAGATTCCTGAAACGTAGAATCCAGCCCAAGATCAAAACAGCCCGACCTGAATGAACCAGATCGGGCTGTGAGGGGTTGGCAAAGAGTGCTCCTATTCCAGTTCTTCGAGGTAGTCGAGGAGCTCGGCCTGCTGAGGCGCGGTCAATTCCCTGAACCGGGCGTGGTTGGTGGTGCCTGGGGCATGGGTGGTGTTAAAAATCACATCCAATGTGGCTGCTTGACCCCGGTGCAGGTAGGGTGGGGTGCTCCACACAGCGCGCAGAGTGGGCGTGTCCAGACCGGTGAGTGTGCCAAAGATCCGTTGACCACTGGAGGCGTTTTGGGTGCCCACATTGTGCAGCGGAAAGGTGGTGGCATTGCTATCGGTCATCGGGGTCCCGGTGTGGCAGGTGGCGCAGCCTTTATTGGTGAAATGGGTGGCACCCGCGACCGCCCCTGCGGTGAAGCTGCCATCTTGATTTCGGTAAGAGCTGACGTGGAAGCTATTCAGGGAGGTGACGTAGGCGGCTAGTGCATCCAGGTCCGTGCTAAGACCCGCATTGGAGGCGCCGAGAGGAGTATTCACAGTCCCATTGATAAGGCCTGAGCCGCCACTGAGATCGCGAATCTGATTTTCGAAGTCCTGCACTTCATTGAAGTTCGCACTCCAGTGCAGTGCCCCGTGTCCCATGCCTGCATGACCGCGAAGATCGATGGTATTGCGCAGTCCTTCGCCAAACTGGGTGAGATCCCACACCCGTCCATCTTGGTCTCCACCAAGGTGGCATGAGGCACAGGAAATGTAGCCCTCTGAGGCCAATCGCACGTCTTCGGAGTTGTAGAACAATTTTTTGCCTTGAAGGACCGTGGCGGCCAGCGGTTCGGTCGTCGTCAGATCCACAGAGCCGAGTAGTGTGCTGCCCGAGCCTGTGCCTGCCGTCAGTGCGGTGATGTCATAGACACGCACTTTGCGTTCGAGGAAATTGTGCACGTAGAGCTTGCTGCCGTCTGGGCTGGTGCAGAGACCGCTGGGGCCAAAGCCGAGGACCTGAGTGCCTGTGGCCGTGGAGATGGCGGGTAGTGTATTGCGAGTATTGGTGTCAATCACCACCACTTGCTCATTGCCGATCGCAGCCGAAAACAGCAGATCTCCTCGTGGAGAAAAGCAACTGGCCACGGTGATGCCGGTGTTATCAATGTCTATGCGGTTGGCGGTCAACTCGGCATTGCTGGTTAGGCTGAGTTGGGCGATGAGCGAGCGCACTGTGTTCTCATGGTTCAATGGGTTGCCATCACGGGCCGTGGAGGTGCCTCGAGAGATGTTGTCCTTTTTCGCATTGATCCAGGCCTTGAGTCCATCCGGGGAGATCACCACTTGGGAAATATAGTTTGCCACGCCTCGGGCAGCATTTGGGGCGTCCACCGTGGTGGTGTCGCGATTGATCGCAAAGGTACGCACGGGGGTGGCATTGCCAGTGAGGACGATGGATGCTGGGGTGTATTCCCAGACTTCACCGCGATTGTCAGGGGAACGGAAGCGGCTAACGAGAACACGTGCGGAATCCGCCGTGACGGCCAACCCACGCGGGGCAGATCCGGTATCCACAGCCCCGGTTTGAGCACGAGTGGCAGGGTTATATTTCAGGACACCTTCCAGTCCCTCACAGGCCACAAAAGCAGCGCTGCCATCTGGACTAAAAGCGACGCCCACAGGGAGTGAGCCACGCCCTGTATTGAGGGTGGTGAGGACGGCCCCAGTATCGGCATTGATGATGCTGACGCTGCCGCCGCGTTTGTTCGCCACCCAGACTTCCGCATTGCCTGGACGAATGGCGAGAGCCACGGGCTCGCTATTGGCTCCGAGGTTGATGCGGTTGTTTACGGAGCGGGTGACAGCATCGAAACGGACCACGATGCCCTGAGGCGGTGTGCTGACGTTGTTGTCATGATCATTACCGTCTGGGGCGACGACCCATACCTTGTTGCGGCTGCTATCGTAGGCCATTTCGGCTGAGATGGAGGGCGGCGTGGCCGTAGTGGCATTGTAAATGATTTGAGTCATCGTCGTGCTGACATCGGCACTGCCATCGCTGACAAAGACAGTGACCACATAGCGGCCCGGCGCGCTGTAGGTGTGACCCACCGCAGGATTGTTCGTCCAGGATGTGCTGGTGCCATCCCCGAAGTCATAGCGGTAGAAGAGCTCCGTGCCCACATTGGGATCGCTGGCCGTTGCGGTGAAGGTGACCGCAGTGCTGGTGGTTGCCGCACTGGCGGTAGAAGCGAGTGTGGTGATGGTCGGTGTGGCGTTCGGACTTCCTTCGCCTAGCGAACCGATATCGGTATTACTGAGCAGTTTGTTATACAGGCGAAGGTCATCGATCTGACCATGGAAGTTGCCACCGGTGACCAGTCTGCCAATGTAGAGGGCGAGGTTATTAGCAAAGTCTGTGCGAATGCTGCTATCCGTGCTCACGAGACGGCGATTGCAGTAGATATTGGCCGTGCCGGTGGTGCGGTTCACCACAATCGCGAGGTGATTCCATTGATTGAAGGCAAACACGCCCGTGCCGCTGGAGGCGGAATCGCCCACTGTGCCATTGCCGGTTTCAAAGAGCAGTCGTCCATCCGCGGTGCCCCAGGTATTGATGAAAAGACGGAAGCCATTGCCCATGCTGCCGCCTGTCGCATTGGCCAGTAAGGTGCGTGAACCCAAGGCAGATGAAGTTACCTTGGCCCAAAGGGACACGCTGAATTGATTTCCTAAATCCAGGGCTGTCGTCGTCGCGTGGTCATCGAGCCCATTGGCGATCCCATCAAGATTGAGGGACTCAGTGCCTCGGGCGTGATCCGTGGAATAACCCGCACCATTGAGGAGTGTCGCCGTGCGATTGAATCCTGATTCATCACCGCCACTGCTGTCAAAGCGCCAATGAGCCAAGAGTTTGCTGATGGCCAGCACTCGGATCTCTGTTTCGGTTAACCAGCGCGGATGAATGCGGAGGTCATCGATTTGGCCATTCAGCAGGCTCGCATTGTCGGCAGTGCGGCCGAGTTGAAGGGTGCCGGTCGTGGCAAAGTCTGTGCGGGCCGTGCCGGCTGGTGTGCGGTCGGTGCCATTGACATAGATGCGTGAGAGGCCGCGCACGCGATCAATCATGAGGGTGACATGAGTCCAGGTGTTGTAGGTCAATACATTGTTAGCGGTCTGGACTTGGGTACCATTCGTGCCATTGCCCGTCTCCAAAATCAGGCGGCCAGGAGTCGTGTGGGTGGAACCTGTGGCATACAGTCTCCAGCCTGCGGTATTGAGCCCTGCATTGGAATTGGCGGCGAGCGTTTCCAACGTGTTGGTGCCGGAGTTCACCCGAACCCAGGTAGCGAGTGCAAAGCTATTTCCCAGATCGCTGCTGGGGGCGGTGGCGTAACCCGTGCTCCCATCCAGACTGAGTGATGCGGAGCCTTCGGCAGAATCCGTCGTATTGTAGGTGGCCCCGGTGCTGCTGAGAGTGAGGGCAGAGCCATTCGGTGCTGAGCTAGCTGTGGAGCTATTCATACGCCAGTGAGCCACGGGGTTTTCACAGAGGCTGCGCAGTTGGTCAAAGTCGGCGGCATTGAGCACGCGATTGTAGAGTCGGAAATCATCCAGGTGCCCTCCCATGTAATAAGGGCCAGGGCCCATACGTCCCAGCGCTAACACGGCACTGGTAGTGAAATCCGTGGTGATGCTGCTGTCCGTCGTGCGGTCCGTGCCATTGACATAAATGCGGGCCGTGCCTGTGCTTCGATTGACCGTGAGGCCGATGTGTACCCACTGGTCAAACGGCATGATGCCGATGGCTGTGGTAGCTGCATTGCCTGCGGTGCCATTGCCCGTTTCTAGCTGGATACGGCCAGCGGTAGTGGCATGGGCAGACCCATAAACGAAGAGCTTAAAACCCGCCGTGGAAAATCCACCCCCGCAGTTGCCCAGGATGGTTTGCAGTCCGGTGTTGCCCGAATTGACCCGTGCCCACGTGCTGAATGAAAAGGTGTTTCCCACATCCAGGCTCGCCGTGGAGATGACATCATCCGTGCCATCCAGGGCCACCGCGCTGCGACCCACCAAGCCGGCGGTCCAGGGAGTAGATGCAAAGTTGATTAGTGTACCGTCATTGCTGCCAGCCACGTCCTCAGCGACGGTGCCGGAGGTTTCATTCAGCGGGTAATGCAGCACCAGCCCAGCACCCGTGGTATCCACACTGGTGCCGGTGGAAAAGCGAAACACACGTTCCGTTGCGATGGCGTTTCCCTGCGTGTCTTTAATGCCACCGGCAGTCACCACGATTTCATAAGTGGTATTGGCCGAGAGCGCCGTCGTGGGGGTGAAATTAACAATGCCGCCCATGTTAGAATATGTGCCCGAGATTCCACTGCCGCCAAAAGGGCGAACGATGAGGCTGCTGGTGCCGATGGAGGGGGTGTCCAAAAGATCTGTGAAGGAGACCCCGATCATGCTGGTCGTTGCCACACTTGTTTCCCCGTCCAATGGACGCACGGCATTGATATCAGGAGCGCGGGTATCTGGGGCGGTGTCATGAGGGAGGATCCAGCCTGCAGAATTGTTGACCGAGGTGCCTGTGTTGGAGCCATTCACGCAACCGATAAAAACAAGATTGCCGATGGGGATGGCTACCTCAGGTTTAGGGGTGGGGCTACCGGATTCGATGCGACCTGGCAGTGGCACATTGGCCACAATTTGAGCCGGGACAGTATCCACACGGATCTTCTGGTAACGTCCGTTTCCGACGTTACCCAGATGGACAAATTCATCCTGCACCACCGGGTATCGGGGCGTGCCACCCAGGGTGGTGACTTGATCCACCAGTTGGATGTTTTCTGGATTCTGGATGTCGTAGATGTAAAGACCGCCTGCCTGGCCACCGCCATAGAGCCGATGGCCACTGAGATAGGAGGTGTAAGTATTGGCCCCGGTATCTCCTCGATAGACGCTGATGAGAAGTGGGTTTGTGGGGTCACTTAAGTCAAACGTGGCGATGCCATTGGTTAGGCTGGCTGAGACGACCAGGACGTTTCCAAGCACATACACGGAGGCGCAGCGGAATCCCGTGATGGTGGGAATATCCACCGAGCGGACCAGAGTCGGCGCGGCTGGATTGCTGACGTTGAAGATATCAATCCAGCCGCTGGCTGTGCCGTATCCCTCGCCGCCAGTGTAAAGGTACTTACCTGCCCAACAAGAAGAATGACTGGATGACTTTCCTCCTGATCCCTGAACCGTTAGCGACGGAGCCGCAGCGTTGCTGATATTGTAGATGGCAAACTTACCGGCACGAACCTGGGTGAGGTCCCCAGAAAACCCCATGTTGTGGCTCTTGAAGATGTTGTCATTCAGGTGGGTGCCGACCACGCTAGGATTCACCACCGTAGGGCTTGCCGCCTGAGATAGGCGCCAAGTCGTGAGACGCGCATAGCCTGTGGGGTCGCTAGCACCACTGCGCCCGCCTGCGATGACGAGGTGGCCTTTATGCATCAGGGCATACGTGGGGGTGATGCCGATCTCCAGGGATGTGAACGTTCGCAAGGGCACATAGAGCTGGCCCGTGGTGTAGGTGGACTGAGGAACAGGCACCTGGGCCTGCAAGGCGGCGGTGAACGCCAGAGCGAGAACTCCGCGAGTAACGAGGGAGCGAATCATGGTTGGGTGTCGGGTTGGTGGACACCCATGGATCTACCAGAAACGGCCTAACTAACGCTTGGACTTCGTGACGGATTTTTTGGACAATCTGACGGGGGAGTCGCTTTGTTCTTTCTGCCGATAGGCCAATGGCGTGCAGTGATAACGCCGCACAAAACAGCGGTTGAGGTAACTTTGATCGCAGAAGCCTGAGGCTGCGGCGACATCTGCCACGGGATCATCGGTCTCGCGGAGGAGCTGGGCCGCGCGCGCGAGGCGGAGGTCACGCACATAGTCCACCAATGTGTGGCCTGTGGTGTGTTTGAAGAAGGTGCGAAAAACGGTTCCGCCCATGCCTGCGGCGGAGGCGACTTCGGCTAGGCTGAGAGGATGGGTGAATCTCTCGGCGAGGAGTTTAAAAACGCGGCGCAATTGCTCGCGGCGGGTGTCTTCGCGTGCGAGTGCTCGCGGGTCAGCTTGGCGCACGCCAAAAGCTTCACGTAGATGATGCAGCACCGTTAACAGGTGCAGCTTGCAGGCGGGGTAATGCTCGCGGGCGCTACCAGGGGCCGTAGCCGCTTCATGCAGGGCCAGGAGAGATTCATGCACGCGCCCAGCCAGCGGGTGGCTGCTTTTAAGCATGGGAGGTACCCCGGAAGGGCGCGCCCGCAATGGATCTAAAAACGCGGCATCGCCCGAGAGGTGGCCATTGCTAGTGATGAAATCCGCAGGAAATAAAATGACCAGGGAGCGATGCGGCCCACTGAGTCTGGACACACCATGGAGGCGTAGGGTATCCACAATCAAAAGATCTCCGGGAGCGAAGTCCACATCCCAACTGCCCATGCTAAACCGGCCTGCTCCATCCACGGGCAGGATCATTTCGTGGTAGTCGTGCCAGTGCATCCAGTTTTCCCCCACCATGCCCTGATAGGTGGGAAAGGAATAAAGCTTGGTTAGCAGCGGCAGATCGGGATCAAAGTCACGCCGCAGGTAGCGGCGATCATCAATGAGGGGGTGAATCTCAAAGGGTTGCGGCGCCGCCGCTGCTAACTGCGTGAGAGCCGTGGGAGCGATAGAGGTCGAAAACTTCGGTTGGCGGGCCACAGGGGGAAGCTAGCGAAAAATCCCTCTGCAGGTCCAGTGCAAATCACGGGTTCACCGCTTCCATCAAGGTCTGATCTAGGAAGGCATGATCTGTGCTCGACACAGGGCGAGATGTCCTTATCTCTGCCTGGATGATTTTTACCGTGATTCTGGCTTCACTTTTTGAAATGCAGACACTGGGTGCTCTGGTGCTAGTGGCCTTGGTGTCCTCATTCCTCGCTTGGTGGTTGCAGGAGCGAAAGCTCCGCCAGCGGCAGGTTCTGCATGCGCAAGAGATGACGCAAGCGCAGAGCCTTCTGGAACAGGCGAAGGCCAGTGCGGCTGAACAAGCCGCTAGCGCCCAGTTGAAACTGGAGGAGGCTAAGGCTGAGCGATTGCAGGTGGAAGAGCGTTTTGCTTCCCATCGGGAGTTAGCCCAGCGCCTCGAAACCGATGCCCTCGCCCGCATCGGTTCCCTGGAATCGGATCTAGCGACGACCCGCGAAATCGCCGCTCGTTTGGCCCCGACCGAGGCCCGTGTGGGAGATCTAGAAACCACCTTGCGGGCAGAACGTGGGCGCACCACCGCTTTGGAGCAAACGCTCTCTGTCACCACTTTGCGGGCCCAAGAGCTGACCACCCAACTGCAGGACACCCAGACACGACTGAGCAGCCAGCTTGAAAAGGCGAAGGCTCGCGAAGCGGAACTGATGCAGCAATTGGCCAATCAAGAGCAGACCCTCGCCGTGGATCAGGCGCGGCTTGGTACGGTGGATGATGAGATTTCCCGTTTGAAGGAAAACCACGCGGCTTACCAGACCACGGCAGAAAATCGCATCACCAGCCTGCAACGCCAACTGGCTGCCAGTGAGGCAAAAGCTGCGCTGTTGCAAAAGGAATTCATGAGCGCCGTAGGTGTGTTGCCAGAGCCTACGGCCGCTACGGTGAGCGCGCCTAACGACAGGCGTGTCATGGAGCTGGAGGCGAAGATCTCGCAAGTAGAGGCAGAGGCCCGGAAAAAATCTCGCGAAGATGGCTACCGCATCGCAGAGCTGGAGTACCGCCTGACTGAAGCCCAGGAGGCCCTGGCTAAACCGAAAGTGCAGGAGGGCCCCTCCTCTGAAATCGAAGCTTTAAAAGCCGAGGTGAAAGCTCTCACGGCAGATAAAGACGCTCTGGCGCATGATCTGGAAACCCTGAAAATGCTAAAGGCAAAGTCGGTCGAGCCAGTGCCAGAGGTACTGGAACAGGGCTTCCTGCTCATGGATGACGACACTCCGGAGCAATGATTTTGCCAGATGGGCCGCTGGTGCACGTTTGATGGATCATGATGTTTGCCCGCCAGCCGCTCAATTTTTGGGAACTCACCTACGGCAGCACATTGGGGCTGGGCGTTCGTTATCTGTTGTTTGCAGGCATCGCCTGGCTGCTGGGGTATTTGATTTTCAAACGCAGCTGGTTCCACCGCAAGATCATTGCTCGCTTCCCTAGCTCGAATGAGGTGTGGCGTGAGATCGGCTACTCCGCGCTTTCCATGCTGGTCTTCGGGCTCGTCGGTGCAGCCACCGTGTATGCCTCACGTCAGGGCTGGACGCAGATGTATGGAAAGATCTCCAAGCATGGGCTGGTCTGGTTTTGGCTGAGCATCGGCTGCGCCATTGTGATCCACGATGCCTGGTTTTACTGGACGCACCGGCTCATGCATCATCGGAAACTGTTTCGCTGGTTCCATCGGGTGCATCACTTGTCGCACAATCCTACCCCCTGGGCGGCGTATGCCTTTTCACCTTTGGAGGCCCTGGTGCAGGCGCTCATTTTTCCTCTGTTGGTCGTCCTGATGCCCATGCACACCTATGCCTTTGGTCTCTTCATGATGTGGCAGATCGTCTTCAACATCGCGGGCCACATGGGGTATGAGTTTCATCCACGTTGGCTCATGCGCTCCCCCCTGCGCTACGTGATCAACACGCCGACGAACCACATCATGCATCATGAAAAGCTGCGGGGGAACTACGGGCTTTACTTTAACTTTTGGGATCGCCTCATGGGGACCAATCACGAGGCGTATGAACGGCGTTTTGAAGAAGTCACTTCTCGCGTGAAGGGGCCGTCTTCCACACCACCCAGCACTCCGGTGGATTCGCGCTGCGATTGACCGGGCGCAGATGCTGCACCTCATAGGCTCGGGGGGGCAGGGAAGTCGCCCAGTCCGTCAGCGCGGTCAACTCCTGGGCCCCGCCTTCATGCCCTGGGTAAACGGCGATGGTGAGCAGCCCGCCGGGTCTGAGCAACTGCACAGCGGCATTCACGGCCGTGAGGGTGGTCTCTGTGCGTGTGATGACGGTTTTATCGGATCCCGGTAAGTAACCGAGGTTAAACATGATGCCCGCCACTTGACCATGATGCGCGGGCTTCACGAACTCCAGCATGGTTTCATGGCCTGCCTGGGCCAGGGTGAATTGGTCTTCCTGGATGCCCGCCTCTAGCAAACGACGACGCGTTTCCGCCACGGCTGCGGCTTGTACATCCATGGCGTAAACATGACCTGTTTGGCCGATGCAACGGGCGAGGAAGAGGGTGTCATGGCCATTCCCAGCCGTGGCATCTAGCACCACATCACCTGTGGAAAGCCGATCTGCGAGCAGCAGTTGCGCCCAACGCACGGCGGAGGGCAGGCCACCTGTCTGGCTGGCGAGTTGAGGGAGGCGGGGGGAAGATTCCATGCCAGATTTTGCCGTGGCTCAGCCTCCTGACAAGTGTCACCGGAGGCTGTTTTGTCCCTCTCGGGGGAATTGACAGGTGAAGAGGAGATGCCTATTTTGGCAGCGTTTGTCTCTACCCAGAGACTACGGGGAGTCTGATTCTGACGCCATGGATCAGCCTTCTGTTGTATTTCCTTCACTGGCGGCTCCTGACTCAGACTTTTCAATGAACTTATACGTCAGCAATCTTGCGTACAGCGTGACTGATGATGAACTGCGCGGCGAATTTGCTGCCTTCGGTACCGTTTCCAGCGCCCGTGTGGTGATGGATCGCGAGACTGGGCGCTCACGCGGCTTTGGTTTCGTGGACATGCCGAATGATGCCGAGGCAAAAATGGCGATCTCCAGCCTCGAAGGCAGCAATCTTGCTGGGCGCGCGATCAAGATTGTCGAAGCCCGACCCAAAGAGGAGCGTCCACGCCCGGCGGTGGGTGGCGGCGGCTATCCTGACCGGAAGAAATCAGATCGTGGTCATGCGGGCGGATTCCGCAGCCCACCCGCGCCCGCGTACAACGATTGGGACGATGGAGATCGTGGCGGCAAAAAGGGCAAACCCCGGGACCGTGGCCGTAAAAATCCCGAAAACGACTGGGATTGATCCTCGCTGCATTGGCTCTTGAGGCACTGTGTAGGTCATCGCGACCCACAGTGCCTTTTTGCCTTATAGCCAAAAAGGGATCGTCCCAGGGTGTTTTGCTTTGATAAACCTAAATTTAAGGCTTTGCAAAGTGACCGCTGAAGCCTAAATTTCCGTAACTTACATATTTGCCATGCCTAGCCGGATTTTGGCAAACATGTCCCGTGTGAACCTGCACCCGGCCATCCTGAAAATTTGCGAGCGGTGGCAACGCAAGTTGCTCGACCGGGGGCGGCAGCTACCACGAATTCACCCCAGATGATTCGCCTGCTTGCGATTTCGGCAAAAGAGCCCACCTTGCGCGCCCTTTTTGCCAACCTGACTGTCCTGTGAGCCCTTCCCATCCTACCGATGACCTCCGCGTGGCGGAGATCCTGCCGCTGATCCAGCCTGCCCTGCTGATGCATGACATCCCGCTCGGTGATGCGGAGGCGGTTTTCGTTGAGCAGTCACGTCGCAGTTCCGAAGCCATTCTGAATCTCAAAGATGACCGTCTGCTGGTGGTGGTGGGCCCTTGCTCCATCCACGACCGCCTGTCAGCCCTGGAATACGCAAAGCTCATCGTGGCGGCCCGTGAGAAATACTCGGCAGATCTGGAGATACTCATGCGGGTGTATTTTGAAAAACCCCGCACCACGGTGGGGTGGAAGGGCTTCATCAATGACCCTCATCTCAACGAGAGCTATGACATCAACACAGGCCTGCGGGGTGCCCGTGGTTTGCTGATGGATCTGGCCAAAATGGGCGTGCCCGCTGCCACGGAGTTTCTGGATGTCATCACCCCCCAATACATTGCCGATGTGGTGGTCTGGGGGGCCATCGGTGCCCGCACGACGGAGAGCCAGGTGCATCGCCAGCTCGCCTCCGGTTTATCCATGCCGGTGGGTTTCAAAAACGGTACGGATGGCAGCATCCAGACCGCTTTGGATGCCATCCAGGCCGCCGCTGGCCAGCATTGTTTCCTCTCCGTGACCAAAGACGGCGTCGCCGCCATCGTGAAGACCCGTGGGAACGAGGCATGCCATGTGATCCTGCGGGGCGGTAAAGCGGGGACCAACTTCGATGCCCTGTCCATTGAGTCCGTGGTCAATCAACTCAGCACTCGCGGCCTGCCCGCCAGCGTGATGGTGGATTGCAGCCATGGCAATAGCCTCAAGGACTACCGCAAGCAGCCGGGCGTGGCCCAGTCCCTGGCGGAACAGATGAGCGCAGGCAGCAAGGCCATCACGGGGGTAATGATTGAAAGCCACCTCGTCGAAGGTCGTCAAGATGCCAAGCCCGGTCAGGCCTTGACCTATGGCCAGAGCATCACGGATGCCTGTGTGAACTGGCCCGCTACGGAGTCCATGCTGGATACCCTGGCTGCTGCCGTGCGTGCGCGGCGGGTGGCGTGAGGTGGTCGTTCTGTTCACTTTCCAGTTGCTCCCTTCGGCCAGCGTTGCTGGTTGATCGTCTTTCCTTCTCAGTGATCGCCGCCCATATCGAGTCTTTTTCCCGTGCTCGCATCCTCGTCATCGGGGATGTCATGCTGGACCATTTCATCTGGGGTGCCGTGCGCCGCATTTCACCTGAGGCCCCGGTGCCGATCGTGGAAGTGACCAAGGAAACGACCTTTCCCGGCGGGGCGGCCAATGTCGCGCGCAACCTTTCCGCCTTCACGCCGCATGCCTACCTGATGGGCCGTGTGGGCAAAGACAGCGCGGCGGGGGAACTGCGCCGCCTCTTGCATGAGGAAGGGGTCAATACAGACCCCATGCTGGAAAGCAGCACGCTACCCACCATTGCGAAGACACGCATCATCGCCCGCCAGCAGCATGTGGTGCGGGTTGACCGTGAGACGATTCAAAAGCTGTCCTCGGAGGAGTTGGATGAAGTCTGCCGGGGCGTCGAAGCCATGCTGCCAGAGCTCGATGGACTGATCATTGAGGACTACGGCAAAGGCTTCGTCACGCAGGCCTTTGCAGATCGAGTCCTCGGTCTGGCCAAGGCAGCAGGCAAGCTGGTGACGGTGGATCCTTCCCCCCACAATCCCCTCAGCTGGCGCGGAGCTTCCCTGGTGAAGCCGAATCGCCTCGAGGCCTTTGCGGCGGCTGGCATCCAGGACCAGCGCACTCCCGGACCGCCTTTGGAAGACAAACGTTTGCTGGAGGTTGGTGAACAACTTCTCGATCAATGGGCCGTGGGCAAAGTGCTCATCACTTTGGGCGAACAAGGCATGATCCTATTCCAGCGCGATGCAGCCCCGCACCATATCCCCACTCAGGCTCGCGAGGTGTTCGATGTTTCTGGGGCAGGGGATACGGCTATTGCATTCCTCACGCTGGCGATGGCGGTGGGACTCAGCGCGGAAGAAGCCGCAAACGTCGCTAACCATGCCAGCGGCATCGTGGTGGGTAAGTTAGGCACCGCCCGGGTGATGAAAGATGAACTGCTGAATGCCTTCGAAGACTGATTCTCTATGTCCGAATTTAACGCCATGCTCCAGGGCCATCTCGATGGCCATCTCGCCACGCTCAAGCGCCTGGATGAATGCCGCGAGACGCTGGCGGCTATTGCCGAGGCATGGGTCACGGCCCTGAAGTCGGGGAAGAAGATCTTGTTCTTTGGCAATGGCGGCAGCGCTGCGGATGCCCAGCATCTCGCGGCCGAATTGTGCGTGCGTTATCGCATCAATCGTCGTGCTCTCGCTGGCCTCGCTTTGACCACGGATACATCGGTGCTCACGGCTCACAGCAACGACTACGGTTTTGAAACCGTCTTCTCTCGTCAGGTGGAGGCACTGGCTCAACCTGGGGATGTGGTGGTGGGCATCTCTACTTCTGGCACCAGTAAGAATGTCGTCGCTGGGCTGAAGGCCGCTCGCGAAGCAGGTTGTGTCGTCGTTTCCTTCACTGCTGAAAAAGGCGCTGACTGTGCGGCTCTGGCTCATCACGCGTATTGCGTTCCCACTCCCATCACAGCGTTTGCTCAAGAGTGCCACCTGCTGGCCGGGCATGTGCTGTGTGAGTATGTGGAGGCGGCTTTTAAGGACTGAAGAGCACCTTTTTAGTTAGGTGGAAATTATCCATGGGACTGAGTCGAAAACTAGCCATGGCAAACGTCGCCCTGCGACTGGGCCGGCGGTTTCAGGATAAGCTGGAACTCCTGCGCCTGTGCGCCTGCTACGGTGGCTTAACTCCATTCCGAGGCGGGCTGGTGAAGGTGAATACCACTGTGCCTGGTGCCCCTGTGCTGCACCTCCGTCATGCCCAGCCAGACACCATTTTGATGGTGGAGGTGCTCATGGAGCAGGACTACCGCTGCCTGGAGGCACTTTCCTTCACGCCCAGGTCCATCCTCGATATCGGGGGAAACATCGGCCTGGGTAGCTTTTACCTGAAGTCGCTTTTTCCTCAGGCCCAGATCACCGGATTTGAGCCCTCTCCAGCGGAGTTTGAAATGCTCACGGCTAACTATGCCGAATGGTCCGGCTGCCGGGCTTTTCAAAATGCCATCGGCGATGTGGATGGAGCGCATCTTCGTTTTGCCGTGCATCCAGAACGCACCGGTGGCCAGCATGTGCTGGGGGCAGGGGAGTCTGGAGATTGGAATGAGATCCAGGTGACCGCGCGGCGGATAGACTGCCTCATCCATGAGTGCCTCGTGCCCGTGCCAGATCTGGTGAAGATGGACATCGAAGGGGCTGAGGTGATGGCCTTGCAGGGATTTGGTTCTTACCTCTCTCAAGTGCGCGCTTTCGTGCTGGAGACCCATTCGGCGGAACTTCACGCCCACTGCATTCGCCTGCTGACCGAGGCCGGGCATGTCGTTTTGAGTGACGTTTCCCGCTCCCCAGAAGCTCGGATTCTTTTCACGGAAAAACTGCCTTGATGGCCTAAGAGGGATTAAAAAAATATGGACCGCGCCTACTGGAGAAGCCTCTTTGCGACGATGCCTCATGCGCTACTGAGCAGCCTGCGTCAGCACGGACTGAAGGGCGCTTATCTAGGGCTGGCTGTTTTTGTGTTTCGTCGTCTCTGGTTCCCTGTGCAGATGGGCCCTGTCATCCGACTGACTAACTGGCGTGAAGCGGCCAACTACATGGACAACTTCATCCTCGGTGAGTTGCGCCACCCCGAGGTGGAAAAATGGGTGCAGAGCCAGCCTGGCGTGGTCATTGAAGTGGGGGTGAATGTGGGCATCACCAGTCGTTGGTGGCTGGCGCAAAATCCAGCAGTGCACGTCATCGGCGTGGATATGATGCAAGAGGCTCTGGACTACACCGGGCGCTGTGTGGGTGAGTTGAACCAGGCCCGCCGTTGGCATCCTGTCGTAGGGGCTGTAGGTGAGGTCGCAGGTAGCATGGAAGTCGTTTTTGACGATCCTTTGGAAGGCACCAATAGCCTGGACAATGCCCAGGGCGGAAACCGCAGGATGGTGGAGGTCAATACCCTGGATGCCTACCTCCAGCGTGCGCCGCAATTACCGCCTCTCTTGCTGAAAATTGACATCGAGGGTTACGGCGCTGCGGCACTGCGCGGCGCATCCATGCTTTTGCAAACGGTGCCTTGGGTGGTGGTGGAAACACACCATGCAGAGGAGCTTTCCCAGTCGGCTGATCTGCTGACAAAAAGCGGATTTGGCCTGCGGCATTTTCACGGACGGACCATGTGGTGGTCACGGCTAAGCTAACATGATCCTGCGCAATCTCTCATGGCTCACGGTTTCCCAGATCGTGCGTTTGGTCACGGGGCTGTTCGTCGGCACGTGGTTGACCCGTGCTTTAGGGCCAGAGCAGAACGGTTTGTTAGGCACAGCTCTGGTCATCAGTTCCTTGATAGGTTTCACGGCGGAACTGGGGCTGCGACAGGTGCTGATCAAAGAGCTTTCCACTCGGGGCCCAGATGCCGGACTGGTGCTAGGGACGGCAGCGCGATTGATGTTTGGCTGGGGGCTTGTGTGTTTCGGGCTGGCTTGTGCGGTCGCTTGGTGCTGGGGCGGGGTGGAGATGCTGATGGTCGGCAGTATCCTGTATGCATCCTTACCCCTGAATGCCTACCTGGCGATCCTCTCCCGCTGGGATGCTGCGCAGGAGTCCCAGCGGACCGCCCGTTTGGGTATCCTGGCTAATGGGCTTGCGGCACTCGCGCGGGTGGTCTGCATCTTGGCTGGGGCAGATTTGCGCTGGGCCGCTTTCACCATGGTGTTAGAGGTCGCTATCTCCGCTGCCGTAGCTTTCACTTGGGCGATCAAACATGGCTGGGGGGCGGAAATGCGCTCCTGGGATGCGAAGGTGGCGCGCTCTCTGCTAGCGGAGTCTTTACCTTTGTTTTTGGCACATTCCGGCACCCTCTTATTACTGCGAGCAGATCAGATGATGATCTACCAAATGCGTGGGGCGGCTGAGGCGGGTGTGTATGCAGCAGCCACTCGTTTATCCGAGATCGTTTATGCGGCAGGGCCCTTGGTGATCATGACGTTCATGCCCATTCTTTCGCGCTCCTTTCAAAGCGATCCCGCGAAATACCTGCGCCAGTGCGGCTGGTTGTTTGGCGCGTTGAGCTTGGTGGCCTACGGTTCCATCCTGTTTTGGTGGCTAGCAGGGGCGCCTGTGGTGCGTTTGCTCTACGGGGAGGCTTTTGCTCAGGCCGCCATGGTACTTTTAGTCCATGGCATCGCTTCATTGCCATATCTGCATGGGGAGCTGCGCACCGCTTTATTGGTGATTGAAAGAAAAACGGTGTGGAGCATTCGCTGTGCGCTCATCGGCTTAGTCTTAAATGTGCTGCTGAATCTGTGGCTGGTGCCGGATCATGGGGCCGTAGGGGCTGCTTGGGCCACGGCCATTGCTTACACTTTAGTCTGGTTGGGATCATCTTGGGTGCTACCTGTGCTCCGGCCTCTTGGGCTGCAACAACTCGCCGGGTTGGCCGCACCCTTTTGGTTCTGGCGGGAGTCGCGTCACTGGCGGGCATTGATGTCATGAAATTTGAAGTTTTAGATCTGGTCAATCTCCGGCGCGTGGCGATCGTTCGCTGCTGCGGGCTGGGGGATGTGGCGCAGATGACACCCCTGCTGCAGCAAATCCGACAGGATGCACCGCAGGCTGTGGTGGAGATTTTTCTCAATGCCAACGTGGCTTCCTTGTTGGAAGGCTCCATTTGGGTGGATCGGGTGCATGGCTTGCCCATGGAAGATTTTACCGCCACACGTAGCGCTCCTTTTCTCAATAACCTATGGGAAAAAATTCGCCAACAGGGCGCCTACGATGCGCTCTTTTGCTTGGATCTCGCTTGGTCTCGCACGCTGCTATCGCGTCGAGTGAAGGCCGGGGTGCGCATCGGTTTCCGTACCGAAAGTTGGCGGCCGTATCGCCCACTGGATTTTACCGTGACGGTGCCACTGGACTATGCCCGCAATGCAGATCACACCTCACTTTGGTTTCTGCGTTTGTGGTTAGGCTCCACGGATATGGAAGATCACGAATTTGGCCCGGATCTGGCACACCTGCGTGATTTTAATACCGACCGTCTGCCCCGCCATGTGGCCCTGGTGCCACGGGCGGGCAATGATCTGGTGGCGGGGGATTTAAAGCAGTGGCCTATGAGTGCCTGGCCAAAGCTGGCGGAGCTTCTCCTGGCCCGTGGCTGGCAGCCCGTGGTCATGGGCAGGACGGGCGATTTTGACATGAAAGACATGCCGGAAGGCACGCTGGATATGCAGGGGCAGCACACCGTCACGGGTGCGGCGAAATACATCTCTCGCTGTGCAGGCTTGATCGGCAATGACTCCGGCCTTTACCACATCGCTCTGGCGCTCGGTACCCCTGCGGTAGGTCTGTTCGGCCCCACCGCCGTCGCACGCACGGGGCCCTTCCGCGCGCCGCATGGCTTGGCTCTCACGGCCCCTCTGGCTTGTGTACCCTGCTGTGCAGACCGCTGCACAGTTCCGGCTGAAGGGCGCAGTGAATCCGAACGTCCGTTTTGCCTATCCTCGCTGACTCCAGAATCTGTCTGCGAGCGGGCGATTCATCATTTTTTAAGATCATGAATGAAGGACGCGCTGGCGCTTTGTTTCCCATGATTGTCCTCGGGGGCGTGGGGCTTTTTGCCCTCGCTTCCATCCTCCTGACGGAAGGGAACACCATCGGCGAGTTTTGTCGTTATCTGCTCGCAGGTGGCTTTCTTCTCAGCCTTGTTTCTCCTCGCACAGGTTTTTACGTGTGGCTGACTTTCTGCGGTTACAATGACCTGCTCAAACGGCTCATGATCATGGGCGGTCGCGTAAGCCATAGCGACCTCCCTTTTGTGCTCGGCATCACTCCGGCGATGTTTGGCGGGGTCGCCTTGGCTCTGGCACTCGGCGGGCTTATGGGCACTCGCCGTCTGGTCTTTCGTGACTTGGCCGCTTTAGTCGCTGGCGGGATTCTGATGATGGGCACCGGTGCCTTAGCTTACATGAAAGGCGGTGTGGGCCTCAACGGTGTCTTGCAGGCCATTGCCAACAATGGGCTTTATGCCCTGCTCCTGTTTGTTCTACCCATGCTCTTTCGCACGGTCGAAGACTTGCAGAAGTTGTGGCGATTTCTCGTCTTCGCTTTTCTGCCCGTAGCCGTTTATGGCGTCATTCAGCAGGTGCAGGGTTTTGCCGAGTTTGAAATCGAGTACCTTCAGACGAATCTAAGCATTGAAATCAAACAGTTGGGCACCGGAGAGGTGCGTGCTTTTTCCACTCTCAATTCACCGAGTGCCCTTTCGGTAGTCTGCGCGACTTTGGCGGTGGCCAGTCTGTTCCTGGGATTTGCGCATCGTGAAAAAAGGCAGCATTCCGTGCTGCACCCTGTTCTAGCTGTGGCGTGCTTTGTCATCCACTTTGCAGGCCTGATTGCTTCCACCAGTCGCACGCCGATTTTCATTGTGCCCATCGCCCTTTTTGGTGGGTGGTGCTTCTTTTCAAAATCTCGCACCCGTATGTTTTACTTCTTCTCTGTGGGCAGTTTCCTAGCTCTGGTGGTGGCTTCACCTTGGCTGGTTCAGCGCATTGATTTGGTGAATGAATTCATTGGCCGACTGGCTGCGCCAGGGAGCTTTATGGGACGCATGTTGACGGTGGGCACCTACTGGGACCGACTGGAAGGCTTTGCCACGGTGCTGATGAATCTGGATGCCTACACACTGCTCGGCTGGGGCATTGATGAGCATGGCGAAGGTCGTTTCCATTTCCATGATCCTCTGAGTGAAGTGCTCGTGCGCTTCGGGGCGCTGGCCTTACTGTTCCTGTTGGTCTCGGGATTTTTATTCCTCATTCTCAGCCATCGCCAAGCCTGGCGTCTGCATGAAGTTGCCGATCGGCAGTTTGCAGCTCGCATGATCGGGCTGTCTTTCGCGCTTGTGGCCGTCTCACTCATCAGTGGCAGCATTCTTTCGGTATTCCCTAATAATGTATTCTTCTGGCTTTGCTTGGCTGGGGTTGCCGCATTGGCTAGGCAACAGGCCCTGGCTGACCGGAAGACGGCTGCCCATGAGGCATCACTACAGGCTGCTTCAGTGGCTGTTCATCCCGTGCCACGGGTGGTGCCCATGCGCCCCCGTATCCGCCAGATCGGAACCAAATCATGAATGCCATCTTCTACGCTTTGCAATGCCTTGCACGCCGCTGGCCTCTGGTTCGGGGTCGTGATTTCATGCTGAGAAACGTTCTGCGTCGCCCTTCCTGGTGCCAGGCTCTGGCCAGCAAGACATCCCTCGTTTCTACCCGAGCTGGTTTCGCCATGAAGGTAAATCCGGGCAATGACTTTATCTCCATGGGATTGAAGCTCTTTGGCAACATTGAACCCGCCACCGAAGAATTCATTCTCTCGCATGTGCCGGCGGGCGGAGGATTCGCGGATATCGGGGCAAATGTAGGCTACTTTTCTCTGCTCGTTGCCACGCTCCGCCGTGATGCCCAGGTGCATGCCTTTGAGCCAAATCCCCCCATAGCCACCCTGCTGGAAGAAAGCGTTAAGTTAAATGGCCTAACAGATCGTGTGACGATCAATCGTCTGGCGGTCGGGGATCAAGTCGGCGTGTTACCCTTCCGCCTGCATGACACAAATACTGGCCACTCGCGCTTAGCGACTGACGGAGCCCCTGGGGACATCGAAGTACCTGTGGTGGTCTGGGATGCGTGGTGGGCGCAAAAACAACCCGAGCCCCGAATCCACTGCGTGAAAATGGATATCGAAGGTGCGGAGCTCCTGGCCCTACGTGGAATGCAGACGTTCTTGCAACAGCAGAAACCTGCCCTGGTGGTGGAGGCTTACGATCATCAACTCCGTGAGTTCGGCTGCACAGCAGATGCCTTGAAGCAGTTCATCCTAGATCTGGGGTACCGCGAAGCCCGGCCTGCCGATGGCAATTTTTATTTCACATATCCCTCCCGCTGATGTCTCTCCTGCGTTCTCTAGCCCGCCGCTGGCTTTTCACTTTTAATACCATCCGCTATCGGGTGGAGTGGCCACGCATTGAAAAAGCCATGCGCCTGACGCCCTGCCGTGGGGTGATCTTTGATGGCGGTGCAGGTTCTGGCGAGTTCGTCCGTCGTTGTCTCGATCTTGGTTTTGAGCAAGCCATCGCCTTGGAATATGACGAGGGTAATTATGCGCAGCTCCAGGCGAACGCTGGGCGACTGCACAACGTGCGCACGATGCGCGAATCTTTGTTAGCCATCCCACTGCCGGACGCGAGCGTGGACGTGGTCCTCTCCACGCAGGTGTTGGAGCACATCACCGACCACGAGAAAGCTGCGTCGGAACTGTGCCGCATCCTCAAACCTGGAGGCTATGCGGTGATCACGGTGCCACGCCCACCGGAGCCATTTCCCAATCCAGAGCACATGCGGGAAGGTTACACCGAGGCAGAACTCACCTCTTTGTTTGCACCTTATGGCATGAAATGGCTGGCCAATGATTGGTTCCTTACGCGAGACACGGTGGATCGCATGCTGCACTGTGCGCGCCTGCCTCTGCGGGGTATGTTTGTGCCAGTGGCTTTGGTGGATGGTGAGACACACCTCACGCCCAAAGAACGCCGTTCGCTACGTCCCTACGGACTCCTCGGCGTGTTTCAGAAACAAGTTTGATGGCCTCTTTGGCAGAATCTGCAAATCGCCGAGTGTTGTGGATGGACCCCTGTTTTCAGGCGGGCCGCCCCACCACTCAGAGTCTCTATCGTGCCCTGCCCGGGATGTTGGAAAAAGGCTGGCAAATCGAACTCTGGTGCCTGGATCACGATGCGGTGGATTCACGAGTGAAGATCGTCAGGCTGCCACGGGCGCGCTGGTTAAGGCTTCTTGAACCCTTATGGTTTTGGCTTCTCGCTTGGCTGCGGCTGACCTGGCTAAGATGTCGGGGGCAATCATGGGGCATCGTTCATACGTCGGGGCCTGATATTCCTGGGGCAGATGTGATGTCGCTACACTTTCACAATCGCACCTGGATTCAGCTTCAGTGGCAAGAGCCTGCGCAAACGCTGAAAGAGCGGCTGCGGGTGCTGCACACGGTCATTGGAGTGATTCAAGAAACGCTGGCTTTCATGTCCAAACGCTGGCGTGTAGTGCTACCGGTCTCGGAAGGATTGGCCGAGCGGATTCGCCCGCAAATCATCGCTCCTCAACGCATTCAAGTGTTACCAAATCTCCTGGATGAAACGCGTTTTCATACAGGAGTTAGAACTCTTTACCGAGCGTCATTGCGCCAGCAGATCCACGCAGGAGAAACCGATTTTCTGTTTATCTTCGTCAGCACAGGGCACTACCAGCGCAAAGGATTGTGGTCCGCATTGCGGAGCCTCCAGGCTTGCCGAAAAAGGGCAGAGACGGAGTGTGGACTGCGCCTGCGATTTCTCGTGGTGGGGGCAGGGGAGCGCGCCCAGCAAAACCTCATCCCGCAGCTCAATCAAACCACCCCGGACTGGCGTGACTGGGTGAGCTTGATCCCCCCTACTCCCGAGGTGGAGCACTGGTATGCAGTAGCGGATGCCTTTTTGTTTCCTTCACTCTATGAGACCTTTTCCCTGGTCGCTCTGGAGGCCTCAGCCTGTGGGCTGCCCCTTCTAGTCACTCCTTACGATGGCCATGAGATGTATATGCGGGATGGGGGCAATGGCTGCCTCCTACCCTGGACCGTGGAGGGCATGACCCAGCGCATCATGGAGTTTTTGCAGGTGGATCGTCACCATCTTAAAACAGGGCCAGACCGGTGTATTCACGCTTCTGGTTATGCCGATGTATTGGATCAAACTTATGCGTCGGTGATTCGCGAAAGGATGCTATGACTTCCTCAGCTCGCATTCATTTAGCTCCGGCTCACCCCTGCATGGGATGGGTCAGCATGAACCGCTACTGGCAAGCGCTGCGGGCAGAGTCCACCGAAGATGCCGATGTGCGATCCTTGGTGGCTGAGGGACCTGTTGAAGCCCCTGCTGCCTCACGTTTGAAACGACAGTGGATACGCCGCATCGCTTATCCTTGGCAGGTCCGCACTCAGGTGCAGAACGGTGTGCTGCATGTATTGGATCATAGCTTTGCCGATCTATTATCTCAGGTGTCACCCAGGGTGAAGACCGTGGTGACAGTGCATGATCTCATCCCCCTCACAGACCCTGGCGATCTCACCCTGGCCCAGCGGCAGCGTTTTCAAAAAACGGTGAGCTGGGTAGCGCGGGCAGACAAGGTCGTGTGTGTCTCGCATCACACCGCAGGAGAAGTCCAGCGGCTGCTCGGAGTCACGACGGATAAGCTTCAGGTCTTGCCCAATGGAACTTCCAAACTGCCGACTGCGGACGGCAGCATGGTTCAGCGACTGGCCTCACTGCCCCCTTTCATTTTCAGTGTGGGCGGCACACGTCCGCGTAAAAACCTCCCGCTTTTGATCCCCTTAGTGAAGCAATTGGCTGAGCGAGGACAGCGGGTCCCCATCGTTCGTGCGGGTGTGCTGTTGGATGCAGCTCTGGCCTCCGCCATCCGAGAGCATGGTGAGTTGATCGAACTCGGCCCGGTGGATGATTCTGAACTGGCGGCCGCCTATGCCGCGGCTGCCCTCACCCTGGTGCCTTCCACCCAAGAGGGGTTTGGCTTGCCTGTTCTAGAGGCCATGCAGGCAGGCTGCCCGGTGGTTTACAGTCTTGCTACCAGTCTGCCTGAGGTGGCTGGCAAAGCCGGATTAGGCTTTGAATTGACGGATGTCCATGCGGCGGTGGATCACTGCTGGCGTGTGTTGACAGATGCCGAGGTCCGGGCTCAATGCCGCATCGCTGGACTGGAAAGAGCCGCCCAATTCACTTGGCGTAGTCATTGGCTTGGGCTACGCACCCTTTATGAGGAGCTGTTAAACGCATGACCCGTTTCACCCATATTCATGGCTGGATGCTCTTGGTCTTTGGGCTGGCGTTAGGTGCCTTGGTTTTATGGCAGCCCTATGCGGCAGGTTATGGAGATTTCCGTCTCACCCTCATACAGGAATTGCTGATCCGCTGGAAAGATCCCACCTGGCAGCACGGTTTCTTGGCTCCATTCATCGCCGGTTGGCTGGTCTGGCGGCAGCGGGTGGAATTGGCCGCGATGCCGCTCAAAGGCAGCCTATTGGGTTTGGGGGTAATCGTCTTGTCGCTGCTTTTTTACTATGCGGGTTACAAGGCGAATAACTATTACTTCGGTGCTTTTGGCCTTCAGTGGTTCGTTGCAGGGACGGTGCTTTGGGCCTGGGGGTGGGAGCAGTCAAAGCGACTTGTTTTTGCCTGGCTCATGCTGGGATTCATGTGGCCCCTGGTGTTTCTCGAAGAAACGTTAGGCTACCGTTTGCAGGTGCTGATGGTGGAAAGCGTGTCCGTCGTTCTCAACATCCTCCAGGTGGATACGATCCGCGATGGAACGGCTCTTGTTTCTGCGCCGGATGTTTCCTCTGGGCGAGTTTTGGGGCAGTTGTTCCATTTGAAAGTGGATGGCCCTTGCAGTGGCATGCGTTCACTTTTTGCTCTTCTGATGGTCTCAGCTTTGTTTGGTTACTTCAGTCAAAAGACCTTGAGCCGCCGCCTGTTTCTTTTCGCCTGCAGCTTTCCTTTGGCCGTTTTGGCAAACATGGCGCGCATCTTTATTTTGTTAGTCGGTACCGTCCTTTGGGGGCAGGATTTTGCCGTGGGAAATGCCGAGCAGAAAGTCTCCACGTTTCATTTCGCCTCGGGCATTGTGGTTTATTTGGTGGCCTTGGCAGGACTCCAGATGATCGGCACCCTGATGAATGGTTGGCTGGGCAGGCCTGCTTTGACGCCTTCCCCAGTCCCGGTCACGCCTTCATTGACGTCGCCGGTTTTTCTCTGGATGCGCCTGGGAATGATGACGCTGCTGGTCACAGGAACTTTACTTGCTTGCCGATTTTCACCTGAAGTCACAGCTGGGAATGAGGCGGGTGTGGTGATGGAATTGCCTGCGGGCATTGGCCGATTCATCGGGGATGAAGAAGCCCCTGACAGGGTGGAAAAGGAACTCTTGCCTGCGGATACCCAGTTGGTAAAAATGCGCTACCGCACGCTTTCCTCTCCTGAATTGCGTGATGTCGCCCAGGTGACGTTGGTTCTTTCAGGGGCAGAACGTCGAAGTATTCATCGGCCTGAAGTTTGCCTGGATGGTCAAGGCTGGACATTGCTGCAATCGCGGGTGGTGCCTGTTGAGATTTCTCCAGGGCAGGTTCTGGAGGTGAAGGATCTTTTGATCGAACGCATGTGGGTAGCACCGGATGGAACGCGCAAGCCTTTGCGGGCCCATTACGTTTATTGGTTTGTTGGGGCAGACGTCACCACCCCTCACAATGCCACCCGCGTCTGGCTGAGCAGTTGGGACAACATCACCCGCAATGTCAATCACCGCTGGGCTTACCCGAGCGTTACCGCCTGGGTCACGGAAAATCTCGATTCTTCTGAAACCGGACAGCGTCGCCGTGGTTCAGAACAGACGATGGATGTCATTACCCAGTTGATTCGTGATTTAGCTCCCCGCTTTCAAAAATCATTGATGCAGGAGGTGCCCGATGTCCGGTGAGGTCCTGCCACGACGGCTAGATAAGGATACGGAATTGATGATTGACGCTCTGCGTGGTGTAGCGGCTCTTCTGGTCTTCTTTACCCATGCCTTTGATCTCGCTGTTTCTGACGCCTACGGCTGGAACTACGCCAGTAATCCTGAAGGCTGGCGCTGGGCACGTGCCAGTTTGGGGCACGGTGGCTTTTTCGTTTGGTGTTTTTTTATGATTTCCGGGGTGTGCATTCACCTCTCTATCTCGCAGAGTTTGGCCAAAGGGGAGTTTTCTTGGGGGCGTTACGCGGCTGCGCGTATCTCCCGCATCTATCCCTTGTTTTTGTTAGGCCTTGGATTGGCCTTGTTGGCCTGGACGTTGCATGAGAATTTCGGGGATGGCTACAATTCTGCACCGTGGCGGCAGCTCGCTGCCAGTGTGGTAAGTTTGCAGATCTTCACCACACCCTTTCCAGCTTATGAAACTTCATGGAGCCTGAGTTGCGAGATGATTTATTATGCCGTCTGGCCCGCAGCGCTTCTTCTCATGCAGGGCCGCGTCAGCCGAGCCACCGCGCTGTGTTTGATTTCCGTCCTGGTTCTGATCGGGGGTATCATGCTGGTCTGGAAGGTGGGGCATCGGCTGGAGACGAGCGCTTTCGTCGAGGGCGTCTGGACGGTGGCGGTACTTTTTCCTGTTTGGGTTTGTGGCGCCTGGTTGGGCGCGAACTGGGGCCGTCCAGTCCTGGCCATTTCTCGCCGTACCTGGCTGGCCTCCATTTTCCTCTGTGTGCTGTCAGAAGGATTGTTGGTCGTGCTAAAATTCAAAGAGTATCCTTCCTGGGCCATTCACATGGCGGGGTGGAGCTCCATCCCGGGCCTCCTTCTGTTCCTGGCTGGGGCTCCCTATGCACGGCTGGCAGCAAGGCCGAAAGCCCTGCCTATCTGTCGCTGGTTAGGCCAGTTCAGTTACCCGTGCTACATCCTGCACATGCAACTCCTGCTCTTGCTGGATCATTGGGTAGATAACTACGCGGAGGATCTGGTACATCGCCATCCCATCTGGCACACAGTTTTTGAATTTGGCGTGGTTTTGGCTCTTTTGATTTGGTTAGGCCCCAAGCTAGAACGCTGGACGATGCGCTGGAGAGCCTCTTTCTTGGGCTCAACACGGCAGACAACCGCTGCCTAGCGGAAATGCGTCGAGCCCCAGGCTGACGAAAATAGATAATTTTAAAAAATATTCAATATCTGCTAGATTTATTATAAATTTTAGTGAATCCTAAGCTTATGAAGTACATTGTTTTGTTTTTCACCCTCCTGTTTGCGTCGGCCCCTTTTTCAAGCGGGCAGTCTGTGTACAATGGCGTGGATTATGACGGCTACATCGGGGTCTATGACATCGGTGACCAATATTTTTGGTGGTTGTGCGTGGAGCCAGAAAGCACCCCTGCAGCCGGCGCAGGCGATGGTTTCATAGCGGATGCCGTCAGTCTCCTCAATGGATGGGATCAGCAGAACACGGAACGTCGTGATGACTACATCGCCGATTCGGCGGCCCAAGCGGCTTTGGCCAAGCAAGTAGCTGTCATGGAATACGTGCTCGATACCTACCTGCCCATCAGCACCCTCACCACCCCTGGTGCTTTATTGGAAGGTAGTGAAAACGCTGCCCATTATGGCAACAATGAGGCCTTTTACAATTCCATGAACGTGGTGCAGCACTTCATGGTCGAGACCTATGGCAAAACGACCAAAGTGAATTTCGATGACATGAGCACCTATACCGATCGCTGGGCGCTGGACCTTTCCGATGCAGGCATTGCTCGTTCAGATCTCTATCAAAGCATTCTGGCTGATGTGGCAGCAAAGGGTGGCACCAATTTCTTTGACAGTTA
The DNA here is from genome assembly GCA_942493005.1 of uncultured Verrucomicrobiaceae bacterium. Classification (GTDB taxonomy): domain Bacteria; phylum Verrucomicrobiota; class Verrucomicrobiia; order Verrucomicrobiales; family Verrucomicrobiaceae; genus Prosthecobacter. The sequence goes on from OW818661.1 coordinate 6,072,590, forward strand.
CACCGCCGTGAATGGTTACTACATCGCCAACACACTTTACTCGCTCAACAACACGGACCCACTTGCCAGCGACTATAACTGGCAGGATGTCTTGATCATCGTCGCTCCGGTGCCAGAGCCCAGCGGGGCTCTTTTGATTGGTTGCTGTGGTTTTGCCGTCCTGTTTCGCCGCTGGCGGAAATTGGCGTGATCAATCTCGCCACTTTAGGCGAGCTCTGGTCTCAGTGTTGGTGGGGAATTGGCCGATAACTCCTTGGAGTCTTGGGAATCATGACGCACCCTCACACCCCAGGTCGAGTGCGTGCAGAATTGCACTGTCACACCATCGCTTCGAGCGATGGCATGATCACGCCGGATGGACTGCTAAAAGCGGCCAAGCTTCAAAAGCTAGATGTCATCGCCATCACGGATCACGATACCACTGCTGGGGCGGTGGAGTTTCAAAAATGGTTTCGCCGCAAGAACTCCACCACTGAGATATTGATCGGTGAGGAGCGCACCTTGGCCAATAAGTGCCACATCATTGGTCTTTTTCTCCGGGAGGACATTATCTCCACAGATCCTCAGGACGTGATGGCTGAGATTCATGCTCAAGGCGGCCTTGTGCTGGTGCCGCATCCACATCGATTGAAGGATGGTTTGTTAGGGCCTCGGGGGCTAGGACTCTCAGGCTTAGCCCTGGCCGATGCGTTTGAAATCCACAATGCCAAAGGCGGCCACGCGGATAATGAAAAAATGCGCCAGGACATGCCGGGGTTAGTCGCAGGCATCTTTGGCGGTAGCGATGCTCACTATGAAGCGGATGTGGGACAGTGTGTGAATGAGATCACACCTGTCGGCTCTGTGGAGGAAACTATTCGTGCCATGTTGGCGCGGCGCACCTCTTTCCGCATCCTCGCGAAAGCTCAGTCCACGAGTTCGGGCGAGCGCAAGTATGCCCCTAGCTATTACGCGGTGAAGCGCTTTATCCAACTGCCAAAACCGCTGCTTCCACTGGCTAAAAAAGCTTACCGCTTTTACTGGAACACCCGTCAGGGAAATCGGCCTCATTCACTCACCGAGATCGCCTCTCACTCGGCCATCCACCATGCATAAGAAGTCCATCCGCAAACTGGCCCAGCTTCACGGCTGGTGGACCTATCAATCCTTTTTGAAACGTACCCGCACGTGGTCGGAGGATCAACGTCAGGCCTGGATCCGCAAACAATTGCAACATACTCTCGTCGGGGCTTTTGAGGGCACGCGGTATTATGCGGAGGTGTTTAAAAGCATCGGTTTTGATCCACGTACAGACTTTGAAGGTCCCCAGACTTTAGCCAAGATACCCGTGCTGACGAAGGAGATCATTCGCGAGCGATTCGAAGATTTAGTGGATCCTCGTTACCGCCGCCTCAGTGCCTATGCAGAGACCAGCGGCACTACGGGCAAGCCCATGCGCATGCTCTTGAATGAAAGCTACATCGCGCTCGATTACGCCTGCATGTATGAGATGTGGGCCCAGGCAGGATACCGTTTTCGCGATCCCTTTCTCGCCCTCCGCAGCTACGTGCCGTCCCGTGCGGGAGACCCGCTGTGGATTCATGACAAAGCGCAGAACACGCTTTTCATGTCAGCTTACCATTTCTCTCCGCGCTTGGCGGAAGAGTACATGCGAGCCATTCAGGATTTTCAGCCCAAGTTCATCCGCAGTTACCCTTCCTCCCTCCTCGTGTTGGCGGAGTATCTGGAACGCACGGGACAGTCTCTGCCTTCCGTGAAGGGATTATTCACCGCTTCAGAGACCCTGGCTCCACATGAGCGCGAAGCCATTGAGCGCGTCTTCGGTCGCATCCTCTTTGATTGGTATGGGATGACCGAACCCACGCTGGTGGCCTATGAAGGGGCGGATCACGATGGACTCAACATGGTCTGGCAGTACGGCCACCCGGAGTTCCTGCCGGATGACACCTTAGCGCCAGGGGATTGCCGGCTCATCGCCACCAGTTTGCAAAATCCGGTGATGCCCTTCATCCGGTATGACACCGGAGACATCGTGACGCGTCATTCATCTGAAGATGACACGACCCTCTATCCTCGCAAGCTCTCCAGGGTCCAGGGCCGCAAAGACGATGTCATCCTCACTCCGGATGGTCGGCGTCTGCCTTCGGTGAATTTCTACTCGGTCTTTCGTTCAGCTCCAGGGGTGGTCAGATTCCAGATCGTTCAATATGGCGCTTCGGACATTGTGGTGAATATTGAAAGCACCGAGGCCACCTTTGAGCGTCACCCGGCTTTCATGAAAGTGAAGGAAGAAATGCGCTCACGTTTTGGGGATGCCATGGCGGTGGAGTATCGCATCAATCAGCGGTTTGAGACCAATCGTGATGGCAAGACTCCCGTGGTCGTTCGCCGTCGTGCAAACAAGGCGGTAGAAGAGCGCAAAGAATACGTGCTGTCTTCCCAAGTCGCCTGGTCTCGGTCTAGGGCAGGGGAGGACATCCTCAAGCTCGATTGGAATGAGGCAGATGCACTCCCCTCGGAGCGTGTTCGTGAAAGATTGGCCGCTTTGGTGCAGGATGCCCACTCCATCATCTGGTATCCGGAAGCCTACCCCGCAGCTTTGCATCAGGCCCTGGCTAAACATCACCGGATTGAGGAGACGAAGCTGCTGGCCACACATGGGTCTGACATGGCGCTGGCTTACCTCACTCAATGTTATGTCACCAGCGGTGACAAGGTGATGATCGTCGCCCCCGGTTATGACAACTTCCGCGCCGTGGCCGAACAACGCGGTGGGCTAGCGATGCATTTCACCTTCAATGGCGAGGGCGATTTTCCTCTGCAAGACATGCTGCGCAAAATTCAGGATGAAGTCCCACGCCTCATTTATCTGACAAATCCGAACAACCCCATCGGTTATATGCTGCTTCCCGAAAGTATTGAGGCGATCTGCGCAGCAGCAGCCAAGGAGTCTGCCCTGGTCGTGGTGGATGAAGCCTATGCCGAGTTTGCCGAGCAGGATTGTGTGCCCTTGCTGGAGCAGTTTCCAAACCTAGTGATTGTCCGCACTTTCTCCAAAGCCTTTGGTCTCGCCGGCTTGCGGGTAGGGTATTTAATGGGGGATGTGACCGTCATCGAGACCATCAAACGAGTGGCCAATCCCAAACACCTAACCACCTTTGCTCAAGTGGCTGCGCAAACGGTTCTCGAAGACTGGCCACAGGTCAAAGCGCAGATCGAGGAAGTGAAAGTGCAACGCGCGCGCTTCATTGATTTTCTCCAGTCACACGGAGTAAAGTGCTTCGCTTCCCACGGGAATTTTGTGCTCTTTCAAATGCCCGAGGCCACCGAACTCACGCGCTGGTTTGAGGCCCAAGGCATCCTCATTCGCGATCGTTCCGGTCAACTCGCCCAGAGTGCCCGCATCACCATCGGGGGTAAAGAAAGCACGGATCGTTTGATCCAGATGTTTACAGATTACTGGCGTGCTAAAGCTGCTGGTGAAATCGCAGATGCTTAATGTCACTCGGGGATACTTCTTCATTTTTTCCATGCTTCAACTTGCCCAATACCAGGATGGCCGCCTTGAATTGCAGGAAGTGCCTGCACCCGTGCCGCCTCCAGGCGGAATTTTAGTCCAGACTACCTGCTCCGTCATTTCACCTGGGACTGAGAAGATGAAGGTGGAGCAGGCCCGAATGTCGCTGCTGCAGAAGGCTAAAGCTCGGCCAGACCAAGTCAAAAAGGTACTGGATACCGCCCGCACTCTGGGCTGGAAAGCGGCCATGGAAAAGGTGCGCAATCGTTTGGAATCGCCTTCGCCTCTCGGTTACTCTGCAGCTGGTGTCGTGGTGGCTGTGGATGAAATGAACTCGCGCTTTCGGGTGGGAGATCGTGTGGCCTGCGGAGGTGCCGAATGCGCCTTTCATGCTCAGATGATCGCAGTGCCCGATTTACTCGCGACGAAAATCCCCGAGGGGGTGGAAGATTGGCAGGCTGCCTACACTACTCTGAGCGCCATTTCCATGCAGGCGGTGAGACAGGCCGGCGTGCAGTTGGGGGATCGTGTTTTGGTGCTTGGCCAGGGCTTGGTGGGGCTTCTTGCTACCAGTCTTTTACGCGCTTCAGGAGCTCGTGTCATGGGGGCGGATTATGTGCAAGCTCGACTGGACACGGCCCTCGCTCTAGGCGCTGAGAGAGTTGTGAATCCAGGCCAGACCAAGCTGGCCGATGCTGTGCGTGAATGGACCGGGGGCGACGGTGTGGATGCCGTGCTGCTCTGCGTGGGCGGCAAAGGCAGCGATGCCGCAGACACCGCCATCACTTGCCTGCGAGATCGCGGAGTCATGGTGATCGTGGGCATCTATGATGCGGAGTTGTCCTGGAAAACGGCTTACATGAAGGACATTCAGGTTCGCTACTCCCGCAGCTACGGCCCTGGGCGCTATGATCCCCAGTATGAATGGGGGGGCAAGGATTACCCCATCGGCTACGTGCGCTGGACGGAGAATCGAAACTTCGAGGCCTGCCTGCAACTCATGAAAACAGGCCAGTTGGATCTAGCTCCAGTGACCACCCGGCGCGCCCAGTTTAGTGATGCTGTCTCAGTGTATGATGCCCTCATGCAGCCGGGCAATGCGGATATCGGCGTGGTGCTGGAGTACGCCGCACAGGCTTCAGACAGACCTTCGGTTTCCGCTCCTTTGGCACCGTTGAACGTAGGAACAAAATCGCCTGCGAAGTTGCCCATCGCTTGCTCTGGCCTGGATGTCATTGGCGCGGGTAATTTTGCCCGCACCATGCTGCTGCCGCATTTGAAAGGTCAGATGGACCTCGGCACCATTGTCAATGCCACCGGATTGAGCGCTCGCCATGTGCGGGAGAAGTTCGGCTTCTCACTGGCGGAGACAAATGCGACCAGCATTTTTCAGACGGCAGGACGGGCTTTGATGATCGGCACCCGGCATCATCTGCATGCTCCGCTGGTGCTTCAGGGATTGGCCTCAGGTCATCATGTGTTTGTGGAAAAACCTCTCTGCCTCACGCGTTCGGAATTGGCTCTGATAGATGACACTATCGAAACGACCGCCGGCAGTGTGATGGTGGGTTTTAATCGTCGTTTTGCCCCAGCCGCGGCGGAACTCAAGAAGCAGCTCAATACCTTGCCAGGACCTAAAACATTGGCCTTCCATGTCTTTGCAGGCCCTCTGGCCCCCGATCATTGGTACGCGAATGTGGAGGAAAGTGGTGGTCGTATTTTAGGCGAAGCTTGCCACTTTTTTGACTTTGCTTGCTTTTTGTTAGGTCGCCCCGTGAAGGTGCTGGCACAGACTTTAGGTCGCCCAGCCTTTCCTGATTCCATGACGGCTCAGATCGAATTTGAGGATGGCTCCTCTGCACAAATCATCTATTCCGCTGAAGGCGACTATGCCTTTCCCAAAGAGAGCTTTCGTGTTTTTGCCTCAGGTTTGGTGGCAGAGTGCGAAAACTTTCAAAAACTCACCCTCTTCCGGAATCGAAAACGCAGCACACAGACGTTCTCTTCAAAAGGCCATGCCGAAGAGATGCAGGCTTGGCTTTCTTATCTGAAAGGCAGCACCGCGCATCCCATGGCCTACGCGGACGTGCATCAAAGCATGAACTTGACCTTTGCTGTGCTGGAAAGCCTCCAGTTAGGCACTGCCGTGGCTCTATAATGCGGATGAGTTTTCTATCGTCCATCGCCTGGTATGCACGCCGCTTGCAGGCAATGAATCCTGCGGAAGTGAGGCATCGGCTGGAGGAACGTTGGAGAAAAATCACAGAACCAAACTTTCTGAAAGGTTTGGAGTCTTTTGATCTCGGGCCTGCCAATCACAAATCGCCGAAACTGCCGGATCAAACCGCTGCGCCGATGGATTTACGTGCCCAACTGGGCGATGATGCGCGCCGCCTCCAGAGCGGCAAATGGCAGCTCTTTGGCTGGCGTGAAGTGGATGTGGGCGCACCGCCTTGCTGGCATCGCGATGCGTTTTGTGGCGTGGTCATCGATCCCGAAAAACCTGCGCAGCGGATTAACCATCGGCATTTGCCAGATGGTGCCGATGCCCGCACCATTTGGGAAATCAACCGTTGGTCAGAGATGACTCGGTTAGCCATGCATGGCTGGCTCAATGAGGATGTCTCCGCGCTCCGCACCGCTCAGTCATGGCTGGAAGACTGGTGCGAAAGAAATCCCCCTGGTTATGGTATCAACTGGACGAGCCCTCTGGAAGTGGCGCTGCGCCTTCTCAATTTCACCTGGCTGGATGCCATGATCCATGCCACGGGAGGCGAAGGATTAAGGGCAACTCAGTTGGCTCTGGCCAAACGTTTAGTGCCTGCACATGCCGCATGGATCTGGCGTTACCGTTCCGCAGGATCGTCGGCAAACAATCATTTGTTAGGTGAATTAGCTGCTTTGGTGGTTGCTGTGACGCGTTGGCCCAGTCTGACTCCACTTGCCTGCTCCGCAGAGGAGGCTTGGGATCTGCTGGGGCACGAAGTTTTGCATCAGTTCGCTAAAGATGGCGGTTCCCGCGAGCAGGCGCTTCACTATCACCTCTTTGCTTTTGACTTGGCTTGGCAGGCCGCATTGGCGGTGGGTTGCAAGGCAGGGGACGTGCATGAGCGACTCAAAGCTGCCGCTGACTATTTTGCCGCCTTGGTTGCATGCGAGGAGCCTTGGGACTTCGGTGATAACGATGATGCCCAGGTTCTCCCTGTGACTCAAGTGCGCGCTCATGCCGCCCGGGAATGGCAGGCGTGGTTTCGTGGTGAAGCGGGTTCCCTGCGTTATTGGTTAGGCCCAGCTCCTCAAATTCCTGCGCCCTCACGTATGCAGCTGTTTTCGGACAGTGGCATGGCAGTGGTCGCTGACCATGACTGGAAAGTCAGACTGGATGGTTCCCCTCTTGGCTTCGGTGCCTTAGCTGCTCATGGCCATGGCGATGCCTTGCATGCTTCCGTTTGGGATGGCGAGGAGGCCTTGCTCATAGATCCTGGAACAGGTGGTTATTATGGTCACCCAGAATTGCGGGGGGAATTAGCTGCCTGGCAGGCCCACAACGGTCCAGTTCCGCAACAAGGCTTCCGCACTCCTAAACGCATGGGCAGCTTCCTCTGGGCACAGCATCATGCGACCCCTATCATCTCCACCGATGCTGAGAACCTACAGGTCACGTTTTTGCATGAGGGGCATCAATTCCGAAGGTCCGTTTCCATCACCAGGGATGTCCTTCAGATCCAAGATGGGGAATCCACAGGCAAGGCTTTTCAGGTGCGCTGGATCTTCAGCCCCAAGTGCCAAGTCAAAGCCGCCAGTGCAGGGATGGATGCAGATTTTATCCTCCAGCGCGGTGGCCGAGAGTGGCTGTTAAAAGTGACAGGCCATTTGACTGCGGATTCACTGGCCGAGTGTCGCGTTTCACCCGCTTACGGTTGCATTGAGATGGCCCCTTGCCTCACCGTCACGGACAAGAGCGGCCAAATTTCGCTTTCGATCCGTCGAAAGCGGTAAGGTTAGGTTTCATGGACAAAGGCACGTTTCACGACGTGTCTTTTTTCTTTTCAGCCTGCCCACTGGTGGCGTCCCGAGATCTGGGCAAAGGCTTTCGAGAGCGCGGTATTCAGCTCCTCCAAGGTGGCCTGTTCTAGAGCTGGATCCAAAGTGGTGGGCGCGGTCGCCTCCATGACAATATTGGTCGTCGGTTCCTCATGCCATGAGACCACGGGAGCTGGTGCTTCGCACAGGGGAGGAACCGGTTCAGTCTCAAAGAGATTCGGCACACTCGCCTCCCTCGGTGATGATTGGCCCAGTTCCTCGAGTGCCTGAATCTGCGCGTCCAATTCCTGACAGGCTTTTTGCAAAGAAGCTCGCACCGCGATCAGTCGTGCCCGCACCGCCGCGAGTTCGTCTTGAGGGGTGGTGAGATCAGGCAGTGCTGGCAGAGTCATGATTAACTTTTTAAAATTTAAACGCCAATTCCATAAATTTCAAAATTAATATACCATTTGAAACCATTTTGATTGAATTTGGATCTCCAAACAAGTGCTCTTGCAAGAATGAGAAGGGGCCTTGGTAAAAATTGCCCGGTTATCTGGGCCTTTTGACTTGGGCTTGTCCTCAAGGGCCTGGAAAGGTGAAAGTAGAAATGTCATGAGCGAATTCAGCTACACGCCCTACCTTCATTTACCCCCACTGGCTGGCTTGGCCTCTTTTGAAGAAGCTGCCAAACCCGGACTGGGCGTGGATGAAAGTGTGGACCGCATCAAGCGCTACCATTTCGCCCTGAAACGGCTCATGCAAATCCTTCACGCGAGGTTGACGGCAGAGCCCATTTACGAGCTGAAAATGGCCTTCAGCCTGCACAGTCACTACTGCGCGGAACACTGCACCGCCATGCGCGAACGGGTGGCGGAGATGCGCACCCCACCGCTAGGGCTGGAGAAGATTCCAGATCCTCACTTGGACCTGTTGTTCAAAGAGATCCAGAACGCACCCACCACGGCCCTGTTACTCCTCGGCCTCTATGACTACGCCTTCCCGGCTCTGCTCCGGGGGCTGCAAAGACACGTGGCGGAAACCAATCCGCTGAGTGATCACCCCAGCCTGCGCATCTGCCGTTTTGCGGCCTTAGAGATCGCGGAGGTTGTGGAATACGGCACCCAGGCGGTGAATTGCGTGGTCAATGAGGAACAGCGTAGAGAATCGGCTTCTTGGACCTCATTGTTACAGTCTTTGTTAGACGCTGCCGGTGATCTCGATGGTGCTCTGGAGAAAAAACCTCTCACCCAGCCTTTGCAATTCAGCCTGCAGCCGCGTCCCTATGAGAAGCTGCCCCAGCGGGATGAGCGCTTTCCAGACCCCTACAACATGGGCGTCCATGCCGAGGAGTTTCTGTACGACCCGCGTTTCCAGAGTCGTGACAAGACCCTGATGATGTACTACAAACGGCTGCGTGAGATTGACGTGCCGGAGATGATGGCCACCATTTTGACGGAGACGGAGGCCAAGCCCTGGGGCTACTACAAAGACATGACCCGCCAGCTCTGGGACGAGGCCCGCCATGCTATGATGGGGGAGGTGGGGTTTGTGAAGCTGGGCATTGATTGGCCCCAGCACGTCATGGTGAATTTCACCTGGTCTCTAGGTCTGAATTCTCAGCTTCTTCCTTGGGAAAGGCATGCCGTGCTTTATTTCATCGAGCAAGGGCTCATGACCAAGACTGGCAAACGCTTCGAGTGGGAAGTGGGAGCCGAATCTGGCGATCCTCTGAGCAAACTTTTTCAGGACTATGACTGGGCCGATGAGGTCCTGCATGCCCGCATCGGCCGGGACTGGTATGTCAGTGCTTTTGGAGATCAAAAGGAGGCCATAGATTTCGGCAGTGCCTGCTGGAGCAAGGTGCTCAGCAACTGGAGTGCCTGGAAAGACGAGGGCAAAACGCAGCACCGAAACTGGTGGCCAGGGCTTTACCAAAACTTCTGTGAGCGACAGGGCCTCCAGCCCGACCCCCAGGCCCTGGAGTTTTCGACTACCTACGAGGCCACTCGGGCGGATCTGGAAAAACTGGCCGCCAGCGCGTGATGCCCATTTTACGCCCTTAACATTCACGGGGAAGACTCGCCCAAACTAAAGCGTATAGAGCGGCGCATACTAAAAGCGCATTTATCTAGCCATTCGTTCCGGGGTTGCTAGCATCGCGCCTTTTCCAACCCCCATGGCTGCTGATTCCACCTCACCCCTCGACCGCGCCCGGCGGAAGGCCTTCATGCGCCTGCTGCCGGTACTCTTCATCAGCTACATGATCGCTTATGTGGATCGTGTAAATGTGGCCGTGGCGAAGCTCACCATGATGAAGGACATGCCTGCCTTCACCGATGCCGTCATTGGTTTCGGCAGCAGCTTATTCTTCATCGGTTACTTCCTGCTCGAAGTCCCTGGTACCTTGATGGTGGAACGCTGGAGCGCGCGGAAGTGGATCTGCCGCATCATGGTCACCTGGGGCCTGATGGCAGGTCTCACGGCCTTCGTTCGCACCCCTGTGGAGTTTTACACCGTGCGCTTTCTTCTGGGGCTGGCGGAGGCAGGCTTCTTCCCAGGGGTCATCGTTTATTTGACGCACTGGTTCACTTCGCGAGATCGAGCCAAGGCGCTCTCCTACTTCCTTGTGGCCACCCCCTTTGCCCAGATGCTCAGCCCCATCTCCAACTGGGTGCTCAAATATGGCACCACCGAGGTCCTGGCGAATGGGGAGACGCTGGTGCACCCAAAGCTCCTGGGTCTCGTCGGTTGGCAGTGGGTGTACATCCTGTGGGCCATTCCCGCCGTCGTCTTGGGCATCGGTGTCCTTTGGCTCCTCACGGATCGCCCGCGTCAGGCCACCTGGCTCACGCAAGAAGAGCGCGATGCCCTGGAGGCCGAACTCGAACGCGAGCGCCAGCTCAAAACCAAAGGCAAACGCATGACCCTCCTGGAGGCTTTTTCTCATCCCAAAGTCTTGCTGCTGTGCGCGGCTTACTTTTTCATCACCACTTGCAGCCACAGCATGGAGCTCTTCATGCCCAGCGTGATCAAAGACTGGTACAATGTCAGTCGGGATCAATTCACTTGGCTCATCGTGCTGCCACCTTTGCTGGCGCTGTGCGGTCAGCTTTTCGGGGGGTGGAGTTCGGATCGGTTTCAGGAGCGCCGTCTCCACGCCTGCATCCCCATTGCCATCGGTGGCATCGCCATGCTGCTAGCCCCACTTTCGTATGGGAATCTGTTTTGGACAATGGTCTGCCTCATGGTCACCTTTGCCGGCTTTAAAACCTACATGCCAGCCTTTTGGTCGCTGCCCAGCCTCTTCCTGGCGGAAGCCGCAGCTGCAGGCAGCATCGGCCTCATCAATTCCGTGGGCAACCTCGGTGGCGCAGTGGGCCCTTCCATCATCGGGTGGATCAAAACCAACACCGGCTCTTACATCAGTGGCTTTTACTTCCTGGGCAGCTCCATGCTGATTGCCTCCGTCATCGTCTTCTTTCTCGGCCTAGGCGCTCGGAAACCGAAGACCGCAGAGGAAACCTGAACAGTTGCGTACTTTCCAGAAGCGGCTATCTCCACGGCTCTTATGAGCGAATTCAAACTTCTTGTGACAGGCTGCAAGGGCCGCATGGGCCAGGCAGTCATCAGTGCGGCCGCAGCGCAGGGCGTGACTGTGGGGGCGGGCATTGATGTGGGCGACTCCCTTTCGGACGCCTTGTCAAAGTGCTCCTGCACCATTGATTTCTCCTCTCACCACTTCACCAATGAACTGCTGACGGAATCCCTGCGTTTGGGCAAAAGTCTGGTCATCGGCACCACCGGCCACACCGACGAAGAGTTGGCTCAGATCAAGGAAGCCTCCAAGACCATCCCGGTGGTCTTCGCGTCGAATTTCAGTGTCGGTGTGAACACCCTCTTCTGGCTCACTCGCAAGGCGGCGGAACTCCTCGGCCCAGACTTTGACCTCGAAGTGGTGGAGATGCATCACCGCATGAAGAAGGATTCCCCCAGCGGCACCGCCCGCACTTTGGTGGAGATCTTGGCCGACGTCCGTGGCCTGGATTATGATACCGACTGCCGTCATGGCCGTTTTGGCGATGTCGGGGCCCGCACGCCGAAAGAGATTGGCGTCCACGCCCTGCGCGGTGGGGATGTGGTGGGAGATCACACCGTCGTCTTCGCCAATGTGGGCGAGCGTGTGGAACTCACCCACAAAGCCAGCAGTCGCGATACCTTCGCAGGTGGTGCCGTGCGCGCTGCTCGCTGGTTGGCGGATAAACCCGCTGGCCTTTATGACATGCAGGACGTGCTCGGGCTGAAGTAAACGGACCCTGCATTCCCCCTCATGTCCGCTATCGCTTTTGGCATCGCCCTGGGGTCAAACCTGGGGGATCGCCGTGCGAACTTGGAGCAGGGCGTCGCGCACCTCCTCCAGCGCATCCCTCAGTCCCAGCTCCTGGCGGGTGCTTCGTTGTATGAAACGGAGCCCGTGGATTGCGCGCCTGGAACTCAGGCTTTTTTAAATTCGGTGATCGAGCTTCAGGCCCCACTCACACCCGTGGAGCTGCATGCGCATTTGGTCGCGGTCGAGTCCTTGATGGGGCGGCCAGCAGAGCGTGCGCACCACGCCCCTCGCACCCTGGATTTGGATCTCCTTTATGCGGGAGATTATGTCAGCCTAGACCCCGTGCTTACGGTGCCTCATCCGCGTCTGCATCTGCGTCGGTTCGTCCTCCGCCCTCTGGTGGAAATCCGCCCCCACCTGCGACTTCCTGGCCTGTCTGGCAATATGACCGAGGCCATGGCCGCCCTCACAGACGAACCTGACAGTGTGCGCCTCGCTGGCACTTGGCGGTATCATCACGCTGCTTGATGGATCCTTAGGTGACAGCAGGCCTTAAGGACGTATTCTGTGCCGCCCCATGTCTGAAAGTCACGCCCTGCCCGCTGCCATTCCCATCCTGTATCGCCCCAATGTCGGAATCATTCTGACCAATGAGCGGGATGAGATTTTTGTCGCTGAGCGGATCAATATCCCCGGGGCTTGGCAGTTCCCTCAGGGCGGCATTGACGACGGCGAAGATGCAGAGACCGCCATGTATCGTGAGATGGCTGAGGAGATCGGCGTCACCCCAGATAAAGTGAAGCTGCTGGAGCGCCGCGACGGTTATCGTTATGCCTTTGCGAAAGGCCGCCTGAAATATGGCATCTACGGCGGGCAGGAGCAGAGCTACTTCCGCTGCCGCTTTCTCGGGCAGGACAGCGATGTCAATCTCGCTGCCACCCACCAGGAGTTCAGCCACTGGCGCTGGATCAAGCCGGAGGAATTTCAGATGTCCTGGGTGCCTAAATTTAAACGGGCCGTTTACCGCCAGGTTTTTTTAGACTTCTTTGGACTGGAGTTGGCTCCGGCTGAAAATTGAGCTTTCCGCTTCTGTGTCTGCATGAGCCACCACACACGTCTCACCAAAGCCCGCGCTGAGTTGGGGGCCATGTCGTGGAATGTTCCGCAGGATGATTGGGACTCTCCGTGGAGTTTTGAAAGTGAGTGGACCCCACCCTCCCATGCCAACGAAAAGAGATCCAATTCTACGCGATCTTCGGCCGCTTCATCAGTAGATCCCAGGTCACAGGAAAGCCCACGTTTCACCCCCAGTTCACAGGCTCAGCCCGCTCATGTGCCGGACATCGCCGCTCATGGCACCGTCTTAACGTTTGAAGCTCCAGAGCCCGCCCCACCTCCGCCGCCGCCTGCCCCGGCTCCTGCGGTCGAAAAAAAAGTCGCCAACCTCGTGGCGGAAGACGCACGCTTTAGACCGCCTGGACTGCCTCCGAAAAAGGAAGCTCCCGCTGCATTGCCCAAGGGGCCTGCTCCCGCGCCTCCCGCGCCGGATCCAGAGGTTTTTTTCCCACCTGCTGCTCCTCAGTCACAGCCGGAAACACCCCATCAAACTGAGCGCCGGCGAAAGCGCACCCTCCGCCGTCGTGTCCACCGTCAGTCCTGGGGCACGTTGATTTCTTTGAGCTTGGGGACCTTAGGTTTCACCCTTTTAGCCTGGATCTACTTGCATGATTCGCCTCGTGAATCGGATGAAGATCTGCGCCCCGTGATCGCCGTGGACCAGACACCCGTGATCCAGGCACCCACCAAACTGCGGGCCTTCTTGGACTCGATCGTGCCCGTGGAAAACGCCACCTTACGCACGCAGCCACCTTGGGCCTGGGACACACCATCTCTGGCCACCTTCGTGCAGGTCAATGGCACGGCTCTAGACAATCTCCGAGATCTCTTAGAGGACTATGACTGGCACCCCCATCACTCGGACTGGTATCGTGAAGATGCCAGTTCCCGCCCCGGTTGGGGAAATGTAGGGACCCTCTTGCAGGCTCAGGCCTCCTACCTGGCCCGTCGCGGGGATGAGGAGCCCGCTTTTGTCGCGGCCATTGATCTGGCAGAAATTGCTCGTCGTTTGCAGGATGTCTGGGCTTGGCCCGGCTACATGGATCGTGGGCTAGAACTGCAAACGGCAGCCGCTCAGATTTTGGCCGAGCTCTTGAAAGCCACCCGGCTAGATAGTGCCGTGCTAGCCCGCTTTCAGAAAGAATTCACCCAGTGCCAGCCAGAGGATGACCTCTTGCGCCAAGCCTGCGCAGCTTATTACATCCACGAGAAGAAACTGCTGCTCGGCCCTGCCAGTGGTGAACTGCTGGACACCATGCCTGGAGGTCGCCTCCACCAGCGCCCTGGGCGTCTGTTTTTTAAGGTGAATGAGACGCTCAGCCTCTTCGCCTCCGCCTTTCGTGATCTGCGGGACGAGATCACCCGTCCCCCTTACACCCGGCTTTCTGTTACGGCCTCTCCCAGCAGCCGCATTCGGCTGACTCAGCCACGCTTCTACCACCCGAATTCCAGTGGCGAAACCTACTTTAGCGACCGCATTGCCCCCCGTTTAAAACTGCCTGAAGCACATAGCTTAGCCCAGGCTCGGCATGGGCTGGTTCGTTGCCTCTTTGCCGTCAGGCGTTACTTGGCGGAAAAGCAGACTTTGCCTCGTCAGTTGAATGACCTGAGTCCCACCTTTCTTCTGTCTTTGCCGGTGGATCCTTTTTCGGGCGAGCCTCTGCAATACGATGCCTCTCGGGGGCTTTTGTTCTCGGTAGGACTCAATCTGGTGGCTGAAGGCGGGCGCATCACCTCCTCGCCCATGGCAGATGAGCGCGAGCCCACCGTGGAACTAGGCATCTCCATCGCCGTTCCAGTGAAAAAGTAAGCGAGCGCAGTCGAGATTTTTTTCAGCCCTAGGGCGAATCGTCGTTCAGATCCTTTTTGTTAGACGGGGATCTTGCCTCCAGTGGCGTAAGATGTAAGGATTTTGTTAAAATGATTTTTTCTATCTCAAAGAATCCATCTTAGGGCACATTGGCAGCGATGGTTTCAAACACCCAAGTCATCCCTCATCATGATGGGCTTGTGACGCGTGATGCGCTCGCGGGATATCTCCATGCCGCCTGGCCTGAAACGCCCGTCAGCATCTGGCTGCATCGTTTGGAGTTTTGGTGGGATAAAAACCCACATCGCCAGGAAGACTCTCATCTCGGTTACACCGCTCTTGCGGGGTCTGACATCGTTGGGTTTGGCGGCTTCATTCCAGCCATGTTTGCTTGGCAGGGGCAGCCAGTGCCCGGCCTGTATGCCACCAGTTTTCGGGTAGATGAAAAGCACTCCAAGGCTGCGGCGAAGATGTTTCTCAATCAGCGCCAGATCATGCAGAATCATGTCATCGTTCACTCCACCCCTATACCCAAGATCCAGACGGCCCTGGTCAAAATGGGAGGCCGTGGGGAAACGCAGGTGACTTGCCACTACGTCGCTTTGGGCAAACTAGGTTACTTCAATGGCCAGCCCCCATGGCCAGTCCTGGCACCAGGCATGAAGATCGTGAGTGATCTGAAGGACGTGACCTCTCTGGCGCGCCCATACCAGAAAGCGGATCGGATTGAAAAATGGACGACGGTCGAGTCTTTGAAATGGTATTGCCTCTCCCCCATGCGGCAGCATTACTTCATCGGGGCGGTGGATGCCGCGGGGGTCTTGAGCTCGTATCTCTTGATCACAGCCCGCCGCCGCCGTGGCATCGCGACTTGGGATGTGGTAGAGACATTTACCACTCGCGAAACTCCGCAGGAGCTCATGGCGGTGCTGGGCACCCTGGTACATGAGCCAGATCGGCTGCCGGGCCGCAGGCGTCTGCTGACGGTGACAGACTTTGGGGATGAGTCTTGGCTCGCCCAGATGCCCGCGCTCATCCGCCGTAAAGAGCAGGTCTGTCATTACTTTCTGCTGCCTAAAGACCTAGCTCAGGCACCGAAACACACGGTGCTGGCCGAAGGAGATTTGGGCTTGTAAGTTGTTTACTTCTTTGGGTTGGGCATAGTAAAGGCCATGTCCTGCCACATTGAGCCCTACACTGACTGCGCCTCCGCGCGGGCAGAGTTAGTGCCTTTTTTGTGCCAGCAATTGCCTGACGGTCCTTCTGAAGAGCTCTGGCTGCAGCGGTTAAGACATTGGTGGGATGAAAATCCCCAGGCTAGCGATTCGGCGGAGCGTGGCTGGGTTTTGAGGGCGGCTGGCAGGCTGGTCGGCTTTCTGGGCTTCATCCCCGTGCGCTATGCTTATGACGGAAACCCTGTGCCTGCACTCATCGCCACGAGCTGGGTTGTCCAGGAGGGTTTTCGCCATGCTGCCTTACCCATGGGTTTGAAAATGCAGCGCCTCGCCAAAACGCATCTTTTGTTAGACTCCACCCCCAGCTTGGAGGTTCAGGCTTTGATCAGTCGCCTCGGGTGGATCGGTGAACTCAAGGTCCGTCGGCAGATGTTACCGCTCGGTTTTTGGGGCAAACTTTTTGGCCGATTCGCCGGCCAGTCTTGGCCTGCATTGCAGCCTGGTCACCGATTCACCACCGATGTCAACGACGTCCGTCAACTGGATCGCCCCTGGCAGCAAAGCGGGCGGTTGGAAAAATGGATCTGCCCGGAAACACTGCGCTGGTATGCCGCTGCCAGGGGGCGTGAGCACCAGTTTTTAGGCGTGGTGGATGCAGACGGTCGCCTGAGTTCCTACCTCTGGCTGACCCGGCGTTCCCGCCGAGGAATCCACCTGTGGATGCTGCTGGAATCCTTCTCCACCGAAGCGGATAACCAAGAACTCGCTGCTTTGGTTGGGGCACTCATTGCCCGCGAGGTTCATCTGCCCGGTCCTCCCGCCCACCTTCTATCTTTGATTGGATTCCCTCAAGATGAGCACTGGTTGGAGACTCGTGCTTTAATTCGGGATGAGGCCATCGTCAGCCATTTTCATGCCTGCCCACCCGCACTCAAAGACGTGGCCAAACACACCGTGATGGCGGAGGGTGATTTCGGTCTTTGATGCGGCTGGCTTTCAGAGCCGCGCCGACTTATTAAGCGGTCGCCATCTGGGCTTCAATCGCCTGCAGCAGATTTCCTGCCGTAGCCAGGGTATCCACTGTCACTTGGTCATCGGGGATGATCACCCCAAATTCACTTTCGATCTCCATCAGCACATCAATGGACTCCAGCGAATCGAGCCCCAGCTTCCCCAGATCATCTTCAAGGCGGATAGGAGCCTCGGGTGCGAGCATGCGCAGATGAGGGCGTAGCAGAGCCAGGAGGCGGGGAGCGATATCGGACATGGTAGCTATCAAAGAAAAGTCGAATCAGGGCTGAAGCTGCTGGTGACCGGTCCGCCACTGCCACACCTGTACCACTTCACCGTCCAGGTAGGCGATTTCAGCGGGAGCAGGATGGCTGAGGAAACCAATCAGGCTAGCAGTCAGTCCATACGCGCCAACATTGGGGACCGCAAGCAAATCGCCAGGGGCCACATCCGGCATTTTGAGACCTCGGGCCAGGCTATCCAGCGGAGTGCAGAGCGGCCCGACAATGTCTGCGGTGACTTCGTTTTCACTGCTGCGGCTGAGGTTTTGAAAGGTCACGGCACCTCGCGGAATGCGCCCGAGACCCGCCATCCCTCCCAGGTGGTGGATGCCCGTATCCAGCACCACAAAGGTTCGCGAGCGAGAAGGTTTTATATCCAAAACGCTGGCGACAAGTGTTCCAGAGCTAGCACAAAGATACCTCCCAGCCTCAAACCAGAGCTCGGCGGTTTCATGCAGGGGGGAGGCCTCCCAGGCGGCAGTGAGGGCCGCTTTCAGACCTTTTAGATCAGGTGTGGCTGCCTGGTTGGCATAGGGCCAGGGAAAGCCCCCGCCTGCATTCACCACACTGCACACGAAGCCCAGGGCTTTCTCCAATCGCTCAGCCGTTTCTATGGCTCGTTGGGTATTTTGGGTCAGGGCTTCGACCGAGGCGACTTGGGTGCCGAAATACACGTGAATTCCCCGGATTTTGACATGTGGGAGATGCAGTTTTTCGCGGGCCCCTGGTGCGAGCAAGAGGCCTTCATCGAAGCCAAATTGGCTTTCCACCCCTGTCATCGCCAGTCGGGCCTGTGGAGCTTCTGCCGGGTTCACTCTCAGCAGAATCTGGGCATCCGAAGCACGCTGACTGGCCACTGCTGAGATGCGCTCCAGGTCTCTCCACGATTCGCACGAAAACCACCTCACCCCCGCTGCCATGGCAGAGGTAATCTCACCCACCGTTTTTCCAGGGCCACCATAAAGCGCCTCTCGCAGATCATGGCCGGCGAGTTGGGCCGCCTGCAATTCCCCTTCGGAGGTGATCTCCGCTGTGCCGCCTCCGAGACGGATTTGCTCAGCAATGGCGGGCAGGGGATTGGCTTTAAAGGAATGCAGCAGCCTAGCTCCTTCCGGCAAGCTATCTCGCAGCTCCTGGGTCCGCAGCTTCACCTCGGCGAGGTTATAAGCATAAAAAGGGGTTTCGAACTGGTCGGCTAGACGAAGGAAGGTCGCGTCCATGAAAGGTTACACGGTGGTCAGCAAACGACGCAACGCTTTGCGGTCGAGCTTTTGGTTAGTCGTACGGGGCAAATCAGGCTGAAAATAAACTCGGTCAGGGATCTTGCCACGTTCCAGACGCGTGGCCAAAGCAGTCAAGATGCTCGCTTCAGTGAGCGTTTCATCCGTCGTGGCCAGGAACAGGCACAGCAGGTCCCGTTCGTCATCTTTCACGCAGCCAGCGGAGATGACTTGTGGGATCGTGCAGGCGGCTTCCTCTACCTCCGCAGGGCTCAAACGGGTGCCACGATGTTTGATGACAAAATCACCTCGCGAATGAAACGTGATGTATCCCTGCGCATCCACGATGCCGTAGTCACCCGTGAATAGACTGCGAGTGCCTGCCAGTTCACGGAATCGTTTCGCGGTCTCGTCATCTGCCCCCCAATAACCCGGTGAAAGATGCGGCCCTTGAACGACCAACTCCCCCGCTTGGTCAGGGGGTTGTTTCTCTCCCTCCGCGTTGACGGCAAACACCTTCGTTCCATCCAGCGCACGCCCCACGCTGTCGGGATGGGTTTCAAATTCTTCAGGGCACAGAATGGAGACTCGTTTGCACTCCGTGAGGCCAAACATGGGAAAAATCTGCGCCTGGGGAAAAAGCTCGCGCAGGTGGTCAATGTAGGCCCTGGGGAGGTGATCACCAGTATTGGTCACCATGCGCAGTGTTGGCAGCGGGGTAGGGCGGTAGCGCTGCATCTTGATCAAAGCAGCAAACACCGTCGGCACTCCCGGCAGCACCGTCACCTCTTCCCGCGCTAGAATCTTGGGCAGTTCAGGCCCCACTTTTTCAGGGCGGCCGATGAATAAACGCGCACCCGTGAGGCAGGCGTAAAAGATCTGGTAAAGGCTGTAGTCAAAGGCCAGTGGCAGAAAGAGGCCGATGCAGTCTTGCTCGCTGTATCTCAACCGCGCCAAAATAGCCGGGCAGACAAAGCCCACATTTTTTTGGGTCAGCATGACTCCCCGAGGGGTCCCACGTACTGCCCGAGGTAAAAACCAAGAAAGCGATATCCTCTGGCTGTACCACAACAGGAGATGGGCTGCTCGCACCTTCCAGAGTCGGCCACTTCACCTCTTCTAAAAAGACCGCTTGGTCTGGAGAAACAGCTTCCCGCAAATGTCCGGTGCTTTGGTCCAGAAAGACGGCCTTCGGGCCGCACTGTGAGATGATTCTTTGCAGCCCTTCCACCTGCAACTGGGGGCTTAAAACGGAAAAGATGACCCCCTGCTGGAGTGCCGCTAAGAGTATCAACACCGTCTCAGCACAATTTGGCAAAATTAACAGGATGCGGTCCCCACGTCCGATGCCTCGTTGCTCCATCCAAAGAGCGATCCGATTCACCTCCTGGTGGGCTTCAGAAAACGTCAGTGGCTGTTCGCCTGAAATGAAGACCTGCTCAGGCCAGGTCCTGGCAGCCAGTGCCAGCCATTGAGCGGGGAATGTGAGAGCGGGAGATGGTGCAAACATCTGATAAAACCTCTTTTAGCCCAAAATCGCCCATCAGTCTGAAGATTTTCATTCTCTGTTATCCGGATCGAATGCCATCCTCGAAGCAACAGTCTTTAATATCTCACAATTCGCCCTTGCGCAGTCGCCCAGCATCTCGAATAATCACGGCCCGCGAGGCACGGATAGCTCAGTGGTAGAGCGGCTCGTTTACACCGAGTTGGTCGGGGGTTCGAATCCCTCTCCGTGTACCATTTGGCCGTTTTATTTTAGGCCTCTAGGACCGCAAGATTCGGAGCCGACTCTGATGAATCTTCGAAAAGGGCGAGCAAGCCTTCCTCTCTTCCCGATTGGGTCGCCAGCATGTGGCGCACTTTTTCGTGGGAAAGCAGGATGCCATGAGGCTGTGCCACACCACCGGAGGAGAAGACTAAAAACGCCGGATCTTCCGACTTTCCAGGGAACCTCATGCCCCAGGCTGGGCGTGTGTTCATCACTTCGCTAAATTCGGCTTCGTCCCATTCGCCGCCATTCAGCCCTTCCGTCATCCAGACGGTCAGGATGTTTTCAGCCACGGCCTTGAGATGATGACTGGTCTTCTCCAGGAAGAGACAAACAGGCTCAGCCTCTTCAAGAATGGATTTGAATGCTTCTTGGCGGATTTGTGGAGAGATCACAGAAACCACGGCACCAATGTGTGCCACCGCCAGAGTGATCAAATGCAGGTCCGAGCTGTGGCGTAAAACGGTGACCACTTTATCACCACGGGAAACGCCATTTTGTTGCAACCAAGTGGCAATACGCAGCACACTCATCCAGGCCTGTTCACAGGTGAATTCCATGCCATCCACGGTCAGGGTCGTCGTGGGAGTGCGCTCGGCGGCATCCGCTAAGAAAGCGCTGAGGTGAAAAGGCCCCTGTCTGGCAGGATTTTGCCAAAGACTAAGACCCGTATTGGATTCTGAAAGAGGGCGCATCTATATGGATTTTATAATTAGCCTTGTAATTAGCAAGCGTTTGTTATCGGAATTATCACCTTGTCAGCAGGCAATACCCTTTTTCGTCACGAACGTTACTTGCATTGATACTTTTTAGACGTGAGTCGTTCAATTTAGCTGCCATGCAGCCTTTGACCGAACTACCCCGGTTCCCATTCAACGATACTTCGTCAGGGCCGTCAAATATTCCTTCGCATAGGATGACGAGGGGTCGTCAAAAAACTTAACAGCCGGACAGGACTCAACCACTTTTCCCTGGGCCAGGAACACCACCCAGTCCGCCACTAGGCGAGCGAAACTGATCTCGTGAGTGGCTAGGACGATTTGTTGGCCTTCTTGGGCCAGTTCTCGGATGACGTCCAGTACCTCGCCTGTCATGACGGGATCCAGCGCGGAGGTAGGCTCATCCAGCAACAGGAGCCTTGGTTTGGAGGCAAGGGCGCGGGCGATCGCGGCGCGCTGCTGCTGCCCCCCAGAAAGTTCCGCAGGGCGTTTATGCAAATGCTGCGCCAGACCCAGGCGGTCTAGCAGTTCCGTGGCGCGTCGGTGCGCAGCTTCCGCTGGCTGACCATGCACAGCGGTCAGGGGCAGGGTGACATTTTGCAGCGCGGTGAGGTGCGGGAAAAGGTTGTATCCCTGAAAGACAAACCCGTTTTGCCGCAGGCCCAGGAGGGCCCCAGCATCGTCTTGAGGGAGCACTTGGTCGTTCACCCGGACCTCTCCGGCCTCGGGCACCAGCAGGCCGCCCAGCACGCGCAGCAGGGTGGATTTGCCCCCGCCACTAGGCCCCAGGAGGGCCACCACACGGGCATCGTCACCCGTTTGAAAACTGGCCTCATCCAGAGCAATGAAGTCGCCATAACGCTTCACAACCTTTCGTGTCTCAAGTTTCATAAGCGAACCTCCTCTCAAGACGGCCAGCATACCAGGAAAGGGGCAGTGTGACGATGAGGTAGGCGGCTGCCAGTGGCAGGTAACCTTCCAAGGCGGTGTAGCTGCTGCTGTTCAGGATTTTGACCTTCTGCACCAGTTCCTCGACACCAATGACCGATAGCAGGGATGAATCTTTGATCAGGGAAACGAGCTGCCCCGTCGTGCCTGGCAGGGCACGCCGCACGGCCTGGGGAATGATGACGTAGCGATACATCTGCACCTTGCTAAAGCCTACCGCGCGGGCGGCCTCGCGCTGGGTGGCACCGATGCTTTCGATGGCCCCACGGAAGATTTCAGCCAGGTAAGCCCCTTCAAACAAACCCAGAAGAAGGGTGCCTACCAGCAGAGGATCATTGATCTGCAAGGCCGTGGCGATGATGTAGTAACCGATCAAAAGCTGGACCAGGAAAGGGGATCCACGAAGCAATTCCACCGTGCCAGTGCAGAAAAGACGCAGCGGTAGGATGCGTGTGCGCCGACCTAGCATCAGGGTGAATCCTACGACGATACTCACCATGATGGCCCCCAGAGAGACTAGCAGGGTGGTCACCCAGCCCCACATGAGCTGGGAGCGGTAAATCCAGGCCTTTTCCCAATTCCAGGTATAGTGAACGGCTGCAAAAGTGGTGTAAAGCCACCCGGAAACGCCTAGCGCGAGGACTAGCGTCCAGAGCAGTCTTTGGCGGAAAGGGGCGTTCATGGATAATCAGGCGATAATAGAGCTTTAGCAGGGGGCGGTAAGCGTGCCAGTGCAACTCTGTTTTTTCAGCTCAAGGGGCTGCCGTTTCTGGAGCATCTTCGGCAGATTCTCGTGAGTCCAAGAGCACCCCATGCTGAGGATGCCCTCCCTGTATTTTCAAAAACTCTGCCATGCCTTGAGCAATCGCCTGCGTGAGTTTCTTCTGATAATCTGGATTTTTGAGTGATTCCGCTTCAGCTCCATGGGTCAGGAAACCGCATTCGATCAGGGCTGCGGGCACCTGAGTCTGACTGACCACGGCGTAATTCCGCTGTTTGATCCCGCGATCAACGGCCTCGGTCACGCGGCAAGCATGACGCTGCAGACTTTCAGCCAGTTTGCGCCCTCGCAGATCCTGCACAGGGCCATTTGGGAGTGACCACTTCGCCTGCAGCGCTCTCTGTGCAGCGAGCGATTTTCGCTCGTTGTAATACGTCTCGATGCCGTGCACCTCCGGGCTGGCGCTGGTATTCAGGTGCACGCTGATGAAGGCATCTGCTTGCCATTCGTCCGCCAAGGCAGCCCGTTCTTCCAGGGGTAAAAAAACATCAGAATCCCGAGTCATTTTAACCCTCAGTCCCAGGGCGATCAATTCATCCCGCAGGCGAAGAGCTAAAGCTAACGCGAGCTTTTTTTCAAGGGTTCCCCCCGCCACCGCACCGCCATCATGCCCACCATGACCGGCATCCACCACAACAAGTGGTATTTTCTCCAAATCCCAGGGGCCGAGGTTCACGCTAGGTAGAGTCTCCATTTTGGCAGAAAGCCAGGCCGTGGAGGCAAAAGCACCTACCAGCGCCAGGTACGATGCCGCACCACGAAGCCACTTCGACAGGGGGCGGCGTCGTGAAATCGCAGAGGTGGAGGAAGCGTTTTTCAAAAATTGTTCAATTTTTTAAAATATTTAATTGGCCTGAACTATTATATTCACTAAAATATAAATCATGAAAGCGAAGCCTGCCGTCTTTTTTGCGAAGCATCCTCGTTGGGCCATCATGGCCTTGATGTTCAGCGTTTCTCTGGCGCAGGCCCAGAGTCCTGGAGCCCCCGGTGCTGTCCAGCAGCCTTATTATCGGCAGCCTGGCTCTGCTTATGTGCCACCTGGCACCACTCAGCGTGCCCCTCAGGCCCGGCTGCCCGCAGCCCCAGCACCCACGAGAACACAGGGTTACCAACCTGGGTTTGGCACGCCGCCCAATCAAGCTCCGTCCGGCTACAAACCCCCGACGATCAAAGGAACGAGTGCGAACAAGCCCAAGGTCAGTGGGGTCAAAAACACCCAAAGTAAGCCTGTGAGTCTGGAGTCCAAGGTGGCACGTCTGGAAAAAAATGACGCTCATCAAGATCGGCGGCTGGGCAATCTCGAACGCGGCCAGGGAGTGACCACCATCGAGGGTGGGGGAAGCTACCTGCCTGAAACAGGGAAGACCTACACCGTCCGGCCTGGAGATACCTTGTGGCGGATCGCTGATAAACACAGCACCAGCATCAATGCGATCAAGTCCGCCAATCGCCTTTCTGGCGAGACCATTTCAGTCGGGCAGACGATCCGAATCCCTGGGCATGGGAATGCCGCTGTGTTTGCTGAATCGAATGCCGCTAGCTCTCATACCGTCAGGCCTGGAGATACTTTTTCACAAATCGCCCAGGCCCACGGGGTGTCTCAAGATGCTCTCGCTCGTGCCAATCCTTCCGCTTACCCAGATCGCCTCTTGGTCGGGGAAAGACTGACCATTCCAGGGAAGGGAACCTATGCGGGGAGCAGACGTGCTTCTGCGGGATCTTCGCTGGCATCCGCTCCATCCTCGCGCTCGCATTTGGTAAAAAGAGGCGAGAGCCTGGGGGCCATCGCCAAGATGCATGGGGTTTCGACCGCGTCAGTCGCTGCGGCGAACAAACTGAAAAACTCCAATTTGATCGAACCTGGCCAGCGCTTGATCATCCCTGGTGGTGGTGCTGCCCGCCCGGCTCCTCCATCCCCCACTTATCCGGCGGCTGATTCAGATACCGTGCCTCTGCCAGGAGCCAGCCTGATGGCGGTGCAGCCTGAGCCCGCCCCCTCGCCATCACCAGCGCCTGCTTTGGCCCCTGCGCCAGCTTATGAGCCGTTGCCGAAAGCCGCACCTCCCACCAGTAGCAATCGCCGGGGCATCGTGGCTTACCGACTCGAGCGTGGAGATGACATCAATACCGTGGCCGCGCTGTTTAACACCACGCCTGAAAAAATCCGCGAGATGAATAAATTGCCTGCGGATCGGAAGCTGAAAGAAGGGGAAGAAGTGGTGGTTCCTTCACTCGGAGCTGTGTCCCTGAATTGACGTGGCGCAATGCCCGTCCAAAATGGGGGCATGTCCCGCATCGGTACCCCTCTTTCCTCTACGGCAACGAAAGTCATGCTCCTCGGCTCGGGTGAGCTGGGCAAAGAAGTCGTCATTGAACTGCAACGTCTCGGCTGCGAGGTCATCGCGGTGGATCGTTATGCCAATGCACCTGCCATGCAGGTGGCCCACCGCAGTCACGTGATTTCTATGCTGGATGGGGAGGCGCTGCGTCGTCTCATTGAAATTGAAAAGCCGAACTTCATCGTGCCTGAGATTGAGGCCATCGCCACGGATACACTGGTGGAGCTGGAGAACGAAGGCTTCACCGTCGTGCCTACCGCCCGTGCAGCGAAGTTGACGATGAATCGTGAGGGCATCCGCCGTCTAGCGGCAGAGGAACTGGGGCTGAAAAGCTCTCCCTACATCTTCGCACAAACGGAGGAGGAATTCCGCGCGGCCATCGCAGAAATCGGCATGCCGTGTGTGGTGAAGCCCATCATGTCCTCCTCTGGTAAAGGCCAGAGTGTGGTGAAGACGGAGGCCGATATCGCACACTCCTGGCAGTATGCTCAAGAAGGCGGACGTGCGGGGAAAGGCAAAGTCATCGTCGAAGGGTTTGTGGACTTCGATTATGAGATCACCATGCTCACCGTCCGGCATGCGGGAGGCACCTCATTCTGTGCCCCCGTGGGCCACACGCAGATCAAAGGTGACTATCGTGAATCCTGGCAGCCACACCCGATGAGTGAGAAGGCCCTGGCCGCAGCCGAGCACATGGCGGGAGCGATCACGGAGGCTTTAGGCGGTCGCGGTCTTTTTGGCGTGGAGCTGTTTATCAAGGGCGATGAAGTCATCTTTAGCGAGGTTTCACCACGTCCTCATGACACCGGGTTGGTGACCTTGATTTCCCAAGATCTCTCGGAGTT
The DNA here is from genome assembly GCA_942493005.1 of uncultured Verrucomicrobiaceae bacterium. Classification (GTDB taxonomy): domain Bacteria; phylum Verrucomicrobiota; class Verrucomicrobiia; order Verrucomicrobiales; family Verrucomicrobiaceae; genus Prosthecobacter. Next base: position 6,098,479 of record OW818661.1, read on the forward strand.
TGCCCTGCACGTGCGAGCCATCTTGGGCCTGCCGATCCCTAACATTCACCAGCACGGGCCGAGCGCGAGCTGCGCCGTTCTTGTCGAAGGAGATTCCTCTCAGGTGCAGTTTGGTTCCCTGGATAAAGTCCTCGCAGAGCCTGACACGCAGATGCGTCTGTTTGGCAAACCCACCGTGAGTGGTCAGCGCCGCATGGCCGTGACTCTGGCCCGTGGTGCGGATGTGGATGAAGCCCGCGCCAAAGCCCACCGCGCAGCCCAGGCGATGGACATCCGCCTGTAATCAGAACGGGCCTTCAATCAGCCCAAATAACAAAAAAGCCCGACTTAATGAGTCGGGCTTTTTAATGCTTTCCGCAGGACAGAAAATGGTGGGCAGGGCTGGGTTCGAACCAGCGTAGGCGTAAGCCAGAAGATTTACAGTCTTCCCCCTTTAACCACTCGGGCACCTACCCATTCACTTTCGTGCGGGCGTGGAGTTAAGACCTGTTGACGATGTTTGCAAGAGAGTTTTGCATTTTCATGAACGAAAAATTAACGGCGGGGTTTTCTCTTCACTTGGCGAGTCACAAGCGTGGGCTTGCTACCGTGCAAAACTTTGAAATTGCGGGTCTCGGCCACGGTCCGTTGATGCTCAAAAGCCTCCTTCATGAGGTTCTCATAAGGGAGGTGTTTGTTGGCGACGAGCCAGAGGTCGCCCGTGGTGCGGAGAGCCTGGGCAGCGACGGTGATGAACTTGAGGCCCAGCATGGTGTTGGTCTCGCGGCCATCATGAAAGGGAGGATTCATGATGATGGTGTCATAGCACGCATTGCCGACTCCTTGAGTGACGTCTTTCCACAGGATGCGTGGACGCACGGGTACGGGAACGAGGCCCGTATTCCGTCGGGCACACTCAAGCGCACGTGCATCGGCCTCATACATGTCCACACTGCGGAGATTTGGGCAATGACGCAGGATGTGGTCGCTGAGGTAACCCCAGCTGGAGCCTAGATCTGCCACGGCTCCGCTCAAGGAATGAGGCAAGTGCTGGGTGAGGAGGGCGGAGCCTTCATCAATGCGGTCCCAGTTAAAGAGGCCGGGTTGAGACCAGAACTTGCCTTCGAGGATGCGCTGCATGGCCCCATTGATTTTCCACTGCGCGAGGACATCGGTTTTCCAGGGGGAGGTATGAGTGGCCCAGAAGACGCGGCTGTGATTTTTAGAGAGGGTTCTGACCTCGGGGGCGACTTCGGCCAGATGTTGCTCCATGCGCTTGGCGCCCCAGTCATTGTGCAGGGCGACGACAAGGGTGCCGCCTTCGGCTAGGAGCTCGTGTGCGTGAGCGAAGTCTGAGAGGATGCTTTCGCGCTGGCGATCTGGCAGGAGGAGGATGAGGTCATACTGGCCCTCCACCTCGCGCGTGTGGCGGATGCCCTGAAGCTCTAGGCCGGCCGCGTGCGGTTTCCAGGTTTGCTCACAGGTGAGGCGTTCGCGCAGAGGGTCGAGACCGGAATGGGCTTGGGCGCGGAGGAAGAGGATGCGCGGGGCGGTGGCCACGGGGATCTCGGGCTGAGTCTCCAGGGCATAAAAAAGGGCGGTGAGGGCGTGCATGAGACGGGAGGCTGCCTGCTGGTGATTGACGGGCTAATGACCCTTGGGGGTCACTCCTGTCTATGAGGGCGAGGGCGGGCCTGATTTACTGATAAAGAAAGGTGGTGAGGGGGCTGGTGGCGCTGGCTTCGTCATTCTGGTCTCCCAGACCAATCTCGTAAGCGGCGCGGCCAGCCTCGACAGCGGCTTTAAAGGCGGTGGCCATGCGGGCGGGATCATGGGCGATGGCGATGGCGGTATTGACCAGCACGGCATCAGCCCCGATTTCGAAGGCTTCTGCGGCGTGGCTTGGTGCGCCAATGCCGGCATCTACCACCACTGGAACGGTAGCCTGGGAGATGATGATTTCGATCTGCCGACGAGTGGTGATGCCCTGGTGAGAGCCGATGGGGGAGCCCAAGGGCATGACGGTGGCGGTTCCCACATCCTGCAGGCGGCGGGCCAGCACGGGGTCTGCATTGATGTAGGGGAGGACGATGAAACCTTCTTTGACCAGGATCTCTGCGGCTTTGAGGGTTTCAATCGGGTCCGGAAGGAGGTAGCGGGGATCTGGATGGATCTCCAGCTTCACCCAGTTCGGCAGGCCTGCAGCCACGGCGAGACGGGCGAGGCGAACGGCTTCTTCGGCATTCATGGCGCCGCTGGTATTGGGCAGGAGCAAGACTTCCTTGGGGATGAAATCCAGGATGTTGGCGAAGGGGTCGCCTTTACCAGTGAGATCGGCCCGACGCAGGGCCACGGTGACGATCTCTGTGCCGGAGGCGATGATGGCCTGACGCATGAGTTCACCGGAGGCAAACTTTCCTGTGCCCAGCATGAGGCGGGACTGAAAAGTGCGGTCGGCGATGGTGAGGGGCTGATTGAGCATGGGGAAAGGATTAAACTTGGTGAAGCCGGAGGCTATTGATGCCGATGGAAATTAAATCCGGCTGCGTAGCTTGTTGAGATTGTGTTCTGGATCGCGCCGTTGGTCCAGAACAGCGAGCACCGTGATGGTTGATGGATCGTTCCGGTAATGAATCGTGAAATAGGGGAACCGGCCCAAGACGACTGCCCGATGCGCTCCTCTACTGAATGAATGGAGGCCGCCAGTGATCACCAATTCGTCAATTCGCGCAGATAGAAAGTCAAAGACTTCATTTCCGAGTCCGGGTTCCTGATTTTCGTAAAATTCAGCAGCCTCGTCGAGATCAGCTTCAGCTTCTGGAAGGAAGATTATTTTTTTCCCCATTTGCGTCCAAGCCGGGTTTTGACTTCTTCCCACGGAATTGGAATCGAAATTCCCTCATCCAGCAGACGCAGGCGTTCTTGTACCACTTGATTTTCCCAATCGGGAACTCCTGCGTCATCTCGCAATTCAGCCTCTACCCGTTCCAGGAGCACCGCTTTTTCATCGCGCGACATTTTCGCCACCACTGCGAATGCAGACTCCAACAATGGCGAAGATGAGATGGAAGCGGCACTCATGGAAACATGGATAGTCCCGGCGGACGAAAAATCAAGCCAGCAGCAGGCGCTGGAGGAGCTCTTCGCCATTGAGCTGGATGCCAATGTAGAAGTCGCCAAATTCGCCATACTGGGTGGTGACTTCATCCCAGCGCATCTCATAGACGATGGTTTTGATCTGGAAGATGTCGTGAGCAAAGAGGGTGACACCCCACTCGTGGCTGTCCAGACCGGTGGAGCCGGTGATGAGCTGGCGTACCTTGCCCGAAAATTTGCGGCCGGTTTTGGCGTGACCACCCATGAGTTCACGGCGTTTGTCGAATTCCTGGGCATACCAGTTGGCACCGACGTTGCGGCGCTTGCTCATGGGGTAAAAGCACATGACCTGCCAGTCGGGCATGTTCGGGTAGAGGCGGTCATTGAAATACTTATCCATGTGGCCCTTCCACTCGGCGATGCGGGCGGTGTGGGCTTCGGAGCCGACTTCCAGATTTTCCGTGCGAGCGATGCGGGCGGAGGCGTCTTCTTCCTTTTCGCTGTATTCGGTCCACTCGGTCATGGAGAGGTAGCTGTAGGTCGGATTGAGGACCTCAGGGCCGAAGGCCTGGCCGAGCTCCTTTTCAAAGCGGTTCGCATCCTGGAGGTCGGGTGTGAGGAGCATGACGCCGAGATCTGCCTTGGGGCTGACCATGCTGAAGGTGAGCAGTTGCGTCTTGGGATGTGCCCGGATGGCCTCAACGGTGGCATTGAATCGATCAAAGCGTTCGGCCTTTTCTTCAGGGGTGAGGGCGGCCCAGAAGCCGTGATCCACGTGATAAAAAAGGTGCTGAACGATCCAGCCTTCTTGAGGGATGATGGGGGACATGATGATTTGGCAGGTTGTTTAAAAGCGGCTTTGTGGCAAAGTAAGAGGGTGGAATCCCGCTCTGGCACATCTCTTCATACGCTGGAATGCCTCCTGCTCAATGGGCAGGCGCAGGGAAACGCAAAAAGTGATTGAAACCCCGGTGGCGAGATTTATTTATCTGGCCCGCAAAATCCAAGACTAGGAGACTCTCAACATGGCAGACGCAGAAAACAAATACCCTCAGAACACCGCTGGCGCATACTACGTGGACGATCAGTGCATTGACTGTGACCTCTGCCGCGAGACTGCCCCTGCGAACTTCAAGCGTGACGACGACGGTGGCCATTCCTACGTCTATAAGCAGCCTGAGTCTGATGAAGAGCGTGAGCTCTCTGAAGAAGCGCTGGCTGGCTGCCCGGTGGAAGCCATCGGTCGCGACGGCGAGTAATCTTCCTCCCCCAGGAAGCTTTTTTGAAAACACAGCCTCGAACGAGGCTGTGTTTTTTGTTTTTAGGACGTCTGGCTTTTGTTCGGGATGAACTGGCGCGACTCGATCCAATCTAAAAGTTGTTGGAGAGAAGGGCGTCTTTGCATGTGGGCTTGGCAGCGCTGAGCTGCGGCTAGGTAAGTGGGCTGGGTGAGCAGGCGGTGAAGGGCGGCCTGGACATTCCTAGGCGTGAAAGTACGGGGTGTGAGGCCCAGACCAGCCCCAAGTTTTTTCAGGCGGTAAGCATTGTCTGGCTGGTCATGGGCCATGGCCATGATGAGCTGTGGCACCCCTGCGGCAAAGCCCTGAGACAGCGTGCCGATGCCGCCGTGATGCACAAAAGCGGCGGCCTGAGGTATGAGGGTGGAGAAGGGGACATACTCTACGGCTAGGACATTCTCCGGGAGATCTGGCGGTAGCTGATCCCGCTGCCGGGTGGCGAAGATGGCGCGCTTCTTCATGGCGGTCACCGTTTCCAGTGCCACCTGGAAAAAGCGGCGCGCCTGGATATTGGCGCTGCCGGGAGTGAAGACGATGGGTTTTTCGCCTGCAGCAAGGAACTGGGCGACCTCCGGGCTGAGGGGGCGCTCCTGAGCGATGTCTTCGAGCGGAAAGTCCCACACAAGGAGATTGGCTGGCCAATCTGGCTGGGCAGGGGCGAACCATTCCGGGAAAAGAGCCAGGACGCCATCGGGCGAGTCTGCCCAGTCCCACCAGAGACTCTTGGGTGGGGTGACTTGGTGTTTTAAGCACATGGCGTGGACGGCAGGACCCGCAAAACGATCTGCCGGATTCGGCAAGTGGACCAACCGACGTCGTAACCAGAGGGGTAGCTTGCGCATGTGCTCCATGCCAGGAAAGAGCACGGGCGGTTCATGAGCGCTGATCATGACCGTGGGCTGGACGTGAACTGAGACCAAGGGAATTTGATACTTTTCGCGGATGAGGCGAGCCCCAAAAACGGTGCAAGCTGCCATGAGGAGATCGGGCGGTGTGGCCGAGTGGACCAAGGTCTCAAGAGCGGCAAAGACATCGGGCGTCTTGGCCCCGGCGGTTTCAAAGACGAGCTTGGTTCCCTGGTAAAGCTTCCAGACTCGTGGGTCGGCGATGAGTTGATCGAACTCTTCTTGATTCCCCATAGGAAGGACCGCGAGTCCTGCCTGGCGGGCGATTTCCTCAAAAACGCAGGCGACGACGAGGGTGACCTGATGGCCTTGGGCTTTGAGTTGCCGCCCCAGCCAGAGGAAGGGGAAGACATCTCCAGCGCTACCAAAGGGAAGAAGAACGACGTGCATGGGAAGCGAGAGAAGGTGGGGCGTTAATAATTTAACCTAATTAATTATTCATTCGTTAATTTTTAGCTTTTGTTTTTGATAATTTATAAATTTGGTGATAATTACCATAATTAAACATTGGATTCGTAATTTAGCTTTCGGTAACCGCATTTCGGAATGGCCTCAGTCGGCACCTCAAACCCCCTTTATTGAACCTCAAGCCATGAAACCGTGCCTCATCCATCGCCTGCTTCTTACCTGTGCAGCCTGGTCTATTCTAGTGCTGCCGATGTCTTCCCCAGCGAGCACGATCGTCTGGAGCAGTGATTTCCAAGATCTGCTTTTTGACTCGAATGGCCAGGAATTGGATGGCAACTTTTCCTTCGAAATCGGGTCTTTTGCCAACGGATTTGTCCCGACTTCTTCGAATTTCAATGACTGGGCCGCAAACTGGAAGGTGTTTGATCGCGCTTATGACCCGACTCCTTCCGATCCCAACGATGGCGACCCTGAAGGATGGGAACCGCTGCTGCAATTTTATGTAGGCACTGCCGAACATACGGCGACGGGGGGCTCGGCCTCGCCAGATGCAGACCCACTGAGTGTCTTCGCGCAAGGCGAGGTGGCCTACTTATGGGTGTATAACACCAAGAACCGTGAGGTGGGGACGGAGTGGGCGCTGGTGACCGATGGCGCTGGGCTGGGAGATGTGGCCGATGACTGGGCATTCCCAGATCCTGCTGAGCCGTCTTCGACCTCGTATGAGTGGCAGCTCGCCGATGCGGACGAAGCCATCTACGGCGGACTGAATGGGACCACGGGTGGGGGACAAAATTACACGATTCAGACGAGTTTGGTTCCGGTCCCGGAACCTGGATCTGCCGTTCTTTTTGGCGTGGCGGCCTTGGGTGTCCTGCTGCGTCGGCGTCGCACTCGTGACCTGCCTTCCATTCGTTGATCGAGGAGCCCCGGCATGATCCAGCGATTTTCTTTATCTGCTCAGAGGAATGACCGTGCCGGCTGGGCGCGGTTTTGGCGTGTGCGGGGGAGTTTCCTCTTTTTGAGCCTCTTGATGATCACGGGAGGATTGCAGGGGCAGACATCAGATTTTGGCGATTATAGCTCATTCTTGAGCGCGAGCAGCACGCGCAATGCCACGCTGCGACTGGGGGCGACAGTGGATGCAGAGTCGTCAGCGACGGTGAATGGGACCGCCAGTGGCGATGATACCACGGGAGGTGATGATGAAGATGGGGTGACGTTTCCTGCGATGCTCATGCAGGGGGCGGTTTCTAGCCTAACCATCAATGTGACCAACACACGTGGTTCGACGGCTTATCTGAATGCCTGGATTGATTTCAATAACAATGGTGTGCTGACGGATACGGGCGAGCAGGTGGCCACGAACACGACGATCAGCAATGGAACGTCGAACTTGAATCGCACGGTGAATTTTACGGTGCCGACGACGGCCTTTGCCGGAAACATTGCGCTGCGGGTGCGCCTTACCAGCATCAGTAGCCCCGGGCCGGGTGGTGCAGATGGGATTGGCGAAGTGGAAGATCATCTCATGACGATCACACCTGGCTTTGCCCTGGTGGTGGTGAACTATAACAATAATACGATCAGCCGTTTTAGCGGGGCCAATGGTACGCACCTTTCCACTTGGACTCCGACCGGTTTGAGTGCGCCTAACTATGGGTATCGTCTCAGTGATAACACGTTTTTGGTGGCCAATGGCTCATCGAATACGATCACGAAGTACAATCCCTTTACGGGCGCGTATTTGGGCACCTTGGTGTCTTCTGGCAGTGGGTTGAACTTCCCCTATCAGATGGCGGTGGGACCGGATGGCAGCATCTTCATTGCGAACCAAAATGCGGACAACGTGCTGCGTTTTAACCAAACGACGGGGGCGGTGATGTCCACGGTACTGACCACCAATAATCCAGCGGGCTTGGTCTTTGACAGCACGGGGCAGATGTATGTGACGCAAAATATTTCAGGCGGGAAATTGCTGCTCTACAGTTCCGCTGGGGTGTTGCAGTCCACCATTGCCACGTGGCCTTCGGGTGAAAGCCCGCGTGGGCTTGCCTGGGGCCCAGATGGGCGGCTGTATGTGAACGTGAGCACCAGTACGACGGGGCGAGTGGATGCCCTGGAGTTCCCGACACGCACACGCACGACTTTTGTGACTTTGGATTCAGGGTCCAATCCCTACACGGGCATCAAGTGGGGGCCAGATGGCAATCTTTATGTGGTGGACTACGGCGAGGATGAACTCCACGTGTATAGTCCTACTGGCGCTGCGGTGCGGACGATCACGACCAGCCTGAGCGGACCTCACGCGATCGCTTTTACCGATTTAGCCGCAGGGAGCACGCAGGACTTTGGTGACTATTCAGGGTTTGGCTCTGCCAGCAGCACCTGGAATACGACGCTGCGACTGGGTAATGAAAACGATACGGAGGCAGCGCCGCGCCTTTCCGACTCTGCGAATGGTGATGATATTGATGACATTGACGATGAAGAGGGGGTGACTCTCCAGGAAACGATGCCTGCTGGCAGTGTGGGGAGTGTGGTGGTCAAGCGGCTGAATACCTCCGGCGCAGTCGCCTACCTGAATGGGTGGATTGACTTTAACCGCAATGGCGTGCTGACTGATTCAGGTGAGCAAATCATCGTGAACCAAACGGTGGCAACAGGCACCAATGGGATCAATCAAGCGTATTCGTTCAATGTTCCTTCTGGAGCTTCTTTGGGGGATGCCGGCGCGCGTTTCCGACTTACTTCCACCAGCAACCCCGGGCCACTAGGAGCCTCCGGCAATGGTGAAGTGGAGGATTATTTGGTGACTCTGGCGGCGGCAGTTTTGGACTTTGGGGATCACTCAAGTTTGCCTTTCGCTGGCAGCACGGTGAATTCAAATCTGCGCCTCGGCACGCTGGTGGACAGTGAAGCGAGTGCCGTTACGAATGCGACAGCCACGGCCGATGATACGACCGGGACGGATGACGAAGATGGTGTCACTGTGCCGACCAGTGTCCAGCAAGGGACTGCGGGATCACTCAGTGCTGTGGTGAGTAATGCGACGGGGAGCACGGCCTTTTTGAATGCGTGGATTGACTGGAACAATAACGGTTCCCTCACGGATGCTGGGGAGCAGATTGCCTCGAATACAACGATCAGCACGGGCCTCACCAATACGACTCGCACTTTGAATTTCACGGTGCCTTCGACAGCTGCCGTGGGGCAGGTGGCCGTGCGTGTGCGATTGACTTCAGTAAGCAGTCCTGGACCCGATGGTAACGATGGCACGGGAGAGGTGGAAGATTATACGGTGACCCTTTCGCCAAACTTGGGGTTAGGCAACTTGGTGTGGAATGACGCGAATGATAATGGCCTCTTTGATGCGGGCGAGAGTGGCATTAACAATGTGCAGGTGGAACTGTGGTCTCCAGGTCAGGATAATTTGATTGGAGGCGCGGGGGTGAATGCAGATACGAAACTGGCCACCACGGTCACTGCAGGTGGGGGTGTGTATGCTTTCACCGGCCTCACGGCGGGACGTTATTTTGTCAAAGTACCGACGCCGCCGCTTTCGAGATCGAGCTCGGTGGTGGATGCTACGGACAATGGCCAAGATCTAGACAATGATGGTGCGCAGCCGGGAGGCTCTGCCACTTCAGCCTACAGTGGTGTGGTGCAATTGGCAGTGGGGGCTGAGCCAGGCAGTGCGGGCGGTGGCAATGTGGATAACACGATTGACTTTGGTTTTGTGGCCAACGTGGGCTCACCTTTCGTCTGTGATAACCGCTTCTACATTATGCAGAATGCGGAGACGAGTGCGGGCTCAGGCATTTGGGACACGACGTTGTATTACATTGGTGCGGGTCAAACGCTGGAGCCGATCTTCATTTTCAGCGGTAAGAAGCTGAATGGATTGGCTGCCTATGGTGGCTACCTTTATTGCGTGGACCAGAATGGCAATCATCTGTATCGCGTGAATTCGCTCGGCACATTGGTGGACATGGGAGTGATCGATGGCCTGCCTTCGCCGGGAAGCAGTGGTCAGTGGTCTGGTGCCACGGCCCTGACGACGGGACAGATGATTTTGAATTTGTTCAGCAACTCTTCGACCACGTTGTACACGATTGATCTGGGGTCGGCGAGTCTCGTGGGAAGTGGTGTGGTGTGTAAATATGCAAGCACGGGTCAGGCAATGACGGGGAATTTTGGCGATATTGTCTGGGATCCGCTCACCACGAAGATGTATGGCTACAATACGGTGGATTCAGCGCAGTTAGGTTTGTTTGAAATCAATCCGAACTCGGGTGTCTGCACGCGTGTGGCTGCGGCGACGGTTTCTTCTTTTGGGTCACTGGTCATTGATGCCAATGGTTTGGCCTATGGTTATGGCAGCCAGGGCAGTTCAGGGGTGCAGGACACGCTTTATGTTTTCAATCGTACGAATGGGATTCTCAATGGCTCGCTGACTGCTGTGGGGAGCGGGCCGAGCGTTTCGAACTCCGATGGCGCGGCTTGTCCTGGGGCAGCTCCATCCATGAAGTTAGGAAATCTGGTCTGGCATGATGCGGACGATGACGGCATCAAAGACAGCGGTGAGGCTGGCATCAATGGAGTCCAAGTTCGTTTGTTTTTGGGTGGGGAAAATCCACTCACGGCGACTCCTGCCGCGACAGTAACCACTGCTGGTGGGGGATTGTTCTCGTTTGAAAATTTGTCTCCTGGGCAATACTTCCTCTACATCCCAACTCCGCCTGCAACTTATCCTTTGAGCAGCACGGTGACGGATACGGCGGACAATGGCCAGGATGGTGATGATAATGGCATCCAGATCCAGCAGGGGCAGCCGGTTCGCAGTCCTTTGATCTCTCTGGTCGCGGGGACAGAGCCGACGACGGATGGTGACACAGATAACAATACGGACTTAACACTCGATTTTGGTTTTCGTTCTTGTTCGGCCATCAATGTGAGCGGCACACCGGGGAGCGCGACGGTGGGTAAGGTCATGACCCACACATTCAGTGCTGTGGGTGGGAGTGCTCCCTATACGTGGTCTGTGGTGAGTGGCACATTGCCTGCGGGATTGCTTTTGAGCGAAGGAGGTGCCTTGAGCGGCACGCCGACCACTTCCAATGGCAGTGGTGTGTCCGTCACGGTGCGTGCGACAGATGCTGTGGGATGTCAGGGTAACATGACCGTCACTCTGGTGGTGCTGCCTAACCTAGACTTTGGGGATTACACGGCTTTCCCGAGTGCCTCGAGTGTCTCGAATACGACGCTTCGTATCGGTCTCTTAACGGATGCTGAGGCGACAGCGACGACGAACACAACAGCCACAGGAGACGATGTCACGGGAAGTGATGATGAGGATGGCGTGGTTGTGCCAGCGCTTTTGGAGCAGGGCAGGGCGAGTAGCATCACGGTGACGGTGACCAATTCTACCGGGTCCTCGGCACTGCTGAATGCCTGGGTTGACTTCAATCGCAATGGTAGCCTCAGTGATGCGGGGGAACAGATTGCGACGAATGTCTCGGTGGCGAATGGCTCGGCGAATGTGGCGCGTGTGCTGAACTTTACGGTCCCAGTATCGGCCTCAGTGGGTGCGAGTGCGCTGCGGGTGAGATTGACAAGTGTCAGCAGTCCTGGAACGGACGGAACGGATGGTAACGGGGAGGTGGAAGATCATGCGGTGACGATCAGTCCTCCATTGTTAGACTTTGGTGACTATGCCAGTTTTGCTCAAGCCTCGAACACAGCGAGTATGAACCTTCGGTTAGGCTCCACAGTGGATGCCGAGCCTGCAGCGACGATGAATAGTATTGCGACAGGGGATGATACCACGGGCAGTGATGACGAAGATGCGGTGACCTTCCCGGCCATGACGGCTGGACAGCCAGTGACTTTGACTGTGCCGGTCACGAACCTCACGGGCAGTGCAGCTTTCCTGAATGCCTGGATTGATTTCAATAACGATGGAGATCTGCTGGATGCAGGGGAACAGATCGTGAGCAATCTCACTGTTTCTAATGGTGCTAACAACTTGGCGCTGAGTCTCGACTTTACAGTGCCGACGAATGCTGTCACTGCCGCGACCAACGTGGGTGCGCGTTTCCGTTTGACCTCTGCTTCTGCACCTGGGCCTACTGGGGATGCAGGAGTGGGTGAAGTGGAAGATTACGCGGTGGTTATCCTGGCTCCTATTACGGATTTCGGGGATTGGGATCGTGGAGTGACAGTCTCCAATACGGCAGATTCGCGGTTGCGTCTCGGGGCTTCTGTGGATGCTGAGTATGCGGCCACCACGAATGCTTCGGCAACAGGAGATGACGTGACAGGCGTGGATGATGAAGATGGGGTCACTTTCCCGACTCTCATCGCAGGTGCCCCAGTGACAATCAACATTGTGCGCACGAATACAACGGGGGCCGTGGGGTATGTGAATGCCTGGATGGACTTTAACAATAACGGCTCCTTCACTGACAGCGGTGAACAGGTGCTGACGAACTCCAGCCTCGCAGGGAACATCGCAGATGCGGTGCAGAACCTGGGCCTAACCATTCCCGCGAATGCAGTGACGGGAACTCCCATCGGTGCGCGTTTCCGTATTTCTCAACTGGCCAGCCCTGGCACGGGTGGAGCTGGCGGCACGGGTGAGGTGGAAGATTATGTCGTCACGATTGATGCGCCGACAACAGACTTTGGGGATTTCTCTTTGTTTGGCTCGGCCAGCAGCAATCGCTTGGCTGGACTGCGTCTAGGGGCTGCAATTGACACGGAGTATTCGCCCACGGTGAACGCAACTGCTACGGGAGATGATAACACGGGGGGGGATGATGAAGATGGGCTTGTGTTTTCATCCATGATTGCTGGGGCTCCGTCGGTCATGACCGCCACGGTCACGAATACCACAGGCGTGGTCTCTTACCTGAATGCGTGGATTGATTTTAATGGCAATGGCGTGGTGACGGATGCGGGGGAGCAGATCATCACCAATGCTGCGGTGAACGCTGGAGTGACGGGCAGCGTGATGAATTTAAACTTTAACGTTCCGGCGACGAGCTTGACAGGTGTCAACCTGGGCACGCGTGTGCGTCTCACCAGCGTCTCGGGCGCTGCTTCAGTGGGTGCTGCTGGCAGTGGTGAGGTGGAAGATGGCGTGGCGATGGTGGCTGCGCCGACGACAGATTTTGGCGACTACAGTGGCTTTGCGGATGCCTCTCAAGGCGTCAGTCCGAGTCTGCGGATGGGATTAACCATTGATGCCGAATATGCCTCCACTCGCAATGGTACGGCAACTGGAGATGACGTGACAGGTGCCGATGATGAAGACGGTGTAACACTGCCTGCCTTCACGGCGGGAGGTCCGGTGGCCGCCAGCGTGCTGGTGACGAATACGACGGGTGCGCTAGGCTACCTGAACGTGTGGGTGGACTTTAACAACAACGGTCTTCTGACAGATCCAGGTGAGCAGGTGGCTAGTAACATCAATGTGGTGACGGGGACGAGCAATGGCACGATTCCCATCAACTTCACGGTGCCTGCCAATGCAGTCACTGGGGTGAACGTGGGGGTGCGTTTTCGACTTTCTGCGCCTCTTTCTCCTGGACCTGTGGGAGCCAACTTGGCGGTGGGTGAACTGGAGGACTATGCGGTGACGATTGCCGCACCCACAACTGATTTTGGAGACTATTCCAGTTTCCTACCTGCGAGCAGCACGGTTGAAGCAACTCTCAAAATGGGAGCTCTGGTGGATACAGAATTCGCGGGCACCACGAATGCCTTGGCGACAGGGGATGATACCACGGGGAGTGATGATGAAGATGGCGTAACGCTGCCATCATTAGCAGCGGGTGGCACCTACACGATCCCGGTGGTCGTGACGAATAACCGTGGATCGAGTGCGTTTCTAAATGCCTGGGTGGACTTCAACAACAATGGCTCATTGACGGATGCGGGTGAGCAGATCGCCACTAATGTGGTGGTGGCCAACGGAACGAATAATGTGACCTTGAACCTGACGGGGACGGTGCCCCTCAGTGCTACCACGGGAGTCAATGTGGGCCTTCGGTTCCGACTGACCTCGTTGAGTTCCCCCAATGCGGTAGGCGCTGCCGGGGCTGGGGAAGTGGAAGACTATGTGACCAATATCATCGCGCCGACGCATGACTTTGGTGACTGGAGTGGACTGGCCGATGCCTCCAATGGCATGAGTAACAATTTGAAGTTGGGAGCACTGGTGGATGCTGAAATCGTCTCCAACCGGAATGCCACAGCGACGGGAGATGACACTGTGGGTGTGGATGATGAAGACGGAGCGGTGCTACCCTCCATGACCGCAGGTGAGACCGTGGTGATCCCATTGACCGTTACCAATACGACTGGATCCGGTGCCTTTCTGAATGCGTGGATTGATCTGAATAACAATGGGGCGCTGACGGATGTCGGGGAGCAATTTCTGGTGAACCGCACGGTGGCTACGGGCAGCAATGGCAGTGTGATCAATTTGAACCTTGCGGTTCCACCTACGGCTGCGACAGGAACGCCTGTGGGCCTGCGATTCCGCCTAACGACCACGGCATCTCCCGGTGTCACTGGGAGCGCTGGAGGTGTTGGGGAAGTGGAAGATTATGTCGTGACGATTCAGGCCCCGACGACTGATTTTGGAGATTACTCCGGGTTGGGATCCGCAGTGAGCACCCGAGATGCAAACTTGCGGTTAGGGGCCTTGTCGGATGCGGAGTTTTTGGTGATGAGCAATGCGGCTGCCAATGCGGACGACCTTGCCGGCGAGGATGATGAAGATGGTGCGATTATCCCGACCTTGATGGCTGGTGCGCCAACGACGATTCCTGTGCAAGTGACCAATAATCGTGGCGTGCCTGCTTATTTGAATGCCTGGATTGATTACAATGCCGATCAGGATGTGCTGGATGCGGGCGAGCAGATTGCAACCAACATCGTCATCCCCACAGGAACGACGAATGCCATCCAGAACCTGACCTTCACGGTGCCATCTGGGGCTGTGACGACCACCACTTTAGGCATAAGATTCCGCCTGACGGATGTGCAGAGCCCGGCTCCGGTAGGGGCTGCGGGTGTGGGGGAAGTGGAGGATTATGTCGTGCTGATTTCCGTGCCGCCGTCTGACTTTGGCGACTGGAGCGGTGCTGCGGATGCTTTCTCCACCGTCAATGATGGTTTGCGGCTGGGTTACCTGAGGGATACGGAATATGTCTCCACGCTGAATGCCACCGCCACTGGGGACGACAATACGGGGGCAGATGATGAAGATGGTGTGACGCTGCCTTCCTTTGTGGCGGGTGCGCCAGCGACGATTCCGGTCATCGTCACAAATCTTTTCCGAGATAATGCCTATCTGAATGTGTGGATGGACTTCAATAACAACGGCAGTTTTGCCGATGCCGGGGAGCAGGTGGCAACCAATGTGTTGTTCGTGACTGGGCAGGCAAACGTCACTCACAATGTGGCCCTCATCGTGCCCGCTACAGCGGTGACAGGTTCGACGATTGGGATTCGATTCCGTCTGACGGATCTTTTCGATGCTGCGAGCACAGGAGCGGCTGGCTTTGGTGAGGTGGAAGACTACACCACCACCATCGCTGTGCCGACGACTGACTTTGGCGACTGGGATGGGGCGGCAGATGCATCCAGCATCGCCAGTAGTAACCTGCGTCTCGGAGCCCTTGCGGATACGGAGTATGTCTCGACACGGAACTCAGCTGCTACAGGTGATGATGCGACGGGCAGCGATGATGAAGATGGGGTGACGGTGCCTAGCAGCCTGAATCAGGGGGGCAGTGGGACGATCACGGCCATGCTGACCAATAACCTGGGAGCTAGCGCGTATCTGAATGCGTGGGTGGACTTCAATGGCAACGGCAGCTTTGCCGATGCGGGTGAACAAATCGCCACGAATACGCTGATCTCGACAGGGTCCAATGGTTTGGTTCGGAGTCTGAACTTTACGACGCCTGCGGCCGCTAAACCAGGGCTGCGTGGTGTGCGCGTGCGTTTGACCAGCGTGCAGAGTCCTGGTCCTACGGGTGCAGCGGGGACGGGTGAGGTGGAAGATACACTGGTGAGGGTGAACTGCCCCACTTTGACCATGACTCCTGCTATCTTGGCCGTGCCGGTGGTGGGCATGACGTATGAGCAAGGCATCTCGATTACGGGAGTTGCGGCCCCTTACAATTTCAATCTCATGCTGGGAGCTCTTCCTGCGGGTATCACCTTGAGTCCAGCGGGCGTCCTGCAAGGGAAAGCCACGAATACAGCAACAGTCAGTTTCACATTGCTGGCTACGGATGCGAATGGATGCTTGGTGACTCGGGAATATTCTCTAACGCCTGTTTGCCCTGCGATCACGGTCGGGCCTACGACATTGCCAGCGCCCGTCGTGGGTAGCGCCTACAGTCAGTCCATCACGGCTACGGGTGGCACGGCGGGCTACACGTTTGCCCTTGCCAGTGGGTCGCTGCCACCGGGGTTGGCGCTGGCCTCAGATACGGGATTGATCTCGGGCACTACCACACAGGCGGGTGCTGTGTCTTTCGTGGTGCGCGTGACAGATCTCTATGGATGTGTCGCAACTCAAAGTTACACGGTCACTCCGACGTGCCCGGCGATCACGCTCACGCCATCTTCCCTGCCTGCACCGGTGACGGGGGTGTTTTATAGCCAGAGTGTGAGTGCTTCTGGTGGTTTGGCTGGTTATACTTACACCCTGAGTTCCGGGACGCTGCCCCAGGGGCTGAGTTTGGGAAATGGAGGTGTCATCAGTGGAACCCCAGTCTCGACAAGCTCTGCTACCTTTATCGTTAGGGTGGTGGATTCACGTGGCTGCGCAGGCACCCGCGCTTTTGCCCTGACACCTGTGTGTCCTGCGGTGGTGGTGCAGACAACCAGCCTACCTTTAGGGTATCTTGGGACCGCCTACAATGTCACGCTGAGTGCTGGGGCAGGGACGGCACCTTATCAGTGGTCAGTTACTTCGGGTTCTTTGCCAGCAGGGTTAATGTTGAGCCCTGAAGGCCTGCTTTCAGGCGCTCCGACTTCTCAAACTGGAAGCACTTTCACGGTGCAGGCACGGGATGCAAACGGCTGTGTGGCCACGCGCTCGCTATCCTTTGTCATGGGTGGGCTTTCGTTGGGAAATCGTGTGTGGCTGGATAACAATAACAATGGCCTTCAGGAAGTTAGCGAAAACGGGGTCGCAGGAACTACCGTGCAGTTGTTTAGACCTGGGACGGACAATGCGATCGGCGGCACGGGTGGTGCAGCGGATACCCAAGTGGGCGCAAACCTCACCACGCTGGCCAATGGAGCCTACAGTTTCACGAATCTACCCCCTGGAAACTACTATGTGAAAGTCACACCTCCGGCAGGTTACACTCACAGCGGTGGGGTGCCGGTCACATCCGATAACAATGTGGAGGGTAACAATGATGGTGCGCAGCCTGGGGGTGTGGGCACGGCTTTGTTCAGCCCCATCATCGCACTGCAACCCGGCAGCGAATCTACGGCAGATGGTGATCTGGATGCGGATACCAACTACACGGTGGACTTTGGCCTCTGGGCACCCTTGGCGGTTGGTAACCGTGTGTTCATGGACATCAATGGTGATGGTCGGATGAATCCGAATGAAGGCGTCGAATACGCCTATGTGCAGATCTTTAAAGCAGGGGCAGATGTGAATGTGGACGAAGCGGTGAGTGCGACCATCTCTGATGAAGGCGGTCGCTACTTGCTGACGGATTTGAATCCTGGTTCTTACTTCCTGCACTTGGCCGCCATTCAGTTTGAATACGGTGGGGTCTTGCAGTGGGCCACGCCTTTGGCTGAAGCGACAGCTGGGGATGATGACTTGGGGCAGAAGCTGCTCTACAATGGCACCCCCGTGACTAATGGCGCCAGCACGGCGGTCTTCACTATCGTGCCTGGGCAGCTGGCTGCGGGCACGGCTGAATCAGGGGCGGACGGCATGGCGGATGATGAAAGCCTGGATGCGAATATGGATCTCACCTTTGACCTTGGGTTGGAGTGTCTAGACTGTTCCAGCTTTAACCTCGCGATGCGTGAAAGCGCCCCGCCACCTGTGGAGGCAGATGTCTTGGAACCGGGGCTTTCCTCTGGATTAACAACATTTGCTTCATGGCAGGAAGCCTATGGTCTGAGTGACCAAGGTGGGCCGATGGACAATCCGGACGCTGACTTCTACCCAAATCTTTTGGAGTATGCCCTGGGCACAGATCCCGCCAACGGTGCCAGTGGTGCAGGCCGTTTTAAACTGGAAACTCAGGCTGCGACGGGGACCGTGGACGTGGTGGTGACACTGCCTATGGCCGGGCGGCGTGACATGATGCTGACTCTGGAGGTGAGTGAAGATGCCCAGACTTGGGCAGCGGTAGGGCTTTCCCCCGAAGGCTCTTTTAATGCGCTGGGTGAACAAACTCTTCGTTATGCTCAGGTGGATAGCCGTTTGTTTGCTGGAGCCGCCAGGGGCCTGGTGCGGTTGAAGGTTTCTTTGGATGCGAACTTGGATGGACGGGCGGAGGCCTTTGCGGTGACTCCTGGCTGGATGTTTAGTCGCGAAACTTTTGGGAAAGGGACGCGCAGTTTCTCCATGCCCCTACAGCAGCCGGAGTCTTATGCGGGGATGGTCAATGAAGCATTGGGGGATCGTAGCCTGCGTCTGAAAGCACTTTCAGGACTTACGTTAGGGGCACCTGCGGTGCTGGAAGTTTTGGATGGTCCTCACATGGGTGATCGGTTTGTGGTGACGCAGCTAGAGGGAGATCGGGTGACGGTTGCTGCCTCATTGCCTGCGGGGATGCTGGGGGCTCGCGTGGCCCTGCGTGCTTTATGGACGGTGGATTCTTTGCTCCCTGTGGATCTTTTTGCTCAGGGGAGCTCTTCTGAAACGACTGATCGAGTGCTGCGTTATGATGCCGTCAGTCATGATTTTGTGCCGGTTCTACCAGGGGTAGCAGGCTGGGCTGCGGCTGATGGGCAAGCCGTGACGCTGGGTCACGATGAAGCCATGCTGGTGCAGGTGCGTGGCCAGGACGTGAGTGTGGTGGTGACGGGCCAGGTGCCTGCCTTCGCCGCTGCTCTGAAGCCTGAATCGGGGGCCCGATTCATCGGCTCTCAGCGTGTGGTGGATACGGCTCCGGTGGGGCTGGGTCTGACCACGGATGCTGGATTCCCAACGGCGGCCGAGCCTGCGGCAGCGACTCGGATACGGTTACTGAAAGCCGACGATGACCGTGAGCAGTCGGGTTACGATAACCTCTATCTCCAACTTTCTCCGATGGGGGGCAGGTGGTTGCGTGAAGGTGATCCTGCCTCTGTGGATCTGGGGCTGGAAACGCTGCTGCAGCCGTTCCATGGATTCTTCCTGGTTCAACCTTGAGATTGTCTTCTTAAAGGCTCACTTGGGCTGCGGTTGCGAAAAGCGAACTTCCACGCCTGGGATTGACTTGGCTAGAGCGGTGCCTTTTTCAGGTCCTAATACGCACATGGCTGTGGCTAGTGCATCGGTGGTCGTACAGTTATCGGCTATGACGGAGCAGGCGATGCTTTGAGTTAGGCCAAGGCCTGTCTTTAAAGAGAGGATGTGAGAGTAACGGATGCCTTCGATTTCGATGAATTGATAAAGGTCACCCGAGGTGGAAACCGCGCGATTCGCTAGCGTGATGGAGGTGAGTTCGTCCTCACTCTCGGGGCGGGTGAAGGTGCGCAGTTTGATTTCCCATCCGGGTTTGCCGGGAGGCGCATCCCCCACAGCGGTATCACCACCGGCAATGACGACTGCGCGCGCAAGGCCGTGCTGACGCAGAACGCGGAGGCAGTCATCGGCAGCGTAACCTTTGGCGATGCCACCGAGGTCTAGGAGTGTGCCGGGTTTGAGGGTGATTTGCTGCTTGAGCGGGTCAATCTGGATACGTCGCCAATCGGTGGCGTCAATAGCTGCCTGGAGGCGAGGTGGGGCCGGCAGCTTTCCTTGCCTGCGGGTGCGGCGCCAGAGTTGGGTGAGGTGCCCACAGGTGGGATCGAAAGCGCCTTCGGTTAGCTTGGCGAAATCAACGGAACGCTCCAGGAGTTCCAGCATGGGTGGACTGACCTTCACGGGATAAACGGCCTCGGGTGCGCAAAGGCGCAGGAGCTCGCTGGTGGGGTCGTAGTCGGTAAAAATCTGGTTGAGTTCAGCGATGCGGGCAAAGCAGGCAGCGGTGGCTTTTTCAGCCTGCTCACGATTTTCGGCATAACAAGAGATGCGAAAAGTGGTGGCCATGCCAGGGCCGCTAAAGTCAAAACGCTGCGGCGTGGCAGCGGATAACGAAAGCGCCCCGAATGCCAGGAAGCAGACGGGGCGCAGAAGGTTCATGACCAAGGTACCGTTAGGCCACCAGAGTCTGGTCACGGGACGGGCCGACGCCGAGGAGGCTGACGCGGGCACCGGTCAGTTCTTCAAGACGCTTGAGGTAGGCTTTGGCCAGCTCTGGCAGGTCAGCGAAGTTTTTGATCTGGCTGAGATCCTGTTTCCAACCCTGGTGGGTTTCATAAACGGGCTCGCAGGCTTCGATGTCTTCGATGGTGCTAGGCGGGTAGTGAATGGTCTCACCGCGCAGCTTGTAGGCGGTGCAGATCTGGATGGTTTCCAGACCGTCGAGGCCGTCCAGATTGGTGATGGCCAGTTCGTCAGCGCCATTGATCATGACCGCATAACGCACCAGCACGGCATCCAGCCAGCCGCAGCGGCGGGCACGGCCGGTGGTGGCACCGTACTCACGGCCCATGTTGTGCAGCATGTCGCCGATGTCTTCATTCTCCGTGATGAAGGGTCCGGAACCGACACGGGTGGTGTAGGCTTTGGCCACAGCGACGACTTTATCAATCATGCGCGGAGGCACGCCGGAACCTGTGCAAGCACCGCCTGAGGTGGTGTTGGAACTGGTGACGAAGGGGTAGGTGCCGTGGTCAATGTCCAGATAAGTGCCCTGGGCACCTTCAAAGAGCAGGCTCTTGCCAGCACGGATGGCCTCGTGGCAATAGACGGCGGTGTTGGTGATGTGCGGGGCCAGGACTTTGGCTGCAGCCAGCACGGCGGTGATGGTTTCTTCCACAGGCACCTCAGCCACGCCGACAGCGCGGAAGGTCTCGTTGTGCATGAGGATGCGGCTGCGCAGTTCTTTTTCGAGCTGCTCAGGGCGGGTCAACAGGATGGCGCGGAGGCCGCCGCGCTCGACTTTATCCGCGTAGGCGGGGCCGATGCCGCGACCGGTGGTGCCGATCTTTTTGTCACCCAGCTTCGCTTCACGTGCCTGATCCATGCCTTTGTGATAAGGCAGGACGAGGTGAGCGGTCTCGCTGATCTTGAGATTTTCCGGGGTGATCTTCACGCCCTGGGCACGGAGTTTGGCCATCTCTTCCAGCAGGCCGAGGATGTCCATGACCACACCGTTACCGATGACGCACATCTTATCTTCCCAGAGGATGCCGCTGGGGATGAGGTGCAGGATGTACTTGGTGCCGTTGTTGATGACGGTATGCCCGGCGTTGTTCCCGCCTGCGGCGCGTACGACGACATCTGTGTGTTCTGTAAGGTAATCAACGATCTTACCTTTTCCTTCATCGCCCCACTGGGCACCGACAACAATGGTATTGGACATTACTTGAGCTTCTTCGCGGCGCATGGAGGCCGCATCCTTGTTTGGTTTATAACAAAAATCCATGTTGGCGGCAGGTCATGCCGCCAGGGATCGCGATGGAGCGATCGCCGGACCGAGGATTTAGGCGGTCATCTGAGTAAAGGAGAACGCGGCGTAAGCGCAGACCAGGAGGGCCAATGCACCGAGGCCAAAGAGGGGGCCATAGCCATTGCTCTTGGGTTTGGCTTTAGGGCCGAAGCCTGTGCGGCGGTTGCGATCAATAGGGGCTGCGCCATAACCACTGCTGGACATGGTGCGGGTAGGGGCGCTGTAGGCAGGGGCTTCTTCGAAGTCGCCGATGAAAACGCAATCCACGTGGCCGAGGGTAAAGCTGCCGCCGTGGCCGAGTTCCAGGCGTTCGACACGCTCCCCGCCGATCTTGGTGCCATTGGTGGAACCGAGGTCGGTAAAGACCCAGGCATCCCCTTCGATGGCGACTTCACCATGGTGGCTGGAAACCGAGTCATGAGAGATGACGATCTGATTGTCATCTGCGCGGCCTAGCGTCATACGCTCAGCGGTCAGCTCAACTTCGCCAGTGGTGCCTTCGGGGGTGGTGTACTGAATTTTTGCCATAGCGTGGGAGGATTTAGCAGGCTAGCGCCCGACTGGCAAGCCGCAATCCTCACCCAGGGGCGGGGGATTTTGTCGCGCAGGGGGGCGGAGTGTGCCAATAAGGGGCCGTGATACCCCCGACCTTTGTTTTTGCCACCTGCCGTCCCGGCGCCGAAGCCGCCCTCAAAAGAGAAGTGGCTACACGCCATGGCGGCCTGCTGACCCCGGCCTTCATGCGGCCGCAGCTCATCACCTGGAAGGTGCAGGGCGAGCTGCCGGGGCATTTTCGCCTGGGAGCTTGGTTGGCTCAGGTCTCTGGGGTTTCCCTGGGCATGGCTAAAACTTCGCAGGAAGCGGCGGAGCGTGCAGCCCTGGTCAAACCGGTGGTCTTAAACGTGATTCCCCGCGAAGTCTCTGAAGAGGGGGCCAATCCTGAAACCTGGGCGCGGGTGGCTGCTGTGGAGACTGAAGTGCGTGGTCTGCTGGATTTACCCCCGAAAACGCTGCCGAGCCCTGGAGATACTGTGGTGAGTGTGATCGTAGGGGCTGAGGGGGAGCCCATGCTGGTGGGCAGCCACCGGCATCAGCCGGGCGATCTGGCCAATCCGGCGGCGCTTCTGCGGCTATCCCTGCCTGCGGAGGCCCCTTCACGAGCGTGGATGAAGATGGAGCAGGCGCTGGACTGGTTGGGCATTCAAAAGGATCTCCAGGGGCGGACGGTGCTGGAGCTGGGCTCCTCCCCCGGTGGAGCTTCTCATTCATTGTTATCTCGAGGCGCCACGGTGCATGGGGTGGATACGGGGGCGATGGATGCGCGGGTGCTGGCGCATCCTGCTTTTCATCACCTCAAGATAGCCGCTGGGGATCTGAGGCCAGGCATGGTGCCGGATCAGGTGGACCTGCTGGTTTCCGACATGAATCTGGAGCCCCGTGTGGTGTGCCAATACGTGGAGAAATTTGCCTCTCGCCTTCGCCCCTTGGGGCTCATTTTGACCTTAAAAATCAACTCGGCTAAGGTCGAAGCTGAGCTTCCAGACCTCATCCATCGCATCCGCGACTGGGCTCCGGGGCCGGTCTATGTGCGGCAGCTTCCGGCCAATCGGCAGGAGGTCACCCTCGTTTCCTGGCAATAAAAAGCCCCGGGCATGTTTGGACATACCCAGGGCTGAAGTGAGAATAAAATCAGCCGAAGAGCTGCGTCAGCGGTTTGCCCTTGTCGGCAATGGTGAAGGGGCGCTTCGTTGAGGAGTAGAGCACCTGATCCAACGGCAGGCCTAGGGCATAACCGATGGTGGCGTTCAGGTCCGGGATGGTGGTGGAGCCATCCACCACTTTATCACCTCTCTCATCGGTGGCTCCATAAACCTGGCCGCCACGGATGCCGCCCCCGGCCAGCACGCAACTGAACCCGGCAGGGTGGTGGTCGCGGCCATCGTTGGCATTGACCTCTGGCGTGCGGCCAAACTCGGTGGCCAGCACAATGAGGGTGTCATTCAGCATGCCACGGGCCTCCAGATCGCTGATGAGGGTGCTCATGGCGGAGTCCAGCTCGTCGCAGAGCTCGGGCACGCGGGTGAAGTTGGCATTGTGGGTGTCCCAGCTACCAAAGCTGACTTCCACGTGGCGGACGCCATGCTCCACCAGACGGCGGGCCAGCAGGCAGCCCTGGCCGAAACGGTCGCGGCCGTATTTTTCGCGGAGGGCATCGGGCTCGGCATCCAGGTCGAATGCTTTCAGCTCCTCGCTCTTCATCATCTTTACAGCATCGTCATACATGTCGCTGTAGGCGCGCACGTTTTTGACGTCGTAGGTGGCGGCGAATTTTTTGTCGAGCTGCTTGGCGATGTTCAGGCGGCTGGCAAAGCGTTCCTCAGTGAACCATTCGTTAGGCCGTACGTTGGAGATGCCGCTTTCCGGGTCATTGATCATCAGCGGGGCAAAGCGGGATTCAAAGAAGCCTGCGCCGGGGTGGCGGCTGTCATTGCCGATCATCACACTACCGGGGAGCGTGGGATTGCCACGGTCCTGGAATTTCTGCAGCCAAGCGCCCATGGAAGGGTGGCGGATGCTGCTGCGCAGCGTGTAGCTGGTGTGCATGAAGTAGTTGCCCTGCTCATGCGCCCCCTGGGTGGAGTTCATGCCGCGGAGGACGGCCAGCTTGTCCGCCTGGCGAGCCAGGAGGGGAATGTTTTCGCTGAGGCGCATGCCATCCACTTTGGTGTCCAGCGTTTTGGTGAGGCCCATGACGTCGCCGTTGTCAGGCTTTGGATCCCAGGTGTCTAGGTGGCTCATCCCGCCCGTCATGTAGAGGTAGATGACATTGCGCGCCGTGGGCACCTGCTTCAGCGGGCTGGTATTTTCCCCAGGGATGGCGAAGGCCTTGCCGCCGAGCTGGCTCAGCGCGGTGACGCCTAAAAACGACTGCGCCGCGCCGGCGATGAACTGGCGGCGGCCAAAGGGGGTAGAGGTGGGATTCATGAGGGGAGCAGGGGGTGACTTGGCTTTCTACCGCCGAAACGAAGTCACATAATTCGACCTTGCAGAAATTTTCCGGCATTTCCCAGCGGGGGGCCTACTCAGGCCCTGCGGCGCACGATCCTCAGCGAATAGATGCCGGAAGTTTTTTCCGACAGGCGTCTCGGTTCTTTCTCCGTCTCGGTCGGATCGTAGATGAGGTAATCCTGGCCTTCTTTGCCCACCACGACGACCCAGTGGGGGATGCCCATGGGCAGGAAAAACTTCACCACCGAATACTGTCCGGCTTCTAGCGCACGATCCATCGCTTCATGAGAAGGACTGCTGAGGACATTCACCTCGATGCGTCGGTCAAAAATCTTGGCGATGGCAGACCACACTAACCAACCTTGGTCCGTGTAGCCGCCATTTTCGGCCAGGGCCCGATTCAGGGTGGAGGGATCGGTCGTTTCTCCCAGATACTGGGCGGCACTGGCCACGCTGCACATCGCGCAGCCCACGCTCTTGATCGTTTCGGAAGTGCGGCCCAGTTTTTCAGCGCCCCAGCGCGGATCATTTTGCCGGAAATGCGCTGCCTCAGCTGGCAAGCGAATGGAAAGCGTCCGCCCGCCCTGGGCAGCAATGTGTGAGGCAGATCGTGTCTTCCACCACACATAACCCCACAGCCCCACACCACCGACGAGGAGGGTTAGAAGAGCGATGATGATGAGGCGTTTCATGGGCTTGGTGGCTAGGGGTTATCTATGATCACGACTTTGCCTGTTTTGAAATAGTCTGCCAGCATTTGGTTAGGGCGGATCCAATGCCCGCCTCTGCCATCCTTCTTCCGGATTAAAGATCGAGATTCGGGGAGGGGGCGTCCCGATCTAGCAGCGGCCTCAATGTTTGGCAATTGAGAGAAGTCGATCTCCACAAGTTCCCGAAGCTGCTGGAAACTGATGCCACTGCGAGGTGTTGAGTTGGATTGCTCATACCACGGTGCCAAGTCGTCCCATGACGCGGGCAGGCGTCCAGATAGATGATGTGCTGTCATGATCAGTTCAGTGGCCGCCCACTCCCCATACATGTGTTTGAGCCTCGAAGGCATCTGACTGGAGATGTAAAACGCGAGCCCAATGAGTACAACGAGAAGTAGGCATGCAGTCCGACGCAAAGTGTTCTTGAAAAGGAAAGACATAGCCTAACTATATCGATTTTATTCCTCGTGCCTCAAACTCCTCAGGGGTCATGAGCTTATCCAGGATTGGATGTTTGAGACGCCAGTATTGATGGCAACCTACCAGACCTGACCAAGCATATCCTGTCTCGTAACGAACAGGAAATGAAAAGCCTTTGCTTGATTCGAAAATACCAAGAGTACTTTTTACACAACCTGTCTGGTATAAGGTATGGAGACTTTTCAGGGGAGTGCCCCAATCGATTCGATCAATGGAATCGGCCGGTACTTCCCATGTCTGACCGGCAGTCGTGGCGACCATTCGTTTGGTTGTCCAGACATACCA
Organism: uncultured Verrucomicrobiaceae bacterium; assembly: GCA_942493005.1. GTDB lineage: Bacteria > Verrucomicrobiota > Verrucomicrobiia > Verrucomicrobiales > Verrucomicrobiaceae > Prosthecobacter. The sequence goes on from OW818661.1 coordinate 6,124,416, forward strand.
GTCGCCTTCAGGAAAGCTGGCGCTGACAATAGGCTGTTCGGTTTCATCAAGAAGGATTTGAATATCAGGGGGCAGGACTTCAATAACGGTTGCGCACCACAGTTCCTTCTTCTTCGCACATTTGCGAATTCGATGTGCCGCGTAAAAGGCTATTTTAGCATCTGGGGGCATAGCTAGAGATTGAAGAAGGATTTTTATCAGAGCATCTCGACAATGAGCCTTGGAATAAAGTTTTCATTCGGTTCATTGGGGTAGGCTTGTGGATTGGCGATCACACGGGTCTCACCGATGAAATAGTCGCTATTCTGATGGATGTGGCCATGGACCCAGAGGGCGGGCTGATGTTTTTCGATGAAGCTGTCCAGATGGGATGCATACGCGCAACTAACGAGTTCGCTGCGGCGATGTTCTGGCAATGACAAGGCCGATGGGGCGTGGTGAGTGACGATGATGCAGCGGCGGGGATCGTGAGTGGAAAGGAATGCCTCCATGCGTTGCATGGATTCCACATGGATGGCGCGGGTGTCTCTGGGGGAGAGTTTGCGTGACCCCTGCTGACCGGTGCGGATGCGCCTGTAGTCGTTCATCCGGTCGCCTGCTTCGACGGCACCATCCGTCCATTCACCCTGCAGGGCCATGTCTGTCCAAAGGGTGCAGCCATAGATGTGCCATCCGGCTACCTCAATGGCCTCGTTTTCTAACACATGAATGTTTGAGCCCGCCGTCTGCTCCTTCAGGCGCTCGGTCACTCGGGGCAGCTTGTCACCGTAGAACTCGTGGTTGCCGCAGACATACGCGGTGGGAGTGTCGCCCGTGAATTCACGAATCCAGGGCAGGGCGTTCTGCTTCGTCGCGATGTCTCCGGCGAGGAGGATCAGGTCACAATCCTCACGAGGGATTTCGGTGGCCCCGAATTCCTGGTGGAGATCGCATGAGGATGCGGATGCGCATGGGAGACGTTGACTTTTCAGCAGACGCTGATCGGCACGGAGCAAGGAACTGCCGATCTCCCTGTTCAAGATGAATTCAGTTTCCTGAAGACTCTCGTTTTTCTTCTCGATACCGACCGGGCTGGAATGTAGGCCGGATGTATTCGGCGTCATTCGGGCCGCAACTGCTTGGTTATACTCGCCGAATTATCCGGTTTTCTTTGAGGGCACGGAGTCTTTTTTGGGAGCATTTGTGCGACAGCCGTTGAAGCCAGGGAGTAGGCGGCCATCCAAGAAAGCCGGATAGTTCGGCAAAGCACGCGACAGAGCTGCGCGAGATCCAATCGCGCCGAACACATCCGGCCTACGCCATGCAGGCAGGAGTGCCCGCCTCACTTTAGGTGGCAGACGATTTTGCCTTCCTTCCAAAGAAGCGTCTCCAGGCCAGGGCGAAACCGGTCCAGACCAGGAGGGCGGCGGCGAGGGTGCAGAGCGCGGCGAGGGTTTGGCCCAAGAAGCCGAAGAGCTCGCCGGTGTGGAGATAACGTGAGTACATGCGCAGTCGGCGACCCAGGTTTTGCCGGGTGATGTCATCGGGACTTGGAAGCACTTTTTGTTGGGCGGTATCGAGATTCAGCATGGTGCGCAGATGCACCTGACCGCGGCCGCCACGATCCACCATGACAGGGAAGGGATCGCCCGCTTTTTGCGGCATGCGCACGCTGAGGCTGGCCCAACCAGGAGTTTGTTCACGTGCCTGTTGCAAAAGTGGCGCAAGACCGGTGAGCGAAACGGGGGCACTGGCCATTTGGGGTCTGCCTTCACCACGAGGGCCGCCTTCACCACGAGGGCCGCCTTCACCACGAGGGCCGCCTTCACCGCGAGGGCTGCCTTCACCGCGAGGGCTGCCTTCACCGCGAGGGCTGCTTTGGGCCATGTTGCCGCCTGGGGCTGCGCCGGGGCTGCCTGCTGGGCGGGTGCGGGGTGGTGGGGGCTCATTGCCGGTGGCGCGGAAGAGGAGGTTGTTAGCCCAGGTGTAGGACATGATCAATCCGGTGAGGATGATGAAGAGCATGGGGATGGCGCTCCAGAAACCGAGGACGTTGTGCCAGTTCCAATCGCGGGCGCGGCCTTTGAGTTTGCGGTTAAAGAGGAGAACGGCGCGCACGTTGGTCCAGCGCCAGTGGCGCGGCCACCAGAGGTAAATGCCGCTGGCCAGTAGGATGCCAAAAACGAGCGTGCCCGCACCCGTGATGGCCTTGCCCACTTCGCGCGGCAGGCCGGTGCCCGTGAGGAAGCGGTGCCAGTCAGTGGCTGCATGGAAAAAGTCATGCCACGCATGGTTGCCCTCACCCAGAAACTCGCCGGTGTAGGGGTTGGCAAAATAGGTGCCTTCGCGACCCATGCTGAGGGTGACTGGTAGAGCGGGATCGGCTTTCCAAGTGATGCCACTTGGTTTCAGATCCGGCTTGGTCTCCTGAACTTTGGCCAGCAGGGTTTCGATGTCGAGATGAGTGGCTGTAGCGGTTGGTGGGGTGACTCGCAGATCTCGGTTGGCCCAGTCCATGAGCTGGACTTCATAAGCGATGAGAAGGCCGGAGATGGCCATGGACAGGATGACGATGCCAGCGAGGATGCCGCTGATGAGGTGAGCCCAGAAGATGGAACGGTGAAACGTGAGATGCATGGGGAAACAGGCGGAGGGAAACCTGGGGTGTGGAGCTTGGTCGCAGATTATTTTGGAAAGGTGTGGGCTTGGACAAATTTACATCTCAGCCCACTGGCGGAGGAGATTGTGATACACACCGGTGAGCTGAACGCTGGTCTTTTCGGCCACAGGATTTCCGGCAAGTTCTTGGGCGAGACGCTGGATGGAAAGATCCAGGTCAAACAGAAGTGATCTTTGGCCATTGTCGCGGATCATGCTTTGCAGCCAAAAAAACGAGCAGACACGCGCACCGCGAGTGACGGGCGTGACGTGATGCAGGCTGGTGGAGGGATAGAGGACCATGTGGCCTGGAGGGAGCTTGATGGTCTTCACTCCATAGAGGTCTTCGATGCAAAGTTCACCACCGTCATAGTCTTCCGGATCTGAGAAAAAGAGGGTGGCGCTGAGGTCTGTGCGGATGCGCACGGGGGAATGGGGAAACTGGCGGATGGCGTTGTCCACATGCGTGCCAAAGGATTGGCCACCCGCATAGCGATTGAACATGGGCGGCAAGATGCGCAGGGGCAATGCGGCAGCGACAAAGAGAGGGTTTTGCGAGAGGGCGGCCAGGATCATGTCTCCCAGCTCTCGCGCCACGGGGCTGCTTTCGGGAAGCTGCATGTTGTCCTTGGCCTTAGCAGATTGATAGCCCGTGGTGGTCTTGCCATCCACCCAGTCCGTGGACTCGAGCAACTGCCGCGCATGAGTGACTTGGTCTGGCGTGAGGACATCTGGAATCGTGAGGAGCATGGGGGGAGACGGGAAGAGGCCGGGGGCGAAGCACGCACTCGCGTGTCATCGCCCCCGGCGGGTTGCACGGCAGAGAAGGCTTAGAACTTGTAGCTGGCCGTGATGGCTGCGGAGCGGCCAGCACCTGGAACGAAGTGGCCACCGCCGACGCGGTCAATGTAGCGCTCGTCTGCGATGTTATAGACATTCAGACGCACGTTGAACTTGTCGTTCACCTGGTAGTTCAGCATGGCGTCGCAGGTCCAGTAACCTGGAGCGGTGCGGGAAGTGCTGGCATTACCATTCTGGCGGTCCCCCACATACTGAGCGCCGAAGCCGACCTGCACGCGGAAGGGCAGATTGTAGGTGGTCCAGATGTTGAAGGAGTGGTCTGGGGTATTGCCGAGGGACTGGCCCAGTTCGGCAACAACTGCGGAGTCACGCACTTCGCTTTCCATGTAGGCATAACCAGCGAAGACCTGCCAGTCTTCGGTGATGTTGCCAGCGAGGCCAAATTCCACCCCCTGAACGACTTGGTCGCCTGCCAGCACGGTGCCCAGGATCGGGTCGTTGGTGCGGGCGTTCGTCTTCTCGGAGCGGAAGAGGGCGGCGGTCAGGGAGAGGCGCTCGTCAAACAGGTCCCACTTGGTTCCCAGTTCGTAGTTGCGGTTTTCTTCAGGATTCAGGTCAGCAACGGCAGCCGTCAGGCCCAGACCGACGTTGGTGTCGATGGACGGGTTGAAGGAAGTGCCGTAGGAGAAGTAGATGCTACCGTGTTCGACTGGCTTCACCACAATGCCTGCCTTCCAGCTGACGAGGTCATCCTCGCCGCTGAAGCCAGTCGTGCCATTGGCACCACGGGACTCATACTCCAGATGGTCATAGCGGAGGCCGCCGTTCAGTTCCACATACTTGGTGATGGAAATCGTATCGAAGGCATAGAGGGAGAAGGTGTCGAGGTGAGATTCGGCACCGCCTGGGAGCAACGGGCGACCAGTGTAAACGCTGTCATTGCGGCCTGGATCAAAGATGTCAGTGCGACCAGCTACATCTGCGCGGGCTGCGTTGGCATTGACCTGGCGTTCCCAGCTGAGTTCCATGCCTGTGACGAGAGCATGTTTCAAGATACCGGTTTCAAATTCAGCCGTGAAGTTGGTCTGGTTCGACAGAATTTCCTGCGTCTGCTCGCGGGCCTGCATTTGGCGATTAAGCGTCGTGGTGCCATCCGTGGCGCTCACAAAACGAGGCGCGGTAATGACGGAGTTGCGATAGACTCGACCGTAACGGAGTACGTTACGCAGCTTCAGCTTATCCGAAAAGTCGTGTTCCAGGATGCCTGTGATGATGTCGCTCTGGACGTCTTCAAAGTCGGTGTTTTCGCGGCCATAAAAGCTGTCGAAGTCCACTGGAGGGGCTTGGTCACGATAAGGCTGCAATACGCCTGTCTTAGTGGCAGGCACCCACGGGATACCGTAGTCTGGAATGTTGTTTTCAGACAGGTGCTGGTAGTTGATGTAGGCGCGAGTTTGGGTGCCGAGACCGAAGGCCAGGGACGCGGCAAGGCCGTAACGCTCTTGGTTCACGACGTCGCGCCCTGGAGTGTCTGCACTGTGGTACATGCCGTTCACACGGAGGGCCATGTGGTCAGAGATCGGCTGGTTGTAGTCCGCCGTTGTACGGTAGAGGTTATCTGTGCCGAAAGACTGGGAAACACTGCCACCTTGCTCTTGATTGGCCAGCTTGCTACTGAGGTTGATGGAACCACCGGTTGATCCGCGGCCATTGGAGGAGGATGAGGGGCCCTTGGTCACTTCCACCTGCTCCGTGTTGAAGGGATCGCGGTTGTAGGAACCGGTGTCGCGCACGCCGTCCTGGTAAAGGTCGCCACGTGAGGTGAAGCCACGGATGCTGAGGTTGTCGCCAGAAAGGCCGCCGCCGCCTTCGCCTGCCTGCATGGAGATGCCAGGGGTGTTGCGCAGCACATCACGGAGGCTGAAGGCGCCCCGGTCTTCGATCACGGCCTTGGGGATCACGGTGATAGTCTGAGGCACGTCGCGAAGTGGCTCCGTGTATTTGGGCGACTGAAGGCGCTCGGGCTTATAGACTTTTTCGCTGGTGGTGGTGACGACGATTTCAGGCAGCTCGTCTGTGGGTTCACCTTCTGTGGCAGGATTGGCAGCCGGAGTAGGGGCGGCCGTTTGGGCTGCGAGGCTGCCTAAGAGGCCCAAGGTGGAAGTCCAAGCGAGGCCGTGAGGCAAAGAGCGGAATGAGGAGGGAGTGAGTTTCATGGATTCGGGAACGCGTCTCTTGGGTGGAAACGGATATGAGTATCAGTCGCAATAGTGACTAGTGCGAATAAGTCTCAGCTTCAATACAGTCAACTGTCTTTTTGAGAATTTGTCTCTGTAGGACAAAAAGTGAGCAAGCCGTGACCGGTCGCAAGAGGGCAGACCTGACTTTTGCAGCTGATGGGATGAGGCTGCGTGCTGAGAGAGGCGGTGTTGATACTTCTGTGCCGTGAAGGCCCCATTTGACCGGGCATGGCATATCCGATGCTTGATGAGGGATTATCCCCCCGGAGCACCCTTTCCAAAACAGACCTGTGCTGTGACGGAGAGTCCACGGTCTCATGCCAGAGGGGGAAGCGACACCCCCTATGAAAATCCGAATCCCTCTCTATCGCTGCCTGCTCGGCATCTTGGTTTACGCGGGCCTGTCTCTCCAGGCCATGGCGCAGACCGCCACCTGGAACTCGACTGGGACTGGCCTATGGACCGAGACCTCAAAGTGGAATTGGACAGGGACTGCCCCTGGCACCGCCCTGCCGGATGCGGCGACTTCCATCCTGCTCAGTAATGGTGGGACGATCTCTCTGAAGGATACGACGCAGTCCATCCTGGGCCTAACCATGAATAATGGCAGGCTGGATATCACGAAGGAAACCACGGGAGGAATCTTGGGGGTGGGTGGTGCCATTATTTTTGGCAGCAATTCCGGGACAAATAGCTTCATCACCGTGGATGGTCTGGGCAGTGAATTGAATAAAACAGGCGCCACGCAGCTGCATCTGGGTAGCTCGGGCACGGCAACTTTGACGGTGAGCAATCAGGGCAAGGTGACCTCCTCGGGAACCATTCACGTGGGGTTAGGGAACAGTGCGAGTATCGGCACGGGGATCCTGAATGTGAACACCCAAGGGCAACTCATCACGACGACGACTTTTATCCTGGGGTATCGTGGCAATGGCACGATGAATGTGGAATCGGGTGGGTTTGTGAAATCGCCCAACGGTTTTATCGCCGGGTATGGGCAGGATGCCAATCGCGTGCAGGGAACGGCTGCGGTGAAGGTGAGCGGGACAGGGAGTAAATGGGAGGTGGGCATTCTGTATGTGGGGCACTCAGGGACGGGATCCATGGTGGTGGAAGACAATGGCGTGGTGGCTAGCAGCAGCACGACGGCGATCGGCTTTTACAATGCTGGCAGTGCGACGGGTGCCACTGGGCCACCAGCACCGACGAAGTATGGCACAGGCACAGTCACGGTGCGCACGGGGGGGCAGTGGCAGAGCACGGGGGCGGTCAGCATCGGCACGACCGGTGGGACGGGGACACTGAATGTGGCCAGTCTGGGGCGAGTGAATGTGGGCGGAGGGGCAGGGACCATCACCGTCGGCTCGACGGGGGTGATGAACATCGGTGGGAATCCGCTGCTGGATGCCGCGCCACTTGCCCCTGGGCTGGTGTTTGCCTCGACGATCACGGGAGGTGGGTTTTACGATCCGGCGCTGAACTTTTTCCACAATGACAACACCGGAGATTATCACCTGACAAAGACCGGTCTCTCGACAGGGGAGCATGTGGCCCTGGCCAGCACGCTCAATGTGAATGCCCTGGCCGGAACGACGACGCTCAGCGGCACGAACGCTGGCCTAACAGGTACCGTCACTATCGGCGGTCTGGCCGGGACTTCAGCACGGCTGGTGACCAAACATGCGCAGTCATTGGGCATCGGCCAGATCGTGGTCAAGGACAATGGCACGCTAGAGATCGGGCAGAACGTGACGACCGCCCAAATGAACAATCTCATGCTGGAGGGCGGCAGTGCGCTGAGTCTGAAAGCGCATGCTACGGGCGGCGAGTTCGCGCCTCGGCTAAACCTCAGTGGCTGGCTGGAAACGCTGGTGAATGAAGGGGAGAAGATCACTCTGTATCTCAGCGGGACCTCAGCGATCACGAACCCAGAGCTCTATGACTGGACGTTTTTACGGGCGCAGCAGGGCATCTATGCGGATGTGACGAATCTCTTTGAGGTGGTGTCAGACGTGCCGGGCTTTTATGTCTTCCAGCGCGAAGATACACTGGTGCTCGGCATGAACGCACTGGTGCCAGAGCCAGGACGATTATTTCTCTGCGGGCTAGGGCTAGCGGGGGTGGTGCTTCGCCGTCGGCGCTAGAGGATGATTTTTCAGCATCTTGGCCCTCGTCGCCAAGGTGTCTGCGTGCATAGTGGCAGGGATGGTTTGCAGACAGTTCTTCCTTGCCCTTCTTTGCCTGCCGGCGCTCAGTTCCTGTGTCGCGGTCGGTTTTCAACGTGTCTCTAAAACGCCTGCCCCGGTGAAGTCTGCGGCCTTTGCTGAGGAACTGGCGCGTGTGGGCAAGACCCCATGGACCGGTGGCAATGCCATCCGCACCCTGGAAAATGGTGGCAACTACTATCCCGCCATGCTGAAGGCCATGCGCGAAGCCCGGGAGACGATCACCTTTGAGTCCTACGTGTGTGTGGACAGTGAGCCCACACGTCTGTTTACCCAGATGTTTGCCGAACGGGCGCGGGCCGGCGTGAAGGTACATGTCATTTTAGACGCGTTTGGCTGCTCCAAATACGGTGACGAGAATCTGCAAGCCATGCGGGATGCGGGGGTGGAATTGCATCTCTACCGGCCAATGAATCTGCTGGTGCCGTGGAAGTTCATTCATCGCACTCACCGCCGGGTTCTCGTGGCCGATGGCAAAGTGGGCTACATGGGCGGCGCAGGCTGGGCCTACTGCTGGGATAGCCATGCGGAAAATGTGCATCGCTGGCGGGATACGCAGTATGAGCTGCGTGGGCCGGTGGTGGCGCAGTTGCAGGATAATTTCAATGACAACTGGGAGGAGATGACCGGGCAGCGCCTGACAGGCCCTACCTACTATCCAGCCCTGGCGGCACCGGGGAAGCTGAAGGCCCAAATGGTGCTGGGCTCTCCCGAAAAACTGGGGGACACGCTAGGGAGTTCTTACTTGCTGGCTTTCCGGGCCGCGCAGGAGTCCATCATCATCGCTCATGCTTACTTCATTCCGAATCGGCCTTTGCTTGAGGCCTTGCTGCGGGCGCGGAAGCGGGGCGTGAGAGTGCAGATCATCATTCCTGGGAAGCACATTGATTTTCCAGCTTCACGTTCAGTGAATACCCGCTACCTGCGCACGCTGCTGGCGGCTGGGGCGGAGCTGTATGAATTCCAGCCCACCATGACGCATGGTAAGCTGGTCATCGTGGATGGCCACCTGAGCATCGCCGGTTCAACCAATCTGGATCAGCGCTCCTTTTTCATCAATGATGAGAATAACCTGAATGTTCTCGATGATGGCTTTAGCGCCCGACAACTAGACATGGTGGATCGGGATCGGCAGCGGAGCAAAAAGCTAGGGCGTGAGGATCTAAACTTGTCGTTAGGCCGTCGCTTGCAAGGCGCGTTCTGCCGGTTGTTCGAATACCAGATGTGAAGGAGCTTATTGCAGGGCCTGTTTGGCGCGTTCGATCTGCCCTGCATTGCCGATGAGTAGGATGGCGTCACCCACCCGGATCTCTTCGGAGATGTCTGGATTGATGATGTTTTCCCCCTGGCGTTCTATGCCGACAATGCTGGCACCCGTGTGGGTGCGCAGTTGCAGTTCGGAGATGACCTTGCCCACGGCTGGGGAGTCATGGCCGATGCTGAGGGTGAGCAACTCTGCCTGCTGAAGTAAGGAAGGCAACGGTGGGCTCTCCTCATGGTCATGAGGCAAAGGGGCTTCGTTCAGCGTCTCATAAAGGGCGAATTGGGCCTTGGTATGCACCTGCACAAACGTGCGCCAAAGGAGGAATGTCAAACCGACCAGGACGAGGGCGAGAACGATAAGAAGATTCCGCGAGGGAAGAAGCGTTGAGCTGAGCACCAAGATGATGAGGAACAAACCTGCGCAACCGGCGATGAAAACGATGGTGGAAATGATGCCTCGCAGCGGCACGGTGTTTTCCTTCGCCGCCGCACTGGTCACGCTCATTTCACTGACCAGCATGCCAAAGGCCTGCCATTTCCGCACGATGGCGATGAGCATGGGCAGGCTCAGGATCATGGCTCCCAGCCAGAGCATGCCTTTGATACCATCGTAGCCACCGGGGGCAGTGGGCCAGGCTTTTTCGACGTGCTCTTTCATGAACGCGGCAGTGATGAAGACGCCCGCGATGAGAATGATATTGAGTAGGATTTGCCACCCCCATTTGCGCAGGAAGCCAGCGGGGGATTGTTTGCCACCCCCAGAGCCCAGTTTACCCACCCAGTTGGTGTAGGCATCCAGGGAATTCATGAGGCCCTTCGGGGTGATGAAGGTGAGGCCTTTCACGGCTGCGTCTGAGCTGCGGATGAGGTAGGGCGTGAGCAGGGTGGTCAGCGCGGAGACGGCCACTGCTGTGGGATAAAGAAAGTCACTGGTGACTTTGAGTGAAAGGCCCAGGGCGGCGATGATGAAGGAGAATTCGCCAATCTGGGCCAATCCCATCCCTACGCGCATGGAGGTTTTCATGTCATTGCCAGAGATGAAAGTCCCCAGACCACAACTGAGCACCTTACCCACCACCACCACGGCGGTGATGATAAGGATGGCGGCCCATTGATCTTTGAGAACTTGCGGATCAATGAGCAGACCGATGGAAACAAAGAACACGGCGCTGAAAAGATCCCTCACTGGATGCATGAGCCTTTCAATGTGAGCAATGTGCCGGGCCTCCGCAATGATGGCACCGATGATGAAGGCTCCCAGGGCGACGCTGTAACCCAGCTTCACTGCCAATAAAGAAACGCCAAAACAAAGACCGATGACCGTCACGAGGAGCATTTCATTGCTCTTGAACTTAGCCACCCAGTTCAGCAAGCGAGGCACCAGGATGAGCCCGAAGATAAGCAGGACACCCAAAAATGTGCTCAGCTTTCCTACCGTCAGAGCCACGTCTCCAAATGCGAGTGAGCCTGTGGTGGCAAACCCGGAGAGCATGGCGATCATGAGGATGGCGAGAATGTCCTCGACGATGAGGATGCCGAAGATCATCTGGGCAAAACGCTCCTTGGTTTTGCCAATCTCCTCCAGGGCCTTGATGATGATGGTGGTGGAGGAAATGGACAGAATGGCCCCGAGGAAGACGCTATCCATGGTGCCCCAGCCAAAGGCCTGCCCGAGCTGATAGCCCGCCCAGATCATGAGCACGATCTCTGCGGAGGCTGCAATCAAAGCCGTGGCTCCCACCTTCGTGAGCTTCTTCAAACTGAACTCCAGGCCTAACGAGAACATCAGAAAGATGACTCCAAGTTCAGACAAGGTCTCGATGGTGTGTTTATCCTCAATCAGGGCATAAGGCGGCGTATGCGGGCCGATGATGACACCCGCGAGAATGTAGCCCAGAACGACGGGCTGCTTCATCTGCCGGAACAAAATGGTGACCACTGCCGCAATGATCATGACGACGGCCAGGTCCTGGAGAAAAGTGATGTGATGCATGGAGTTTAGCTCAATGGGGATAGGGTTCACTCGTGTCTGACACACCAGGCGAGCAGACGACTTTTCTTACCTGCACACTGATGGGGAAGGGGTCAACCCTGGATGTCCACATCTGGACTTTTAAGCCTCTCCAGTTGCTGCGTTACCATGCTTTACGCTGGCTTCAGCCAGAGATTGCAAGGTCAGAATAAGCCGATCTAGGCGGGCTGGAGTACAGCCTGAGAGGCTCTCTTGCTGAATTTGAAGCGCGGCTAACGTGATGGATTCGCGTGCGGCCTGTGCCATGGCTGTGGAAGATTGTGCAGAGCTAAGTCCATCCTCAAGAAACTCGGCCAGGAAGTGGGGCTGAAAGGCGCGGTAGATACGGCAGCCAAAGTGGAAGATCTCTTCGCGTAGGTGAATGAATTTTGTCTCATGATTGGTTAGGCGCATGATGTCTTCCACCGCGTCGGTGGCTTCGTGGATCCAGTGGTCCGCCTCGGTCGCATCTACAGGGGGTGTTTCTAGCAGATGGGCCAGAGCGCGGCAGAGTGTGTGACGGGCTTTGATACCGATCTCTGCTGCGGTCGGGTCCGTGTCTTCACTGGGGCGACCGTGGTGCAGAGCCCGGCGGGCGGAGGCGGCGATGAGTGGCCAGTGGGGGGAAGCCAAGCGCATCAAGGTGCTGGCGCGGTTCATCCACGCGGCGGCTTGCACCTGTTGGTAGTCGGCACGCGGGCTATCTTCGTATCCCTGCAGGACCTGAATCGCCGTATCAAAGTGGCGTAGAGCTAATTCCAGTGAGGGCTCATCTTCGAAGGCCTGAAGGGTGATGCCGCGATTCATCCAGGCGAGGCTGAGCCGCCAACGGAAAAGGGGCTCTGTTTCTAAGGGAAGCTGATGAAGATGGGCAATGGCGATGTCGTAGCTGCGCAGGGCTTCTTTGATTCGTGCGGGGCCTCCCAGGCGGGTGAGCGCATCGGCCCGGTTCATCCAGCCGGCGGTTAAACCCCAGCGGTAGAGTGGATGGGTATCTAAAGGCAAAGACTGACGAAGCGTGATGGCCTGTTCAAAACACGCCTGAGCCTCCAGTAGAGCATCTCTATCCCCCCGTTCCAGGAGGTCAATGCCATGCAAGGTCCATTGGTTGGCCTCGGTGTGGGCTTGATCTGGGGTAGAAGTTGAAGACATGGGCGCAATTTAAAGTGAGAATTTGTGAGAATGGGTCGCAATAGCTTCTTGACGACGCGTGATCAATAGCCATTGTCGCAAACGTATCTCAATTTCATTCCACCCATGTCCAACCTGGCCTACCTCTCAACCCCCTCCGCGATGAGCTTGCCTGCCCAGGCTAATGCGGCTGGGCGAGCGCGTGTCTCTGGCAGTTGGCAGGTGCGGCGTTCGGAGGAAAGTCTGTTTGGGCTTTCATGGTTGGTGGCTATTGCAGGCACGTTCTTGCTCATCGGTATGGTCGGCATGCTGAAGTTTCGTGGATTTGAGCCGATCACTTTTTCAGGAAGGGCCGGCTTGGGTGCGGTGGACAATTTATCCACAGACATGTCCATGGCTGATCTGCCTGCTACGGAAGAAAGTCTGAATGAAAACCCCACCGATGTCCCTGTGGATGAAACCCTGGAAGTGCCTGAACCCGTAGAGATCCCTCTGGAGATGCAGGATCTGCCTGAGTTAACAGATGCTTTGGTGACGGAGGATGTTTTCACGGTTCCTGCAGCACCCAAGATCGAGGTGGCCATGAAGCCTGTGGATCCCGCGACGCCGAAGCCCAAACCCAAGCCGAAGGCCGTGGCCGCAAAACCGCGCAGCAGCCGGGCGACCAGCACCGTGACCACGGTGGGTGGTACGGAAGGCAGCGGCGGTGGCAATGGTGGCAGTGGCCGCATCGGCTCTGGCTCCGGCAAGGGCAATAAACGGCCTCAGCCTCCTTATCCTTCAGGTGCAAGAAGCCGTAAGGTGGAGGGCAAACTGATGTTCAGCCTTAAAGTGAGCCCTTCCGGAAAAGTGGAATATGCAGCCGTGATTTCCAGTAATTGCATCAATGGTGGATTCACCGCTGCGGAGCAAAGTCAGATCGCTTCATGGATCTGTCGGAATTGGCTCATCCCTGGCCAAATAGGCTCCGTCAAACAACCTGTTACATTTGAGTTTAAGAAATAAAGATTCTCTGAAGAGATCTTTCTCTGGCTTTGGTCTGTCCCTGAGACGGTTACGAGTCGTTTAGTTTTCCCCCTCCAAACAATGCTTCCTCACCTCCCCCTCGCCAACGTCGTTATCAAACTCATCCATGATGGCGGCCCCATCATGTATCCCATCTTGGTGGTGGGGATCTTTGCCGTGTGCGTGCTGGTGGAGCGTATTTTCTGGTGGCTGCGTTTCAGTGCCCAGCGCAACAGCAAACAATTGGAGACTGTGTATGCGACTTTGGAGTCGGGCGACTTGGCCAAGGCCATCGCGCTTTCTGCTCAAACAAATGATCCAGTCGTGCGAATGGTTCATCATGGGTTGAAGCATCAGCACAGCTCCATGCAGGGGGCTTTGGAAGTGGCGGCTGGTCATGAATTGCAGGCTGCTGGCCGCTTCCTAGGGGCTATGGATACGGTGGTCACACTGGGGCCGCTGCTGGGGCTGTTAGGCACCGTGACAGGGATCATGGGTTCGTTCTCCTCGATTGGAGATTCGGAGTTAGCCGTGGAAAAAGTGACTGGGGGGATCGGCGAAGCTCTGATTGCCACCGCCGCTGGTCTGGGCATCGCTATTGCCACCTTGGTGCCGATGAATTATTTCCACAGTCGTCTCGCGAAGCTCCAGTTTGAACTAGAAGCCGCGGCGAACAATGTGCTCATCTTGGCAGCCCAACACGGTTTTGATCAAGTGACCAAGAAGTCCTAATCGGGAATGCTTTATGCAGCCGACTACTGTTCCCTCAGGTCTTTGTTTTGCCTAACCTACTTTTTGTTTTCTTGTGAAAATTCATTCTCCTATTGCCCATAAAAAGACGCGGCTGGAGATCATCCCTCTGATTGACGTGATGTTCTTCTTGCTCGCTTCTTTCATGATGGTGAGCCTCACCATGACCAAGCAGCAAACCATCAAGGTGAATCTGCCCATGGCCGTGGCCACCCAGTCAGACCTGAAACCGGACATGATCAATCTGGGCGTGAATCCCAAAGGTGATGTGTTTCTGGATACCACGCAGATCTCCATGCCTGATCTCGAAGCACGACTGAAGGAGCGCTTTAAAAATGACCCGAATACCCCGGTTTACATCAGTGGAGATGCGGATACCCGCCATGCGGACATGGTGAAGACTCTGGATGCTGTGCGCCGTGCCGGATTTAACAAAGTGGCCTTCAATGTCAAACCCACGGGCACTGCCCCGGTGGCGGTGCCTTCTCCTGCGAAATGAAGACCTTCCTCTATTGGCTACTGGTCCTGATCGTCCTGGGGCTCTGCGGCGTTTGTGCGGACCAGTGGCGGCGCGAGTTTAAGCTGCATCGGCGCATTGATGAACTCACAGAGATGCTGATCGCTGAGAATAAGCTGCGAACTGAGTTCGAAGAAAAGGCTCAGCGTTTTGAGCAAGAGATCTCGCGCATCAGTCATCTCAGAACCGAGATCGAAGCGGCCCTGCTGGACGCGACGGAAAAGGTGCAAATGCTGACGGAAGATCAAAAAGGGCGTGGCTACAGCCTTGCTCTGTGGATGAAGGAAGCGACCCTGCTGAAGTCGGAAGTGGATGCCTTCAAACAACTGGCGGGCAAAGGCACAGACGCCATCAAGGATCGCAATACCGAAGTCAGTGCGCAGAATGAAGCGATCGAGAAAGCGAACGCGAATCTTCGTTTGCTGGTAGGTGAACGAGATGACCTGATCAATAAACTCAACGCCCGAACGAAGGAGTTCAATGAGTTGGTGGAGAAGTATAACAAACTGGCCAAAGAGCGGTCTTGAGTTAGCGCTTTTTGGGGCCGCTCTCAGAGTTTGAGAGCGGCAGCAGATTTTTTAAAGGGCCTTCATGGTAAGGCGTTGGACGCGGAAGAGATCCCCTTCAGGTGGTAGCGTCTTTGGCCTCAGTTGCAGGCGGTAGATGCCGGGTTGGTCCACTTGGATACTGCCGACGACAAAGCCTTTATAATCGGTTTTGCTGCCCGTATTGACCACGGCGGTTAGAAGTGCCTGTCCTGCAAGCAGGACTTCGTAGGTACCCAGTTGATCCTGATCGTGAGCTTGATAAATGGCGATTTCATAAGTTCCATTTGCGGGTAATTCGACCAGCCATGAAGCCCAGTCATCATTCTGGGTCCAGTTGATGAGAGTGTCTTGATCCAGCGTCAAGGTACCGTCAGCACGATGGTCGGCTTTTTCAGCGGGAAGGGAGGTGGCGCTTTTCCCTGGAGTGACCTGCACCACGCGGCTGAGCCGTGCGCGGAAGGTTTGCCCTAGCTGACGGGCCTCCCGAGTGAGCTGCGGGTCCGTTTCATCCCGAAAGGTTTTAAAGAAAGTCGCAGTGCCGGGGGCGATGATGCGGCTCAAGACATTGAGCACGTAGCTTTTTTCATCGCTGCCATTGGCATTGCTGTAGAGACTCTGTGCATGCAGAAAGAGATTCTGCTGAGAACTGGGGCCTGGTTTGCTGACAAGTTCACGCGCGGCGAGAAGCAGGAAGACACGGCAGGTCGGGTCTGGTTCTTGAGGGAGGCGGGTTGTGATGGCGGCCAGTGGTTCGTGCGTAGGGTATTTGGACAGGACCGTGATGGCTGCTAGGCGCACGTTTTGGACTGGGTCTGCAATGGCTTCATTGACAAGATCCACCACCCCTTCACCGCCGACACGGGTCAGCACATTGAACAGCAAGACACGTGATTCTCCCTGGGCTGTGCTGCGGTAAGCTTTCAACGTGTGTTTGGAGGCAAGAGGTCGGTCATCGGCATTTTCAATGGCGGTGACGAGTTGGGTTTCGACCATCTCATGGTCGCGGGTAGGAGTGGTGAGGGCCAGGGCTAACACCTGAGGCAATTCGGCAGCGGAGGTGATGCGACCGAGCGCGTTCCAAGCAGCGAGGCGGACTTCGCGACGTGAATCCTCGGCGAGGGGTAAAACAACTGGGAAGGCTCCAGGGCTGCGCCTCCGGCCGATGATCTCCACGATTTTAGCGGCTGCGGAGAAATCTAACCTTCTCTTCAAATGTTCTAAGATTAGATCGTCAATGTAGCTGCCACCGGTGAGACGGGTAAGGGTCTGTGCGGCTTGGTCACGGGTAGTATTTGCATCGAGGAATTCCAAAAGGATCTTCACATCCAGATCGGATCCTTGAGGCAGGGGACTGGAAGTGAGCTCGTTAAAACGCTGTTCACGTTCGCCACGGCCTGCGAATTTAAAGTAGCTGACGATGGCAAACTGAAGCCCAAGAATAACTGCAAAAGCGGTGAGAATGAAATGCAGCCCCAGCTTTCGTTTTGCGACGGGTTTGCCTGGATGTGGAGTGATGTTTCTTTGAGTGGCGGGCGGGTGATATGGCTCGCGGACGGGAGGCGGGGCTGCGGCCTCTGGGGCTTCTTCTTCCTCTTCATCTGGCACAGAGAGGAGCTGGATGCCCTCGTCTGCCTCAGGCAAGTCCTCTTCTTCGGAGGCTATCACGGTGGGGACTTCGTCTTCTTCCAGAATCATGACCGAAGGGGGTTCTGGCTCTAACATATTGGCCGTTTGAACTTGGAGATGAGGCCCTAGCTGATGAAAGCTGGCCAATGCCTGCGCGGCACTGGTGGGGCGCCCAGCAGGCTGCACAGAAAGGAGTTGATGCACCCAGGTGCAGAGCTCGTCACTCAGGCCCGGGCGCAACTCAGACAATGCTTCACGGGGTGGGTAGAGATGGGCGGTAATTACCTGGATCTTTTCTTCGCCGGGGAAGGCCAGCTTGCCTGTGAGGGCCTGATAATAGATGCAGCCGAGAGCGTAAAGATCCGTCCGCACATCCACATGACCACTGCCAAATTGCTCTGGGGCCATGTAATGGATGGAGCCAATCATGGAATCCTGTTGAGTGCCACTGAGAGGCGCGGCTTGAGAGAGGCCGAAGTCAATGATCTTGCTCTCAAAGTGACCGTCACGATGCCACGGCAGCAAGATGTTCTCGGGCTTTAGATCGCGATGGATGATGCCCGCCTCATGAGCGACACGGATGGCCTCAAGGGTTTGATGAACGAGGATTTTAAAATGGGGCAAGGAAAGCGGCCCCTGGCTGAGACGATGTTCAAGCGACTCTCCTTTGATCAGTTCCATGACCAAGAAAGCACCTTCTTCGTCATCGCCATATTCATGGATGGTGACGATGCCAGGATGACGCAAGGCATACAAAGCGCGGGCCTCCCGCAGTAGGGCTTCTTGGTGGTGGCCATCGCCATGCAGACGTTTGATGGCGACATCACGATTCTGAATTTTATCCCAGGCCTGCAGGATGCTGCCGGTGCCGCCTGTGGCGAGCGTGGAAATGATTTGGTAACGGTCGTTCATGATGCGGGAGCAGACTGACTGCCGTAAAGGATGGAAAGGTCCAAGGAGGACTTCCATGCGGAGGACATTAACGCCGCGAATCGGGCAGATTATGCTCCACCAAGTGACCTCATGGTCATTCAGCTTTCAGCATGACGAGGTCATGCGGCTGGGCTGTGGCGCGTATGAGATCTGCGGAAGGCGTGCGAATCTCTCGGGGATTGGTTTCGCAGACTTTGATTTCTGGACCTCCATGAATTTGAATCACGTACTGGACGGTAGGACCTAGGTAGGTGGTGTCCGTGATGTGACCTGGGAAATGATTTGGCGAATCCACGAGGTGGCCAAAAGTCAGTGCCTCAGGTCGAATGGAGAGGACTACTTTTTCGCCATGATGCGGTTGCCACTCTGGCGAATGCGGACGGGCACGGAGAGTGCTGAAGTCTGTCTTTACCTCATACAGGCCACCTGTGGCATGGGAATGAACTGTGCCTGAGATGAAATTGGTTTCCCCAATGAACTCCGCCACCATGGGAGAGACGGGATTGCGATAGACTTCTTCGGGCGTGCCTAGCTGTGCGATGCGGCCTCCGTCCATGATGGCGAGGCGGTCTGCCATGCTGAGGGCCTCATCCCGGTCATGGGTCACATAAATGCCTGTGAGGCCAAATTCTTTACAGATTCGGCGGATCTCTGAACGCATTTCATGCCGCAGCTTGGCATCCAGATTTGAAAGCGGCTCATCCAAGAGCAGGCAGCGGGGACGAATGACAAGGGCGCGGGCCAGGGCGACTCGCTGCTGCTGCCCGCCGGAAAGCTGAGCTATACGACGGGTGCCGAGGCCACTGAGTTTCACAAGATCGAGGGCATCTGCCACGCGTTGTTCGATCTCAGGGCGCGGGCGTTTTCTTTCCTCAAGACCGAAGGCCACGTTCTGGGCAACATTCAAGTGAGGCCACAGAGCATAGCTCTGAAACATCATGCCCGTGCCACGCTTATGAGCGGGAAGGCGGGTGACATCGTCCTCACCGAAAAAGATCTGCCCACTGTCCGGCTGATAAAACCCGGCGATGTGACGCAGCAGTGTGGTCTTCCCACAGCCGCTAGGGCCGAGGAGAAAGAACAGCTCTCCCTGGCCGATCTCCAAGTTAACGCGGTCAAGGACCGTCAGAGAGCCGAAGCTTTTGGTAAGATCGCGAATGGAAATGTGGACCATGCGGGCGATGATTTACGCCATGGCATGGAAAGAGGCAAGCCAGGGAATTGGCTTGCCCAAATCTGTTCCAGTTGAGGGGCTATAAATGCCCCCTCTCGTGAACAAATTAACGGAAGTAACGATCCTTAAAATTGTCCCGCGTTTTGACGGCAGGGATGTCTCCCACAGGCTCGGTGCCATCTGCGGGTTGTTCACCCTGGAGACTGCGTTCACGTGCCTGCACCTGAGCTCTTGGAAAACTGATGCAGGAGGCAAGAAGGGATGCGACGAGGAGGAGTAGGAGACTGCGCATAAAGATCCAGGTAGGCTGAAAATTAGGTTTCGAAGTACGTGTAGCCACGCAGACCCGCGTCATAAGCACCCATGATCTCACGGCGCTCGGTAGCGGTGATGCGCTTGGAGACAACGGCACTTTCGGCCAAGTTGCGGAAACGGGTGGCAAGATCTTTGGGATCGTACTCCACGTAGCTGAGCACTTCGGAGACGCTGTCGCCTTCCTGCTCGCGGCGGTATTTCAGCTTGCCATTTTCGATGCTGACGCTCACCACGTTGGTGTCGCCTAACAAATTGTGCAAATCACCCAGGGTTTCCTGGTAAGCACCGACGAGGAAGATACCCAGCATGTAGTCCTCACCTTTTTCAAAATCAGGATCATGCAGGGGCAGGCTGCCGCAGATCTCACCACCGTGGGCGAATTTATCAATCTTGCCGTCACTGTCGCAGGTGATGTCGGAAAGCACCGCATTGCGAGTCGGCTTTTCCTTGAGGCGATGGATCGGCATGACCGGGAAGATCTGGTCAATGGCCCAAAGGTCAGGAAGGCTCTGGAAGACGCTGAAGTTACCGTAATAGTAATCCGTCATCACGGTGCTCATGCGTTCCATCTGGCTGCCATCGTGGCCCACGGATTCCAGTTTGCCGGAGATCCAGGTCATGATGGACCAATACATTTCTTCGCCCTGGGAGCGCTCGCGTAGGCCGACTTTGCCGTAGTTGAATTCGGTGCGCAGCTTGTCGCGATAATACACGGCATCGTTGTAAATCTCCTGCACGCGGTCGCGGGTGAGCTTGGAGGCATCTTTGCCGAATTCTTCGCGCAGTTCGGCAAGGTTATGGAGAAGCTGAGGAGAATCCTTGTGCAGCTCGATCTTGCCACGGCCGGGTTCAAAACGGTTCACGTCCAGGATGTTGATGACCAGGACGGAATAGTAGGCGACTACGGCGCGGCCAGATTCCGTGATGATGTCCGGATGAGGCACGCCAGCTTCGGCGGTGACTTCGGTGATGGCCTCGATGACGTCGGCACAGTATTCCTTGGTGCCGTAGTTGCTGGAGGCTGAGGTGGCGCCCTTGAAGCCGTCATAACTGATGGCGAGGCCGCCGCCCAGATCCAGAATGCCCATGCGAGCACCTTCTTTGACCAGCCCGCAATAGACACGGGTGGCCTCGGTTACGGCCTGGCGGATGGCGCGGATGTTTGGGATTTGTGAGCCCTGGTGGTAATGCAGCATGCGCAGGCAGTCGAGCATGCCCTGGTCACGAAGGTGATCCACAACACCCATGAGCTGGCTGATGTTCAGGCCGAAGACGCTGGCATCGCCACCGGAGCCGCTCCAGTAACCGGCGCTCTCTGCGCTGAGGCGGAAACGTACGCCCAGGGTCGGGCGCACACCCATCTTCTTCGAGCGTTCCAGGATCAGGGCCAGTTCGCTGGGCATTTCGAGCACCAAGATGACCTGTAGGCCCATTTTTTGGGCATTCAGGGCGAGGTCAATGAACTCTTCATCCTTGTAGCCGTTGCAAACGATGTAGGCTTCAGGATCGTGCATGTAGGCTAGGGCCGCGATGAGCTCTGGTTTGCTGCCGGCTTCCAGACCGTAGTGATATTTGCGACCGTAGCGGGTGATCTCTTCGATGACTTCCTGCTGCTGGTTCACCTTGATCGGATAAACGCCGCGATAGAGGCCCTGGTATTTGGCCTCCTTGATGGCGGAGTGAAAACCTTCATTGAGTTCGTCAATGCGCCAGCGCAGCAGATCGCCAAAGCGAATCAGCACGGGGAGCTGGGTGCCGCGTTCGCGCAGGCCTTTGACGATTTCAGACAAGGAAACCGGCTTCGGTTTCTTGCCATCCTTCAGGTTAACGACGACTTCGCCTTTGGGAGAGACATCGAAGTAACCATGACCCCATTCACGAATGCCGTAAAGGTCGGCGCTGTCGTTGATGGTCCAAGGGGCGGTTTTAGGGGGTCGGCGTTCCATGTAAGTCTGAGCGCGCGATTATGGGGGCAATCTGGCGGATGAAAAGTGAAACTCTTGGGAGAAAGGGAATCCTTTCTGCCTTCGAAAAATGCAGGCACTGCATGAATGCATGTCTGCAGAAACGAAAACGGGTGGCAAATGCGGCCATCAAGGCTGCGATTTCCCACCCGCTGGAGCTGTATTTAAGCGGCTAAGCTTACTCCGCTTGGCGCATGTAGGCGACGATGTCGGCCACGTCCTGGGCAGTTAGGCCGAGCTGGGTGCCGCTGAGCATGAGGGAGCGGTCCATTTTCTTTTTGCTGGCGATGCGGCTTTTCGGCACAAACTGCGTCTGGCCGCCCATGCTGCGGACGATGAGCACATCGCCTTCGGTCAGGACCATGCCGTGAATTTTGATGCCGTCCTTGGTGACGATCTCCACACCGTCGAAGCCGTGGGCGATGTCCTTGCTAGGCTCTAAAATGGCCTGGGCGATGATGTCGGTAGGCTGGCTGAGGCCCCATCCCTGCAAGCTGGGGCCGAATTCGACGCCCTGGTTGTTGATCTGGTGGCACATGACGCAGCGGACGACGAGGGAGGAGCCGTTTTTGGCATTGCCCTTGAGTTTTGTCACGTCTTCCAGCTTCACGAGGCTGGGGGTGGCAGGCGGGATTTCGATGGTGACGAGCTTGGCAGCTTCAGGATCGAAGATGCCCTGGGCCTTGAGTTCGCCTGCGATATTGTAGTCTTTCCAGTCGTTGGTGCTGCGGTTGATCAGCCACCACATGGCATCGCCATGGACGGGGGATTCTTTGTCCTTGGCCACGGCCAGCATGGCCTGGGCGGCACTGGCATCCTGGGTGAAGGCGAGGGTGTCGAGGGCGAGCTTGCGCTGCTGTGGGCTGAGCTTGGCTGAAACGGCTCGGGCCTTCACGGACTCGACGGCGGCAGCGGGGTGCAGACGCCAGGTGGCCTGGGCAAAGGCATCCGTCCACTCTTCGGCAGGGGTGCCATTGCTAGCTTTTTTCAGCGCGGCCCAGACTTCGGCTTCCTTGCCCGTGCAGCCGATGCCCCAGGCTTCCAGGTAAGAGCGATCCTTGCCACTGTAACGCTTGGCCAGTTCGACGAGGATGTTACCGCTCTGAGCAAACGGCACGTCGCGCATGGCGACGGCGATTTCACGGCGGACGGCGGCGGAGCCATCGGCAGCCATGCTGTTGAAAAGATCCATCAAGTCTCCGCCAGCGGCACGCAGGGCACGGAGGGCGACGAGGCGTTTGTTTTCGTCATCGGACTCCAGCCAAGGGCGGATGCGCAGGCTGGCTTTTTCACCCATCTGAGCGAGGAGCCAAATGGCACGGGCAGCGAGGTAGGGGTTCTTGTCTTCAGCCAAGGCGGTGATAGCGGCCACAGCTTTGTCTCCCTGTTCCTTGAGCTTCACAAAACCCGTGTGGCGGACGTTGTTGGCGGGGGACTTGAGTGCTGCGATCTGGCCTTCGGTGGTATCGAAGCTGATCTTCGCCATCTGCGGCTTGGAGCCTTTTGGTGCGATGCGGTAGATGGTGCCGCTGCAGGTTTCGTCCGTGTCCTGGTGGCCGCCGGTGCGTTTGTCAAACCAGTCACTGACATAGATGGCACCGTCTGCGCCCACGCAGACATCGCTGGGGCGGAAGAGGGTGTGGCTTTCGTCAGACATGTTGTCCTTGCCGCCCACGAAATCACTGCCTTTGAAGACGCCCGTAGTGTTCGTGGTGCAGAAGTCAAAACGCTCCAGCTTGAAGCCTGCGCCATCGGGTTTCGGCAGGTAGCCAAAGACCACATTGCGGCCCGTTTCGCAGCTCAGCAGGAGGCCCTTCCATTTGTCGCCTAGGGCACCGTTTTCATAGAAGCACATGCCGGTGGGGGCACCGCCGCCATAGACATCCCCCGCAGGGATGCTGCCGGGATCATCTTGACGCCATTCGGCCACGGGAATGGTCTGGCCGGGGCGTTTGTCGGCACGCCACTGGCGCTTGCCGTCCGGAGAGAAGAAACCAAAACTGCCGCCTTCGATGAGGTGGCTGACGCGGCAGGCCGGTGGATCGTCGTTATCATTCAGGAACATATCCCCGAAGGAGTTGCGCACGCCTTCGTAGCTGTTGCGGTAGTTATAACCCAGGATGCGGGCATTGTGGCCGCTGGGGTCGATGCTGGCGGTGAAGCCACCGGCATACACGTGACCGTCGTCGCTTTTTTGGCCTGTGTAGGGATTGTTCAGGTAACCACTGCCGATGCGGAAGGTGTTGCCGCTTTTGTCGCTGAACTGGGCACCGCAGTTGCCATTGCTAAAGTACCAGCGGCCATCTGGCCCGGCATAGACGGAGTGCAGGCTGTGATCATGCTGAGCCTGCTCAAAGCCACTCAGGAGGACTTCCCGCTTGTCCACAGCCGGGTCAAATTTCAGGTCCCGGTTCACGTCGGTATAGACGATCATGTTCGGGGTGTTGGAGACGACGATGACGTTGTCAAACACGGCCACGCCCAGCGGGCACTCCAGTTCTTTCTCACGCACAAAGACGTGGGATTCATCGGCCTTGCCATCGCCATTCGTATCTTGCAGCACACGGATGGCATCCCCCTCACGACTGCGGCCGCTGTGGCGGCGGTAGTTTACCCCTTCGGCCACCCAGATGCGGCCCGCGTGGTCCACATCCATGTTGGCGGGGTTAAAAAGCATGGGCGAGGTGGCCCAGACGGTGATCTCCAGGCCCTCGGGCACCTTGAACATGCTGGTATCCAGGTGCTGAGGAGTCACCTTGGCAGGATCAAAAGCGGGCGTGTCGGCACTCGGCGTGAAGGCTGGTTTAGCCGCGACGAATTCCTTTTCTTTCTTGGCAGGCTGGTCGGGCTTGGCTGCAAAGACGCTCGCCGTGAGTCCGGCGAGGAGGGCAAGGGCAGTGGATGGTCGGAGCATGGGGGCGTAAGGAACGAGAAAAAGATTCGGCATCTTACGCAGAGTGATACCTTCGTGACCAGTCAGGAGTTTTTCACAAATCGAAGAAAGTTATACACAGCTTGCTCTGATTGCATTGCCCACTCCTTTCTCCATGGTTGCGGAGACATGGCAGAATCCGTTTCCAACCTTGTCCAGGCCGCCGCAGCTCCAGGAGAAATCCCTGACAAAGCTGCCGCTAAACCGCAGGCCAACCCCTTTGGTCGTAAGCGCAATGAGATCCCGACGGCTGAGGAACTGCTGGCGAACATCAACCGTGCGCTGCCCTTCAGCGATGAGGCCGAAAAAGGGGTCATCTCCAGCTTGCTCCAGGACCCGAATGAGCGCCTGAGCGAAAGTCGGGTGACTTTGCCTGCTGCCGCCTTTTATCACGAGGCGAACCGCACCGTGTATGAAATGCTCTTGTCCTTCTATGACAAGAACTTGCCCGTAGATCCGGTGATGGTGACGAACGCTCTGCGTGATCAGGGGCTGCTGGATCGTGTGGGCGGACCGGCGATGATTACGGAGCTGTTCAGCTTTGTGCCGGTGCCTTCGCACTACAGCTACTACAAAAAGATCGTCCAGGACAAGCACGTGCTGCGTCAGATGATCCACGCTTGTTCCCTCAATATCGAGGCATCCTATGAGCACGGGAAAAGTGATCTGGAGGCAGACATCAACACCCTCATTGACCACAGCGAGCAGCGAGTGCTGGCCGTGCGTGAAGCGACCAATGGCAAGAGCGATGGCGTGAAGTCCCTGTCCGCTCACGTGGCGGAGGCGATTGACTCCATCCAGTACATGCTGGAGCACCCGGGCCAGTTGCGTGGGCTTTCCACTGGCTACAGCAAGCTGGACCAGATGAGTAGCGGCCTGCAAGGCGGAGAAATGTTCGTTATCGCGGCTCGTCCTTCCATGGGTAAGACCTCCCTGGCCATGAACTTGGTGGAGCATGTGGCAGTGGACTGTGACAAGGCCTGCGCGGTCTTCAGTCTGGAAATGAGTGCGACCATGCTGGTGCGCCGTCTCCTGGTCTCCCGCGCGCAGCTTTCCATGCAGGATCTCTCGCGCGGGCTCATGTCTCGCGCACAAATGGATGCGCTGACCAAGGCGACTCGTGAACTGCAAAAGGCCAACATCTTGATTGATGACACGCCCGGTCTGGATGTGCTGGAAATGCGTGCGAAGGCGCGCCGGATGAAGAAGCAGCACAACATCCAGATGATCATGATTGACTACCTACAGCTCATGACCTCGAGCAGCCGACGAGCTCAGGATAACCGTCAGATCGAAATTGCCGAAATCTCCGCCGGGATCAAAGGCATCGCCAAAGAGCTGAACGTACCTGTGATCGTGCTGGCCCAGCTCAACCGTGCGGTGGAATCCCGTAAAGGCCAGCGCCCGGTGCTTTCAGATCTTCGTGAGTCTGGCTCCATCGAGCAGGACGCCGACATGGTGGGCCTGCTCAGTCGTGAAGACTATGCCGGGGGCAAGATGGAAGTGGGCACTGAGGAGGAAGAAGAACGGAAGAAAGGTCAGGCCGTGCTGATCCTGGCCAAAAACCGTAACGGCCCCACCGACGACGTGCCCCTGCGATTCATTGACTACGCCATGCGCTTCGTGGAACGTTTCCCTGAAGAGGGCGAGGCGGAATCGCCATAAATGTAGCGCTCGTTTTGGTTTACTCGACAGGCATAAAAAACGGCCCTTCATGACTGAAGGGCCGCGATGAATAACACAGAAGCGTTTAGGCCAGTTTGATGGACTCCGTCTTCTCGATGGCAGTTGTGAGGCCGGCCCAGCCTTCCGTGCGCTGGAGCTGGAACATGTGCAGGTAAAGCGCCACCTGCTGCGGCGGGTACAGAGCCAGGAGAGCCTGGATGCCTTCGGTCGCTTTCTCTTCGGAGATTTCTTCCGGCAGTTCATCCACCTGGCCTTTGCCATCGTGCTGGATGCCGACGGCATCGAGGAAGGTGATGAGCATGGCGCCCTGGGACTTCAGCAGCCAGATCTGCAGGATCTGCTCCGCAACCGGGTCATTGGTCTTCATGTAGAGCTGGCTCAGCAGCCACTCGGCCTGCTGGGCGCGGGATTTTTCCAGGATGAACTGGGGGCGCAGCTTGCGGGCCTGGGTCAGGGACTGGATGACGGCACGGTAGGCCGGGCGCTCGTCGGATTGCAGATAGGTAAGGATCTGCTGGCGGAGTTCGGGTCCGATGGCCTGGAGGATTTGTTGGGCTTTCATGCGCCTGGGTTCAAATAAGGGGTTGGAATTGGGCGTGGTTGCTACCACGCAGGCCGAGGAGAGGCAACAGGCAATGTCAGGCCCAAGGTCAGGCAGTTTTTTTCGCTCTCAGTTGCCGGGCTACAAAAAACGGGGCGTAAAGCACGCTGTAAAAAACCGCGCAGAGCAGAACCAGGCTGCCGATGTACCAAGGCCAGGGGCCGAGCACGTCCATTAGGCTGGCCTGTTCCGGCTTATGGCAAAGAAAGGCAAAATTGCTGTTTAGGGTTGCATTGACCACGCCCACGATGAGCGCATAAAACAAGGTGAGGCCGACCATGCGGGGCACTGCCCAAGCACGAGGGGGGCAACGCAGTGAGGTGACCATGTGCAGTGCGGTGACCACCACCCCACCGTGTAAGAAAAAGAAAACGACGAATCGAGGTTCCGGGAAATCCACCTTGAGATTGGGCGTGATCAGGCCCTGCAAGGTGCCGGCGAGGCCAAAGAAATACACGATTTCGGCGGCTAATCGGTTGTGGGTCAGAAGGGCGATGCCACCGGCAATGCCGGCGACGTCACAGAAGTGAAAAGGTAGCCCGGTGTCCCAAATCAGGGTCCCCGCCTGCCAGTGGAAATAGGAAGTCACAGGCCAATTCAGAAGCAGGAAGATGCCCAAGATGCGTTCAGCCCACGTGGCGCTAGGCGGGTGAAATCGCCGCAGGCAGCTCAATAAAATGAGGGCCACTAGGCAAAGACCGAGGACGGTGAGATGGCTGGGGCCAAAAGCATGAAAAGCAGGGGGAGGCATGCGCAGGAAAGGGGAATTTCAGAGCAGGGTGTAAACCACAGTTGGGAATTCGTCGAGGTCATCCTCTCCTCGGCACGAGCCCTGTCACTGAGAACGGTGCCCTTTGACCTGCGTGGAAGAAGAGTCGAAAATTACAATCGCCTTTCTTTCCCGCTCTCCAATAAGATTACCCACCTAACAGGAGGAGGCTGACCACCTGCAAATTTCATCTTCATCTCCCTATGGCCTTACGTCCCAAAGCTGCCGGCAATTCCTTCCTGATGTTTTTGGGGCTGCCTTTCATTTTGGCTGGACTGGGGGTGGGGATTTTTTATGGGGGAATGCTGTGGGACTGGTATCAGGCCCGGGCCTGGGTGGAGGTGCCTTGCATTCTAGAAAGCAGCACTTTGCGTGATCACATGGAGCGGCAGAGTTCCGGCTCTACCCGAGACACGTTGATGAACGAAGCAGTGGCCAGCTACCGCTACACATATATGAATCGCCAGTATCAAGGGGATCGAGTCTCCTTCAGCCTGGGGGCTGATAACTTTGGCGATTTCCAAGAGCGTGTCTCCAATGTGCTCATGGAAGCGCGCAATGCAGGCGGCGCTTTCCGTTGTTTTGTGAGTGGGGTGCGGCCTGAGGAATCTGTACTGTTTCGTGAAGCTCGGTGGACGCTGCTGCTTTTTACCAGCGTGTTTCCGCTGCTGTTCCCTCTGGTGGGGGCAAACTTTTTTTGGACAGGACTGAAAGGGAGGAGAGAGCGTGCCCGCCTGCATGGCCTGCAGAGCCGATATCCTGGGCAACCCTGGCGGTGGAAACCAGAGTGGGCGGGAGATTGGATACTGCCCAAAAACCGCCCCTCGCCCTGGGCGTGGACAGCGGTCACGGGATGGATGTTTTTAGTCTGGGGACCGATGCTCTATGCGCTGATGGTGGACAGTGATGTGACGCGGGCGAATCCGGTGAGCCTGATCGGTTTCCTCCCTGTCATCCCTCTTGGCGTGTGTAGCGTGCTGACACTGCGCGCCTGGTGGAGGCATAAGCAGCCTGTGCCGCAGGTGCATGTGGAGCCTCTACCGATTCTGACGGGCGGCCCACTTTTTGCCGAAGTGGCTTTGCCTTTGAAGGCTGGACTGCCACCGCTGCAAGGGATGCTGGAGGCGCAGCTTTCCTGCCATCAAGAATCGACGGTGTGGGACCACCGGAAAAACACAAGCACGCAGAGGGAACTCCGTTGGAAAGATACACAAAGCGTGAAGATGCTCTCCGCCATCCATGAGGAAGGGGGCTGCCGCGTGACCGTGGCGTTTGATATTCCGGCCTCGATCCCTGCGGAAGACCAGCAGCGAATCGGGACGGAAGAGTTCGATTTTGTCTCCTGGGTCTGGGAATTGGAATTGGAGAGGGACGGGCAAAAGTGGTGCTATGATATGCCCGTGTATGTTCCTCATCAGCCCTTAGCAGCGGAGTCGCCCGAAGCTCAAGCGGCGGCCCAAGTGCAGCGGGAGGTCCAAGAAGCTGAAGGCGCGGCCTTCAGGTTGTGGCAGATGCAAAATCTGGATGCCGATGAATTGCAAATGCACCTGGCGAAGCGGCACATTGATTTTACTTTTGAAAGCAGGAGTAAAATGCCGCTCAGTTTCGACCTGCCTCTACGCCGATTTGCGAAGGCGCGAGGCATGCCGATTTTTTTCACCCTAATCTGGGTCTGCATCGCAGTGGGCATGGCGGGCTCGGACCTCCCCTTCATTTTCCCTCTTCTCTGGGGTGGCACGTCGCTTTTACTCGTGTGGCTGCTGACGGGTCTTTTTAAATCTCGCACGCTGCACCTGGATGACCAAGTGATGAAGATCGGCTGGAAGTTGGGACCCTATGGCAAAAGTTTGCGTGTTCACCGAGAGGAGATCGTGCGATTTCGAGCTTCCAACGCAGGGCTGCATGTGAATGGTGAGCGCTATGCGGCCGTGTATTTGGTGCGACAAGGCGGGGATAAAATCGTTATTTTGGACGGTCTTCCCGGCGAGAGGGTGGCGGAGAGTCTGGTCCTACTGCTGGAACAGTGGCGGAAGCAGGCTTGAATAGGTGGAGGGTCTGTGGCTTGCTGAAGGCCATGAAAGCCGTACGACCTGCAAACGTGATCGAACTGTGTCAGGCCCTGGTCCGCATCCCTTCCGTGAATCCCGACGGGGACCCAGGCTGTCCGGTGCAGCAAACGGGGGAGGCAGCCTGTGCAGAATACGTGGCGGATTTCCTCATGGCCAGTGGTGCAGAGGCAGTGCTGGAGGAAGTGGAACCCGGGCGGCCGAATGTGATCGGGCGCTTTCCTTCGAATCCTGCGCAGGAGGGGAAACCTAAACCCCGCATCGTTTTTGCTCCCCATACGGACACAGTCAGCGTGGGCGGCATGACCGTGCCTCCCTTTGGCGGGGAGGTGCGGGAAGGCCGCCTGTGGGGACGTGGGGCGAGCGATACCAAAGGTCCGATGGCGGCGATGCTCTGGGCTCTGCATGAAATGCGTGCGGAGATCCCGGATCTGCCCGTGGAAGTTCATTTCGCCGGCTTCATGTCGGAAGAGTCCGCTCAGTTGGGTTCTCAACATTTTGCCAAGACGCATGGACCCTATGATTTTGCAATCATTGGCGAGCCGACCAGCTTAAAGACGGTGCATAAACACAAAGGCTGTCTGTGGGCAGACATTCACACCCCAGGTGTGGCGGTGCACGGCTCCATTCCTGAGCAGGGCGTGAATGCGATTGTGAAGATGGCCTCTTTAGTTCAGGCGCTGGATACAAGCTTCCGGCAAAAGCTGAAGGACACAGGGGGCGAGGATCGCTGGTTGGGGCAAAGCACGATCAGCCTAGGAATGATTCGTGGCGGCACCAGATCTAACATCGTCGCCGACCATTGCGTGCTGCGCGTGGATATGCGCACCACACCGGGGCTTTCGCGTGCAGGTGGGGCATTGAAGCTACTGACGGACTTTGTGGCAGATCATGATGCCACGGCTCGGGTGGAGGCTCTGCCAGAAACTTTCCCGCTGGATACCGACGAGCAAAATCCTTTTGTGCAGCGTCTGGTGGACTGCGGGGCGGAGGTGACTGGGGCACCTTGGTTCTGTGATGCCGCCTTTTTAGCGGCTGGGGGGACGCCTGCCGTGGCCATTGGTCCGGGTAGTATCGTTCAAGCGCACACGAAGGATGAATTCATTGCGACGGCGGATTTGGAATCTGGGGCTGCCTTCTTTGTGAAATTTTTGAAGAGCTGGGCCTAACCATGAAGGCTACACTTCTGACGCCAGCCATTGTGCATATTTTGTTAGCCGTGGTGGTGGCGATGCAGGTCAGTTGTATATCGCCGAGGAAATCGTCTGTGAGGGATCAAGCGGATGCCTCTTTTTTTCATCCGGCCCAGCCCCCTTCGAAGGGAACGCAAAAGTGGAATCCACTCTGGTGGTTAGGCAATGCGGATGATCCAGTGCCGCCTGAATGGTATCGTCCAGGGCAGAGTATGCGCGGCCCGCTTTGGCAATTGAGAAACCCTCTTCATAACTTCACCTTTTATGTTATTGGAGTTCATGACAAGGATTTTGTTAGGCGTGGGAAAGAGCCTAGGGCGGTGTTTCGGCGTGGGGGTGGGTGGAATTGGGCGGTCATTGAGCATGGCTATTTAAGGTTGCCCTTTGTGAGCTATGAAGGGAGGCATGTGCGCTTCTACGCACTCTGGCGGGAGAAGGGGAATTTTGGGTTGAAATTGCAGCGAAAGAAGAAGGAATAACAAGAAGTGTGGTTTTGGGATAACGGGATGTTATAAAAATGTTCAGAAAATTGTGAATAACTCTTTTGCCGAACATGAAGTATGGTTGCTGTGATAATTACATGGTTGACAGGATGGTGATGGACGGCATTGTAGCCGTCCCTTTGGCGGGCAACCAACCCAACAAAGCGCGACTAAACAACCCAACTACGATTTGACACGATCCATCCTTCTTTGCCTGACAGCTATGTGCGCTCAATCCCTCGCGGGAGAAGTCAAGCTTCCAGCCACAACGCCAGCAGGCACAACAGGGCAGATCCTCCCAGGTATCCGCACCACCGCTTACACTCACAGTGAGGCGGACCACATCAAATACGGCGCTCGCACAGCGGCTGGCACGAGCCTTAAATATGGGCAATTGCGCAGTGCTGCAGCTGATTGGTCCGTTTATCCTGTAGGCACAGTCTTTCAAATCGAAGGTGATAACGCACTCTACATTGTGGATGACTATGGTTCTGCCTTGGTGGGGACTCGCACGATCGATTTGTACAAGCCCAGCGCTACGTCGATGCGTTCTTGGGGCGTGCGTAAGGTGAGCATTCGTATCCTCAAGTGGGGCTCGTATGCTAAGAGCTTGGCCATCTTAAAACCCCGCCAGTCCAAGGCCTCTCACGTGCGTGAGATGGTTTCCCGTCTGGTGTCTCGTCCAGCCTAACTTGGAAGTGTGATTTTTAACTGCGATCAAGCGTGATGCTTGGTCGCAGTTTTTTTATGCCTGTTGGGGAGAGTAAGATCTTTCGGTCATCACCGCTCCACCAGGTTGCAGATACAAAAAATCCCACGGAGGTGAATCCGTGGGATTTAGAAAAGTGGCGTTTTGAGAAGGGGTTACTTCTGTTTCGCTTCGTAACCTGCCACAGGCTTGCCGTTGTCATCGAGCTTGCCGCAGGACCAAAGGAGGCCACGGGCGACGAGATCGAGAAAGACCGGGTCGCTCATGGTTTCATTGTTGTGGCCCATGGTGGTGCCAAAGACTTTGGATTTACCGTAGCTGTTGACCCACACCAGGAAGTGGTCTTTTTGGGTGTCTTCGCCGAAGGCTTTGGCCAGCGGGACGAAGTTTTCCCAAAGCTTGTCGTTCTTGTAGAGCTCGTCTTTTTTGTTGAGCCACTCACTCGGGAAGCCCTTCATCACGGGATGCTCAGGGGCGACGTTCTTAACCAAGAGATCCCGGTTCTTCTCATGGCTCATGGACGTCTGGCCCAGGCACTTGCGCCATTCGTCGGTCTGGGCCGCGCGATAGCTGTGGGTGGAGCAATGCAGCATGACGGCTGGCACACCGTCGTGGTGAGCCTTGGCGATGCGGTTGACGAACTCCACGTCGGTTACGCCGCCGAAGCATTCGTTATGCAAAACGACGTCGTAACCCTTGGCCCAGTCTTCTTTTTCATAGATGCTGATCTTGTGCATCTTGTCCTTTTTGCCCTCGGGGCCTTCTTCATGGACCACGGTGAATTCGACATTCGCACGGGCGCTGAGGCCTTCGGCGAGGATCATCTTTTGGTTTTCGTAGTCGTGACAGCAGCCGCCAGTGACCATCAGCACCTTCAGCGGTGGGGAGGAGGCAGGATCGGCAGCCAGAGTAAACGCAGCGACGACGCCGAGCGCGAGGAGCGGGAGAAGGAGGGCTTTCATGGTGGGAACGATTAAACGCAGCAGAAGGCAGATTCTGGAAGAAATCCGCGAGTGAGATCAAGCTTCCTGTGCAGGAGCATCAACCGGGGTTTCCTGAGCTTCGACGACGGCAGGGGGTGCGGGGTCAGTCGGCTTGCGCAATAGGCGAGCGGCATAAAAGCCATCGTGGCCAGTCTCTGCAGGATTGATTTTCATCTCTTCCTCCAGCGTCCATAGGTCGCCATGAGCAGCGAGGAACTTTTGCACCTGCAGTTCATTTTCTCCAGGGAGGATGGAGCAGGTGGCATAGACCATTTTGCCACCGGGTTTTACCAGAGCGCTGTAGCGGGTTAAGATGTCTTGTTGCTCAATGATGAGGCGATCAATTTCCTCGTTGCTGAGTTTCCATTTGGCATCGGGATTCCGGCGCAGCACGCCCAGGCCGGAGCAGGGAACATCCAGCAAGAGGCGGTCGGCATAACCTGCGAGGCGTTTCAGGGTCTTGGTGCCTTCGATGACGCGAGTTTCTGCCACGTCCACACCCGCACGCGCAGCACGGCGGCGCAGTTCCGTGAGTTTCCAGTCATGCACATCGAGAGCGATGATTTTACCCTTGTTCTGCATGAGGGCACCTAGGTGCAAAGTTTTGCCTCCCGCACCGGCGCAGGCGTCCACCACTTTCATCCCAGGCTCGACCTGGAGGAAAGGGGCCACGCATTGAGAAGACGCATCTTGGACCTCAAACATGCCCTCTTTGAAGGCAGCCATGCCAAAGACATTGTATCGCTGGCGCATGTGCAGCGCGGTGGGGATTTCCTTCAGCGTTTCGGTAGTGAAACCGTCCTGGGATAGACGTGTTTTCAGGCTACGGCGTTCCGTTTTCAGCGTGTTCACCCGCAGATAGACATCGGCAGGCTTGTTCAGCGTTTCGCGGATGGCAGGCCAGGCGGCGCCGAGTTCACGGCTGAGGCGGGTTTCCATCCAGTCTGGAATGGAATGGCGCAGGGCAGGGGAGACCTCCTGTTTGGAGCGTTCGATGATGGCTCCGCGACGGACGCCATTCACTTCATCGAAGAAAGGCAGCTCGTTTTCTGCCATGATCCAGTAAGCGCTCCAGACGTGCCAGAGCTTTTCTGGAGTGAGGAGTTCAGGATGGTTGTGCTCCGAATCTGGCAGGCCGGCGAGGTGCCAATACCAGCGCCAGTGCCGGACGATTTCGTAAATGGCTTCTGCGAAAAGTCGGCGGTCACGGCTGCCCCATTTGGGGTGTTTTTTGAAGGCGAACTCCACCACCTTGTCGGCGTAGCGGCGGTCCACAAAGACGTCCCGCAGGGAGCTGATAATCTGGGCGATGAGGTGGTAGTGCAGTTTCACAGGTAGGACCGTTCCGTTCGCCTCGAAAGGGGCGATGTGCAAGCCATCCGTGGGGCATTGGCCACCGGACGTTCAAAAATGAGCCTTTCAAGCTGCTGCTAGATGCACGTGGGGGCCTTTGCTCGGGCCCCCACGTGGACTCCAGTGAATTAAGCGGGAACGACACTGCGGACCTGAGTGGCGATGCCCAGGAAGGCTGCGGAAGCGGCTGAGTCCGTCACATCTTCGAGTGCGATGGGATGCCCTTCATCGCCAGCTTCGCGCACGGTCATCTCGATGGGGATCTGGCCTAGCAAAGGCACGCTGAGGCGCTTGGCCTCGTGCTCGCCGCCACCTTTGCCAAAGATGTGGTAGATCTGGCCATCGCTGGGGCAAACGAAGTAGCTCATGTTTTCGATGATGCCCAGGATGGGCACATTCACTTTCTGGAACATGGAGACGGCCTTACGGGCATCAATGAGCGCCACCTCCTGAGGGGTGGTGACGATGACGGCCCCGTCCAAGGCCACGGTCTGTACGATGGTCAGCTGGATGTCCCCAGTGCCGGGAGGCAGGTCAATGATGAGGTAGTCCAGATTGTCCCAGGCGCACTGGCGGAGGAACTGCTGGGTGTACTTTGTGGCGATGGGACCCCGCACGATGACGGCGGCGTCATCTTCCAGAAGGAAGCCCATGCTCATGAGCTGGATGCCGTATTTTTCAATGGGGACGATCTGCTGCTCCTCATTCTGAAATGGGCGCTCCGTGGTGCCAAACATGTGGGCAATGCTCGGGCCGTAGAGGTCGCAATCGCACAGACCCACGCGGGCGCCGGTCTTGGCCAGAGCGATAGCGAGATTGGAGGCGACGGTACTCTTACCCACGCCACCTTTGCCGGAACCGACGGCGATGACTTTTTTCACTCCAGGAATGGAGGACTTTGGCAGACGATCTGCCGAGCCAGCCACGGGATTGGGTGGCTCTTTGATGTCGAAGTTCAGCTTCGCTTCGGTCACTCCTGGGAGCTTATTTAAAACGTCCACCGCCTGCTCATGAATGAGGCGCGGGATATTGGGGTCGCGCGTGGCGACGGAGATTTCGACGGTCACCTTGCCGCCCTCAATGGTGATGTCTTTGACGAGGCCAAAGGAAATGATGTCGCGGCTGAAGCCTGGGTAGCGAACTTGGGCCAGCGCCTGGCGGATGTCGGAGTCGGTGGGCATATCGGGGGTTGGGATACGCTTCGCTAACGGCGGCGGAACAAAACTCAAGCAGGTTTCCTTCGACCTCGCGAGTCAGATTGAGACATCCAGAAATCGATTCGGTGACGTTATTTTCTGTGAGACAACCAAAAACTCCCAAGTAAGAGGCGTAGGCTGGAAACAGCCTGCGCTTCTTCATTTGAAGGGGGACTCTCAAAACAGATCTGAATACATCTCATGAGCCATATCCCGGCTCAGGCCCAGGATTTCCTTGGGGCAGCCCAGATGGCGACAAGCGTCAATGATGGAGCGGCATTCGGAGGCATTCAGCTTGCGGATGGCGTGTTTCACCCGGGCGATTTGACCGGTGGAGACGCTGAGTTCGTCCAAACCTAGACCGATCAATAGAGGCAGCACCTCTACATCCGCAGCCATTTCTCCGCAGATGCAAACCCGGATGCCTGCGCGGCGCGCAGCCTCCACGGTCAGCGCGATGAGGCGCAAGACGGCAGGATGAGTCGGGCTATAGAGATCTGCCACACGTTCATTCAGGCGATCCACCGCCAAGGTGTACTGGACGAGGTCATTGGTGCCGAGGCTGAAGAAATCCACCTCCGTGGCGATGAGGTCCGCCGTGAGGGCGGCGCTGGGGATTTCGATCATGGCACCGATCTCCACCTGCTGAGGAGCGGGATAACCTTCGGCGCTGAGTTCGTTTGCGCATTCAGCCAGCAGTTCTTTGGCGGCGCGTACCTCCCCCACGTCGCTGACCATGGGGAACATGATGCCGATGGGGCCGTGCGCTGCCGCCCGCAGGAGGGCGCGAAGTTGGCGCTTAAACATGTCCCGACGCCCTAAAGAAACGCGGATGCCGCGCCAGCCGAGGAAGGGGTTTGGCTCTTGCTCGCTAGCTAGTTGTTCGTCCACCTTGTCCCCGCCGATGTCCAGGGTGCGGAAGATGACCTGCCCTGGCGCGATGACTTTGACAGCGCGGGTGTAGTTGTCTGCCAGCCAGTCCTCGGTGCCTTCGGGGTCCTCGAGGTAAAGAAATTCGGTGCGGAAGAGGCCCACATTCGCTGCGCCACTGTCACGGATGTCTCCCATCTCCTCCACGAACTCGGCATTCGCACAGACTTGGATAGCCATGCCATCGAGCGTGACGGAGGGCTGGTGCCGGGTCTCATGCAGGGCATCTTCACGCTTTTCTGCCTGCTGCTCGCGGGAGCGATATTTGGAAAGGGTAGCCGGGGTGGGGTTGAGGATCAGAGCGCCCTCATCACCATCCAAGAGGACGGGGTCGCCCGAATGCAGCTCATCCGTGATGCCATGCAGCCGCACCACGGCGGGCAGGCCCAGTGAGCGGGCGATGATGGCTGCGTGGGAATTTCCACTGCCCGTTTCGATGGCAAAGCCGAGCACCTTGCTGCGGTCCAACTGCACGGTGTCTGACGGGGTGAGATCATGCGCGACGATGATCACAGGATCATCGAACATGGGGTGCTGGAGTAGCTCGCCCCGCAGGTGGCGCATCACGCGGTGGGTGATGTCTTTGATATCGAGAAAGCGCTCGCGCAGGTAGGAGTCTGCGAGGCCGCGCAGGGCGTCCATGTGCTTGCACATGAGACGGTAGTAGATCGCGTCCACGCAGATCAGCTTTTCCCGCACGGTTTTTTCCACGTGCTTGCGGATGGAGACATCCTCTAGAATGAGCAGGTGGGTATCAAAGATGTCCGCTTCAGCGCTGCGTTCTTCCGTGGAGACCATCTCCTTGAGTTCTTCGATCTCGCGATGGGTGGCATCCATGGCGACATGCCAGCGGGCGAGTTCGGCTTCCACTTGGTCGGCCGTGATCGGGTCGGCATCGGGCTCATCGAAGTCCTCTCTCAGCACATGCACCACGGCATGCGCGACACCGGAGGAAACTGCGGTTCCCTGCCAAGTTCTCTCCTGTGTAAGCGCTTCCTGAGTCATCGGCCTCCAGATTGGCGGGGACTGGAGGATTTCGCAAATGAGAAACCCCGACTCCGTGAAACTCTTACCAAGGAAGAGAGAAGGTCTTCACTGTGGACATGAACTTGATGGCCTCAATAACGCCCTCTTTAATGCCCTGCCCGCTATCCTTCACCCCACCAAAGGGGGACAACTCCAGGCGGTAGCCGGGGATTTCATTGATGTTCACCGTGCCTGCACGGATGCGTTTCACCGACGTGAGGGCAGACTCCAGGCTGCGGGTGACGACGGAAGAACTGAGTCCGTATGGGGTGGCATTGGCCAGAGTCAGCGCGTCTTCCAAGTCACTCACTGGGAAAATGGGAGCGATGGGACCGAAACATTCGTTTTGGGCGATGTAGGAAGTTCGCGACACATTAGCCAGGATGGTCGGCTGAAACTGGGCTCCGATCCTCGTGCCTCCGGCCAAAAGCTGCGCGCCCGAGGCTAACGCGTCCTGCACTGCTTTTTCCAGGTTCATGGCCGAACGCTCATCAATCACCGTGCCCACTCGGGTAGCCTCATCGGTGGGGTCTCCGCACACATACTCGGCAGCCTTGGCGACGAACCGCTCCGTGAATTCGGCCAAAACGGACTGATGCACCAGCAGACGGCGGGCGGAGGTGCAGCGTTGGCCGCTATTACGAAAGCTGCCCTCACAGGCCAGCAGGGCAGCGAGATCCAGGTCAGCATCCTCCAGCACCAGCATGGGAGAGTGCCCGCCTAGCTCCAGACACAGTTTTTTATAACCTGCCGTGGCGGCAATATCTTTGCCCACGGCAGCACTGCCCGTGAAGGTCACCAGGTCAATGCGCTCATCCTGAATCATGGGCCGGGTGATGAGATCCAGATCTCCATGAATCACGCTGAGCATCCAGCCGGGCAGTCCGCTGGCATAAAGAACTTCCGCCAGCCGCACGGCGGTGAGCGGCGTTTTCTCCGAAGGTTTCAAGATCATCGGAGCTCCTGCGGCGATGGCCGGGGCCAGTTTGTGCGCGACCTGATTGAGCGGGTGATTGAACGGGGTGATCGCAGCAATAAGGCGCAAGGGCTCACGCGTGGTGAAAATCTTTCGCGCTTTGCCCCCCGGAGCGATGTCGCAGGAGAAGACCTCGCCATCATCCCTCAGGGCCTCCATGGCGGCAAAGCGAAAGACATCGCAGGCCCGTCCAACCTCATAGCGCGTCTCACGCAGGCACAGGCCTGACTCGGCCGTGATGAGCTGGGCAAATTCTTCGGTTCGCTCCTGCAATGCGCTCGCGGTTTGCTGGAGGATGACGCTTCTCTGATAACGAGTGAGGGGCGTGCCGGCGCGGAGGCTGGTTTGAATCGTTTCTTCAAGCTGAGCGGGGGTGATGCGGGCAACACGGCCCACGAGCTCGTTATTCCAGGGATTGAAGACTTCGAGGCGGTCTTCACTCTCAATGGGGGCACCGGCGATGTAACTGGGGAGATCAAGTGGCATAACAAAAAGTGTTTAAGGAGCAATGGAGACGCGTAACCAGCGACGTGTTTCCGTGAGGGCGAGGGCTTCGTCCAGGGCGGCTAGCGGCAGGGCAGGACTTACTAATTTTTCAAAAGGCAGCCTATCCTGTTGGGCGGCTAGAAATTCCAGACCCGTGCTCAGGTGTCGCTGTGCATAGTTGTGCACGCCTCGGATGGTGAGGCATTTTCTCAGCACGGCTTCCCCGGTCAGATCCACCGCCGTTTGTGGGTGCACCATGCCTGCCCAGACATAAGTGCCGCCTGGGCGTAGCAAGGCGATGCCGTCAGGGATCACGGCTGCAGAGCCAGCGACCTCCAAGGCTAGATCCACCCCACCTCCAGATTCTTCGAGGATATGCTTTCTCATGCCCTCATTGGCTTGAATAGCGATTCCTCCAAACTCTGGGATGAGGGCGAGGCGATCTTCGGAAAGGTCCGTGCAGAAGACTCGCTCGACCCCGCGATAACGCAGCCAGGCACAGGCGTAAAGACCGAGCAATCCCCCCCCCTGAACGAGGGCTGTGCGGAGCGGGGAAGGAGCTTTCAATGGCTCTTCGAGCGCATTCACAATCGTTGCCAGTGCACAATTCGCCGGGGCCACCAGGGTGTCTGGCAGGCTGTCTGGCACGGGCAAGACAAAAGTCCCAGCGCGCAAGACAATGTGGCTAGCATAACAACCATTGAGACCAGAGCCATCCTGCAGTGCCGCATGCCCATACTTAAAGAGCTGGGTGCATTTTTGCGGCAGCCCCCATTGGGTGCAGGCGGGGCATTTCCCACAACTGTCGGCCAGGGTCCAGGTAACGCGCTGACCTTCGCTGAAACCGGGCCGCTCACTGGCCACGATGCGTCCAATCGCTTCATGTCCAAGCACGCAGGGTGTCGGTGCGCCCCGGCGACCAGAGACGGTGTGGAGATCCGATCCGCAGACGGTGGCTAGGCTGATTTCCACGAGAATTTCTCCTGGATTCAATGTGTCCGGCAGTGGGACGGTGCGGGATTCGAAGGGAAGGCCAGGGCCTTGGAAAAGCTGGATGCGGGCGTGATTCATCGGCGAATGAAGAGGGCTAAAAAGGCGCTGCAAAGGGCGAAGACGGCGACGATGGGAAAGACAAGAGCGGTGTTTTCCACGCCCGGTGTAGTGGACCAGGGATTGTGTTGTACCCACCACCCCACCAGAGGTTCGCCCAGACCTGCCATCGCATAGGCAAAGCAGTTCATGATGCCCACGGCGGTGCCTGCGCGTGCCCGGCCTAACAAATCAGGTGCCAAGGCCCAAAAGGCGGACTGGGGGCCATAGGCGAAGAAACCGCATAAAAACAGCAGCGGGAGTCCCAGAGTATGACCACGTGGAAGCACATACATGGCAGCGGCAGAAATGGAGGCCAGTACCATAAACGAGGAGATGACCCCCGACCTGCGAGACTGGCAAAAGCGGTCCGAGATCCAGCCACTCGCTACGGCTCCCAAGGCCATGCCTAGGGGCAGGGCCACGCTGATCCACTTGCCAGCAGGATCACTTTTAAAGTCCTCTCCCAGAAAGTGTACAGGTACCCAGATAAGCAGGCCGTAGCGGACGGTGTTTTGAAATCCGATGGCCAGCCCTGCCAGCAGCAGTCGTCCGTTTGTCAAGGCGCTGGCGTAACGCTGCCAGGAGGTTTCTTGGATCAAGGCTGTCTGCTCACCCGGAGTTCCGGCATCATCTTCAAAGTCGGCAAATCCTGCACGTGAAGGTCGGTCGCGAGCAAAGATCCAGACGACCATGCCACCCAGCAGCATCAAGATGACGGGCAGGCGAAATATCCACCGCCAGTCCAGTTTAAGCACATCCAGAATAACCAAGGATGTGACAAAGGAAAGCACGGAAGAAAGACCGGCGGCGAGAACGTAAAATCCGAAGGCTTTACCGCGTTCATGCGCCCCAAACCAGTTTGCTACCAGTCGGCTGCCAGGTGCCCAGCCCATGCTTTGCGCCAATCCGTTGAGGCCCCAAGCGGTGGCTAGGCTTTTAAAGCCGAGGCCAAAGCTCGTCAGCCAATTCAGAAGAAACGAAGCTCCTGCACCCAGGGCCATCATGCGCCGACCGCCGAACCGATCTCCCAGATTGCCATTGATGGCCTGTCCCAGCGCATAACTCCACAGCATGGCGGCACTGATCCAGCCCAGGGTTTCTTTGCTCAAGCCCAGTTCCTTTTGAATGCCTGGAATGGCGAAACCAAAGGTCTGGCGACCTGTGTAATAAAACAGGTAGCAGAACATCACCGCGCCCATCACTCGCCATTGGGCGCGTTTGAAGCTGGAGTCACTGTGGGGTGTGAGGCTCATGCTGTGTGAGTGCCGTTGCAGGTGATTTCAAAGATGTCGAAGTTCCTTACATCTGCTCTAGCTCGGCCTGCATAGGTGGCATTCAGGGGCTCGCTGAAAAGCAGTGGCACCATTTCCTCATAGCGGCCGCCGTGGCTACGCAGGCCGCCTTCGATGGCCTTCAAATCATGCCAATCAGGAGAACGGCCCAGCACCACATCCCGGCCACTGGCCACCACCAGATCTCCCATGCGGTCTTCAGGCAGCTCCATCAGGCGTGCTGCTGTGCTGCGGTCATGGCATTCGGTGATGCCTTGGCGGAGCGACAGCCAGCGCTGAATGGCGGAGACATCAGCCCCCTCTGGAGTATGAACTTGAGCAAAGGAACCGAGCGCCCCGTGATGCACGACGTAGGGATCAGTAATCGGCAAAATGACGCGGAAACCAGGACCAAAAGCTGCCTCCAGTTCGGTTTCCAGATAGATCACATTTGGCTGACCTTCGGCGGTCTGTTTATCATTCATGCCGTGGTCTGCCGTCACGCCGACGATGGCCCCCAGGGCGATCAGTTTGCCGATTTCAGCATCAATCGCCGCGTAAAAATCCACCACTTCCGGTTCCTGGGGAGTGTGCTTGTGCTGCATGTAGTCCGTGGTCGAAAGGTAAAGGAAATCGGCACGTCCCGCAGCCAGCAGCGCTGCCCCGGCACGCAGGACATAGACACTGGCCTCACCACTATAGATCTCCGGCTGGGGGCCACAAAGGGCTTCCACATCCGCGATGCCATGCGTCTCAATGACAGCTGAGCGTGCTTTCTCAGTCGAGAAAGCGATGCCGCCTTCAGTGATGAGACCCGAGGCAAAGATGTCCCGTAGCTTTTCCTTGGCGGTCACCACGGCGACCTTTCGACCAGCCAACTGAGCGTGGCGGAAGATGGTTTCCGCACGCAGGTATTG
The DNA here is from genome assembly GCA_942493005.1 of uncultured Verrucomicrobiaceae bacterium. Lineage (GTDB taxonomy): Bacteria > Verrucomicrobiota > Verrucomicrobiia > Verrucomicrobiales > Verrucomicrobiaceae > Prosthecobacter. The sequence goes on from OW818661.1 coordinate 6,166,224, forward strand.
CGCGGAGTTCATCATCACTTCCTGGCCGGTGGTGGTGTCGAAAAAGAAATTACCTCCGATGCCGTGCACGCTGGGGGGCACCCCGGTGACGATGCTGGAATTGTTGACGTTGGTGAAAGTAGGCATGGCGGCACGAGCAAAACCGCGCCAGCCCCGCAGACTTAATTGGGCGAGATGGGGCATCCTGCCTTGGGCCAAGGCGACATCCAGATATTCATCGGCAGAGCCATCCAGGCAGATAACAACGATGGGGCGTGCTGGCGGAGTATAAGTGCGCCCGTTGACGGAGAAAGAGACGGTGTTTGGCATAAGTGGTTAGGCTGGGGTGAGATCGGAAAGGCTTAGTTGATAGGTAAAGACACGTTCACCGTCTTTGTTGACGAGTTCGGCACTCAAGCGGGGCGGCGTCACGGTCGAGTCAATGTCCATGATGAGAAACACGTGGGGTTCCACGGCACTGCGAACAAGGTCGGGGTGATAGACATTCAGCGAGGCGATGGTGCTGCTGTGAATGGGGGAGGCGATGAACTGCATGAGGTCATAGCCCACGGTTTTTTGGGTGGGATACTTCAGTACCCGGCTGGCATGGATGTCCCCGCCGATGTAGATCACGCCAGGGATCTGGTGGTCGCCAATGAACTTCTCCAGCGCCTTGCGTTCGTGCATGTAGCTGCCCCAGTCATCCAGCTCCTTATTCTCCTTGTCATCCCAGATCATGCCGCAGGCCAGCAGCTTGAAGGAAGCTGTGGAGGCCAGAAGTTTCTCCTGAAGCCATTGCCACTGCGCCTGGCCTAACAAAGTGGGTTTTGTGGGGCTGGCGTAAGACGCCGCCGTCATGGAAAACCAGCGCGCATCCAGCATGAAGACCTCGACGGGGCCATAGCGAAAGCTGGTATAAATGCCTTCCTGGCCATCACCAAAGGAGGCCTGAGGGCGATAGCGTGTAAAGGCCAGACGACTGTTTTCCTTTCCCGGCAGCAGACCGGAAGTGTCATTGCCGCCAAAGTCGTGGTCGTCCCAAGTCCACCAGCAAGGGCGGCTACGGAGCAACTCTTGGTATTCTGGGACAGCGGCGAACTCCTGATGTCGCCGCGTCTGAATGGCTAAATCGGTGCTGTCTATATATGGAGTGTCACCGATAAGGACCACCGCATCCACGTTCTCCTCAGCCATGCGTTTCCACACCGCACGGCTACCTGCGTCTTCTTTTGCGCAGGAGCTGATGGCTAGGCGAACCTTGGCTGGCTGGCTTGCAGCCGGGGCGGTCTTAAAAATTTGCTCGTTTACGACTGCCAAAGGCTTTTCTCCCACCAGGATCCGATATCGGTATTTCGCACCTGCTTCCAATCCTCCAATTTTCCAGTGCAAGCAGAGATCGTGTTCTGCCTGGGCTTGTGCGATGACACGCTTCGTCTCACCACCTGTTTCTGGAGTGATTTCCAGCACATGCTCTCCAGCAGTCTGTGCACGCATCCAGATAATACTCGTGCTTTCCTCGGTGTGTCCCACCAATGGCCCAAGCAGCGGAACAGATGGTGTGTCCCGAGGCGGGGCTGAAAAGGCCGAGGTCGCTCCAAAGGCCAAAGCCGATGAAAAAAACTCCCTGCGATTGAGCGGGAATTCAAGAGGACGAGGATGATTTGCCATGGAAAGTTAAACTATAGAGCTATAAAGTTTCTTTCAAGAAACAATGTTGGCACAATTCAAACTCGGAAGTGTGGGGAATCCTCGGAATTTAGGAAATCGTCTCCGCAGGTGGTTGATTGGCGAGTCGTTAGCCGATTCTGAAAGCCGACCAGAAGAGCCTTTAAAGTGAGGTCACTACAAGAAGAGGGGCTTTGCCTCGGCAGTGACACCGCACAGTTGGTGTGCTCCTGCGCTGATGTTAGGCTCAAATCTCTCATGGCGGCAGCCTTCATCCCTGGCGCGCAAGCGCCAGGCCTGACTATCAATATTGGTTAGACGTGGGGTTGAGGAGAGAAGTTGGGGTGTTTTTTGGGAAAAAGGGGTGTTGGGAGGGTGTGGAGGCGTCAAAAACGGTGATTTTGGGGTGAAAAGAA